>JBDWMA010000019.1:0-222816 GCA_039972875.1 Pseudoruegeria sp.
ACAAGCCTCAGCCATCGCTGGCGTCACACCAGGCATCTTTGATGCGGGCCAATTGGACGTCTTGATCAAAGCCCAACGTGACAATGATGACGAAAAAGTTCGCTTCATCCTAAGCCAAGGCGCAGACTTCGGTAAAAACACACTGAACAACAGCAATATCACCGGCGGTAAAATCCAGCTTGCCAATTTGGCCGGTGTCGATGCTGCAGACTTTAGCATCGCTCAGCTGGAACGCCTGATCGTAGCGCAGCGTGACAACAACGACGAAGAAGTACGCTTTGTCCTAAGCCAAGCCGGTACATTTACCGACAACGGCATCGTGTCCACATCTTCTGTACCGAACGCAGGTCACCAGATGTTTGCTGCAATCGAAGGCGTGAACGCCTCTGATTACACCGTAAGCGAATTGCTGCAGCTCAACGAAGCTGTACGTGAACACGACGACGAAAAAATCTCGTTCCTCGCACAGAAATAAGCTTTCGCGAAGAACTTTCAGGAACGCGGGTGTTTTATCAAATGCCCGCCGGTCGTGAGCGACCGTATCAGGCGGCAGGCACTTGGGGTCCTGCCGCCTTTCTTATTTTTGGGTCACACCCTTGCACCGCGCCCGCCATTGGGCCATCTAGTCTTTCAACACCTTTATAGACACAGGAGAGGCCCATGTTGGAATTTGGCAATGCGCCCGCGGCCCCCGCCGCTGATCTGATCAAAGACACCACCGAAGCCACATTCATGGCGGATGTGGTCGAAGAGAGCCAAACAACACCGGTTATTGTTGATTTCTGGGCGCCGTGGTGCGGCCCTTGTAAAACACTCGGGCCTGCGCTTGAGGCCGCCGTCGCGGCGGCTGGCGGTAAGGTCAAGATGGTCAAAGTTGACGTCGACCAGAACCAAGGCATCGCCGGCCAGCTTCGTATTCAGTCCGTTCCGACGGTCTATGCCTTTTATCAGGGGCAACCTGTGGATGGCTTCCAAGGTGCCGTGCCGCCCTCAGAAATCGAAGAGTTCGTTAAACGGGTTGCGGCCCTCAATGAAGGTGACGGCGGTTTAGAAGAAGCCATTGCCGCCGCCGAAGAGATGCTTGAGGCCGGAGAGGCCGATGATGCGGCGCAAACTTTTGCCGCGATCCTCGAGGAAGATCCGACAAGCGCTGCCGCTTTTGGCGGATTGCTCCGCGCCCACATGGCGCAGGATCAGTTGGACATTGTCGAAAGTCTTTTGGAAACAGTTCGCCCAGAATTGGCTGATACCCCTGAGGCTGAGGCCGCGCGCGCGCAGATTGAACTTGCCAAACAGGCGGCGGATGCTGGCCCTGTGGCCGAACTCCGTGCCGCTGTTGAGGCCGACCCGGCTGATCTTCAGGCTCGATTTGACTTGGCCACTGCCCTGCATGGCGCAGGAGAGGTCGAAGAAGCGGTCAACGCACTGCTGGTTCTGTTCGGTATGGATCGCGATTGGAACGATGGGGCCGCAAAGGCGCAGTTGTTTACGATTTTTGAGGCATTGCAGCCCCAAGATCCTATTGCTTTGAACGGTCGGCGCAAACTTTCGTCAATGATCTTTGCCTAAATCCGTTTTAGGTCTATCATCTTAACTATGTTCCCTGCCACAGACCTGCCGGACACCCTTCCTCTGTTTCCATTGCCCGGGGCGCTTTTGCTGCCCCGGGCCAAATTGCCTTTGCATATTTTTGAACCCCGCTTTTTGGCGATGCTGGATGATACATTAAAAACGTCTCATCGGTTAATTGGCATGGTGCAACCGATGGAAGTCCCAGGCGGCGGTGAAAAACGCTTACATGTTATTGGCTGCGCAGGGCGCGTGACGGCCTTTTCGGAAACCGACGATGGGCGGTATATGATTACGCTAAGCGGCGTGTCCCGGTTTCGTATCTCGCAAGAGGTGGCCGGATTTGCGCCCTACATTAAGGCAGACGTCACTTGGGGAAGCTTTGATCGGGACCTTAAGGGGGTTGAAGCGGACGAAGCGTTTGACCGTGACCCTTTTTTATCTCTCCTGGAACGTTATTTCAGGGCACAAGATCTGAGTACGGATTGGGATGCACTAAAAGATGCAGAGGAAGAGTTGTTGATCAACTCACTTTCGATGCTGTGCCCGTTTGAACCTGAGGACAAACAAGCGCTTCTCGAGGCACCTTCGCTGCAAACGCGCCGTGAAACTTTGACAACATTGATAGAGTTCGCCCTTCGTGGCGGAACAGATGAGGAAATAATGCAATGAAGGATAACAGTGGATTTGATGCCCGTATGTTAGAGGCTTTGGTTTGCCCTGTGACTCAGACTCCATTGGCGTGGGATGCGCAATCTCAGGAGCTGATTTCCAAAGCCGCGCATCTGGCTTTTCCCGTACGAGGCGGTATTCCTGTTATGCTGGTAAGCGAAGCACGCGCGATCGAATAAGATCGCGCGTATCTTATTATGCGTTGTGATCCACCACATTCATATATTGAGAGACATCGCCGATCGCCCCAAGCCAGTTGTCCAGCAGAGGCTGTGCCGCTGGGGCCGCAGAGACACCGGTGTCCACGGTTTTATTTAAGACCGCTTCGACGGCCAATGACACCGGCAAGGAAACCAGCCTTGCCATAGCGCTGCCACGTGCATCACCCCACGCATCCATCACATAGGTCTTGTGGTAGACGGTTTTGCCGTTCTGCTCGGCCTTTAGGCTGACGCAAAGGACAACCCGGTCTGGCTCTTCGTCTTCGTAAGCATTATTGGCCCAAAAACCGTCTGACATCTCTTTGAGGCGAGCATCTCCTTCGGGACCGGAGAGCGTTTCGATTTCGGAAAACACATCGGCCCAGGCTTTTGACCAGCCATTCAGACGGAGCGTTCCCCGGACGAACGTTTGTACATTCCAATTGGGCTTGAAATTGTAATCCTCTAAAAAGGGCAGAGAGTCCCGGTTCGGATAAACTTCAAAGCTTTCATCCTGATCCAAAGGCGCGACATAACTGCTGATGGCGTCCCATGGACGTGCCACATCGATTGTTTCACCGTTTTTGATGGACCGCGATGGAGATCGCAGCGCCTTAAGGACACCCAACGGAGACCAGCTGAATTTATACTTGAAGGGATTGGGTGTTTTAGGGATCCCACCACAATACGATATGAACGAGAGTTCATTTTTCACATCAAATGCGGGGTCTGCCACATAATCCGCAACCAACCAGTGCGCCATCAAGTGATCGATTCCCGGATCAAGGCCAACTTCATTCACCAGACACAGGTTTTTTTTGCGCGCTTCTGCGTCTAAGTTCCGCATCTCAGGGGCAATGTAAGAGGATGACACGAAGTGGGCATCCTTGGACAAGCACAGTTTGGCAAGAGGTACATGCATGTCCCCGGGCAGCATTGAAACAACAACGTCGCCGGCGCTAAGTGTTTGAGAAAGCGCGTCGATGGAAAAGCTGCGAATGTCTTTGGTCAGATCCCCGACGGCCTCCTGTGCTTTGGAGATGGTCCGATTCCAGACCACAATGTTCTGGCCATTCTCTAAAAGGCGACGGAGCCCTGGAACCGCCGAAAGCCCGGTTCCACACCAATGGATTGTCATCGTTTTATCCCTTTCAAAGGTCTTTAATATGCGTTGCAAATACGGTGTGGGCACGGGCCCAGACACCTTCGTTTAATGCATCCAGAGTCGCCAATGTCGGCAAAAGTTGTTGTGCATAATCGTCAGAGGATTCAGCAGGTAAAAGCGAAGGCAGATTGTCGATGGCCATCACGTCTAGCGGCGGGTTTTCATGTACCCGCACGGCTGGAGCGGACCAGCTGGTTGCTTGATCATAGACGGGTATAGGGTTGTAATCACTATCCGGATCACACGCGACATCTCCGATAGCGGTGAGTTTACGTGCCTGCAAACGTGCCTCATCTGGTACAAACACCGGAGTGCCGGGACGGGCTAAAATGCAATTAATGAACAAATCGTGCCGAAGTATGTCCGGGAATGGACCTCCGGACGCGGTTTCCGCTAGATCCCATTTTGTAACAGTCATGCCCATCGCGGACATCAAGTCAGCAGCCCCTGTTCCAACCCGTCCCAACGCGCCAATAACGATGGCAGTGGGAATATCACTTGCGACAGATTGGAGTTCGGCGGACAAATCTGTCAATAGATCATCTTTGTTGGCGTAGGCGCTAATGGGACCGCAGATTTGGCCTCGTTGCTGCGCCGCCCAGCATTTGAGAGTGATAGCGGCACCAGCGTATCCTGCCCAATAGCCAAAGGCGGCCACACGTCGACCCGTTTCGTCTACAAGATACTCCAAGTCATAAAGCGTTCCGCCACCAGCTTTAAATCGTTGCAATAAGGCTTTTCCAGAATGCTGCCCTTTGAAAGCGTGTCCGAACATAATGTGGCGATGCGGTAAGGGGGAGTCGTCTTCTGGCAATTCTTTCAAGCCAAAAATGATTGCGTCTCGTGGTGCGTCGGGCCAGCTGTTTTCTGGGGCGATTTCGCATCCCGCGTCAATGTACGGCTGTAGAGGGAGGGCCCGAACAGAGCTTTTCTCGATTGTTACACGAAAGCCCTTAGCCAAAAGGCTTTTTGTTCCGGCAGCGGTAATGCCGACGCGGTCTTCATTGTTGCGCTGTTCCGCTCGGATCCAGAGGTGGGTCATAATATTGCTCCGTTTTCTTTGGCTTTTAGGACGGATCTCCGCTGAGAGAAACCATCCAAAAAGGCACTTAATCGTGGGTAGTCGGACACGGTAACACCGTCTCCCTCAAGCCAAAGGGAAATGGCATAAAGCCAGGGGTCGGCAAGGGTCAGATGTGCACCCATAACGAAAGGGCCTTGTTCAAACACGTTTTCCTCGAGGTATTGGCAGCATAAAGACATGGTCGCAGGCACCATGCTGCGCATGTCGTCAAAACTGGATTGCTCTTTCGCCCAACGGGTGCCGCGCATTTTGTGGGCGTGGGCTACATGCATGGTTGAGGCAAGATAAGCCATGACCGACCTGACTTGGGCAGCTTGCCAAGGATCGGTTGGCATCAATTCTAGGTCTGGTTTTAAGGCTGCGATATATTCGAGAATAGCGCTGGTTTCAGTGAGAATGCCGTCATCGCTGACCAGTGCTGGGACGCGACCTTTTGGATTAATCCGGTGGTAATTTGCCTTTGTCTGTTCCGCCGAGGCAAAGTTCACTTTGATCAGCTCATGGGGCAGTCCGGTTTCATTTAGAGCAATGACCGACGCCACGGCAATGGTGTTGGGCGCATAAAACAATTTCACTGTGACGTCTCCTTAAACAAAGGTGCGCGCATGGGCGCGATCAGGCGTATCCAGATGCGGTGTCGCGTTAAATTTGGACAAAATCAGCTGGCCGTGGATTTTTTCGATCTGATGATAAGAACTGTTCATAGTCTGCAGCATGATTTTCGCAGTTCCGGCTAAATCTAGGCCCAACAGGTATCGTAGAGTCATCGAAATAACGCCACCAGAAGTCACCATCAAGACCCGCCCGCCCGGGGCTGCGGCCTCTGTTAAGGCTTCCAGAACACGGTTTTCAAAGTCTTGAAAGCTCTCTTTTGCGGTGCTGATGTCGCCGTTCTCCCAATGTTTCAAGAGGACAGGAACATGAGCGGCGAACCCAGCCCCGTCTTGCGGCATGGGTAATTCGTGTTCGTCCTGAAGAGCTTGCGACAATCCGAAATAGTCAAATTCATTCAAGCGTGCGTCGATCGTGGGTGTAGAATGGCCCATCGCCGCCGCGCTTTGGTTTTGGCGCCGCAGAGTGCCACAGATCACCCGATCAAAATGCGGGTTGGTTGTGTGGAAATGGTGCCCAAGCCATGTTGTTTGCTGATGGCCCAGATCTGACAGGTTGTCATAGCTTTCTGCGTCTTGCGCTGTGCTGTTGGCTTGCCCGTGCCGTACCAGAATTAGCTCTGCCATTGCCTGTCTCCTTATAACTTTCTGTGTAGTGTTAGCGATCCGTGAAGGACGGGGAAAGCCGGAAATTTGACCTCCTATCGGCGTCGTGTGCCCCGTATCGGAAACCGAGTGGCGCAAAAGTAGTTCTGTCTGTCGCTGTTGGGCTTAGGAGCAGCCGGAAAAATGATCTAACCTGCCTGCAACGAGGGAGAATATTCATGTCCGATACGATCCGCTTTATGCTTGATGGTCAGCCAGTAGAGGCCACGGCAAAGGAAACCATCTGGGAAGTCGCCAAGCGCGAAGGCACACGCATTCCTCATTTGTGTCACAAGGATGCTCCGGGTTATCGGTCAGATGGCAATTGTCGTGCCTGTATGGTGGAAATTGATGGGGAGCGCACGTTGGCGGCCTCCTGTATTCGCACGCCTACGGACGGCATGGTGGTCACAACGGATTCTACTCGTGCCGATACTGCGCGTAAGATGGTGATGGAAATGCTTTTGGCCGATCAGCCAGAGCATAATGTGGCGCATGATAAATCTTCGCATCTTTGGAACATGGCAGAGGCGCAAGGGGTCACTGAAAGCCGGCTTCCGACACTCGAAGCTGAGCGTATTCCGTTGTTGGATGACAGCCATGTTGCGATGAGCGTCAATCTGGACGCTTGCATTCAGTGTGGCCTCTGTGTGCGGGCGTGCCGCGAGGTTCAAGTCAATGATGTGATTGGCATGGCAGGGCGCGGGCATGATGCGTATCCAGTGTTCGACATGGAAGACCCGATGGGGGCATCGTCCTGCGTGGCCTGCGGGGAATGTGTGCAAGCCTGCCCAACGGGAGCTTTGATGCCCAAAACGGTTGTCGACGAAAATCAAATAGGCGACAGCGCGGATTACGATAGAGAAATCTCAAGTGTTTGCCCGTTTTGTGGTGTTGGCTGTCAGGTTTCGCTTAAGGTCAAAGATAACAAGGTTAAGTTTGTTGAAGGCATCAACGGGCCCGCAAATGAGGGCCGTCTTTGCGTCAAAGGCCGGTTCGGGTTTGACTATATCCACCACAATCACCGTCTGACAAAACCATTGATCCGACGCGAAGATGCACCGCCTAAGGGACTGAATGTCGATCCGGGCAATCCTTTGACCCATTTTCGCGAAGCCACATGGGATGAAGCTTTGGATGTGGCAGCGGGTGGATTGGCAAGGCTGCGTCAGGAACGTGGTGGTAAATCCGTTGCTGGGTTCGGGTCTGCGAAATGCACCAACGAAGAGGCCTATCTATTCCAAAAACTGATCCGGCAGGGTTTTGGTCACAACAACGTCGACCATTGTACGCGGTTGTGCCACGCATCCTCGGTGTCAGCCTTGATCGAAAATGTTGGCTCTGGCGCGGTGACGGCCACGTTTAATGAAATTGAAAACGCGGATGTTGCAATTGTGATTGGCTGTAACCCGGTTGAAAATCACCCCGTTGCAGCAACGTATTTTAAGCAGTTTACCAAACGTGGCGGCAAATTGATTGTTATGGACCCACGCGGCGTCGGGTTGCGGCGGTTCGCGACCCATATGTTGCAGTTCCGTCCGGGGGCTGATGTGTCCATGCTGAATGCGATTATGCATGTGATCGTCGAAGAAGACCTCTACGATCAACAATATATCGAAGCCTACACCGAAAACTGGGAGGCTGAGAAAGCGCATTTGAAAGATTTCTCTCCTGAAAAAATGCAGGATATTTGTGGCATCCCAGCCGAGGAATTACGCGCCGTCGCTCGCACCTTTGCGGGAGCCAATGCAGGTATGATTTTCTGGGGCATGGGCGTCAGTCAGCACATTCACGGCACCGATAATTCCCGCTGTTTGATTTCACTTGCCTTGATGACAGGGCAGGTTGGGCGTCCGGGCGCAGGTCTGCACCCGTTGCGCGGTCAAAACAATGTGCAAGGTGCCTCTGATGCCGGTTTGGTGCCGATGTTCTTGCCGGACTATCAGACCGTGACTGATGATGGTGTGCGGTCGGCTTTTACCGATGTGTGGCAATCTGGTGATTTCAGTAACGAAAACGGCCTGACCGTCACCGAAATTATGGACGACGTTCACGCAGGCAACACACGTGGCATGTATATTCTGGGTGAAAACCCTGCAATGTCGGATCCTGATGTCAACCATGCACGGGATGCTTTGGCGAAACTCGAACATTTGGTCGTGCAGGATATCTTTATCACTGAAACCGCGAATTACGCTGATGTGATTTTGCCAGCATCAGCTTTTGCCGAAAAGTCCGGTACCGTTACCAACACCAACCGCCAGGTACAGATGGGTCGACCGGCTGTCTCCCCTCCGGGAGAGGCAAAAGAGGATTGGTGGATCGAAGTTGAACTCGCTAAGCGTTTGGGTTTGGCGTGGGACTACACCCATCCGTCAGAGGTTTTTGCCGAGATGAAGCTGAATATGAACTCGCTGAATAATATCACGTGGGACCGCCTCGAAAGCGAAGGCGCTGTAACCTATCCGTCGTTATCCGCGACGGACCCAGGGCAGGCCATTGTGTTTGGCGATGGTTTCCCACGGGCGGATGGTCGGGCGCGGTTTACACCAGCATCCGTGATTGCGCCGGACGAAGCACCAGATTTGGATTATCCAATGATTCTGACCACAGGTCGACAGTTGGAGCATTGGCACACAGGGTCGATGACCCGTCGTTCTGCTGTTTTGGATGCTGTAGAGCCTGAGGCCAATTGTTCATTGCACCCGAAAACACTGCGTAAAATGGGGGTCGAGGCGGGCGAGATGATCCGTCTGTCTACGCGACGTGGCAGCATAGAGATCATGGCCCGTGCAGATCGCGCAATAGCTGAGGATATGGTGTTCCTTCCCTTTGCCTATGTTGAAGCCGCAGCCAATATTTTGACCAACCCTGCGATTGACCCTTATGGCAAAATTCCTGAGTTTAAGTTCTCAGCGGTAAAAGTTGAGCCGGTCGGCACCCCTGTCGTTGCCGCAGAATAATTGAAGGCAGGGACCTGTTGTTTTCGCTAATAAGAAACAGGGTTGGGCGATTAGGAGCCCGGCTCCCCTAACAAACGACGGTGTTCGCTGGTCTTTTGCTTGGCTTGGGCAAAGGTATGTATGCCTTGAGCCTTCATCATGGACAGTAGCTTTAGAAACACTTCAGCGGTGGCGATGGCATCTCCGTGGGCCGTGTGGCGCAATTCTATGGGAATCACGACGCCAAGCCGGTCGGCAATTGCATCCAATGTGTGTTCTGCCGATTGACCAAAAACCACCGCAGAAAGCAAAACGGTGTCTAAAACTGGATGGTCGAAATAGGCTCCGATTTCATCACGATCTCGGCGGAGCATTCCAATGTCAAACGGGGCATTATGCGCCACAAGAACGGCCCCCTTACAAAAGTTGTAAAAGCATTTTCCTGCATCTGACAGAGGTGGAGCATTTTTCACATCTGCATCGGTGATATGGTGAATGCGCGTGGCTGTCGCAGGGATGGGGCGGTCCGGGTTAACCAGAGAATTAAAGGTTTCGGTCTCTAAGATCCGTCCGTTTAGAACGCGTACTGCTGCGATTTGCACGATGCGATCGCCGTTCAGGACCGATAGGCCAGTGGTTTCGGTATCAAAGACCACATAAGGCAACTCCACCAATGGGCTTTGGGCCACATCGGGCGCTGGGGGGGCGTCGAGTACCGAAAAGTCATAGGTGGTGTGCCGGGGAAGCGTGTCGGCCGCGGGATCGGCCACATTGGGATCAAGTGTCAGAAGGTATCCTGACGCGATATCGGCCTGATAAGGGCGCATATTTGCGAACACTGGTGTGCCCCCAAACGTTTGACAACCATTGGCGGTTTTACATCCGCTGGTTTTGGCCATTTGCGTATGGGTTCGCTGCAAATCTGGCCAATCCAACGCATCTTGTACCGGGCGGTTCAGGCCAAGGTGTTCTGCGCCAAGCAAGGATGTGGCTGCGGCATTATAAAACGCAACCCGGTGGTCGTGATTACAAAGTAGGACGGGGGTCTCAATGGTCGACAGGATGGCCTCAAGGCGTTGACGGTTTGCATGAAGGTCGTCGGTTTCTCGTTTAATTTGTTCCTGTTGTGCAGAAATGCTCTGCGCTAGGACTTGGGTCACGGCAGTTGCCGCAGGGGCGAGATCACCAAGGTGGCGGGCCTGTTCCTGATCCAACGCGTGGTCAACACCGGCATGGGCCCTGCTGCGCATGTCACCTGCAAGCCGTTCTACCGCTTTGGCAACATGTTCATCAAACAACAACCAAATCCCTGCACTCATCACCAAAAGGATAAAACAGGCAAGCAGGCTGGATGTGATAAATGCAGAGGCAGCAGCCGGATCTCCAAGGCGATTATATCCAAACCAAGATGCGCCTAAAACTGCTACACATCCCCCCAGCCCGAGCAGGGCAAAAAACAAAAATATACGGATGCGCAGAGGAAGTTTTTCGAGCATGACAGTTCCTTTGGCTTAGATATTGCTAAGGTGATTAGGCGGTGCAGCTTAGACGCAGGATTGGGTCATCAGACGGAAGGCTTTGCCAATCCGCATCAATAACAGCCCCATTCGCGTCGAATTGCGCGCCCTCAACCAATTCGGCCATCGCGGTTTCTGTGCAATCAATTAGGACGGGCAGGCGGGACAGTTGCTGCCAACGTGTATATAAATAGAGATCTGCCATGACTTGGCTGTCGATGTTTTCATTGTGTCGCAGGTTGGCGACATCCACGGCAGAAAACCGATTCACATAGGGTGTGGCATAGGTCCATGGGCGATAAAACGCTTTGCTCTCGTAGGTCTGTGCGAGTTCTATACCTGCAGGCAAAAGCGCTTTGGTGCGATCGAACCAGCTGTATTCGCTCCAAATCGTAAAGCCGAGCATCATTGCGCCAGCGGCCACCGGCATAAGCCATTTGGGAAGCCGCCCTTTGAATAGATGGTTGAGCAACAAGACGATGCCAGCGCCGCAAAATCCGAAAGTGATGGTTGAAATCAGGTCTATGGTCATCGGTTATCCTAACATGCTGCGGCCATGGCCGATTGCGGATTGCAAGCTGCGCACAATTACAAATGCGTCTCGTAGGTGGGCGCGCTCAAAATCTGACAGGGCAGATGGTGCCAGGAAATTGTCCGGAGCATTACCCGCTTTGATCTGTTGCGCCTGATGTTCCAAACGTGTTTGCGCAATAAGGTCGTAGGCATCCAATAGATCTTGGGCACCAGATTTTGACAAGATGCCATCAGCACCGGCCGCCTGTAAACGGTCACGGGTGTTTATCGCGCTCAATTGCCCTTGCAATGCGTACACCCGGCCCAAATCGACAACCGGAACGACGCCGTTGTGTTTCATATCTACGGTGTTTTTATGCACCCCTTTGCGCAGGGTCGAGAAACCGCGCAAGAGGCCAAGGGGTGGTGTGTGCTTAAGTGAATTGCTGATCATGTGCGCCACAAAGATCGAGTTCTTTGCCGCAAGATGCAGGGTATCCTCGTGAAGGGAGTCAAACAACTGCATGGTACCACCGATTGGGCGCAGATCAAACATCACCGAAGCCAACATTTGCGCCATGGGATCAGGTTTGCTGATCCAGCTGCGGAAATATTTCCTCCAGACGGATAAGGGCTGACACCATTTCGGGTTTGTAGCCATCATATCGCCAGGGCAATAGACATATCCGCAAGCATCCAACCCGTTGCTGACCTCTTGGGCGAGGGTTGCGAAATATGGCATGTCAGCAGGGCGCACGGCGTCATCAAGGATCAGGCAGTTGTCTTGATCAGAGACGCCGGTTTGCTCTCGACGTCCTTGTGATCCGCAGGCCAACCACAGATATGGCACCGGGGGTGGCCCGAGTTTGATTTCGGCCAGCTCCAATAATCTCCGGGTTACTGCGTCACCCACATTGGTGATCAATCGGGTGACAACCGCGTGGGGATGCCCAGCACTGACCAACTGCGCAAGCATTTGCGGAATGCGGGCCGTAATGCGGGACAAAGAGGCGGAATTGGCTGCGTCGGCGATCTCTGCCACAAGATGGGTCTCGCTTAGGGCCTGAAACCGGGTCAAATCGGTTTGGGTCACGATGCCCACTAGATTGGATCCGTCGACAACAGGCAAATGCCCGACGCCAAGCTCCATCATCTTAGCCAGCACATCTGATCCCAGCGCGTTTGGGGGTAAGCTGACCGGGTCTTTGCGCATAATCTCTGAGACAGGTGTCTTAGGTGAAAGGCCGTTGGCCATGGCTTTGTAGGCCAAATCTCGCAGTGTAACGATCCCGATCAGGTGCGTATCGCGCAATACCGCGAGGCTGGAAATACCGGCATCCCGCATCCGCTGGGCAGCGGTGGAAATCGGTAAATCTGGCGCACAACTTTTAGGATTGCGGGCCATGATGCGGCTGACGCCAAGAGTATTTAGATCTTTGCGAGGCACAGCAGCAGCACGGGTTCGATCAAAGAACCGGGCAAAAACGGGCTGCGTGTTCAGCAAAGTTTTAAAATGATCAGCCGATATAATGATCAACTTTGTGTCGCTTGCGGCTTTAGCTGTGGTGACGGCCAATCCGTCGCGCAAAAGTCCCCGTTCGCCAAAGCTGTTGCGGCTGTGCAGATGGGACAGTGGGTTGCCGTTGGCGTCTTCGACGTCAACGTCGCCGGTGAGGATCACGTATAGCCCCTGAAGCGTATCACCGTATGTGTAAATTGTATCCCCCGGCGCGGCGGACGTCAGGCAGCAAGCCTTTGCAAGGTCCTTTAACGCATCAGGCGTAAAGCTGTCATAAGGATGAATCCCGATCAAAAACTGTGCGATGTCAGTGGGTGATTGTGTCATTGCAACCTCGGGATTGATAAAGTGGCACGCCCCGGAAGGGAAACAGAAAGGGCGTGCCACAGAGTAGGCTGATGCATGTACAGGGGATGCATCAGCCATCTTTTGGCTCAGGGTTAGTGGTCCTGAGCAACTCCTGCACCACGGGGAACACGGACGCTGGCAACCAGATCCTTGATCTCTTGTGGTGTGTCTTCGGTCGCGTTGGACACGATGTAGGCTGTTGCAAAGTTCAGCATCGCACCCACAGCCCCAAAGGACGTCGATTTAATGGTGAACAGCAGTGGATCCGCATCGGTGAAGCTGTTGGTCCCGGCCACAAAGAACCAGCCTTTGTGCAGGAAGATGTAGACCAGCGTCACACCCAGACCGACAAGCATACCAGCAACCGCGCCTTTGTTGTTAATGCGCTGGCTAAAGATACCCATCATCAAAGCTGGGAAGATCGAAGCCGCCGCAAGACCAAAGGCCAGTGCCACAGTTTGTGCGGCAAACCCAGGAGGGTTAAGACCCAAGTAAGTGGCCACAGCGATGGCCACAGCCATAGCGATACGTGCGCTGAGCAGTTCGTTTTTCTCTGAGATATTCGGGTTCAGTTGTCCTTTGATCAAATCATGGGACACTGCCGAAGAAATCGCGAGCAACAGACCCGCCGCTGTGGACAACGCAGCCGCGAGACCACCAGCTGCCACAAGGCCAATGACCCAGCTAGGCAAGTTCGCAATCTCAGGGTTCGCCAACACAAGGATATCACGGTTGAATTTGGTCAGCTCATTGCCTTCCCAACCGTTTGCAGCAGCTTTTTCGGCCAACGCATCTGATTTATCGTTGTAGTACTGGATTTTTCCGTCACCGTTTTTGTCTTCCCAATCGAGCAGACCGGTTTTCTGCCAAGTCGCCATCCACGCATAACGCTCATCGGTGTTGATGTCCTCAACAGAGACGGCTTCGGCATCTGTACCGTTTGGCCACATCATGTCGGAGATATTCAGACGTGCCATGGCACCAACCGCAGGGGCCGTCAGATACAACAGCGCGATGAAGACCAACGCCCAACCTGCAGACCAACGTGCGTCAGATACTTTGGGTACAGTAAAGAAGCGCATGATGACGTGTGGCAGACCCGCTGTACCGATCATCAAAGACAAGGTGAACAAAACCATGTTCAACGTGTCAGCGTGATGCTCAGTGTAGCTGGCAAAGCCAAGCTCTGTGACGATTTGGTCAAGCTTGTGCAGCAGTGGTTCACCAGAGGCAACATGGTCACCAAAGAGACCAAGACCCGGAATTGGGTTGCCTGTCAGTTGCAGAGAGATGAACACAGCCGGAATGGTGTAGGCCATGATCAAGACGCAGTATTGCGCCACCTGCGTATAAGTCACACCCTTCATACCGCCAAACACAGCATAAGCGAATACAACACATGCGCCGATCAGCAGACCGGTGGTGTTAGACACCTCAAGGAAACGACCGAATGCAACGCCTACGCCTGTCATCTGACCGATGACATAGGTTGTAGAGGCAACGATAAGGCAAACCACTGCAACCATACGCGCGGTTGGGCTGTAAAACCTGTCGCCGATGAACTCGGAAACCGTGAATTTGCCAAACTTACGCAGATAAGGGGCCAGCAGTAGGGCCAAAAGCACATAGCCACCTGTCCAACCCATCAGGAAGGTCGAGTTGTCGTAGCCTGTAAATGCAATAAGGCCAGCCATTGAGATGAAAGATGCCGCGGACATCCAGTCCGCCGCAGTCGCCATGCCGTTGGTGACTGGATGTACACCGCGACCGGCAGCGTAGAATTCAGACGTGGACCCAGCACGGGCCCAGATTGCGATGCCAATATAGAGCGCGAATGACGCGCCCACAAACATCAGGTTAATGGTAAACTGATCCATGGTCCCTTACTCCTCTTCAACGCCGTGTTCGGCGTCGAGCTTGTTCATCCGCCAGGCGTAGAAAAAGATCAGCGCCAAAAAGACCAGAATTGAACCTTGCTGTGCGAACCAGAACCCAAGGTCTGTGCCGCCCACTTTGATGCCCGCTAACATTGGACGCAGCAAGATACCAAAGCCAAACGAAACGATTGCCCAGATGACCAGGCTGATCTTGATGACTTTTAGATTTGCAGCCCAATAGGCGTTATCGGATGGTTGTTCTGCCATCACACTTCTCCCTCTAATTTATAGTGAAAATCCTGCACGCCTTCTCCTTTGGGTGTGCAGGATCCTAGTTATGCCGTAACGCCTGCGACGACTGCCCCCAAGGCGTCTGTGATGGCGTCGATCTGACCCATCGCATCCACCCGTGAAAGCAGTCCCTTGTCGTCGTAATAAGCGATCAGTGGTGCCGTTTGTGCGTGGTAGGCAGAGAGCCGTTCGCGCACAGTTTCGGCGTTGTCGTCAGCGCGTCGTTTGAACGAAGTGCTGCCGCAATTTGTACAGGTGCCTTCAACATCAGGCACCTTATAGGTATCGTGGTACCCTTCACCGCAGGCCGCACAGGTGTAGCGACCAGAAACGCGGGCCACCATGGCGTCATCCTCAACCTCTAGAGAGATGACGCAGCCTACGGACTGTCCTGAGTCTGCTAGTAAAGTGTCTAAGGCTGCGGCTTGACCGCTGGTCCGTGGAAACCCGTCTAGAATAACGCCTTTGGCCACATCTGACGCAGACATGCGGTCTTTCAGGATGGCCAGAACGATGTCATCGCTGACCAAGCCGCCCGCTTCCATCACGGCTTTTGCCGCTTTGCCTGCTTCGGTGCCAGCTGCCACAGCCGACCGGAGGAGATCGCCTGTGGACAGCTGTACCAGACCAAACCGATCCTCAAGGATGCGGGCTTGGGTGCCTTTGCCCGCGCCGGGGGGGCCGAGCAAAATGAGGACCAAGGGGTGTTGTAGATCTTTCATGATCACGCGCCTTTGTTCATGCGGTTTTCAATCAGATCATCCACAACGGCGGGTTCCGCCAAGGTTGATGTGTCACCGAGTGCGCCGAAATCATCCTCAGCGATTTTGCGTAAAATACGACGCATGATTTTGCCAGACCGGGTCTTGGGAAGGCCGGGAGCCCACTGCAGTAAATCCGGAGAGGCAATCGGGCCAATCTCTGTGCGAACCCATGTGCGCAGTTCTTTGCGCAGCTCATCACTGGGCTCAATCCCGTTCATCAGAGTGACGTAGCAATAAATGCCTTGTCCTTTGATATCATGGGGGTACCCAACAACTGCGGCCTCTGCGACTTTGGCATGTGCAACAAGGGCGCTTTCGACTTCGGCGGTGCCCATGCGGTGACCCGACACGTTGATCACATCGTCCACACGTCCGGTGATCCAGTAATCCCCGTCAGCATCTCTGCGGCAACCATCACCTGCGAAGTAATACCCGTGGTAGTCATTGAAATAGGTTTTTTGGAACCGTTCATGATCCCCCCACACGGTCCGCATTTGACCGGGCCAGCTGTCTTTTAGACACAGAACGCCTTCGGCTTCGGTGGTGTTGATTTCTTCGCCAGACTGTGGGTCCAGAACTACCGGGTGCACACCAAAGAACGGCTTTTGAGCCGATCCGGGTTTGAGTGTGTGCGCACCGGGCATCGGTGTCAGCATGTGGCCACCGGTTTCGGTTTGCCACCATGTGTCGACGATAGGGCAATTGCCTTTGCCAACAATGCCATTGTACCAATTCCAAGCCTCTGGATTGATGGGTTCACCGACGGTGCCCAGCAGTTTCAGGCTTGAAAGGTCGTATTTTTCGACCGGATCGTTGCCATGGGCCATCAAAGCGCGAATAGCGGTGGGCGCTGTGTAGAACTGGTTGACCTTCAGGCGTTCACAGACTTCCCAGAACCGTCCGGCATCTGGATATGTTGGCACACCTTCAAACATCACAGTTGTCGCGCCATTGGCCAGAGGGCCATAGACGATATAGCTGTGACCTGTGACCCAACCCACATCGGCCGTACACCAAAAGATGTCGCCCTCGTGGTAATCAAATGTGTACTGATGGGTCATAGCGGCATAGACGAGATATCCGCCCGAGCAATGTACAACGCCTTTGGGCTGACCAGTCGATCCGGATGTATAAAGCACGAACAGAGGGTCTTCGGCGTTCATTTCTTCGGGGGGGCAATCCGCAGAGACTTCAAGGGCCATAGCATTGTAGTCGTAGTCACGATCTTGGATCCATGTGGTTTGGCCACCAGTCCGTTTCACAACGAGGCATTTCACAGTGTCTTTGCAATGCAGCAATGCCGCGTCTGCGTTGGATTTCAAAGGCGTCACGCGACCACCGCGGGGAGCTTCGTCTGCTGTGATGACCACTTTGGCTTCGGATCCGTTGACCCGTGCTGCCAAGGCGTCTGGGCTAAACCCTGCAAATACGATGGAATGGATTGCGCCAATGCGTGCACAAGCCAGCATGGCATAGGCGGCTTCGGGGATCATCGGCAGATAAATGACGACCCGGTCGCCTTTGCCAACACCCAATTCGCGCAGTACATTTGCCATTCGGCAAACGCTGGTGTGCAGTTGATTATAAGTGATGTGGAGCGTTTCATCATCGAGGCTGTCGGGTTCCCAGATAATGGCGGTTTGATCACCGCGCGTGGCCAAATGACGATCAACACAGTTGGCAGCAACGTTTAGCGTGCCATCTTCGAACCATTTGATATCAACCTGACCGAACTCAAATTTGGTGTTTTTGACTTTTGTAAATGGTTTTATCCAGTCAATGCGTTTTCCGTGCTCTGCCCAGAAAGCATCTGGATCAGAGATCGAGGCGGAATACATAGCCTCATAGGTCGCTGCGTCGGCATGGGCTTTAGATGAAAAATCACTTGTCGGCGCTAAGGCGTCCGAATTTGAAACCGTCATAAACGTTTCCCCCCTGAATGTTTTGCAATCAAGCCCCTCCAACCGAGTTGATTGCTCCAATGCAACTTCTGTAAAATAGAACTTAAATATCTGAAAATGTTTTATTTTAATGTAAATGAAATTGACAAATTGTAAGAAATATCGTCAATTTTTTGACAAAATCCGTTGGGTAATTTTATTGCGTGTTTATTGGTGTTTGGCGCGGGTTCATTGTTGCAGAGGGCGATTTGTGAGGAGGTCTGCGACAAATTGTCATGCACGCCTCAGACATGGAGTTTTTTGCATATGATGGCGCTATCGCTGGGGATCAATGGTATTGGGGTACCTTTAAGGCGTGACGATTCTTTATCTTTTGATGGCGCGAATGCGATAGTTTGCTGGTCTGACCCGGTCTAGATTTTTGGGAAACACCCCAATTTGGTGAGGGAGGATATCAATGCAAGAGTTGAACCATGATGATCTGGACGCCGTGTTGACGGATGTAAGCACAGCGCGGGGGTTACCCAACGCTCATTATATTTCTCAGGATAGATTTGAAGCAGAACGGCAGAGTGTGCTGTTTAATAACTGGTCCGGTGTTGGGTTTGGAAAAGATGTCCCAGAACCAGGCGATGCAAAACCGATTGATTTCTTAGGAATACCTTTATTGTTGATCCGCGATAGGGATGGCGAAATCGGAGTGTTTCAGAACACATGTCGGCATAGGGGGATGATCCTTATCGATGCGCCTCGGAAAATAGAGGGCGCGTTGCGCTGCCCTTATCACAGCTGGTGCTATTCCCTGAAAGGCGCCTTAAAGGCGACGCCGCATGTTGGTGGCCCTGGCCAGAACACCCATGCGGCGGTGCGTAAATCCGAATTGGGTTTGATCCGGGTCCGTCACTATATTTTTCAGGACGTTGTCTTTGTGAATATTTCAGGAGAGGCCCCTGAATTTGAAAAGGTCCATGCCAACTTGATGCAAAGATGGGCGGAGTTTAGCCAGCCGATTTATCATGGTGGGGCGGAATCGTCTTTTAAACTTGAAGTCAAAACCAATTGGAAACTGGCCGTTGAAAATTATTGTGAGAGCTATCATCTGCCGTGGATTCACCCGGGTCTAAATAGTTACTCCCGGCTTGAGGATCATTACAACATAGAACAGCCGGGTGAATATTCCGGGCAAGGGACCGAAGTCTATCGGCAACTGACGTCCGGTGATGGTTTGGTATTTCCGGATTTTGAGGGGCTAGATCCCAAATGGGACTCGGCTGCTGAATATATTGCGGTCTATCCAAATGTTCTGTTGGGAGCCCATCGGGATCATGTGTTTGCGATCGTGTTGGAGCCGATGGCTTTGGATAGAACGGTAGAGCATGTAGAGCTCTATTATACAAAACCCGAAGCCACTGAGGCCGCTTATGCGAATATTCGGGGTGAAAACGCAGTCCTCTGGAAAGGCGTATTTGAGGAAGACATTTTTGTGGTTGAGGGCATGCAGCGTGGTCGCCATGGTGTTATGTTCGATGGTGGCCGGTTTTCGCCTGCGATGGATGGGCCGACCCATATGTTCCACCATTGGGTGGCGTTCCAGCTTAAACAAGGGATGCAAGAGGCTCTGTGACGCAGGATCTTGATCAGGCACTACGATGGGCCCATGCCAACAAGGATTTTGTAAGGTTGATTGGGCTATATGAGGCCGCTGCGGTGACGGCCGAGGAAAACAATCAGGCCGAGGCTGCAGCGTTTTACAGAACTCATGCTTATGTTTTTGCTTTGCAAGTCGGGGATCTGCGCGGTGTGACGTTGCAATACAAACTGTATCTACAAGGTCGAGAAGACTGCCCCGAGGGATTTACGCGTTAAGCGTTCGAGCCCAAATCTGCCCCAGTATTAACGTAAAAGGCCGCCACATGGGCGACCCGACATCCGACTAATTATGGGGGGTTAGGCGCGAACCACGCGTTTGCCGTTGGCCTGCATGGACCGACGAAGAATAAAAGCACCTCGACGCGCACCGCGTTCCCAAGGCATTTTGTGTGTCAGGGCTTCGGCTTCGGCTTTGATGGCTTCGATCTGGCGCTTCTTCAGTTTCATGTGACCCACTCCAATTTTTAAACTCGGTTCCGGCTATCCGGGCAATTTCTTAACTGTCCTTAAGATGAGAGCGAAGCACGTCCCCAACAGGAGGATTCCAAGGAAAGATTGTGGCATTTGTAAAATGATGAAATTGTGTAGTCGGATTGGACCCGCCGGGGTGTGTACTGGAAAATTGTGTAGGTTTTATTGGTGCGAGGCGCATAATCGCCAAAATAGGCGGGAATTGTTTCGGTAGATTAAGGTCAGAATCGGGCAATCTGGCGCCACAGACCTGCCATGATCGCCGGACTAAAGGCGAATGACCGATGCCAAGCGGCCGTAATCGGCCTCTTTTTGGTGGACGCTGCGGCGGTAAGAATAGAATCGGCTGGTGTCGGCATACGTGCAATGCCCCGTCCAGCTGGCATTTTGGATGCCAGCACGGTGCAGGCGTTCTATTCCAAAGTGCGGAAGGTTGAATTGGTATTTCCCGTTGGACCCGTTGGCAAAGAACCGGGCGTTATCCTGATCTGAATCCAGAAAACGTTCAAAAAACTCGGCCCCGACTTCATAAGCCCGCTGACTGATCGAAGGGCCAATGACGGCAGTGATGTTTTCTCGGGTGGCCCCCAAAGAGACCATCGCCTCTACAGTGTTTTCAAGCACCCCATCAATAGCGCCTTTCCAGCCGGCGTGGGCGGCTCCTATGACGCCGGCAGTCTTATCGGAAAACAGCACAGGCTGACAATCGGCGGTGAGAATGCAGAGCAATATTCCCGGAGTCGCGGTGACCATTGCATCGGCCTTGACGGCGTCTGTTTTGGAATGTGGAACCGGTTCAACATCTGTAGAATGGATTTGGTGGACGAACGCCATGTTTTCGGGCGAAACATTCATAGCTTTCGCAATGCGTGCCCGGTTGATTTCGACTATTTCGCGCTGGTCACTTGACCCCAGGCCACAGTTTAACCCTGAGAATACCCCAGAAGAGGCCCCACCTTTGCGAGTGACAAAGCCATGCTGCACAAATGAAAGCGCGCTACTTTTCAAAATTTCCAAAGTCATTGTTCGTATCCGGGCGGCAAGGCGGCCTCGTTTGGGACGATGGCCATGGTTTTGAAAAGCGTCCCCATTTCTTGCGGGTGGGTCAAGCGTCGATGTGCTGCGATGTGCATTTTTAACGCCTCCCCTTGCATTTTTCCTGCAAGGGCTTGTGCGCGGGCGGTGATGCCCAGTCTTTCAAGAAAAATGCCTTGCGGGGTGACGCGACTATGTTTGCCAGTTGGGGCGATGCTGTTTGCTAGGGCCTCAAAATCCACATGTGCCGTTAGGTCTGCCGCGCCTGGAGACACCAAAACACCCTCAGGGGCGTGGTCGCGGAGGGCTTGCAAAGTATCACCCAAGGATCGCCAGTCACCGTAGTCAAAAAGAAGTGCTGCGCCCCCGTCTTTCGCGATGCGCGTTGCTAAGGTTGCGCTAATCTGCTCGGCCGCTGGGCAGAGCTCCACCAAATCGCCGGGTTTTGTATCTTCTAGACGATGGGACAAGGCCGCCACATGTTGCGGTGGTGTGCGCCCAAATGACAGCTGATCCCCCTTGTTGCCGATGCGCCGTTCGCTCCACCCGTTCTGTGTGCGTTCGAATTGACGGATGGGCAGGGCGTCAAAAAATTCGTTTGCCAAAAGAAATAGCGGCCCATTTGGTAAGTTGTCGAGGGTGTCGTGCCACTGGGGTTGAAAGGTGCTGAGTATCTTTGTCTGTTCCGCCCTTAAATGCGCTGAGGTCTCAACAAGGTGAAGCTCGGCGGCATCCAGAAAACCGGGAACACCTTTGGTCGCGCGGAGCACATCCGCCATCAATGTGCCACGTCCGGGGCCGAGTTCTGCGAGGATAAACCGGTTTGGTGCGCCTTGGTCTAACCACGTTTGAGCAAGGCAAAGCCCAAGCAGTTCGCCAAACATCTGGCTGATTTCTGGTGCGGTTATGAAATCACCGCCCTGCCCGAATGGATCCCGTGTGCTGTAGTAGCCATGGGTGGGATGCATTAGGCATTCGGTCATATATTCGGCAATGCTGATAGGGCCGTCCGAAGTGATCCGCTCAATGAGGATTTGTTTTAGCGCGGTCATGCTGTGGTTTTGCTCCGGTACACCAGCCAAGCCCCAATAATTAACATCGGTATGGACAGGGTTTGCCCCATACTGAGCCCGAATGAGCCCAGTTGAACGACATACCCCATTGGATTGGTGGCCGTGATGAACTGCGCATCCGCTTGCCGGAACAGCTCCACAAAGATACGCGACGCACCATATCCCATGAGGAATACGCCGGTCAGCGCCCAAGGTCGTTTCAACCATCCACCTCCAAAGGCAAGTGCAAGCAGCAGAAGGCCAAGAAGCAATCCTTCTAGACCGGCTTCATAAAGCTGCGAGGGGTGGCGGGCGCAGAGCCCGTCGATGCCGGGGCAGTCTTGTGCTGCTGCGCCGGGAAAAATGACGGCCCATGGGACATCCGAAGGTCTGCCCCAAAGCTCTGCATTGATGAAATTGGCCAACCGCCCCAAAAGCAATCCGAGCGGTGCCGCTATGGCAAGGGAATCCGACAGCGCTGACAGCGGGATGGATTGACGTTTTGAGAATAGGATCGCCGCGACGACGACGCCTAGAAACCCTCCATGAAAAGACATGCCACCTTGCCAAATTTTTAGAATGTCTATTGGGTTGGCCAGATAATAAGCGGGTTCATAGAACATCGTAAATCCAAACCGACCACCTAGCACGACACCTAGAATGACCCAGGTTAGCAATTCTTCGACCTGCTCTGGCTTCATTGGGGCGGTATTGCCTGCCCAAAGGCCTGGCCGTTTGACCGCCGCAGTGATCAGCTGCCATCCGGCAATCAATCCAACAATATAGGCCAGCGCATACCAGCGCAGGGCGAGCGTAAAGCCCCCCAATTCAAGAGCGAAAATTTCGGGCCCGATATCGGGAAAGGAAAGAACGGCTTGCATGTCGCCTGTCTGCCCGTCCGCCTAAGGAGAAGTCAACCTTGTGGTTTGCGCTTTCCCGCCCCATATAAGGGCCAACATTAACGATGAGGTGATCCATGCAAACTCGGAATAAAGTTCTGGACGACATTTCTCAGCTTATGTCCAACGCAATGGGCGTGGCGCAAGGCGCCAAAACTGAGGCAGAAACCGCCATGAGCAGCATGATCGACCGCTGGCTTGCGGATCGTGATTTCGTGACCCGCGAGGAATTCGACGCGGTGCGTGCAATGGCACAAAAAGCCCGCGAAGAAAATGAGGCCCTCAAGGCGCGCCTAGACGCGCTGGAAGCTAAATAAACACCGATCAGGACATAAGGCGGACAGTCGTTCGCCTGTGTCCCTCTGGTTTTTCCTAACCGTGGTGTATGCAATTCGGGTATCGATGCCTAATAAGAATGCGACATCGAAGCAGGAACCTCTCTTTTTCTGACACCACGGATAACGCCTCTAGACATCACTATGCGGAACAAAGTTGCCATTTGATTGAGCACATTTCTACTCGTCCGGATTGTGGTGTCCCCAAGCGGGGGAGCGAGGGCCGCTATAAGGTTGCAGGTCTACGCAGAATTTATAGATTGTCTTGCCCTCATGTTCGAAGACCACATGCTTGGTCGCAAACACAAGGTAGCGTACTGGCTTTTCCGGTTTGCCTATTTTTCCAACGCCATCAAGGCGATCCCAACCGTGATCGTCAAAGCGTTCGCCAACATGAAGCGGCATGAAGGGGCGTTCTGACTGGAACACGGCTACTGGTTTATGTTCACCGGAAATATCGCAAAGAACCAATTCGTAAATATCTGGCATTGGATTGATGTCATCCTAAAAAATTTCATGAGGAACCTAACTTAATGCTTGTCATGTGAAGAGCAGAAAAGGGTGCAATGGCAACTTGGGCTCCTGTTTGTTGTTCTGTATGTCGGTATTGCGATTGATGCTGCGTGTCTGTGTATCGCACGGACCTCAATTAGAGCTTCCCGATCCGAAGGAGCGATATAAGGTGTTGAGGTCTGAGCGAGTCTTGTGCCTATTTGTGTGTTTTCCACAAGTTATTGCGGTTATCCCCAAGTTTTGTCTTTACAGGCGACTCTGCGTCGGACACCATATCTGGTAAGGTTAAGTGAACTATCTGCTTTTCCTTGTAACGACACCCAGCGTCTTGTGGGCTGCCACCCACAATAGGCGATAAAAATAAGGGGCCGGGCATGTCACTATCAGAGCACTTCGAAGAAGACCTGCATCCCATCGATATTGTTGAAACACTGGCCGAGCATCATGCTTGGGAGTTTGACCGTGTTGCTGATGATCAAATCGCTATGTCAGTCGAAGGACAATGGCGAACCTATTCGATTACTCTTGCGTGGTCGGATTATGACGAAACGCTTCGTATGATTTGCACATTCGAAATGGAGCCACCGGAAGAGCGGTTGCCTCAGCTTTATGAGCTATTGAATCATACAAATGATCAATGTTGGGCGGGTGCATTCACTTATTGGCACGAACAGCGCCTAATGGTGTATCGCTATGGTTTGGTCATGACAGGTGGTCAGGCACCGGGGCCGGAACAGATCGATACACTGATTAATGCCGCCGTCATCGCATCAGAGCGATACTATCCGGCGTTTCAGCTGGTGGCCTATACCGATCAGACGCCGCAAGAAGCGTTGCAAGTAGCCATTGCAGAGGCCTATGGTCGCGCCTAGGGTCGACCCCGATACATTACCAAAGTCGGGGACGAAATGAATTTAGACGATGTAAACTCCCGTGGGCTGGTTCTACTGGGTTGCGGTAAAATGGGCTCCGCTATGTTGGCGGGATGGTTAGAGCGCGGCGTCTCTCATACGTCGATTTGGATCCTTGATCCATATCCTTCAGATTGGGTGAAGGCTCAATCCCAAGCCGGTGTTCACCTCAACGAAGGTGTGCCAGACGCGCCAGCAATTGTGTTGATCGCTGTTAAACCTCAGATGATGGGGGATGCTTTGCCAGCATTACAGAAGCTGTCATCGGATCGTACCGTTTTTTTATCGGTCGCTGCTGGAACACCGATTGCGGCCTTTGAGGCTGCTTTGGGCGGTACACGCCGCATTATCCGTGCGATGCCAAATACACCCGCCGCTGTAGGGCGTGGGATCACGGCAATGATTGCAAACACTCACTCTGACAAGGATGATCTGTCGTTGGCGGAAAACCTCTTGTCCGCCGTGGGGCAGGTGGTGTGTCTAGACGATGAAAGTCAAATGGATGGGGTGACAGCTGTGTCTGGGTCCGGACCGGCCTATGTGTTTCATTTGATCGAAGCATTGGCCGCCGCCGGAGAGGCGCAAGGCCTGTCAGCAGAGTTGTCGATGAAACTGGCCAAAGCCACGGTAGGCGGCGCAGGCCAGCTGGCCGAGGACGCGGCAGAGGATCCGACGCAGTTACGGATCAATGTTACAAGCCCCGCTGGCACAACGGCTGCCGCGCTTGAGGTTCTCATGAGTGAAACGGATGGGTTCCCTGTATTGTTGGATAAAGCGGTTAAGGCTGCGGCTGATAGATCACGGGAGTTGGGGAAATGACCGATTTGATCGACTTCAATGATTTCATGAAAGTTGATGCTCGGGTCGGTGTTGTTATTCGTGCTGAACCCTATCCTGAGGCGCGCAAACCTGCGATCAAGCTCTGGGTTGATTTTGGCCCAGAGATTGGCGAACGAAAAAGTTCTGCGCAGATCACAAAACACTATACCCCAGAAGGCCTGATCGGTAAAAAAGTGATGGCCGTGGTCAATTTCCCACCGCGCCAGATCGGTAAGTTCATGTCTGAGATACTTGTCTTGGGTGTTCCGGATGAGGACGGGGAGGTCGTGCTGTTGACCCCAGATAAAGGCGTGCCTGTCGGCGGGAGGCTGTTTTGAACCTTTCTCTTTTGGTGACGCGCCCTCTGCCTGAATCGGTTATTCACGCTATTGATCCGCAATTTGATGTGACGGTGCGGTCGACAAATACGCCGATGACCTCGGAGGAGTGCGCAACGGCTTTGTCGGCCTATGATGCTATATTGCCGACGTTGGGGGATGTGTTTAATGCCGATGCTTTCCGTGCCACCACAGCAATGCGGTGTCGTGTTTTGGCGAATTTCGGAGTTGGGTATAATCATATCGATGTATCTGCAGCGGCTGCGGCGGGTGTTGTGGTGAGCAATACGCCGGGGGCCGTGACGGATGCGACCTCGGATATCGCTCTGACTTTGATTTTGATGACAGCGCGCCGCGCAGGCGAAGGTGAACGTTTATTGCGGGCTGACAAGTGGGAGGGCTGGCACCCGACTCAATTGTTGGGGCGGCATGTAACCGGCGCAACGCTTGGGGTGATTGGCATGGGGCGCATTGGCAAAGCCATCGCCAAGCGGGGCCATTATGGCTTCGATATGCCTGTGGTCTTTTTTAATCGGTCCAAGGTTGAAGATCCCGGTGTACCCGCGCAGCAACTGCCAACAATTACAGATGTCTTGAAAACTGCTGATTTTGTCGTGCTGGCGGTTCCTGCTTCTGCAGATACGCTCCATCTGATCGGGGCAGCAGAGCTATCTGCAATGCGGTCTGATGGGTATCTCATTAATATCTCACGCGGGAATGTCATCGATGAGGCGGCATTGGTTTCAGCTTTAAAAACAGGCGAAATCGCCGGGGCGGGATTGGATGTGTATGAGTTTGAACCCAACGTACCAAAAGAGTTGGCGGCGCTAGAGCAGGTGACTTTGTTGCCGCATCTCGGTACGGCAGCTCTGAATGTGCGTACCGAGATGGGTATGATGGCCGTTTCCAACCTAAAGGCTTTTGTGGAGGGTGCAGATTTACCTAATCGGGTTTGATCCGCACTATTCCATCGCTTCGCGCCAATGACGGCGGCAAAGGGACACATAGGTCTCATTGCCACCGATTTGAACCTGGGCACCCCTCCTGAGTACCTTACCTGCGTCATCCATGCGCACCACCATGGTGGCTTTTTTTCCGCAATGGCAGACTGTGCGCACTTCGCGCATCTCATCCGCAAGGGCTAAGAGGCAGGCAGATCCAGGAAACAATTCGCCTTTAAAATCTACGCGTAGCCCGTAGCACATGACCGGTATTTTTAAATCATCAACGGCACGGGCCAGTTGCCACACTTGATCAGAGGATAAAAACTGCGCCTCGTCTAAAAACACGCAGGCGCAAGGGCCTTGTTTGAGGCGTTCAGCGATCTTTTCAAACAAATCTGTATCTGTCGCAAAAGTATCGGCGGGTTTGCCAATGCCAATACGAGACCCGATGCGTGCCTCGCCATCGCGATTGTCAAAATTCGCAGTCAAAAGGTACGTTTCCATACCGCGTTCGAAATAATTGTGCGCCGCCTGCAAGAGCATTGTCGATTTGCCTGCGTTCATCGTTGAGTAGTGAAAATACAGTTTTGCCATATCCGCAAATAAGACAAAATCTTAAGGAGTCGCAAGCGGGCTATGTTCTGAAATTTGGATCAATCGCTGAAAAAAATATCTAGGATAGTATCACCAGTGTCAGCCGTTTTGGGCACGCACGGAATGTCTGGGGATCGGACAATTCTGCACTAGGCCAGACACTGGCAATCTATAGCTCTGCTTCTGAAAGACAAAAAACAGAGCAACATTTGCCTCGGAATGAGGCGATAGATTGAGGCAAAAGACTCTGGGGATGGTTTTTGCCTCATTACGTTCCGTACACTCGGTACATAATCAAAATGACAAATTGTACTTTGTTTCAAAATGGGAAAAGATACCTGTAATTCCCCGTGTGTTTTTTTGGGGTTTGGATACGAGGGCATCTATGAAAGATAACGGGGCTTACCTCAAGAAACATACTGAGGCTTTGGTGAAAGAGGTTGGCATCGAAGCTGCCTGTAAAATCACTGGAAAATCTAAAGCAACGCTAGGGCGTTATTATTCGGATTCCGATGAGCACCGAGATCGATTTATTCCAATTGACGCGGTTGCTGCGTTGGAAGCCGAATCTGATTACCCTCATGTAACGTCTGCACTGAGTGAGTTGCGTGGCATTACTTTATCTTATGATCAGGAACGAAAAAATTCCCCAGAAGGCGGCGTGAATTCGGATGTGATTGCTTTGTCTCAGCGATTTGCGATGTTGATGGGGGAATACAACCATGCCATCGAAGACAACATCATTACGGTGAATGAAGCCAAACGCCTCATCCGTGAGACAATCGCGCTTCAACGTGTTTTGATTGAGATGAAGCTTCATCTTGAAGAAGAATCCACCTGAATTTGTCATTGCAGAGTCAACTTTTGGCATCTGTTATGAGATCGAATTTACTTTGTTCAACCAAACTTGGGTGGAATAAGTGACTGACCTTCCTCACATCGATATATCGCAATTACATCCAATTGATGCTGCGCAGCTGACATCTCCTGAGGGCGCGCGACATGCGCCTCGTATATTGCTATTATATGGCTCTCTTCGAGACGTGAGTTACTCTCGTAAAGCGGTCGAAGAAGCCGCGCGAATTTTGCAGGCATTTGGCTGTGAAACACGCATATTTGACCCTCGTGGATTGCCACTTCCCGATGCAGAGGGCCCAGAGAATAAAAAGGTCATTGAATTGCGGGAATTGGCGATTTGGAGCGAAGGCATGGTGTGGTGTTCCCCGGAACGGCACGGGGCTATGACTGGTGTTCTAAAGTCGCAGATTGACTGGTTGCCCCTTTCTGCTGGGGCAGTGCGGCCAACGCAGGGGAAGACTTTGGCATTAATGCAGGTCAGCGGTGGATCACAAAGCTTTAATGCTGTGAACCAGATGCGTATCCTTGGGCGCTGGATGCGGATGGTGACCATCCCAAACCAATCCTCAATTCCAAAGGCTTGGTCGGAATTTGAAGGTGACCGGATGAAAGCTTCACCGCTTTATCTGCGCGTTGTTGATGTCATGGAGGAGTTGGTTAAGTTTACCTATATGACACGTGAGCGATCTGCCTATTTGACGGATCGTTATTCAGAGCGGGTGGAAAGTGCTGAAATCGTTAGCGCCCGGGGTGGGGCTTAATTAAATCAGCGGAACAAACGGCACACAGGCGGTTAGTCCTAGGCTGGCCCCGATGCTAATCCATAAAAGCCACCGGTTCATGATTTGCACTCCAGGATAACGGAGCCGACCGAATAACCGGCCCCGAAAGAGCAGATGACCCCAATGTCACCGGTGCTCAATCCATCTGAATGTTTTGCAAAGGCGATGATGGATCCCGCTGATGACGTATTGGCATAGTCCTGCAAGATATTCGGTTGTTCGCTTGGTTCGGGTGTACGGCCTAACACCTTTTTGCCAATAAAATCATTCATAGTTTTGTTCGCTTGATGCAGCCAAAGACGCCGCAGATCATCCGAATTTAGTCCGTCGTCTTTTAGGTGGTCCTGAATATGGGCTGACACCATCGGCAGGACTTCTTTGAATACTTTGCGCCCATTTTGCATGAATTGCATGTCTCGTCGATCGTTCAGGCCGTCGGGACGCATCCGTCGCAAAAAACCGTTGTTGTTTCGGATGTTGTTAGAAAATTCGGTCGCGCAACGGGTTGAGCGAACGACGAAATGCGCTCCGTTGGCGTCCTCAGCGCGTTCCAATAGAACGGCAGTGCAGACATCTCCAAAAATGAAATGACAATCACGGTCTCTCCACTCTAGATGTCCAGAACAAATTTCGGGGTTTACGACCAAGGCGGACCGGATAGAGCCGGCTCTGATCATATCGGTTGCCGCTTGAATGCCAAATGTTGCCGAGGAACAGGCAACATTCATGTCAAATGCAAACCCACCGCAGCCCAATAGCTGCTGAATTTCAATGGCAATCGCCGGATAGGCGCGTTCGTGATTTGAGGCTGCACAGATGATGGCATCCACATCCGCAGGTGTCCGTCTGGCGTCTGCCAGAGCTTTTGAACAAGCATCAAGCGCCATTTTCGCCATGATCGAGGGTTCATCATCGCTGCGTTGGCGCAGAGTTGGGTGCATGACTTCCGGGTCTAGAATGCCAGATTTATCCATGACATACCGTTGTTCAATTCCGGAGGCCTTAAAGATAAAATCCGCAGAGGACATCGGTTTTTCTTCTATTGTACCCGCGGCAATGGCTTCTGCGTTTTGAATGTTGAATTTTGTTGCATAAGCGTTGAACGCGACGACCAATTCTGCATTGGAGATTGAAAGCTCCGGCGTAAAGAGGCCCGTTCCAGTGATTGCCGCCTGAACCATATCGTTGCCCTTTTGCATTGAGGTGCGTGTCACTGGACACAAGCAAGCGCGGGGCGTCAAGCGCAACTGGTTGCGGAACGGGTTTAACCCAACGTCAATCGGGGCGCGGTGTGAAATTCGGGTTTTGCGGCTCTCTCTCAAACAAAGTTTGAGGCAATTGAATGTGTTTGCTATCGTGAAATCGAAATCAGGTAGGATGGAAACGTGTGTCGAGAAATCCCGGGCGATTGATTGCTGTGGTGGGCCCCTCTGGGGTTGGGAAGGACAGTGTATTAACGGGCCTGCAGGCAGCATGCCCCTCGTTACACTTGGTTCGTAGAGTGATTTCGCGCCCTGAAACGGTCGGCGGAGAGCATTTTAAGGGTGTATCCGAGAGCGGTTTTGTCGAGATGCAGGCCGCCGGGGTGTTTACCCTATATTGGTATGCACACGGTTTGGCCTATGGAATTCCGCAATCGGTAAATACGCAGCTTTCGGCAGGGACCGATTGCCTGGTGAACCTGTCACGTTCTGTGTTGATGCAAGCCCAAGCCAGTTTTGATCCGTTGATCATTTTAAATCTGACGGCGCCGAAAGACACTTTGGCTGATAGATTGCTTGCAAGAGGGCGAGAAACTGCGGATCAAATCCAAGATCGACTGCAAAGGGCGACTGCCCCAATCCCCGATGGATTAGACACAATGACAACCATTGCAAATGATGGTCCGATAGAGAAAACGATTCAACAAATCTTGACGCTGATTTATCCGGTAAGGGAATACCGTTGAATTTCGTGAAACAGACCCTGTTGATCTTCTCCCAAAAGGGTCAGGGATGTGACCAAAAACGGGATTGGCAACAAAGGATCAACAATGGGGTGCAAGGCAGAAAGGACTTGGTCTGCCTCCGATTTGGTCAAATCCCCGGTCAGGGTCATATGAAACTGGAATTCATCCAAAACATACGGATACCCCCATTGCGCCAGCATGGATTCTTGCGCGGGCGACATTTCTTTTTCACGGCGCCGCGCCAGTTCTGTTTCACTGGGTGGGGCTCGAAAATCGTCAAGCTCCATCACCACCCGCGCTGCAAGCTCTACCAGAGAACTTTGGTCGCCGAGGGGCACCAACCCGACAAACCCACCGATATAGGCAAGTTTCAGCGCATCAATCCAAACCGGAGCAGCTTCGGCAGCAAGCGTTTCTATCGCGTCTTGCAACGTTTTGACTGTTTTACCATTTTTCATAAAAAACGGAGGTTTCAGTGTCCCATGCAGCCCATATTTTCGCGGCACATCGGTCAGGGCTTTGATCGTACGTGGCAAGCCCAAGGTCGGCGGATGTGTAATCGAACGGCCTTCCACGGGGTCCCAACCCAGCCAAGAGCCTCCAAATTGTGCCAATGGACCAGGATCCGGGGTATAGTAGATCGCGTACCGACGAAACTGCATTCCGAATCTTTCATATTATTGCGACGCAGCCAAAGAAGCCTGATATAACAATGACACATAGTTTCACGCTCGCCAACGCACGGCTTATCCTCGCCACTGAAACCATTATGGGGTCAATCAGGGTTGAGGATGGGAAAATTGCGGATATAGATAGCGGGGCGGTGTTTCCGGCAGGGGCCATTGATTGTGAAGGAGATTATATTGCTCCGGGTTTGATCGAATTGCACACCGACAATCTAGAGCGTCATATTCAACCGCGTCCCAAAGTGGATTGGCCCCATGCCGCCGCGATTGTCGCCCATGATGCTCAGTTAGCTGGGGTGGGTATTACCACTGTGTTTGATGCGATGAGGGTGGGGTCTATCCCGTCGGGAAAAGCCCGTTTCAAAAAATATGCCCGAGGGTTGGCAACGGAACTTTTGACGTTGCGGGATGACAACTCCCTGAAAATCAGTCACTTTTTACACCTGCGTGCCGAGGTGTGCTCTGAAACGTTGGGCGAAGAGTTGGCCGAGTTTGGACCCGATGATCGTGTGGGTATCGTCAGTATAATGGACCACACGCCGGGACAGCGGCAATTTCGTGACCTAGACAAATTCAAGCGTTACGTCACGGGTAAAAACCAGATGAGCGATGCGGATTTCGAAATCCATAAAAGGACACTGTATCGCCTTCGGGCGGAAAACGGAGCAGCACATGAAGTCCGTGCCGTTGCCGAGGCTAAGCGCTTTGATGCTGTCTTGGCGAGCCATGATGACACCACAATTGCGCATGTTCAATCATCCGCAGCCCATGGTATTCGGTTGGCAGAATTTCCAACGACAATTGAGGCGGCGCAGTCTTGTCGAGATAATCATATCGCGGTGATGATGGGTGCGCCCAATTTAATTCGCGGCGGATCCCATTCGGGGAATGTCGCAGCGGCAGAGCTCGCCGAGAATGGATTGTTGGATATTTTGTCTTCTGACTACGTCCCGGCGGCTCTGTTTCAGGCGGCGATACAGTTGGGTCATACTTGGGGGGATATGGCCCGTGGGCTAAGGACGGTGACATTTGCCCCGGCGCGTGCCGTGGGGTTAAAGGATCGGGGGGCAATTGCGTTGGGACTGCGAGCGGATTTGGTTCGGTTTCGGATGCGGGGACAGGTTCCGTTGCTGCAAGGGGTATGGTCCTGTGGCCGCCAGATCGGGTAATGTATTTAACCTTTTTATTACGACAGTATTGTTAACCTATTTGAAATGACTAATTTGGATATTTTTGAGAAATAGTTATGAACATAATTCATCGAGTGACGATAACGGTTTTGGGATTGATTGTGCTTACGGTAATGGCGGTCCATACAAGTTCAGCACCATGTGAAGAATATGCCTATACGTCTTGTACGGCCTCTATAGATTACAGCGCCGTTTTTATGTCTCGGTAAGCTCTTGTAATCACGGTCTTTGCGACGTGTCAGATTTTTTTATTGGATGTTGATGAAAAAACTACGTCCGACTCACTTGCGTATGCCCTTGGCTTTGCCTAAAAGGCGCCTCACAGCAAGGCTGCTCCGTTCGTCTATCGGTTAGGACGTCAGGTTTTCAACCTGAAAAGAGGGGTTCGATTCCCCTACGGAGTACCATGCTGGGTTTTCTCGAAAATCCACTTGGTACGTCACCCTTTGATGGCTTGTTCCTGTTATTTGCCATCAATTGTATGTCAGCGTTCCTCTGTAGCCACCCGTCCATTTTTCATTCGGTAATTATCGCTCGGATAGTTCTGTTGGTTGTCATGACCCAAATGAAAAAAACGATTTTGCTACAAAAACATATCCTTCTCTGATTAGAATGACGTAACCTCACAATGCCGCCTTTGTGGAGACGGCACAGTGAACAGATTCTATTTTGAAAAGGCTTCTGTCGATATGACATTTAAGAGCATTCCCCTTGTATCCATGTTGGTTCTGAGTGGCTTTTTGATCTCGGCTTGTAACGAGGATGAAAAGGCCGGCGAAACATCCGTGCCGCCGGTCAAAGTTTCAATCGCATCGGTGATTGAAAAGGACATCACGACGCAAACCGCCTTTATCGGTAAAGGGGAAGCCATCGACAGTGTTGATATCGTGGCGCGCGTTGAAGGGTTCCTTGAGGAAAAATTGGTCGCCGAAGGATCTGACGTCAAAGCTGGGGATGTGATGTTTCGCATCGAAAGCGCTGCCTATGATGCGGCTTTAGCCGCACGCGAGGCCGACTTGGCCAGTGCAAATGCCAACAAAGAGCTGACCGATATCGAACTGGATCGCAAAACACAGCTCGTGGCACGTGACACGGCACCTGAAAGCGAACTGGATGTGGCGCGCGCAAACTCTAAAGTTGCAGAGGCGTCTATTCTCGCTGCAAATGCTGCAATCGATACGGCCCAGCTTAATGTCGACTACACCGAAATTCATGCGCCATTCGATGGCCGCGTTGGCCGTACCGGTGCCAGCATCGGAGACCTTGTCGGGCCGGGCACGGGCACATTGGTGAGTGTTGTGCGGCAAGCGCCAATGTTCGTCACATTTTCGCTGAATGAAAAACAATTGGTAAACGTTTTATCCACCCTGAATACGCATGTCGGTGGGTTAAGTGAGGTCGAAAGCTCCCCAGATGTGTTGCTGGTCCTGCCAAATGGTGATCCTTTGGATGAAACAGGTAAGATCGTTTTTGCCGACAACCGCATTGACCCGACAACCGGGACAATTTCTATACGCGCAGAGTTCCCAAATGAATCTGGTTTGATTGTGGATGGTTCATTTTTAACCGTAACGATTCAAGCCGTTGAACCAGAAAAAAGGCTGCTGATCCCACAGGCCGCTATTCAAAGAGATCAGCGGGGCGATTTTGCACTGGTGGTGAATAGCGAAGGTGTGGTCGAACAACGTTATGTCACTTTAGGCGATCAATTTGAGGTTGATTACATCGTCAAAGAGGGGGTTCAGATCGGCGACAGTGTGATTGTCGAGGGGCTTCAGCGTGTGCGGCCGGGTGCAACCGTCGATGCCGTTCCAGCGGGGCAAGACGCAGACGCCTCAGCTAAAGAGGGCTAAGGTATGTTCTCATCCATCTTTATTTCTCGTCCCAAACTGGCGCTGGTTATTTCGTTGGTTTTGACGATCATGGGTACGATAGCTTATTCGGTCCTTCCCGTTGAGCAGTTCCCAGATATCACACCGCCGGTCGTTGGTGTTTCGGCCAGCTATACCGGTGCGTCTGCGGATACGGTCGAAGGATCCGTTGCAGCCCCGATAGAGGCGCAGGTCAACGGCGTTGATGACATGATCTATATGTCGTCCGATAGCTCTGACAGTGGCAACTACAATCTGAACGTCACATTCGAAGTCGGCACCGATCCGGACATCGCGTCGGTGAATGTACAAAACCGGGTGGCGCAGGCCACATCCAGCTTGCCCGCAGAGGTGACGCAATCCGGCGTTGTCACTCAAAAATCCTCGACCAACATGTTGCTTACGATGGTCCTGGTGTCCCCCAATGAAACTTACGATGAAGTGTTCCTGTCCAACTACGCGTCCATCAACATGAAAGATGCGCTGGCGCGGGTCGAAGGTGTTGGCAAAGCCGACGTGATGACGGACTTTTCTTATGCAATGCGGGTTTGGTTAGATCCGGACCGTATGGCTGGACTGCAGATGGCAGTCAGCGATGTGATCGGCGCGATTAATGAGCAGAACATTCAGGTCTCTGCCGGTCAAATCGGTGCACCACCCATCGCAGGTGATCAACAATTCCAATACACGATCAAGGCCCAAGGGCGCTTGGATACTGTTGAGGAGTTTGAAGAGATCGTACTGCGTACGGGTGCCGATGGGGCCATTGTCACATTGGGCGATGTTGCCGAAATCGAACTTGGCGCTAGCGGTTATAGTGCAACGGGTCGTTTTTCTGGTCAGCCGGCTACTGTTTTGTCGGTGTATCAGGCTCCCGGGGCAAATGCCCTAGCTGTATCAGAGGCCGTATTGGCTGAGCTGGAGCGCCTGTCGCGGGCGTTTCCGGATGACATCGAATACCACGTACCATTTAACACGACGGATTACGTAGAACAGTCTTTGAATGATGTTGTTGAGACGTTGATGATGACCTTCGCTTTGGTGATGGCCGTTGTTCTGATCTTTCTTGGTAATCTACGGGCCACTTTTGTACCCATGGTCGCGATTCCTGTTTCGTTGATCGGGACATTTGCGTTCCTTCTGGCATTTGGGATGTCACTGAATACGATTTCCTTGTTTGCGCTGGTACTGGCGATTGGCATCGTTGTGGATGACGCCATCATCGTTGTCGAAAACGTAGAACGTATTATGGCCGAAGAGGGGCTCACCGCCCCAGAAGCCACGCGAAAAGCGATGGGTCAGATTACGGGGCCTGTAATCGCTACAACTTTGGTGTTGCTGGCGGTTTTTGTTCCCGTGACCTTTATGCCGGGTATTACCGGTCGATTGTATTCACAGTTTGCGATTACGATTTCGGTGGCTGTGGTCATTTCATCAATCAATGCTTTGACGCTTTCTCCGGCGCTTTGCGCGCTGCTGCTTAAACCACGCAGTGGAGAACCCAAGGGGGTGATTGCCCTATTTGAAAAGACCATTGGTGCTGTTCGCGGTCGCTATGTCGCGCTTGTGACGCGGTTTGTGCGCGTGTCTATCCTAAGTTTGGTCGTGCTGGGCGGAATACTCGCTATGGGCGCTGGCATGCTTAAAATGACTCCCGCAGGGTTCCTGCCCTCAGAGGATAACGGTTACCTCTTTGTTGACATCCAGCTACCTGATGCCGCGTCATTGTCGCGTTCAGAAGTTATTACAACTCGGGTCAGTGAGCAGTTGCTTGAAATACCCGGTGTGGCAGACACAATTGTTGTGAACGGCTACAGCTTGTTGAACGGACTCGGGTCAAACTCTGGTATGGTCATTGTCACTTTGACACCTTGGGGGGAACGTACGACGGATGCGCTCAGCGCAAACAGCATACTTGGTCAAATCCTTGCGATCGGGCAACAGGAAACAGCCGCCAATGTGATCGCCTTTAACCCTCCACCAATTCCGGGCCTCGGTATGAGTGCCGGTGTGGAAATGATGGTGCAGCAAACAGCTGGCGGTACACCGCAAGATTTGTCCTCGGCCTTGGGTGGGTTTGTCTATGCGTTGAACCAACGCGAAGAAATGGCAAGTTCCTACTCAACGTTCCGGGCAAATGTTCCGCAAATCTTTGTTGATCTGGATCGGGAAAAAGCCAAATCCTTGCAAGTACCAGTGTCTGAAGTGTTTCAGACGATGCAAGCTTATCTTGGTTCGTATTATGTGAACGACTTTAACCTATTTGGGCGGGTGTATCGTGTGATGCTGCAGGCCGATAGCAACTATCGGGATCAGGTCGAAGACATTGGCAACCTTTATGCGCGATCCTCAACCGGTGCGATGGTTCCGCTGGGGACGTTAATGGACGTCGAAAACATCCTCGGGCCAACCGTATTGACTCGCTACAACATGTTCCGAGCTGCGACTGTGACGGGTATCCCTGCACCGGGACGTGCCACGGGTGATGCGATCCGAGTCATGGAGGAGGAGGCCGCCCTGTCCTTGCCATCTGGATATGCATTTGAATGGACGGGTACGGCGCAACAGCAACAGGAGTCTTCTGGACTTGTTCAAGTCATCCTACTTTTGGCGATTGTGTTCGGTTATCTGTTCTTGGTCGGCCAATATGAAAGTTGGTCAATGCCGGTTGCGATTTTGCTTTCGGTGTTGGTTGCCCTCTTTGGGGCGATAGGCGCGATTTTTATCACGGGCTCAGATTTGAACCTCTATTCGCAAATCGGGATGATTATGTTGATTGGGATGGGGGCCAAAAATGCTATTCTGATTGTGGAATTTGCGGTTGAGCAAAGGAATGCCGGACTATCAATCCAAGAAGCAGCCTCAACCGCGGCGCATATGCGTTTTCGGGCGGTGATGATGACGGCGTTCTCGTTTTTGCTTGGGGTTGTGCCCATGGTGGTGGCGACGGGGGCAGGCGCAGCCAGCCAACGTGCGATTGGATATGCGGTGTTTGGCGGAATGTTCATGGCCACCGTTGTTGGGGTTGTCCTCATTCCAGTGCTTTACGTGGTGATGCAAATTCTACGGGAACGTCTGAAGGGACAGTACAATGGCAGCGATACGCCTTTGGTTACAGAGCCTCAAATCCCCGATGAACCCAAAGCTGTATAACGTTGCAATCCATCATATCTGATAAAAAAAGGGCACCGTATGGTGCCCTTTTTCTGTTAACGATGTCGCCGAATAAATTTCGTTCAAAAAACGGACCGGCCCTTGGAAGTTTTATTCCGCAGAAACTTCTTTGACTGCGATCTCTGCCATTTTAAGGATAGCTTCACGGGTACTGGCCACCGCAATAAATCGCCCATTGTGGCAAAATTTGGCTCCTGAGACGCCGCAGGCAGCTTCTAGCGCAGCGTCGGTCAATCCGGCCCAAGTGGCAGGTAAGTCTGCTCGGTTGTCGAATGTGTCATCGCCTACGCGGATCGTGGTTAGGGTCCAATCCGAACCCCGCGGATGGATCACAAACAACAGATGATCGGCCTCTGCCTTTTCCACGCCAGCGCGGAATGGCATACCCATCGGCAGATCCAGAATGTGCCCTTCGCCAGCGGCTTTGATGGCGGCCATAACCATGTGCTCAGCGCGAAACTTTGCTGCTTTGCGTTTGATCTGAGCTTCGACAAATGCGCGGGCCACAGGAAGTGCCGCCATAAAGGCGCGATCATCGGCACCTTCTTCGCGGTCATCAAACACGGTTTTTAGGCTTTCAAGCAGTACCGGTAATGTCATGCCAGAAAACAATGGCCCTGCCTCTGATGTGTTCACAGCACCATTGTCGACCAAGTCAACCGGTAAAACGAATCCGCGATCAAATGAGCCATGGATCGCCTCTATATCTTTGCTGGGCACATCCATTGCGCTGAGGTAAGCGCGGCCATACTGCGCCCAAATCAAACCGAAGGAGCTAAAGGGTTGACCATCTTCGCGCAGGGGATTGGGCCGCTGATGGTGGTCAAAAATCTGCGCATCCGCATCAAAATCGCCACCTACATCATAAATGATCCGATCCTCGGCCGGGGTGATCCACGCCTTGTCCCGCGTGCGGCGCAATTCAGCATCCGGAAACAACCGTGTCAGGATGACAGAGGACAACAAATCATCAGCATGAAAACCGCCAGAGTGTGTGATGAGGTGGGTGATGGTCATAGGAATTGGCTCCGGCCATATTGGATAAAGTTAGAGCGACCAAATCAGGCCGCCCTTTGGATCGGTATTGGATTGTTTTAAAGTGATTGTCGAGGTTCGTGCAGATCGACAGCGATCAATGCTCAGATCTATCGCGGAAGAATTGTTTCGCGAGTTCGTATCCCCGATTTACAAATCTTTAGTGGGTCCAGACGCTTCGCCGGTTGGTGGCAAAATTCTCACCATAGCCACCTTGGCGAATGTTCGCTTTTCGTTTGTGGGGATCCGTAACGGAATACTCCAGACCGTTTTTGGTCGCATATTCAATCGCGGCCTCTTTACTGTCAAACCGCAGTTTGACTTGGCTCTGGGTATCGTCGCTGCTTGTCCAGCCCATCAAAGGATCAACTTCGCGGGTAGAGGCCTGTGCATATTCCAGAACCCAATGATGGGTCTTGGCCTGACCCGATTGCATAGCGTTGCGGGAAGGCTGATAAATACGAGCGCGCATAAGGAATCCCTAACTTGATCCTTGTAGTTATCGTGAATTTGCGCAGATTGATCAAGCTTTCAATCACACGCGTTTATCCAGACAGCAGGAGATCGAGGTCGTGCGCACTGATCAGATAGAGATACGCGTCCTAAACGAAACTGACCTAACGTTATTTAAATCCCTTCGCATTGAAGCGTTAACCAAAGAGCCGCTTAATTACGCGAGCGTCCTTGAGGATGCGTTGTCCTTGTCAGATCTGGATTGGCTTAAGCGTCTTACGTCCTTGCATCTCCATGTGGGTTGGCTGGCCGGCGTGCCCTGTTGTTTGATGGGTATGGTGCGTGAAAATGGGATGGCGATGCGTCATCGCGCCAGTCTCGTAATGGTCTATACAAAAAGCTCGGCACGGGGGAGCGGGTTGTCCGCCAAGACGTTAACGGCGTTGGAGGCACATGCGGTTGGTCTAGGAATTTCACAACTAGAATTGACGGTAAGCGCGCATAACCCCGCCGCTATCCGGTTTTATGAAAAAGCAGGTTATCAAGAATACGGACGCCGCCCTGCGGGCTTTTATCATGGCAGTATATACGTTGATGATTTGCTCATGTTTAAAGGGTTGGCATAAGCCTTTTGTCGGCCATCAAAGAGGCAGGGGCGGGCTCGTTGACGGACGTAAACCGATCCATCATCGCTTCCGATCCTGCAACACATCCATGACACTCCTGACAGACCATTGTCAGCAGAATGTCAGGGAGGCCTTGAACCTGAACAAAAAGGGATCAAGTTAGCAAGACTGAAAAGGAATCGCTCAATGGAAAACCCAATGCCAAATCTGCCTGATGTCGCGGCCTCCAAGGCACGTATCAAAACCGAGGGCGGCAAAAAATTCGTGTTGAACACTGAATTTGACCCGGCGGGGGATCAGCCGACAGCAATCAAAGAGCTCTCGGCGGGTATTTTTGACGGTGAGCGGGATCAGGTTCTATTGGGGGCCACGGGGACGGGTAAAACGTTTACCATGGCTAAGATCATCGAAGAGACTCAGCGCCCGGCAATCATTCTGGCCCCAAACAAAACACTGGCGGCTCAGTTATTCGGAGAGTTCAAAGGCTTTTTTCCCGAAAATTCCGTCGAGTATTTTGTGTCGTTCTATGATTATTACCAGCCAGAGGCCTATGTGGCCCGGACCGACACATTCATCGAAAAAGACTCTGCTATTAACGAACAAATCGACCGGATGCGACATTCAGCAACCCGTTCGCTATTGGAGCGGGACGATGTGATCATTATTGCTTCGGTCTCTTGTATCTACGGGATTGGATCGCCTGAAACCTACACCGAGATGACGCAAGATTTGCTCACGGGCGAGGAATACGATCAACGTGAAGTGATGAAGGGTTTTGTCGCCCAGCAATATCGCCGAAACGACAACGCTTTTTCGCGCGGGTCCTTCCGGGTGCGTGGCGATAGCATCGAAATTTGGCCCTCTCACCTTGAGGATCGCGGTTGGCGGTTCTCTTTCTTTGGCGAAGAGTTGGAACAAATCACTGAATTTGACACCTTGACCGGAGAGCGCACGGATACTTTGGAAAAGGTTCGTGTCTATGCAAACTCTCATTATGTGACGCCGCGCCCGACGCTGGTGCAGGCGATCAAAGGTATCAAGAATGAGCTGGCCGTCCGGCTAAAACAGTTTGAGGACGATGGCAAATTGCTTGAGGCCCAACGGATCGAACAGCGCACTAAGTTTGACCTCGAGATGATGGAGGCGCAGGGGTACTGCAACGGGATTGAAAACTATTCACGGTATCTGACGGGCCGCGCCCCCGGTGAACCGCCCCCCACTTTGTTCGAATATATCCCGGACAACGCGATTGTTTTCGCGGATGAAAGCCATGTCTCGGTGCCCCAAATCGGAGGTATGTACAAAGGGGACCATCGACGCAAATTCACGCTGGCTGAACATGGATTCCGACTGCCGTCTTGTTTGGACAATCGACCGCTCAAGTTTGAGGAATGGGACGCCATGCGCCCGCAATCTGTCTTTGTGTCCGCGACCCCAAGCAAATGGGAATTGGAACAATCCGGCGGGGTATTCACTGAACAGGTCATCCGGCCCACAGGCCTGTTGGATCCAGAAGTTGAGATCCGCCCAGTTGGAACGCAGGTCGATGATCTGTTGGATGAAATCCGCAAAGTCACAGCTGAAGGCATGCGCACCTTGGTCACCACCTTGACCAAACGTATGGCTGAGGATTTGACCGAATACCTTCATGAACAGGGCATCAAAGTGCGCTACATGCACTCTGACATCGACACGTTGGAACGGATCGAAATCTTGCGTGATTTGCGTCTTGGGGCCTTTGATGTGCTGATTGGGATTAACCTCTTGAGAGAGGGGTTGGATATTCCGGAATGTGGCTTGGTGGCCATTCTGGACGCTGACAAAGAGGGGTTCCTGCGTTCTGAAACCTCATTGATCCAGACCATTGGCCGCGCTGCGCGGAACGCTGATGGCCGTGTGATCATGTATGCGGATCGTGTCACCGGATCGATGGAGCGAGCACTGAACGAAACGGACCGCCGTCGCGAAAAACAAGTGGCCTATAATCTTGAACACGGGATCACGCCGGCCACGGTGAAAAAGAACGTCGAGGATGTTTTGTCCGGCCTCTACAAAGGCGATGTCGACATGAACCGCGTCACCGCCACCATCGACAAACCCATGCATGGTGCGAATTTGATGGCCCACCTTGATGGTTTGCGCAATGACATGCGCAAAGCCGCTGAAAACCTAGAATTCGAAGAAGCAGCCCGCCTGCGCGATGAGGTCAAACGCCTAGAGGCGGTGGACCTAGCCGTATCAGACGATCCGCTCGCGCGTCAGTCCGCCGTTGAGGCGGCCAGCGAAAGTGCCGTGAAACGAAAGGGGCGCTCCACAGCAGGTAAACCCGGTCAACGGGGCGGAAATGTGAAACGGAAGCGGGGTTAATGTCTAGTCGGAACTTATGGACTTAAGGAAAGCTTCTACTGATTTAGAGGCCTGAATTGTTTTCAATTCATGCACAGGGTAAATCCTGTCCTCTTCAATCTCAAAGGATTCCCACCATGCTCGAAATCTGTGTCGACACAATCGCCAGCGCCGAGGCCGCTGTCAGGGGGGGGGCGGGACGTATTGAGCTTTGCGCGGCGTTGTCAGAGGGTGGTTTGACGCCGTCGGTGGGTTTGATGCGCGCGGCGGCGGCACTTCCTATTCCGGTCTTTGCCATGATCCGGCCAAGAGCTGGGTTGTTTGACGCCTCAGCATCCGAAATGAAGATCATGCTAGAGGACATCGCCGCTGCCCGAAATGCGGGTTTATCTGGCGTGGTGTTGGGCGTTCAAGACACAGACGGGGGGCTGCACATGGCGCATCTGGCTGCTCTGAAACATGCAGCGGGTGAATTGGGCACTACTTTGCACCGGGTTATTGATGTGGTGCCTGATCCATTAAAAGCAATCGACCAAGCCGCTGAACTGGGGATTGATCGCGTTCTGACTTCGGGTGGCGCGGCACAGGCCGTAGCGGGAGTGAACATGATTGCCCAGATGGTCACTCGCGCTGCCGGTCGGTTATCGGTCATGCCGGGATGTGGGGTGACAGTGGTAAATGTGGCAGAGATCCTACTTCGGACAGGGGCCCATGAGGTGCATGCATCTTGTGCCACACCTCCTTCGGGGGATGCAGCGTTTTCAAACTTTGATCCAATTGGCGGAAGAAAAGAAACCAGTGAAACGGTCGTGCGCGCCATGACACGGGAGATCAATTCGTCCCTTTAACGAAAGAAAACACAATACGGGGCAAACGTCATAACCGCTACATATCGGGCAACTGATGTTACTGAAGAACCCGCTTATTTCAGCCAATCCGAGGCAATTCCAATCGCGTTCACCACAGTATTGGTGTCTTCGGCGATCTCGTAGATCTCATCATTGACACGGATGTATTTATTGCCTTTACCCGCAGCCGGAAGTTTCCATTTTCCTAGGTCAGTAATGTCATCCCACTTTAAATCTGTGGGTAATTTTTGGCCTCGCGTATACCGTTTGATCTGACCGGGCGGGATCGACTTCGCCGCACCATTTTGCTGTCTCTGTTTCTGACCTTTTGGGGGTTTCTTGCCGTTGCCATTCTTGTCGTTACCTTTTTTGTCAGCAAAAGCGCTGCTGCCAAAGGACACCATAACACAGGCAAGACCAGTGATAAATTTTCGTCGCGTACTCAACATGGTATTCCTCCACTTGCGAATTGAAGAGAGCGCAAGTGGCAAGAAATGTCAAAACATTAATGTGTTGATCCGCTTTAACGTTTTTTTACAAACTCTGTCAGAATAACAATACGCTGACCTTCGACACGTCCCTCGATATGAGCCGCATTGTCAGAAACCAGAGATATCCCGCGCACGGCGGTTCCGCGCTTTGCCGTAAAGCCAGCCCCTTTGACGGGAAGGTCTTTGATCAGGGTAACCGTGTCGCCCGCTGAAAGGACGGTGTCATTGCTGTCGCGATGAATGATTGCAGGGACAAAGCTGCCCGCTTGCGCCCAGCTGAGGCGGTCATCTTCTAGATACAACATATCCAACAAATCTTGCGCCCAGTCGTTATCCTTTAGGCGATCCAGCATTCGCCACGCTAAAACCTGTACGGCCGGGTGTTCACTCCACATTGACGCGGACAAGCAACGCCAATGATTTGGGGAAAGCTCTGCGCCGCCAACCTGATCCGCACATGTTCCACACAACAGGGCGGCCATATCAGCACTGCCATCTGCGTCAGGGCCAACCTCAACCACCTGTAAGTCGTCGGTTTGTCCGCACAGCTCGCAAATGGCGTCGGCACGTAGGTTTAGGGTCTCTTGCAAGGGCATCTTCGGGCTCCGTTTTCGGTATCCTTTCCCCTTAAACCGAAGTTATCTGCGTAGAAAGGCAATTCCGCTCCATCGGGTTCTGGGCGTCAAATAAACTGAATTTAGGTTTTGAAACTACAAACGGCAAGTTACCGATTAAGTGGTCACACCATGTCGTAATGCTTCCATTAAGTTTGACCCCTTTGGGACCAAATCCAACCGAGACCATGGTGATCCAATGGAACGCGCCGGACGGCATCATAGGCTGCGGATATAAATATGGGAGGTATTCCAGCATGGTACTCCGTAGGGGAATCGAACCCCTCTTTTCAGGTTGAAAACCTGACGTCCTAACCGATAGACGAACGGAGCAGCCTTGCTGTGCGGCGGTATGTAAGAAAACATCGGGCGGGGCGCAAGAAGATTCTGTCCCCATTGGAATATTTCTTTGGAAATTGGCTTAAACGTTGGCGGCGTCCTCTAGACGCAGTTGGGTTTTTTGTCGTCCGCCCCAAGTGTTGATTTCCAATCGGCCAGCCAAATGAAAACGTGCGCCCCCGTGTTGTTCAAGCGCAGTGCCCAGCGGTGTATCGAATGCGCCAAAGCAAATCGCCTCAAGTCGCGGGCCCATGCCGTCAGAAAACGTGATCTTAAGGTGGTTTTCACCGACTCGTTTGGCAAAGTGAATAAGCTGATCTGCGAATGCATATCGTGGGGCAGGCGCACCGGCACCAAATGGTCCAGCCGCTTCGATCTGGGTGATCAGATCGGGGGTGGCCGCGCCGGGCATTAACAGTCCATCCAGCTTTAGATCCGCAGGGCCAATATCTGCGGCGCCCTGTTTTGCCAAAAGCTCTGAGAGACGCGTCATGGCTGCGTCGAGTTTGTTTTCTTCGACAGTCAGGCCTGCGGCCATTTTGTGACCACCTCCCTTAATTAACAGGCCTTCGCGTGTTAATCTTTGGATGGCAGCACCCAGGTCGATGCCCGTGACAGACCGGCCTGACCCTTTGCCAATACCATCCTCAAATCCAATAACAATCGAAGGGCGGTTGGTTGTTTCTTTTAGGCGGCTGGCAACAATGCCGACGACACCGGGATGCCATCCTTCTTGTGCGGCCCATACCAAGGGGGTGTCGAAACCACGACTCTCGGCCTGTTCCATGGCTTGTGCGCGGACAGTAGCCTCAATGTCGCGGCGTTCTGTGTTCAGCGCGTCCAGCCGATCTGCCATGGCGCGGGCCTCTTGTACATTGTCGGTCGCCAGGAGCCGTGCCCCAAGGTCTGCCTTGCCGACCCGTCCACCTGCGTTTACACGCGGACCGAGCAGAAACCCAAGGTGGTAAGATGACGGCGCACTGTCCATGCGCGCCGCATCCGACAAGGCCACAATTCCAGGCCTTTGACGGCGGGCCATGACGGTTAAGCCTTGTCGTACAAGGGCGCGGTTGACCCCAATCAATGGAGCCACATCGGCCACAGTGGCCAGTGCCACCAAATCAAGCAGCGCCATAAGGTCCGGCCCATTGATCTCTTTACTGCGGAGCTGGCGGTTGGCCTCTACCAGCATCAAGAACACAACGGCTGCCGCGCATAAATGCGCAAGATCTCCGTCTTCGTCTTGTCTGTTGGGGTTCACCACCGCATGGCACTTCGGCAGGGTCTCACCACCAAGGTGGTGATCCAGAACCACCACATCCGCAGCAACGGCTGCTGCAATGGCCTCATGTGACAGTGTTCCGCAGTCCACGCAAATGATCAGGTCATGGTCTGCCGCGAGGGCAGCCATGGCTGGTTCATTGGGGCCGTAGCCTTCGTCGATCCGGTCTGGCACATATAGCGTGGCGCTGTAGTTCATTGTCCGCAGCCATGACAAAAGCAGCGCCGCTGAAGAACCCCCGTCGACATCATAATCAGCAAACACTGCGATCTTTTGCCTAAGTTTCACCGCTTGCAAAAATCGTGCGGCGGCTTTTTCCATATCTTTCAGGACCTGTGGGTCAGGAAGTAAGTCACGCAGCGCGGGAGCCAGGTAGGCGGTTGCTTCATCGGTTGGCACCCCCAAGCGGGCAAGGGTGCGGCACAGTGGCAATGGCAATTCTGTGGCTTGTTGGGTCGCCTCAGCAAGACGTTCCTGCCCGATGTCTAGACCACGCCACGTTCGATTGGTCAGCGACGATTCTACGCCCAAAAAGCTCATGGTGTTCTCCTAAGGATGGAATCGCAGCCTTGTGCATCAACAAATTCGCCATGAAGATGGGATACAGCACTGATGTGTATTTCTTCGGCTGACATGGGGGTGAGCGTTGCCCAACAAATGTCTGCATTTCCTGTAAACGCGGCGCAGGCGTCGTGAGCTAGGATAACCTGAAACCCCAAATTTGCCGCCATTCTGCAGGAAGTTGAGACGCAATGTGGCGTTGTTAATCCGCAAATTACCAGCTCTTTTACGTCTTGGTCGCGAAGGGTTTGCTCAAGCGACGTACCAATAAATGCTGAGTTCACGTGTTTATCAAAACAGGGCTCAGCCGCGAGCGGCAAAAGGGTAGGGATGAAGTCCGTACCGCCTTGGTTCGCGTGCAGGGGGCTGTCTGGTGTTGTGCTGATATGGCGCACATGAAAAACAGGTTTGCCTTGGGTGCGCCACGCGCTTAGCAAGCGCGCGGCATTCGTTTCTGCCTCGGGATTATTTCGGTCCCCCCATCCGGGCAAAGAAAACCCGGTTTGGAAATCAATGAGCAACAATCCCGAGGTCATGATTAGGTCGGATTGCGGTAGATCATCCGACGCACCGATCCGGTTTTGGAACGCATCAGGATGGTTTCGGTGGTCAGTGCATTGGGTTCCCGTTTGATCCCGGCAAGAATTGATCCGTCGGTAACGCCTGTCGCGGCAAAGATAACATCCTGCGTGACGAGGTCATCACGGGAATAGATGCGGTCCAGATCTGTGATCCCTGCTTTGGCTGCGCGGCCACGTTCGTCGTCGTTGCGGAACATCAAACGGCCCCACATTTGACCGCCCATGCATTTTAGCGCAGAGGCCGCCAATACGCCCTCGGGTGCGCCACCAGAGCCCATATACATATCGATACCGGTGATCTCGGCTTCGGCGCAATGGATGACGCCAGCAACGTCTCCGTCTGTGATTAGGCGGATCGCTGCACCAGTGGAGCGAACTTCGTCGATCAGCGCCTCATGGCGTGGTCGTTCCAGAATACAAACGGTAATGCCTTCAGGGCCGCAACCTTTGGCTTTAGCAAGGGTCATGACGCGTTCAGAAGGGGACATGTCAAGGGAGACTAGATTATCCGCGTACCCCGGTCCAATCGCCAGTTTGTCCATGTAGACGTCTGGTGCATGCAGCAACGTGCCACGTGGGGCCATCGCAATGACCGTCAGCGCATTTGGCATGTCTTTGGCGGTCAGGGTTGTTCCCTCCAGCGGATCAAGGGCGATATCCACGGCGGGGCCGTTGCCGCTGCCAACTTCTTCGCCGATGAACAGCATCGGGGCTTCGTCGCGTTCGCCTTCTCCGATAACAACAACACCATTGATATCCAGCATATTCAACTGGTCGCGCATGGCGTTTACTGCGGCTTGGTCGGCGGCTTTTTCATCGCCGCGTCCCACCAGATTAGCGGAGGCAATTGCCGCCGCTTCTGATACACGCGCCAATCCAAGCGACAACAAACGGTCGTGAAATTCGATATGGTCAGTCATAAAATGTCCTGCAAGTTTAAGTGGGCCACCTTCGGTCTAACCCGATGGGCTGCAGGGAACAAGTTATCAAAGAGTCTCAATGCGAATTGCGACAGGTGCTGATGTCATCACATCAATCTGATCGAACTCTGCCAAGGCACGGTCCAATGACTGGCGGTCAGTCTTGTGGGTAACAATAATCACAGGCGCGCTGGTGTCTTCGTGCCCATACTGACGCATGCGGTCCACTGAGACGCCGCATTCCCCAAGAACGGTGGCCACTTTGGCCAACGCACCGGGTTTGTCCTCAAGGGAAAGACGCAGGTAATAGGGGGCAACGCTAGAGACTTCGGCTGTCTGAACGTCTTTTAGGCTGCTGGCGGGCTGGCCAAATGTCGACACTCGAGTGCCGCGTGCAATATCAATGATGTCGCCCATAACGGCTGAGGCTGTGGGGCCTTCACCCGCACCTGCGCCACGCAATACGATTTGACCGACGCTATCGCCTTCGATCATGACCATATTTGTTGCGTTTTGAAGCTGACCAAACGGAGAGCTTTCCGGCACAAGGCAAGGGGTCATGCGTTGAACCAATCCGCGGCCTGTCATTTGTGCGACACCCAACAGTTTGATTTTGAATCCCATATCAGCGGCTTGCTCGATATCCTCGATGCTTACGCGCTGAATTCCCTCTAGATGTACGCCGTCAAAATTAACTTTGGTGCCATAGGCAATTGAGGCGAGCAACGCCAGTTTATGCCCGGCATCTATACCACCAACGTCAAGGCTCGGATCTGCCTCAAGGTAGCCAAGGCTGTTAGCCTCATCAAACAGGGCATTATAGCCGCGGTTTGTGGCCTCCATCTGGGTCAGGATGTAGTTACAAGTGCCGTTCATGACGCCCATAACGCGTTCGATCTCATTGCCTGCTAACCCTTCGGTTAGGGCTTTGACAACCGGGATGCCTCCTGCGACGGCGGCTTCAAACCGAATGACATGATCGTTTGTTTCAGCGGCTTCTGCCAGAGCTTGACCGTGGATGGCAAGAAGCGCCTTGTTGGCGGTGACTACATCCTTGCCCGCCGCAATTGCGGCTTCGATTGCGTCTTTGGCAGGACCTTCGCTGCCCCCCATGAGTTCAACGAACACATCGACATCATCGCGCTGCGCGAGTTTTACCGGATCGTCTTCCCAGGCATAAGATGAGAGGTTCACGCCGCGATCTTTGGTGCGGCTGCGGGCGCTCACAGCGGTGACTTCGATAGGGCGACCGCTTCGGCGTGACAAAAGGTCTGCCTTTTGACGAACGATTTTGATGACACCGGTTCCGACGGTGCCCAATCCGGCAATGCCGAGGCGCAGGGGGTGGGTCATATTCGTCTCCGTCAGCTAATCGAGTTGCCTGCCTGTTACCGAGATTTTCTGGGCCTTGCAATGTGGTGCGGATGAAAAGTCGGCGAAGACGGGGGGGGTATCGTGGTTCTTATGGGATCTATTGGGTGTTGTTGAGTGCTGCGGCTCTTTGCTGCAACTGGTTTGCGCGCGCCGTCAAGGATGCGGCGGTGTCATCTCCGGTGGTTATGTCGCTTGCGCTCATGTTCAAATTGGACAGAGGAACAAGATCGGGTGTAACCTCGGTTGCCGCCTCATATTTCGGAGTTTGCGGAAGATTTGGGGCCTCCCAGCACCCCGGAATCAGGACCGTGGCACAGATGATTAAGGGTATACGGTGCAATGTGAATCCAGTCCGGGTCAAAAACGCTGACTCAACTCTATGCTGTCCCGAATTTAGCTGCAAGCCAAGGGTTGCAGGAACATCTGTTCAGTTCCATTATAGGGAATGGCAAGAAAATCAGGAACACGCGCCGAGGATACCGGTGCAAAAATTAGAGCGACCGCATTAGAATTGTTTTCAGAACACGGCTTCGACGCGGTTTCAATGCGGCAGATGGCGGGCGCTGTGGGTGTTCAGGCTGGGGCGATCTATCTGCATACCAAGGACAAACAAACTCTGCTTTGTGCCTTGATGGTAGATTTTTTGGAGGCGCGGCAGCTGGCGGTTAAAGCGCTGGATCTAAGTGGTAGCCCAAACGCTTCTATGAAATCGTTTGTTCATTTTCACATTGATTTCCACCGCGCACACGCGGTTGCTGATCAACTGGTTCGCAACGAAGCCCGTGCATTGTCACCAGAAAACGCAGCAATCGTGGCCGATTATGCGCGGCAATACGAGGATGTCTTAAACGGGCTATTGGAGCTGGGTCGAGAGGCAGATGCCTTTCATGTCCCGGATGTTTCGTTGATTTCTCAGGCCATTTTGACCCTCTTGTCGGGGATCGAGCCTTGGCGCCATCAACATTCAAGTTTTGAGACTGAGAAGCTAAGCCGGATCTATGAAAATATGGTACGCCGCATTTTAAAATCTTAAGGGGTCGTCGTCAAAAGGCCACCCCTGTACAGGCAAGGTTAGTGGGCGGGTTTGATAAAGGTGCCGTTGCGCAGTTCTGCAAAGGCATTCATTAGTTCCTCGCGGGTGTTCATGACTATAGGTCCGTGCCACGCCACGGGCTCTTGTATTGGCGCGCCGGACACCAAAAGAAAACGTATGCCCTGTTCTCCGGCTTGAACGATGATTTCTTCGCCGGTTGAAAACTGTACAAGCGTTCGGTTACCCGATAAATCGCGGATGTTTAATTCCTCGCCACGGACTTCTTTCTCTAACAAAACCCCTTGGGGCGCAGACGCATCTGAGAATGTGCCGGACCCGTCAAAAATATAAGCGAACGCATGGCGATAGGTGTCGATCTTGAATGTCTTGCGCACGCCTGCTGGGACATAAATGTCTAGATATTGCGGATCGGCGGCAATGCCGTCTACGGGGCCAGATTTCCCCCAGAAGTCACCAATAATGACTTTTACCCGGGTGCCATCATCGTCAATGATCTCCGGGATCTCTTTGGCCTCGACGTCTTGATACCGAGGGGCCGTCATTTTGAGGCTAGCCGGTAAGTTGGCCCATAGTTGAAAGCCATGCATTTGACCATTTGCATTTCCCTTGGGCATTTCCTGATGCATAATACCGGACCCTGCTGTCATCCATTGCACATCACCGGCGGCTAAGGTGCCCTCATTCCCAAGTGAGTCTCCGTGCTCCACAGTGCCGTTCAAGACATAGGTGATGGTTTCAATGCCGCGATGAGGGTGCCATGGAAATCCTTTTTGGAAATCTGCAGGGTGTTCATTTCTAAAATCGTCAAACAATAGAAACGGATCCAGCATTGATGGATCTTCAAAGCCAAAAGCGCGGTGCAATTTGACGCCAGCACCTTCCATCGTTGGAACAGCCTGAGTCAGAGATTTTACAGGACGAATGGACATAATGCGTCTCCTTTGAGGGATAAAGTAGGCCTGTAGGATCGTGACAGCAAGCGGCGCTGCTCTGCGTTGACGCGCAGACATTGTGCGGCGGTATTTTGATGTGCCCAAAAACGGTGTCAGGGGATTGTTGTGGCCATGTCGTTCCTGAGGCGGACACGTCGCGTTTGATCGTTAGTCTTTTCCAAAAGTGCACGTTTGGGAGGTTGTATGGAAATTGGGTTTGTGGGCCTTGGGAATGTAGGTGGTAAGCTGTCGGGGAGCCTGTTGCGCAATGGTTACCGGATTGGGGTATTGGATCTTGATCCGGATAAGCTCGTAGAGGCCGAGAAAAATGGGGCGTGGGTGGCAAAAACGCCAGCTGAACTGATGAAAGCTTGTGATGTTGTCATCACTTGTTTGCCCAATCCGGCGGCCTCTGCTGCGGTGCTAGAGGCGAAAGATGGAATTCTGACTGAGATTTGCGCGGGCAAAATTTGGATGGAAATGTCTACCACAGATGAAACCGAGGTGAAACGATTGGCCGCAATGGTCACAGCAAAAGGCGGCGCAGCGGTGGATTGTCCTGTGTCCGGGGGATGTCACAGAGCGGACACTGGCAATATAGCAATATTCGCTGGATGCACGCGTGATACATTTGAACGGATTCTACCTTTATTGACGACGATGGGGCGACGTATTCTGCACACCGGTGACATTGGATCTGCCAGTATTCTAAAAGTCGTAACCAACTATTTGGCAACGGCGAATTTGATTGCTTGCGCCGAGGCCTTGACCGTCTCTAAGGCTGCTGGGATGGATATGGCTACCGCTTATGAAGCGATCCGGATCTCTTCGGGGAATTCCTTTGTGCACGAAACCGAAAGCCAAGTCATATTGAATGGTTCACGGGATATCAGTTTTACGATGGACCTTGTTTTGAAGGACATCGGATTGTTTCAAGAGGTGGCTGACCGATCCGCTGTTCCATTAGAAATGAACCCGCTGATGATACAGATTTTTAAGGACGGGATTGCTCGATACGGCGAACGCGAGCTATCTCCGAATATCATCAAACGCCTAGAGGATGTGACGGGGCTAGCGGTGCAGGCATCTGGGTTTCCTTCAGAAATGGTAGATGAAGAACCGGAAGAGCCGGGGTATGAAATCGTCCCCATGCGGGGTTAAACCCTTTTAAGGCGGTGACGCTCTAGCAATGCCAAAATTACGTCACGTGCGCGTTCCATATGCGCACGATGTAGTGCAGATGCATGGTCGCTTTGGCCGGATTGAATTGCCTCATATACCAGCCGGTGATCCTGGTTTGACTGCGTTGGAACAGGCCGCATGAACAAAGTGATTGTACGGGCTCGACGCACTTGATCACTCATAATGCCAGCTATGGCCTCGAGGCGCTTATTTTTTCCGAGCCGCACCAATTCGGTGTGAAATTTTCCATCCGCATCGGCCCAATCTTCGAGTTCACCCGCTTCGATTGTGGCCTCCATTTCTTTCATCGCGTTTGCGAGATGTACCAAATCTGCATTTGAATAACCAAATGAGGCGGCGCGGCGGACTGCAAGGCTTTCGAGTTCTGTGAGTACATCATAGATTTCACGCATATCCCCTGACGATACAGAAAGGATGCGAACGCCTTTGCGAGGACGCATTTCCAATAATCCCTGACTTTCGAGGGTAAGTGCTGCTTCCCGCACAGGGGTGCGGGACATATCAAGCCGTTGGGCCAGTTCGCTTTCTAGATGGTCAGACCCAGCCGTAAGTTCGCCTGAAAATATCATTTCCCGCATGGCGTCGATGGCGCGTTGCGTATTTGATTTGGGCTTTGAGGCGGTGTCTGTCAAATTTGTTCCAATCGACTTTATGCTCTTGTTCGGCAGAGCGGTTGGGGTCTTCGCGGGTCTTAATCACCTTCGAGTTACGTCCATTGAGTGCATCAAACGGCATTTTTAACAGAAGGCCTGAAATGGTACGGTTTTGCAAGCCATGTACTTAATCTGCTGAAAAAACGCCCAAATCGCCCTGGAATGCACACATGTTTTGTAGGAATGGGCGTCATGCAACGTAAATGAAGTTTGCATCTGATTTCGGGATGAAAGGCGCACAATGCCTTCAGATGTACTTGCAATTGAGCAATACACGAGAATTTTACCGCAGAAATACGCCTGTAATCGATATCATTTCTAACTGTGCTTGCTTTTTAAAATTTTACGCCCGAGAAGTTAAGAATTAGGGGAAGTGTTAAACAGAGTGATGAGCCAAAAGCCTACTGTACCGAGCCAGCGTCTTGCGCATCTGGCTTCTACTTTGGATCGATTGTCGGGGGGGCAAGGAGCGTCTAGATCGCTTTTGAAACGCCTAAATGTACCGGACAGCGTATTGGAGCAGAGAGAGGGACAAATCCCGATCGATGTCGAAGTGGAGTTCTGCGTTCTGGCCACAGAAATGTTGGGAATACGAAATTTCGCAACACAAGCGGGACTGAGCTTCAAATCAGCGCATACATTAACGAACTACATTGCCAAATACAGTAAGGACCTGAAAAGCGCGATTGAGGCCGGTGCGCGGTATCATGTGTTGACAGATCCAACGACGCTGTTTTGGCTGCAGACCTCTGGCCAAAAAGCCATTTTTCAAACCCGTTGTGGTGATCCTGATATTGCATGGTCCACACACCATCGAGAGTTCATTCTTTCTGCGGCGTTGGCCACGATGCGCAATATTACCGGAGTTCCGTTCTATCCGCTCGAAGTAAAATTCCGTCTTCCCGATGATGGTCAGGGTGAAAGCGTTCAAAAAGCATTTGGTTGCCCGGTAACCTATGGTTCTGAGATGGATGAAATTATTTTGGCGCCGTCGACGTTGACGCTTCCTGTTCCGACCCACGATTCCTCTTTGCGAAATCATTTGGTAAATTACGGGGAGATGCTTCTTAGTCAGGCCTCCGAGGCAGATATGGGGCTAAGAACGCGAATTGAAAAGCTATTGCTGGACGGCTTGCCGGGACGGTTACCGTCAGCAGATGAGATCGCCGCAAATCTGGGGATGAGTCGTCGAACTTTTGCAAGACGGTTGAGTGACAACAATGTTTCATTCCGGGAAATTGTCGACAGACTCAGGGAAAGCCTCGCGCGAAGCTATCTGAAGGATGGCTTACCGATTTCTGAGGTTGCCTACGTTTTGGATTATTCTGATCAGGCCGCCTTTACGACGGCGTTTAAACGTTGGACGGGCTCGACGCCCAAAGCCTTTGCAATGGGCGCTATCCCCGCCTGATTGGCATAAAAAGACAATTATTTGGCAAGTTGTCAAAATACCAATTGGTCCGCGCTGAGATAAGAATAAGAAAAATTGTAGCTAAAACGGTTACCCATGATTTTAAATCGTGTTTCGTTGGGCATCCGAACTGTTCGTCTCTCTCTGTTTGGCTGTTTACGGCTGGATTAATGCCCTTTCCAGTCGATTAGCTGCGCAAAATAGATTTTCGGTCATGCACAATGACATGAGAACTACAGCCGTCCACGCCCGTCGTGGGCGGTTTTTTTTGTTGCACGGCCTTGATTGCGTGTTATCCCGTATCTGGGAATTATTCTATCATAAGGGACGGAAGCTGTGACGGATCTATCTGAACGACTTGCAAAACAGCTGCGTTGGTTGCGGGATCAGAGGTCGTGGTCTCTTGAGCAAGCCTCTCGTGAGAGCGGGGTAGGACGAGCGACAATTTCGCGACTTGAAAATGCGGGAGCAAGTCCAACCACAGATGTGTTGGGAAAGCTGTGTTTTGCCTACGGGCAAACGATGTCTCAGTTGTTGTCGCAAGTAGAGCAGCAACCCCGAGCCCTTATCAGACATGCAGAACAGCCTTTTTGGACCGATCTGGAAAACGGGTTTAAACGACGAGTCCTTTCCCCGCTGACACCGGGATACACCATAGAGATGTTAGAGTGCAGCCTACCCCCTGGGGCTGAGATTTCTTACGATGGGCCTCCCGGATACGGGATGGAGCATCATCTTTTTTTGCAACAGGGAAAGTTGCAAATTTCTCTAGAGGAAGAGAGACATGAATTGGATGCGGGCGACGTGGTCCGGTATCGGTTGACAGGACGCAGTAAATTTACCACGCCTGTCAATTCTGGCGCAAATTATATAATTTCTTTGATCCCAACGGAGAGACGGAATGATTAAAACACAGTCCGTACAACCTTTTGAATTAAGGGCATATACAACCCAATTGGTCGATATCCTGCAAAATTGCGTCGATGGCGGCGCGAGTGTTGGCTTTATTCAACCCTTTCCGCGTGCCGAAAATGAAGCCTTTTGGCAGGAGAGTGTCTTTCCTCAGGTTGATTCTGGCGCACGACGTTTGTTTGTTGCAACCGAAGGGAAACAGATATTAGGGACGGTGCAACTCATCCTTGGGATGCCAGCCAATCAACCGCATCGTGGCGAAGTGGCAAAGCTACTGGTTCATCAATCCGCTCGGCGCAAGGGCGTGGCAATTGCCCTAATGGCTGCCTTGGAGCAATGCGCTTTGGAAGAGCATCGTCGCTTGCTAACACTGGACACGCGGACCGGCGATGTAAGTCAGAGCCTCTATCAAAAGCTGGGGTTCCAGATCGCTGGAATGATCCCAGGCTATTGTCTGTCAACGGATAGCAAATCGATGGATTCTACGACCTACATGTATAAGACGCTTTTGAATTAGACCCATTTCGCCAGTGGCGGTAGGCTCATCAAGACGGCATTGGCGTCATGGCCCGTTTCGAGACCAAACTTGGTGCCGCGATCATAGACCAGATTGTATTCTGCATAGAGACCTCGATGAACCAGTTGTGCGTCTTTTTCGACCTCTCCAAAGGCGGTGTCGCGATTGCGTTCAACTGTGGGAACAAAAGCAGGTAGAAAGGCGCGGCCGACATCCTGAGTGAATGCAAAGTCTGCCTCCCAATCGCCGGTGTTGTGATCGTCATAGAAAACGCCGCCAACCCCGCGGGCCCGATTGCGATGGGGGATGTAGAAATAGCGATCGGCCCACTCTTTGTAACGCGGGTAGTAATCGACATCGTGTTTGTCGCAATAAGTTTTGAGTGTCGCATGAAACGCCGTGGTGTCCGTGGCGTATTCAAGGCATGGGTTTAAGTCTGACCCACCACCAAACCACCAGCCGTGTGGCGTCCAGAACATGCGCGTGTTCATATGGACCGCTGGCGTGTGCGGGTTTTGCATATGGGCGACAAGCGAAATGCCAGAAGCCCAGAAACGTGGGTCGTCTTTGATGCCTGGTAGATCTTTGCGCGCCGCCATTGCGGACTGCGCTCGTTCGCCGAGAGTACCGTAAACGGTTGAAATATTAACGCCGACCTTTTCAAAAACGCGGCCCCCGCGCATCACTGACATTAGCCCGCCACCTGCGTCGCTTCCATCATCAGAGCTACGTGTTGTTTCGCTGACATCAAAACGTCCTGCGGGCTGATCCGCAAATGGCCCACTCAACTGACTGTCTTCCAAAGCTTCGAATGAAGCCACAATCTGATTGCGCAGATCCTTGAACCATGCCGATGCGCGGGCTTTGCGATCATCAAAAAGGTCAGTCATGTGGCTCTCCTATTTTTATTGTCCCCGACTTAGCGGGTTTGGCAAAAAAGGGCCAGTGCGCGAATGTGCGCGGATTGTTGGTTTGTACGACCGGTCCACCTGATCTAAGCTTTGTTCATGATGTTGAATAAACTAATATTTTCCGCTGCGTGCCTTGTTTTAATGGGGTGTGCCTCACCGCGGGATCGTTGCGTCAATGCCGCCACGCAAAATCTACGCACTGTTGAGGTGCTCATCGCGGATACGCAGGGGAATATCAATCGTGGGTTTGGATATGTCTCTGACGTTCGTTACACAACTGGCATTGATTTTTGTTTCGATCCATGGGGAAACGTGCGGACCTGTACGTCAACACGGACTGTACCCACAACCAAACCAGTTGCCATCGATATAGAGACTGAAAAGAAAAAGCTGGCGGGTTTGAAAAAGCAGCGCGAAGCCCTGTTACAGAATGTAAAAGCCCCAATAGAAGAATGCAACGCTCGCTTTCCTGCACCCGAGGTGGTTCCAGCGTTAGACTAAAAATTAATGCGCGGCTGCAGCGACAGGGTCTAAGAGGGTGCGACCACCATCTACGGTCATAATTTGTCCGGTCACAAAGTTCGACGCAGAGGACGCCAGAAACTGAGCTGCCTCCGCAACCTCGTTGGCAGAGGCGATCCTGCGCAATGGGGTTGAAGCGATGATGGAATCCCGGAACTCGGGCTGTTCTTTCAGGACATATTGCAAGCTCGCGCTCATAACACTGCCAAAGGCCACACCGTTAACTCTGATACGGTCTTCTGCGAGTGCTGTGGCCAAAGAGCGTGTCATCTGATCAAGTGCGGCGCAGCTGATCGAATAGGCCATCAGATCGGGGTGAGTGCGGCGTGATGCGATTGAGGTCAGATTGATAATAGACCCAATTGTACCGGCTTCGTTCGTCTGTTCGCTTGCCTGGGAAATCATGCGTTTTGCAACCAATTGAGACAGGCGCAGAGATGTCATTAGATTTTGGTTAAGCAACATTTCTACGGCGTCATCGCTTTCCTTTAAGGGAACCGAACGGCAGACTTGACGCGATGCGTTGATCAGAATGTCGACCCGATCAAAAGCATCCAGAGTTGCAGACAGAAGGTTCGCTAAGGTTAGCTTTTCACGCAGATCGCCAGCAAAATACCGAACATTGCTATCGTCCAGTTGATCCCCGATTTCGTCGCGAAGACGTGCCTCGTCTACATCCGCGAACATGACATTTGCACCTTGATCGGCAAAGTGGCGCGCAATCGCAAGGCCGATGCCGTTGGCGGCACCTGTAATAATTGCAGTTTTTCCAGAGATTGAAAAAGACATCTGTTATGATCCCACGGTAGCCAGAGACTGAGTCTATCGGCGGCGCTTTTGCGCGACCTTTGGATATTGTGCGTACAGGGTTTTGAAACCGCTGTCACCGCCGACTTCCGAAACTTCGCGGAACAATGCCGACAGTGTTGCCTCATAGGGCAGGTGCCGATTGGCGACAATCCAGAGGTCACCGTTCGGTTTAAGTAGCTTTGCGGCAGAAGCCAGAAACGCCTGACCCAACCCCGGATCGCCCGCCCGTGAGGTGTGAAACGGTGGATTTGAGACAATCGTATCGAAAGGGGGGGCTTTGACATCAGTTGCGTCGCCCCAGATGAATTCAGCCCGCGGATCGACGATATTGACACGCGCGCAGTCCAAGGCGGCCTTTTCGGCCTCAATCAGGGTGAGCTGAGAAACTTTTGCTTTGCTTAGAATCGCGCGGGACAGATATCCCCATCCTGCACCGAGATCTGCAACACGCCCTGATAGATTGTCTGGCAATACTCCAGAAAGCAGAGCGGATCCGCGGTCAACCTTATCGGCTGAAAACATGCCCGCAGCCGTTTGAAACCCATCGGGGGATTTGATTGCCGGGACGTTCCAGTCTGAGAACTCTCCACCGCTGAACCAGACCAATTTTCCATGTGCTTTGGCCATAACACTAACAGGACTGTCGGTCCTTTTCTTGACAGCCCTGATGTAGCTATCCACACCATCCGTTTTCTGGCCATCCACCAAGATCAATCCACCACCCGTTGCGGCATGGGCCTGCGCGATGAGCATTTGCCCCTCAACCTTAGAGCGTGGAAGGTACACAAGCGCCGCAGAATAGTCACCAGTCGGCGTATCAATAAGGTCAAAGCCCTGATCGGCCAGTGCCTTATGGTCAGGATAGAAACCTTGAACGATTTGCAGCCGGTCTTTTGGTAAAGCAGACAGATCATCGGTTGCGCGTGGGCGCATCACCAGAATGCGACCGGTAACCGGAAGGGGCACATCGCTGTTCGTGAGCGCAAAGGATAAGCGGGGGGAAGCTGTCATGGTAGACGGGAAATGCCCGTTATTCCTTTTCCATGGTGCATTGAAGCGGATGTTGGTGACGCTGTGCGTGATCCATCACTTGTGTCACCTTTGTTTCAGCAATTTCATGGGAAAAGACGCCAACAACAGCCAAACCTTTTTTGTGAACAGTCAACATAATGTCAAAAGACTGCTGGTGGTTCAGGCCGAAAAACCGTTCCAGTATGTGAACGACAAATTCCATAGGTGTGTAGTCGTCGTTTAAGAGCATCACCTTATACAACGGAGGACGCGCAGTTTTGCTGCGCGTTTTGGTCATTACACCAGCGTCGCCATCGTCATGATCGTCTTTGTCAGACATCATAAGGGGCGTTGATTTAAGGTCCAGTAACAAGGCAACATCCGTCGTAGGGTCAGATTGGTCTATATAAACTCAATTTCGCCAGAGAAAAGAGGGTGCCGATATCTTTGGGAACAAACCGCTAAATATGTATGAAAATCTAACAACTGTGGGCCTCGATGCGGATGATACGCTCTGGCAGAACGAACAATTCTTTCGAATGACACAGGCACGATTCGCCGAATTGCTACGGGATCATGTGGATCCGGTGGGGTTGCAGGATCGTCTATTGGCGGCTGAACGACGTAATCTTGGTCATTATGGCTACGGTATTAAGGGCTTTGTCTTGTCGATGATCGAAACGGCCCTGGATGTGACTGAGGACAAAGTGCCAGCGTCGGTTGTGCGTGAGCTGATTACGGCAGGTCAGGATATGCTACAGCATCCAATCCATTTGTTGCCGGGCATCCAAGAGGCCGTTGAATGGCTGGCCTGCAGATACAGGCTTGTTTTGATCACTAAGGGTGATTTGCTCGATCAGGAGCGCAAATTGGCGCAATCGGGATTGGGAGATCATTTTGCCGGAGTTGAAATCGTTTCAGATAAAACACCACAAAATTACACAGAGATTTTTGAACGTCACGGGGGCAGTGTAGTGACCTCTTTGATGGTAGGGAATTCTTTGCGGTCTGATATTTTGCCCGCATTACAGGCTGGCGCTTATGGTGTCTATGTACCCCATGATTTGACTTGGTCTCTGGAGCACGCAGAGGAGCCAACGACTCATCCGAGGTATCGCCGATGCGACAGTCTGGGGCAGTTCGTCACAACTTTGGCGCGTTTTTATTAAAGTGGGACATCAACGCAACACCGATTATTAACGGTGATTTCCAGATTTGGGGGCGCGGCAACAATACTCCACCAGATGTCGTTTTCAGCGGGGCTGTCAGGGGCTAGGGGCTCACAAACAAATCAGTTTTCTGAATGGAACCCCTGTGTTAGGCTTGCCTCAAATAAATAAAACTGACCGTGAAAACACGGCGGTATCTGAGGCAGCAAGAGGCAAACGACGTGGGACAACGTCTTGGACAGTACGTCCGTAAATTATCGATTCCAATTGCATTATTGTGCGTTGTTGTGCTGACACCTCTGGTGGCCGCAGCAGCACCTTATGCCGAAGTCATTATGGATGCACGATCAGGAAAGGTGATACAGTCGAAAAATGCCAACACCCGATTACATCCTGCGTCTTTGACCAAGATGATGACGCTGTATGTGGTGTTTGAGGCCGTCAAGAACGGTGAGATTTCGATGGATACCGTTGTGCGGATATCTTCCAAAGCTGCATCGGAACCCCCGTCAAAACTGGGCCTTCGATCTGGTCAAAAGATCAAGCTGCGTTATCTCGTGCGGGCCGCCTCAGTCAAATCTGCCAATGACGCTGCAACCGCTTTAGGAGAGGCCATCGAAGGCAGCGAAGCTGCGTTTGCTCGGCGTATGAATCGAACCGCCAAAGCCATTGGCATGACAAGAACGACCTTTAAGAATGCCCATGGCCTGACCGAAGAAGGTCACCTGTCGACGGCCACGGATATGACCGTTTTGGGCCGACGCCTGTTTTACGATTATCCACAATACTACAACTTATTTTCTCGTCGTTCGACCGATGCGGGTATTAAAATGGTAAACAACACCAACCGACGTCTTCTTGCGGCCTATAAGGGGGCTGATGGCATTAAGACCGGCTATACGCGCGCTGCGGGATTTAACCTTGTTGCTTCGGCGGAACGGGGAAATAAACGTATCATCGCAACCGTGTTTGGGGGGCGCTCTTCGGCCACGCGAAATGCGCGAATTGCTGAGTTGTTGGATGTAGGATTCCGTAAGACACCGAACAATGCCACTATCCGTAAACCGGGCGCACCAAATTACGCATTGGCGGATGCTGCAGGTGTGGTGACGAACCGAATTACAGCAGTAAAGAAAAGCCTGCGACCTCGTCCGCGTCCAGGCGACAGTGCACCACTTGCCCTTGCACTAGAAGATGAAATTCAAAAAGCTGTGCGCGACGCACAAGACGCCGCATACGAAGAGTCTCGATTGAAGGCTTTGGAGGAAAATCAGATTCCACCAGGCATCAACGATACTTTAGTCAAACGCCCCGAAGAGGTAACATTGGCATCGGTAAAACCCGAAGGTCGTCTGTTTGATGATGAACAAAAAGTCATAACACGCGCGTCTTTGGATACAAATAAAATCTATGGCGTGAAAGTCGGGACTTATAATTCGCAGTATGCAGCTGAAAAGGTACTGCTTAAGACGGCGCTAAACGAAATCACGGCTCTTGAGGGATCTCAGCGAACAATCGTGAAATCTCGTAAAGGGTTTGAGGCACATTTTAAGCATCTGTCGCAACAGCAAGCCAAACTGGCTTGCGCCCGCTTGCAATCGCGCAATTCACCTTGTTTGGTGGTTGGCCCCTGATCGCCTTGTCTGACTGAACTGAATGCGTCAGACAGGGCCAAAACAAGAGGTCACTATGTCTGAATTCGTCCTTACGCCGCCCGCTATTCCATCCGTGGCCATCGCAGAATCCGCCAAACGCTTTGCCGTACGGCGGATTTTTTGCGTTGGACGCAACTATGCAGAACACGCCCGCGAGATGGGGGATGACCCGGATCGGGAGCCGCCGTTCTTTTTCTGCAAACCTGCAGATGCCGTGGTGGATGATGGTGTGACCTTGCCCTTTCCTATGGCGACTGAAAACCTGCACCATGAGGCAGAGCTGGTGGTGGCGCTGGCGTCCGGAGGGGCGGATATCCTGCCGGAACAAGCATTGAGCTGTGTTTGGGGATATGGGGTCGGCAACGATCTAACACGGCGTGATCTGCAAGCGGCAGGCAAAGAAAAACGCCGCCCTTGGGACATGGGCAAAGGATTTGACGATTCTGCGGCCTGCGGCCCGTTGCATCCCGTTACCGAAATCGGCCATCCCGGCACAGGACGGATCACAGCCGAGGTCGATGGCGTGCTGAAACAAGATGGCGACCTCGCCGAGATGATTTGGCCCGTGGCCGATATCATTGCCCATCTGTCAGGATTAGTGACGCTGGCAGCGGGTGATTTGATCTATACCGGCACACCAGCTGGGGTTGGTCCGATCCAACGCGGACAAACTTGCCGGATCACCGTCCAAGGGCTTGGCGCCATCACAACCACCTATCGTTAATCGGCAGGGGGAATGACTTTGCCGGGGTTCATGATGTTGTTCGGATCAAGGGCTAACTTAATTTGACGCATCATGTTCACGGCCACTGGGGCTTTGCGGCGCGTCATGGAGTTCAATTTGGACAGACCTATCCCATGTTCAGCGGAGAAACTCCCCCGTAGGTCTGCGACGATGTCTTCGACCAAAGACCGGACGTCGTCCATTAGCTGAGCATCGTCGCGCGTGGGCCACATCGTGTGGTGGATATTGCCATCGCCAAGATGGCACACAACCAGTGTTTCGGAATCTGGGTCCAGCGCTTTGATGCGGTCTTCGTAAAGGGCCATAAAGGTCGCGACCTGATCAACAGGGACAGAAATATCGCTGTCTACGACAGGGCCTTTGTGAAACGCCAGCTCTGCGGCATGTTCACGAATGGCCCAGAGAGAGGCCCTTTGACCATCGTTTTGCGCGACCATAGCATCGGATAGTCGGCCTTGTTCCAGTAGATCCGCCAAGACATCCTCAAGGGTCGATACGATTGGCAGACTGCCATCCGCCAGCGGGGTGGCGTCTTTATCTGAGGATGCACCGACCTCAACGAGAATTTGCACAGGATATTGTTCGGGGAAGGGGAGACGGTCCTCTGGAAACAGCTTTGCGTGAAGAGTCATGTAATATGGCGTCATAAATTCATACGCCTCTACTGCATTGCTTGTACGAGACTGCAGCGTATTGAGCAGATCGAGCGCATCTGACAGGTCGTTCAGGCCGAGAAAGGCCGTCGCATAAGCTTTGGGTTGTGGCACCAATTTCACCACCGCTGCGGTTATGATACCGAGGGTTCCTTCTGCACCGATCAGCAAATCTTTTAAATCATAGCCAGAGTTGTCTTTGTGCAGCTCGTTCATAAGATCAAGGATGTCTCCATTGGGTAAAACGGCCTCTAACCCCAGAACGAGGGCCCGTGTATTTCCATAGCGCAAAACATTCGATCCCCCGGCATTCGTAGACAACAGACCCCCAATCATGGCGCTGTCTTTCGCACCAAAAGTCATGGGAAAGGTCAGCTGATGATCCTTGGCCGCGGTATGAAGGGCGGATAGAATCACACCGGGTTCAACTACGGCAATACGGGCGGCGGGGCGGATTTCGCGGATCTGGTTCATGCGTTCTAAGGACAGGATCAATGCCCCTTCGGCGGCCCCTCCGCCGACCAAGCCTGTCCGGCCAGATAGGGGAACAATCGAAACGCCGTGCACATTGGCCAGTTTTACAATCGCGGCCACATCTTCGCGATTGCGTGGACGTGCAACGGCCAAAGGTTGGCACGTATATTTCCCGGTCCATTCTTGGCCATAAGGCACGGCATCTTTGCCGGTCAAAAGGCCGTTGTGGTCCAGTATTTCAGAAAGCTCGGTGATAAAATCCACGGGTGATCCTCTTGTGTTCAACAGGACTATTATCGATCACCCATGGATTTTCCAGATACAATTTTATCGGTGTCAGACGGATACAGACGCCATAACATCGGCCTTTGGGATCTTAGACTTGGCCCCTGATAAAGAGACCTCTCCACGTGTTACCACATAAAATTCATCCGCCAGCGCATAGGCAAATTCAAAATACTGTTCCACCAAAATGATTGCCATTTTGCCCTCGTCCCGCAGGTATTCAATGACGCGGCCAATTTGTTGAATGATGTTGGGCTGAATACCTTCTGTCGGTTCATCCAAAAGCAAGAGTTTCGGTTGCGCAATTAACGCCCGTCCAATCGCAAGTTGCTGTTGCTGCCCCCCGGACAAATCGCCTCCGCGACGGCCTTCCATTTCTTTCAGAACTGGGAATAGTTCAAAAATCTGGTCCGGGACCAGATGCTCTGATTTTGGCAGGCAAGCAAATCCAGTTTCTAGGTTTTCGCGGACTGTCATCAACGGAAACACGTCCCGCCCTTGCGGCACATAGGCGACACCTTTTTGTGCCAACACCTGTGCCGGCGGTTTTTCGATCGACTCACCATCCAGTATATACTGCCCAGCAGAGCGATGATGTGTGCCCGAGAGCGCCTTAAGTAGGCTGGTTTTGCCAACGCCATTGGTGCCCATTACACAGGTAACCTGTCCAACCTCGGCGGTGATGTCGATGCCATAAAGGATCTGAGATCCAGAATAATGCAGGGTAAGATCTTTGGTTTGCAACATGGTTCAGCGTCCCAGATAAACTTCGATCACTTGCGGATCTTTGGTGACATGATCGATAGAGCCTTCTGCCAGAACAGACCCCTCATGGAGCACGGTGACTTTGCAGTTTAGGCGTCGTACGAATTCCATATCGTGTTCTACGACCACAACCGCGCGGGTTTTCGCGGCCTCTCGCAGCAGGTCTGTGGTGTGTTCGCGTTCGGCAAGGGTCATACCTGCGGCAGGTTCATCCACCAGCAACAGTCGCGGTTCCTGTGCCAACAACATGCCGATTTCCAACCACTGTTTTTGCCCATGAGACAATTCACCAGATGTGCGGCGTAGCTGATCTTTTAGGCCAATTTCTTCGGCCAATTCTTCGACACGGGTGATGTCTTCGCCAGAGCGTTTATAGAATAACACATCCAGCGGTCCGCGCCGTTTTTTAAGGGCCATCAACAGGTTATCAAAAACACTTTGGTCTTCAAAAACGGTGGGGCGTTGAAATTTGCGTCCGACACCGGATTGGGCGATTTTGGCCTCACTGAGTTTCAGCAAATTGACCGATTTTTCGCCCCAGATAACGCGTCCTTCATCTGGGCGCGTTTTGCCAGTGACAATATCCATAAAGGTGGTTTTACCTGCCCCGTTGGGGCCAATAACTGCGCGCAGTTCAGCGTCGCCGATTTGAAACGACAGATTGTTGATGGCTTTGAACCCGTCAAAGGAGACAGAAACACCGGAAACTTCGAGAAGCGTGCTCATTTATCCGCCTCCTTTTCTTGTAGGGCGCTGGCATCTGGGCCCATTGGTGCACCACCGCGTTGCGGAGTCGCACGGTTGCGGACCAGTTGATCAAACAATCCGCCGATGCCTTGTGGGGCAAAGAGAGTCACCAGAACAAAGGAAAAGCCGAGCAAAACCAACCACCAGTCGACCCAGTTAATTGTGTAGAAGCCAAGATTGATTGACGGCACTTGACCGCCGGTAAACCAGCTGGACAAAAGCGATACTGTTGCCGCTCCGATGACGGCCCCATAAATGCGGCCCCGTCCACCGATCGCAACCCAAACCGCGAGGTAAATCGACGCAATAGGGGCAACTTCGGCGGGGTTGATGATGCCGGCTTGCGGATAATAAAGCGCACCGGCAATTGCAGCGATAATTGCGGTTAGGGTAAAGACGAATAGTTTGTAGGCTTCGACGGAATACCCAAGGAACCGCACGCGGGCTTCGTCATCGCGGATGCCGCGAATGACGGACCCGAATTTGCCGGATACCACCCATGCGGTCAGCAAATAACCGAGCATCAGCGCAAGGGCGGATCCCCAGAAGAAATAGATCGATATCACGGATTGCGGGATGTCTTCTGCGCCGGGAATGTTTTGCAGACCGGAGAGGCCGTTGTTGCCCCGTAAGCCTGAATCGTTCTGGAATAGATACAGTGACAGCGCGAGGGTCATGGCTTGTGTCAGGATCGACAGATAAACACCTGTCACCCGAGAGCGGAACGCCAACCAGCCAAACACAAGGGCCAAGAGGCCCGGCACAAGAACGACGAGTGCCAGTTGTATGGTCAGGCTGTCAGCAAAAGCCCAGATCATCGGAAAATCACTGCCGCCCACGACGCCGAATATCTGGTTGCCGATGGCGTCTGTGATTTCTTGGGCGGTTGGTGGAATGTCCGCTTCGGCCATAGAGGCCGTCACGATTTGCGCCGTGCGCGCATACATCAGCCACATGCCAACCATATAGCCACCTAGGCCGAAAAAGGCGAAATGGCCTAGGGATAGGATCCCGCAGTAACCCCAAACCAGATCCATCGCGATGGCGATGAGGCACAGGCACAGGGTTTTGCCGAGGGTTTTGATAAAGCTGGTGGAAATCAATCCTGTTCCAAAGGCTTCGGACATTAAGGTGACCGTCAAGGTGAACAGCGCAAGGCAGGCGATGAACACTAAAACCGACGGGTTTTTAGCAAAGAACGTGCGGCTCATGGGTTAATCTCCTGCGGCGCGGCCCTTGAGGGCGATGATACCGCGCGGGCGGAATTGAATGAAAATGATGATAAAGATGATCATGTAGGTTTGCGCAGCAAGGGTGTTAGAGGGGTTCAAGAATTCGATCCCTTTTTGCAGGCCACCAATCATTGTTGCACCAGCAAGGGTGCCCCAGATGTTGCCGACACCGCCGACCACTACAGTCATAAAACTTTGCACGATGTAATCGCTGCCCAGCTCCGAGGTGACTTTGGCAAAGAGGCCAATGGCGACCCCTGCGATCCCGGCGATGCCAGAACCAAGCCCAAAGGTCAGCATGTTGATTTTATCCGGGTTGATCCCCATTGAGGCCGCCATGCGCGGGTTCTGTGTCACCGCACGGACTTCAAGACCAAGACGGGTTTTGTTCAAGATGAACAGCAGCAACCCAAGGAAAATCAACGCCAGCACAAAGATTGCGATGCGGATGTAACTGATCGATACAACATCGTTCATAACCCAAGCGCCATCCAGCCATGCAGGGCTGGTCAATGGGCGGGCCTGCGTCCCAAAGATGTTTTTGGCGATTTGTTGTAGAGCCACAGAAATACCAAAAGTTGCCAGAAGGGTTTCCAGCGGGCGGTGATACAGATGCCGGATCACCAAACGCTCCATCGCGACACCGGCCGCAAAGGTGACACCAAAGGCAAGGGGCAGCGCAACAACAATGGACAACGTGTAATCAGTGATGAATTGCTGAACGACATAGCCTGTATAGGCGCCCATCATGATGAACTCGCCGTGGGCCATATTGATGACGCCCATAACCCCAAAAGTGATCGCAAGGCCAATCGCGGCCAGAAAATAGATTGACGCCAAAGACAGGCCATCCAAACCAAGGTCGAGGGCTTTGTTTAGTCCGACGCGGGTGTTGATGCTGATGAGCGCGCTTTCGGCGGCCTCTGTGACAGCTTTAGAGGGTTCATCATAAATGTCATAGAATAAGTGATCTTGAACAAGCTGTAGTTGCTCTTGCTCTGTCACCAAAGGGGGGACTTTGCCCACCTTGGCCAGCGCAGCATAAGCGACCTCACGGCCCTCGTATGTGTTCAAAGAAGCGATGGGCTGCCCCCCAACGCGACCGTTTTCGATGTTGTCACCAAGAGCGATGCGAATATCATCCGCTGATGGCGCAGCCGGCGCTAGATCATTGGCGACCAACAGGTCATATGCTTCGGAATCGGACAGGTCCTCGCCAGGGGTGAGGGGTGCCGCGATGTTCGCTGTACTTGGTTCGGCTGATGCTATGCGTTTTGTTGACAGTATAGGGTTCAAAGCCGCACGAGAAGCGACGCTCAGATCATCCGAAAAACTGTTAATTGCAGCGATCCGCTCGGCATCATCTGCGCCATAGGAAACGGTCAGCAGACGTTCGAGGCGGATTTTTGTGGCCTTGATGTTAGGGTCAACCTCACCATCGATTGCGCCGCGCAAGGCGGGTAAATGCGTGGGATTCGGGTTGCGGTCAATCGCGGTCAACGCATCCAGCCGTTTTGCGGGATCCGCATCCATCAGTTGGAACTGAACTAAAGCCGCACCGATCATCGCGCGTATGCCTGAATTGGGTTTGATTTGTTTTAATTGCTTTTTTTCTGCCGTGCCTTGCTCGGCACCGCTCAGCACATCAAACAGCGAATAGGATTTGTCTTCGTTTTTGATTGCGGTAAAAAACTGACCATCTGACTTTCGCTGCCAAAGTTCTTTGGCCTGCCAAGCCTCCAGAATTTTTTGGGCGTCCGCTTGGCCGCTGTCGCGGAGATCGACAATCGCCGGCTCAATGGTTTTGCGTGACCCTTTGGCGATTATTTCAGCGTGTTCTTCTAGGATAGAGGGGATGTCGCGGTCTTGTGCGAAAGAGGCGCACACACCCGCTAACAGCATAGCCAGCGCCATGCAGAGTGTCGTAAAACGATATGTCATGAGGTTTCCTGCCCGCGGAAATTGAAGGGGGCCGAAGCCCCCCTCAGATCGTACTAAAATTCAGAGAATTAGTAGTTGGATTTCAACTGAACGCAGGATTCAGTTTCAGTGTTGTACATGCCGCAACCCAGATCTTTCCAGTCGGACTTCAGAACAGCGCTTTCCGGAAGGAAGTCTGTCCAAGCATCGCCGGGAACTTCTGCTGTTTGGCTGATGATGTCGAACTGACCATCGTCTTGGATTTCGCCAATCAGAACGGGCTTTGACAAGTGGTGGTTGACCAGCATTTCAGCTGTGCCGCCTGTCAAGTTCGGGAAGGTTTGGCCGTACATTGCAGTCCGTACTGCATCCACATCTGTGGTGCCCGCGTCGGTGACCGCGTTTACCCACATGTTAAAGCCGATGTAGTGAGCTTCCATTGGGTCGTTGGTTACACGTTCTTCGCCCATGCGGGTTTTCCATGCAGCGATGAATTCTTCGTTGGCGTCGCTTTCAGCAGATTGGAAATAGTTCCATGCAGCCAGGTGACCAACAAGGTTGGTTGTGTCCAGGCCAGACAGTTCTTCTTCGCCCACAGAGAAAGCAACAACGGGGATATCGTCAGCGGATACACCCAGAGCAGCAAGCTCTTTGTAGAAGCCGATGTTCGCGTCACCGTTGATTGTAGAGATAACACCAACTTTTTTACCGTCTTCACCAAGGGCAACGACGTCAGCCACGATTTTGGACCAGTCAGAGTGGCCGAAAGGTGTGTAGTTTACGAAGATGTCTTCTTCGGCGATGCCATTGTCTTTGAGGTACTGCTCAAGGATTTTATTAGTTGTGCGCGGGTAAACATAGTCTGTTCCCAGCAATGCAAATTTCTCTACACCCAATTCTTCAAGATAATAATCCGTTGCAGGGATTGCCTGTTGGTTCGGCGCAGCACCTGTATAGAATACGTTCTTGGAGCTTTCTTCGCCTTCGTATTGAACAGGGTAGAACAGCATGCCGTTCAATTCTTCGATCACAGGCAGAACAGATTTCCGCGAAACAGATGTCCAGTTGCCAAAGATCACGTCAACTTCGTGAACGCTTAGCAGTTCGCGCGCTTTTTCAGCAAACAGTGGCCAGTCAGAGGCTGGGTCAACAACCACCGCTTCCAGTTCACAGCCTAGAACACCACCAGCGGCGTTTTGGGTTTCGACCAGCATTTCGATGGTGTCTTTAAGGGTTGTTTCAGAAATTGCCATGGTGCCGGACAAGGAGTGCAACACACCGACTTTGATTGGATCAGCACATTCAGCATAGGCGGCAGAGCCCATAACCGTCGCAACAGCAGCAGTAGCGAGGAGTTTGTTCATCATGGTTCAGAGTCCCTTTGTTTATTCTCTTGCCACCCAATCGGGCGGCGACGAGGCCACAATTCGTTAACGAAGCGTTGCTGTCTGTCTAAAAATATGCCACATCCTGTTGCGTATTTTGCAACAGGGATAAAAGGGTCACAATGCGACATCTGCAATTGTATACAGCTATTCGGGTGATTGTTCGCGAGGGATCCTTTCGTAAAGCATCGGAATTATTAACAATTTCTCCCTCTGCGCTAACCCGTCAAATCAAGGCGCTTGAAGAGGAGATCGGCGATGAAATCTTTGATCGCCAACCCGGAGGCGTTCGGCTATCGACAATCGGTGAGATTTACTACGGATGCTTTTCTGAGCATCTTGATCAAATTCGCGCCGCTTCTGAAACGGTTTCTGATTTGCGTGGCCTAAGAATCGGGCATGTGCGCATCGCGGTGAGTGCAGAATTAGCACATGGGTTTTTGCAATCGGCTGTGAATCACTTTCGAAACCGCCACCCAAATGTCTCGTTTGAGACCATACCGAGTGGATCCGATGAATTTTCACTCCATCTGATCAGTGGGCAGGCTGATCTGGCTGTCATTTTACAGCCGCAATACCGCACGGGGGTGACCACACTGACAAGCGCTGCAGCGCAGATCGTGGGAATTGTTCCTGAGGGCTTAGGTATAGATGGTTCGTTGCGAAATGAGAATTTTTTGGAACATGACGTGATCTTACCACCCGTAGGCAATGGATTACGCGAATGGTTGGATGTTCAGTTTAAAGCGCAGCGCATGACCCTGAGGGCTGGACAGGTTTCGGATATACAAGTGATCCCAAATGTCGCAACAGGCCGCCCTAGTTTGCAGTTTTGGCCAAAGCTTGACCTCACCATGCCCGCGCCTTTGGGCGCTAAAATGGTTGAGCTGGCACACTTCCCGACGGCGCAAGTTGTGATGTGCCAACAAGAAGGGCGGACGCTCCCGATTGCTGCTGCGCGGTTTGCTGCGCATCTGACGGAACGGCTGCAGGATTGACCTTGTTATAAAACAATTGCCACTTAAATTTGTCCGGAGTGAGCACTGCGAAGTCGAGATTGCTTACAGTTTCATCGGGAGCGATTTATGCGTATGTCAAAGGTGTTTAGTGCTGCTGCGTTTGGTGCAGTGTTGGCTTTTCCAGTGTTTGCGGCTGATCAGACGGTTTCTGGCACAGTTGAAAAACTGGATCGCCGGGCTTTGCCGCCGAATGCCGTGCTCGAAGTTCAACTGCTTGATGTCTCATTGATGGATGTTGCCGCCACACAACTGGCGCTCAAACGGATCGCAATTCAAGGGCAGTTGCCTGTGGACTACGCGTTGGTCTATGACGATACCCTTGTTCAGAACGGCATGAGTTATGTTGTGCAGGCCAAAATCTTAAGCGGGCGTAACCCGATTTATCTGTCAACCAACACTCATCCGGCGTTAACCAATGGCGCAGGCAATTCAGTTGATGTGCGGGTTGAGCCTATTAACACGGCTCCGGAGAAGGACATCAGAAGCCTTCAAAAGGGAACGTGGGATGTCATAAGTTTTGACGGCTCAATTCTAGACTTAGAACGATTGCCGCATTTAACCTTTGGGCCAGACAACACCGTTTCAGCCTTTACGGGCTGCAATCAGATGTCAGGGACCTTTACCCAAAAAGACGATGAAATGACGTTCGGGCCCGGTGCGATGACACAGATGGCCTGTGCAGAGCCTAGCACTACAGTAGAGCGCACCTTCGTTGAGGCGTTAAATTCTGTGGATTCCTATGAACATACAGAATCCCGTTTGTTGTTGCGAGATGCCACTGGGCAGATAGTGATGCATTTGGTTCCTAGCCCGTAAACTGCGGCCCGCGTGCCATAGTGCTGTGTTTGTTTGGTATTGCGTCTGCGTAAGGGCGAATAAACAAGACAACATCTCGGTTGCATTGATAGGGTACCCCAAAAGAAGCGGGCTTTCGGGGGAATAAAATGCGACACGTCTGGGCGAAATTATGCGTCGTGATTTTTTTGATAACTGCATGTGTCACGCCCGCGACTGCGCAATCATCCAATGATGCCAATACCATTCCGACCTCAGCCAATGTTATGGTGGATGGCAAACCGCTTTTTTCGGTGCGCGGGACGCAGGCTTTTCCCGCTAAGGAACGCGCAAAGAGTATTTCAAAGAACATCATTGATTTTGCGAAATCTGCGGATGACGGGGAAGTCGTGGTCAACATTGAGGAAACCCCCCTGGGGCGGCGGATCTCTTTGGATGACACCAATGTCGCCTTTTTTTTAGAGGAAGACGCCAAACTCGATTTGGTGTCCTTGGATATTCTGGCATTGGTGAATGGCAATGTTATCAAAGAGGCCGTTGTGGAATACCGCTTGGCTCGGACCAACGATGCTCGTTTGGAAAGCCTCTCGCGCATGGCGGGGTGGACTGTGCTCTTTTCGGCGGCCTTTTACATCCTGATCCTATTGCGGCGCAAAGTCCCCGATGTCATTCGTAAAATTACGGAAAAACGCCTCAGCAAAATTCAGGCCGCGACAAGCCGGATTATTCGTGGGCGGGCGGTGTCAGAGTTCGTCAGTGTCATCATTCGGCTATTTTTCCTCGGGCTGATCTTGTTGGCATCCTATTACTACGTGTCGTTCGTGCTGTTTGCTTTCGTGGAAACCCGGCCTTTTGCGACCCTTTTGATCACTTATGTTAGCGATCCGATTTTTGAACTTGGCTTTTCAATTGTCGGTTATACGCCCAATCTTGTGACCTTGTTGGTGATCTACATTGTCATGCGGTACTTGCTGAACCTTCTGCGAAATGTCTTTGATAATATAGAGGCTGGAACACTGTCTTTTGACGGGTTCGAGGCGCATTGGATCTGGCCAACCTACAATATCCTACGCGTTCTGATGGTCGTTTTCGCACTGGTGTTGGCCTATCCCTATATTCCCGGCTCATCGTCTCAAGCGTTTCAGGCGATTTCGATCCTTGTGGGGTTGATGGTTTCGATGGGGTCTAACTCTGTGGTTTCCAACGCTTTGGCGGGTCTGTTTGTCCTATATCGGCGGAGCGCAAATATCGGGGATCGGATTAAAGTGGGTGGTCATACGGGGGATGTCGTTGCGATCAAATTGATGGAGACCTACATTAAATCCCTTAAAAATGAGCTGATCAGTGTCCCAAATTCTCAGTTCCTTGGATCTGAGGTCATCAATTATTCAACCAAAATCGATGGGCGCGGGTTGCTGGTGCATACTACGGTGGGCATCGGTTATGAGGAATCGCAAGAAAAAGTAGAAGCATTGCTGTTAGAGGCTGCCTCGCGGACCCATTACATTAAGAAATCTCCACCGCCGTTTGTTCTGCGTACTTTGTTAGGCGATTTTGCGGTGAATTATCAGATCAATGGATTCACAACCCGCGGCGAATATATGCAAAAGATCATATCAGAGCTCCATAGCCATATTCTGGATGTGTTTCACGAAAATGGTGTGCAGATCATGTCACCCCATTATGAAGCAGATCCCGAGACGCTCAAGATTCCAGAGGTTCCACCGAAGGAAACTGAGGATAAAGACCCATAGACGCCGTCGAAACCCTCGTCGATAATGTTTTGGGCTTTGTCCCTGAAATGGGGCTGGGCGATGGAAACCAGCAGCGGGCTTTAACCTGTTTGTCCATGTGTCCGCCGAGCGCACCATAACGAAAAACGGAGGAATGTTAGCAATGAGACCAGGCTTCGTTTTCTTTGATATGGCGACTGTCGTCATCTCCCCCTTGGATACTGTCTGAAAGGCGATTGGTGATTGTCTTGCAGAGTTCTATCTATAGGGATTGTACTTTGTTTTCACAGGCCAATAGAGGTACCAGGTTGGTACACAGGTATTTGACTAAAAAGGGCGGTCTCAGGATGGAATGTGCTCAATCTTCAATCATCGTGTTGCGGATGCGGGCAAAGCTGTCGCGCAGAGCGTCTGACCATTCCTCGGATAGGGCGCGGAATTCATCGTCGTGTTCGTCGATCCGCTGTTGCTCGCTGATTTTATAGTCATCGGTTTTGATCACAGTCAGATCCAATGGCATTCCAACAGACAGATTGGAGCGCAGAGTGCTATCCATAGATAAGAGCACAACCAAACGTCCCTCATTGAGCGGAGTTTCCGGAGAGAGCACGCGATCTAAAATAGGTTTTCCGTATTTATGTTCGCCTATCTGTATATAGGGCGTGTCATCGGTGGCTTCGATGAAATTGCCCTCTGGGTAGATCAAAAACATGCGCGGTGTGCCGCCTTTACGTTGCCCGGCCACGATCATGCTGGCCGTGGCTGACTGTTGCATGCTGTTCATCTTATTCTGAATATCGGACGAGACCGTCGCCAGCATATTGCCGACGATTTCTGCCACACCCAACATGCCTGTGGCTTCCATGATAGAGGTCGACGGTGTTGCGTCTGGATCCTCTATTGCCTCTTGCAGCTTGGAAATAACGGTTTGGGTCACTGACAGGCTGCCCGCCGTCATGATGACGATGGCGCGCTCACCCGGTGCCTCAAAGCTAAAGGTTTTCCGATAGGACGCAATGTTGTCGATCCCGGCATTGGTGCGGGTGTCCGACAGCAAAACGAGGCCTTCGTTCAGCATTAATCCGACGCAGTACGTCATGCGTGCGTGTTCTTTCCAGTTCTATTGTTGGCTCTGGGAGGTCGTTTGTGACACGGACAAGGAATATTCCATTGTCTCTTCTCCACCGCCGAAGCTGATCCCTCGTACAGGGGCGGCCTCAAGGGCGTCAAGTCCCGAGCCAAGACGAATGTGTCGCGCATCAGGGCAACAACGGTTTGCAGGGTCAAAACCCACCCAACCAATCCCGGTGACGTAGATCTCCGCCCAGGCGTGGCTGGCCTCATGGGCGGTGCCGTCTTCGGTCGATTGCAAATACCCGGTGACATACCGCGCAGGCAGCCCTGCACACCGGGCGAGCGTCATCAGGACATGGGTTTGATCCTGACAAACACCATTGCCCGCTTCAAGCGCTTGGGAGGCGGTGACTTCGGAATCCGTGCTGCCGGGTGTATAAGCCACCTTGTCTGCGGTGTGTCGGGCCAATTCATGGGCAAGGCTCAGGGGGTCATTCGGAAATGCGTCAAATGCAGCAGCTGAAATCACACGGATCGCCCCATCCGGGTCGGTTAACCGGGTATCGCGCAGGTAACAGGACGGGTGAACCGCCTCTTTGTGCCCTTTTAGAATCCCACTTGTATCAGCTGTTTCAACAACGCCTGAGACGATGATATTGATTTCATCAACAGGACCGCCAACGGTTAAGGTCTGAACGCGGTCCCCGGCACCGTCCGTGAATTCCGCGCCGAGTTTGCCGCCCTCACAGCGCACGGACCAGTTGATAACATTCTGACCCACGAAAGAGGCAGGCACCAGACGCAGGCTTTGAGATATTCGCCGTTGTGGCTGATCATAGGTATAGCGGGTGGTGTGTTCGATGGTTAGACGCATCATTGCCCCCAGAACAAATAGGACCGGTTCACCGCTTCGTCGAGCTTACGGATTTCGGTGATAAAGTCGGTCAGGAACTCATGTAGCCCGTCGGTGACGATGGATTTGATATCCGCTTCTACAAGGCTGCTAAGAACGGTCATTGCTTGTCGGTTGGCCAAGCCACGCGTCCCATATGTGCGTCCAAGCCGTGTCAGGTGATGATCTATCATCTCAGCACAATGGAGCAATGATCTCGGTGTGTCCGGGTTTAAGATCAGAAAATGGGCGATTTTATCGGGCGCATAATCGCCTTTATAGGCCCAATGAAAAGCGCGCCGCGCGGATACCGCACGCATAAGTGTGGACCATTGGTACTGATCGACCCCACCGCCCACCATATGGATGGTGGGAAGCAATACATAGTATTTTACGTCAAGTAGGCGTGCGGTGTTGTCTGCGCGCTCTATGTAGTAGCCAAGGTTGAAAAAATCATACCCTTCATTGCGCAGCTGCGTGGTTTCAAAGCTACCCCGCACGGCGGCAGCCTGGCTTTTTGTCCAGTCGCACATTGGTAATAATTCACGATCCGAGGCACGCCCATTTTCTAATTCGCCAAATTGTAAATAGCCGCCGTTAAGGGTTTCCCAAACTTCGCTGGTCAAAGCGGGTCGCGCACTGCGCACGTTCTCGCGGGCAGAGCGGATGCAGTTTTTTATGCTAGAAGGGTTGAGATCGTCAAACAGCATAAAGGCCGTGACGTTCTCGGCGTTCACTTCTTGCCCGGTTTCGGCAAAGTCATGAGAGACCCCTGCCGCCGCCAGAATAGATGACCATTCATTGGCATGTCCGCCACTGGCGTTGGGCATTAATGACATGCGATAGGCGACTTCTAACAAGCGCGCCGTGGTTTCGGCGCGTTCAATATAACGGGATGTCCAATATAGGCTTTCTGCGGTTCTGCTCAGCATATCAATCCGCCACAATCCAAGTGTCTTTTACGCCGCCACCTTGTGACGAATTTACGACCAAGGACCCATCGGTCAAGGCCACACGGGTGAGGCCGCCAGGAGTGAGTCGTACCTCTTTGCCCATCAAGCAATAGGGGCGCAGATCCACATGTCTGGGGGCAAGGCCACTATCGACAAACGTCGGACTGGTGGACAGAGCCAATGTTGGCTGTGCGATGTAATTACTGGGGTTCTTGCGAATACGTTCGGCAAATGACGCGATTTCTTCTTTGGTTGAGGCTGGGCCGACCAACATGCCGTATCCACCAGATCCGTGGACCTCCTTTACGACAAGTTCTGCGAGGTTTTCCATCACATATTTATAAGCATCGGCTTCACCGCAACGCCATGTGGGAACGTTTTTCAAAATGGGTTCTTCACCAAGGTAAAAACGAACCATTTCGGGAACATAGGTATAGATCGCTTTATCATCGGCAACACCCGCGCCAGGGGCGGAGCAGATTTGTACACCACCAGACCGGTAGACATTCATCAATCCGGGCACACCAAGCATTGAATCAGGTCGGAAACACAGAGGATCCAGAAAGGCGTCGTCTATCCGGCGATAGATCACATCGACCCGCTGAGGGCCGCGCGTTGTCCGCATGTAGACAAAATCCCCGTCCACGAACAAATCCTGCCCCTCGACCAGATCCACGCCCATTTGATCGGCAAGAAACGAGTGTTCATAATAAGCCGAGTTAAACGCCCCCGGAGTTAGGATTACTGCCGTGGGTTCATCGTCGACGCATTTGGTCGGGGCGACTTCATGAAGCGTCTTACGCAGCATATCTGGATAACTGTCCACCGGTGCAATCCGTTCGGACCGGAACAGGTCTGGACACATACGCATCATGATTTCCCTGTTTTCCAGCATATAAGAAACGCCAGACGGGGTGCGGCAGTTGTCCTCTAGAACGTAGAACTCGTTTAGCCCTGTGCGGACAAGATCCGTGCCGACAATGTGGGAATAGATATTTAGCGCCGGAGAGATGCCCGCCACGCATGGCTCATAGGCCTCGTTTCTATACACCAGATTTGCTGGGATGCGGCCGGAACGAACGATTTCGCCGCGATGGTAGACATCCCAGAGAAACGCGTTCAACGCGCGGCTGCGCTGTTTCACCCCACGCTCCAGACTGCTCCACTCACTTTGCGTAAAGACCCGTGGCATCAGATCGAACGGTATCAGTCGTTCCTTGTTGCCGGTATCGTCATACACCGCAAAGGTGATGCCAATCCGCCTGAACAATGCCTCTGCCTCAGCTTTCTTAAAGTTGAGGGTGTCCGAACCGAGGTCATCAAACCATTTTGTTATTTTCTGATAGGCTGGTCGGATGGAGCCGCCATCAAACATCTCATTAAAAAAATCTGGTCGTTTTGTCATAGATGCAGCGCACGATAGTCCGGGCGGGAAGTCAAGCGAACATCTTGATGGTTTCCTGAAATTGGCCACAAGTTACTGAAATATCGTTGCTACTTTGCTGCTTTATCCCGCAATGTGTCCGGTTTTTGCGATGAAACTGCTGAGTATTTCAGCAAACTTATCGGGTTGCTCGACACAAGGTATGTGACCGGCACGCCGGATTAAGACAAATTCACTTCCTGGGATTAGCTCGATTGTTTCGCGGACAAGGTCCGGTGGGGTGGCTCCATCTTCGCTGCCGACGATGCCAAGGGTGGGTAATCTCAGGCCCGAGGTCGGTGTGTAAAAATCGGTTCCTGAGATGGCGGCACAGCACCCCAAATAGCCTTCAATGGGGGTGCGTGTGACCATATTGCGCCAGAGGGTGACCTCAGGTGTTGTACGGAATGCTTTGGTAAACCAACGCTCCATAGTGGCATCGGCCAAAGCTTCGATCCCACCATCGCGAACGGTGTCCATGCGGTCTTGCCACACTTCGGGTGTTCCGATTTTCGCGGCCGTATCACACAGCACCATTGCCCTGACCTGATCCATCCGTTTAACGGCAAGCCCTTGTGCCACCATTCCGCCGATAGAGAGGCCGACAAACATGCTATCTCTGATCTTTAGATGATCCAGCAGCCGTTCTGCATCACGCACAAGGCTGCCCATGCGGTAGGGGCCCTCGGGACAAGACGTTAAACCATGCCCCCGCATATCATAGCGAATGATCCGGAGCCCCTTCGGTAATCGTGCAATCACTTTGTCCCAAATCCGGAAATCTGTACCAAGGCTGTTGGCAAAGACCAATGGCGCGCCGGTGGGATCGCCATCCTCACGCCAATGCAGCAGAACGTCGTTCAATTCCAGAATATTCATAACCCGTCCGTATCTTTTATGCCGTTTTGTAATGTGCGCCTGCCTTAACGGCAGTTCAACCAAAAAACGACTAGGGTTCAATCTGGGGAGGGCACACTTAGGCGTCGCATGGCCTCTCGGGTTTGGCTGGGTGTTTCGCGAAACCGTAGACGATAGGCGCGGCTCATAGCGCCGGGATCATCATAGCCACAGCGCAGTGCAATATCGGCAATCGATAGATTAGTATTTTCGATCAACCGTTGGGCTGCGGATAGACGTAAGTGGCGATAGGCCTGCCCTGGAGATGTGCCCAACACCGTTTGAAACCGACGGCTCAGATGTTTGGGATGACAGCCCAATTGTTTGGATAAAGCGGCTAGAGTTCGCGGTGTTTCAACGGTCTCGCGCATGAGTGCGATCGCGCGCTGCACTAAGGGGTCACGGGATTTCATGATCGTGCGGGTCGCCACCGCACGACTTTCGTGCATAAAGAACCCCTCAACATCCAAAGCCAGTGCCGCGCCGTGGCGTTCTTCGATCAATTGCAGGATAAAATCGAAACTGGCCAATGCCCCGGCACAGGTCAGTCGCGGCCCGTCAAATACCATAGTTTGACGGACGACATTGACCTCAAGAAACCGTTCCTCAAAAGCCATCAAATCATCCCAGTGTAACGTGGCTGTATATCCCGTTAGCAATCCGGCCTCTGCCATCAACCATGGACCGGTGTCCAGACCAGCAACCCGATGGGCTTTTTGCGCGGCCTTTCGCAAATCCTGCAATATGGCGGGCGCCGCATGATCATGCACTTGATAGCTTGAAATCACCGCTAACATGTCACGGTTTTGCATGTCACTCAGCGGCCCCTTTGGCAGAACCGGCAGCCCAGATGAGGATTGTGCCGGCGCACCGGACATGGTGCGAAATTCCCAACGATAAGCTTCGCGATTCAACAGGGTATTCACGGCCCGAAGAGGTTCAAGCGTGTTGGCCAGACAATGATGAGAGAACCGATCAAACAGTAAGAAGGTGATTTCTTCACAGCCAAGCGCCGGTTTTGTCCATTTCTGCATATATATCGTCTATTTCAGGGCATATGCAATTGGCAAGCTGTGATTGATTTTTTGAATACCTTTTGAAATGCGGAGTAAACCGGTGCCTCTCTCAATGACCAAAGACGTTTTTATTACATGTGCTGTTACAGGGTCGGGTGGCACGCAGGACCGCTCACCACATGTGCCGCGCTCGCCACAACAAATTGCCGATAGTGCGATTGCTGCTGCCAAAGCTGGTGCGGCCATTGTTCATTGTCACGTTCGTGATCCCGAAACAGGCACACCTTCACGTGATCCTTTTCTGTATCGCGAAATCACGGATCGCATTCGAGATGCCGAGGTGGATGTTGTTCTGAACCTAACTGCGGGCATGGGGGGGGATATGGTATTTGGTTCGACGGATGCGCCCTTGCCGCTGAAAACGGATGGAACAGATATGGTCGGGGCCGCAGAACGTGTGGCCCATGTTGCCGAATGCTTGCCCGAAATTTGCACGCTTGATTGTGGGACGATGAATTTCGCCGAAGCTGATTATGTCATGACCAACACGCCGGGGATGCTGCGGGCCATGGGGAAATTGATGACCGATCTGGGCGTAAAGCCAGAGATTGAGGCCTTTGACACCGGACACCTTTGGTTTGGCAAACAGCTGGTGACCGAAGGAATCTTGGATGCGAATGCCCTTGTGCAGCTGTGCATGGGGGTGCCTTGGGGCGCTCCAAATGACCTGAACACCTTTATGGCGATGGTGAACAATGTACCCACGGACTGGAATTGGTCGGCGTTTTCGCTTGGGCGCGATCAGATGGCCTATGTTGCGGCGGCGGTTTTGGCGGGCGGTAACATCCGTGTCGGCCTTGAGGACAACCTTTGGCTTGCCAAAGGGCAACTGGCAACCAACGCACAATTGGTCGAACGCGCGGTGACCATCGCCGAAAACATGGGGGCTTCGATTATGGGGCCAGAGGCTGTGCGGGCTAAGTTGGGCCTTACCAAACGAGCACCAAAATGAAGGGGGCAGGAATGATAACAAGCGCCAATATAGCCAAAAGACGGACAAACGCATGACAGGACATGGACAAATGCAGCAGACAGTTGCCATCATTGGCGGTGGTGTCATCGGAGGCGGTTGGCTCGCGCGTTTCCTGTTGAACGGATGGGATGTTCAGCTGTTTGACCCGGACCCTGAGGCGGATCGCAAGATCGCTGCGGTCTTAGAAAATGCCCGCCATGCTTTGCCGATGCTGTACGATCGTGCCTTACCAGGTGAGGGGCGATTGATCAAATGTGACTCCATTCAAGAGGCTGTTGCAGGGGTGAGCTGGATCCAAGAAAGCATTCCCGAACGCCTTGACCTAAAACAAAATGTTTACGCTGAAATAGAACGTCACGCGCCAGTGGATGCGATTATTGGTTCATCGACCTCGGGGTTTAAACCGTCACAATTGCAGGACGGTCTAACCCGCCCCGAGGCGCTTGTGGTGACGCACCCGTTCAATCCAGTGTATTTGTTGCCGCTGATCGAATTGGTGCCGTCTGATCAAAATCCGGTAAAAATTGTTGAGCACGCAAAATCCATTTTGACCTCTGTGGGTCTGTATCCCCTGCACGTGCGCAAAGAAATCGATGCCCATATTGCGGATCGGCTGCTTGAGGCAGTTTGGCGCGAAGGGCTTTGGTTGATCAAAGATGGCATCGCGACGACGGCTGAAATTGATGATGCAATTCGCTATGGGTTTGGGCTGCGCTGGGCGCAAATGGGGTTGTTTGAAACCTATCGCATTGCCGGGGGGGAGGCCGGGATGGCTCATTTTATTGGGCAATTTGGCCCAGCCCTAAAGTGGCCATGGACTAAACTGATGGACGTGCCTGAATTGACCGATGAATTAACACAGGAAATCGCCGATCAATCGGATGCGCAATCCGGTGCGTTATCTATCCGAGAACTGGAACGTTTGCGCGACAACAATCTTGTTGCGATGATGCGTGCGCTTAAACAACAGGGGTCTGCTGCCGGTGCTTTGATCAATGCACACGAAGAAAACCTGCCAAAACCCGTGACCAAATCAGGCCCGTTGCAAACGGTAAACCGCGTCGTGCCCATCGATTGGACAGATTACAACGACCACATGAACGAAAGTCGCTATGGGCAAGTGTTTTCGGATGCCGCGGATAAAGTCATGTATGAGGTTGGCGCAGATGACGATTATATCGCAGCGGGCTTCAGCTATTTCACGGTTCAGATCGACATCCGTTTCCTTGAGGAAACCCATGCCGGTGATCGCATTCACGTCGAAACACAGGTGATGATCGGGGAAGGGAAAAAGCTAAAGCTGTTCCATCAAATGTTCCATGGCGATGGTCGATTGTTGGCCACTGGGGAGCAAATGCTGCTGCACGTAAGCCTGAAAACCCGAAAAACCTGCGACCCGCGTGAGGATGTATTGGCAAAGGTCATGGCACTGGCCGCAGCCCATGCCGCTTTAAAGAAGGACTAGAAAGATGCAGTTTGGGCTGAGCCAAGAACAAGACATGGTCGTCACGACTGTGCGCCGTTTTGTCGAGAATGAGATCTATCCACACGAGGACCTAGTCGAACGGACGGGACATGTTCCCAAAGAGATAGGGGAAGAGATCAAGCAAAAATGTCGCGATCTTGGGTTCTATGCCTGCAACTTCCCTGAAGAGGTTGGGGGGGCTGGCCTGTCGCATTTGGATTTCACGTTGCTCGAGCGGGAGTTGGGCCGAGGATCCATGGCGTTGACCCATTTCTTTGGGCGGCCTCAAAACATCCTGATGGCTTGTAATGACATGCAACGGGAGCGCTATCTGTTGCCAGCGGTACGTGGTGAACGCATGGATGCGCTGGCGATGACCGAACCGGATGCCGGATCCGACGTGCGTAGCATGACCTGCCAGGCTGTGCGTGATGGTGGGGATTGGGTCGTGAATGGGTCCAAGCATTTCATCTCTGGCGCGGAACACGCGGACTTTTTTATCGTCTTTATTGGGACAGGTGTTGATGAAACCCCCAAAGGGCCCAAACGGCGGATCACGACCTTTCTAGTTGATCGCGGCACACCCGGATTTGATGTCCGCGACGGATACCAATCGGTCAGTCATAGGGGCTATAAAAACTATATCCTATCCTTTGATGATTGTCGGTTGCCTGATGCGCAAGTGCTGGGCGAAGTTGATGGTGGTTTTGCGGTCATGAATGAATGGCTCTATGCGACGCGCCTGACCGTCGCGGCGTTTTGCGTAGGCCGCGCACGGCGTTGTTTTGACTATGCACTGAACTATGCCGCTGAGCGAAAACAGTTCGGTCAGCCAATCGGAAAATTTCAGGGGGTCGGGTTTCAGATCGCCAATATGATCACCGAGATCGATGCGGCTGACTGGCTGACACTTTCGGCGGCTTGGCGGCTAGATGAGGCGCTGCCGGCCAATCGTGAAATTGCGTCGGCCAAACTATACGCATCCGAAATGCTGGCTCGCGTGACGGATCAAACTCTTCAGGTCTTTGGCGGCATGGGGTTGATGGATGATTTCCCGATCGAGCGGTTCTGGCGCGATGCGCGCGTGGAACGGATCTGGGACGGAACCAGCGAAATTCAACGCCATATTATCAGCCGTGATTTACTGCGGCCTTTCGGAGCGTAAATGCTATGGAAACAGGATATCTTGATCGCCTTTTGCGTCCTCGCTCCATAGCTGTCATCGGTGGTGGTGTCTGGGGGGAAAGCGTTATTAAAAACTGTCGGGCCCTCGGGTTCGACGGGTTGATTTGGCCGGTGCATCCCACAAAGGCCGAAATCGCAGGGGAGGTGGCATTTACCTCAGTGGAGGACTTACCTGCCGCCCCGGATGCCGCTCTGGTGGTGGTGAATCGCTATCTGACAATCGACGCTGTAGCGGCGTTGTCCGCATTGGGTTGCGGTGGGGCGATCTGCCTTGCCAGTGGTTTTTCAGAAGCCCAAGCCGAAGAAGAGACCGCATCCGCCTTGCAGGATATGTTGTTGCAAGCCTCTGGTGATATGCCTCTGATAGGGCCGAATTGTTACGGGCTGGTTAGTTATCTGGACGGTTTTGCGCTCTGGCCGGATCAACATGGGGCGGAACGAGTCGACAGCGGTGTCGCAGTGATTGCACAATCCTCTAACGTGGCCTTGAATATTACGATGTCTCAAGGCGGCCTGCCTTTGGCCTATGTGGCGACAACTGGGAACCAGGCCCAGATTGGCTTATCTGGTTTGGGCGCGGCAATGCTTGAGGATCCGCGTGTCACAGCGTTGGGCATGTATATCGAAGGGATCGACGACCTGCGCGGATTTGAAGCCCTTGCCACCCGTTCAAGGGCGTTGGGTAAACCTGTCGTCGTGGTCAAAGCGGGTCGGAGTGCATTGGCCAAAGAGGCGACCATCTCGCACACGGCCTCTTTGGCGGGAAGCGATGCGGGGGCACGGGCGCTATTGAAGCGTCTTGGTTTTGCGCAGGTGGACAGCCTGCCCAAGATGTTAGAGACCCTAAAACTGCTGCACGTCTGTGGGCCTTTGACATCAAATCGTATCGCGTCGATGTCGTGTTCTGGAGGGGAGGCCAGTCTGATCGCAGATGCGGCCGAGGGATATGATGTCAGCTTTCCAGCGCTTAATTCGCGTCAGTACGTGGATTTGCGAAAGGCTTTGGGGCCCATGGTCGCCTTGCACAACCCATTGGATTATAACACCTATATTTGGCGCGATACAGAGGCATTGACCCAGACGTTTAGTGCGATGTTGGACAAGGATTTGGGTCTTGCTTGTGTGATTTTGGATTACCCAAGGCATGATCGCTGCAACGCACAGGATTGGGCATGTGTGATTGATGCGATAAAGGCCGCGCGGGCCACAGGGACAACTCCGATGGCGGTCGTGACAACGCTGCATGACACAATTTCAGAAGAAAGGGCCAAAGAATTGGTGGCCGCAGGCATTGCGCCGCTGTCGGGGATCGAGAACGCAATGGTTGCGGCAGAGGCCGCAGCGATTTGTGGCCGACGTACTCCTTTGTCAGACCCGTTACTCTTGCCCCTTGTTCCCGCATCGACCGACGTTTTGAGCGAGGCGGACGCCAAATCTGCGCTTATGGACCACGGCCTGCGGGTGCCGGTGGCCCTGCGGGCAATATCTGCCAGAGAGGCTGCCGACAAAGCCGAATTGATCGGAGATAAAGTGGTGCTGAAAGGCGAAGGCATTGCGCATAAAACCGAGGCGGGGGCCGTTGTTATTGGCCTCTCTGGGGCAGAAGAAACGATTGCCGCAGCCAAGGCCATGCCCACAGATCATTTTCTGATCGAGGAAATGGTACGGGGCGCGGAGGCCGAGTTGTTAATCGGCTGCGTTCTGGATCCGGCGCATGGTTATGTTCTGACCCTTGCGGGGGGTGGAATACTGACAGAGTTGTTGCAAGACAATGTTTCGTTGATCCTACCGGTGTGTGAAGAGGACATCATAGCCGCATTGGATCAGCTTAAGATTGCTAAAGTTCTGAACGGTTATCGCGGTCGTCCCGCTGTGGACAAAGCAGCGATTGTTCAGGCGGTTATGGCGGTTCAACGTTTTGTCACGGCCCATCAAGGCCAAGTGGCCGAGGTTGAAATTAACCCATTGATGTGTACGCCCGATGCGGCAATCGCGGCGGATGCCCTTATTAAAATGGAGCGGACCCAATGACCCAATCCCCTATTCAAACGCGTCGAGACGGGCATATCCTTGAAGTGACGCTGGATCGCCCAAAGGCCAACGCTATTGATTTGGACACCAGCCGGATCATGGGGGAAGTGTTTACAGAATTCCGCGATGACCCTGAATTGCGCGTGGCCATTTTAACGGCAGCCGGAGAAAAGTTCTTTTGCCCCGGATGGGACCTGAAGGCTGCTGCAGAGGGCGATGCCGTAGATGGTGATTACGGGGTTGGCGGTTTTGGTGGGCTGCAAGAACTTCGGGGTTTGAATAAGCCGGTGATCTGTGCGGTGAACGGTATTTGTTGTGGGGGTGGCCTAGAGCTTGCCCTCTCGGCAGATATCATCTTGGCTGCAGATCATGCGCGCTTTGCCTTACCCGAAATCCGGTCTGGTACCGTGGCGGATGCAGCCTCGATCAAGTTGCCGAAACGAATTCCTTATCACATCGCGATGGAGATGTTGTTCACGGGCCGTTGGCTGGATGCACAAGAGGCCGCTCAGTGGGGGATGATCAATCGGATCCTTCCGGCGGATCAGCTGATGGTCGAGGCCCGCGCCATGGCGCAGCAACTGGCCTCAGGACCACCTTTGGTCTTTGCCGCGATCAAAGAGGTCGTACGTGAGGCAGAAGGCATGAAATTTCACGATGCTTTGAATAAGATCACTAAAAGCCAGTTTGAAACGGTTGAGCGTCTCTATCGATCCGAGGATCAATTGGAAGGGGCTAAGGCGTTTGCAGAAAAAAGGGACCCCGTTTGGAAAGGCAAGTAGACATTGGCAATGTGGCGCTGCCTTGTTTAGCGCAATTAGTCCTGTGGTGCCTGTGTCCATTCCAGCTCTTCAAGGTCAAACCCAGTTTCAGGGTGTAAGCGTTTAGCGCGCCTTTGAAACCCCTGCCGGGTATAGAAGGCGCGGGCAGGGGTGTTGCTGGTGAAAACCTCGACGCAGAGTTCTGAATGTTCTGCTTTGGCCCAATTGAGCAGAGTCGTCCCTATTCCGAGTCTGTGGAAATTCGGGTGGACGAACAAACCGGCAATCTCTGACTGCAAGAGACTGATAAACCCTTCAGGTTTACCGATCTTGCCAATGACCATGGTCGTTGTGTTGGGAAGGTAGATCTCTAAAAGGTTCTTGGCCTCTGTTGTCAGAAACGCTTCGGTTTTTGCAGGGGGGCTGTGGCGCAGAGCGTCAATATACAAGCGTGTCAGTGCGTCCACATCCTGCGGAAGGCAAGTGCGCGGTGGGCGGGCAGATTCATATGATCCGCCCGCAGCCACGATTTACAGGTTCGGATACATTGGGAATTTGGCGCAAAGTGTGGCGACTTTTTCGCGCACGGATGCCTCAACCTCTGTGTTGCCCTCTTCGCCATTGGCGGCAAGGCCTTCGACCACTTCGACGATCAGATCCGCAATCAAGCGGAATTCATCTTCGCCAAAGCCACGTGTGGTGCCCGCAGGTGTGCCCAGACGGATGCCAGAAGTGACCATTGGTTTTTCCGGGTCAAACGGAATGCCGTTTTTGTTGCAGGTGATGTAGGCGCGGCCCAGTGCTTTTTCGGTTGCGTTGCCTTTGACCCCTTTGGGGCGCAAATCCACCAACATGACGTGTGTGTCTGTCCCACCGGTCACAATGTCCAGCCCGCCTTTGATTAGCTGATCAGCCAGCGCAACGGCGTTTTTACGCACCTGCTGCTGGTAGGTTTTGAACTCGGGGCGCAAGGCCTCCCCGAAAGCAACCGCTTTGGCCGCGATCACATGCATCAGCGGCCCACCCTGAATGCCGGGGAAGATCGCGGAGTTGACCTTTTTGGAGATGGCTTCGTTGTTGGTCAGGATCATGCCGCCACGGGGCCCGCGCAGTGTTTTATGCGTGGTTGTGGTGGCCACATCGGCGTGTGGGAACGGAGAAGGATGCTCGCCTGCTGCAACAAGGCCCGCAAAATGCGCCATATCAACCATCAAGAGCGCACCGACAGAATCAGCGATCTCACGGAACTTGGCAAAATCAATCTGACGGGGGATGGCAGAACCACCAGCGATGATCAATTTGGGCTGATGTTCTGTGGCCAAAGCCTGTACTTGATCGTAGTCGATCAAATTGTCGTCTTCGCGGACACCATACTGGATGGCGTTAAACCATTTACCGGATTGGTTTGGAGCCGCGCCGTGTGTGAGGTGACCCCCAGACGCAAGATTCATCCCCAGAATTGTATCACCGGGTTGGATTAATGCCTGAAACGCACCTTGGTTGGCTTGAGAGCCGGAGTTCGGTTGAACGTTAACAAAATTACACCCGAACAATGCCTTAGCCCGATCAATCGCAAGATTTTCGGCGACGTCTACATATTGGCAACCACCATAATAACGACGGCCCGGATAACCTTCGGCGTATTTGTTGGTCAACACAGACCCTTGCGCTTCCATGACGGCGGCAGAGACGATGTTCTCAGATGCGATCAGTTCGATCTCATCGCGTTGGCGACCCAATTCCTGACGGATGGAGCCAAACAGCTCTGGATCACGGGTTTCTAATGCTTCGGTGAAAAATCCTGCATCGCGAATGGCGTCGGTCATGTTGGGCTCCGATTTTTAGTCCAAGAGGAATTGTTGCGGCTATGTAACGAATGTTTGGCCGGGAAAGAAGTATATAAAACGACGCTGCAAAAGTTCACTGCGGCAACACTGTATCCGAAAGGGGGCTTGAGTTTCCTTTACAGGCAAGCAACCTTGTGCTGAGCGCTTTCTCGACCAATAGGAAACCGGATGCCACAGAGCCCTAAGATTCATTTTGCTGCCAGTAATGGCGAACGGGCCCAAGAGGCAATTACCGCTTTGATCGACCGATATGGATCGGTGGACGCTAGGGACTCTGATGTCATCGTTGCACTGGGTGGGGACGGGTTCATGTTGCAGACGTTGCACAGCACAAATGAACTCGACATTCCCGTGTATGGGATGAATCGCGGAACCGTTGGTTTTTTGATGAACGAATATGATGAGGATCGGCTTTTAGAACGGTTGGCTGAGGCCGTTGAGGAATTGATACATCCCCTGCGGATGCGTGCGGAAACAAAAGATGGAGAGATCCATCAGGCTTTGGCAATTAACGAGGTGTCGTTGCTGCGCGCGGGTCCGCAGGCGGCAAAGCTACAGATTTCTGTCGATGGTCGAAAACGGATGCCAGAGCTTGTTTGTGATGGGGCTTTGTTGAGCACCCCGGCAGGATCCACCGCGTATAACTATTCGGCGCATGGACCGATTTTGCCAATTGGTGCGGATGTTTTAGCGTTGACGGCTATGGCGGCGTTTCGTCCAAGACGTTGGAGGGGGGCCCTGTTGCCAAAAACCGCAAAAGTGCGCTTTGATGTGCTTGAGGCAGACAAACGACCTGTGATGGCAGAGGCCGACAGCCGGTCTGTGGCCAACGTGAAATCAGTTGAAATCACGTCAGAGCTAACCATTGGACATCGGATATTGTTTGACCCGGGTCATGGCCTTGAAGAACGGTTGATCCGTGAGCAATTTGTTTAGACATCGCAGCCAATTTAGGCGTTAAAAAGCTCCAACATGGGTTTGTCGTTTGACAGGTGGCGGCTCACCAGCCGCTTTTGGCGTCGGCCTATTGGGATATAGCGGGCTGGTTTTGCAATATGATCTGTCTCGGCTAATTCCGGAAAAATTGTAAGAATTTCTTGACGGGCACTCGGTTGGAGTGAGCGCAACCCTTCAGCGCCAGTGTACAAGCTTTCCGAAGGTGTGCCCTCTGCAAAAATAACGTCATGCTGATCTAACAAGATGTGATGATAATCAATGGATTCGATGGTTTCATCTGTGTAGATGCCATTCAAGGCTGTTAGTTTATTTGCCGCGATCAATACGTCGGTATGCCCGAACATGCGTTTTGCAACGGAGGAAGAAACCAGAATCCGATGCTGTCTTGAAACACATAGGTCATGTTCGGGTAACCCATTGCCCAAGGCGCCTGCCGTAATCCTGACGGGGCACAGTTTGGGGTGTTTCGTCAACAACCCCTTGCCGATGGTTCGCTTGCCAATCCACCGGATGGGTTGGTAAGAACCATTGGCAGTCATAACCTGATCATTGGGTGCTAGATCCTCAATCCGTCGCGGACCCACATTGGTTGATATCAATGTACCGGACGCAAAACAGACAATATTGAATATCGTGCTATCGATACCAACTTCGAAATAATCCCAGTTTCCAGACCCGCCGTTCGTGCCGTACGCACCCAGGCTGGTTACAGGAATTGTAAAAACCAATTCGGCGATGCTTCCGTCTGTATATTGCCCCCCCGAAATACTTCCGTCGCTGCCGATTTGATGTGTTGCCGCCCCGGATTGCGTAAAGATCACGTCCCCATTTGCGATTAAAATGTTCAGATCAACCGCCACGCCGTCAACGACGATGTAATAAATCTCTGTCGAGTCACTTCCTGATATTTGCATCGCAGCCCCAACAACGGGGTCGTCAAAAGTAACTGTAAATTGCTGAGAACCGTTGGCGTTTACACGGGCCCCATCTGTCAGGTCATTCCAGTCTACTGTGGGCGACGTACTTGCGATTGAATAGTCAACGGTTGCGCCATTGATATCAGTAAGAGTGCCGGTTGCACCATTGGAATAGTCGTTGATTACATCAGTAAAGGGCATATTTCGTTTCTGATCTTGGTGGCAAAATTCCGCATGGTTTGACGGAGGTAAAGTCTTCATACAGAACGAAATTGTGAAAAAGTCGGCAAGAAAGTGGTCAAATCAAGTCGACGTCTTCTTTGCAAGATAAAAACTGTCAAATTATGGGATAGAATGCCCCCTAACGGCCCAGCGATTTGTCAAGGGGGAGGCTTCGCACAAAGGATGGCTCAATTTTGTGCGAAAACCTCGTTTTTTTTCCGTTTCGAATGAGGCGCTAGCGAATCGGATAACCAATAGTGTGTAAAGACGCTTTGATTTCATTCAGGATCGCTGGATCATCAATCGTGGCCGGCATCTTGAATTCTTTGCCATCTGCAATGCTCACCATGGTGCCACGCAGAATTTTGCCAGATCTCGTTTTAGGCAAACGCTCCACGATGGTTGCGAGCTTAAAAGCTGCCACTGGGCCAATTTTCTGACGCACAAGGGCGATGGCCTCTTTGATGATAACGGCATCCTCACGATCTGTGCCCGCATTCAGGCACAGAAACCCCATAGGCAATTGCCCCTTAAGGGCATCCGACACGCCGATGACGGCGCATTCCCCAACGTCAGGATGGCTGGCTAGGACTTCCTCCATCGCACCAGTCGACAGGCGGTGACCTGCGACGTTGATGACGTCATCGGTGCGCGCCATAATGTAAAGATAGCCATCTTCGTCGATGTAGCCCGCATCTCCGGTTTCGTAATATCCGGGGAAGCTGTTCAGATAGCTTTTTAAATAGCGTTCTTCGGCATTCCAAAGGTTTGGCAATGTCCCCGGTGGCAGCGGAAGCTTGATTGTAATCGCCCCCAGATCACCGGGAGGGAGGGGATGGCCCGCATCGTCAAGGATGGCAAATTCATATCCGGGTACTGGCACCGAAGGAGAACCAAGTTTAACCGGGAGCTCTTCGATTCCAATGGGATTACACAGGGCCGGCCAGCCGAGTTCGGTTTGCCACCAGTGGTCGATGACAGGCACGCCAAGCTGTTCTTGCGCCCAAACGATGGTGTCAGGGTCAGCACGTTCGCCTGCCAAAAACAGGGCTTTTAGACAGGAGAGGTCATATTTTTTGACAAATTCACCTGTTGGGTCTTCTCGTTTGATTGCGCGAAAGGCTGTTGGGGCGGTGAAAAAGGTTTTGACGTTATGCTCTTGGATCACACGCCAAAAAGTACCAGCGTCGGGTGTGCCGATGGGTTTTCCTTCGAAAACGAGCGTGGTGTTTCCATGGATCAGGGGCCCATAACAAATGTAGCTGTGGCCCACGACCCAGCCCACATCAGAGGCCGCCCAGAATACGTCTCCGGGGTCAACGTTATAGAGATTCCCCATCGTCCAGTTTAACGCTACCAATTGGCCCGCCGTATGCCGGATCACGCCCTTCGGTTGGCCCGTTGTGCCAGAGGTATATAGGATATAGCTCGGATGGTTGCCCGGAAGAGGTACGCAGTCGACAGGAGCAATGCCGTCTTGCACGCTGTGCCAATCAAAATCATACCCGTCTTTAAGCGCTGCGGGGCTTTGATCTCGTTGTAAGATAACGGTGAAATCTGGTTTGTGATGCGCAAGATCAATCGCACCATCCAGCAGCGGTTTGTATTCAACCACGCGTCCCGGCTCTATCCCACAAGAGGCCGCGATGATGCATTTAGGCGTGGCATCGTCGATCCGCACTGCCAGCTCATTGGCCGCAAACCCTCCAAAGACAACAGAATGCACAGCTCCAATCCGGCTACAGGCCAACATGGCCTCTATCGCTTCGGGTACCATGGGCATGTAGATGATGACACGATCGCCTTTGTCCACACCTTTGGCACGTAACGCACCCGCAAGAGATGCAACACGGTCCCGTAGCTGGGCAAAACTGATGTTTTGTTTGGTATCTGTCACCGGGCTGTCATAAATCACAGCCGTTTGCTCGCCTCGCCCAGCCTCGACATGGCGGTCTACGGCGTTATAGCAAGTGTTCACCTCGGCGTCGGTGAACCATTCATACAGCGGGGCGTTGTCGTCAAACAATGCCTTGCTGGGGGCTTTGAACCACGAAATGTCCCGAGCGGCATTCATCCAGAATGCTTCTGGGTCCGATGCCCAATTGTCATAGGTTTCTTGGTAAGTCACGGCAGGCTCCTCTTCCTTCCGATCAGCGCTCTCAATGTATCTGTACTTTGCGAGGGGTTGTTGCGGCAAGTCTAGCCCCTGCGCCCGATTGACACCTTTGGCGCTAACATTCTGTAAATTCATTAACAAAATTTACGTTACTGCCTGTAAATGCGTGGGAATTGTATGTGGCTCAAATTGAAAACCCCCGCCGAAGTGGCAGGGGTATTGGTCTTTGAATGCGATAAGGTTTGGATCAGCTGTAATCAGTCACCGGCGTTCCGGCCACAGCAGACATGTTTAGCAGACCTCGAGCAGTGATGGAGGGTGTTACAATGTGGGCGCGGTTGCCCATGCCCATCAGGACTGGGCCAACTTCCAGACCATTGCCTTTCATTTTCAGGATATTGCGCACTGAAGAGGCCGCGTCTGTCGAGGAAAAGATCAGAACATTTGCTGCGCCTTCGAAACGACTATTGGGCATAGCCCGATCGCGCAGCCGTTGATCCAATGCAGCGTCAATGTGCATTTCCCCTTCATAGGCGAAATCTCTAGGAACCCTATCCAGAATTTGCAAAGCACCACGGGCAATTCGTCCCGTTTCGCAGGAATGGTTGCCAAATTGCGAATAAGAGCAAATGGCGATTTTCGGATCAACGCCAAACCGGCGAACGTGTCGGGCCGCCCCGACGACGACCTCCGCCAGTTGTTCCGGTGTTTGCTCCGGGTGCACGTGGGTGTCCCCAATGAACAAAGGGCCATCTTCAAGGATCATAAGGGACAAGGCGCCAACAGGATGAAGCCCCTCCGTTCCCAAAATTTGTTCAATGTAATTCAGATGCCATTTATACTGACCGAATGTGCCACAGATCATGCTATCGGCCTCTCCGCGCTGTACCATCACAGCGCCAATGGCCGTGGTGTTGGTACGCATGATGGCTTTGGCGAGATCGGGGGTGACGCCGTCGCGAGCCATGATCCGGTGATAGGTTTGCCAGTATTCGCGATAGCGGCTGTCATTTTCCGGGTTTACCAGATCGAAATCATGCCCCGGACGAATGGAAAGCCCCGCTCGCTCCAAACGTTTTTCGATCACATCAGGTCGCCCAATCAGGATCGGCTTGTCGGTGGTTTCCTCTAGCATCGCTGAGGCCGCACGCAGAACCCGCTCTTCTTCGCCTTCGGTAAAGACAATGTTGCGTTCCATTTTTGCGGCGGCTTCAAACACCGGTCGCATGATCATCGCAGATTTAAAGACCGATGCGTCAAGGCTGGATTTATACGCCTCGATATCGGCAATTGGTCGGGCCGCAACACCGCTTTCCATCGCCGCTTTGGCGACGGCAGTGGCGACGACGCCCATCAGACGCGGGTCAAATGGTTTGGGGATCAGATATTCAGCCCCAAAGGTGAGCTGTTCCCCTTTGTACGCAGCGGCGGCTTCGGCGCTGGTGGTGGCGCGTGCCAAGGCCGCGATTCCTTCAACGCAAGCAATCTTCATATGATCATTGATTTCGGTAGCGCCAACATCCAACGCGCCGCGAAAGATGAACGGGAAACATAAAACGTTGTTTACCTGATTTGGGAAATCAGACCGGCCGGTGGCGATTAGCGCATCAGATTTGGCCGCGCGTGCGTCTTCGGGAGTAATTTCCGGTGTCGGGTTCGCAAGGGCGAAAATGATTGGACGATCGGCCATCTTGGCGGCCATTTCTGGCTTTAGAACGCCGGGACCGGACAAGCCTAAGAACAAATCAGCACCGTCGATGACTTCAGACAGCGTGCGCAAGTCGGACGCTTGAGCGTAATCTAATTTTTGCGGTGTCATCTCTTCAGTGCGGCCTTCATAGACCAAACCTGCGATGTCACAAAGCCAAACGTTTTCGCGTTTTACACCCAGCTTTAGCAACATGTTCAGACATGCGATCCCAGCAGCCCCGCCGCCGGTGGAAACAACTTTTATGTCTTCAAATTTTTTACCGGCGACATGTAGCGCATTGGTGGCCGCAGCGCCTACCACAATAGCTGTGCCATGCTGGTCATCGTGAAACACCGGAATATTCATCCGTTCCCGGCAGAGTTTCTCAACGATAAAACAATCTGGTGCTTTGATGTCCTCGAGGTTGATTGCACCAAAGGTAGGCTCGAGTGCGCAGACAATGTCAGCCAGCTTTTCGGGATCTTTCTCATCGACTTCGATATCGAAGCAATCGATGTTGGCAAATTTCTTGAATAGGACGGCTTTGCCTTCCATCACCGGTTTTGAGGCGAGTGCCCCTATGTTGCCAAGACCCAAAACAGCCGTGCCGTTCGAAACAACAGCTACAAGATTTCCACGTGTGGTATAACGCTGCGCCGCAGAAGCATCCTTGGCAATTTCAACGCAGGCCTCAGCAACCCCTGGGGAGTAAGCGCGAGAGAGGTCCCGGCCATTTGCCATAGGCTTGGTCGCGCGGATCTCTAGTTTGCCGGGTTTGGGGTACTCATGGTAATACAGAGCTGAGGAATGTTTATCCTGCGGTGTGTCAGACACGCTGTTCTCCTGAAAGGTCAATTCAATTAGTTTAGGTCTAAGTTAATTTTTGATGTGCGGATACTCACATTTTCGCAGGGTCCCACATTCGCTAAAAAAACAGGGGTGACTTGCCAAGTGTGTAAACCCGTTCCAATCTGGCGATGCCCCCCGAAACAAAAGGTTTATTATGACTGAAATCCGCGCCGAAGTTCGATTGCCGACACAGGAATTACGCGCTGATATTCCTTTTTTTACAAAGGTTCTCAAAATGCGGATGGACATGATTTATCCGGCAGATGACCCTGAGGTGGCGGTTTTTTCAGGTCACGGCATTCGCGTTCGCGTGGAGAAGGGGGCGAAAGAGTCTCCGGGAACACTGCGCATTTTGTCAGATGATCCCAAGGCTTTTGCGAATGGGGCGACCTCTCTGACAGCGCCAAATGGAACGCTGGTTGAAATTGTGGAGTTGACCCCATCGCTGGTGTTGCCAGAAACTGATCATGCCTTTGTGGTGCGCCGGCTGGCAGATCGAGCACCGTGGATTATTGGCCGAGCAGGGATGCATTATCGGGATTTGATTCCGTCTCGTTTAGGGGGATCAATCATCGCCAGCCATATCCGCATCCCAGATGGCGGGCCTGTTCCAGATATGGTGCATTATCACACCGTCGGGTTTCAATTGATCTATTGTTATCGTGGTTGGGTGGACTTGGTGTACGAAGATCAGGGAGAGCCCTTTCGCCTTTATGCGGGAAACTGCGTGATTCAACCGCCAGAAATCCGGCACCGGGTTCTGTTTGCGAGCGATAATATCGAAGTCATTGAAATCGGTGTACCGGCGGAGCATGTCACCACAATAGATCATGAGATGGAATTGCCCAATGGCCCGGTTAACCCAGAACGCGTGTTTCAGGGGCAGCGGTTTGTGCACCATAAGGCTGAGGATGCCCTGTGGCGGCCTTTTCGAGTGCCTGGATTTAGCTGTCGGGACACCACGATCAATAAAAACACGCAAGGGGTGGCCAGTGTTCAAGTGGTGCGTCCATCCGAAGAGCCAGCCCCTTGGGCAACACATCAAGGGGATATTTTGTTCACCTTTGTGTTGGACGGGACAATGACGTTAGAGGGGAAAGGCAAGGCACCTTTTGTATTGTCGGCTGGGGATGCATTTGTAATCCCGCCCGAAATGCCCACCCGCTACTGCGCCCCTTCAAAGGATTTGGAGTTGCTTGAGGTCGCATTGCCGGGGCGTTTTGAGACGATTTATTGAAACCTCCCTTGCATCTAGTGGATCAGCTTGGCATGAAAAACTGACCAAGAGGTCAATTTTGAAATTTGAGGAGCGCGGCGTGAATTTATTAGAAGCGGCTAAAAATGTTAGGGCTAAGGCCTACGCGCCTTATTCCAATTTTAAAGTGGGGGCCGCGATCCGAAGTGCAAGCGGAAAGATTTATGCCGGATGTAACGTGGAAAACGTAGCCTATCCCGAAGGCACCTGTGCGGAGGCCGGTGCAATTGCTTTGATGGTGGCCAGCGGGGAAACTGAGTTAACCGAAGCATTGATTCTTGCTGACAGCCCTTTGCCGGTTAGCCCCTGCGGCGGATGTCGTCAAAAACTGGCTGAGTTTGGCACACCTGAAACGCTGGTAACTATGACCAATTTACAAGGCAATTCCCGAACGATGACGCTTGGTGAATTGATGCCCGGCGCATTTACGCCTTCTCATATGGAAACCAGCTAGACCATGGATGCGCGATCCATCATATCGCTTGTCCGCCATGGGGAAGCTCCGAGCACGGAAGAGCTGTTGTGGTTTGCCAACGGTCTGTCCGATGGGGCGGTCAGTGATGCGCAAGCCGCGGCTTTTGCTATGGCTGTTGTGTTAAATGGTATGGGCGAGGAGGGGCGGGTTGCCCTAACCAAAGCCATGCGGGACAGTGGCGATGTGATGACCTGGGACTTGCCCGGCCCAGTGTTGGATAAACATTCCACAGGCGGCGTTGGGGACTGCGTGTCATTGTTGCTTGCGCCATGTTTGGCGGCCGCTGGGGCTTATGTTCCGATGATTTCTGGACGTGGTTTGGGTCATACGGGGGGCACGTTGGACAAACTGGAATCTATTCCAGGGTTATCCACCGATGTATCACAGGATAAACTACATCATGTGGTTGAACATGTGGGCTGCGCCATTGTCAGTGCCTCTTCGCGGATCGCACCAGCGGATCGTAGGCTTTATGCCATTCGAGATGTAACTGCGACGGTCGATAGTGTTGATCTGATTACGGCGTCGATCCTTTCAAAGAAGCTTGCCGCGGGCCTTTCGGGTTTGGTTTTGGACGTTAAATGCGGGTCGGGGGCATTTATGAAAACGCGGGAAAAAGCCATAGACTTGGCTGATACGCTCGTGAAAACGGCGAATGGTGCGGGTTGCCCGACACGTGCCTTTGTGACTGACATGAATCAACCTTGCGCCAGCACTATGGGGAATGCGTTGGAAATTATGGAAGTGATGAGCGTTCTCACCGGCGATTTGGAATCTCCGATTTTAGGTGAACTCACGACCGCGCTGGGCGGAGAGTTATTGAGCCTTGGGGGTGTGACAAGCGATCTGATGTCCGGGACACATGCGATTGCCGATGCTTTGTTAAGCGGGGCTGCTGCTGAGCGGTTTGGTCGGATGGTATCTGAGCTGGGCGGCCCGAACGACTTTGTTGAACATTGGCGAGATCGATTGCCCGCAGCCCCTGCGGTGATCGATATCATGTCATCTAGAAAGGGCCGCGTTGCTGCGATTGACGGAGAGGCGCTTGGTAAAATTGTAATATCTATTGGAGGTGGTCGACAGGTACAAAGCGATAAAATCAACCCGGCGGTTGGGCTGTCTCATATCCTGCGTCTGGGGGATGCGGTGGATGAGCAGACGCCGCTGCTGCGGTTGCATGCAGATGACATGATATTGGCGGAATCCATTGCACCGTTGGTGAGGGCTGCGTTCAAAATCACAGAGGGCAGTGTTGATACACCGCCGTTGATTTATCGGAGGCTAGGATAATGGCCCGTGCCTTTCTTGTTGTGTTGGACTCCGTGGGCTGCGGTGGTGCGCCAGATGCGGCGGCCTTTGGGGATGAGGGCAGCAATACGCTGGCTCATATTGCACAGGCCTGTATGACCGGTACAGCAGAGGACGGGCGAAGTGGACCGCTGTTGTTACCCAACCTTGATGCGATTGGGCTAGGGGCGGCTATACGTCTTGCCTCAGGGGCGGAAACGCCGAATTTGGTGGCGACACCAACGGGTGCTTGGGGTGCGGCCACGGAAATTTCTCCGGGCAAAGACACCCCTTCAGGCCACTGGGAGCTTGCCGGATTGCCTGTGCCGTGGGATTGGCATTATTTCCCAGACGCGCTCCCTTCCTTTTCTGCGGATCTTGTCGCTGAAATTTGCCGTGCTGCGGGGACAGATGGCATCCTTGGGGATCGACATTCCTCTGGCACCGTGATTCTCGAGGAAGAGGGCGCAGCCCATCTGCAGACCGGATATCCGATCTGTTATACCTCAGCTGATAGTGTCCTGCAGATCGCCGCCCATGAAGAACACTTTGGACTCGATCGGTTGCTAAAGCTATGTGCAGATCTTGCCCCGACCTTACATGGTATGAAAGTTGGGCGTGTCATCGCGCGGCCCTTTGTTGGATGTGTCGAGAACGGTTTCACGCGCACGACCAATCGCAAAGATTTTGCCATATTACCTCCCAAAGATACGTTGTGTGATCGCGCGAAAAAAGCGGGTTGTTCCGTTCATGCCATTGGAAAGATAGGAGATATCTTTTCCATGCGTGGGATTGATGATGTTAAAAAGGGGAGTGACGCCGCGCTGATGGAGCATCTGTTGGACACGATGCACACAGCAGAGGCGGGGAGCTTTACTTTCGCCAACTTTGTTGAATTTGACAGTCTCTATGGGCACCGCCGCGATGTGTCCGGTTACGCGCGAGCTTTGGAATGGTTTGATGGTCAACTTCCGCGTTTAACAGAACAATTGCAGGTGGGTGACATTCTGATTTTTACTGCGGATCACGGAAATGACCCCACTTGGTCCGGCACCGACCACACGCGGGAACGGGTGCCTGTTCTAGCTCTCGGAATGGGGTCGAGAAAGATCGGTCAGATCGGATTTTCCGACATTGCTGCAACAATTGCGGACCATCTTGATATACCGGCCGAAGGGCCCGGAAGGAGTTTTCTATGAGTGTTACCGACCTGCCCAAAGTTGAGCTGCATCTGCACATCGAAGGAGCGGCACCACCTGCGTTTATTCGGGGCCTTGCTGCTGAGAAAAATATAGACATGGCTGGGGTGTTTAATGAACGCGGTGGGTATGCTTTCACTGATTTTTGGCATTTCCTAAAGGTCTATGAGGCAGCGACTGAGGCCTTGAAATCGCCCGAGGATTTTGGTCGTTTGACCACGGCGGTCCTTGAGGAAAGCGCTGCAAATGGCGTGATTTATACCGAGGCTTTTATCTCTCCTGATTTTTGCGGTGGGGGTGATCTTGGCGCTTGGCGGGAATATGTTCACGCGATTGAGGAAGCCGCCAAAATAGCAGAGGCCCGAGATGGGATTATCCTGAAAGGTATCGTCACGCCCGTAAGGCATTTTGGGCCTGAAAAGGCCAAGGCCTCAGCTCTGTGCGCGGCCGAAACCGTCGGTCACTTTATCACGGGTTTGGGGATGGGCGGTGACGAGAAATCCGGAAAGCCTGGCGATTTTTCTTATGCCTTTGATATGGCGCGAGAAGCGGGATTACGCCTCACCTGCCATGCCGGTGAATGGGGTGGCCCAGAGAGTATTCGAGGCTGTCTGGATGATCTGAAGGTTGAGCGTATTGGCCACGGTGTTCGCGCAATCGAAGACCTTGCCTTGGTGGATCGCCTTGTTGAGGATGGTATAACACTTGAGGTTTGTCCGGGGTCAAATATTGCCCTAGGCGTGTATCCAAAGTGGTCAGATCATCCGATAGAGCGTTTGCGGGAACGCGGAGTAAAGGTGACTGTATCGACCGATGACCCGCCGTTTTTTCACACGACAATGAAACATGAATACGATCGGTTGGCGGAAACCTTTGGGTATAATGCCGACAGCTTTACCGAATTTAACATAACCGCTGCAAACGCTGCTTTTTGTGACGAAGACACGCGTGCGGCCCTCATCAAACGTCTGGAAAAAGCAAATGCGTGACCATCTGACCGTCGTCGATCACCCGCTGGTTCAGCACAAACTGTCCCACATGCGCGATGCGCGCACGCCTTCTAATCAGTTCCGTCAATTGTTGCGTGAAATCAGCCATTTGTTGGCCTATGAGATAACGCGTAATATGCCGATGACGACCAAGGCCATGGAGACCCCCTTGCAGTCTATGGATGCTCCGGTTTTGGATGGTAAAAAGCTGGCGTTGATTTCTATCCTTCGAGCCGGAAATGGCTTGATGGATGGCGTTTTGGAATTGATCCCATCAGCGCGTGTCGGTTTTGTTGGTCTTTATCGGGACGAAGAGACTCTAAAGCCTGTTCAGTATTATTTCAAAGTGCCGGATGCGCTAGGGGATCGTTTGGTGATCGCTGTGGATCCGATGTTGGCAACGGGGAATTCATCAGTTGCGGCGATCGATTTGCTGAAACAAGCGGGCGCAAAGAATATTCGGTTTATGTGCCTATTGGCGGCGCCTGAGGGCGTGGCGCGTATGAAAGAGGCGCACCCCGATGTCCCAATCGTAACCGGATCACTTGATGAACGTCTAAACGAAAAAGGCTATATCGTTCCGGGTCTTGGCGATGCGGGTGACCGGATGTTTGGTACGAAATAGGCGAATCGGCTGCAAAAGTCGATTTTAATTTCGAAAAAATGTCAAAGTGATTCGGAAAAGGGCTTTACTGATTCGCCTATATCCTGCATCCTGACACAACATTTTGTGTGGGGGCACCATAATGCGAGCAGTAAAAACAACAGCCCTCGGACTGATCCTGACTTTGGCATGTACGACGTTTGCGCCAGCTCAGTCCTTGAGGGAATCAACAGGCCCGGCAGAATTTCCGCCGTCCAGCTTTAAAGGGTCGCAATACGTCGACAGCAGCGGATGTGTTTTCGTCCGCGCTGGTGTCGGTGATGCGACCACATGGGTGCCTCGGGTATCGCGGGATCGCAGAGTGATTTGCGGCGCGAAGCCAACATTTGCCAGTGCTCAGCCTCAAACTGTTCCGGTTATCAAAGATCCGCCGACACAAACTGCGACCGTGCCGAAAGCAACGACCGCACCTGTGGCACCAGCGGCCTCGACCGCCGCAACCGCTTCCACAACGACGACAATAACAAAGCCGACGTCTAAACCGGAGTCTAAATCCGCAAAGACGACCACGTCTCAGGAATGTCCCGAAGCATCGACTCTATCAAAACAATATATCGGCGATGGCAGCCGTTACGTTGTTCGGTGTGGTCCCCAAAAAGAACACCCCGGGAGTTACGGTGTCGGACCAAAAGTTAAAACGACTTCACCGGTCTCCCCGCAGTCCAAAGTTATCCGCCCCGCAAAACCACAGTTGCCTAAAAACTATAAACCCGCGTTTGATGATGACCGTCTAAATCCGTACCGCAACCGTCGGACTGCGATGGGTGACGCGCAAATGCGCATGGTTTGGACCGATACGGTTCCGCGTCGGTTGGTTCAGGCCCCTGTTGCGCAGGATATCTATCTGACGGACGCGCAAATTCAGTACCGAAAGAACAACAATATAACCCGCTCAAAAGCGGTAAAAACGCCAAAGCCATTGGCTAAAGCAAAGCATCGTTATGTTAGTATCGGTGCGTACAAAGACCCAAAACAGGCGGAACTTGCTGCTCGAAAACTGCAAAGCAAGGGGCTGCAGGTTCGCTATGGCACTTACAAGAAAAACGGTCAGTCTCTGAGGATGGTTATGGCAGGCCCATACCAAACTCAGGACCAGCTCAACAACGCGATGTCAAAAGCGCGGCAGGCTGGATTTACAAAGGCGACGTTCCGGAAATAAGGAATAGGCAGGCAAGAAGAGAAGGGGCTCCGGTATTTCCGGAGCTCTTTTCGTATTAGGTGGCCTCTTGTGCTTTGCTGTGAAGCCACTTGGTCAATTGTCGTAAGCCCGGTGGATTACGTTCCGGAAGGGTCACCAGATAATAACCCAATCCGGGTTGTGACAGTGCGCAAACGTTTACCAATTCACCATTCTTTATGTGCTGATCGACCAGTGATCTTTCTTGTAGGCTGACCCCAAGTTTGGACAACACAGCCGATAGAACAAGTTCGGTGGTGTTAAATAGTGTTAGGTTGATTTTATCGAAATCCACGCCTTCTCGTTCGACAATGACACGCCGTTCGTTTGTGTGGTTTTCCAAAAACCACGGCAGATCCAGAACGTCATCAAGGCAATTTACCCGACGCCCCTCAAGAAGGTCGCGATGGGCCACGACCCAAAAGTCTCCATTCGATAACATCTCAGAATGTAATCTTGGCCAGTTACCCTCACCGTATCGGATCGCCAGATCAAATCCGTCCCGTTTCAAATCAACGAGGCCGATGGTTGGGTTGATGTTCAAGGTGATTTCGGGATAGTTGGCCCAGAACTCCCCGATGCGTGGCATTAACCAATTGGCTGCAAATCCCGGTGTCACGGACATGTTTAACGGTCTGTTGTCCCCTGAGGTGCGGATTTTATCCACCCCGTCGCTGATCCTGGAAAACCCAGCCTTTAGGTCTTCTGCCAACTCTCGTCCTGCCGAGGTCGGGATCATGCTGTGTCCCTGTCTTTGGATAAGAGTTTCTGAGAACTCGCCCTCAAGACTGCGCACATGTTGCGCAATGGCGGCGTGGGTTACGTTGAGTTCTTGTGCGGCCTTACTAAAGCTTTGATGCCGGGCAGCGGCTTCAAAGGCGCGAAGGGCGGCGAGGGAAGGCAATTTGTTCAAGCTCAATGAATGTTACCTCAGCTTACATATGTGAAGTTATATTGATTTGAAATGACAGGGCTATAGCCCTTATTTCTTGATTATGAACTACGAAAGTCAAGGAGATTGATATGTTAAGTAGATTTTTAAAACGACGCGCCAACCATGAAGCGCAAGGTCATAGTAATCAGCCGTTGACCCATCAGGATGCCCTTTTGATCCATGAACGTCGCAAAGCCCAAGAGATGCGTTCGCGACTTTTGCACGAGCGTCGGTTTCTGCGTGGGAGCTGACTTAAGACACTTGGTTATCCCTGACCGGTGTTCTCTTATTGGGCTTTTGGAGTCTGATAAGAGATGGGGCGTGGTGCAGGCCGCGCCCCGTTTTGATTGTTATCTGCTCAATTAAGTTTAGCGACGAACCAACAAACAAGGCGCTTTCGGCGGAAGATCTTCGCGCGATGGGCTCAATTCAAGCGATTTTTCTAGGAGCAGTGTTTCCCCGTCATATAGCTTAAACGTCCAAGTTCCGGGGATAAGGTCTTCGGGATCTTCGAGCTGATAGCCAATCAGGGACTGGGCCGAGTCTTTGTACTTTACAGGCCAGTTTTGCGTAGTTGTCTTACGATCCCCCATCGGTGGATGGTTGACGTGCGCTGTCAAAATACTGGACTGGGGCGCGTAGTTAAAGGAGATCACAGCACCAAAAGTGGTTCCCCGTTCTGCGGGGATAATGGGGACATCTGCAAATTTGAGGGGCGCACCGCTGGCATTATCTAGAGAGTCGCCACTAATCGATTTCTGCCCCGTCAGAACATTCTTGTCGACAGGTGTCGGCCCGCAATCCATGCCGAGGTGTTCTAGGGCGATGGAACTGTGGACAAACCCGTCCTCGGACTTGCAAGCCAAAAGACTTAGGCAGAGCAAAAGCGGTAGGGTGCGGCGCGTTTTAGGCATCATCCTCAAACGGATCCCATTCATCCGGAACTTCGGGTAGGGCATCCGCTGCGGCTTCGGCCTCGATATCTTTGGCCGTACGTATGGCGGTGATTTTGGCTTTGGGAAAGGCTTCAAGGACAGCCTGAACCATTGGATGGGTTTTGGCTTTAGCCTCGAGAGCCAATCGTTCCGCATCGCGATCCTCGGCAATTGTTGATGCCCCGCCATCGTTAACGATTGTTACGGCCCAACGCACACCGGTCCAAGCTTGCAATTTGCTCCCAAGCCGTTGTGCCAAATCGGGCGGTGCAAGGTCAGTGGGGACGAATTCGATCCGCCCCGGTGAATAACTTGCCAAACGCAATCCGGTTTCAACTTCCACCAAAAGTTTTACGTCCCGATGTTGGCGGATCAATTCGACAACTTGATCGAACCGGGCATAGCGGGCCAATGCCGATTCTGTACCCTGTGCCACAGCCAATGCTGCTTGTGTGCCAGATCCGTTCTGTCGAGGCGCAGAGCGCAGCGAGGCGCCCCCTCCGCTCGCCGCAGGTGCACCTGCCCCGCCAGGGGCAGGCATGCCGCCACCGCCACCAGAGGGCGGGGGTGTCATATCCTTCAGTTTGTTTACCAAATCTTCGGGGTTAGGCAGATCCGCAACATGGGTCAGTCTGATCACGGCCATTTCCGCGGCCATCATCGCATTGGGGGCCATTGCCACCTCTTCGAGAGCCTTGAGCAACATTTGCCACATCCGGGTCAAAACCCGCATTTGCAACGCCGCGGCGAGTGCTTGACCACGGGCCCGCTCATCAGGGCTGATGGTGGGGTCTTCGACGGCCTCTGGTGTGATCCGTATTACGGAGATCCAATGGGTGATTTCTGCAAGATCGCGCAGAACTGCCATTGGATCGGCTCCGTCTGCATATTGCGCGGACAATTCCATCAGGGCATCGGATGCATCACCGCGCATGATCATTTCAAACAAATCCATCACGCGCCCACGGTCAGCCAATCCCAGCATTGCGCGCACTTGTTCAGCGGTGGTTTCGCCTGCGCCATGGGCTATAGCTTGATCCAACAACGACATTGCATCCCGGACAGACCCTTCGGCGGCACGGGTGATCAGCGCCAGCGCGTCCTCGGAAATTGCAGCGTTTTCCAACCCCGCAATGCGCTGTAGGTGCGCGATCATCACTTCGGGCTCAATCCGGCGCAGATCAAATCGCTGACAGCGCGACAGGACAGTTACCGGAACTTTGCGAATTTCAGTGGTCGCAAAGATAAATTTGACATGGGCAGGGGGTTCCTCAAGTGTCTTAAGCAGCGCGTTGAACGCACTGTTGGACAGCATGTGGACCTCATCGATGATATAGATTTTATAGCGGGCAGAGGCTGCGCGGTAATGTACGGAGTCAATAATTTCGCGGATGTCGCCGACGCCCGTGCGGCTTGCTGCATCCATTTCCATCACGTCGACATGGCGGCCTTCGGCAATTGCCACACAGTGTTCACACACCCCACAAGGTTCCGTGGTTGGACCACTTTTCCCGTCGGGACCGATGCAGTTCATCCCCTTTGAGATGATCCGAGCTGTCGTGGTTTTGCCCGTCCCCCGGATCCCGGTCATAATAAACGCTTGCGCAATGCGATCCGCTTCAAAGGCATTCTTCAGGGTGCGGACCATGGCATCCTGCCCGATCAGATCCGCAAAGGTAGCGGGGCGGTACTTGCGGGCAAGCACTTGATAAACAGAATCGGCGGTCTCGGACATGTTAGCTCCCTGTCTTCCGGCACGACTCTAAAACTGCTGTGCTCTGGCTGCAAGCGTGGGTTCATTCGATTAGTGATTAAGAGTGGGGGAAGGTCATCAGTCCAGAGTCGCCAAATGTAGCAATTTCTGTCTCACGTGAGTGCACCAAGGGGCTTGCCAGCTTGAAACTGTATCCGCTACAGATGAGATAGGCCTGTTTAGGAGGCCGCCTGATCCGCGGAAAGCTGCAAGGCACCTGAGAGAGTAGACGAAACCACATTTGGTTTTTCTTGTGCCCACGTAGCGGATCAGCGGGCCTCTGTCAGGAGAAACCCAATGACTCAGACACTTGATCAACTGCGCCGCGCCGCCAAACGATTGCAGAAGCACTACGATGAAAATCAGGCTGATGCGGTCCATCGACTGCGTCTGCACCCGCCCCGCAAAGGCGATGATTTCAAATTGAAACGCGCTGACTTCTTGCATGTGATTGCACAGGAAAATGGCTTTGAAAGCTGGCCGAAGCTCAAACTCGCGAGTGAGATTGCCGGATATGAACACGCCGAAAAACAACAACGCCTTAAGATCGCGCTAATTCACGGACAATCCCATGTGGTGGCACAATTGCTTGTCGATAGCCCCCATCTGGCTGATGGAGCTTTTGGATTGCAGTGTGCTTTGCTTGATCTTCCTGCGGTTAGATCAACCTTAGCCCAAGATCCGGACGCCGCGATCCGCACTTTTGGCCCACGCCGTCCGATTCTGCATTTGGCGTTTTCACGCTACGTACATGCGCGGCCAGATTTGCAGCAAGATATGCTCGCGATTGCAGAGCTGCTTGTCTCTCATGGGGCGGATGTCAATGACGGCTATCCATTTGCAGCCGGTGACACCGATCTGTTGTCAGCATTGTACGGGGCGCTGGGGCACGCTGACAATTTGCCGCTTGCAGCGTGGCTATTGGCGCATGGCGCAAACCCCAACGACAATGAATCGCTTTATCACAGCACGGAGTTGGGCCATTCCGAGGGGCTTGCCTTGCTGTTGAAATTTGGGGCTGATCCAAAAGGCACTAACGCATTGTTGCGGGCATTGGATTTCAACAATCATGTCATGGTTGAAATGTTGCTGCGGGCGGGGTCATTGCATCAGGAAGGGGGTGCCATCACATCGTTGCACCAAGCGGCACGCCGGGGTTGCGATGCCGAAATGGCGCGGCTGTTGTTACGCTATGGGGCTGATGTGTCATTAACGTGGGAAGGGCGAAGTGCCCATGTATTGGCTCAGATCTACGGCAATACAGCGTTTGCCGATGTTGTTGCCGATGCCGGTGGGGGCGAGGCGCTATCTGCCGATGAGCAACGTCTTGCGGATGCTGCAGTAGGATTGCCAACGGTGGGCCTTTTAACGGACCCGACACAGGCCACTTTTTTACTTGGTGATATTATTCGTCGGACAGGTGGGGTGCCCCACGCAAAGGCTCTTGTTGCGCTTGGGGCGGATACGGATGCTTTGTTTGATCAAGGGTTACCGCTTTTGCAGGTTGCCGGTTGGGAAGGACAGCCAGAGGCATTCGCTTGGGCCTTGACGTTGAGCCCGGATCTGTCGGCGGTGAACGGGTATGGAGGGGATCTGATGTCCACAATTGTTCATGGTTCCGAAAACTGCCCCGCGCGCGCCAATCGTGATCATATTGCCTGCGCACGACTGGCATTAACCGCCGGGGCGGTTCTGGCTCCACATGTGGTGGCGTTCACCGGGGAGCCAGCTATGGCAGAATTTTTAGAGAGTTGGGATGGATCGCCCGAGATCTGAGATGATCAACGTTGCGCCTTGGTTTAAGACTCGATGCGCTTGATCTGCAAAAGTGGGGCGCCAGACCAATGAACGGTCCGATGCCCCATTGATTATTTCCCGCGCCGTTTACGCTCCGACATGGCTTCTTTGACGACTTTGCCAAAGCGTTTGGCTCGCTTGCGAGATTGTTCAAGGGTTTCACTGTTGCGGTCATCCTCCGCCCGCAGCTTTTGCCAACGATCCAGACGTTCTGGATCTAACTCGCCGGATTTAATGGCCGCGCCAACGGCACAACCGGGTTCGCCTGCATGGGTGCAATCGCTAAACCGGCAGGTGGCCGCCAGTTCAGAGACTTCGGCAAAGACACTGTCGATCCCATCGGCCGCAGAATGCAAACGCAATGCCCGCAAGCCCGGAGTATCGATCAACCAACCACCATGCTCGGACCGATGCAATGAGCGTTCAGTGGTTGTGTGTCGTCCCTTTGCGTCATCTTCTCGGATGCCGCCTGTGTCCTGATCCGCACCGGTTAAGGAGTTGACCAGCGTCGATTTTCCAACACCCGAAGAGCCCAGTAAAATAGCGGTTTGCTGTTTGGGCCACCAATCGAACAATTTAGCCACGCCTGCCTCAGACCGTGCATCAACATTCAGAACGGGCAAATCTCGTGACAGCGCGCGCGCTTGATCTGCGTATGTATCGGGATTCTCAACGAGATCAGCCTTTGTCAAAACCATCACAGGTTGAATATCCGACTGGGCTGCCAGTGCCAAATAACGCTCCAGCCGCGCGGGGTTGAAATCATCGTTGCAGCTTGAAACCACAAACAATGTGTTCACATTGGCGGCCATCAATTGGGTTTTGACATCTGTGCCCGCTGCTCGACGCTCCAGAAGGGAAAGCCGGTCTAACCGCCTTTCAATTCGCAGCAAATCGGGATTAAGGACAACCCAATCGCCAATGGCATAGTCGCCGGTACTTTGGTCAGAGGGCACAAGAACCTGCGCCTCCCCGCCGGGGTGCATCGCCGTTGCTGTGGATCGTTGCACCGCACTAAGGCGGGCAGGGATCAGCGTCTCAAACTCTTCGAGTTCAAGTTGCTGCATGAAATGGGCCGACCAGCCAAGGTCGGCAAGTGTAAATATATCAGAAGTCATTTGTCTGCCTGAATAAAGAAAGATTCGGCCGCCGTCACCGGTTTTGGTGCAGCAGAAGCAAATCTCAGGCCCGGGGTATCACGCCAAAGGGGCGTCAGAAGTTCCCGTCCCAAGAGGATATGGCGACAATCATAAAATCCTCCTAACTCAGCAGGGTATTAGCAAGGTGAGAGGCTGGACATCGACCCAAACGGGACTCGTTGCGGCTGCTTCCTTCCGGATCTGACCGGGTTGGCGAGGCGCTTGCCCGCGCCAACCTCTCAACCCACCAGATAATCCGTTCGCGGCGGTTGTGCAAGGGGGGGATTACAACGTCAGATGCTGAGGGATTTTTCGGATAATATCGGCAGACCCACGCGCCCGTGAGATCGACCATGCCCCCTGTATCATTAGCAAAAGTGCTTCGGTGTCCTCGTTACATCGCTCGGTTGGATAGTTCAACCGGACCGCATGCGCAATGGTGCGGGCGTGCCAATCGTTGTAAATTTTGTCAGAATGCACACGAAATTCGTCATTTGTTTCTTGATCAAACAGCATCGAGGATATGGGACATCCACGCCAATCTTTATGCAGGTCAAACAATTTCCCCAACTTGTAGCACAGGGTCGTCGCGCCGTCCTTGAAATCAACGGCTTGTGCGAAGGAATCATCAATGATCTGAAGCATCCCCTTTGATGCCCAATCCGCTGCAGCAAGCGCCAGATCTGATTTCCCTTTGGGAAAGTGATGGTAGAGCGACCCTTTTGGTGTTTGGCTTTGCTTTAAAATCTCGCTGAGACCGGTGCCGTGATACCCTTGCTCTCGAAACAGACGTGCGGCTGTGTCGATCAGTCGATCCTTGGTCGACATTGGGGTTGGTGGGTTTTCGGAGGTATGCATAGGTGGATCATACAGGGGCTAGACCGAATGGTCCAGTCATGCTAATAGACCAATCGGTCCAGTCGGTCCTGGCCAAAGAGAGGAAGCTCTATGACGATGCAATATCCGCGCCTTGCAGACACTCTTCCAACGATCGAAGAGGTTTCTTTTCATGCAGACACAGCTCGCCTTTCCGGCAGGCTTTATCGTCCCGGCCTCCCCCCTAAAGCCGCGATTGTTCTTCATCCGGCCACGGGTGTACCGCAGGGATTTTATGCGCCTTTTGCACGGTGGTTGTCAGAGCAGGGGTATGCCTGCCTGACCTACGATTATCGTGATATAGGGGAGTCTTTGACGCAAAAGGCACGCGCTTCTCAGGCTACCATGGCAGTCTGGGGCAGGTTTGACCAAGTCGCAGCACAGATCGCCATGGAGGGACGTGTTCCAGGTGTGCCCATTTGGGTTATCGGTCATTCCATAGGCGGGCTCATGATCCCGTTCCAGTCTGAATCTGCACCCCGTATAAAACGTATGATTACTGTGGCGTCTGGACCTGTTCATTTCAAGGATCACCCGTGGTTCTATAAACCTGTCACGGCCTTGTTTTGGTATTTGTTGGGGCCGTTGCTTACCAGTCTCATGGGATATCTGCCGGGGCGCATTTTGGGGCTTGGGCTTGATTTGCCCTCTGGGGTGTATTGGCAATGGCGGCGGTGGTGTACGTCGCATGGGTTCTATCTGAACGATGCTGGTTCCGTTTTGCCTTATCCGGACTACCGAGCATTTGGAGGCGACCTCAAGGTGGTGGCCGCATCAGATGATCCTATGGTGCCTCCCTCGGCCGTTTGGCGTTTGATGCAGCTTTATCCCGATGCCCACAAAACACAACTAACGCTAAAGCCTGAAATATTCGGGGGCAGGGCGATTGGGCACATTGGCATGTTTCGTAAAGGCAATGAGGCGATGTGGGCCGAGATGCTTCGCTAAGCAGAGCACCCGATGATGGGAGGTTTACGCGGGCTAGAACCTCTGGCCGACATAGACATAAGTGCTTTGTTCTCCATCCCGGTTGACGGCCGCATCGATGGCGAAATCCAGAGGGAACTGTTTGGATAGCCGAAATCGAAGCCCCAAACCGACCGCCGATTTAAGGTCATCATCCAACAACTCACTACCGTTTTCACCGACAACACCAACACCGCCGAATAGGGCATAGCCAAAGCGATCTGACAGTTTTCCACGATACTCTGCCTGCACCGAAAGCCGGTTGTTGTCGATGAATTGTGTCGACGGATAGCCGCGGAACGCGTCATCGCCGCCAATTGCGCATGCGTCATAAAAGGGTGCAGAATCTGAGGCGGAACAGCCAGCAACGCGAAAGGCAAAAACATCGTCTTTTTTGGGAGCTGGTGTGAAATAATCAAACACTAAAGTGACTTTGTCATAGGTGCGACTGTCGCCATTGATAAAGCCATGAGAGGTTTTTGCCGCGATATGAAAGCCGTTGTTTGCAAAGATTGTATCGTCTCGGGTGTCGTAGTCCGCGGTCAGGCCAATGTTGAAAATTCCTAAGTTCGTATCGGGCACCACATCCAGAGGTAGGCTTCCGATGCCTTTGGGGGAAATCGTGGTGTCAATATACCGCATGTGCAGGCCGGCAGCGAAATCGGGTGTAAAACCATAGGCAAAGTTTGCTTGGATCAATTCTCCGGATTGATTGATCTGAACGGGAACACCGCCCACATAGAGTGGATAAAACGCATTAACAGCCCCGGCTGCAAAGCCGAATTTCAGACGGTTCTCACGCATAGCGAAATTCCCGGCGAGCGCGTAGCCTTCGGTCCCATTGTCCGTGCGTAAGGCTCCGAGGCCAAAAAAGGACGTATCGCTTTTAGAGTCCACGTTGAATAGATAGCCAGCTCCAAGGATCAAGCCAGAGCCAACAGTTGGGTTTGATAAAGGGATCGGTGCGACAACTGTGCTGCCATTGCCAAATCCAAAAACAGTGTCCTGTACGTCGGCGGGATGGGCAAAAGTTTCTTTGTCAAACAATTCCTGAGCTTGCGCTGACATAACATGTAAGCAAAGCAACGTTCCCAACGCCAGTGTGGTCAATCGCATGATTTATTCCTCTGCTGATCTATGACACTTTTGGTAGCATTTTGGTGGCAGGAAATAAATGCGGCACCGGTGTTTTAGCATTGATGCCGTTAATGCTCATATTCCTTTGATCAAAGAGAGATGCGGAAGCGTGCAAAGCCGTCTGGACCGTCACCTGCCTCTTCAATCGAAACGCCTTTGACATCCCCCATATAATCTTTGGCCTTTGGCCCTGTATCAAACAGAACGGATGTGCCCGGCAGGGGTTTAAAGGTCCAGTTGGCATCCGCAGACGGGGTGATTGTGCCTTGTTCGACAATATAACGCACGATGACATCTCGGTTGGTGTCGGGGGCTTCAAAGACCGTGGTTTCACTGTTTGCCCCAGGGAATGATCCGCCGCCACCGGCACGGTAATTATTGGTCGCAATGATAAATTCCATGTCATCGCGAACGGGGCCCCCATTGAACATCAAGTTGACAATGCGATTGGCATCGGGGTTGAGCAACGCACCCTTTGGGGCAAATTTTGAGGGCTGACTTAGGTCAATTTCATAGGTTACGCCATCGATGACATCAAAGTTGTATGATGGGAACTCGGGGTTCAACAGAACCTGATCCGCTTGTCCCGCCTCAATTTGATTGAACATACCAGCAGAGCGTTCCAACCAATCCTTGACCTGCGCACCCGTCACCAAAACTGCGCGGGCCGTGTTAGGGTAAAGATATAGGTCGGACACGTTTTTTATCGCAACGTCGCCGGCAGGAACGTCGGTATAATACTCAGGCCCACCGCGCCCACCAGCCTTAAACGGCGCCGCAGCCGATAAGACTGGCAGCCCCTCATACTCGGTGCCTTGCATCATCTCCTCAATGTACCATTGCTGCGCAATTGAAACGATTTGAACGCTTGGATCATCTGCTACCAACGCGAAATAACTGTGCAAGGGGGCACTCGTTTTGCCTACCGCGCGCCGGACATAGGCCAAGGTTTCTTCGTGCTGCTGACGGACAGAATCGAGCACATTTTCTTGATCTTCGACCAAGGCCGTGATCGAGCGATCTTCATTTCGTTGGGAAATGGGCCGCGCTTCGGACATGGTGGTGATAACCCTCCATTCATTGCCATCTCGTTCCAACATCAAATCAATGACACCCAAATGGCTGCCCCAGAAACCGCCCATAACGGTTGGTTTTCCCTGTACGGTACCCGCCGCAAGGTCAATGCCGTCTTTGCCATCAAAGGTTGGGCTTGGGAACACAAGGTGCTGGTGACCCGTGACCATGGCATCGATGCCAGCGACACCCGCCAATGCAACAGATGCGTTTTCCAGAACGTCACCCGTGGCCGCGCCCAGACCCGAATGAGACAGAGCGATAATGATATCAGCTCCTTGTTCTTGGATCTCGGGTACATATGCCTTGGCGGTTTCAACAATATCGCGGGCTTCAACGTTGCCTTCCAAATGGCGGCGGTCCCAGTTCATGATTTGAGGCGGCACAAATCCAATCAAACCGATTTTAATCGGATGTGTTTTGCCAGCTCCGTCTATGAGATCACGCTCCAAAATCACATAGGGTTTTAGCAGGGTTTTATCGGCTCTCGGACCCGCCCCTTTATCCAATGCGACATTGGCAGAGATTACCGGGAACTCCGCGCCATCCAAAGATTTCATTAGAAAATCGAGGCCATAGTTGAATTCGTGGTTGCCCAATGTCGATGCGTCAAATCCCACCGTATTCATAGCGGTGATCACAGGGTGACTGTCGCCTTCTTTCATCCCACGTTCATAGGCAATGTAATCCCCCATCGGGTTGCCCTGCAGAAAATCACCGTTATCGACAAGCAGTGAATTGCTGGCTTCGGCTCTGATGTCGGCGATGATACTCGCGGTGCGGGACAGGCCGACTGTGTCGCGTGGTTTGTCCGCGTAATAGTCATAGGGGAAGACATGAACGTGCAAATCAGTGGTTTCCATGATCCGCAAATGGGCCTGATTTGGCGCGGCTGACACAGAAAAAGGGTGCAGGGCAATCAGTGCTGAACCAGCTGCTGTACTTGCCAAAAAGGAACGGCGGGACATTGATGGCGATCTGGACATGATAAACCTCACGTTGCTAATTCTGGGGATGGCGTAGACCTTGACGGCGACACTTATGTGACAGGCGAGACGTTGCAGAAGACTCCTAGCCTAAACACAATTTCGTAATTAGTGAGAAGAATTTTGACTTTCTGATCAAATCTGCGCAGGTTTGGCGAAAATTTGCACGATTTGGATGAGGCAGGCATGAAACACGCGGAAACCGTCACATTTGGAGGTTCTGGTCTTAATCGGGCTGCTGAATTACGCAATGATCCCGAAAAGATTGCAGCACTGCAAGCTGATCCAACCGCGCGCTGCATGGCGATTTGGCGGAGCAAGGTTCTGGTGGACCAAAATCATAGAAATGCCGTGGTGTGGTTGGATAAAATGCATAAAATTTGGGATCATGCGCCGGAAAAACCAATTTTTCTCGGATTGGACGAAGCTGGTCCAAGGTTCGCTTGTGACGTTTCGGGTTGGCAACCGGAGTCGCTGGATGAAGCGGCGCTTCGAACTTTTATTGACCCCAATGAATATGTCTATCCAGGGTTGCCCAATGGGCAAGTGTTTTCGGAATTGCGTATGATCATGAGCCATTTGACGGCGCGGGATGCGGAAATGGCTGCGACTGCAAAGGCGTTATTGGAGTGGCACAAAAGCCACCAATTTTGTGCGCGTTGTGGTGAAAAAAGTGAAATCATTAACGCTGGGTGGCAGCGCAGTTGTCCTTCGTGCGGTGGACAGCATTTTCCTCGGACGGATCCGGTGGTGATCATGTTGATTACAAGAGGAAATTCAGTTCTGATGGGGCGTAGCCCCGGATGGCCTGAGGGAATGTATTCTTTGCTGGCAGGTTTTGTTGAACCTGGTGAGACCATAGAAGCCGCAGTCCGCCGCGAAGTTTTGGAAGAAGCCAACATCACTGTGGGATTGGTCACTTATTTGGCCAGTCAACCTTGGGCGTTTCCGAACTCTTTGATGATTGGCTGCGCCGGAGAGGCCATGACCGCCGACATTACAATCGATCCGGTCGAGTTAGAGGAAGCTATGTGGGTCAGTCGAGAGGATATCGCTATTGCATTTGACGGCCTGCATCCCAAAATCAACCCGGCTCGCGAGGGGTCAATTGCGCGTTTCTTGTTGCAAAACTGGCTTGCGGATACACTGGATTAACGGCAAAAGAAGGTAGCTTGATTAAGGTATTTTTCCATGCGGTTGTCTACTCGAGAAGATATAGAAGCTCCGATAGACGCAGTTTTTACTGCGCTCACCGATTTTGGGTATTTTGAACGAATTGCGTTGCGGCGAGGAATAGAGGTCGAACGCACTCAAGAAGATGGACCAGATGGGCCGGTGCCGCATTGGGTGCTTGGTTTTAAGTTTCGGGGAAAAAAACGTGAAATGGCCACTGATCTTGTGGCGATGGAGCGTCCAAATTCGTTGCAAATGCAGGGTATCATGGGCGGGATGACTGGGGATCTTGATGTTGAACTTGTCGCGTTGTCTCGGGGGCGGACGCGGTTGACTATCAAAACAGATATCAAAGCAACTGGTTTAACGTCTCGTTTATTGCTTCAATCCATGAAGCTGGCCAAAACAAAATTGCAGAAACGTTATCGTAAGCGGGTAAAGTATTTTGCCGGTGAAATTGAGAAACGGATTTCTGCAGGGCGAGTTTCCTGAGGGTGGAACACCAGAAAATGGCAGCGGTTAATCGCTTTTACTAAGTATTCTGGATCTATCTGACAGATCTCAACGTGCTCTAATAAGGTAGAGCTAACTTAATGATAACATTGCCTGATAGTAATATCCGCGTATTAGAACCTTTATCCACCTTAAACTATTTTGACACGCAATCTGTGGAGTTGCAGGTCGCTATGCATCCTCTTGAGGTTTGGAATACCCAGATGAACCGTCCGCAACCGCTATTGAAATTGGCGTTTCGGGTGCGGGACGCTGTTTCTTCAGTGTTCGGCGTTAAGCGCATCGGAGGCTTTAGTGGTCATCAAAAGAGCACGGTAAAGGTCGGTGATCACCTTGATTTTTTTCTGGTAGAATATGTGGATGAAAATTGCTTGGTACTTACTGAACGAGATCGTCATCTAGATGTCATGACTTGTGTTTCAACTGTTGGGCCAGTGGTGACCGTGACGTCAAGCGTTCGTATCCATAATTTATTCGGACATCTATACATGATACCTGTGGGGATCGCGCACCGCTGGATCGTTCGCGATATGTTATCGCGACTAAAGGTAGGCGTTGAAGCCTGACCCGGAGGTCAGGTTTTTTCTGGAAAGCCGCCGTTACACTCTGCAGGTTTTACCGGCGTTTTGGGTCTGCTGGATATACACCGAGCAACGACACCTGTGATGTGAAATAGTCCAATTCTTCGAGCGCCAACTGGACGTTGCGGTCATCCGGATGGCCTTCGATGTCAGCATAGAATTGTGTGGCAGAAAAATTGCCGTCGACCATGTAGCTTTCCAGTTTTGTCATATTGACCCCATTGGTCGCAAAGCCGCCCATGGCTTTGTACAACGCCGCCGGAATGTTGCGCACCCGAAAGACAAAGCTGGTCATCATCCCCGCACTGCCCCGGCGTTTTAGATCCAGAGCGCGGGACATGATCAAAAACCGTGTGGTGTTGTTGTCTTGATCTTCGACATGGCGGGCCAGCACGTTTAGCCCGTAGATTTCGCCGGCAAGTTCACTGGCTAAAGCGCCGATAGAGGGGTCCTTCCACTCTGCAACATCGCGGGCGGCGCGGGCGTTGTCGCTGCTGACACGACCTGTAATGTCGTTGTCCCTCAGGAATGTCGCACATTGCGGAAGTAAAACCATATGCGAGTGGGCCTCATCGATGGTTTGGACCGTCGATCCGGGGATACCGAGTAGATTGATGTGTACCCGTACAAAGGCTTCTTCGACGATGTGCAGGCCGCTTTCTGGCAGAAGCCGGTGAATGTCTGCCACCCGACCGTAGGTGGTATTTTCAACAGGAAGCATGGCCAAATCGGCGTCCCCTTTGCGGACCGTTTCAATCACATCCTCAAATGTGCGGCAGGGGATGGCTTCCATGTCCGGTCGGGAATCCCGACACGCTTGATGTGAATAGGCGCCCAATTCACCCTGAAATGCGATGCGTCCACTCATTTTTTATGCTCCGGCATGTGTTTTTCGCAACTAAGGCGATTGGTCGCGGTAACTACACCTTGCAACAGGGCGGGGGAAGCGGGTAGTAACCAAAAAAATTTCCGACGATATGGATCGCGACATGTTCGACACAATGACACTGACAAAGATTACAGCCGGACTTTGTGGCTCTCTGCTGATTTTCCTTTTGGGAGGCTGGGTAGGTGAGTCCCTGTTTCACACCGGAGGTGGCCATGGCGACCACGGAGATGAGCATGCGACGGGTTACTTGATCGAAGTTGCATCCTCTGACACCGCCGAAGTTGAAGTTGGACCTAGCTTCACCGAACTTTTGGCAACTGCCGATGTTGCAAAAGGCGAAAAAGTTTTTGGTAAATGTAAAGCTTGTCACAAGCTCGAAGATGGGGCCAACGGCACCGGCCCGACTTTGTTCAATGTTGTGAACCGCGATATCGGCTCTGTTGCAGGGTTCGGCTATTCTGCCACTTTGGCCGAGATGGAAGGCAACTGGGAATATGATAGCCTGGACGGTTTCCTGACCAACCCGAAAAAATACGCAGCGGGTACAAAAATGGCCTTTGCTGGTCTGAAAAAAGTTCAAGACCGCGCCAACTTGGTCGCTTACCTCGAAACAATTCAATAAGATTTCGAACGTCTGAAATTGAAAAAGCCGCTCTAATCAGAGCGGCTTTTGTCGTTTTTTGGTCAGACGAATTACTCTGATGAAATGCGCAGTTTTGCCAAATCGGTGCCAACGATCACATTGCCCCCAAATCCGCTCTCTTTGACGGCACCCACGTAATCGGCTTTTGTCAGCCCTCCGTTTGGCAAGGGATACGGTCCTTGCCGCGCTGCACCGATTGGTGGAATCAGGTGTGTGAGCATCAGATGAGACGCCCCAGCCCGATCAGAAAGGGATCCGAGGTCGGTGGCGGTGGACTGTCGATAATAGATCGGAGGCGGAAACCCTGTTGTGCCATCTGGCCCCATCACCGGATGAATGACTGAATGCACAACGATATCTGCGCCGTCAGCTAACAGTTCAACCTGCGCAGAGGTCGACGAATCGCGTGGAGGGGCAGGGGTGTCGTTGCCCGCATCCCCACCGATCACTACGCTGCCCGCGGGTGTATCCACTCGATAAGAAGCATGCCCTGCCACATGACGGCTAGAAATAGCGCTGACTTTTACATCGCCTTTTTCCCAAACCGTCATTGGCTCATTTGCAGGGGGAAAGGTCACGACGTTTAGCAAATCCGCAGGACCACCGGGCAGCCGCTTTGGATTTTCCGCTAATCTTTGTGCCATTTCGCCAGAATTGATGAGAGCATCACCAATATGTTGGGCGTAGTTTTGGCAGCTCATGGTGTGGCCGGCACCGGCTTTGGCGTCTTCGTGGCAAACCAGATCCACCTTTGGTCCGGCAGAATTGAAATGCCATCGAAGTTGCATCAGGTCACCAAGCCCTTCGGAATGGTCCGAATGGATGTGTGTAAAAAATACCGCCGTGAGTTTCCCGGCCGGAACGCCGATTTTTGACAGCTGTTGGGTCGTGCCGCGCCCGGTATCAAATTGCAAGAGAACGTCTCGGCAGTTTGTTTCTTCGTCTCCATAAGTGATCAAAGTGCCTGCACCAGCTTGCCCCATAAACACAGGTGGGCCACCTTGCGTCCCCGTTAAAGTGACCTCTAGACAGGGGGCTGCATAGCTCGCCGTCGCAAATGCAGAGGCGCAAGCAATGGCTCCTCCAGATAATAGTATTTTTACGTTCATTACACTCCCCTTTTATCGATATAAATATTTCCTATCATAATATGACGATATTTTCAAAATCAGCGCAAAATATCGTTTCTTGTTGGTGCGGGGCAGATTTTACCCCATTATACCCAACCAGCAGACATCTTGTGCCAAACAGGAGGATTTTTGTCCGGTCGTGAAGCGCGTTTCCTGTTGGCCCTGAAGTGTTTTAGCTGGCCGACGGCATATGGCCGCCTATTTGTGTTAAAAGGTCGAATTTCGGGTGTGAAAGTTCTGCAAAGCTTTGCAAATGAGGTCCAAACGAGGGGCGCGTGACTGCTGCCTTGCGAGAAAATGGAGCAAGTTCACGGAGGTTCACGAATTCTCAACTTGAATAAAGGTGGTGGTGAAATCTAGTCTGTGGAAAACCTATGTGCTCTGATAGACCTCAGAGCAGCGGAGAATTTTTCTTTGCGATCAAAGCAAAGTCGAAGACCCACGAAACAGAAAGACACGGATATTCCTATCCATGTAGACGATTTAACATTGATCCAAAAGAGATCCGGAGGAACGATATGAAGAACACCCAGCCGCACGCGGTCGCTGCACACTGGTCACCCCATAATGACCTGAGACGCAGGGTGTTAATGTCTGTTCCGCTGATGGTGTCAGCATTGATTGTATCTGGCGTGATGGCGTTTGCCGAGGATACGATCATCAAATCTCACGGCATCTCGACCTTCGGCGAGTTGAAATACCCCACTGACTTTACACATTTGGATTACGTCAACGCTGAGGCCCCCAAGGGCGGGGAGATTTCAACGTGGACATCCGGCACATTTGACTCGATGAATCCCTATTCCCGTAAAGGACGCTCTGGGGCGTTGTCTTCGGTATCATTTGAATCCTTGTTGACGCAAACGTCCGACGACATTGGCGCATCCTATGGCTTACTCGCTGAAAGCCTTGAATACCCGGAAAGTCGCGATTGGGTGATTTTTAACATTCGGCCCGAGGCCACCTTTGCGGATGGATCTCCTTTGACAGCAGAGGACGTTCTGTATTCCTATGAATTGTTCCTGAATGAGGGTCTCCCTTCGTTCCGTGCGGTCCTCTCTCAGCAGGTCGAAAGCGCTGAGGTTCTTGGACCACATCAGATAAAATATACTTTTAAAGCAGACATTCCAAAACGGGACGTCATTGACGCGGTTGGCGGTTTGCCGGTGTTTTCAAAGAAATGGTTTATCGACAATGACGCAGGGCTGGATGAATCCCGTTTGGATCCTGCATTGGGGTCTGGTCCGTATCTGTTGGACAGCTATGACATCAACCAACGGATCATTTATAAGCGCAATCCCGATTATTGGGGGCAAGATCTGCCAATCAATATCGGGCGCAACAATTTTGATAACATTCGGATCGAATATTTTGGTGATAGTATAGCGGCCTTTGAGGGCTTCAAATCTGGAGCTTATACGTTTCGCATCGAAAATTCCTCAAAAACTTGGGCAACTGCCTATGATTTTCCAGGGATTAGCAATGGCTCTATCATAAAAGGAGAGCTTGAGGACGGAACCATCGCGCCGGGCCAGAGTTTTGTGATGAATCTGCGGCGCCCACAGTTTCAGGACCCCCGCGTCCGAGAGGCCATTGGCCTGATGTTCAATTTTGAATGGTCCAACGAAACATTGTTCTTTGGCCTGTATGAGCGCATCAATTCTTTCTGGGACAACTCAGATTTGCGCGCGGAGGGTCTGCCAAGCCCCGAAGAATTGGCCTTGCTTGAGCCACTAGCCGACACACTTCCAGCTGGCGTGCTGACGGAAGAGGCTGTTTTGCCACCGTCCTCAGGTGCTCGTCAATTGGATCGTCGAAATCTCCGTAAAGCTTCGGCCTTGTTGGATGAAGCTGGCTGGGTCGTTGGGGATGACGGTTTGCGCCGCAATGCGGCTGGCGATACCTTAAACATAGAATTCCTAGAGGATTCCCCGACATTTGACCGGGTGATAAACCCTTATGTGTCCTCTCTACGGGCTTTGGGGATTGATGCGGTCTATAACCGTGTCGATGCTGCACAATACACTGACCGCACTCGCAATTTCGACTTTGATATGATCACGGATCAATTTCCGATGGGCTATGAGCCTGGCGCTGGTCTGATGCAATATTTCGGATCAGAAACCGCAGATGAGTCTGTTTTTAACTCCATGGGCCTCAAGAGTGAGGCGGTGGATTCCCTGATTCAAACCATCATGGCGGCGGATACGAAAGAGGATTTGCAGGTGGCCGTTCGAGCGCTTGATCGGGTTCTGCGGGCGGAACGTTTTTGGGTGCCGCAATGGTACAAAAACACACACACCGTCGCTTATTACGATCAATATGAATACCCAGATCCTTTGCCACCTTATGGCCTCGGCTTTATGGATTTCTGGTGGTATAACGCTGAAAAAGGCGAAAAGCTAAAAGCCTCGGGCGCGCTGAAGTGATCCTTGGATAAATAAAAGAGCAGGCGAAACACCATGGGTGCCTATATCCTCCGGCGATTGCTGCTGATCATCCCGACGTTGCTTGGGATCATGATCATCAACTTCGCGCTTACGCAATTTGTGCCTGGTGGCCCGATTGAGCAAATCCTTGCCCAGCTAGAGGGTGAGGGCGATGTGTTTCAATCGATTTCGGGCACCGGGGGTGACGCAGGGATCGATTCCAGTTCCAGTGGCGATCAGGGCTCCTATCAAGGTAGCCGGGGCTTGCCGCCGGAATTCATCGAAGATCTGGAAAAGCAGTTCGGTTTTGACAAACCTCCTTTGGTGCGATTTGGCAATATGATCTGGGATTACATGCGGTTTGATTTTGGAGAGAGCTATTTCCGCTCTGTCACCGTTCGTGATCTAGTGCTCGAAAAAATGCCGGTGTCGATTACGCTGGGCCTGTGGTCCACAATATTAGCTTACATGATTTCGATCCCGCTGGGCATTCGCAAAGCGGTCAAAGATGGCAGCACTTTTGACACGTGGACCTCTGCGTTGATCATCGTTGCCTATGCCATTCCGGGGTTCCTCTTTGCGATCTTGCTGTTGGTTGTGTTTGCGGGCGGCTCGTACTGGCAGATCTTCCCATTGCGCGGTCTGACTTCTGATAATTATGACCAGCTGAGCTTCTTCGGAAAGATTTTTGACTACCTCTGGCACATTACACTGCCGGTGATCGCCATTACAATTTCTTCGTTTGCGACACTGACCCTGCTGACCAAAAACAGCTTTTTGGATGAGCTGGGCAAACAATACGTCATCACGGCCAAGGCCAAAGGTCTGGCAGATCGACGGGTGTTTTATGGCCATGTGTTCCGTAATGCGATGCTAATCGTGATCGCGGGCTTCCCCAGCTTGTTCATTGGGGTGTTCTTTGGCGGCTCGATCATCATCGAGACCATCTTTTCGCTCGACGGTCTTGGTCGCTTGGGCTTTGAGGCTGCCGTCGCACGTGACTATCCGGTAATCTTTGGCACACTCTTCTTCTTTGGTTTGTTGGGCCTGTTGGTGAATATCCTGTCTGATCTGATGTATGTCTTTGTCGACCCCCGCATCGACTTTAACTCGAGGGAGACTTGATCATGGCACTCTCTCCCCTTAACCAACGTCGCCTGCGGAATTTTCGCAGTAATGGCCGCGCCTTCTGGTCCCTGATCATCTTTGGCATCATATTTGGTCTGTCGTTGTTTGCAGAGTTTTTTGTGAACGACCGACCGATCCTTGTGCGCTATCAAGGCGAGTTCTATTCCCCGATCTTTAAGTTTTACCCCGAAACGCAATTCGGGGGTGATCTGCCGATTGAGGCGCAATACCAATATGAGGACGTGGAATGTTTGATCGTCACCGGTGGCTTAGAAAGCTGCTATGACGACCCGGATGCCATCATGGAAGAGGCCCGCAGTACCGGAATGGTCGACGGGAAAGAGATCGACAAAGGCTGGCTGATTTGGCCGTTGATCCCTTATAGCTACGACACCATCGTCGATATTGCAGGCGTGGCACCTTCTGCACCGGACAGCAACAACTGGTTGGGCACAGATGACACCAAACGCGATGTTCTGGCACGCGTCATCTATGGCTTCAGATTATCGGTCTTCTTTGCGCTGATTGTTACGCTTTGCTCGTCGATTGTCGGCATCGCGGCGGGCGCAATTCAAGGGTATTTCGGTGGCTGGACAGATTTGTTGTTCCAACGCTTTATTGAAATCTGGAGCTCTTCGCCGAGCCTCTACATCATCATCATCCTCTTTGCGATTTTAGGGCGAAGTTTCTGGCTTTTGGTCCTTGTCACGGTGCTTTTTGGTTGGATGGCCTTGGTTGGGGTGGTGCGTGCTGAATTCCTGCGGGCGCGAAATTTTGAATACGTCCGCGCCGCTAAGGCGTTGGGGGTTTCTGACCGCACGATCATGTTCCGCCACATCCTGCCCAATGCCATGGTCGCAACGCTGACATTCTTGCCCTTCATCATCACCGGTGCCATCGGCGGTTTGGCCTCGCTCGATTTCCTCGGCTTTGGCCTACCATCCTCCGCCCCCTCGTTGGGGGAGCTGACCCTGCAAGCCAAACAAAACCTGCAGGCGCCGTGGCTTGGCTTCACTGCCTTCTTTACCTTCTGCATTATGCTGTCTCTGCTGGTCTTCATTTTTGAAGGCGTGCGGGATGCCTTTGATCCAAGGAAAACGTTCCAATGACCCGTGTTCTGGATGTCAAAGACCTTAAGGTCAGCTTTCGTCAGGACGGCAAGGATAGTCTCGCAGTCAAAGGCGTGTCCTACCACATAGACAAAGGTGAAACGGTGGCGTTGGTGGGGGAATCTGGTTCCGGAAAATCCGTAACCGCGTTGTCTACCGTGGCTCTGTTGCCCAGCAGTGCGACAGTTCAGGGGTCTGTGACCTATGAAGGCCAAGAGCTGATCGGCGCGTCTGAAAACACCCTGCGGGCGGTGCGGGGCAATGACATCAGCTTTATCTTTCAAGAGCCGATGACATCTCTCAACCCGCTGCATACGCTGGAAAAACAGCTCGCCGAAAGCCTGTTAATCCATCAGGGCCTGTCCGGGGATACGGCACGCAATCGTATTCTGGATCTCCTTACCAAGGTCGGCATCCGTGATCCCGAAACACGCCTCAGCTCTTATCCCCACCAACTTTCTGGTGGGCAGCGGCAACGGGTGATGATCGCCATGGCGTTGGCCAACGGGCCGGAATTGCTGATCGCGGACGAACCAACCACGGCCCTTGACGTGACCATTCAGGCACAGATCCTTGAACTGCTCGCCGATCTGAAAAAAGCCGAAGGCATGAGCCTGCTGTTCATCACCCATGATTTGGGGATCGTCCGTAAAATTGCGGATCGTGTGTGTGTCATGCAGGGCGGAGAAGTTGTTGAGACTGGACCAACCGCCGAAATCTTTGACAACCCCCGTCATCCCTATACGCAAATGCTGCTGGCGGCAGAGGCCACGGGCGAGCCAGCACCGGTGCCCACCGGTGCCGCCGAAGTTGTCTCGACCGAGGATCTGAAGATTTGGTTTCCGATCACCTCTGGCTTGATGCGGCGGGTTAGTGGCCACGTTAAGGCGGTAAATGCGGCAACTGTATCTGTGCGCCAAGGGGAAACCCTCGGCATTGTCGGCGAATCCGGATCAGGTAAAACAACATTGGCCCTCGCGATCATGCGTTTGATCGCATCTCAGGGCCCGATTGTGTTTCAGGGCAGCGATATTCAAGGCTTTAAGGCACGTGATATGCGCCCCTTGCGCAGTGATATGCAGATCGTGTTTCAAGACCCTTATGGCAGCCTGTCCCCGCGTATGACGGTGGAACAAATCATTGCCGAGGGGCTTACCATTCATGATACAGGGGATGCCCGTCCCGCGCGGGAACAAGTCGCTGAAATCATGGAGGAGGTCGGCCTCGACCCTGCCACGATGGATCGCTACCCCCATGAATTTTCTGGTGGTCAACGTCAGCGAATTGCCATTGCCCGTGCTATGATTTTGCGTCCGAAAATGGTCGTCTTGGATGAACCCACATCGGCGTTGGATATGACGGTACAGGTACAAATCGTTGATTTGCTGCGGCGTCTGCAACAGAAATATGGTCTGGCCTATCTGTTTATTAGCCATGACCTAAAGGTCGTGCGGGCGTTGTCCCACAAAGTCATCGTGATGAAACAAGGCGATGTCGTTGAATCTGGCACGCGGGATGAGATCTTTTTCAATCCTCAGACGGAATACACCCGTACCCTGATCGCGGCTGCATTAGACCTAAAGGCCAAAGGCGACGTTGCTTAGTGGCTTTCTGGTTCGGTCATTTACGAGGTTTTGCACGCAGCGTCGGATCGGCCTGTGTCGGATCCTCGGGCCAAGGGTGTTTCGGATACCGCCCGCGCATGTCCTTGCGCACATCAGAATAAGAGCTGTGCCAGAACGCGGGCACATCCATTGTGGTTTGCAATGGCTTGCGGGAAGGGGACAACAACGTCACCCGCAGGGGCGTGCGATTGGGGCCAACTGTTGGATGTACGGTGGTTCCAAACATCTCTTGTAAGCGTAATTCGATTTCCGGAGACTCCCCGCTGTAGTCAATCGGTATGCGGTTGCCGAGCGGAGAGGTAAAATGGCTGGGCACCTGTTGATTCACCATTTGTTGTTGCGCCCACGTCAGATGGTTGCGGAGGGGCTCCAGCAGATCCAAAGCTTTTAGGTCCGCCTCGGTGCGGACATCTGATAGATGCGGCAGCAGCCATTGCTCTAAGGTCTCCATCAGAGCTTCCTCAGAAAAGCTTGGGATGTCCTCTCCACCGTCTGCCAGTAGATTCACCCGTGCACGGAATCGGTTGGCCGCCGCCGAGAACCGCAATCCGATGTCGCGAATGCCGTCCAAACCCGCCAAAGCCCGTGCATCATCGGGGATGTCTTTCCAAATGCGGTCCTGCAAAACCAGCGCCCCAAAGCGCTCCTGCCGACGGGCCTCGATGCGTCGCTCGCGCTTGGACCAACTGCAGTGCTCAACCCAGTGGATTTGATTGCCAAACAGTCCCCGCACTTCAGACTCGCTCAGCGTAGCAGCCTGACGAATACGGGCGTCTTTGGCTTTACCATCCGTATCGGTGACGACCAACAACCGCGTTCCGGCCATGGAATCCTCAGAGGCCATCACAACACCGGACCCGCCGGATAAAATCCAGCGGGGATCATCGCCCGGACGGCGCAATCCGATGCGGTCGGGATAGGCCAGTGCCGCCAGTTCTGCGGTTGATAAGGGTGGGCGATCCTTTAACCCTTTGCGCAGGCGTTTTGCCTCGTCCCGAATACGCGCCAAAGCAGCCGGATTTGCCTCACGGCTGCGGTCCCCGCGCAGGGCGGCCAGACGTAAATCGAGATCCGCCGAATTACCCCGTAGTGGATCCCTGTCTGCCAATAAAGCCGCCAACGACGCGGCCTGTGCCCCCGCTGTGATCAGCATATGGGCCAGACGCGGGTGCAATGGCTGTGCCGCAATGGCTTTGCCATGGTCGGTGATCCGGTGGGCATCATCCAAGGCCCCAAGCGCGCACAATAGCCCGCGTGCCTGCGTCAATGCCCCGGCATTGGGGGGGGTCAGCAAAGCAAGCTCGTCCCCATCCGCCGTGCCCCAGAGGGCCAATTCCAATGCAAATCCGGTCAGATCTGCACTTTCGATTTCTGCCGGGGGGAAGGGGGCCAGCCCGCCTTCTTCGCCCTTGGTCCACAGACGGTAACAGGTACCTTCGGCAACCCGCCCCGCGCGGCCTTGTCGCTGGGTGGCCTCAGCCCGGCTTACCCGTTCGGTCACCAAGCGCGACATGCCTGAAGAGGGATCAAACCGCGCCCGACGGGCCCGTCCGGCATCAACTACCACACGCACATCCTGAATGGTCAACGAAGTTTCAGCGATAGAGGTGGCCAGCACCAGCTTGCGACCCTGTTGGGCCGGTGCAATCGCGGCGCGCTGCTCTGTGAATTTCATCGCTCCGAATAGTGGCCGGATTTCGACATCCGGCGGCAACCCTGATAGCATCCCCTGAACACGCCGGATTTCACCTTCGCCGGGAAGAAAGACCAATATGCCGCCTTCGGTTTCTGCCACGGCTTTGCGGATTAATTCCGCCGTGGCCTGTTCTAATCGAGTGGTCTTAGGGACCGGGCGTTCCAACCAACGAGTCTCTACCGGGTAACTTTGCCCTTCAGAAGTCACCACAGGCGCATCCGATAACAATGCGGCGACGGGGGCGGCATCCAAGGTGGCCGACATGACGATGAGGTTCAGATCATCGCGCAGGGCTTCGCGAATTTCCCAACAAAGTGCTAATCCCAGATCGGCATTCAAAGACCGTTCGTGAAATTCATCAAAAATGATTGTGCCAATGCCCGGCAATTCGGGGTTCGATTGGATCATGCGCGTCAGAATGCCCTCGGTCACGACCTCAATGCGGGTGGATTTGGAAACCTTGGCCTCTCCGCGCACGCGGTAGCCCACAGTCTGACCTACTGGCTCGCCTAGGGTTTCGGCCATCCGCTCTGCTGCGGCCCGCGCCGCCAACCGGCGTGGCTCCAACATCAATATACGTCCCGTCGCACCGTCGTTTAGTAAGGCCAATGGCACACGTGTGGTTTTCCCCGCGCCGGGTGGGGCTTGCAGAACAACACGGCCGGTGCGGGTCACGGTGGCCAGAACCTCTGGCAACACCGCATCAATAGGGAGTTTTATAGTTTTCACTGCGCCCTTATCGGCGATTCATCACCACGGTACCATAGAGAGATGCCGAAGAAATCTTCTCTCCGTGAAATTTTCCATCCTCTGTCGGCACAAAGTCGACCGTAAATGGGAACGACGTGCGTTCTTGCATGTCTTTGGGTTTGTACCCCGCAACGCGCCGATATTCGCCTTTGCATTGATAGCCCGCCTCGGTTTTGATGCGGGATGACAGGGTGACCTTGCTGCGCCGGTGCCCGTCAAACACAAAGGTCGACAGTGCGCAGACCTGATCCTCAGGGACGGCCCGTACCGTCAGATAGATTGCGGTTAACGGATCTACGGTGTCGCCTTGTTTGGCCGGATCAATATCATAATCCCGTGGTTTGCGGTCTTTTCCATCTGTAACCACAGGAGTTCCCGATTGATAATCAATAGTGGATGTCGAGGTGCGACGGCTGGTGTGCTCGGTTTCAGAATAGCTGAGAGGGCTTAATCCAGCGTTTGTGGTTTTGCCTCGAACATTTGCGGTGTATCGAAATTTGGCAATCTTGCCGACAAGTCCTGTGGTCTGGACCAAACCGCTCGCTGCATATTGGGTGGGGCTTACATTGGCCTTGACCGTAAGTGACCCACCTTTGATACCTCTGAGATAGACGTCAAATACCGCATCTTCGGCCCTGGTTGCACCTGCTGAAACACCTGTGATTAAAGCGGCTGCAATCAATCCTGTTATAGGTCGCATGTTTTGAACTCTTTGCTACAATTGTGTCGGGATGCTGGACAGCCCGCCGTGATCAAGGCAAGAAACAGCAAGCAACGTCAACCGGGACGTCGCTGGAACTAGCGGAAGGTTGCTCAAAGCCCGTGATGAATGTGTCAGAACTCGCAGAAGGTGTGAAAAACGCAAACCGTCGTGCTTTAGCGCGTGCCATTACCTTGATTGAAAGTCGACGTTCCGATCACAGGGCCATGGCTGCGGAGTTGTTGCAACTGTTGCGCGGTTCTGGTCGGCAGGCGTTGCGGGTTGGATTGTCCGGAACACCCGGTGTTGGGAAATCTACATTTATCGAATCGTTTGGGATGATGTTGACGGGGCAGGGACTTCGGGTGGCCGTTCTTGCGGTGGACCCGTCCTCGACGCGGTCTGGGGGATCGATCCTTGGTGATAAAACCCGGATGGATCGTTTGTCGCGCGATCCAAACGCCTTTATTCGTCCGTCCCCAAGCCAAAGTCAGCTGGGTGGCGTTGCACGTCGTACCCGAGAGGCTGTGATGCTTTGCGAGGCCGCGGGGTTTGACGTTGTGCTGATCGAAACCGTTGGTGTGGGTCAGTCCGAAACAATGGTCGCCGAGATGAGCGATCTGTTCTTGTTGCTTTTGGCGCCCGCAGGGGGAGACGAACTGCAAGGGGTCAAGCGTGGGATCATGGAAATCGCCGATATTATCCTTGTGAATAAAGCCGATGGGGATCTCAAACCTGCAGCCACGCGCACCTGTGCTGATTACACCGGAGCCCTGCGTCTGTTGCGAAAACGACCACAGGACCCTGATGATTTTCCCAAGGCAATGATGGTCTCCGCCTTACAAGAAGATGGATTGGTTACAGCGTGGTCAGAGATGCAACAGCTTGCTGATTGGCGAAAAGAGCATAACCACTGGGGTGCAAACCGCGCCCGACAGGCGCAGCATTGGTTCGAAGAAGAGGTCCGCTATGGCCTTTTGGCTCAATTGAACAATGATCCGATTATTCAGGCTCAAATGCAAAAGTTGGGGCTGGCCGTGGCCTCTGGGACGACTACACCAACAACGGCAGCTGCAACGCTGTTAAAACAGCTGCATCAGGTCAAATGAATCGCTTGACCTCCTCCGTCATTGGACGTACACCCCGCCAACAGTATTTTGGGCGTTGCTGTGGCTGCGCCTGTTTCAATTGTCTAGTCGGTGGAAGGATCCGCCTGACGCCGACCCCGAGATGAGGAAGAGCACATGTCGCGCCGTTGCGAACTGACCGCCAAAGGCCCAATGACTGGCAACAACGTCAGCCATGCTAAAAACCGTACCCGTCGCCGGTTCCTACCGAACCTGAACGACGTTACTTTGCAGTCCGAGACCTTGGGTCGCGGCTTCAAATTCCGTATTTCCGCTGCTGCCCTGCGCACCGTTGATCACCGTGGTGGTCTGGACGCATTCATGGCGAAAGCAAAAGACGAAGAGCTGTCCCCGAACGCTCTAAAAGTCAAAAAAGAGATCCTGAAAGCACAAGCAGCCGCTTAAGCTTCTGGAACATTTAAAGAATGTGCGGCCTCGTCTGAACGGACGGGGCCGCTTCTTTTTGTCTCTTGGTGTCGGAGTCCGCTCCGCGTAAACAAGACGCATGAAGTCTGCACTGCGTTCAATATCAGCGATTCTACTCGCGGCGACCCTGCTGTTATCCAGCATCGCTTCTGGTATGGCACAGGGGCATAACCCCGCGGCTGGCACTGCTGTGCTCTGCCTGAATGAGGTCGCCGTAGAGGTCGCTGTCGATTTACAGGGACGGCCAACCAATGCAGGGCAGCATTGCCCGGATTGTTTCATAACCGTACTGGACGGCCTGATCCCAGCTACGGCTCCTGTGGTTGATTCAATCGTGCGGCAGACGATTCTTTCTCTGAACCAAATGGCGCAATGGAGCGGTGCACGTTTACTGCCCCCTCGTGGTCGTAGCCCTCCTGTTTTGTCTGATTCTCTTTATTCCTAAACTCAATCAGACCCCCATTCAGGAGACGACTATGTCTTTCTCAAAATCCCTTGGTGTGACTTTGGCCGCCGTTTTGATTTCAACAGCTGCATTTGCCGATGACGCAGCCATCATGGTGCAGGATTCATACGCCCGCGCTGCCAGCCCGGTTGCCAAAGCAGGTGCCGCGTTCATGGTGATCATGAACCACTCAGACACCGATGATCGCTTGGTCGATGTGCGTTCGGATGCCTCCGCGCGCGTGGAGCTGCACACCCACAAAGACATGGGTGAAGGCGTTATGAAAATGATGCACGTCGAAAAAGGCTTCGCCATCCCCGCAGGGGAAGCCCTCGCGCTGGAACGGGGGGGCAACCATGTCATGTTTATGGGGCTGAACGGTCCATTCGAACAGGACGCCATGCTGGATGTGACCCTCGTGTTTGAAAATGCAGGCGAAGTCGCCATCCAAATCCCCGTCGACAATGCGCGCAAAGCAGAGCACGGTGATATGAAACATGGTGACGCGGACAAAGACGACGCACACGTTCATCACTAAAGTGACCCTGATAAACGGCTGCCCTGTGCTCGGCAGGGGCAGCCACCAAAGACGTCTGTGATCAAAAGCACCCCCATTGACGTCAGGACGGGCTTCCATCACATCTAAAGCATGACCCAATCTGTATTATTCGTCTGCCTTGGTAACATTTGCCGCTCCCCTACAGCCGAGGGGGTGTTTCGGCGCCTTGCAACGGAAGCCGGTATCGACATTACCATCGACAGCGCTGGCACTGCGAACTGGCATCGTGGCAAACCACCCTATGGACCCATGCAAGAGGCGACGCGGGCCCGCGGATATGACCTCTCTGCCCTGCGCGCACGTCAATTCATCGCCCAAGACTTTGACCAGTTTGATCTGATTTTCGGAATGGATGAGGATAATATCGCGGACATCGAAAGGCTGCGCCCGTCCGGTAACACGACCCCGGTGCAATTGTTTCTGGACTGCGCCATAGGTTCCACCACTTCAGAGGTGCCGGACCCCTATTATACGCGCGACTTTGACACCCCGATCACATTGATCGAAGCAGCAAGCCACGGGTTGATTGATCAGCTGCGGAGGCAGTAAACTTCTGCGGTTTTGCCAAAGGATTTGTATTTCTTCCAGAAGCTTTCGTGACTGTGGTTGTCCGACTGGCGGATTTCCTGCGCGCGGTGAGGGTCTTTAAAGAACGTCGCAACCAGTTTTTGATCCTTGCGGGTCAGCGTTTGGTCTGCCACGTCTTGAATGCAACCACAGAGCGCACGGCTGGCGCTTTTGCGGTCGGACTTTAGACATGCACGTTCGACAGTGCCCGCCGACGCCATGGGGGCCGCGAATGCGACCAGTAAAGCCCCTAAGATAAAATGTTTCATAGAACTGCCTCGTTCAAAGTGGGGCTAAGCTTATTCGCCTATGTCTCCCAGTTCGGTTACTCGTGGGGGAACTTTGCCAGAAATCTCGCGTCATTTCAATTGTGTCCGTTCAGAACGCAGCGTTTCATACGGGTCAGAGGGCGGATCTGTGGGGGCATAAAAGCGGCTCAAATGGCGTATAGGGGCCAATTAATTCAATTTTTACCTGTTTCGGGCCAACTCATAACAAATGCGTTAGAGGGGGCGTCCCATGAGAATTCACAGCTGTCTGGTGTTAATATCCCTTTTGTCTGCCTGCAGCAGCCCAACTTTGCAGTATGTCGGGGAATCAGCCCAAAGCGTGAGCAGAGATGGGCTAACCTACTCGGTTCGTCAAAAAGGCGACGCCGTTGAGGTGGTCCGCTCAGGCCTGCGGCTGCGCCCCAATCAGGTGGACATCGCCAAACACATGCGCGCCGCCGCAGAGCAGGTCACTGGTTGTGCCATGAAAGATGGCAGCTTTTCCGGTGACGTGGCTGTGGGACGGTTTGAGGTGCAGTCCTGTGATGTAACAGCAAAGCCCTGAATACGCACAAGCTGATATTTACGAACACTTGCGGCCCATCCTGCCAGCCAAATACCATAAACACGGATGCCAGCCCGAACAGCCCCCGCCTTAACTTTAGACGTCAGTGCCCAATGGAAGCGATTGGCCAACAGGAGCTGGGGTTTCGATGTTCTGTTTTAGCAATTCACTGGCGAAACCCCGGAAATTCTCCAATGTTAGGTCGTTCGGCTCTACGCCAAAAAAGAACATTGCGTTGCCGGCCACCGCTGCCCAAAGTGGTAAGCTGCCGATTGTTTCCCCAAACTTTTTTGCGGCGTTTTCAGAGATGACCCCCTTCAATGTTTTGGATTTCGCGACAGCTAGCTCTTTCTCCAGCTTTGATACCCGCGCATGCAGACCTTGGATTTGGACCAGCAGATCTCGTTCGTTTGTTTCAACAGGGGGGCTGATTGTCAAAACCTTTGCTATTGCCCGGAAATGCATGGGCAGTTCTTCTAAATGGGCAAGCCCGTCTGGCAAACAATTCGCCGGAGCCTCCCGCATGTAACCCGCAATTGCCCGCTCAATCGTCACGGCCCCATTGATCGCAGTGGCATGGGACAGCACCGGATTTTTTAACAGGTATTGGACATGACGCAGGAGGGTTTTCTCCTCAAGCAGCGATGGCCCTGCCATTTCTCTCTCTATCCGCGCAATCTCCTCGGCCACGGCTTCTGGCCCGACCTTCCAAACCGCATCGTCAATCAAAGCCACTCGTCGTTGAAGCTCCCAGTCCAACGGCTTACCGTCCCACATGCCTTGATACCAGCGTGCCCAGAAGGACCAAATTTCAGTGTCCGGATTAGCGAAACGAAGCAATTGTTCTTTTGAATTCGCAACATTGGGGAAATCTATGACTTCAGCCCATAAAGGGAAATTAAAAATCGCGTTGATTGAATTGCGGTTGAGAACTTTATGCGCATCTGATGACACTCCGGAATACAACAGCTCTGTGGCTTCATTGCGACTTAAGAATACAGCAACGGTTGAAATAGCAGATTGTATCGTCGAAACAGCTACTTTAGATTGTGTTTCTGGGTCCTGGAAATCTCTGAAAATTCTGGTGGCATGTCTTATTGTGCTATGAGTACCTGATCTCCCTGACCGGATGCTGGCTTCATCAATATGAAATTCGTCCTTTGTGGTGCCGCTCGATGCGGCGACAGTTATTAGTAAGCTTGCCCTGAAGAGTTGAAGTGGTTCTTTTCGAATACGTCGCGAGCTTAGCTCCTCTTCAAAAAACTCAAAATAAAAGGGAAGCGTTTTCAACGCGCATCTGGCTGCTAGTATCTTCGCCAATGCAGGTGGTTGTTTTGATAACCATGTTTCAATTTCATATTCACTCTCAAATTCCACACCAACAACTCCTCAACTCCATCCCATCCGCGTTTTGGCTTGCTGTTGCATCGGTTCTTCGCTGCCTCTCGCCACGCTCGAACGCGAAAATCGATCCGTAGCCCCTCAATCCCAAGCCAAAACGCTTCCAAAATACCCCCACACCCTGCCTTCCTCCCACCATCTGTTCAACCCCGCTTGACCGCACCCTGATTCCGCATCATATGCGTGCTATGACTGATCTCGCGAAAATCCGTAACTTCTCCATCGTGGCGCATATTGACCACGGTAAATCCACCCTCGCTGACCGCCTCATCCAAGAGACGGGCACGGTTGCGGGCCGTGATATGAAAGAGCAATTGCTCGACAGTATGGATATCGAACGCGAACGCGGGATCACCATCAAAGCCAACACGGTGCGGATCGATTATACGGCCGATGACGGGGAGGACTATGTCCTGAACCTTATCGACACCCCCGGCCACGTGGATTTCGCCTATGAGGTTTCCCGCTCGATGAAGGCGGTTGAGGGCTCTCTCTTGGTTGTGGATTCCACCCAAGGCGTTGAAGCGCAGACATTGGCCAATGTGTATCAGGCGATTGATGCCGACCATGAAATTGTGCCGGTCCTGAATAAGATCGATTTGCCCGCGTCAGACTGTGACCGGGTGGCCGAACAGATCGAAGACGTAATCGGTATTGATGCCACCGGGGCCATTCAGGTCTCTGCGAAAACCGGGCAGGGGATCCACGAAACCCTCGAGGCCATCGTGAATATTCTGCCCGCACCGGGCGGCGTCCGCGACGCCCCCTTGCGCGCAATGTTGGTGGACAGTTGGTATGACGCCTACCTTGGGGTGATCGTTCTGATCCGCGTCATTGATGGCGTGTTGAAAAAAGGCCAGCGCATCAAAATGATGTCGACCAACGCGGTCTATCCGGTGGACCGCATCGGGGTGTTCCGCCCCGAGATGTCCGCCATCGATGAGCTTGGCCCCGGTGAGATCGGTTTCTTGACCGCCTCAATCAAGCAGGTGCGAGACACCCGAGTCGGTGATACCGTCACCCACGACAAACACGGCTGTGAGGTCGCTTTGCCGGGCTTTAAGCCTGCGCAACCCGTTGTGTTCTGTGGCCTGTTCCCGGTGGACAACGCCGAATTCGAAGATCTGCGTACCGCCATTGAAAAACTGTCTCTGAATGATGCGTCCTTCAGTTCTGAAATGGAGACCTCAGCCGCGCTGGGTTTTGGCTTCCGCTGCGGGTTCCTTGGTCTGCTGCACCTTGAGGTGATCCGTGACCGGCTGGAACGCGAATACGGTATTGAGCTGATCACCACAGCGCCGTCTGTTGTCTATCACGTGCACATGCGCGATGGCACACTGACCGAGCTTCACAACCCAGCAGATATGCCCGATTTGACCCTTGTGGATCACATTGAAGAACCCCGCATCAAAGCCACAATCCTTGTGCCCGACGAATTTCTCGGGGATGTGCTGAAACTTTGCCAAGACCGCCGCGGTATCCAAGAGGACCTGACCTACGCAGGCTCCCGTGCGATGGTTGTTTATGATCTGCCGCTCAATGAGGTGGTGTTTGATTTCTACGACCGTCTGAAATCCGTCACCAAAGGTTATGCGTCGTTTGATTATCAAATGATCGGTTACCGCGAGGATTTCCTCGTGAAAATGCAGGTGTTGGTCAACGAAGAACCCGTGGATGCGCTGTCTGTGATGGTACACCGGGATCGAGCCGAAATGCGCGGACGGGCCATGGTTGAAAAGCTTAAGGACCTGATCCCACGCCATATGTTCAAAATCCCGATCCAAGCGGCCATTGGCGGACGTGTGGTGGCGCGTGAAACCCTGTCTGCGATGCGTAAAGACGTGACCGCGAAATGTTACGGCGGCGACCTCAGCCGGAAACGCAAACTGCTGGATAAACAAAAAGCCGGTAAGAAAAAGATGCGTCAATTTGGGAAAGTCGAAATTCCCCAACAGGCGTTTATCTCAGCCCTGAAAATGGATGACTGATTTGTTCGTGGAACATTCAAAGGGTGGGTTTGTTCCTGCCCTTTGAATTTAGCAAATAGTATGTGACTGCTATTGGTTCTGCGAACGCCTATTTGCTGGTTTCTTGCTGGGGATCTTAACCGCCAATTGTTGGCAATCAAAGGTGGTTAGAACAGCTCAGGCAATGGCATATCCAAATTGGCGTGCGTGTTTTCTATAATTGATCAGGATTCTATTCAGGGATGTTTCACAGCTCTTGGTGCATTGTCGAATGACTTCAGCCAGTTCTGCAGCTTCGATGTAATGGCCTTCTTCAATTTGTTGAGTGATGAAGCGAAGTTTTGCCAGTGCGCAGTCGCTGTTAGAAGGTTTTGAGAGGTAGATCTTGTCTTGTGTGTCGCTCAGTTGAAACAACAGAAGCTGAACGACCATATCCAGATCTTCTAGTTCATCCAGTTCTTCTTCGGTTGCACTTTCTGCGCCGACAGTTTCATCATCGATGTCATAAGGGATGCGATGCTTCCAAGCCAATTGATGGCGATAGGCACACCGGCCTGGATCCATAGGGCTCATCATCAGATGTGGAGGTGTTTCTATGGTTTCATTTTCCGCCGTGGACAATACTTGTGTGTCTTCCTGATCATTACGGAGATTTTTATCTGAATTGATACGGTCAATGATTTTTTTCGCAAAGAGCTCCAAGTCATCAGTTGCGGTATCGCAGCGTTGTTCAATACTAAAATATAGATCAATCATCTGAGACATCGGTTCGGCGGTGTCAGACTGAAAATTCAATTCAATTACATTAGAAGCTTTGTCATTCTCGTTTCTATACATGGTTGTTCTCCAGAATTTGTTTGCTGTTAAATTTCTATCTCTGTCCTAAATATGAAATTAGAATTGAGCGTAAAGTTGGTTCAAATTGTGCGCTTTCTGCCAATTTGCCTAACAAAAGGTTACTCAACGTAAGTACTGAGTTTGGAATTAACGAATTGTTAGGATAAGTTAAAAATAAGTATTTGAATTTAAGTGAAAATATTTCAAATTTTTACGAATTCCGTGCGCGCCGAAAGATTTTTTCGTGACAAGATAATCCTGAGGTTTTTCAAAAAAGAGTGCATATTTTGATTATTTGATGATTTTCCACACGGCTTTAGCAGTGATGGGAAACGAGTTTTCCGCGAATTTCCATTCGTAACTCAGGGTTGAACTTTGGGATATGCTTGCTGTCTCTGAGGAGCGGAAAAGGGAATTTTTTGAAGTTTTGGTGAACCACTAAAAGGATTACCTCGATGAACCATGCCGTCGTTTTTGTTTAGAAAGGATACTTTGTGACTTATGTTGTCTGTGGTGAACCGATCAATCAAACTCATGACGCCATCCTTCGTGCCTCACGAGGGGATGTGTTAGCAAAAGTCGACGCGGGTGGGAAAATTCTGGATGTCAGAGACCGAGGGGAACTGGCGTAAACCAGCAAAGTTCCGGGCGGCCTTCATTAGTTCGTAGAATGTGGAGGTATTGGGCTGATCATGCCAAGCTATCCGGTAATCCCATAAGGAGGATTCGATTGGATCACCCTATTGTCCTCTATTGTGCAGCAGGAGGAAGGGAGTCACACAGGATGAAAAATTCTTAAAAAACCTTGGCTATTGGGACGCTGTCAACCTGAGGGGACTGAAGGATTGGATCGAAGCAGTTGATCCGCTTTAATAGCTGTAACCCCTGTTTGCACTTAATGTTCAGAGTTGATTCTGAACTTTTCCAGCTTCCCTGGAAATGGTGCTACCGGCGCTTTCGAGATCTTTACCCGCACCCTTGACGGTTTCGCAGGCCACCAAAGCAGAGAGGGCAAGGAGAGGGATTATTAAACGCAGCATGATTGATCCTGTGGTCTATGTGTTGGCCAACTGTTTAGTCGGTTGTTCGTTTGGGTTCTAGAGGTGGGATGGATTTCGGCAGAGCTTTGCTTAGATAGGTTCGGCGTATTCCACCCATGGCCTGCGATCATTTCCGATAGTGTGTGGGCACGATAATCAAGGCGCCAATTGAAGAGATTATGGCGTCTAACCCTGGGGAACCGAAGCTCACCCCGAACATGATCCGAACGAAATAAAACAAGAGTGCCCCGCCAAGACAAATGATAATCGAGGGCAGGGCACCGTTGTGCGTTAGGCCGAATTTCTCGACCAGATAGCCGAATATGCCGGCTATCACGAGGGTTCCGATCATTGTGGGAAACATGCGGGGGCTCCTAACTTTATTCTGAGCACATCAGAGCTGGTTTACCCCCGGATGTCGAGGGATCTAGGCCTGCGCAGCGGTAAAATTCAGGCTAGACCCGTTGATGCAATGCAGCATTTGGTTCTCAACATAAAAAACATGGCCCAGATGACCACCACACCGACGGCAGTGAACCTCCATAGCCGTCAAAATCTCAAGCTCTTTAGCCATGTTTGAACCCTCAGGCCAATCGATACCAGATAGAGTTGAATTTGGTTCGGCATGTTGAAAAAAGACCCAACCTTTGTCCAGAACCCGCTTCCAGCGCGCATCATAGACTGGAAGGTCGCAGCCTTTGCAGGAATAACTACCTTCACCGGTTTGATCCCAATACGGGCTGGACTTCGGTGTTTCCGTCGCGCCTTTCCGTAAAATATTGAAGTCATGTTCACCAAGCTGTTCAAGCCAAGCTTCTGGAGATTTGGTAACCTCATAGTCAAAGCCATCTTCACTGCTAACATAACGCGCGTGCGCGGGAGCAGCGATTGCTGTGGCCCCTAATCCAACAGCGGAAGTCGACAGAAACGAACGGCGGTTCATTTTATTCGCGATCATCTTCGAAACCTTTCATTTGTCCGAGTACATCCTGCATATAAGTGTAAAAAGAGGTCTCCAGAATCCAATTTTTTGTGAATGGTATGTGTGTGGCGCCCATCTATCTATTTGATTTAAAATATATAAAGGTGTGTGATCGCGACTTTACTCGCGTAAATGTGAGAAGTTTTATCGTTCCGCGCACAATCGCGTGAGAATATGATCACATTTACTGTGAGCCCTGTGTTCAAATGTCAGAGAACGTTAATTTACCTGATCAGGTTTTTGCGGCATTTCTAATCACATCGACACTCCCTGTCGTGCCAACCTAAAAAAGGAAATATACCATGAAAACTCAATTCAAAGCTCTGATGATCTCTGCTGCTCTTGCTCTGCCAATGGCTGGTTCCGTGTCTGCGATGACTGACGAAGAAACAATGTCCATGGGCCACAGCATGTTGACAGGCAGCATTTTCAACTCGCTTCAAAGCTCCGGCCTTGATACATCCGGTATCAACAACCTGACTTTGAACGAAGCAGCTCAGATCTCTGGTATCTTGCGTGATAACTCCGAAAACGAAGTTGACAAGAAAAGCAAAATCAAACTGATCCTGGATCGTGCTGCTAAGCGGTAATACTGATCACATCAGTAAAAAATGGGGCTCCGGCAAATATTTGCCGGAGCCCTTTTTTTGTCTGTGAGGTAAATGAGGGCCTTAACCCTCGTTTTTCTCTTCAGTGATTTCTGTACCAGTTGCCTGATCAACCACTTTCATGGACAGGCGCACTTTGCCACGATCATCAAAGCCCAGCAGTTTGACCTTTACGTCCTGACCTTCTTTTAGAACGTCAGATGGGTGGTTCAAGCGGCGGTTTTCGATTTGAGAAACGTGTACCAGTCCATCACGCTTCCCAAAGAAGTTTACAAATGCGCCAAAGTCGACGATTTTCACAACTTTACCGTCGTAGATTTGACCAGCTTCTGGTTCTGCCACGATGGAATGGATCATCTCATAGGCACGCTTGATGGCTTCGCCGTCAGAGGATGCGATTTTGATCACGCCGTCGTCATTGATATCGACCTTAGCACCAGATGTTTCCACGATCTCGCGGATCACTTTACCACCGGAACCGATCACTTCACGGATTTTATCCGTTGGGATGTTCATGGTTTCGATGCGTGGTGCGTGGTCAGAGAAAGAACCAGCCTCGGTCAAGGCTTTGGACATTTCACCTAGAATGTGCAGACGGCCTTCTTTGGCTTGAGCCAGTGCTTTCCCCATGATCTCTGGGGTAATGCCGGCGACTTTGATGTCCATCTGCAAAGAGGTGATACCCGCTTCTGTACCTGCAACTTTGAAATCCATGTCGCCAAGGTGATCTTCGTCACCCAGGATGTCGGACAGGATCGCGTAGGAACCATCGTCTTCCAGAACCAGACCCATAGCAACACCAGCAACAGGTGCCTTCAATGGTACACCCGCGTCCATCATAGACAAGGACCCACCACAAACGGACGCCATTGAAGAGGAGCCGTTGGATTCTGTGATCTCGGACACAACGCGAATTGTGTACGGGAAATCAGTCGGTGCTGGCAGAACAGCCTGCAACGCACGCCAAGCCAGTTTACCGTGACCGATTTCACGACGACCTGGGCCAGACACACGACCAACTTCACCAACTGAATAGGGAGGGAAGTTATAGTGCAGCAGGAAGTTTGACTTATAGGTGCCGTTCAGTGCGTCGATCATTTGCTCGTCGTCGCCGGTGCCCAATGTGGTTACAACCAAGCCCTGTGTTTCACCGCGTGTGAACAAGGCAGACCCGTGTGCACGAGGAAGAACAGAGACTTCGCTTTCGATGGCACGGATGGTTGTGGTTTCACGACCGTCAATACGGGAGCCGTTTTTAACAACGTCACCGCGTAGGATGGTGGATTCCAGTTTCTTCAGGGCAGATCCAAGGTTCGCATCTTCGGATTGCTCTTCGGTCAGTGTCTCAAGGATCGCATCACGCGCCGCGGAAACGGCAGCTGTACGCTCTTGTTTGTCTGTTAGCGCATAAGCGGCACGCATTTGCGTTTCGCCAGCAGCTTTGACAACTTCGAATAGGTCAGAATAGTCTGGGACGTCGAATTCAAACGGCTCTTTGGCAGCTTCTTCAGCCAGAGAGATAATCAAATCGATGACCGGCTGGATTTGAGCGTGAGCAAAGTTTACCGCACCGAGCATTTCTTCTTCGGTCAGCTCATAGGCTTCAGACTCAACCATCATGACAGCGTCTTTTGTACCAGCAACAACAAGGTCCAGACGCTGGTCTGGGTTATTGCGCAGCATGTGCATGTCATCAACAGATGGGTTCAGCGTATATTCACCGTCAGTGAAACCAACCCGCGCGCAGGCGATTGGGCCACGGAAAGGTGCACCGGAAATGGTCAGCGCAGCAGAAGCCGCGATCATGGCAACCATATCAGGGTCGTTTTCCAAATCGTGCGAAAGGACTGTACACATAACCAGTACTTCGTTTTTGAAGCCTGGGACAAACAGGGGGCGGATCGGACGGTCGATCAGACGCGCTGTCAGTGTTTCTTTTTCAGTTGGGCGCGCTTCGCGCTTAAAGAAACCACCGGGGATTTTACCCGCAGCGTAGTATTTTTCTTGGTAATGAACCGTCAGAGGAAAGAAGTCCTGACCGGGTTTTTGTTTGCGGGCAAAGGTCACATTGGCCATGACCGAAGTTTCACCCAAAGTGGCGATGACCGTGCCATCAGCCTGACGGGCAACCTTGCCCGTTTCCAGTGTCAGCGTTTCATCGCCCCACTGTATAGATTTCGTCGTTACATTAAACATCTAGCGTATCCTAATTGGGAACACTCCCGGCCCTCCGGGTTTCCCACATTTGCATGGCGGCTCCATTGCCGCCGACCCCCGAAATATCTTGCGCTCGGGCACTGGGGTCCTGGTGCCGCGTTTCAGATGGCGGAGCCATACAACAGAACACCTTAGATGAAAAGGGGAAGCGGTGTGAGCAGTTGGATCGCTATATCAGTTCATTGAGTCGTTTAAAGCATTGTCTGTTGGTGTAACTCAATATTGGTTTGATCCCCACGGATCTGTCTCGGCATTTAATGTTGAAGACGACAGGTCATGGTTATCGGACGATATTGGTACAATTAATGCACCAATATCAGCAAAATGACCCATGCATCTTTTGAATAGTCGATAGCCAGTTATAGATTGCTGTAGCGCTTTATGGGTGACTCTCTTTGATATAGATCAACCTTGGGTTGCGATATGTACTTGATTTTGTCTAAAATGGGGTGCGGAAAAGGGTATCTATCAGATCACTTCAAAAGCAGGCCTTGAAACTTAAAAGATAATGACTAGCCACAACACGAAATGGGTGAAATGAAGCGCCGATATCGGGGTTTGTTTGAGCATGCCATACCAATGGTATTTCATCAAAATCTCGGAGCAAGGATCGGTGTCTTTGGCACCTTGAACTCAAGAGGACTGAAAATGGGATTAACCTGTCAGGACGTCATGGTTGCGCCGGAGCGTCAGATTACAATCCGACCAGAGGCCAGCGTTGCAGAAGCCTTTCAGCTTATTAAGAAAAACCGTGCGCGGTTTTTACCGGTGGTTGCGGAAGATGGTAAATATGTCGGTGTTTTTACGGCGCCGACTTTGCTGAAGCTCTTTCTTCCAAAAGCAGCAATCATCGCTTTGAACGATGATACGATGCGTGTTCCCTTAAGCGGGCTAGGCTTCATGAGCCTAAGCAAAGAAGATTTCAACGCGCAGCTTGAAGCGTTGCAATACGAAAAAGTCGGCAAGAACATGTCGAATCCGGCTAATATCCCAGTGACTGCGCCGGATACACCCATCATGGAAGGGATCTTCCTGTACTACAAATTTAAGCGCCATGTTGTGCTGGTGGAACCCGCAACAGGTCTTTTTGTTGGTACTGTCAGCAGCAATTCACTCCTTGACGGTGCTCTTTCTTAACTCAATTCCGGAATTAAAATCGTGTCTGCAAACTCTACGCAACACGGAGAACATGGATTCTCCGTTCCAGAACTCCTTGGTGTTGATCCCGTTTGGATCGCCACTGGGATCCTTATTCTAGTATATGCTTTTTTGATCACTGAAAAAGTAAACCGTGCCATATTGGCAATGCTGGGTGCCTCTCTCATGGTGCTGTTTGGCATACTTAATCAACAACAGGCGGTTGATGGTGTCGATGCCAATACGCTGGCCTTGCTGATTGGGATGATGGTCATTGTTGGTATTACGTCAAAATGTGGTTTGTTCCAATTTGTTGCGATTAAAGCGGCCAAATCGGTAAAAGCCAACCCAACGGGCATTTTGATTATGCTAACGTTGATTACGGCCGTTTTCTCTGCGCTTTTGGATAACGTGACAACTGTTCTATTGATCGCGCCGATTACATTGTTGATTACGGAAGCACTGGATACCAAGGTGTTTCCATTCTTTTTGGCAGAGATTTTAGCGTCAAACGTCGGGGGTACGGCCACGTTGATCGGTGATCCACCGAACATTTTGATCGGATCTGCCGCAGGGTTGAGCTTTAATCAATTTGTGGTCAACCTTGCACCCATAGCGTCTATCTGCCTTGTCGTGTTGACTGGAATTATCTACCTGATGAACCGCAAAGCACTGGCCAAAATTCCGGCGTCCGCCTCTGAGCGGATCATGAAATTTGACGAGAGCCAATCCATCACAGACAAGCCACTTATGATCAAATCACTTTGTGTGCTGGCGCTCGTCTTGTTTGGGTTTGTTGTTGGACATGGTTACGGCATTCAGCCTGGCACCTCGGCACTCGCTGGGGCGGGTTTGCTCATGTTGCTCGCATATGGTCATCAACACGGCGAAGAACAATCTGAATCTGTGCACCACATCTTTGGTGAAGTTGAATGGGTTACCATTTTCTTCTTTGGTGGTCTGTTTGTGATCGTTGCCGGGGTGGAACATGTTGGTTTGCTTGAATTCTTTGCTAACAAAGTTCTGGAAATCACCGAAGGCGATATGCAAAAAACGGCGCTGTTGATTTTTTGGGCATCTGGCATTTTGTCTGCGATCCTCGATAACATTCCGTTTGTTGCAACAATGATCCCATTGATCGAGAGCACCGCCGATACATTTGGGGGGCCTGACGCGATTGAGCCTCTGTGGTGGTCTCTGGCGCTCGGTGCGTGTTTGGGCGGCAATGGTACCCTGCTGGGGGCATCCGCGAACCTGACCGTTGCAGCTTTTGCTGAGAAAGCAAAGCAACCCATCGGGTTCCTGAAGTTCATGCAGTATTCATTCCCAATCATGCTTCTGACTTTGGCGATGGCCCATGTCTATATTTGGCTGCGGTATTTCTAAACACTGTCGAATGAAGATGAGCAAAAGAAGGGGCGATTAAAATCGCCCCTTTTTGCGTTACAAGTGATAGGTAAGTGCGCTGTAGATCAGCTGATCCAATCTGGGATCATTTGCATCTTTCGCACCTGATAACCACAGCCCACGATTACCGTCGAATTGAAAATCTGTACCTGTCAGGGTTTGAAAATCTGACATGACGCTGGTTTGGCAATGGGCGAAAACGGCAGCATTTCCTTGTTTCCCGACCCCTAAACGTAAAGTGGTCCCGGACCTTGTCTTTGTCGTAAGATAGGCCGGTTGCCCCCATTTCAGAGCTTCCTCTATTGGGCCAATTCGCTCATCAGACTGCGCCACCATAAAAATTCTGCTCCGTATGCCCAACAGGTGACACTGTTTAGGTAAGGGGATTTCGCCAAATTTGGCTGCGACTTCAGGTCGTTGAAATGGAGGATCTGCGTGGGTCAATTTTATGTCCTCTGGATGAATTGTCATTCAACCATGAAAAAACCGCCCACAACAAGTGCGGACGGTATTTCGTCACAGGGAGGGGCGCCTGATCAGTTCCGCTGTGGTGGTTGCGGACCATTCTTTTGGATGGTTTGATGGATTTGCTCTTGGGTCAAATTGCCGTTGGATTTTTGTAAACAATCAGCCACCTGTTTTATATCTGGACGTTCCGGCTGGCCAGAACCTTGGGATGGCGCAGGAAAACAATTTTTTACGGTGCTTGCGCTGATCCCCAGATCTGAGGCCATTTTGTCAAAAGATGGCATAGGGGGGCGCCCGCCTTGGCCATTTTGCTGTGCCTGTGCGCCTGTCGCACAGATTACGAGGATCGCAGCGATGCCAAGAGCTTTGTGTTGTCTGCTCAATGTCGTTCTCCATTGGTATTGAGCTTATAATACGGAAGGGCAGGAGCATTCCGTCGGCCTAATTTGGAAAATAATGGAACCGAACGAAAAAACGCCCGCTCAATATTGAACGGGCGTCTATCTTGGGTCTGAGCGAAACGCTTAGCGGCGCAGGCCGAGGCGTTTGATCAGGTCCTGATAACGGGCTTGGTCTTTGCCCTTCAGGTAATCCAAAAGCTTCCGGCGCAGAGCAACCATTTTCAAAAGACCACGACGACCGTGGTTGTCTTTTTTGTGGGTTTTGAAGTGCTCAGTGAGGGTCGCGATACGCGAGGAAAGGATTGCAACTTGCACTTCGGGGGAACCGGTGTCGCCCTCTTTGGTGCCAAATTCTTTCAAGATGCGTGCTTTATCTTCTACTGTAATCGACATCGGGGTCTCCTTAGATGTGAGTTATAAGAATGGCGCGAGCCGGGATGTCGTCCAGCAAGGCCCATGGAGTGATATCCCCCAGAACACTGGGCGATGCGCGCGTATACGGGGTATAGCGGACAAAGAAAAGATGATTCTTTTAGGCCACGTCATAACGCGCTTGGTGTTTTTCGTTAAATCAGACCCGGCACATTCATATGCGCCGGGTTTTGAATGGTGTCTAGATCAAAGATATAGGCAGGCCGGTCTCATAGGACTCTGCTGCGGCGTCCGCGAGGATCTGTGCCTTTAGGCCGTCTGTAATCGATGGCGATATTGGGTCGCCTTTGGAAACCGCATGGGCGAAATATCCGATTTCGTTTTGGTAAGCCGCTTCATAGCGTTCCAAAAAGAAGTTCTGTACAGGGGCCGTCCGGAAACCTGTATCATTGGCAACATCAACTGAGTTCTCATGGATGTTCCCGGCACGCAACATACCTTTGGACCCATGCACTTCGACGCGTTGATCATAGCCATAGGTTGCCCGACGAGAATTGCTGATCTGGCAAATTTTCCCACTGGCGGTCGTCAACGTCACAGCAGCAGTATCAACGTCACCGGCCTCGCCGATTGCGGCATCAACCAATGCGCTGCCCACGGCAAAGATCTGTATGGGCTCTTCACCTAGCAAGAAGCGCGCCATATCAAGGTCATGGATCATCATATCCCGGAATAACCCGCCGGAGCTTTTGACATAGGACAACGGGGGCGGAGAGGGGTCGCGTGATTTGATCGTGACCAATTCCGTGTCGCCAATTTCCCCATTGGCCAGACGGGCCTGCAGGTTGGCAAAGTTCGGGTCAAAGCGACGGTTAAAAGCGGTCATAAACGGAACGCCAGCCGTTTCCACCGCTTTGATGCAGTCGCGGATGCGGTCTGCTGACATATCAATGGGTTTTTCGCAAAAAATGGCTTTGCCAGCAGCGGCGGCTGCATGGATCAGATCATAATGCGTATCTGTTGGAGTTCCGATGATAACCGCGTCGACATCCGCGCTTTGGATCAAACTCGTGCTATCTAAAACCTGAGCGCCGGTTTTTGCCGCAAGACCTTCAGCGGCGGCGGGCATAGCGTCTGACACAGCGGACACGCGGACGTCATCTACGGTAAAGATTGAACGTGCGTGCACCTGGCCGATACGCCCGCAGCCAAGTAGGCCAATATTCAGCATTGCGTTTCTCCTTTGAACCCGCGGAGGACTTGACGTGTTGCGGCCACCACCGGGTCATGGGTTTCTTTGAGGATGCTGACTCGGTCAAAACGGGCAGGGTCGCTGTTCACGGCGTCACGCAGGGCAGCACCAAAGGCCATGCGCAACTCAGTGCCAATGTTGAACTTGCAAACTTTGGAGCCACGCGCCAACATTGTTCGCTGAGGCAATGGCACGCCAGAACCGCCGTGAATGACAAGGGGGACTTCGGTCACAGCCTCAATTGCACGAATGCGGGGTTCATCTAGGCCGCCTTCTTTGTTTTCTTGTAAGTGCACATTCCCCACGGAAATCGCCATCGCATCAACACCGGTTTCGCGAGCAAACTGCGCAGCCATCTCAGGATCAGTCCCGGCAGAGGCTTCTCCTCCGGAATAGCCAACAAATCCGATCTCACCCTCGCAGGAAATACCCGCAGCATGCGCCATTTCCGCGATGGCAGCTGTTTCGGCAATGTTTTCAGCCAATGGTTTGCGAGATCCATCAAACATCAACGAGGTAAAGCCGCTATCGAGCGCTTCTTTGCATTCGTCCATCGTATAGCCGTGGTCTAGATGAGCCACGACGGGAACAGATGCGTTTTCCGCGAGGTGACGAAACATTTTACCCAAGACAGGCAAAGGTGTATGGGCCCGGCAGGACGGACCAGCTTGTAAAATGACCGGCACATTTTCTGCTTCGGCGGCATTTACATAAGCACGCATTTCTTCCCAGCCTAATGTGACCAAACCGGCCACCGCGTACCCTTGTTTCAAGGCAGGCTGAAGAACGTCAGATAGGGTTACGAGGCTCATTTGAACTTTGCCACCATGTCTTTGATGCCCGGAATGGTTTCCACTTGATAGGCATGGGTTGGTTGAAAGAACTGCACGAGGCTGCGTTGGCTTAGGCCACCAAGAATGGTAAAATAATACATTTCATAGCCGGGAAGAACGGCACAAGGGTGGTAGCCTTTGTCGATGCAGATCGTAGAGCGATCCATGATCTGATAGGCGTCGCCAGGTTTGCCCTCTTCGCGCTGCAGCATTTGAAGGCCAGAACCGTGATTTGGACGGAACCGGAAATTGTAGGTTTCATCGTGACGGGTTTCATGGGGAAGGTTGTCAGTGTCGTGTTTATGCGACGGAAAGCCTGACCAACCACCTTGGCCAACAGTATACAATTCAGACACAAGCAAGCGGCCAACTTTATCGTGCTGCTTTTGACCCAGAATATGTTTGATCTTCCGGTGCGTTTTCGTGTCGTCTGAGCCATATTGAACTTTGTCGATGTCCGCTACGCGTACGTCAAAGGGATCCAGAACCTTGTCGTATTTTGCGCCAGCGATGAACACTTCGGTTTCGTCGCTAACACAAACGATTTGGGCCTTGGCACCAACGGGAACATAAACGCCTTCGGGCTCGCCGTCCCAGACGTCCACACCGCGGTTGCCAAGTGTAGGGAATGAGACACCTTCGATATCTACATCAACGGTGCCCGTTGCGGGTGCGATGCAGGTTTCATAACCGGGCACCTGATAATCAAAGCTCTCGCCCTTTTTCAGCTTTACGATATTGAAGTAGTTCAAAGGAACCGTGGGGTCGTCCGCATCTACGATTGGTTTATTATTATTGTCGTGTGGGGCGATATGCATTGGGTCTTCCTCCTTAGGCCGCTGTGGCGCCTGGGTGGGTGTTTAAAAATGCCTCTAGGGCTTGGGTGGTGGGCATTGCGGGGGCGCAGCCTGGTTGTGAAACGACGATAGATGCACAAGCCGAGCCGCGCAAAACGGCCTCTCGCAGAGAGCGGCCTTCGGACAGACCGGCTAACATGCCTGCCATAAAGCTATCACCTGCGCCATTAGGCTTAATCGCAGTGACTGGGTAAATACCAGTACGGATCTCTTCGCCATTGTACAGGGTTATTGCACCTTCTTGTCCCATCTTATAGACAATCAGTTTGCCAGCAGCTGCAAGTTCACGGGCCTTATCGAGGCCTTTTTCAATCCCACCTGCCATAAAGCCAAATTCTTCATCGTTGCCGACGATCAGATCGCTTTCTTCGCCCGCGCGGGACAAGACTTCGGATGCGACTTCAGGAGAGGTCCATGAATATGGGCGATAATCGACATCAAAAATAACCGGAATGCCTGCTTTGCGGGCGTTTTCAAAAGCGCGGAATGTAGAGCTGCGCGATGGCTCCGCTGCAAACACTGTTCCCGCTGTGATGAGGGCACCAAACGCAGAATAATCAACGGTGTCGACGTCCTCATCGGTGACCTGAAAGTCGACCGCATTGTTGCGATAAATGCACAGTTGGAACTCCTCCAAGATGCTTTCATAAACGGCGAGAGATACGCGATATTCACCACCGAGTACTTTGATGTACTGTGTATCAACGCCGTAGTGTTGTAACTTGTTGGTACAGAAGCGCCCCACGAGATCATCACTGACCGATGTGACCAACGCTGATTCCATTCCCAGCTTGCAAAGTCCGGCACAGATATTGGCCGAAGATCCGCCCAAATCTGCGCGGAACGTTTCTGCATGTTCAGCCCGCGTACCCTGCGGGTCGGCATACATATCCATACCCGCACGGCCGAAGACCACAAATTTACCTTTGTTCAAAGCGTCCTGAAGTGTCATAGGACTGCGCCTTTCAATATTTTCATTCTTATACACCTTTGCGCTGACGTGCGCGTCCAGCTTCCCAATCGATATGTGCCTCACGGACTTTGTCAGACGTGGTGATATGTGGCGTGCCGACTTCCCACCAGGTGTGACCTTCAGTGGTCCAACCAATGTAGGGGTCGACTTTCATTACGATGACTGTTGTACGATCTGCCGCTTTCGCACGCTTGAAAGCTTCACCCAGTTCTGCTGGGTTTTGGACGGTTTCAGCGATAGCCCCCATTGAGGCCGCATGCGCATGAAAATCTACACCAAATGGTTTTGTGACAGTCGGGCAATCAGCAATCAGATTGTTAAAGCTTTCGTTGCCGGTGTTGTTTTGCAGTTTGTTGATCACGGCAAAGCCGCCGTTATCCAAAACCAGAACGATCATTTTCTTTTCGCTCAGGACTGAGGAATAAATGTCAGAATTCAGCATCATATAAGAGCCGTCACCGACAAAGACGATGGTGTCTTGTTCTGGTTCACGTTCGGATTGTGCAATCCGCGCGCCCCAAGCGCCGGCGAGCTCATACCCCATGCATGAAAAGCCGAATTCAACATCGACCGTACTTGGGCTTAGCGTACGCCAATTTGCGGTGACCTCAGCGGGCAAGCCACCAGCAGCAGCAACCACGCGGTCGCGTGGATCGCAAAGGGCGTTCACAACGCCGATGGATTGTGCGTATGAATTTGGACGATCGTTGTCGTAATCCACATTGTCGACAACATATGCATCCCAAGTAGCCCGTTCATTTCGTGCCTCTTGGACCCATTCGTCGGCCACTTTGTGACCGCCAAGTGCGTTACTGATTGCGGTAAGACCAAGTTTTGCATCCCCGACGACTGGCAGGGATTGGTGCTTGCCTGCGTCATGACGCGCTGCGTTCAACGCAACGATCTGTGCATCTGGCGCAAAAGCTGTCCATGACCCAGTCGTGAAATCCTGCATGCGTGTGCCCACTGCAAAAATCACATCCGCTTTTTCCGCGATGGCATTGGCAGAGTTGGATCCAGTCACCCCAAGAGGTCCGATGTTCAGATCATGGGTGTTAAGTAGGTTCGCTCGTCCGGCAATTGTTTCCACCACTGGGATTTGATGTTTTTCAGCAAAGGCAGTCAGTTCCTCAATGGCCCTTGAATACTGGATACCACCACCTGCGATCAAGATCGGGCGTTCAGCTGATTGAAGGGCGGCAACCGCATCTGCGATTTCAGCTTCATCCGCTGCTTGACGGCGAATACGGTGAACTTTCTTTGCGAAAAATTCTTCGGGGTAATCATATGTCCACCCCTGCACATCTTGTGGTAGACCAATAAAGGCCGGTCCACAATCTGCGGGGTCAAGCAACGTAGCCAATGCGGCAGGAAGCGACTGGATGATTTGCGCTGGGTGACAGATTCGGTCCCAGTAGCGGCTAACGGGTTTGAACGCATCGTTCACACCGAATGTTGGGTCATTATAGTTTTCCATTTGCTGCAGGACAGGGTCCGGCAAGCGGGTGATGAAAGCATCCCCGCATAGCAACAACATTGGCAGGCGGTTGGCATGCGCTAACCCGGCAGATGTCACAAGGTTAGATGTTCCTGGACCTGCTGAGGCTGTACAGAACATGAAGCGTTGGCGGAGCCATTGTTTGGCATAGCCTGCGGCCGCAAACCCCATAGATTGCTCATTCTGACCCCGGTAAAGGGGCAAGGTGTCCTGAACGCCATAGAGGGCTTCTCCTAAGCAAGAGACGTTGCCGTGGCCAAAGATGCCAAAGCCCCCGCCGCATACGCGAAGCTCCTCGCCGTCGATTTCAATATATTGGTTTTCAAGCCATTTGATAATGGCCTGCGCAGTGGTCAAAGTTTGTGTCATGCAGTTGGTCATCCGTGCAGCGATCCCCATGCGATTTTCGGGCGCTGCCCATTTCGCATCTTGAATAGATTAGAATCCCACGATACTAATTTTGCAACCGGTTGCAAATGGAATTTCAAAAAGGGAGCTTGAAGTGGCGGAAATTGGGATAGGAATCATCGGTGGCGGATACATGGGCAAAGCTCACGCCGTTGCCATGTCTGCAGTCGGTGCAATTTTTGATACCGCGTTGCGTCCGCGGCTTGAAATGATCTGTGCATCTTCAGAGCAAAGTGCAGAGCGGTACCGTCAGGCATATGGGTTTAAACGTGCCTGTCATGACTGGAAAATTCTGGTGCAAGATCCAGCGGTTGAGGCTATTGTGATCGCCAGCCCGCAGGGCACCCACCGTGAAATCGCAGAAGCGGCATTTGCACTGGGGAAACCGGTTCTTTGTGAGAAACCTTTGGGGGCGTCTTTGGAGGAAAGCCGCGCGATGGTTGCCGCCGCTGAGGCCGCAAATGTTCCCAATATGGTAGGCTTTAATTATATTCGCACTCCAGCAAGCCATTATGCTCGAAACCTGATTCGCGATGGGGTTATCGGGGATATTACTTGGTTCCGCGGCGAACATACCGAGGATTTCCTTGCTGATCCGACCTTGCCAGCGACATGGCGCACGACCGGCGATGCCAATGGAACTATGGGCGATCTTGCGCCACATATGATTAATGCCGCATTGGCGTTGATGGGACCAATCAAGAGCCTGATCGCCGAATTGGAAACCGTTCACCGGGATAGACCAGGGGGGGTTGTCACCAATGATGATCACGGCCAGATGATGTGCCGGTTCGAAAATGGTGTGATGGGGCAAATGTATTTTAGCCGGGTCTCCACAGGTCGAAAAATGGGCTATGCCTATGAAATTTCAGGAACAAAAGGTGCAATTCGCTTTGATCAAGAAGATCAAAACGCATTGTGGCTTTATAAAATGGAAGGCGATGAGGGGGAGCGTGGATTTACCAAGATCCTGACGGGCCCCGCACATCCCGACTATGAACCATTCTGCCAAGGTCCGGGTCACGGAACAGGTTACCAGGATCAGATTATCATTGAGGCCAAGGATTTCCTGACCTCGATCGAACAAGGCAAAACTCTTTGGCCAAGTTTCCGCGATGGAATGGAAGTCAATCAAGTCGTCGCAGCGGCAATGTCCTCTGCAAAAGATAAAGCATGGAAAGAAATTTCCGAATTTTAAGTAAAGAAAAGGGGTAACCCCATGACTATTCGAATCGGCAATGCCCCCTGTTCGTGGGGCGTGGAATTTGCAGTTGATCAACGGAACCCAGCCTGGGAAACCGTTCTGCAAGATTGCGCAAACGCAGGGTACAAAGGTATCGAACTTGGTCCGATCGGCTATATGCCAGAAGATCCGGTAAAATTAGGCGAAGCTCTATCGCGCCATGATCTGGAATTGATTGGCGGCGTTGTTTTCCGTCCGTTCCACGATCCCAATGTTTGGGACGAAGTCATGGATGCTTCTATTCGGACGTGCAAAGCACTGTCTGCGCATGGTGCAAAGCATCTTGTTTTGATTGACTCCATCTCCGAACGTCGCGCACCAACCGCTGGTCGTGCCTCAGAAGCTGAGCAAATGGATCAGGCGGAATGGGCTGTGTATCGTGATCGTATCGCGACCGTCGCTAAAATCGGAACCGAGGAATACGGTCTGAAAGTGGGCATACACGCCCATGCGGGTGGCTTTATGGACTTTGAGCCAGAGCTTGAGCGTCTGCTGAACGAAGTTGATGAGAGCATTCTGAAAATCTGCTTTGACACGGGTCACCATTCCTATGCTGGTTTTGATCCAGTTGCCTTTATGAAGCGTCACATCGACCGTATTTCCTATATGCATTTCAAAGATATCGATCCTGCGATCAAAGCGGATGTTATCGCGAAACGGACGGGTTTTTATGACGCATGTGGCCAAGGCATTTTCTGTAACCTTGGGCAAGGCGATGTCGATTTCCCGGCAGTTCGTCAGCTTCTGCAGGATGCTGGGTTTGAAGGCTGGTGTACTGTCGAACAAGACTGCGACCCATTGCTTGATCCCGATCCACTCGGCGATGCAAAAGCCAACCGTGAATATCTGGAATCCATTGGATTTCGGTAAAGGAGCGCTATTATGACTAAACTTAACTGGGGTATGATCGGCGGCGGTGAAGGCAGCCAGATCGGGCCAGCACACCGTCTTGGTGCACAGGCAGATGGCAATTTTGTGTTGGCAGCCGGAGCTTTGGATGTCGATGCTGAAAAAGGTCGCGACTACGCGGAACGCTTGGGCGTGGCCACAGATCGCGCCTATGCGAATTGGCAAGAGATGTTAGAAGGGGAACGCAATCGCGAAGATCGTGTCGACCTTGTGACTGTGGCGACGCCCAACAGCACCCACTTTGAGATCACCAAAGCGTTTCTCGAAGCAGGTTTCAACGTGCTTTGCGAAAAGCCAATGACCATGACTGTAGAAGAAGGCGAAGAGATTGTGCGTGTGGCCAAGGCCAGCGGTTCAATCTGCGCTGTAAACTACTGTTATTCGGCATATCCGATGGTGCGCGAAATGCGCCAAATGGTGAAAACCGGGCAAGTCGGAAAAGTACGTCTTGTCGTGACAAACTTTAGCCACGGCCACCATGGTGATGCAAAAGATGCCGAAAACCCGCGGTCGCGTTGGCGCTATGATCCGGCGATGGCTGGTGTTTCTGGTCAGTTCGCCGATTGCGGCATCCATGCATTGCATATGGCCAGCTTTATTGCGGGTGAAAATGTGCGTTCTTTGTCGGCTGACTTTGCGTCGACAATCGCCAGTCGTAAGCTAGAAGACGACGCAATGGTCAATTTCCGCTTTGAGGGCGGTGGTGTTGGACGTCTCTGGACGTCTTCTGTTGCTATTGGCCGTCAGCATGGTTTTGACATTCAAGTCTTTGGCGAAACCGGTGGGATGCGTTGGGCCTCTGAGCAACCAAACCAAGTGTATTACACGCCTGTTGGTGGTCGGACGCAAATCATGGAAAAAGGCGAAAGCGGTTTGTCTGATGACGCCACACGTCTTTCTCGGGTTGCCATTGCGCATCCGGAGGGCTTCCCTCTGGCTGTTGCTAATATCTACACGGATCTGGCGGCTGCAATTGGCGGTGCCGCGCGTGATGGATTGCCTTTGGCCGAAGATGGTGTGCGTTCAATGGCGGCGGTTTACGCAGCGGTTGATTCGTCTCAGAAATCGGGCGCTTGGGTTGATGCCCGCCCGCCTATGTTCCAAGACTAAATTAAGGAGCGGGGCGCAATGTGCCCCGCTCTATGATGGAACAAGCAAAGATCCGAGACTCTGGATAGCGGTCTGGATCATCAAGCATGGCCACCATCAATTCGATGGACGAATGAACGATTTGCTGAATAGGTTGGTGAATTGTCGTCAGATTGATGTTTTCCCAGCCCGACATTTCCATATCGTTTAGCCCAATGATTCCGATGTCCTCGGGGCAGGAATATCCGCTGTCCTGTATCGCAGACAATGCTCCGATCGATAAAACATCATCACCACAGAAATAAGCTTGAGCGGGGTTTTCCTTGAGGAGGCTCAACATTTTGTGTCGGCCAGCATCAAATGAATAGTCATGTGCAAAGGAGTAAGACGCCTTTATATTCGGGTGCAGGGCCATTTCTGAGAAAAAACCGCTGTATCGATCTTGTGTTGACGTTGCGGGTTTGGGGCCACCTAGGAATGCGACGTGTTCATAACCGCGAGACACAAGCTCCCGCGCGGCCATGCGTCCGCATTCGACGTTATCAATTCCTACGACATGTACTTGGGGGGTCGCCGTTGAACGACCAAAAGAATGCACAACCGGTACACCTGCGTCTCTGAAAACGCGAGAAAAGCCAGGTGGCAACGTCGATGAGGCAACAACAACGCCATCAACAGAATACTGTTGTAACATACGTACAGAATGTTCTGGATCCAGTTCATTGGTGAGATTCACCAGCAGTGGGCGCAATCCTCTCTCTTGAAGTCCGCGCGTAAACAGGTCAAAGACCTGAAGAAAGATCGGGTTATGAAAGTTATTAGAGACAAGGCCGATTAGTTTTGTGCGTCCTGTGGTCAAGGAAGAGGCCAAAGCGTTCGGGCTATATCCCAACTCTCGTGCGGCTTTTTCGACTTTCCGTCTCATTTTAAAGGAGACTGAGGCCCCATCGGTGAAAGTGCGAGATACAGCTGAGCGTGATACGCCGGCTCGTTCTGCAACCTCTTTCAGTGTAATGGCCATATTTTATTCGTCGCCTTCCCGTTGGTTTTGCGTCATTTTATCCGATTTAATGACTTTCTGCAGTATGAATTTTTGAAACATTTTTTGCAACCGGTTGCAAAATTGCAAGACTTATGCAATATACGAGTCGGAGAGGTGGCGTTTGCCACTCTTTCGGCTACAAATCGGTGATCTTGGGAGGACAAGAATGACAACCCTTTTGAAAAAACTCGCTCTTGCGACAGCAATCGTTGCGACGCCACTTTTGGCGGCTCAAACGGCCTCGGCTGAGGGTGAGAAATATATTCTGGTGAGCCACGCACCAGACAGCGACAGCTGGTGGAATACCATTAAGAACGGCCTTGCCCTTGCGGGTGAGCAAATGGACGTGGAAGTTGAATACCGCAACCCGCCAACTGGTGACCTCGCCGATATGGCACGGATCGTAGAGCAGGCTGCTGCCTCTGGTCCAAATGGTATCATCACAACTTTGGCAGACTTTGACGTTCTGAGTGGACCAATCCGTTCAGCCGTTGACCAAGGTATCAACGTAATCATCATGAACTCTGGTACTCCAGAGCAAGTGCGTGAAGTTGGTGCGCTGATGTTTGTCGGTCAGCCTGAATATGATGCAGGTTATGCTGCTGGTCTACGGGCCAAAGGCGACGGCATCGGATCGTTTGTGTGTGTGAACCACGTGATCTCAAACACCGTCGTTGCTGAGCGTTGCCGTGGCTTCGCCGATGGGCTTGGTGTTGATCTAGCTGGTCAAATGATTGACTCCGGTCAGGATCCATCTGAAATCAAAAACCGTGTTCAAGCTTACCTGAACGCGAACCCTGATACAGATGCTGTTCTGACACTCGGGCCTACCTCCGCAGATCCGACCATCCTCGCGCTTGAGGAAATGGGTCTCGCTGGTGAGATCTACTTTGGAACTTTCGATCTTGGTGACAACATCGTTAAAGGTATCAAAGACGGGATCATTCAGTGGGGTATCGACCAACAGCCATTCCTGCAGGCTTACCTGCCGGTTGTTGTTCTAACCAACTACGATCGTTATGGCGTTTTGCCAGGTAACAACATCAATTCTGGCCCAGGCTTCGTCACCAAAGACGCTCTGGCCAAAGTAGAAGAGTTTGCTGGCGAATACCGCTAAGTAGACACCGGGCGCGGCGGCCCTCCCTCATTGCGCTGCCGCACCCACCAAAACTTTTCCTAAAATTGAAGCGCTTGGAGAGATACCATGTCAGACGTAAAAGCGTCCGGCGCAGACGAACGTATTAAGCAGCAGTCAAGCTTGCGGAAAGCACTGATCCGCCCAGAACTTGGCGGTATTTGCGGTACGGTTATCGTCTTCGCTCTATTTCTACTTTTTGCCGGTGATAGCGGCATGTTTAACAGTCAGGGGATTATGAACTGGTCGACAGTTTCGGCTCAGTTCATGATCATCGCCGTCGGTGCCTGTCTTTTGATGATCGCAGGTGAATTCGACCTGTCTGTCGGTTCCATGATCGGTTTTGCGGGCATGATGATTGCCATTTTTGGTGTCACGCTCGGTTGGCCAATGTGGGCTGCAATCCTAATTACTTTTGTGCTCGCCTTGGCCATCGGTGGTCTTAACGGATACATCGTTGTTCGCACTGGTTTGCCTAGTTTCATTGTTACATTGGCCTTTTTGTTCATTCTGCGTGGGTTTACGATTTTTCTTCCACAGATGATTGAGCGTAAAACGATCATTGGTGGTATCCGCGAAGCTGCTGCCGGTGACTTCATTGCACCCTTGTTTGGCGGCAAAGTCCTCAAAGGTTTGTTTTCGTGGCTCGGAGATGCTGGCGTTATCGCAACCTTTGAACGTGGTACCAAAGCGGGTCAGCCCGTTGTCGACGGTATTCCAATGTTGATCGTTTGGGCAATCTTGTTGGTCGCTGTTGGACACATATTGCTGACACGCACGCAATTCGGTAACTGGATTTTTGCATCTGGTGGCGACGCAGAGTCTGCGCGCAATTCAGGTGTTCCGGTGAACCGTGTGAAAATTTCAATGTTCATGATGACCGCGTTTTGTGCGGCAGTTTTTGCAACGTGTCAGGTAATGGAATTCGGTTCTGCTGGGGCCGACCGTGGTTTGCTCAAGGAATTCGAGGCAATCATCGCGGTTGTTATCGGTGGAGCATTGTTGACCGGCGGTTACGGATCGGTAATCGGTGCAGCACTTGGTGCATTGATCTTTGGTGTGGTTCAGCAGGGTCTGTTCTTTGCCGGGGTTGAAAGCTCTTTGTTCCGCGTGTTCTTGGGTGTGATCCTTCTCTTTGCGGTGATCCTGAACACATACATCCGTCGCATCATCACAGGGGAGCGTTAATATGAGCGAGAAACCCATCATTCGGATGATCGATATCCAGAAACATTTCGGATCGGTTATCGCATTGGCTGGTGTATCTGTGGACGTTTTCGGAGGCGAATGTCATTGCCTTCTGGGCGACAACGGCGCTGGGAAATCGACCTTTATCAAAACCATGTCTGGGGTGCACAAGCCTACGTCTGGTACGATTGAGTTCGAAGGACAACCGATGAACTTCGCAGACCCTCGGGATGCGATGACAGCCGGGATTGCGACCGTGCACCAGCACCTAGCGATGATCCCGTTGATGTCGGTCAGCCGAAACTTTTTTATGGGCAATGAGCCCATCAAGAAAGTTGGACCGATCAATTTCTTTGATCATGCCCACGCCAACGAGGTGACCATGGGTGCGATGAAAAAAATGGGCATTAACTTGCGTGGACCGGATCAAGCTGTCGGGACATTGTCAGGCGGTGAGCGTCAAACCGTTGCGATCTCTCGGGCCGTACATTTCGGTGCTAAGGTTTTGATCCTTGATGAACCAACATCGGCTCTTGGTGTGCGTCAGACATCCAACGTTCTGGCAACCATCGACAAAGTGCGCAAGCAAGGTGTCGGTGTGGTTTTCATCACGCACAACGTACGTCACGCGATGGCCGTGGGGGATCGGTTTACCGTTCTAAATCGTGGTAAAACCCTTGGCACCGCTCTGAAGGGTGAAATCTCTCAAGAAGAGTTGCAGGATCTTATGGCCGGTGGTCAAGAACTTGCTAGCCTTGAGGGCAGCCTTGGCGGAATGGTCTAAAGATCGTTCTTCCAAATTCGGTAAGAAGAGGGCGGCGTTGCCGCCCTTTTTCTATTTGAAGAGCCCCTTTTTTCGTTACCTCCAGTAACTATTTGCCTGCGCCACGGTTTGGAAATTTGTTGCCACAACATGCGACACCATGGTCAAACCTTCTGCACTATTCGCGTAGTCTGGGCGCATCTTGGTCCGGGCGTTGTCATCTGGCTGCGTAAATTTGACCGCCATTCGTGATAGTTTTATTGCCAACTCGTATCCCTCTTCGGGCGTGTCGGTGGTCAGGCTTGGGAGCCAAGACATAATATCCTCCAATATGTCGTGTACGATATATCTGAATCTTGCATAAGCACACGTCTCTGGTCAATAGTTATATCGTACGCGATGTATACAAGGACCAACGCATGACACCCATAACTTCCCCAACCCATGCAAATGACATGTTTTGTTACGGAATTTACACAGCGTCCCATGTTGTAAATCGCGCATATACTCCGCACCTTGCCCCGCTTGGTTTGACTTATCCGCAGTACATTACGCTAACGCTTCTGTGGGAAAGGGACTGCCAAAAGGTAACGGATTTGGCTGGGCAATTGCGGATGGGAACTAACACGTTGACGCCGTTGCTCAAAAGGTTGGAAGGGCAGGGGTATATCACCCGCAATCGTGGTAAAAAAGACGGGCGAGAGATTGTCGTAGCCCTCACTGAAATTGGGCGTGAATTGCAAAAAAATGCACCGGCGATTACAGCCTGCATGATCGAGGGAACAGGCCTTACGCAGTCGGAGTTGGATAAGTTACAGCATCTCTTACTCAGGGTCTGTTCCGGTTTGTCAGATGAGGCCTGACATGGGTTGCCCCCAGCATATATATGGATTGCTGGATCAAAGAGAGAGCTCGCTACTTCTCAAGTGAATTTACGGAACAGTTTTGTTTGATCAAACATATCCTCTAGTTCTTCCATCCGCTGTTTGGTCTGGCCCCAATTTAGATCCTGAACCGCAGAAATCATTGTTTCAACAAGCAACATTGTCGTTGTTGTAGAATCCCATGCCGAAGGAGCGACAATTCGGCAGCTAAAGCTTATGTCGGCCGATTGATGCACCGGGGATCGCCACTGATCTGTAAATAGAATGACTTTTGCCCCACGCGCATGGGCGAGCTCTGCCAGTTTTAGAGTGTTATTTTCGTATCGGCGCACATCAAAAATGATAAAAACATCGCCTTTTTTGGCGTTTAGAAGGTAGTGCGGCCACGTGTTTGAAGAGGATTCAACATGGGTTAGGTTGGGCCGTATTACTTGCATATGTAGGAACAGATATTCCGCAACAGTATGCGTAATGCGACCACCCACGATATACAAATGACGCGATTGATCGGCGGCCAATTGACAAGCGGTGTCAAAATCCTCGGGGACGATCTGGGCCAAGGTCAAACGCGTGTTCTCCATCACCGCATCTGTAAAACGGTTTAAGATATGTTCCGACGGGGCGGCTTCCGCCCATGTGTCATGTTTTGCGATAGGATTCTTGGCTTTGGCGCGGAGTTCCTCCCGCAATTCGGCCTGGAAATCAGGATACCCTTTATATCCGAGCTTCTGCACCATCCGGGCCACGGTTGGGACAGAGACTTCGGCGTCTTTGGCCAGTGTTGATAATGATCCCAGCCCGGATGCGGGGTAGTTTTCAAGAATAGACAACGCCAATTGTCGCTCAGCACGAGTCAGTTGATCCAGTTTTTCCTGAATGCGATCTGAAATAGTTTGTGCGGACTCTGACATTTGTGCCTCCGATATGTTCATCAATTTAACAGGGATGACTAGTTCTGATAAATTTTTCACAATTTTGTTGACAGAAGACACTTTTGGCAAGCATTTTATCCGCAAGGAGCCAAAATGAATCACACTTCCCCCCTTCAAAGTCATGATCCGGTATGGGTCCGAAACGCTGATGGTGTCTCGTCAGTCGTTTTGGTGTGTGAACACGCCAGTCGGTTTATTCCGGATTATTTTCATGACCTCGGTATGTCTGCTGATGATTTGGCCAGTCATGCGGTCTGGGATCCAGGGGCTGCGCCTGTGGCCGCAGGGATTTCAGATGCATTGGATGCTCCATTGGTGGGGGCAGGAATTTCGCGGTTGGTATATGATTGCAACCGCCCGCCGTCGGCGCTGGATGCGATGCCAGAAAAGAGTGAACGCATCATTGTGCCAGGTAACCGAGGCCTAACGCCGACCCAACGCAGGGCGCGTACCACCGAATTCTATGACCCTTTTCGGAATGGATTGGCGTCAACGATTGCAGGCGTGAAAGATCCCAAAATTGTGACCATCCACAGCTTTACGCCGGTATATAAAGGGGCAACGCGGACCGTGGAAATCGGTATCCTGCATGACGCTGATCAACGTCTTGCGGATGCAATGTTGCACACTGCAAAATCACACACAAATTTTGTGGTGGAGCGTAACCAGCCCTATGGGCCGCAGGATGGGGTGACCCATACGCTAAAAGAACATGCGCTTTGTCATGGTCATGCCAATGTGATGATTGAAATCCGCAATGATTTGATCTCAACAGAAGCCCAGCAAACCGAGGTGGCCAAAATGCTAACCGGTTGGTTGACCGATGCCGTGTCGCAATTGGAGACCATGCAATGACAGCACTTTTAAGGGGCTACATCAAAGGCGTGGATGCGGTGAACCACCGGATCGGTCGGATTGCGATGTATGGCATCTTTGTCCTCATGGGAATTTTGCTCTGGTCGTCTGTCAGCAAAACCTTTTTCCTGCCCTCACTCTGGACGCTAGAATTGGCACAGTTTGTAATGGTTGGATATTACATATTGGGCGGACCTTATTCGATCCAACTCGGCTCGAATGTACGGATGGATTTGCTGTATGGTGGATGGTCGGTCCGACGCAAAGCATGGTTCGATTTGATTACGGTTTGCTTTCTGATCTTTTATCTATTGGTGCTGCTCTATGGGGCGATTAGTTCTACGGCCTATTCCCTTGGATATTGGAAGAGCGAACCCATTTCATATCTATTTGGCGTCCTTATCGGAACCGAAGAAATCGGGAGGTTGGAGCAATCCTCTTCTGCGTGGCGGCCCTATATGTGGCCCGTGAAATCAATAATGATCGTTGGGTTTTTCCTAATGCTGCTGCAATGCGTGTCTGAACTGTTCAAGGATGTGTTGCGTTTAAAGGGTGAGGACATCTGATGCCGTATGAGATGATCGCGACCTTAATGTTTTCGACCATGATGTTGATGCTCTTAACAGGGCAACGCGTGTTTGGGGCGATTGGGTTTATTGCCGTGATTGCGGCGCTGTTGTTGTGGGGGGACCGCGGTGGATATGACCTCGGTTTCGCCGCCGCAATGAAATTGATGAAATGGTATCCGCTGCTCACGCTGCCGATGTTCATCTTTATGGGGTACGTCCTGTCAGAATCTAAAATTGCGGATGATCTTTATAAGATGTTCCACGTTTGGATGGGCGGGCTTCAGGGCGGATTGGCGATTGGGACCATTGGTTTGATGGTTTTGATTTCAGCTATGAACGGTCTGTCTGTAGCCGGCATGGCCATTGGTGCGACGATCGCACTGCCAGAGCTGTTAAAGCGGGGATATGATAAACGAATGGTCACGGGGGTGATCCAGGCGGGGTCGTCTCTGGGGATACTGGTGCCGCCATCTGTGGTGTTGGTGCTTTACGCAATGATAGCACGACAACCTGTGGGGCAGCTTTGGCTTGCGGGGATTATTCCGGGGTTGATGATGGCTGCTATGTTCATCATTTACATCGTCGTGCGATGTAAAATGAACCCAGATCTTGGGCCCGTTCTGAACGACGAAGATCGCAATATCCCAAGGGCTGAAAAGCTCCGTTTGCTGCGGGCAGGGCTTTTACCCTTGGTCATTTTCGCAGTGATGATGGTGCCTTTTGTGAATGGTTGGACCTCGCTTGTCGAAAGCTCTGCCATTGGTGCGCTGGCCGCGTTTTTTGCTGCCGTGCTTAAGGGGCGGATGACAAAAGAAGTGTTCGAAAATTCGGTGCGCAATACTCTGGGCATCACCTGCATGTTTATGTGGATTATTTTAGCGGCGCTGGCATTTGGTGCGGTGTTTGATGGGCTTGGAGCGGTCAAAGCAATCGAAAGTCTTTTCACTGAAAAGCTGAACCTCAACCCGTGGGTTATCCTGATCCTGATGCAGTTAAGCTTTATTCTGATGGGAACGTTTTTGGACGACACGGCCATGCTGGTCATCGTTGCACCCTTGTATGTGCCACTGGTTGGAGAACTTGGGTTTGATCTGATCTGGTATGGGATCCTTTATACGATCACAACCCAGATCGCCTATATGACGCCACCGTTTGGTTACAACTTGTTTTTGATGCGGGCTATGGCACCCCCCGAAATTACTCTGCGCGACATTTACGGATCAATCACGCCGTTTGTCCTTGTGATGGTGTTTGCGCTGACCCTCGTGATTGTGTTTCCGGGTTTGGCAACATGGCTGCCAGACTACGTATACGGAAAATGAACATAAGAGACCGGGCGAACCCGGCGAAAATTTAAACAAGGAGAGAAAACATGACGACAAGACGTAAGTTTATCCAAAGTGCCGCTCTTGCTGGCCCAGCCGCATTGGCGACACCAGCCTTGGCACAAAGCACCATTAAATGGCGCATGCAAACCTATGCGGGGGCTGCACTGGCTGCTGAAGTCATCGATCCTGCGATCAAAATGTTCAACAAAATCGCCGGCGATCGGATGCAGATCGAATTGTTCTACGCGGATCAATTGGTTCCCACCGGAGAGTTGTTCCAGGCGATGCAACGGGGCACGATTGATGCGGTACAATCGGACGATGACTCCATGGCTTCCCCAACAGAGGTTACGGTTTTTGGTGGTTATTTCCCGTTTGGCTCGCGCTACTCCCTCGATGTTCCTGTGCTGTTTAACCAGTACGGCCTGAACGAAATTTGGGACGAAGAATATTCCAAAGTCGGCGTCAAACACATCTCCGCCGGTGCTTGGGATCCATGCCATTTTGCGACCAAAGACCCGATCCGCAGCCTTGCAGACCTTAAAGGCAAGCGCATCTTTACCTTTCCTACGGCGGGCCGTTTCCTGTCTCAGTTTGGTGTGGTCCCTGTGAACCTTCCGTGGGAGGACATTGAGGTCGCCGTTCAAACTGGTGAACTTGACGGTATCGCGTGGTCCGGCATCACCGAGGATTATACAGTCGGCTGGGCGGATGTGACCAACTATTTCTTGACCAACAACATCTCTGGTGCATGGGCCGGATCATTCTTTGCCAACATGGATCGTTGGAATGAATTGCCTGAAGATCTGCAAACGCTGTTCCGCGTCTGCTGTGATCAGTCCCATTATTATCGTCAATGGTGGTACTGGGGGGGTGAGGCCAACCTGCGTGTGAATGGTCCAAAAATGGAACTGACCACAATTCCGGATGACGAATGGGCCACAGTTGAGGCCGCCGCACAAGTGTTCTGGGAAGAGATTGCAGCGGAATCCGAAACCAAGCGTCGCGTCGTTGATATCTTTAAGAAATACAACGCCGACATGGTTAAAGCCGGCCGTCCATACCGTTACGGTTAAACGCATTTGGGGCGGCGGATTCTGCCGCCCCTTACCTCAATATTGAAAGACAGGCCCATGCCCGGAACTCTAAGCTTTGATGATCTGAAATCCCGTGTCACATCTGGTGATATTGATACGGTTCTGGTGTGTTTTGCGGATATGCAGGGCCGCCTCATGGGCAAACGGTTCCACGCCGTCAATTTCGTGGAAACCTCTTATAAAGAGACCCATTGCTGTAATTACCTGCTGGCCACTGATCTTGAGATGGCAACACCGGACGGTTATGCCTCGACCAGTTGGGAAAGCGGATATGGCGATTATGTCATGCAACCTGATCTGGACACTATTCGACTGGTCCCATGGTTGGATGGTACAGCGATGGTGTTGTGTGATGTACTGGATCACCACACCCATCAACCCGTGCCGCATTCGCCTCGGGCCATGTTAAAAAAGCAGATCGCACGTCTAAAGGCGTTAGGCTTTGATGCCATGATGGCCACAGAGCTTGAGTTCTTTTTGTTTGAGCAAAGCTTTGACGCAATTCGCAAATCAGGTTTTCGCGATTTAAAACCAATCAGCGGATATAACGAAGATTACCATATTTTCCAGACGACCAAGGAAGAGGGCGTCATGCGCCCCATCCGAAATCATCTGTTTAACGCAGGCCTTCCGATTGAGAATTCAAAAGGTGAGGCAGAGACGGGTCAGGAAGAGCTGAACATTCGGTATGCGGCAGCTCTGGATTGCGCCGATCACCACACAATTGCGAAAAACGCGATCAAAGAAATCGCTTGGCAACACGGTCACGCGGCAACGTTTTTGCCAAAATGGGATCATAATAAAGTCGGGAGTTCTTCCCATGTGCATCAGTCCCTTTGGAAGGATGGCGCGCCGGTCTTTTATGATCCGAAGGCCAAATTGTGCATGTCAGAAATGATGTCCCACTATATGGCTGGTTTGATTGCCTATGCGCCAGATTATACATTCTTTTTAGCGCCTTATGTGAACAGCTATAAACGGTTTTCCAAGGGGACCTTTGCTCCGACCAAAACGGTTTGGTCCGTTGATAATCGAACCGCCGGGTTCCGGCTATGCGGCGATGGGACCAGAGGCATCCGGGTTGAATGCCGAATTGGGGGGTCGGATTTGAACCCTTACCTCGCGCAGGCGGCGATGTTGGCCGCGGGTATCAAGGGGATCGAAGAAAAGATGACCTTGGCTTCGGCCACCACGGGCGATGTGTATGAGGACGCAAAGGCGGCTGATATTCCGCAAACCCTGCGGGCCGCAACTGAGACATTCCGTAATTCTGTGTTCCTGCGTGACGCATTCGGGGACGACGTGGTGGATCACTACACGCGTTGTGCCCAATGGGAGCAGGAAGAGTTTGACCGCGTTGTAACCGATTGGGAAATCGCACGCGGCTTTGAAAGGGCATAGCCATGATCACCTGTATTTCACCCATTGATGGCAGGGTTTACGCCGAACGACCTGTATTAACAGCGGGTGCAGCGCACGACGCCGTTGTCGCCGCCCAAGGGGCCCAATCGGCTTGGGCGGCGCGTCCATTAGAGGAGCGGATCGCCCTGGTGCGTGCTGGCGTGGCCAAAGTCGGGGAGATGAACGATGTTATCGTCCCGGAAATTGCCTATCAGATTGGTCGCCCGATCCGGTACGGTGGAGAGTTTGGCGGCTTTAATGAACGCGCCAGTTATATGGCAGATATCGCTAAAGAGGCACTTGCCGATATCGAAGTCGAGGACAGTGAAGCCTTCCGTCGGGTTATAAAACGCGTCCCTCACGGCGTCGTTTTGGTGGTCGCGCCTTGGAACTATCCGTATATGACGGCCATCAATACAGTAGCACCTGCGCTGATTGCGGGTAACACGGTTATGTTAAAACATGCCTCACAAACGCCGTTGGTTGGGGAGCGATTGGCCGAAGCCTTTCATTCTGTTGGTATCCCGGCTGAGGTGTTTCAGAACGTCTTTTTGGATCATCAAACGACATCAGATTTGATTGCCGCCAAATCCTTTGGGTTTGTTAATTTCACCGGTTCAGTTGGGGGAGGCAAAGCAATTGAGCGTGCGGCAGCGGGTACGTTTACCGGTATCGGACTTGAGCTGGGCGGCAAGGATCCGGGGTATGTTTGCGATGATGCAGATATCGACGCAGCGGTGGATACGCTAATTGACGGGGCGATGTTTAACTCTGGGCAATGTTGCTGTGGGATAGAACGTATCTATGTCGCGGAACAGCATTTTGAGGCATTCGTCGCTAAGGCGGTCGCGATCGTTAAAGGCTATAAACTGGGCAACCCGCTGGACCCTGTAACGACCATCGGTCCGATGGCCCATGTGCGCTTTGCCCAAGAGGTCCGTAGCCAAACGGCTGAGGCCATAGCCCAAGGAGCGACGGCCCATATTGATCCGGTAGAGTTTCCCGAGGATGACGCGGCTTATCTGATGCCCCAGATTTTGACGAACGTCACCCATGACATGCGGGTCATGCATGAAGAGAGCTTTGGTCCGGTGGTCGGCATAATGTCGGTCAAAGATGACGCCGAAGCCGTACGCCTTATGAACGATAGCGATTTTGGATTGACGGCTTCGGTTTGGACGCAGGATGTAACCCGTGCGGAGCATATTGCGAACCAAATCGAAACTGGCACGGTATTTATGAACAGAGCCGACTATCTCGATCCGGGTCTGTGCTGGACCGGCTGCAAAGACACAGGACGTGGGGGAGGGCTATCCGTTATCGGCTATCACAATCTGACACGTCCAAAATCTTTCCACTTTAAAAAGGCATAACGCCATGTCGATTACTGCTAATTGGTCCTATCCTACTGCCATTCGGTTTGGCGCGGGGCGTATTTCTGAAATTGCCGATGCCTGCAGGTCTGCTGGGATTAAAAAGCCTCTGTTGATCACGGATCGCGGTTTGGCGGATATGTCGATTACGACAAAAACGCTTGATCTTCTTGAGGCCGGGGGTCTTGGTCGTGCGCTGTTTGCGGATGTAGACCCAAATCCGAATGAGAAAAACGCCGAGGCTGGTGTCAAAGCGTTCAACGACGGCGGACATGATGGGGTTGTTGCTTTTGGGGGCGGATCTGGTCTTGATCTTGGAAAGCTTGTGGCGTTTTTGGCGGGCCAAACCCGCCCACTTTGGGATTTTGAGGATATAGGCGATTGGTGGACCCGTGCCGATGCAGATGCCATTGCACCAATTGTGGCGGTGCCCACAACTGCGGGTACCGGGTCTGAGGTCGGCCGTGCGTCGGTCATTTCCAATTCAGAGACCCAAGAGAAAAAGATCATTTTCCATCCTAAATTCCTGCCTTCTGTGGTCATTTGCGACCCCGAATTGACGGTCGGTATGCCTAACTTCATAACGGCAGGCACTGGGCTTGATGCCTTTGCCCATTGTGTTGAAGCTTTCTGCTCTCCGCATTATCACCCGATGTCACAGGGTATGGCGCTTGAGGGGATGCGTTTGGTCAAAGAATATCTGCCACGCGCCTATGCGGATGGCACCGACATTGAGGCCCGTGCTCATATGATGTCAGCCGCCGCTATGGGGGCGACAGCGTTTCAAAAAGGCCTCGGCGCGATCCATGCGTTGTCCCACCCAATCGGCGCGATCTATCACACGCATCACGGCACGACGAATGCGGTGTGTATGCCTGCGGTCCTGCGGTTCAACCGCCCGGCTGCCGAAGGTGTCTTGACAGAGGCCGCCGCCTATCTGGGGATTTCTGGTGGTTTCAAAGGGTTTTGTACCTATGTGGACGACTTGAATTCGTCGCTGGGCATCCCCAAAAACCTAAGTGGTCTTGGGATAGAAAACCCTGATATTGACCGGATCGTCACTGGGGCCCTTAAAGATCCAAGCACGGGTGGCAATCCCGTTGAGATGACCGAGGCAAACACTCGCGCCTTGTTGCTAGACATTATTGGTTAAGCAAGAGGTCACTGGCTTTCTCACCGATCATAATGGCGGGGGCATTCGTGTTCCCGCTTACGATTTCTGGCATGATGGAACAATCCGCCACCCGCAAGCCTGTCAAACCTCGCACTGTCAGGGTTTCATCTACGACGGAGTCCTCTGTTTGCCCCATTTTGCAGGTTCCCGTCGGGTGATAGATCGAAACGGAATTGTTCCTGGCCCAATCCAGCGTTCCCGCATAGTCATCCATCTCCAATTCAGCTGTTGGACGAAATTCCTCAGATATTTTTGATTTTAATGGGGCATGGTGGGCGATGCTTCGGGCGATTTTAATGCCCTCCACCAATGTTTGACAGTCCTTTTCGGTCGCTAAGTAGTTGGGGTGAATTTTCACATAACTCCGAGGATCCGGACCATTCAGTTTTAACGATCCTCTGCTTTCAGGGCGAAGCTGACACACCGACATTGTAAAGGCAGAAAACGGATGTACACCTTCGCCGGGGCTATCTGCCGACCAAGGTTGAACATGGAACTGAATGTCTGGCGACGCGACAACGGTATTGGTTTTAAGAAAACCCGTGGCCAAACTTGCCGCCATGGTCATTGGCCCAGCTCGAAATAGCGCATATTTCAGCGCAATGCGGGCTTGATTAATATAACTACGCACTTCGTCGTTTAGCGTCGGTTCATTACATTTATAGACCAGCCTCGCCTGCAAGTGATCCTGCATATTTTGCCCGACACCCGGAAGGTTATGTCGTGGGGTGATGCCGTTTTCTTTCAAATGATCCGGATCGCCAATACCAGAGAGCATTAGAATTTGGGGAGAGTTAATAGCACCCGCTGAAACAATGACGTCTTTTGTCGTGTTAATGGTATTCTCAACACCAGCCTTGTCGAGATAAGTGACGGCGGTGCAACGTTTACCCTCTAAATTGAGCTTGCTGACTTGGGCATTTGTTATGATTTGCAAGTTTTTGCGGTCTTTGACCGGGTTTAGATAGGCCACTGCTGCAGAACACCGACGTCCGTTGCGTGTGGTTAGCTGAAAATAACCCACGCCTTCTTGGGTCGCACCGTTGTAATCTGGGTTAAACGGGTAACCTGCCTCTTGGGCGGCTGCCACCCATGCGTCACAAATGGGGCGTTGAATTCGCATGTTGGACACGGACAATGGCCCGCCAATACCGTGAAAATCATCCTCGCCGCGTTCTTGATCCTCTGCCCGTTTAAACAGGGGTAAAACATCATCCCACCCCCAGCCGGTATTTCCCAATTGGCGCCAATGATCGTAGTCTTCTTTTTGACCGCGGACATAAAGCAGGCCGTTCAGTGATGAAGATCCACCAAGAACTTTGCCGCGCGGCCAATCAATGGATCGCCCGTTTAAACCAGGGTCAGGTTCGGTTCGATAACACCAGTCAACCTTCGGATTATGCATCGTTTTGAAATATCCGACCGGAATGTGAATCCATGGATTTGTATCTTTTCCCCCTGCCTCCAACAAAATGACTTTGTTTGAGGGGTCCGCACTCAGTCGATTTGCAAGGACGCACCCCGAAGATCCCGCACCGATAACTACAAAATCTGCCTCCAAGACTCAGCCCCTTTTTCCGTTGGTTTAAAAAAAGTCTATGCAGAATGGTGGAACTACGCTAGCCTTTTTTGAGATAAAACGTCTCAATAAATGAGATAAAGGGAGGAAGCCAATGAGTTTAAAGAATAATCTGAGTGGGATTTCGCGACGGGACTTGTTTCGAGTCGCGGGTCGTTTTGGGATGAGTTCGACACTGATCGCTGCTGGCGGCTTTGGTGGAGCGATGAGCCTGGCCAATTTAGCCAGTGCAGCGGAATCTACATATGACAAACGTTTCGCAAAGCCTGCCAAGTTTACACTGAAATATGGTGCGGCCGGGTTTAACGCTCGCAATCTGTTGATTGAACGCGCGGGCGCTCTGGAATTTGCGCGTGACCTTGAATCCCGCACAGACGGTGAAATTCGCGTTGAATTTATTGGTGACAATCAGATCTGTGGTCAGACCTCTTGTGTGGAAAAAGCCCAACAAGGGATCGTTGATATCTATTCGGCATCGACGCAAAATTCTGCAGGCGGCGCGCCTTATCTGAACGTTCTGGATTATGCGTTTATGTTCCGGAACCGCGCTGATCAGTATCACTTTTTATATTCGCCAAAGTCACAAGAATTGTTGCGTGACCCCTATGAAAAACGTCACGGCCTGAAGTTGCTGTTCTCTCATGCAGAGTTGCGCGGAATTCAGTTGGGTCTGGCGTGGGAAGACAAGCCAACAGTGACCAGCATCGAAGAGTTGTTCGGAACGAAAAACCGTGTCACAGGAACACAGCTTGGTCGCATTGCGATGAAAGCCCTGAACCTGAACCCGGTTCCCGTGGCATGGGAAGAGACACTTGACGGTCTAAAACAGGGCCTGATTGATGGTGCGGAAACATGGGCGTCTGCCGTGGCTTATGCAAACATGGCGCCTGTTGTCTCTCAGTCGGTTCACTTGGATTTCTTCTGCGGCACAGAAGCGACCTCTATGAATGCGGGGGTATTTGACGGTTTGGGCGGAGAGCTGCAGGATGCCGTGATGGAATCCTCTTATTGGGCGCAAACCCATGTGCAGGCCGCAAACGAAGCCGCCTTGGTTAAAACTGTGGGCCAATCCCAGCCTCAACTTGAGGGCACAATCTTTGCGGAAAACAATGTGCGGAATGCATTCTTATCCGCTGAGGAGCGCCGGAAAGCCGAAGAAATGTGTTCGCCGGAGTTCCAGCCACAGCTGTGGGAAGAATGGCGTGAACGTCTGAACAAATGGCAAGGTGGTGCGGATACGTACCAAGAAATCTATGATGAAGTCCGGACAATCGATGGCGATACTTTGCCTGAGAATGTTGAACCACGTCGATGGTGGAAAGCTTAACCACCCGCTTACTGTATTGGGCCGGCCCGGAATTGAAGGTCGGCCTTTTGCAGCAATAGTAGGACCAATCGTATTGCCCGAACTTGCCTCATGGGCCGGATGGGAAACCAAAATTAATTTGCGAACAGGGGAGGGTCCGCATGTCAATCGTGGCCGAGGCTGGGGACGTCGTTACAGCTATTCTTTCACAAGACCCATGGGAAATGAAAACAGCCTTTAAAACAAATGGGATGTGGTTGTTTTCCCTAATTCTGACGTTCGTCGGAGGGTTCGCAGCTGTGGCCCTGTATCGTGTTGTTCCGTTTTTGGAACGCCATCTCGAGCGGGGCATCTCTGTTCTGATGTACTTGATTATCGCGTGGATTATCTTTTCAGGTGTGGTGGATCGTTTCGTGTTCTCTCGGCAAGTTCCGTGGTCGACAACGATCCCGCCGTATCTCTTTATGATCATGGCGTGGTTTGGCTGTGCTTATAACGTAAAGCTGCGCACGCATTTGTCGTTTAATGAATTTCGCATGAAAATGGCACGACCGATGCAAATGTTTGCATTGTCTGTGGACGCTGTTCTTTGGACAGGTTTTTGCTGGATTGTTGTTTCAACCACACTTCTGATTGCTGCCAATAGTGCGGATAACTTTGCGATTGTGGCTGGTACGGATGACATGATGCAATGGTGGTTTATCGCCACGATGCCTTTGGCATTCACTTTGATGGCCGGTCGGGTGATCGGCAATTGGATGATTGACTGGGCAAACTTTCGTTCCGGTGATGTTTTGATCCAACAGGCAGTTATCGGGGCGGATGTATAATGACAGACGGAACGCTGATCACACTGATCTCTGTAGGGGTCACATTTCTTTTCATGATGGGTGTGCCGGTTCTTCTGGTCATCTTTTATTGGGTTGTTGGCTGTAGTTTTGTCACTGGTCTACCGCTTTTGAATGCCGGTAGTGAATTGCTGAACGTATTCAAAAATGGGTTTGCCTTGCTGGCCATGCCTTTGTTTATTCTAACAGGGGATTTGATTAACCAATCAGGAATTGCACGGCGGTTATCAGACTTTGCCTATTCGTGTCTGGGCTGGCTGCGCGGCGGTCTGGCGATGGCTGCAATTGGGGCCTGTGGACTGTTTGCTGCGATCTCGGGATCGAATTCGGCGACAACAGCGACCATCGGTTCAATGTTGCACCCTGAAATGGTCAAAGGCGGCTATGATGAACGGTTTTCTGCGGCGACTGCCGCAGCCGGTGGTACGGTTGGAATCATCATCCCACCTTCTATTATCTTTATCGTTTATGGCTTTCTGATGAGCTTGCCGATCTCTGATCTGTTTATCGCGGGGATTGTGCCTGGGGCATTAATGGTTTTGGCGATGATGGTCGCATGTTTTATCATCTGCACGATCAATGGGTGGGGCATTTTAATCCGGCTGTCCTTTATACGTGTACTTAAAACTGCTATTGGCGCTTGGCTTGGTTTTTTTGCTATTGGTCTTGTGCTTTGGGGGATTTACACAGGTAAATTCTCCCCGACCGAAGCCGCCGGAGTCACGGTTGGGTTCTGTATCGTAGTGGGGTTGGCCAGTTTCCCGCTGAACAAAATCATGGGATCAGATGCGGATACCCCGGTTGAGGACAAAAGCGTTTTGTCGATGTTCGTTGTCGAAGGATTTACGTTGTTCTCGATTCCACGGATCGTTTCCCGGTCGGCGCAGATCACGGGTATTCTCGCGCCTTTGATTGCGGTGTCCGTGGTGATGCAGCAGCAGTTGTCTGATTTGGGTGCCAAAGAGGTGATCGGTGGCTTTGTCATGGGAATGGGCGGATATTATGCCGTGTTATTTACCTCCATGATCATCGTGTTCTTTTCTGGGATGGTTCTGGAAAGCCTTCCGGTTACGATCATTCTAGCCCCAATTTTGGCCCCAATTGCAGCATCCGTTGGAATTGATCCCATCCACTTTTCGGTGATTTTCCTTGTCGGGGCGTCAATCGGCTTTATTACGCCGCCGTATGGGCTGAACTTATATGTCGCATCAGGTGTGACAGGCGTTCCATACTTCCGATTGCTTCGTTATACGGTCCCCTACCTTGCAGCATTGCTTGGTGTTTGGATCTTAGTGGCCCTTGTCCCTGATCTGGCACTAATGTTGCTCCCTAACAGATAGATCAGAATGACATGGCGAAAGAAGCGCAATCCCTCAAAGATGCCCAGATCCCAACCAATCTGCGGTTGCTTCTGGTGCTCGAGGAAGTTGCGCGTCTTGGCGTGCCGGTTAAACCTGCACAATTGGTTGATACGTTGGGGCTCCCGAAACCCACAGTCCACCGATTGCTGCAAACCGCCGAAGAGATTGGCTTTCTTCAGAGAGATCTGGATGGGCGCTCCTATGGGCCGGGGCCTCGATTGCGGACTCTGGCCGTCAACACGATGTCCTCAGAACACTTACGGACGGCACGGTTGGCCATCATCAAAAATGTGGCTGAAACGATCGGTGAAACTTGCAATCTGGCAACACCGGACCGCGAGGGTATGACCTATTTGGACCGCGTGGAAACCAAGTGGCCATTGCGTATTCAGTTGCCGATTGGCACGCAGGTGCCATTCCATTGCACCGCGAGTGGTAAAATGTATCTGTCCTCTCTGCGATCGGCTCCTCTGAATGGGGTTTTGTCGGCTCATCCATTGTCAGAGCAGACGCAGAAAACAATTTCTGATCCTGTGGCGCTGCGGGCTGAATTAAAGCTGATCAAAGAACAGGGGTACGCAACGGACGACGAGGAATTCATGACCGGAATGGCGGCTCTTGCCGTTCCGGTGTTTGATGCACAAAAGCGGATGTTGGCAACATTGTCTGTTCACGCCCCCATACAGCGTCAATCCGTTCAAGGGCTCATTGCTTTTGTCCCATGCCTAAAAGAGGGCGCTGCACGGCTGTCAGAGCTGCTGTTAAATCAAGATAATTCAATCTAATTTGCCCGAAGTTGTCCCTGTTGGGTGATACGTTCACGAATTCTTTGAAAGAGGATGATTGAACGCCATAGGCCGAATGGTCATAATGGCACCGGTTGGGGGAGGGCCCTTCCGAGCTGGCATTCAGAACCTCTGTAATGTCTGCTCAATTGTCATAACCCTTGGGAGAGGTTATTACACACCGATGGAAAGTATTGACTTTAGCCACAACATTTTTCTTGTGGCAGCGTCTTTGTGCGTTGCGCTCATGGCGGGATTCACCGGCCTGTCTCTGACCAAAGGTCTGTCAGAACGATCTGTCCCACAGCGCAAAATTGCAATTGCTTTGGCCGCCGTCGCCTTGGGTGGGGGCATCTGGTCAATGCATTTTGTCGGAATGCTTGGCCTGCAGATGCCATTTATTTTTTATTATGATGCCCTGATTACGCTGGCTTCAGCCCTCGTTGCAATTCTTGTTGTTGGGTTGGCACTGTTGTTATTACATTTTGGTCAAAGGACGCGTGGCCGATTGGTTTTGGCGGGTGTCATTGTCGGGCTAGGTGTCATTGCAATGCACTATATCGGGATGGCGGGCCTTGAGCTGTGTCGGGCGCTTTATACACCGACAGGGATACTCTTTTCCGTATTAGCTTCCTGCCTTTTGAATATTATGGGATTTGGGATCGCTTATGGTCACCGCAGTAACCGTAATATTCTGTTGGGAACTTGCGTGTTTGGTCTGGCAGTCTTTAGCGTACACTTTGTGGCCATTGCGAGCACTGAATTCGTGCAATTGGATGCGGTTAATACGGTTGGCCCAACCATCGGGAACGAAACGTTGGCCATTGGAGTGGTATTGTCGAGCTTTGTACTCTGCGGTGCCTTTTTGCTGACAGGGGCGACCTTTCTTCCAACTGAGCCAGTGATCGAGGCACCCGAGGCTGAAACGCCTCCGGAGGACCCAACGGAGGAGGTCAAACCCTTTACCGCCGCCTCTGCAATGCGCCAAATTCCCTACACGCGGGATGGTCGTACATTGTTTATCGATTGGATGGATGTCGCGGCGATCCGTGCCGAGGGGCACTACATACAGATCTACACAAAAGAAGGTCATTTCTTTTCGGCGTGGTCTATCACCGAGGCGGAAAAACGTCTGGCTGATACCAGCTTTTTGAAAGCCCATCGGAGTTACCTGATCAATCCGACTCAGGTCAGTGGGTTTGAACGGCTCAAGGATACTGGGGTCTGTTTCTTTGATTGCCCGGACTTGCCAAAGGTTCCCGTAAGCCGCTCGCGGTTGAAACCCGTCCGCGAGGCATTGGGAGTCTGACCTCCGCTCTGATGTGGTTCGCAGTTCGTGCGACGTAATTCGCAGTTCGTGAAAAAACCAACGATTTTGACGTGTAAATAAAGGCTCTCTGTCCTCGACTGTATCAGTTTGATTTTCGAAATCACATGGATCGTCGGGAGGACAAGACATGATACCAGCCGCTTTTGATTACTATAGGCCTGCCAGTATCGATGCCGTAATCGCACTACTTGAAGAACACGGAGATGACGCGCGGGTCATCGCTGGGGGGCACAGCCTGATCCCCATGATGAAGTTGCGGATGGCAGAGGTTCCGCATCTCATTGACCTGCAAGACATTGAGAGCCTGCGTGGCATACGCATTGATGACAGTGGGATTGCTTTGGGGGCCATGGTCACCCAGCATGAAATCATCGAAGATGAAAACTTGGGGTCTATTGCACCGATCCTAAAAGAGGCAGCACTGCAAATTGCAGATCCGCAAGTCCGTTATATGGGGACCGTAGGGGGCAATGTTGCCAATGGTGATCCGGGAAATGACATGCCGGGCCTAATGCAATGCTTAGATGCGCAACTGACGCTCATCGGTCCGGACGGCACGCGGGTTGTGGCTGCGCGCGATTATTACGAAGCAGCCTATATGACGGACCGCGAAGATGATGAAATTCTGACCCATGTCAGCTTCAAAGCGCCAACTGGTGGCTATTCCTACGAAAAGCAGAAACGCAAAATTGGCGATTATGCGACAGCCGCAGCGGCGGTGATGATTGAAAAAGTCAGTGGCAAGGTCGCCGGTGCCTCAATTGCGATGACCAACCTCAGCGATGTACCTGTCTATTCTGAAGGTGCCTCTGATGCGTTGGTTGGAACATCGTGCGATGCCGCAGCCATTAAGGATGCGGTCGACGCCATGCTAGGCGACATCGATCCGACCGAAGACAACCGTGGCCCGGTTGCGTTCAAGCGCCACTTGGCTGGCATCATCCTCACCCGCGCGATCAACCGCGCCTGGGACCGCGCTTAAAGGAGACCTTGGCATGGCTGACAAAATGCACATTAAACTAAACGTAAACGGCAAAGACGAAGAATTCCTCGCCGAACCACGTGAGTTGCTGATCTATACGCTTCGGGAACGTCTGAACATTACTGGACCACACGTAGGGTGCGAGACCTCTCATTGCGGCGCTTGTACGGTTACCATCGATGGTAAGTCCGTGAAATCCTGTACGATGTTCGCAGCGCAAGCCAGCGGATCAGAGATCACCACGATCGAAGGGTTGGGCACACCAGATTCATTGCATGTATTGCAGGAGTCTTTTCGCGAACATCATGGTCTGCAATGCGGCTATTGCACACCGGGCATGATTACACGGGCCGCAAAACTGCTCGAAGAAAATCCCACTCCGAATGAGGCAGATGTTCGTTTCGGTATGGCTGGCAATATTTGCCGCTGCACAGGGTACCAGAATATCGTGAAATCGATCCTTGCCGCTGCAAATGAAATCAACTCCGCGAAGGAGGCTGCACAATGAATGATCTGACACCAGACCGCGAGGAACGCAAAGCCGGCTTAAAAGGTTTAGGCTGTTCCAGAAAACGGGTCGAAGATGTCCGTTTCACACAAGGTAAGGGCAACTATGTCGATGACATCAAATTGCCAGGAATGCTGCACGGTGATTTTGTGCGTTCGCCCTATGCGCACGCTCGGATTAAGTCGATCAACATTGATGCCGCCATGGCGCTGGATGGAGTGGTTGCTGTTCTAACGGCGGCGGACCTTGAACCCCTGAGCCTTCATTGGATGCCGACCTTAGCGGGTGATAAGCAAATGGTATTGGCGGACGGCAAAGTTCTGTTCCAAGGCCAAGAGGTTGCCTTTGTTGTGGCGCAGGATCGATATATTGCTGCTGACGCGGTAGATCTGGTTGAAGTGGAATACGAAGAGCTTCCTGTCATCGTTGATCCATTTGAGGCGTTGAAATCTGACGTGGTTCTGCGTGAGGATCTTGATGGTCAGACCGAAGGCGCACACGGGCCTCGTAAACACCATAACCATATCTTTACGTGGGAAGTCGGCGAGGAAGAGGCCACCAATCAGGTGATCGACAATGCCGAAGTTGTAGCAGAGGAAACGGTTTACTATCACCGTACGCACCCTTGTCCGCTGGAGACCTGCGGCTCTGTTGCATCGATGGATAAAGTAAATGGCAAGCTAACACTCTATGGGACGTTCCAAGCGCCGCATGTGGTGCGCACGGTTGCGTCTTTGTTGTCTGGTATAGAAGAGCATAACATTCGTGTGGTGTCGCCAGATATTGGTGGCGGATTTGGCAATAAGGTTGGGGTCTATCCCGGTTATATTTGCTCTATCGTGGCGTCCATCGTTACAGGTCTACCGGTAAAATGGGTCGAAGACCGAATGGAGAACCTGATGGCCACGGCGTTTGCCCGCGACTATTGGATGACTGGTAAAATCTCTGCAACCAAAGAAGGTAAGATCACAGGCCTGCATTGTCATACGACCGCAGATCATGGGGCTTTTGATGCCTGTGCTGATCCGACCAAATTCCCGGCTGGGTTTATGAATATCTGTACCGGGTCTTATGACATTCCGACGGCTTACCTTGCTGTGGATGGCGTTTACACCAATAAGGCACCGGGGGGCGTGTCCTATCGCTGTTCCTTTAGGGTGACCGAGGCGGTTTATTTCATCGAGCGTATGATCGAAGTGCTGGCCATCGAGTTGGATATGGATCCCGCTGAATTGCGGCGCATCAACTTTATCCGCAAAGATCAATTCCCGTATCAATCCGCGCTGGGTTGGGAATATGACTCAGGCGATTATCATACGGCTTGGGACAAGGCGATGAAGGCGGTGGACTATGACGGGTTGCGCAAAGAGCAAGCCGAACGTGTAGAAGCGTTTAAACGCGGTGAAACGCGTAGCTTGATGGGAATTGGGTTGACCTTCTTTACCGAAATCGTCGGTGCGGGTCCTGTTAAAAACTGTGATATCCTTGGGATGGGCATGTTTGACAGCTGTGAAATCCGCATCCACCCGACCGGTTCCGCAATCGCGCGTTTGGGAACGATCAGCCAAGGACAAGGGCATGCGACGACCTTTGCCCAAATCCTAGCGTCCGAGATTGGTCTTCCTGCAGATAGTATCACTATCGAAGAAGGTGATACAGATACAGCGCCTTATGGCTTGGGTACTTACGGGTCTCGGTCAACTCCGGTTGCCGGGGCGGCGACGGCCATGGCGGGACGTAAAATCAGAGCCAAGGCCCAAATGATCGCGGCTTATCTGCTAGAAGTCCATGACGATGACGTCGAATGGGACGTAGATCGCTTTGCGGTCAAGGGCGCGCCTGAGCGGTTTAAAACCATGAAGGAAATCGCCTATGCGGCATATAATCAGGCCATTCCGGGGGTAGAGCCAGGACTAGAAGCGGTGAGCTACTATGATCCACCCAACATGACCTATCCATTCGGCGCCTATGTGTGTGTCATGGATATTGACGTCGACACTGGTGTGCAGACCATCCGACGTTTCTATGCGCTAGATGACTGCGGCACGAGGATCAACCCGATGATCATCGAGGGTCAAGTGCATGGTGGTCTGACGGAGGCCCTTGCTGTCGCCTTGGGCCAAGAAATTGCCTATGACGACCAAGGCAATGTTAAAACTGGTACGTTGATGGACTTTTTCCTGCCAACCGCATGGGAAGTGCCCAACTATGAGACTGATCACACCGTGACACCTAGCCCACACCATCCGATCGGTGCAAAGGGTGTTGGTGAAAGCCCACATGTTGGAGGCGTGCCGTGTTTCTCAAATGCTGTGAACGACGCGTTCAAAGCGTTTGGCCTGCGTCACACCCATATGCCCCATGACCATTGGCGCATCTGGCAAACCGCCAACAATCTTGGCCTACACGACTGATTTATAACAATCGGGTCTTCCCCCACGGGGGATGACCCATTGAACACAGTGGTATCACATGACTTTTAGATCCCTTCAATCGGCTATGGCTGAACAAGGCTACGTGGCCTCTGATGACTTGGCCATGGCCGTGCATCTGTCGTTGTCACTTGGGCGACCCTTGCTGCTCGAGGGAGCTGCGGGTGTCGGAAAAACAGAGATCGCGCGCGTTTTGGCCACGGCACAGGACACACGTCTAATCCGTTTGCAATGTTACGAGGGGCTGGATGCCACGCAGGCGATCTATGAGTGGAACTATCAGAGACAACTGCTTTCGATCCGCGCGGCATCTGATCGGGGGCAATCTGCAGCAGAGATCGAAGCCCGGATTTTCTCTGAAGAGTTTTTATTGGAGCGCCCCTTGTTGGCGGCCATCCAACAGGATCAACCGCCGGTTTTGTTGATCGACGAAATAGACAGGGCGGACGAAGAGTTTGAGGCATTCTTGCTGGAAATCCTTTCGGAATTTCAAATTACCGTACCTGAATTGGGAACAATAAAGGCAAAGTCCCGCCCTGTGGTTATCTTGACGGCTAACGGAACGCGGGATTTGTCAGACGCGCTGCGTCGGAGGTGTCTCTATGCTCATTTGGATTACCCGGATCGAAAAACGGAGTTAGCGATCTTGCAGGCGCGGTGTCCAGAGGTAGAGGCCGCATTGGCCGGGCAGATCATCGGGTTTGTTCAGTCCTTGCGAAAGCAAGAGCTTGAAAAGAAACCCGGTGTGGCAGAGATGCTGGATTTTGCTGCGGCCTTAATGGGGCTTGGTATTGCTGACCTGACCCAAGACCCAAAATTACTACAAGCCTCAATGGCGACGCTTTTGAAAACCGAACGTGACCGGTACAATATGACCACGGAAATCACTCAACGCCTTGCGGGGAAGGCCGCATGAGCAGGGTAACCAAATTCGCGGCTCGTGATCCTGGCCCATCGGCACGTATGGCCGGATTTATGGCGCATCTGCGTGACAATGGCCTGCGGATAGGGGTTCAAGAAACCGACCTGGCCTTGCAAGCGTTGCTTCACATCGATGCCCTCGATCCAAAAGACGCCCGACTGGCGTTAAAATCTGTCCTTTCAGGCTGTGCGGATGAGGCCAATCAATTCGACGATCTCTTTGATAGTTATTGGCTGAATGGGGGCAAGGTTAAACAAAAGGTGATGCCAACCACAGCGGATACGCCTTCGCCGAACGTGCATTCATCCCGAAAAGAAAATGGTGCAGAGAGCGATGCTGACGGTGGCGAAGCTGATACCCCAGACGGGGGTGACGGAGAGGCGTCAGCCGATGGCGAAGGGAAGTTGGTCGCTGCGGAAATGCAGGTCAAAATGAACCGCGATTTGCGGGATTTGATCCAACCCGAGGACATCGCCGAAGCGGAAGATATCGCCCGACGCTTAGGTGCGGCATTGCGCGATAAACGGTCTCGTCGTCGCAGAGCAGCCCGGAAAGGCACGCAGCTCGATTTTCGGCGGATTATTCGGCAAAGTCTATCAGCAGGCGAGGAGCCCATCCGACTGGCCTATAAAACACGACCTGACCGACCAATGAAAATTGTGGCGATCTGTGATGTGTCTGGATCTATGACAACCTATGCGCAGGTGTTTCTGGCCTTTGTGGCAGGGTTGATGCGGGCGGATGACACGGCAGATGCCTATTTGTTTCACACGCGGTTGGTCCGCATTACAGAGGCTTTGCGCGATAATGATGCGCTGCGTGCGTTGGGACGATTGTCCGTCTTGGCGGATGGGTTTGGCGGTGGATCAAAAATCGGGGGGTCGTTGGCGCGATTTACCAACACATATGCCCGACGGTTTGTTGATGGACGTACCGTGGTTCTGATCTTGTCTGATGGCTACGACACCGAAGATCCCGCTCGCATGTCCGAGGCGCTTGCGGGGCTACGTAAACGGGGATGTAAAATAATTTGGCTTAATCCTCTTAAGGGCTGGGACGGTTATGAACCCGTTGCGCGCGGCATGGCAGCGGCTTTACCCCATGTTTCCCTTTTTAAACCAGCCAATAGATTGGCTGATCTTGCAGCCTTAGAACCGGAGTTAATGCGTTTATGACACCGACTGACTATGCTCCTAAAGACATTTCCGATATGGCGCGGGATATGCAAACCAATGGTGAGGCATTTGCCGTCGCCACAGTAACGCGCACCATCGGGGCCACCTCTGCAAAACCAGGGGATAAAGCGATTTTAGACGCCGAAGGCGGCATATTGGGCGGCTGGATCGGGGGCGGATGCGTGCGATCTGCGGTGGGTAAAGCCACATTGCGCGCTATGACAGAGGGCAGGCCGCAATTGGTGTCCCTCGCTCCCCAAGAGGTTTTGGCCGAAAAAGGCATAAGTGCGGGGGATACCGTTGATGGCGTTCGGTTTGCCCGCAATGGCTGCCCGTCTGAAGGCTCTTTGGATATCTTTGTTGAACCCGTTTTGCCAATGCCTGAACTGTGCATTTATGGTCAATCTCCAGTGGCTTTGGCGTTGGGAAAATTGGCGAGCCAGTTTCAGTGGATGGTGCGAACGTGTGATCAAGAATGCCCTCAGACGCCTTTGGCCGCAGGTGGGCGGCGCATGATAGTTGTCGCGACGCAGGGCAAAAATGATCTGGCGTCTCTCAGCCATGCGCTGGGTGCACAAGCTGAAAGCGTTGCTTTTGTTGGCAGTGCTCGAAAATGGGGTGCGTTGGCAGATAAACTGCGGGATCAAGGCGTTTCGAACGATGAAATTGCCCGTGTGGATGCCCCTGCCGGGCTGTTTATTCATGCTGTTACCCCAGAAGAGATTGCCCTGTCCATTTTGGCGGATCTCATCAAGATCAGACGCCAAGTTCATCGCCTGGATGAGGTGGAGCATGGATAAGGTACAGATGACTCATATTGCTTTGGAGGAAGATCAATGAGATGGTTTTTAAAGAGAATAAAAGACTTTTGTTCACGGGGAAATCTGTCTGATGATCATGTTGAAATCCTTTCCAAAATCAAATTCCCCTGTTGTTAAAATATAAGGAAAATTAACCATGGAACTGATCGACGAAGTCACGATCAACGCACCGAAATCTGTTGTCTACGCGGCTTTGAATAATCCGGAGGTTTTGCAGCAGTGCATTCCCGGATGCGAAGAGTTGATACAGCATTCTGACACCGAGTTAGAGGCAAAGGTTGTTTTGAAAGTCGGCCCTGTTAAGGCTCGTTTTTCTGGCAATGTCACTTTGGACACCGCCAATGCACCAGACGCATTTTCGTTGACCGGACAAGGCAACGGCGGCACAGCTGGCCACGCCAAAGGCGGCGCAGATGTTGAATTAGTAGAGGCAAATGGCCAAACGATTCTAAAGTACAACGCGAAGGCTGAAATCGGAGGGAAACTGGCGCAATTGGGCAGCCGTTTGATCCAAAGTACTGCGAAAAAGCTCGCTTCGAAGTTCTTTAAGAAATTCGCAGAAGTGGTTGAGCTGACCTCTGCTTGACGTCAATTTTCAAGGGTTATTTTGGTAAATATGAAACGCTGGCTCGGGATAGGGCTGGCGTTTTGTCAATGGTTCCGATCCCGCACGTTAGGTGGGCGGAGCGCGGAAAAAATGGCTATTGCCCAAGCGAGGGCCACTAAAGACAAGTAAAGTTCTGTTTGGCCAAAGATGTTTCGGGCTAAATTCGGTGGGACGGACATTGTCCAAAACAGTGGCAAGATCACCACCCCGGTGAAGAGCGAATATGGAAACAGCTGTCGTAACGAAGTCGGTTTGGTTAAATAAGCAAAGCCGATTACTCCGGCCGTCCAGGGGATCAGGATGGCAAGCCATCGAAAGGCAAACAGGCTTTCGGCACCGTAGGCGCTGTAAAATCCTGAAAAGAGCGTTGTGGCTAAGAAAACGAACAAGGGTATTGAAACAACACCTGTCAGAGCCAGGATGAATTTGGAGCCACGCGACCATTCAAGTAAGTTCGCAATTTTTCCAAAATTGCCTTGGGGTCTGTGTACCGTGAACTGCAGGTCGCCAAAGGCTTTTGTGAATCCAAGCAGTGACAGCCAAATCAGTGTCAATTCGGTTAGTGCAGACAGTTGAAAAGACAAAAGCCCTAAACAGACAAAACCTTGAAGAAAGCTAATGGCAGGGCCGGCGGCAGCTATCATTGCACGATGTGTGTTTGGATGTCGCCCAACTTGGGCACGGGCGGACGGTCCGCCGGCACGGCTTTTGAAATAACGCCTCAGACTATATTGGCCCAGATCGCTTAAAAGGACCGTGATCAATACGGCGGCCAAGTGGGCGCATAAAAAGACACCGAAGTCGTTGATGCTCATCTGCGTTCACCTTTGGTTTGGGTGGCGCAACTAGATCATTCTGACAACGGGGGTTCAAGGCCTCTGTTAGAGTAAACTGCGACCCCAATCGATCAATTCATGTACCGGTCAGACAAAGCGTTGAATCAGGCGCACGATCTTTTTCTTTGTACCTGTAAAAGGAGGCGCAATCAGGCCAGCGCCGTTCAGCTTTGGTTGTACCAAAACCGATTTCATATGGCTGAAAGTTTCAAAGCCACGCTCGCCGTGACAGGCTCCGATACCAGAGGCCCCCACGCCGCCAAACGGAAGTGTGCTACAGCCAACGTGGACCACAACCTCGTTCATGCTGGCACCGCCAGAGAGTGATTGTTTTAACCAGAGATCTTGATCAGATCTGTCTTCTGCAAAGACGTAGAGGGCCAAAGGATGGTCGCGTTTTGCGACAAATTGGATAGCATCGTCTTGTGTGTCGTAAGGAATGAGAGAAATGATTGGGCCAAAGACCTCGTCTTGCATGACCTGTAGATCAAGTGGGGGATCAATGAGAATTGTTGGGGCGAATTTGCGGTGCGCTTTGATGGAGTTGGCATGATCCAATGATATCGTTTTAACACCTGCATTGGTCGCGGTGGCCACCATATTGACCAGCCGATCATAGTGGCGTTTGGTGATGATTGCACTGTAATCCGGGCTATTCGCACCAGTGGGATAAAGCGCAACCATAGCGGCGCGTAATTTGTCGGCAAATTCGTCGAGTTGGGCACGGGGCAGCAAGACGTAATCTGGTGCAACACAGGCCTGACCGGCTGAAGCTGTTTTGCCCCATGCAATCCGTTTGGCAGCACGTTTCAGATCGGCAGAGGGGGTGAGGATGGCAGGGGATTTCCCACCAAGTTCCAACGTAACGGGGGTTAGATTTTTAGCCGCGGCCTGCGCAACAAGTCGGCCAACCTCAGTTGAGCCGGTAAAGAAGAGATGGTCAAAAGGCAGGTCAGAAAACGCCTTTGCAACCTCTGGCCCACCGGTTTCAATCGCGATTTCATCTGGCGAAAAATGCGCAGAGATCATGTCTTCTAACACTTCGGATGTCTGAGGCGAGAGCTCTGATGGTTTTAGCATTACGCGATTTCCAGCAGCCAATGCAGAGGCCATCGGGGAAATTGCCAGTAGGATTGGGAAATTCCACGGCGCGATAATGCCAACCACGCCAAGGGGTTGCGGCATGATCCGACCACTGGCCGGACGCAGGTGCAAGGGCATGCTGACCTTGCGTGCTTTCATCCATTTTTTCAGCCGATGTTTTGCATGGTGTATTTCGCCGAGGGTGGCGGTGATGTCAAAGATCTGGCTTTCTGTCGCGTTGCGATAGGAAAAATCCGCACTAATGGCTTGGATCAAGCGCTCAGAAAAAACGAGGAGCGCTATTTCAAGCCGGTCTAATCGGTTCCACCGAGCTTGATAGGTCGGATAAGGGTCCGCCCTGTGGGAGGCCTTCAATATTGCAAAACGATCTGCCAATGTGGGTGCAGGCCGTGGCTTGAAAGGATCTCGGGGCATAACTCTTTCCTAAAACGCAAAGTGTCTTTGACCACCATTATGGGGGACATCCAAATATCTAAAAAATCAAATGGGGGCCGTCATCTATGACGTTGCGTGGAATATGAAATTGTTCACTGATCATCTTGTTATTTGGTCTAATCAAGGCGACGCTGCAAGGCAGCCACAGCTTTTTGCACCGCTGCCTCTGTTTGTGCCAGATCTGCGTTTGTCACAGCAAGAGATGGGTATAATTTACTAGGTGCTTTGAAAATGCCCTCTGCGCGAAGCACATCGTTATACTGAGCGTTCACAGATGGATCGGTGTGGCAAGCGCTTCTGTAGTCTCTGCATTCAGACGATGTGAAAAATATGTCAAAGAGAGTCTCGTCGCCGCAAATACGATGATCAATTCCCGCACGGTTTAAGGCATTTCTTTGAATATCTTGCAGGGTTTTCCCTGTTTTTCGAAGTTGCTCATAAGCTCCTTCGCGTTTGAGAACTTCCATAGTTTTCAGTCCCGCAGCAGACGCCACAGGGTTGCCTGATAAGGTACCAAGTTGCATTAACCAACCAGAGGAGCCGATCTTTGACTTGTCAAAATGCCTCATTATTTCGGTGCTAGCCCCAAGGGCGGCGAGCGGGAAGCCGCCGCCAATGATTTTACCCAATGTGCAGATGTCGGGAATGACCCCATAGCGTTCTTGTGCGCCGCCATAGGCCAGACGAAATCCGGTTACGACCTCATCAAAAATCAGCAGAACATTGAACCGGTCGCAGAGATCGCGGAGTCCCTGTAGATAGCCCGGGAATGGTGCCACGGTTCTTTGTAGAGGTTCCGCGATAATGGCAGCCACATCGTTGTGTTCAATCAGCAGAGCTTCAACGGCCTGAAGATCGTTAAACGGCGCGATCAACATTTGTTCTGCAACATCGGCAGGAATGCCGGCACTATCAGGCACGGCTTGCGGAAAATTCACAGCGACCTCAGGGGCGAGGCTCATCTGGGCTTCTGCGCTCATGCCGTGATAGCCGCCCTCAAATTTGAGGATCTTATCTTTACCAGTATATGCGCGCGCTAGTCGCATTGCATACATATCGGCCTCTCCACCAGAGGCCGTAAAACGGACTTGTTCGCAGCAGGGCACGGCGTCACAGATGGCCTCCGCCAGTTCGATCCCCTTGGCATTATTTGCAAAAAACGTCATGCCCTTTGGGAGCTGTTCTAAAACAGCCTCCATGACCTCGGGGTGGCCATGGCCAAGAAGCATTGGGCCAGAGCCAATCAGATAATCCACATACTCGTTGCCATTTTCGTCCCAAACCCGGCTGCCTTCACCGCGCGCAATGATAATACCCGGATCAAAATTCCCAAAGCCTGCGCCGGGCAGAACCTCTTGCGCACGTGAAATCCATTCGTCCTGAGTGTTGATCTTTTGCATGCCGACATCCGTTTTCGCGTCGCCAAATTTTGGCGGACAATGTTATCTGCTGCATTCGGACATGGTTTTGTTGAATTGTTCAAGGATAACATCGACATCTCCAGAGGATGTGATTGCCTGTCTATGACCGTCAACCTGCCCCTTGATAGCTAAGTGCCACCCAAACATGCAAACCAATCAGGGGAACTAGAGCGGCCGCCAAAATAAGATGGACCGCAAGCCAGATTAGATAGGCACCTCGGGTCTGGTAGCGCATGACTTCTTTGTGAAACATACCGGTTATGGCGGTTAGGATGAATATAATCGACAAGATCATCGTCCATGCGTGCCCCATTCTGGCAGCATGCAGGGCAAACAGCAGTGTCGCAATGCAACCTGCCCAACGATGATATGCCAGTTGGGGTTTGATCTGCTGTGTCATCTTGTTGTGACGTACAAAAAGCAGGACGTATTGAAACAGGATTGTGATCAATAAGAGGCTCCCTAGAATGACTTGCCATGCAAATTCAAAGGGCTGGGTGAGGAACCACAGATGGGTTTGAGCCACAACAATGATCACAACCAGTAATAAACCTAGCAGCCAGAGCCAGAAATAGGATTGTTGAGCGGCGCGGCGTAAAATCTCAGTCATTGGAGGCCATCACAAACATTTCTGCCAGCACACGATCTGCAGCCTGAGCACGGACTTCTGCCATAAAGGTTGCACTGTTGGGTAACGTCATATGTCCTTCGGTTGGCCAAGACGTTCCGATTGGGATTGGTTGGGCGAATTCTTGCGTTTTCAAGATATAGAGACCGTAGGCTTCTTCAACGGCCTGAAAAAAGGACTCAACCGTGGTCAAATAATCAGAAGCCGCTATTTGAGAGCTTGGATAAGTCCAAGTCGTGGCCCCCATTACATCGTTCAATATCCAGTCTTTTTTGGGGCTGTCAGCGTGTTCGTTATGACAAGTGACACAAGGGCCTGCGCTTGCGATGTCGGGAAACATTGCAACCGTTGTGCCGCCGTCAGTCAGCGAAAAAACCGGAGCGCGGGTGGCCTTTAATGTCTCGAAATCGCCCGCCTGGGTGCCGACAAAGAGGTTGGAGGCATTAATCGGAGCATCTGATCCAAGATAGAGACCCAGTGGTGCTGGTTTGCGCTCCATCTGATTGGCCGCAAGACGCAAGAAAAGGGCGGGTAGGGGGCCTTTTTCAACACCGGGTTCTGCCCAGTCCTCTCCAAATGCAAATCCAGCTAGGACGCCTTGGCCTACGATGCGTTTTGTATAAATTTCACGGGCGGTTTCGTTGATAACATTGACCGCATTGAACAGCTTTGCCACCTCGATGGTTTCTATGTTTCCAGCGATGGCTTGATCATCGGGCAGGGGGACTGGGGCGGATACGAATAAATAAACTGCAAGGCAGGTGAAAACACCGGCTAGCAGAAGGCGGACCGTTTTCATGGTTGTTTTCCTTTATATATTTTTTCTGAGCCGTAGGGAGAAGGGCCGTTGCGCAGATAGGCGTGAATGGCATCAGCCGAAAAAGCGTCCTCCAATGCATGTTGCGCAGAACGTGGGTAATTTCCGTGAAAGCTGTGGCAGCCTAGGCATGTATCCCAGCTGTCTTGTTTTATCAGAGTCGTATGAGGCACATCTATGGGATCGTTTTTCACCACGAGCTCTGCATGGCAGGCGCTGCAAAAAGTGGTCCGTGGAAGGACGCGCGCAGCTTCATGCTCTGAATGGCATCCCAGACAATCGTTTGCAGCTATGGTTTGCCGCGCCTCTTCAAATCTCGGTTCATTAAAACGGTAGATTGGATGGCGTTCATTTGGCCTTTCGTGACAATCCAGACAAAGCTGCGCGGTCACGGGAGATTTTCCAAAATCAGCGGGATGTTCACGTTGACCAAGTACAAACTTAATGTTGGCTTGGATTTGTTGGCGCGCGCTCCCTGGACTATCAACATGACAATCTGCACAGCCTATATCCTGATGGCCAGACTGGATTGGTCCATGGGCAATGATTGTATTCGCACCGGAATTTAACAAAACATAAATCCCGCAAAGGGAGATTATTGTCATTGAGATGAGTGCGACAACTCTAAGATGTGGTATTTTGATAGTTTTTGCCATAATTCACTTTTTTCAACAGCTTAAGAAGGCTGGTGGGATAAAAATTGACGTGAAATTCCAAGAGGTTATTGGTGGTTTCACTGAATTCGAACAATAAGAAAACGCTACAAACACAACCTATAGATTAATAAGAAAGTGTTGTTGTTAATAGATCGTTAATATTTTCAATTTTATTAAAATCAGATGAACGGATGGCAATATTTCTTAAATTTAGCGCAAGTTTAAGTGTTGGTTACAAATAGTGACCGGTAACTTGCCCATAATTGAACAAGTGTTTTTCTTGCGATACGGTCCTGCTGCCATGCTTGGCTTGCAACGCCTAAAATGCGTGGAATCAGCATTGGCCAAAGTTGCGAATCTTCGGTTGTGAACTCTGACCAAAACGCGCCTTGGACCCCAAGAATACGATCCGCTATGTCTGGCTCTGGTATTGGATCCCAATTCACCGTGTCTTCTAGGGAAACAAATGCGGCCCAACTGGCGCCCCAATCATCGGGGTCATCGGTGTGGGCCATATCCATGTAGACATTTTGGGCAGGACACATGACCACGTCGTAGCCTGCACGCGCGGCCTGAACGCCGGGACCTTGACCTGTCCAGGAAAACAGAATGGCATTGTTGCCAATTCCACCATTGCAGCCCTGCGCGGCCTCTTCCCAAGCGGCGGGTCGTTGACCGTTTTCGGATACGGTCATTGCAAGCTTGTTGATTGTCCAGCCTTGAAGGTCTTCGGTTGTTGTAAGGCCTTCGGCCCGCATTAGGTCTCGTGCTTTGGGGGATCCCATCCATGTGTCTTTGGGCAGTTCGTCGCAACCCAAATGCAAGTGAGAGAAGGGAAAAAGAGCGCCGACTTCTGTGGCTATGGCGTTATAAACCTCCCATGTTTTCGCCATCGCAGGATTGGCGACGTTGCCTTTATAACCTTGCACGCTTGTCTCGGTGCCAACGTCTAAAGGGTCGCGCATATCCGGGAATACCTGGGTGAGGGCCAAGGCATGGGCGGGGACTTCGATTTCGGGCATGACCTCAATGTTTAACTGTTTCGCTCGGGCGATGATGTTGGCGGCCTCTTGCTTTGAATAGCTGCCGCCGCTTTTGACGGATCCCGCGAATAGACCGGGCAGGAATTGGCCTTCGCCGCAGACCTCGGTCTGTTTCCATAGTTCGGGGTAGCAATCGATCTGAAGGCGAAACGCTTCATCATCCGCAAAATGCCAATGGAACCGGTTAAGCTTTAGCAGGGCCATCAGATCAAGCAGTTCGTAGATTGTATCCACTTGATAAAAATGGCGAACCGTATCTAGGTGTTGACCGCGCCAGTCAAAACGGGGGGTATCGGTGATTTCGCCACAGGGCAGTGCGCCGTGATGTGTTTGAAGCAAGGTCATCAATGTGACGCCCGCGTAAAAGCGGCCACCGTAATTGGAGGCTGCGATTGTGATTTCTTTTGGTGAAATCGTCAGCCGATAGGCATCCTTTGATAATTCGGCTGCCACGCATGAAATGCGGAGCCCGTTGCCCGCAAGGCAAGGGTTGAAACCTTTGCGGGAAAATACGTCATTCGCGGCGCGGATGGCCGCATCGTCAGAAACAAAGTTTCTGACCTCTATCGTTTGACCATCCAACGCAACCGCGCTTGGTTGCGGGATTATCTGCAGCCCATCGAAATGACCGAGGTCCGATTGTGGCGTGGCTTTGACCCCAAGCGGTCCGGAATCAAGAGGAATGATATCAGTGCCAAATTTTAAATAGGGACCCAGTGGCATCCATGCTCGGTTGGCGGCTAAGTGACCGTCAGCATAGATGATAGTGATTAGGTGGGGCTGATTGGCCGTCAGCGGCGGCAATGCGATTTCGGTGTAGCTGCCGATTGTGCGAATTGCCTTCCCTCCGTACAGAACTTGCATTGGGGCCATGCCGGAACAACAGAAAAGCCCGTCGTTAATGTCGCGATCCGGGATGATAGTGCAAAGCAATTGGCCCTTTGAAAGCTGACAGCTGTATTCCATGTCATTCCTGTCTGAGTTCGGACACAAAGTCATAAAGGTCGGAGCGATACATGCCGCTTGTGAATTCGATAGGTCGCCCTGTCGCAAGAAAGGCGGTGCGTTCAATTTTCAGTACGGCTGTTCCGTGGGGCAGCTGCAGCATTTCTGCATCCGTATCAGATGCGTTAACGGCAGTGACCCTTTGGATAGCACGGGTCGGCGCGAGACCAGTTTTTCGGAGCACCGCATAGAGCGACGTTTGAACCAGATCCGGATTGGGAAGGATGTCATCAGGGAGTGAGGAGACTTCGATCGCCATGGGTATACCGCCCGCACTGCGCAAACGTTGAACGCGCGCCGCCTTTTGATGGGATCCTAATCCAAGGGTTAGCATTTCTGTTTGGCTCGGAAGGTACAATCCCGCGCTAAGAACTTCACTAGAAGATGTCATGCCGCGCGCAGACATGTTTTCGGTGAATGAGATCAACGACGATAGGGATTGCTGCAAACGAGGGGCGGTGCTGCGCACGAAAGACCCGGCACCCTGACGTTGTTCGATCAGGCCGTCACTTACCAACTGGGCTACGGCTTTACGGACTGTTACGCGGCTGATGCTGGCGCGTTCAGCCATATCCCGTTCTGCAGGAAGTTGATCCTCAGCGGCGAGCGTCCCGGCCTGAATAGCTGCACTAATGTGGCGATGAAATTGCAGATAACGTGGTCCTCGCCCGGCGCGCAACCAATGCGTTGGATCAAAGAGATCGTTTGGATCGTTCATGGCTGATATCCTTCTTGGTATTATTTTTAAATACCAATATGGGTGAGCTTCGCAAGGCCTTATGTGATGAATCACTCAAAAATAACTTAAAAATAAGGAAATAAAAAAAATTAACTATTTTGGTATTATTTTGGTATCTAAATTGGACTTCTTTGGTATGATTGGTTGAAATGATGATTCGAGGCACATGTCCGGGGGATAAGTTGACTGAGTTGACGAACGAAATCAGTGTGGCACGCGGTGCGGAAAAGCAACGACGTGCGGTGATCTCTGAAAAACTTTTTGCGTGGTTATTGGTAGCGCCTGCGATGCTTTTCATCGGAGTGATCGTTGCCTGGCCATTGGCTGAAACCATTCGGCTTTCTTTTATGGAGGCCGGATTGGGTGGTGAAACTTACGTTGGGTTTGAGAACTATCAAGATCTGATAGAAAGCAAAAAGTTTCATAGCACTATCGTTAGAACATTCTATTGGATGTTCTTGTCTGTCGGGTTGAAGTTGACCCTCGGGTTGGTTGGCGCGGTTTTGCTCAATGCCGCGGTGCCCGGGCGAGCTTTGTTCCGGGTGTTGGTAATGCCGCCTTGGGTGATCCCGATTGCGATTGGCTGTATTGGTTGGATGTGGCTCTACAATGGATATTTTGGGATACTCTCGGGTATGGCGCAAAAGGTTGGGCTGACCGATGGGCCCTTCGAATTTCTCGCCTATAAATCATCCGCCTTTTATTCGGCGATTGTCACTGATGTGTGGGTGGGTGTGCCGATGATTACATTGTTCTTTCTTGCAGCAATGCAGGGGGTTAGTCGTGATCTTTATGAAGCGGCTTGGGTCGATGGTGCTGGGCGCTGGTATCGCTTCCGGCGTATTACAATTCCGCAGATCATGCCGGTGATTGTTTCCATGTCGCTTTTGTCTGCGATCTTCACCTTTAACAGCTTTGAGATCATCTGGATCCTAACAGAGGGTGGCCCGCGGGGCGCAACAACAACCTTAATTGTAGACACCTACAAAACCGCAATTGGGAATTATAAATTTGGCGAAGGCTCTGCGCGGGCGGTTATTATCGTCTTGCTCCTTGGGGCGTTCTCTCTGGCTTACCTGTTCTTCCTGAACAAAGTGAACAAGAAATACGGGGTGAAGTAAGATGATGGACCGTTACACAAAACTTCAGATGGTTGGCATCTACTTTTGCATCACGCTGTTTCTGATTTTCATGCTGCTGCCGTTCTTTGAAATGTTCATGGCGTCCTTACGCCCGCTGGAGCACCTCTTTCGCAGCCCCTATCAGTTCTGGTCAGATGATTTCAGTTTTGCCGCCTATTCACAAATGTGGAAAACTGTTCCGCTCCTCGGGCGCTACATCTTTAACTCGATCTTTATTGCGTCTTCTGTGACAGCCATCACGATGATGTTTGTCGTACCCGCTGCCTATGCTTATGCGCGACTGCAGTTCCCATTTAAAAATGCCTCGCTGGCAATCTTTTTGGGCGTTAATATGTTTACAGGCGCAGTGCTGCTGATCCCGTTGTATCGTGTGCTGCGCACAATGGGTCTGTTGAACACCTATTGGGCGATGATTGTGCCGGGTGTGGCCTTTTTGATCCCAACAGGGATTTGGTTGCTACGCTCCTACCTTGAGAAAATCCCACGGGAGCTGGAGGAAGCCGCATTCGTCGATGGTGCATCCCGTATGTACACATTGCGCCGTGTTGTGCTGCCCCTTGCAACGCCCGGATTGATCGTGGTGGGTGTGGCTGTCTTTATCGGTGCTTATGCGCAGCAATTCCTCTTTGCGATTACCTTTAACCAGACCCGAGAGCTGCAACCGCTGCCCGCAGGCCTGTATGAGTTCATTGGCTATCAGTCAGTGACATGGAATGAGATGATGGCCGCTGCCTTGGTGGGGGTCCTCCCCGTCATGGTTATCTTCTTGTTCCTTCAAAAATACCTCGTCGCCGGGCTGACGGCAGGCGCGGTCAAAGAATAATAATCCAACCTCACAACAACTATGGGAGAACGATCATGAAGACACTACACATCACATTGGGGGCTGCATTGCTGTCCTGTACTGCGATGACTGCTCAGGCCGACAACCATGCAGCTGACTTGCATTTCATCATGTGCGGCGGCGAAGTCCGCGAAGCTGATCAGGCGGTTGTCGATCAATTCGTGGCCGACCATGAAGGCGTCACCGTTAATCTAGAGGCCGTGCCATGGGGCACATGTCAGGACAAATCTCTCACGTTGTCTGCGGCAGGTGATCCCCCCTCAATTGCATATATGGGTAGCCGGACACTGCGTCAGCTTGCCAATAACGATTTGATCGTGCCGGCCAATATCGATGCAGAGGCACCCTATCAAGAGGGTGTATTGAACACTGTGACGATTGAAGGAACCGCATGGGGTTATCCGCACGCGTTTTCCACCAAAGCGTTGTATATGAACTGTGATATCATCGAAGCTTCGGGCCAAGAATGTGCGGCCCCTGCGACCTGGGATGATCTCTATGCCTTGGCCAAAGGCGTTGTTGATAATACGGAGTCTGCAGGCATCGGGCTCGCAGGTAAAGACTTCGATAACACGATGCATCAGTTTCTAAATTACCTCTATTCCAACGGTGGGGTGGTGATTGATTCAGCGTCTGGTGAAAACATGTTGGACAGCCAGCAAACCCGCGAAACCCTTGAGTTCTACGGAAAACTTGTTGATGTTGCACAGGATGGTCCAACCGCATGGGAACGTGACCAACTCAGAGACCTGTTCAATGATAAACAAATCGCAATGTATGTTTCCGGCCCTTGGGGTTATGGGCAGCACAATGAAGATATCAACCAAATGGTTGCACCAATCCCCGCAGGCCCATCCGGCGAAAGCGGTACTATTCTGATTACGGATTCCATTGTGGTATTCAAAGGATCTGGCCACGAAGATTTGGCACAGGAACTGGCCCAGCGGATTACATCTGGTGACAGCCAGTATGACTTGGATAGCTCTTGGGGTTTAACACCGATCTTGGATTACGCAGCGTTGGGTAGAGCTGATCTGTATTATGCGGATGGCATTTGGCCAAACTTCACGGCGACAATTTCGACAGGTGGCCCAGAACCACTGGTTGAAGATTTCAAATCATTGCAGTCGGTTTTCACCAACATGGTGCAGGGGATCATTCTGCAAGACGACAGTGTCGATAATCTGGTGACTATCGCTGGCGAAGAGCTCAACGACGCGCTGTAAGCCAAACTTTATGCGGGCGGCGCTTGGGCCGCCCGCGCAATCTACCTCTCTTTGTGAAAAAGGAAATCTGCGCCATGGCGACGCTTGATTTGAACGCTATCAGTAAATCTTTTGGGTCAGCCAAAGTGCTGCACGACATCAGTCTTGCCATCAATGACAAAGAATTTGTCGTGTTTGTCGGGCCTTCTGGTTGCGGAAAATCGACTCTGCTGCGGATTATTGCGGGTCTAGAAGAGGCGACGTCCGGCAGCATTGTCATTGGAGGTAATGATGTCAGTAACGCCCATCCCGTGGACCGTGGTATATCCATGGTGTTCCAATCCTATGCGCTTTATCCGCATCTGAGTGTCTTTGAAAACATTGCCTTTCCTCTGCGGGTCCAGAAAATGCCTGCGGCAGAGTTGAAAGAACGCGTAAACAAAGCTGCTGAAATTCTGCAGCTCACCGATAAACTACAGTTAAAGCCAGGACAGTTGTCGGGTGGGCAGCGGCAACGGGTAGCTATTGGTCGTTCGATTGTCCGAAACCCCAAAGTGTTTCTGTTTGATGAGCCCCTGTCTAATCTTGACGCTGCACTGCGTGGGGATATGCGGGTGGAGTTAAGCCAACTGCACCGAGAGCTGGACGCAACGATGGTTTATGTCACCCACGATCAGGTTGAAGCGATGACAATGGCTGACCGTATCGTGGTTTTGAATGGTGGTCGGGTAGAACAATTCGGTACCCCGATGGAGCTGTATCATCATCCCGCCACGAAATTCGTGGCCAGTTTTATCGGTCAGCCAAACATGAACTTTATCCCTGCTACGGTGATTGGTTTAGACGGAGGTTTGAGTGTAACCCTCGAGGGGGGCTACCATATGATATTGCCTGTTGAGACTGCGACTGCCTCCATAGGAGATAAGGTTGAAGTCGGCATTCGGCCTGAGGATTTGCGGGTCCATGATCAAGGAATCCAAATGTCTGTACGCGTTCTTGAACGATTGGGGGGCTCTTCCATCACCTACGGTTCCGTCGGAGCGGGAACAAAATTCTGCGCCTCTCTCCCTGGGGATGCCGTCATCAATGAAGGGCGGACTGTTACTTTAGCCTTGGCACCTGAAAGCTGCCATGTATTCGACAGCAAAGGCAATGTCTTGCGCCGTTTAGCAGCGCCGGCGCTTGTCGCATGAGAATTGTAACAGCAGGAATTGGTTTGCGGGCTGGGCATGTGTTGTCTTTGCTAAAAGAAGCGATGCCAGAGGTCGAATTTGTTGGGTTCTTTGACCCGCAACCCACACATCTAGAGATGATCGGAGCGGACGTTCCGCAATTCGATGACGTGGCAGACATGCTGCACCAAACCAAACCGGATTTGTTTTTCGTAGGGTCCCCCAATAGTTTCCATCTGGAACATATAAAGCTGGGATTGGAAGCCGGTGTGCGGATTTTTACCGAAAAGCCGGTGGTTGCCAACAAAGCCGAAACGATGGAGTTGGCGGCTCTATTAGCAGAACACGGTACTGACCGGGTCATGGTCGGGTTGGTGTTGCGCTATGCCCAGCATATGGTGGATTTGCGTGCGGTTTTGGATCAATTGGGCCCCGTGATTTCCCTAGAGGCGAATGAACATATTGCTCCCTATCACGGTGCGTTTTTCATGCGGGATTGGCGGCGAATGACTCGTTGGTCCGGTGGCTTTATGTTGGAAAAATGCTGCCACGATCTAGATATCTACAACATGATTACGGGCGCCCGCCCGCTGCAGGTTGCTAGTTTTGGGGGGCGAGAATCTTTTGTTCCCCAGTTTGTTCCGACTTCAAATACCGAGAACGAGATCATGCATCGAAAGCAAAGCGTTTGGGAAAGCGTCCCCGATGCTTTTCATTCGGATGGCGATATCATCGATCATCAAACAGCGATCCTAAATTACGACAGCGGTGCCAGCCTTGCATTTCACACGAACCTGAACGTCCCGGATGAGCATCGGCGCTTCTGCGTTATGGGCGCTTTGGGCATGGCTGAAGGTGATTTCGTCCGGGGTTATCTAAAGGCGACGGCCCGAGATGGAAGCATCATTGCCGACCACGATTACACCAAAGGCGATCCCACGAAACTTTCAGCGCACTACGGTGCTGACCACATGATGGTGGCCGACATTGCATCGTATTTGCGTGGTGAATCTGAAAGTTTGCCCGTGGGTGTTGTCGATGCGCTCGAGGCAGGTTTGGTCGCGATGGCATTGGATGAGGCGCGGATTTCTGGGGGGATGGTTCACCTTAAGGACACTTGGGCAGAATTAGACAAATGGAACTTGCGAGCATGAGCATGGAGCAAAAACACCCAGGTCAGATGATGGCCAAAGAAACAGCAGAATCCCGCGAGGTGTTTTGCCGCGCGGCTGCACAGCCCGTTGATTCTGGTGCATTTAAAGACGCCAAGGCGGTGTATACGGTGGCTCGTGGATCCTCCGATGCGGCGGCCAACATCCTGTCTTATGAATTTATGCGCGAGCTGGGAAAACCGGTAACATCGCTACCGCCATCGGTGTTTTCATTGGGCTCAGGCGTTGATGTGCGGAATGCCGCAGTGATGGTTGTGTCACAAAGCGGCGCGAGCGAGGATTTGGTGCGCGCCACAAAGAAAGCCGCAAGCAACGCAGTATCGGTCTGTGCGATTACAAATCAAAGCCCGTCTGCCGTTGAACAGGCTGCCCATCTTACAATTCCGATCGCAGCGGGGCCAGAGCGCGCGGTTCCGGCGACAAAATCTGTGATAGGTGCGGTCGCTGCTGGGATGGCACTGCTCTCTGATCTTTCAACAACCTATCGTGCGCAGTGCAATGCCTCTGTCGCGCAGATGGCGACTTTGCCGTTCGAAAGCCCCAAAGCAAAGAGCCTTCAGGAGGCCCTACTACGGGCCAGACATGTCTATGTCATTGGGCGGGACACCGGTTTTGGGGCGGCTCAAGAGACGGCTTTGAAATTAAAGGAATGCTGTGCTTTGCATGCGGAGGCCTATTCGTCATCCGAGGTTTTGCATGGGCCGTTACAACTGGCAACGAATCCGTTGATGGTGCTCATATTGGATACGGGTGCTGCGCTGATTCAAGATAGTTTGAACCAAGCCGAGGCCCGTTTCAAAGGCGTTGGCTGCGATGTGCATCGGATCTCTCCTGCGGATGTGGGGGCGACTGATTTGACACCGGCTGCAGCGGCAGCGCTGTTGCTATCTCATATGTATCCGGTCGTGCTGAACACGGCTTTGGCTCTCGGAATTGATCCGGATACGCCTTCTACACTCTCAAAAGTGACACAAACTACATGACACAGAATGACTCTTTAAATCGTTGGTCAACATGGCGCGAAATTCATGCTCAACCAGATATTTGGGCAGCATGGGCTGCAGAGCTGGACGTGGACGGCTTGCGTGGCTGGTTAAGGACGCTTGATTTTGAGGAAATCTGGTTCTGCGGGGCCGGGACCAGTGCCTATATTGGTGACATCTTGGTGGCGGGACTTGAGGGGCAAGGACCGTTCCGATCAGTGCCAAGCACGGATTTGGTCAGTCGACCGCAAGCGCTTCTGAAGGGTAAACGGCCTTTGGTGGTTAGCTTTGGCCGGTCTGGAAATTCCACTGAAAGTATTGGGACACTGGATGCGTTGGATGCTCTGGCCCCCAATGCGCCACGTTTACATATCACATGTAACAAAGACGGGGCGCTAGCCACGCGTAAGGGGGCAGGGGAAACAAAGGTGATTTTACTGCCTGATGAAACCCATGACGCAGGTTTTGCAATGACCAGTAGTTTCTCAACCATGCTTTATACCGCTTTGGCCATGTTTGATCAGGCCTGCGATGTCAGCAGTCGACTGACGGAATTGTCTCACCATTTGAAAAACTTGCTTAATGTGATCACTGTCCCAGACACTCATCCTGATCGAATTGTATTCCTTGGAACAGGGCCTTTAGCCTTTGCGGCGCGTGAGGCCGCGCTCAAGGTTATGGAGCTGTCAGCCGGAGAAATTCCAGCCCTTTGGGACAGCACATTGGGGTTTCGCCATGGACCAAAGTCTTTTGTGATGGAAGGAACGGATATCGTGATGTTCCTGAGCCCAGAGTCTCCTGCGTCTTTGTATGAGGCCGATTTGGTTGCAGAGTTGCGCGAACAGTTTCCAAAGTGTAAAATTACAACGGTCGGACCTGAGGGTGATTTGGATATTTCCATGCCCTTTGGGGCAACATGGTCGGCACCTGTTTGTATTGCTGTGGCGCAGGTTTTGGGTGTGCAGTGGTCTGATGGTATGGGGCTAAATGTTGATAATCCTTTCGAAGGACAGGGGACGCTTAGTCGAGTTGTTACGGGTGTAAAACTTTATCCGGTGGCTTCATGAAAGTAAGCGGTATTGATCTGGGCGGCACCAAGATGGAGTTGCAGCTTTTTGACGAGGACTGGAAGGTCGTCGCAAAGGAGCGCCGGCCCACCCCAAACACATATGGCGCATTGGTCACCAGTTTGGTTGATTTGATTGCGTGGGGGGATGAAGCTGCAGGTGGCACTGTCCCTGTCGGGATCGGGGCGGCGGGGTTGCTTAATCCAAAGACCGGCCTTGTTTTAACCGCTAATCTTTGCGCATCTGGGCAGCCGTTGCCCGGCGATGTTGCTACGGCCATTGGTCGCGACATCACCTATATTAATGACTGTCGTGCGCTGGCTTTGTCGGAGGCGGTATTTGGGGCCGGACAGGGACATCACTCGGTTATGTCTTTAATCTTGGGGACCGGCGTCGGTGGCGGTTCCGTCGTTGGTGGGGAACTTCTCCAAGGGCCCACTTTGACAGGGGGAGAATTTGGCCACACGTCTGCACCTGCCCATCTGCTGGCCAAGTACAACCTCCCGCTTTTGCCATGCGGTTGCGGACGTCAGGCTTGTGTGGAATGCTATATTTCCGGTCCCGGAATGGAACAAATTGCCAAAGTGATCACCGGAAAAACGATGACCGCTCCAACTATTGCGGCCCTGAAACATACGGATGCTCAGGCGCAAAAAGTGTGGGAGATCTGGTGCGATTTAACGGCTGATTTGATTTTATCAATGACTCTGACCGCTGACCCCGATGTCATAGTCATTGGGGGTGGGTTGTCAAAAATTGAGGGTATCTGCGACATTTTGCACAAGGCAACAGCGACCGCCCAAATCGGCGATTTCGGAGTGCCCCCCATTCTGCTTGCACAGGGCGGAGATGCAAGCGGCGCGCGTGGTGCAGCCTATGCGGCTGTGCAAGGAGGTCGGTATGTCTGATCAATTGCGTGATATTATCGCGGCAAATCGTGCCGGAACCGCTGCCGCGATCCCATCGGTGTGTTCGGCACAGCCCGATGTTTTGACCGCATCCCTGCGGTTGGCCGAACTCAAAGACCGAGCCATCGTGATAGAATCCACCAGTAATCAGGTGAATCAAGATGGCGGTTATACTGGGATTACTCCGGCTGGATTCATTTCATACGTGTACGGTTTGGCGGATGATGCCGGGGTGGCGCGGGAACGCATCATTTTTGGTGGCGATCATCTTGGGCCACAGGTGTGGCGGGGGCTACCTGCTGCAGATGCGATGGACAAAGCGCGTGTGCTTTTGCGGGACTACGTTGCCGCCGGGTTTCGTAAAATTCATTTGGATTGCTCAGAGGGCTGTTTGGGGGAACCCGCGCAATTGGCGGACCAACAAACCGCAGAGCGATCTGCTATTTTGGCACAAATTTGTGTCGAAGCTGCGGGGGATACGTCTTCTGATTTGTTGTTCATTGTTGGGACCGAGGTGCCCCCACCAGGTGGGGCCCGTGCTGGAGAAGACGGAGACATCGTTCCGACAGATCCAAAGGCCGCCGCGGCGACGTTGGCGGCGCATAAGACCAGCTTTGGTGAGTTGGCCGATCAAATTGGAGGCCTTGTTGTACAACCCGGTGTCGAGTTTGCACCGATGGCAGTACATCATTTGCCGATGGCCCGTGATCCCAAGCTGCTGTCAGCCTTAAAGGATTGGCCCGGCGTTTGCCTAGAGGCGCACTCTACCGATTATCAGGCACCCGAAGTTTTCCCGCGCTTGGCTGAACTCGGGTTTGCTTTCCAAAAGGTCGGTCCTGCTCTGACTTTTGCGTATCGACAGGCATTGTATGCCTTGGATTGCGCTCGGGGGCTGACGGGGGGAGCTTCGTCGGGTTTACGAGATACGATGGAAGGTTTGATGTCTTCACAACCCAATCTTTGGCAAAACCATTATGAAGGTTCTGCAGATGACTTGTATCTGCAGCGACACTTTGGGTTAGCGGATCGAATACGGTATTATTGGCCGCAAAAGGCCGCATTGCAGGCCGTCGACGCCTTGCGATCCGATCTGTCGCGCCCTATTGCCGATCCCATCCTCTGGCAGGTCTTCGCGCCTTCGGTTTTGGATCGAGCAGAAACACTCTCCGGCTCTCAGATACAACGTCTGATCGAAGCGCAGATTCAGCTGGCGCTGGAGCCATACTTTTTTGACGCAAAATGGGCAGGGCCTGCGTAATGGATATTTGGATACGTCCCGATCAAGTTTTTGACGGGCAAGCATTGGTATCAGGCCAAGTTGTGCATTTGTCTGGTGACGAAATCGCAGAGGTCGCACCGAACGCACCGGTTAATGTTCAGGTTCAAGCGGTCCCTGGTATCCTGACGCCGGGATATTTGGATTTGCAAGTTAATGGCGGTGGGGATGTATTGCTCAACTCGACACCGACCCGTGCAGGAATGCAAACAATGGCGGGGGCGCATCGGCGCTTTGGTACAGTTGGGATTATGCCCACTGTAATCACCGACCATCCTGATGTCTTAGACCGGGCCGCTGACGCCGCAATTGCGGCGAAGGGGGATAAAGGGATATTGGGGCTTCATATTGAAGGACCACATATTTCACAGGCCCGACGCGGAACCCATGCCGGAGAATTTGTCCGATCCTTTGATGAACGGACCATGGCGGTGGTTGCAGGTCTGCGAAAGGCCGGTGTTGTGGTTATGATTACGGTTGCACCGGAGGCAGTGACAACGGAACAAATTGCAAAGCTGGCTTCTATGGGGGCCATCGTGTCCCTTGGGCATACTGATGCGTCCGCTGAGGGGATGAAAGCCGCAATTGATGCGGGTGCTGAATGTGCCACACATTTATTTAACGCTATGTCTCCTATGAGCAGCCGTCAGCCAGGGGCTGTTGGTGCGGTCATCAACTCTGATCTGTACTCGGGTATCATCTGTGATGGTGTCCATGTGGATGATGCAATGGTTGGACTCGCCTACCGCGCACGCCCAGTTCAAGACCGATTGTTTCTGGTTTCTGATTCCATGTCCACTGTGGGTGGGCGTGATAGCTTTGAGCTTTATGGTGCAAAAATTACGTTGCAGAACGGACGGTTGCTGAACGCTGAAGGCAGCCTTGCTGGGGCACATGTGACCCAAGCTGAAGGGGTGAGGCGTCTTGTTCTGTCTGTGGGGTTGGATCTTCAACAGGCGCTTCGGATGGCGGTTACTGTTCCTGCGGCGTGTATTCGGGCCCCGGCATATGCGGAACTTATTGGGCGCCGCTCAGAGGATGTGGTGCTATTGACGCCGGATCTCAAATATCATGCAGCCGTGTCGGATATGGCGTTGGCTGCAGCCTGATTGTTTTTGATTGTGTGTGGTCACAAGATTGGGCTCATGTGGCCACACAATTTATCGGCCTTTTCCGCCAAAGCGTTGGAGCGCGTTTCGAGCTCCAACCGCGCGACTTCGATCGCCTCCGGACTTGCTTTTTTGGGGATGGTGACGTCCAGAGGCTCACAGAGTAGGACCCCTTTATTATAGGCTTTGGGGACGATCATTCCGTCCCATGTGTTCAACCGATAATATTTTTCAACTGAAAAACTAACCAAAAACACTTGTTTGCCAGTCATCCTTGACCAAATCAATGGGACGGTTGAGGCCTGTCTTGCCGGACCGGAGGGCCCATCTATTGCAAACCCTACCGACATGCCGCGCTGGATGTTTTTGACGATTGCGCGTGTCAAGGCGACTTGCGACGTATTGCGGCGTAACGGGACGGTTTCGAAATCAAATTCCTTTTGCACATATCCGGCCAGTTTTCCTGCCTTGGCGGAGGATGTGATTGAACAAATTGGCGCTTCGTGCCGAGGTGGGAATAAAAACGGAGACATGACAAGTCGCTGATGGAGCAGGGCAGCAATGACTGGTTCGCCATTGGTGGTCAGGTCATTTAGCGTCTCAAACCCATGGGATTCAAACGTCGATGTTCGCCAGACCCACCGGATATACCGCGCAAGTTGCCGAGCGACAAAACCATTGACCTTTGGGCTATTGCTGATGCGTTTCCGAATGCTCATCTCTGCCCCTTTTTTCATACTGTTCGATTATCTGGACGAGACTAAATTTTCAACCCGCATCACCGCCAGATTAGCGTTAGGCAATTTTGTTGATTTGATTACTCAATTTATGACTCCAATGAAGGCTTAGAACAGTAAAGTGATTTTGGTTTTCAATTATCTGGTGCTTGACCTGTTCACGGGATCCCTCAATCTGGCATTCAACGATGCTGTGTGGGGGAGTGTGGTCTGGAAATTCGAGAAAAATCGTCGGTTCATGCATTTCTTTTGGAAAGGGTACTTGATTCCCGACAACAGCCGTCGTACTCCATCGCTCGGCCTAGGGGTTTAGCTCAGTTGGTAGAGCATCGGTCTCCAAAACCGAGGGTCGTGGGTTCGAGTCCCTCAGCCCCTGCCAGGCCACGTGCGGAGGAAAGTTCTTTGATCGAAAAGGTGACATTCTTTGCCTGACCGTCTCAAAGTATTCCTCCACGTTGGCGCCCATAAGACGGCGTCTACTCATTTTCAGAAAATACTGGAAAATAGCGCGGATGCTCTGGCGCAAGCCGGGGTTCGCTATGTTGGCCCTTCTTTTTTAAGAAGTACGGGTCTGTCCCTGCGCAGATATCTTGGAATTAGTGAACGCGGATCGGCGCGGGCCAGTCAGGCCGCTATGGAAGAATTGGCCGGTGACTGCCGGTGCGTTTTTTTATCTGAAGAAAACCTATTAGGGCACATGTATCAGGGGGACGGTTCTGAATTTGTCCCGCCATATCCCAAAGCTGATTTGCGAATCGAGCAAATCGTCAATGGTTTGCCGAATTGTGACGTGAATTTATTGCTGTCTGTCCGTGATCCAGCGTCTTATTTTGTCTCAACCTATAGCCAAGCCTTGATGCGGGGGGACTATAGGCGATTTTCGGATTTCGCGTCTGATGTACGACCCGAAGAGATGGAATGGTCAAACCTGATCCGTCGGCTGCGCCTTATCCCGGATTTAAACGACCTATTTGTCTGGCGACACGAAGATTACCCTGCGGTATTGCCGAAAGTGTTCGGCCAAATTTCCAGTAATGTTCAGAAACCATCGTCACTGCGCAAAAATAAAACTGTGCACGGGGGGTTGTCTCGTACAGCCGTGGCCGTTGCTTTGACGTGGGCAGAAGAGACGCCTGATGATTCCTCTTTGGGCAAAGTTGCGCGTCGATCTTTTCCTGTTGGGGATGCTCACCCCGCGTATTCGCCTTGGCCCCAAGAGATCGCTGAGGCAAGCGCACGGGCCTATGAGGATGATTTGAACCTTATCGCGGACGAGAATGGCATCACATTGTTGCGCCCTTAAGGTGGTTCTTATCCTACTGCACGCGTATTTGACTTGAAAACTGTGCGCTTTGCCCGTATCTGCACCCTGTTCCGATAAAAGGCAGACAGACGATGGCAACGAAGACCAACCCGCTCCAGTTTATTCAACAGGTCCGTGGCGAGATCGCAAAGGTCGTATGGCCCACGCGCAGAGAAGTCGCTTTGACCACTGTAATGGTGTTGATTATGGCCACTCTGACGGCGATTTTCTTTACGCTGGTTGACCTGACGATCCGGACGGGTCTGCAGAGCCTACTTGGGATGTTTGGTTAAGCGCCAAACACTTGTAATTCGGATGGCTAGGCTGTAATCAGCCCGAACCTTCCCGATGATGGCGCGCTTCGATTCGAACGGCGCGCCGTTTTATATTGTGGATGCCGCGAAAATTTCGCGGAATTGGATTTTAAATTCGGGCGTTTGCCCGGTGATGCAAGGACGTAAGGCAAGATGGCAAAGCGGTGGTATTCGGTGAGCGTACTCTCGAATTTCGAGAAAAAGATTGCCGAGCAAATCAAAGTCGCTGTTGAAGAAGCCGGCCTTGAGGCTGAAATCGAAGAAGTGATGGTCCCCACCGAAGAGGTGATCGAAGTGCGCCGTGGTAAAAAAGTAACCACAGAGCGCCGCTTTATGCCTGGATACGTGCTCGTCCGTATGGAAATGAGCGACCGTGGATATCACCTGATCAACTCTATGAACCGGGTTACCGGCTTTTTGGGCCCACAGGGGAAGCCAATGCCGATGCGTGATGCTGAGGTAAATCAGATCCTCAACCGGGTCGAGGAGAACGCCGAAGCGCCACGGACTTTGATCCATTACGAAACTGGTGAAAAAGTAAGCGTCACAGAAGGTCCTTTCGAAGGCTTCGATGGGATGGTCGAGGAAGTGGACGAAGACAACCAGCGCCTGAAGGTGACTGTGTCAATCTTTGGTCGGGCTACCCCGGTCGAATTGGAATTCACACAGGTTTCGAAAGAAATCTGAGTGCTGCAAGCGTGGGAGGTTTCGGCAGGCGCGCCTGTTGAGCTGAACCACACAACAAAGAGTGTTCTGCTAACGCGTTAGTCAGAACGTTGGATAAGGAGAGGCCTCATGGCCAAGAAAATCGCTGGCACGATGAAATTGCAAGTGCCCGCCGGTAAAGCAAACCCTTCGCCGCCCGTAGGTCCGGCATTGGGTCAGCGCGGCATCAACATCATGGAATTCTGTAAAGCGTTTAACGCGAAAACACAGGAACTCGAAGTTGGCGCCCCATGCCCAACCGTGATCACTTATTATCAGGATAAGTCCTTTACTATGGACATCAAGACGCCGCCTGCGTCTTACTTCCTGATCAAAGCTGCGAAGCTGAAATCTGGCGCTAAACTGCCAGGTCGTGAGACCGTCGGGTCCGTGACTTCCAAGCAGGTGCGTGAGATCGCCGAAGCGAAAATGAAAGACCTGAACGCAAACGACATCGATGCTGCTATGCAGATCATCCTTGGCTCCGCGCGTTCCATGGGCATTGAGGTGAAATAATCATGGCTAAGCTTGCAAAACGCACCAAAGCAGCCCGTGAAGCTTTCGCTGGCAAAAGCAATGAAACCGTCGAAGACGCCGTTGCGCTGGTTAAATCCAACGCGGTTGCCAAATTTGATGAAACTGTCGAAATCGCATTGAACCTTGGTGTTGACCCGCGTCACGCTGACCAAATGGTTCGCGGTGTTATCTCATTGCCACACGGTACAGGTAAAACTGTTCGTGTTGCTGTATTTGCCCGTGGCCCAAAAGCCGACGAAGCAAAAGCAGCTGGCGCAGATATCATCGGCGCAGAAGATCTGATGGAAATCGTTCAAGGCGGAACCATCGAATTTGATCGCTGCATCGCGACACCAGACATGATGCCAATCGTTGGTCGTCTGGGTAAAGTACTTGGCCCACGCAACCTGATGCCAAACCCAAAAGTGGGTACGGTCACCATGGATGTTGCAGAAGCTGTGAAAAACGCCAAAGGCGGCGAAGTTCAATTCCGTGCTGAAAAAGCCGGTGTTGTACACGCAGGTATCGGTAAGGCGTCTTTCTCCGAAGAGCAGCTGACACAAAACGTTCGCGCATTCGTAGAAGCTGTATCCAAAGCAAAGCCATCCGGCTCCAAAGGTCCTTACATGCAGAAGATCTCTCTGAGCTCCACAATGGGCCCAGGCGTGACTGTTTCTGTGGACAACGCGACCGGCAACTAAGCCTTTGCTTGTTGAATTTGAAAAGGGGTGCCTTCGGGTGCCCCTTTTTGCTTGGTGCGATTACCTAAAGTGCCAGTCTCATATGAATGACACGTTCGTCATCGCCGCCAAAGGCATTTGAGTCTGTGTAATACTCAAAGCCAAGGCTTTCATAAAGGGGCAGGGCCTCGACGTGTCGGTTTAGACCATCCAGCCAAAGTGTCTCATAGCCCAGGGCTCGCGCTTCGTCGATGATCGCCACACCAAGGGCGCGACCAAGGCCTAGCCCACGCGCGGTGTCGCGGACATACATTCTGTTTATTTCACCATCGTTTTCCCCGTGAGGGCGCAGCATCACCAACCCAACGGGTACATCGTCGATTGTTGCCAAAAGACATTCCCCAGCAGGTGGGAGGAAGAATGTGTTGAAATTGACCAATTGTCCGGCAACGTCTTGTTCCTCTAGGTAGGTATCGATGATTTCAAGCATATCGGTGTAACGAATGCGAAGGTGGTCAAAGAACTCCCAAACCAGCGCTCGAGCGATCTCAATGTCTTCGGTGCGTCGTGCTTTGATCACGGTCGGGGGCATAATATTCTCCTTCTCAAAGGGTGAAGGTAATGTGCAAAGGAAATTTTGCATAGATTGGGTAAGGGGAGGGCTTTTGTGGATGTCAGGAAAATAGCCGCGCCGAACGTCCCGTCAAAGTTAGCGGCGCGTGGACATATTTTTGCGTAGGTTCGGGGTTAGTAAATGAAATCATGTGTTAAATGTGACGGATCCCCTTGCGGAGTCCGGTATTTCACAATACATCCCGATCCTACATTCAGCGTTCGATTCGTCGAGCGCTGTTTGTATTTCGTCCAAGACGGTGGGTGAGGCCTTGTCTCATAATTCCTGCCTGAGACGGGAAATGACAGAATTATGCCCAAGGTGACCTCGGGTGGTTTTGGATTTGTCCCGTAAATTAAGGACTTAAACGCTTCTGACTTGTCGGAGGCACTAAACTGAGCCGAAGGGCGTGAGCCTTTCAATTTTGGAGTAACACTGTGGATAGAGCACAAAAAGAGAAACTGGTCGATGAGCTCGGCCAAATCTTTGAAAGCTCTGGCGTTGTCGTGGTATCACACTACGAAGGCCTCACGGTTGCTGAGATGCAAGACCTGCGAGCGCGTATGCGCGTCGTTGGCGGGTCTGTACGCGTTGCCAAAAACAAGCTCGCCAAAATCGCTCTGGAAGGTCAGCCATGCGCAAGCATTGGTCCATTCCTTTCAGGCATGACTGTTCTGACTTATTCCGAAGATCCCGTCGCTGCTGCGAAGGTGTCTGAGGAGTTCTCCAAGGAAAACAAAAAGTTTGTGATCCTTGGCGGCGCTATGGGTGAGAATGCTCTTGATCGTGCTGGTGTTACAGCTGTGTCCAAGATGCCATCCCGCGAGGAGCTTATTGCTTCTATCGTTGGCTGCATTGGGGCACCTGCTTCCAACATCGCCGGTGCAATTGGCGCGCCTGCTTCGAACATCGCTGGTATCCTCTCCACTCTGGAGGAGCGGGAAGCCGCTTAGCAACATGAGCCTGCGTAGGGTTGTAACCCTAAACGTTGGAACACATCTTAAACGAACGGAAACAGTATAATGGCTGATCTGAAGAAACTTGCTGAAGAGATCGTTGGTCTGACCCTTCTCGAAGCACAAGAACTGAAAACTATTCTTAAAGACGAGTATGGCATCGAGCCTGCTGCTGGTGGCGCCGTAATGGTTGCTGGTGGTGCAGACGCCGGTGGCGCTTCTGAAGAAGAGCAAACTGAATTTGACGTAATCTTGAAAGCCGCTGGCGCTTCCAAAATCAACGTCATCAAAGAAGTTCGCGCTCTGACAGGCCTTGGTCTGAAAGAAGCGAAAACTCTTGTTGAAGCTGGCGGCAAAGCTGTCAAAGAAGGCGTCTCCAAAGAAGAAGCTGAAGAAGTTAAAGGCAAACTGGAAGCAGTTGGCGCCGAAGTCGAAGTCAAGTAATTGGCTGGGGCTTTGGCCTCATATCGACACTAAAAATTGGCTGGATCCGAATATGTTCGGGTCCAGCCGAACCTGTCTTAGAAAGCGCTTGTCCCTCTGAGCTTTTTCTAAGGTGTGGTTCAAAGGTCGGGAGGATACCGGTGGGACGGTATCCATGAATTGTCCGAACCATTCCTGTTTCGTGTGCGGCGCGGCCTGTGGCCCCGACAGTTTCGTGCCCGCGAAGAGCAAAAAAGGTGACCACGCGCATGGCTCAGACCTACCTTGGCCAAAAACGGCTACGTAAGTATTTTGGCAAGATCCGCGAAGTTCTGGAGATGCCGAACCTCATTGAGGTTCAGAAATCTTCTTATGACTTGTTTCTGAAATCCGGCGATCAGCTTGAACCGCTTGACGGCGAAGGCATCAAAGGCGTTTTCCAATCGGTATTCCCGATCAAGGATTTCAATGAAACCGCGATTCTGGAATTCGTAAAATACGAACTGGAAAAGCCGAAGTACGATGTTGAGGAATGTCAGCAACGTGACATGACCTACAGTGCACCATTGAAGGTGACGCTGCGTCTGATCGTGTTTGATATCGACGAAGATACAGGCGCTAAGTCGGTTAAAGACATCAAAGAACAAGACGTGTTCATGGGCGATATGCCTTTGATGACGCCGAACGGCACTTTTGTCGTGAACGGCACCGAGCGTGTGATCGTTTCTCAGATGCACCGGTCCCCTGGTGTGTTCTTTGATCACGACAAAGGTAAAACCCATTCCTCAGGTAAACTGCTGTTTGCTTGCCGCATTATCCCATACCGTGGCAGCTGGCTGGACTTTGAATTCGACGCAAAAGACATCGTCTTTGCTCGGATTGACCGTCGCCGTAAATTGCCTGTGACCACGCTGCTGTATGCGTTGGGTCTGGACCAAGAGGGCATCATGGATGCCTATTACGATACCGTTAACTTCAAACTGGTGAAGAACAAGGGCTGGGCCACCAAGTTCTTCCCCGAGCGTGTTCGCGGGACTCGTCCTACATTTGATCTGATCGATGCTGGCACAGGCGAAGTGATTGCCGAAGCCGGTAAAAAAGTGACCCCACGTGCGGTAAAACTTTTGATCGACGAAGGCTCGGTTACCGAACTGCTTATGCCGTTCGATCACATCGTAGGTAAATTTGTCTCTAAGGACATCATCAACGAAGAAAACGGCGCGATCTATGTTGAGGCTGGCGATGAGCTTACCCTTGAGCATGACAAAGATGGCGAGTTGATTGGTGGTTCTTTGAAGGAACTTATGGATGCGGGCATCACCGACATTCCAGTTCTGGACATCGACAATATCAATGTTGGTCCTTACATTCGCAATACAATGTCCGCAGATAAAAACATGGGTCGCGACACAGCACTCATGGATATTTATCGCGTCATGCGTCCGGGTGAGCCACCCACCGTCGAAGCGGCTTCTGCGCTGTTTGACACATTGTTCTTTGATTCTGAGCGTTATGATCTTTCCGCGGTTGGCCGTGTGAAGATGAACATGCGTCTGAATCTAGACGCCGAAGATACTATGCGTATCCTGCGTAAGGCTGACATCATTGCTTGTATCAAAGCGCTGGTTGAGCTGCGTGATGGCCGCGGCGACATCGATGATATTGACCACTTGGGCAACCGTCGTGTGCGCTCTGTTGGCGAATTGATGGAAAATCAATACCGCGTTGGTCTGCTGCGTATGGAACGCGCAATCAAAGAGCGTATGTCTTCTGTCGAAATCGACACTGTTATGCCTCAGGATTTGATCAACGCGAAGCCGGCAGCCGCCGCTGTGCGTGAATTCTTTGGGTCCTCGCAGTTGTCTCAGTTTATGGACCAAACCAACCCATTGTCCGAAGTGACGCACAAGCGCCGCTTGTCTGCGCTTGGGCCTGGCGGTTTGACCCGTGAACGTGCTGGCTTTGAGGTGCGTGACGTTCATCCAACTCACTATGGTCGGATGTGTCCAATTGAAACGCCTGAGGGTCCGAATATTGGTTTGATCAACTCGTTGGCGACCTATGCCCGCGTGAACAAATATGGCTTTATCGAAACACCATATCGTAAAGTGGTCGACGGCAAAGTGTCTGACGATGTGTCCTACATGTCCGCGACCGAAGAAATGCGTCACACTGTGGCGCAGGCCAACGCGACTTTGGATGAAAACGGTTCGTTCGTGAACGATCTCGTCAACACCCGTCAATCCGGCGAATACACAATGAGCCCGCGTGAAAACGTTGACTTGATTGACGTATCGCCAAAACAGCTGGTGTCTGTAGCGGCCTCCTTGATCCCATTCCTTGAAAACGACGATGCGAACCGGGCCCTGATGGGTTCGAACATGATGCGTCAGGCTGTTCCACTGCTTCAGGCAGAGGCACCGCTCGTTGGGACGGGTATCGAAGAAGTTGTTGCCCGTGACTCCGGTGCGGCCATCATGGCCAAACGCGCTGGTGTGATTGACCAAGTGGATGCACAGCGTATCGTTGTCCGTGCGACAGCTGATCTTGAGGTCGGTGATCCCGGCGTTGACATCTATTCCTTGCGCAAATTCCAACGTTCTAACCAAAACACCTGCATCAACCAGCGTCCGCTGGTGAAAGTAGGCGACACTGTAGGTAAGAACGAAGTGATTGCAGATGGCCCATCCACAGACATGGGTGAATTGGCTCTGGGTAAAAACGTGGTTGTCGCGTTTATGCCTTGGAATGGTTACAACTATGAGGACTCCATTCTGATCTCTGAGCGTATCGCGCGTGATGACGTGTTCACTTCGGTTCACATCGAAGAATTCGAAGTCGCCGCCCGTGATACAAAGCTTGGGCCTGAGGAAATCACACGCGACATTCCAAACGTCGGTGAAGAAGCTCTGCGCAACCTCGATGAGGCTGGCATTGTGTACATCGGTGCGGACGTTGAACCGGGTGACATTCTAGTTGGCAAAATCACACCAAAAGGCGAAAGCCCGATGACACCAGAAGAAAAGCTTCTGCGCGCCATCTTTGGTGAAAAAGCCTCTGACGTGCGGGATACATCCCTGCGTGTGAAACCAGGTGACTTTGGTACAATCGTAGAAGTTCGCGTATTTAACCGCCATGGTGTGGAAAAAGACGAACGTGCGCTGCAGATCGAACGTGAAGAAGTTGAACGTTTGGCCCGTGACCGAGACGACGAACTTGGTATTCTTGAACGCAACATCTATGCGCGCCTGAAAACACAAATCGTTGGTAAAACAGCTGTTAAAGGCCCACGTGGTGTGGTCCCGAACTCTGTGATCACCGAAGAGCTGCTGGACACATTGCCCAAAAGCATGTGGTGGATGCTGGCCCTCGAAGAAGAAGCGGATGCGCAAATTCTTGAGGCAATGAATTCACAGTACGAGGCGCAGAAACGCGCTTTGGATGCTCGGTTCGAAGACAAAGTCGAAAAAGTCCGTCGTGGCGATGATCTGCCTCCGGGTGTGATGAAGATGGTCAAAGTCTTTATCGCGGTGAAGCGTAAGCTGCAGCCGGGTGATAAGATGGCGGGTCGTCACGGGAACAAAGGTGTTATTTCCAAAGTTGTGCCTATGGAAGACATGCCGTTCCTTGCCGATGGGACGCCGGTTGACTTCTGTTTGAACCCGCTGGGTGTTCCTTCGCGGATGAACGTTGGTCAGATCCTAGAAACCCATATGGGTTGGGCAAGCCGTGGTCTGGGTATCCAGATTGACGACGCTTTGGGTGAATACCGTCGTTCTGGTGACATGACACCGGTACGCGAAGCCATGCGGATTGCCTATGGTGATGACGTCTACGAAGAAGGTCTCGCCGGTATCGAAGAAGAGGCGCTGCTGGAAAAAGCGGGCAATGTGACCCGTGGTGTTCCAATCGCGACCCCGGTTTTCGATGGCGCTAAAGAAGCCGACGTAAACGAGGCATTGGTTAAGGCGGGCTTCTCGCATTCCGGTCAGTCCATCTTGTTTGATGGTCGCTCCGGTGAGCAATTCGCCCGTCCGGTGACTGTGGGTATGAAATACCTGCTAAAACTGCACCACCTTGTGGACGACAAAATCCACGCCCGTTCGACTGGGCCGTACTCTCTCGTCACACAGCAGCCGCTGGGTGGTAAAGCTCAGTTCGGTGGTCAGCGCTTTGGTGAGATGGAGGTCTGGGCTCTGGAAGCTTATGGCGCTGCATACACCTTGCAAGAGATGCTGACAGTCAAATCGGATGATGTTGCAGGCCGGACCAAGGTCTACGAAAGCATTGTTAAAGGCGAAGACAACTTTGAAGCCGGCGTGCCGGAATCCTTCAACGTTCTCGTGAAAGAGGTCCGTGGCCTCGGCCTGAACATGGAACTCCTGGATGCGGAGGAAACGAGCGAGTAATGGTTCTACCAATTTGGTTGGCTTATCTATGCTTTCCTTTTGGTCTGGTATTTTTAGCCAGAGCTTTTTGGAAGCAAGACGAAGAGAACCCTTGGTATAACCCTGAAAGACCGAAAGCCTTTGTCTGGGGCGTAATGCTTATAGCCTTCGCCCTAGACGCCGCAATCTTTGGATATTTACCCATTTGGGGAGAATAAGAATGAACCAGGAACTGACAAACAACCCGTTTAACCCTTTGGCCCCTCAGAAGACCTTTGATGAGATCAAGGTTTCTCTGGCGTCCCCAGAGCGGATCCTTTCTTGGTCCTTTGGCGAGATTAAGAAGCCAGAGACCATTAACTACCGGACGTTCAAACCAGAACGTGACGGCCTGTTCTGTGCGCGTATTTTTGGCCCAATCAAAGACTATGAATGTCTTTGCGGCAAATATAAGCGCATGAAGTATCGCGGCGTTGTCTGCGAGAAATGTGGCGTCGAGGTGACGTTGCAAAAGGTCCGTCGTGAGCGCATGGGCCACATCGAACTGGCGTCGCCTGTCGCACACATCTGGTTCCTGAAATCGCTGCCATCCCGCATCGGTCTGATGCTGGATATGACACTGCGTGATCTGGAACGTATCCTCTACTTCGAAAACTACGTTGTGATCGAACCGGGCCTCACAGACCTGACATATGGTCAGCTGATGAGCGAAGAAGAGTACATGGACGCGCAAGATGTCTATGGCATGGATGCTTTCACCGCCGGTATCGGTGCGGAAGCCATCCGTGAAATGCTCTCTATGATCGATCTTGAAGCCGAAGCCGAGACGCTGCGTGCCGATCTGGCCGAAGCCACTGGCGAGCTGAAGCCTAAGAAGATCATCAAGCGTTTGAAAGTGGTCGAAAGCTTTCTTGAATCTGGCAACCGTCCAGAGTGGATGATTTTGACTGTGATCCCTGTGATCCCACCAGAGCTGCGCCCGCTGGTGCCGCTGGATGGTGGTCGTTTTGCGACGTCCGATTTGAACGACCTTTACCGTCGTGTGATCAACCGGAACAACCGTCTGAAACGTCTGATCGAATTGCGTGCGCCTGATATCATCGTGCGGAACGAAAAACGGATGTTGCAAGAATCTGTGGATGCGTTGTTTGACAATGGTCGTCGTGGCCGTGTGATCACGGGTGCGAATAAGCGTCCGCTGAAATCGTTGTCTGACATGCTGAAGGGCAAGCAAGGTCGCTTCCGTCAGAACCTTTTGGGTAAACGCGTCGACTTTTCCGGTCGTTCGGTCATTGTGACCGGTCCGGAGCTTAAACTGCATCAATGTGGTTTACCCAAAAAGATGGCGCTAGAGCTGTTCAAGCCGTTCATCTATTCCCGCCTCGAAGCTAAAGGTCTGTCTTCCACTGTGAAGCAAGCCAAAAAGCTGGTGGAAAAAGAGCGTCCCGAAGTTTGGGATATCTTGGATGAAGTGATCCGCGAACACCCCGTTATGTTGAACCGTGCACCGACGCTGCACCGTTTGGGCATTCAGGCGTTCGAACCCACATTGATCGAAGGCAAAGCCATCCAGCTGCACCCGCTCGTCTGTTCCGCGTTTAACGCTGACTTTGACGGCGACCAAATGGCTGTTCACGTACCGCTCTCACTGGAAGCCCAGTTGGAAGCACGTGTCTTGATGATGTCCACAAACAACGTTCTATCCCCTGCAAACGGTGCACCTATCATCGTTCCATCGCAGGATATGATCCTTGGTCTGTATTACATCACCATGGAACGTGAAGGCATGAAGGGTGAAGGCATGATCTTCTCTTCGGTGGACGAGGTGCAACATGCGCTCGACGCCGGTGAGGTCCATCTGCACTCCAAAATTCAAGCACGTATCAAGCAGATCGATGAGACTGGTCTTGAGGTGTATCAACGGTTTGAGACCACGCCAGGTCGGATGCGTTTGGGCGCGTTGCTGCCATTGAACACCAAAGCACCGTTTGAGCTGGTGAACCGTCTTCTACGGAAGAAAGAGGTTCAGCAGGTCATCGATACCGTTTACCGGTATTGTGGTCAGAAAGAATCTGTCATTTTCTGTGACCAGATCATGACAGTTGGTTTCCGCGAAGCGTTCAAAGCCGGTATTTCCTTCGGTAAAGACGACATGGTTATTCCTGACAACAAGTGGGGTATCGTTGATGATACACGCGATCAGGTTAAAGGCTTTGAACAACAGTATATGGACGGCCTGATCACTCAGGGTGAAAAGTACAACAAAGTGGTTGATGCATGGTCAAAGTGTAACGACAAAGTCACCGACGCGATGATGGGAACCATCTCTGACACGGGTCGTGACGAAACCGGCGCCGAACGTGAACCGAACTCGGTTTACATGATGGCACACTCCGGTGCGCGTGGGTCTGTGACACAGATGAAACAGCTGGGCGGTATGCGCGGTCTGATGGCCAAGCCGAACGGTGAGATCATCGAAACGCCGATCATCTCGAACTTTAAAGAAGGCCTGACCGTTCTAGAGTACTTCAACTCTACGCACGGTGCGCGTAAAGGTCTGTCTGATACCGCTCTGAAAACAGCGAACTCGGGTTATTTGACTCGTCGTCTGGTGGATGTGGCTCAGGATTGCATCGTGCGTCAGCATGATTGTGGGACTGAAATCGCAATTACCGCCGAAGCCGCTGTGAATGACGGTGAAGTTGTGTCCTCACTCGGTGAACGTATTCTAGGTCGTGTGTCTGCAGACGAAGTTCTGCGTCCCGGCACAGACGAAGTTCTGCTCACCAAGAATGAGCTGATCGACGAGCGTAAAGCTGATATGGTCGAAGAGGCCGGTGTGGCCAGCATGCGGATCCGCAGCCCATTGACGTGTGAGGCCGAAGAAGGCGTATGCGCCATGTGTTACGGTCGTGACCTTGCTCGCGGTACACTGGTTAACCAAGGTGAAGCCGTCGGCATCATCGCGGCACAATCTATCGGTGAGCCTGGGACACAGCTGACAATGCGGACGTTCCACATTGGCGGTGTTGCTCAGGGTGGTCAGCAGTCCTTCCAGGAAGCTGGTCAAGAGGGTCGCATTGAATTCCGCAACGCGGCGCTACTCGAGAATGCGCATGGCGAAGCAATCGTAATGGGTCGGAACATGGTTCTGGCAATTATTGATGAAAACGATCAAGAGCGTGCGTCGTTCAAGCTGACTTATGGTTCCAAAGTCCACGTCAAAGAGGGTCAAAAGATCGACCGCGGCGACAAACTATTCGAATGGGATCCATACACACTACCGATCATTGCTGAAAAAGCGGGTAAAGCGAAATTCGTCGATCTGTATTCAGGCATTTCGGTGCGTGATGAGACCGATGATGCAACTGGCATGACTCAGAAGATCGTTACCGATTGGCGTGCTGCGCCCAAAGGCAACGAACTTAAGCCTGAGATCCTGATCATTGGCGACGATGGCGAACCGGTTCGCAACGATGCGGGCAACCCGGTAACCTATCCGATGTCTGTTGATGCGGTTCTTTCCATTGAAGAAGGTGACGTCATCAAAGCGGGTGATGTGGTTGCGCGTATTCCACGTGAGGGTGCGAAAACCAAAGACATCACCGGTGGTCTGCCGCGTGTTGCCGAATTGTTCGAAGCACGTCGTCCTAAAGATCACGCGATCATCGCTGAGATTGATGGCTACGTTCGTTATGGCCGTGACTATAAGAACAAACGCCGGATTAGCATTGAGCCAGCAGATGACACGATGGAGCCCGTCGAATACATGGTGCCTAAGGGCAAACACATCCCGGTCGCGGAAGGTGATTTTGTTCAAAAAGGCGACTACATCATGGATGGCAACCCAGCGCCCCATGACATCCTATCTATCATGGGTGTCGAAGCGTTGGCTGACTACATGATCGACGAAGTTCAGGACGTTTACCGTCTACAAGGCGTTAAGATCAACGATAAGCACATCGAAGTTATCGTCCGTCAGATGCTCCAGAAATGGGAAATCCAGGACAGCGGTGACACTGTGTTGCTTAAGGGCGAAAACGTGGACAAAGCTGAGTTCGATGAAGCGAACGAAAAGGCATTGGCACGTGGTGGCCGTCCGGCCAAAGGCGAGCCGATCCTCTTGGGGATCACCAAGGCTTCGTTGCAAACCCGGTCGTTTATCTCTGCGGCGTCGTTCCAGGAAACCACACGTGTTTTGACCGAGGCTTCGGTTCAAGGCAAACGCGACAAGCTGGTTGGCCTGAAAGAGAACGTCATCGTGGGACGCTTGATCCCAGCCGGAACGGGTGGGGCTACGCAGCAAATGCGTCGCGTTGCTCAGGATCGTGACAATGTTGTTCTCGAAGCGCGTCGCGCTGAAGCAGAGGAAGCTGTCGCGATTGCCGCACCAGCGAACGAAGCTGCGGAAGCCGTCTTCAACAACGATGTTGTGGGTGGGGATGAGTTCGACACAATCATCGCGGACACGCCTGAAAGCCGCGAAGAGTAAGTTCTGTTACATCTAAAATTTGGTAACCCCCGTCATGAAAGTGGCGGGGGTTTTCTTTTGCCCGCTGGGATTTTTGATAAACAGAGGGCGTGCAAAACTATGCGCAAATCAGATAAATCCACCGTGCGTCACGATGCGAGAACAACAGTCCAATATGTTGTAGCCTGTATAGGAAAAATGCGTAAATTATTGGGACTTAACGTCATTTGATTTTGAGCTTTTGCGCGCCTCTGCAGAACATCCTTGTCAAAAACAGCATTCCGTTGTTCATAGATACACTCTGAACTAAAAGGTCCGCAAAATTGCGGTGCTGATTTATGCCAATTCTTCATGATAACACACGCGGCGCGCTCCATATGATTGGGGCGATGGCCGGTTACACCGTCAACGACGCCTTCATAAAGGTTCTTTTGGCGGATATGTCTTTTTACCAAGCAATATTTATCAGAGGATGTCTGATTACTTTGTTGCTGTGTGTTTTGGTGTATGTGAAGGGCGGTCAGTCGCTTCGCATGGGACGCAAGGATTGGGTGGTTATCACCGCGCGGACAATCACCGAAGTCACAGGAACCTATTTTTTCCTTGTTGCCTTATCCAATATGCCCATCGCCAACGTGACGGCGATACTGCAAAGCCTTCCGTTGACCGTGGCGTTGGCGGCGGCATTGTTCTTACGAGAGCCGATTGGGTGGGGGCGGATGATAGCCATTTTAATTGGCTTTGTTGGTGTATTGTTGATCGTACAGCCGGGTACAGAAGGTTTCGATGTCTATGCTATCTATGGTTTGATTGCGGTTGCGTTTATTACAGCGCGGGACGTGTTGGCACGAATTGTATCGGATGCGGTTCCCTCCATGAGCGTGGCCATTTCCGCCTCTATCGGCGTAACTCTGTTTGGCGGCGTTGGCATGGTAGGAGCGGAGTGGGTAGGCCTATCTACGAGCAACTGGCTGTTCATGGGCGGGTCTGTCATTGCGCTGACACTTGGCTATATTTTTAGTGTTTCAGTCATGCGCATCGGCGATGTCGGTTTCGTGGCGCCGTTTCGGTATAGCAGCTTGTTGATCGCTCTGGTTCTGGGATTCGTTTTGTTTCGGGAATGGCCTGATACTTTGACCCTGATTGGCAGCGGTATCGTCGTGGCCACGGGGATCTGGGTGTTGTTTCAAGAGCGAACGGTGTCAGGCGGAGCGCGTTAGTTCCAACTAACGCGACATTTCCGCCAACAGAGTTTGGGCCTCAAACCGACGTAAACGCAACCGGTCAGGGGATACGTATTGCATCATGTCCGGATCAATCCCATTTAAGGTTCTAAGTCGCCCCATCTGTTTCATTCTATTCAGCCAGCCTACTGAAAGGCTATGCCCACAAAGGCTTTCAACCCAATGAATATCGGTTTGGACTACCTCAGGACGATCCAAAATAAGATGATAATAGGAGAGGGAACCAACGTGATCCTTCTGTTCTGTTCGGGCCTGGCTCTTAAATTCGTGGGCTTCAACAAAAACTTCGGCTTCCCCAAACTCATAATCCACATGGTGCCCGCTGAGTTGCACGGCTTGCGCGGGGGCTAGATGCGTATGCTGTCCACAAAGTGTTGATCTGGGGGAGAATACGATTGGTTGCAGCATTGGAAGACATCGGAGCACGACCTCTGAAATTGGGATTCTGGCGACGCCTAAAACAGTGGATTCTTTGTTGTTCGGAGAACGAAGTTTTTGACCTGGGCGAATGTGCTCCACACAAACATGTCCGTCTGGGGTCGCAATTCGCGTGCCTTTGGCAATACCAGTGCATTGAACGTTTGGCATGGAAGCGAGGGTTGTAAGCAATAAATCAATCAAGCCATCTAGAGCGGTATTGTTCCCCAAATTTCCAAGACGTTCTGATCCTGTTTCGCTTAATCTTTTGGTTTCTCCCGTAACGGAGTCCCGCAGGCTTATTTCTGCGCCAAACCGGCGAAGGCAGTCGGTGTATTTTGAAGCGACGGACGAGGGAAGGGCGTGTAAATCAGCGCTGTCCAGAAGGGATACTGATTCCGACGGGTCGAATGCATGGAGGAAACCCAAATCATCGGAGTATACTTCTATTCCGGCCAAGGAGGTTGTTAATGGTTCGCACAGCACGTTTGACTCACGGGTAAACTGTGCCTGAGGCTCCGGTGCAAATACGGACTGACTAAATACATCAAAAGGCTTCATGGCGTTTGACTTCCAATTTTCCAAAACTAATAAACAATTCTACGCTATGCTCTGGTCTGGGTTTTTTTTAGATTGGATTTGGACCATTTTGGGGCATCGGATTTGTGTTTGCCTTATTCATGAGGGAAGGGGGGTAACGTCCGCTGAGATGTCGAAACCCTTCTGGACCCCGAAGCGATATTGACAACCTGTGCGACTCCCCATATTACGCGCCTCATCCGGCTATGGGTTTTCCCCATTTGTGCCGAATCCAAAATTGTAGTGATCAAGATCTGAGCCGCTTTTAGGCTTTGGTCCTCTGCGAACTCACCGCGTCGTTTGCCTCGGAATGGAAACGATTGCGGGTTTTTGTGTTGTCTGAAAGGGCCGCACGTTAAATTTCACCGCGTGGGTTTCGACCTGCGTACCGCGTCTAAATGTTGCAAAACGGGGAATGACCTGAATGCCAACGATCCAACAGCTGATCCGCAAACCGCGTCAGCCTAAAGTAAAGCGCCAGAAGTCTCAGCACTTGCAAGCGTGTCCACAAAAACGGGGTGTATGTACGCGCGTATATACAACCACACCTAAGAAACCGAACTCTGCGATGCGTAAGGTTGCCAAAGTGCGCCTGACAAATGGCTTTGAGGTCATCTCTTACATCCCAGGTGAAAGCCACAACCTTCAGGAACACTCTGTGGTTCTGATCCGTGGCGGCCGTGTAAAAGACCTTCCCGGTGTCCGTTACCACATTCTGCGTGGTGTTTTGGATACCCAAGGCGTCAAAGATCGTAAACAACGTCGTTCGAAATACGGCGCCAAGCGTCCTAAATAAGGAGAGAGCGAGATGTCCCGTCGTCACGCCGCAGAAAAGCGCGAAGTTCTTCCAGACGCAAAGTTTGGTGACCGCGTTCTGACTAAATTCATGAACAACCTGATGATCGATGGCAAAAAATCTGCCGCCGAACGCATTGTTTATAACGCATTTGACCGCGTTGAATCCAAGCTGAAGAAAGCCCCAGTAGAGGTTTTCCACGAAGCACTGGAAAACATCAAACCGAGCCTCGAAGTTCGTTCCCGCCGTGTTGGTGGTGCGACATATCAGGTTCCGGTTGAAGTCCGCCCTGAGCGTCGCGAAGCATTGGCCATCCGTTGGTTGATTAAAGCTGCTCGTGCCCGCAATGAGAACACCATGGAAGAGCGCCTTGCAGGCGAGCTCATGGATGCTGTCAGCAGCCGCGGCACCGCGGTTAAAAAGCGCGAAGACACTCACAAGATGGCCGAAGCGAACAAAGCTTTCAGCCATTATCGCTGGTAACCCATTCGTCCAAGGACCTAATCCTCATGGCACGTGACTACCCCCTAGACCGCTACCGTAACTTCGGGATCATGGCGCACATCGATGCAGGTAAAACAACCTGTTCCGAGCGCATCCTGTACTACACCGGCAAATCCCACAACATTGGCGAAGTGCATGATGGCGCTGCGACAATGGACTGGATGGAGCAGGAGCAGGAACGCGGAATTACCATTACTTCGGCTGCGACAACCACATTCTGGGAACGCACTGAAGACGGTGAAACTGCTGACACCGAAAAGCACCGGATGAACATCATCGACACCCCCGGCCACGTTGACTTCACGATTGAAGTTGAACGTTCGCTGGCGGTTCTTGATGGCGCCGTTGCTGTTCTCGATGCCAACGCTGGTGTTGAGCCTCAGACTGAAACCGTTTGGCGTCAGGCTGACCGCTACAAAGTTCCGCGGATTGTGTTCGTTAACAAAATGGACAAAATCGGCGCGGATTTCTTTAACTGCGTTCACATGATCAAAGACCGTACAGGTGCTATCCCTGCTCCTATTCAGATCCCTATCGGGGCTGAAACAGAGCTGGAAGGCATGATCGATCTTGTCACCATGGAAGAATGGGTTTGGGCCGGCGAAGACCTGGGTGCGTCCTGGGAAAAACGTCCGATCCGTGAAGAACTTAAGGACCTGGCCGACGAATGGCGTGCCAACCTGATTGAAATCGCTGTCGACATGGACGACGATGCAATGGAAGCTTACTTGGAAGGCATTGAGCCTGACGAAGCAACCCTGCGCCGCCTCATCCGTTTGGGCACGCTTGAAATCAAGTTCATCCCAGTACTCTGTGGTTCAGCGTTTAAAAACAAAGGTGTTCAGCCTCTGTTGAACGCGGTTATCGACTATCTGCCGAGCCCGCTCGACGTTGTTGATTACATGGGCTTTAAACCAGGTGACGAAACAGAAACACGTGATATTGCCCGCCGTGCGGATGATGAAATGGCGTTCTCAGCACTTGCGTTTAAAATCATGAATGACCCCTTTGTTGGGACCCTGACATTCACACGTATCTATTCTGGTACGTTGAACAAAGGTGACTCGCTCATCAACTCGACCAAAGGTCGTAAAGAGCGTGTTGGTCGTATGATGATGATGCACTCCAATGATCGTGAAGAAATTCAAGAAGCGTTCGCTGGTGACATTATCGCTCTGGCTGGTCTGAAAGATACAACAACCGGTGACACACTTTGTGCCGTTAGCGAACCTGTTGTTCTTGAAACAATGACATTCCCCGATCCTGTGATCGAGATTGCTGTTGAGCCTAAGACCAAAGTTGACCAAGAGAAAATGTCTCAAGGTTTGGCCCGTCTGGCTGCTGAGGATCCATCCTTCCGTGTGGAAACTGACCAAGAATCTGGTCAGACCATCATGAAGGGCATGGGCGAACTTCACCTCGACATCCTTGTGGACCGTTTGAAGCGCGAATTCAAAGTCGAAGCGAACATTGGTGCGCCACAAGTGGCCTACCGTGAGACCATCGGCCACGAAGTTGAGCATTCTTACACTCACAAGAAACAGTCTGGTGGTTCTGGTCAGTTCGGCGAAGTGAAGATGATCATTTCCCCGACAGTTCCTGGCGAAGGGTATTCCTTCGAAAGCCGTATTGTTGGTGGGTCAATTCCAAAAGAATACATCCCTGGCGTAGAAAAAGGCATCAACTCGGTTATGGATAGCGGCCCTCTGGCTGGCTTCCCTGTGATCGATTTCAAAGTTGCTTTGATCGACGGTAAATTCCACGATGTTGACTCCAGCGTCCTTGCATTCGAGATCGCCGCACGTATGTGTATGCGTGAAGGCATGCGCAAAGCTGGTGCGAAACTTCTGGAACCCATCATGAAGGTCGAAGTGATCACACCTGAAGAATATACAGGTGGTATCATTGGTGATCTGACCTCCCGTCGTGGGCAGGTTCAGGGGCAGGACACACGCGGCAACGCGATTGCGATCGACGCATTCGTACCGTTGGCAAACATGTTCGGCTACATCAACACTCTGCGTTCGATGTCTTCTGGTCGTGCGAACTTCTCTATGCAGTTCGATCACTACGACCCAGTTCCGTCCAACATCTCTGACGAGATTCAGGCGAAATTTGCATAAACGGGTGGCGGGGTGAACCCCGCCCTACCCACCACTTGTAGGGCAGAGGCATACTCTGCCGTCCGATAGAAAAGGAGCCACTACCATGGCAAAGGAAAAGTTTGAGCGTAACAAACCGCACGTCAACATTGGCACAATCGGCCACGTTGACCACGGTAAAACGACACTGACCGCAGCGATCACCAAGCAATTTGGTGACTTCAAAGCCTATGATGAAATCGAC
>JBDWMA010000020.1:0-7586 GCA_039972875.1 Pseudoruegeria sp.
GCATCTTGCCGGAATTCGTCCGTCCGTTTCAGTCCCCTCTCGGGATCATGCTTCGCATAACCCTGCCGGGCGGGGCATAGTTCATCGCCTTTGTTGCAATAAATGCTATCAAAGGAACGGCATCAAACCGCGACAGGTCCAGCGTCTGCTAAGTCGCCTTGATACCCATGATCAGTCCATTTCTGCGCGTGGCTCGTAGCACTCCCCCGGTTCTTTCGCTTTCGTCGTTAATCAGTTTGGAGAGATGGTTACGTTGTTTGTCGGACGCAGTGTTGCCCGGTGGCATAGACAAAAGTACAGCAACTGCATCAGCTGGGTCTGTGCAGGCCATAACATCGATCAAATCATATCGGCCTGTGTGTTCAAATACGTCCCGGACCATCTTTTCTGCGTCGTCTAGCGAGAACAAAGCGGCCCCCGGGTCGACGGGAGGACCCCCGAACGCTTGTGCGCCGAGCACATGTAGTTCGTTTAAATTATCGAGAGTATTCGTGCTAACGAACAATTGCCCGCCCGGGCGCAAGACGCGACTGGCTTCTTGAATGGCCGAGCGCGGATCACTGACGTGATAGAGAACGTGCAAAAGTAGGACGATGTCAAAAGTTTCAGATGCATTAGGCAGAGCGACAGCATCCGCAATTCCTGCCTCAATAACTTCGACCTGCTTCACTATCGCAAGGTTTGTCTTGGCCTCCTCGATCATGCCTGGAGACGTATCGACAAGTGAAACGCGCAGATCGCTTGGCAACCGATCCCTTGACGCCTGCCAAAACCATCCGGGGCCACACCCGACATCTAAGATACATGCGCCTTCTTTTAGGTCGATCTTATCAATCAGCCAGTCAAACCAACTGACAGATGCGTACTTCGCCTGAAAGGACCCACGCGTCGCGAGGTGGCGCGGTGTAGCATATTGACTTTGGACTCCGCCATGTTTTGACTCTTTGCTCATACAGCTAAGTTAGGTCACATCGCCAACCATATCCACTAACCCCTTATGCTGGTCTATTGGTCTGTCTTGGCATTAAGTTAACGGCCAGAAGCAATGATGGGACTGGCTATGCTTAGGTAGTGAGCTTCCAGCAAAGCGGACTTTGGCGCAACTACAGAAAACGGCAGCTTTGTCCGGTGGTTTCAACGGATCGACGCAACACTTTAATCTTTTTGGAAAGATGGAGTGTAAGTCATGGCCTATCGGACGCGGGTATTTTTCACAGATAAGCAGAAGTCAGATATCTGGGATCGTTGGCAGCGGGGGGAATCGATGAGCTCGATTGGGCGCCATTTCGATCGCGGCTCATCATCTATTTATCCGTTGTTGGAACGTGGCGGCGGCATAAGGCCAGCGATACGAAGGCGATCCGGATTGGCACTGACGCTTTGTGAACGTGAAGAGATATCACGCGGCCTTGTGGCCAAACAGTCGCTGCGTTCGATCGCAGGTAGCCTTCATCGCGCACCTTCCACCATTAGCCGTGAAGTCGGCCGTAATGGCGGTGCCAATAACTACCGTGCTGCAATATCTGACGCGCAGACTTGGGATCGTGCGCATCGCCCGAAGCCCTGTAAGCGAGTTGGGAACGACTATCTTTGCCGCATTATATCAACCAAGTTACACCGCAAATGGTCTCCGCAACAAATCGCAGGTTGGCTGATGCGCGTACACCCTGATGACGACGACAAGCGTATCTCTCACGAGACGATTTATCGGAGCCTATTCATCCAAACACGAGGGGTGCTCAAGAAGGAATTACAAGCGTATCTACGCGCGACACGGTCCATCAGGCGGTCACGCCATGCAACGCTTAAGCGCAGCGGATTGGGCAAGTTCAACGATGTTATCTCTATCCGAGAAAGGCCTGCAGATGTCGAGGATCGCGCCATGCCGGGACACTGGGAAGGAGACTTGATTGCTGGATCTGGCAACAGCTTCATCGCCACACTGGTCGAGCGACACACCCGATTTGTGATGTTGGCAAAAGTCAGCAACAAAGACAGCCACAGCGTCATTCAAGCGTTAATCAAACAGTCCGGCAAGCTGCCAAAAGAGCTTTATCAATCTCTTACGTGGGATCGAGGAACAGAGATGGCAGGCCATAAGGCCTTCACGCTTGCAACGGATATCGACGTCTAGCTGTGCGAACCACATTCGCCCTGGCAACGCGGAACAAACGAAAACACAAATCGCCTTCTGAGACAGTACTTTCCAAAGGGCACGAATTTGTCGATACATAGTCAGGCAAAGCTGAGCGCCGTAGCGAGGCAGCTCAATGAACGACCTCGAAAAACGCTGGATTACGAAACTCCAGTAGAACGTTTTAACGCATGTTTTGCGTCGATCCGTTGAAGCCACCGGACAAAGCTGACAACGCAAAGCATGTATCTTGCTGGATATTCAACCAGCACCAGTCCGTAATTGCGTTGCGTGCCCTACATGATGAGACGTGGTGGCACCCGTCTCTGCAATCAGAAGCAAAATTGCTCTCCAACGTAGCACCAGTGTAACACCAGCCAATTCACCAACGAAAAAAGCCACCCGAAGGTGGCTTGTAACGAACTGAAATTATTCAGTAATATTGGTTGCGGGAGTAGGATTTGAACCTACGACCTTCAGGTTATGAGCCTGACGAGCTACCGGGCTGCTCCATCCCGCGCCAATACCGTGCGTTTAGTCCGGAAATTTGGGGACTGCAAGGGGGTGCGGCGGCTTTCGCTCAATAAAATCGCATCCAAGCCCTAAAGCGCTTTCAAAGCGGCGATGGCTTCGGTGATCGGATAGTGATGGTTGCCCACAAACAGACCGTTGGCATCGATGTAATCGGCATTGGTCAGCGATCCGTGAATGGAATGGTCGATGTGTTGCATGACTTCGTTCTTGGTGAAGTTTCCTGCAACGATCGGACGACATTCGAACCCTGCGGCCATCAAGCGCTTTACCAAGTCGTGGCGCTGCATGTCAGCATCCGGACGTAACACAAGGCTGAAGCCAAACCAGCTGCTGTTTCCGATTTCCTGCTGGATCATGAACAACGGATGCTGTCCCAATTCACGCTGCACCATGGCGCCATTCGCGCGGCGGCCTTCTATCAGACCGGGTAGTTTTTTCAGTTGTTCCTGGCCCAGTGCGCCGGACATTTCCAGCGGCCGCAGATTGTAGCCCGGCAACACAAACCGGAAGCTTTCTTCAAACGGATCATCGGACTTTTCGCCTGTAACCTTGTTGAACTTGGGCAAATTCCGGGTCCAGCCATGCGCACGCAGCGACAACATAACGTGGTACAGTTCTTCGTCGTCGGTGACGACAATACCACCTTCCATCGTCGAGATGTGGTGTGAGAAAAAGGCCGAATAGGTGCCCATGACGCCGAAGGTTCCAGCCTCTTTGCCCTGATACGTGGCCCCCATGCTTTCGCAATTGTCTTCTATGATGATGATATCACGATCGCCAATAATGCTTTTTATGCGGGCAAAATCGTTGGGGTTTCCCAAAAGATTAACCACCATGATAGCGCGGGTTTTGTCCGTTATCGCGGCTTCAAGCTGATCCAGATCATAGTTCAGTGTGTTCAAGTCGATATCGACAAATTTTTGGTGCAACCCGTATTGCGCAAGCGGATAGTATGTTGTGGACCAGCTGACGGCCGGCACGATAATTTCATCGCCGCGCTGCAATTTTGGTGTTTTCGTGTAGAACAATGCCGCCGTCATCAAAAGGTTGGCCGACGATCCGGAATTTACCATAACGGCATAGGTGCTGCCGAACTGCTTGGCGAATTGCGCTTCGAAGGTTTTCACTTCTTGCCCCATCGAAAACATGTCCGATGCAATGACACGCTGCAGCGCTTCTTGTTCTTTTTCGTCCCACGATGATGTGGCCAATGGGAATTTAGGGCTCATTTGGAAACCTCGTTCAGATAATGTTCGTATGTTGCGGACAACCCGTCTTTCAGTGACGTTTGCGGCGACCACCCCCAAGCCGTTTGGCGGCGCGTGTCCGTAAGCTTTTGTTTCATGCCGACGGGCTTTGACAGGTCATGCACAAAGCGCCCTTCCCAGCCGACGATTTCGGCAACCGTCTCGTAGTATGCGTTGATTGTATGATCGTGACCCAACCCCACATTCATAAGATCAGGCAAAGTATTGGTATCGCCCAGCGACCGATGTACGGCGTCGGCCAAATCGGCGGCAAACATGAATTCGCGGCGCGCCGTGCCGTCGCCCCAGATTTCGACGGTCTCTGCCCCTGTGGTTTTTGCAATGTGCATCTTGTGGATGATCGCGGGAACCAGATGCGAATGCTTTGGGTCGAACTTGTCATGTAGGCCAAACAGGTTGCACGGGATCAAGGTTTTGTACTGCGCCGCACTGTCTTGCGCGCTGATGTATTGGCACATGCGCGTCGCCATAATCTTGGCCAGCGCGTAGCCTTCGTTTGTAGGCTCTAACGGGGCTGTCAAAATCATTTCTTCGGTCAAAGGATTGGCCGCACCGGCAGGATACATGCAGGTGGACGCAAGGTTGACCAGTTGCGAAACCCCCGCATTGTGGGCTTCCATGATCACGTTTCGACCAATTGTGACGTTGATATCAAGGAACCCGACAGGGTCGGCCATGTTCGCCTGAATACCGCCAACTTTACCCGCCGCATGCACCACCGCGTCTGGCTTTTCCGCCACGAAGAATGCGCGCACCGCATGCGCGTCGGTCAAATCCAGTTCAGACGATGTTGGCGCCAGAATAGACCATTCCTGAGCGTCCGGATGGGCAAGAACGTTTTTCCCCACCATGCCATGTGCGCCTGTTAGAAATAGTTTTTTGCTCATGACGTCCCCAAGCCTTTGTTTCATTTGCGCATAGCATCCTTATCGCGAGATGGCTTTAAGGAATTACAGCATAGCGCAGAAACGCCGGGGTCTTAAAGATGTTCGCAAACACACATAACCCATTGCACACCACAAGATGGGGCGTACCTGCGGGGCTTTGGTTTCGATCAGTGCAAGATCGGCAAGAGCCTGCAAATCACTGATCCGCAATTCATCTTCTGTCCAATGTGCCAACTGACGTTTGCGCAAAATCCCAAGTGTTTTGTTGGTATGCACCAGCGACAACCCAAGCGCGTCTGCAAGATCCTGCTGTTTGAAAGGGAACGCCATCCGTCCGCCGCGCTCCATCCCAAGGGGCTTGCCGCGCAAAAACACACGTACCAAAGCCCATGCCACGCCTTGCAACGCGGTGCGCGGCCCAAGGGTCGACACTGCTTCGCCTAGAAATGTTCTTCTATGGCGGCAAGCCATGTCAGCGAAAATGCGCGATCGAAAACGCAAAGCGTCATTTTTGTCGTGGCTTCTACAGAATGGCCCATTTCACCCATGACGCCTGCCTGCAGGCCAATAAAATCATCGGAAAAATAAAGCTGCCCACCTGCCGTTCACCGTTTGGCAGCAGTTTATAACGCATCCGCCCGTTGAAGCTTTGGCATCAGCCGTTCTCCCATGCGCTGGCCGACAGGGTATCGCGTAGCGATGTCCCGAGAGGGCTGACCCAGGTTCGATATAGGCAGTATATGCCCCCACCGCCTTGATCCAATCCCTGACCACCTCAGCGATGAACTCTGGGCCATTGTCCGACCTGATGTAGGCTGGAACACCCCGCAGGATGAACAGGTCTGTCCATTGCTCGGCCGGCAGTTGCAACGCAATCTGCCGAGAGGGGCCAGCGTGCATCTCTCAACAGGGCAGCAACTCGACCGTATCGTTCAAAAAACACTGGAACTTGCGACATCTGGCAACGATGCGGTGGACGTTACAACCATCATCGAGCCTGTCTTGCTGTTCCCCGATCAAGCTGTTCCATCGTCTCTGTTGAGGGCTGAAGGCATGACCAATGCCATGAAATACATCAGCAGTTCGGAAAACAAAAAACCTGAGTTAAAGATCGGCTTGGCGCAGGCGGGCGATACCTGCTCAGTGTCGATTGAAAATTCTGGGGGCGCATCCGTCTCATCAGAAAGCACAGGTCTTGGCACACAGCTGATTACGGCATCCGAAGCCTTTCCCGCGTTCGAAACCGAATTTATGAACGCGCGGCATGAGATTATTGCCAGCTTTTGCATCTTTGATCCCGAAACACCGCTGCGCTCCGAAAGGGCTAATACGCGGATCATTGTCCGCTGTTCCGCCAGTCCCAGATATACCCAAGATCAGGCCTAAATATTGATCGCTCCACGCTGGCAAATTGGATGGGCAAGGTATCCTTCCATCTCGCCCCCGTTGTGGATCACATGTTCAAAGAGTTGAAGGCATCGAACAAGTTGTTTGCGGATGAGACCCGTTGCCCCGTGTTGGACCCCGGACGCGGTAAAACCAAAACAGGCTACCTCTGGGCCATTGCCCGTGACATTGCCCGTGACGAACGCCCCTTTGGTGGCACTGCGCCGCCGGGTGTGGTCTTCTGCTATGCGGATGGCCGTGGCGGCAAACATGCGACAGACTTCCTGACGGGCTTTAGCGGCACGCTGCAAGTGGATGGCTATACCGGCTATAACGTGCTGACCAAGCCCGGCCGCAACTCTAGCCCTGTAAATCTGACCTATTGCTGGGCCCATGCGCGGCGCAAACTCAAGGAAGTCCATGACCGCGATGGATCACCTATTGCAAAAGAAGGGCTTAAGCGCATTGCCAAGTTCTACAAGATAGAGGAGGCGATTAGGGGCCAATCGGCTGAATAACGCAAGGCTGCGCGTCAAGAACAAACCAAGCCGCTGATGGCTGACTTCGAGGTCTGGCTCAAAACGGCCCGTTCCCGCATCTCTGCAAAGTCACGCCTTGGCGAGAAGCTCAGCTACATTGCCAAATACATGACGGGTCTAAAGTTGTTCCATGATGACGGCACCGTCGAGATGGACAGCAACATTGTTGAGCGCGCACTCCGCCCCATCGCGCTCAACAGGAAAAACGCGCTGTTCGCAGGCCACGATGAAGGCGGCCGAACATGGCGCGCATCGCGCCCCTGATTGAGACCTGCAAACTTAACGACGTCGAGCCATACGCTTATCTCAAAGCGACCTTGGAGGCCATTACGGCAGGACATCCCGCTGTGCGCATCGATGAGTTGATGCCTTGGAACTACCCCTTTAACCCCAGATCAGAGAGATTGGCGTCCAACCATGAGTAAACTAAAAGAAGCGCAAAACGCCATCGAAGTGCAGGCTGGACAGCTTGTGGCACTTCAAATGCTGATCGAAGCCATGATCGTTGGAGGTATCAGAACAAAGATCATTGATGAAAAGGAGTTCATAATACTCCTGGATCAAGGAATGAAGGCATTCCAAAATAACACGAACATGACAGATCAGGAAACCTTCGGCGCCATCGGCACCCTGACAAGCGCCGTCGATATGATAAAATACGCAAAAGACAAACAAATACTGCCGTGATACCGCTTACACTGTAGTCAATTTAAGGCTGATATCCACAGATGCGCAAACACTGATTTCAGCGATGCAGTTTTTGCGTTTTATGTGGTTTGGTTGTTATCGTTTTAGATTGAATGGTTCTTATTAGGTTTGGCGATGACCTACTCTCCCA
>JBDWMA010000021.1:0-76518 GCA_039972875.1 Pseudoruegeria sp.
GCCAAACCTAGTAAAGCTTCGATAACCGTATCTCTCTAAAACGATCTCTAATTACCAATATGGCGCGGGATGGAGCAGCTCGGTAGCTCGTCAGGCTCATAACCTGAAGGTCGTAGGTTCAAATCCTACTCCCGCAACCAATAAAATACACAAAACCCGCCCGTAAAACGGTGGGTTTTGTTCGTTCTAGGGCTGGACTTGTCCAAAACCGAAGGCAATTCTCGATTTAAATCTATGTCTTGAATGCCACCACGACTTAAAGCAGACCAAGAACCAGCATTCGCGGAAATCCAGATTCAAGAAACGCCCCTGTCTAGCGACCATACTATTGGCGAGCTACGGCTAATTTGAGGGAATTGAGCTGACATTGTCCGTAGTACCACTGTTGGCCTGTGTGGTTTGCGCTTTTCCAATCGTAAACCATTGGAAGGGGGATCTTACAACCGGTGGCGATTTGGTTGGCCGTCAACTCATTAGTCATCAACTTGTAGACGATGGCCCTCTTAAAGAGCGCGGGCCAGAGCTTCTTTCCGGTCTTCGAAACCGGGATGGAATATCCAAAGGCGTAGAAGACATCTCCTATCTTCTTGTCGCTCAAAAGCTCGTTTCGGGTGTGTGCGTTCATGATGCTCGTGTCCTCTTGGGCGCATCATAAAATCAGAAGGTTCTTGAGGTAAGTTGCTATCTAGGGGGTCAGATGCAACGCTTACCTTTCATCTCTGCCAGCGCGCAGAATAATCAAAACAACCGGATGAGCCAAACCTTCTCTTAATGGGGTCTAGAAACTCGGAAGATGACCAATACACCTTGTTTAGTCAGTCGGGACGACAGCAGTTTTGGCGTTTACGCTATCTGCTCACCCTTGATGGCAGTTCTCTAAAAGCAAAGCTGGAAACTGACCCTAATGATTTGCAGAGTAAGAAGGTTGATGGGTGCTCGTGGTGTAGATGACCCATCAGTGAAAGGGACCAGTGGTTAGACTTATGAGGTGTTATGTTGTGTGGAGAACAGTGTTGGTTCGCACTTACTTTTTTAGATCATAACTGGGATCATTGAAGCCACAAGCAGAACAGCCATAGTTATATTAAAAATGCGAGCTCGTTTCCCCACTAAGGCGCGTCGCGCAATGGTACCCGCGATCAACCAAGGCAGGCAGCCCAGAATTGCAGCAAAAACAAAAACAGATGAGAAAACAGATGCTTGAAGTGCCAAGTTTTCTCCTTCTTTAAGATAAACGGATATTACTGAAGCACAAATAACCCATGCTTTTGGATTGACCCATTGAAAGATGGCGGCTCCAATGAAGGCGTGTAGTTGTGAAGATGTGGCAGTATCGTCTTCTTTCCCAACGTCACTTTCTGTCACTGGAGCCGTTGCTATCCGCCATGCCATCCATAGAATTATGGCCAATCCCATAGAACGCATTGTTGTCGTTAATGCTGGTCCTGCCCCAATAAGAAAACCACCTAGCCCTAATGAAATTAGCAGGATCATGACAGCAATACCGAATGCGATACCAAACAAGGCTGGAAGCCCGCGCCTAATGCCTACGGATACACCTAAAGAGGTCATCATGACATTGTTTGGCCCGGGCGTTATCGAAGCAATTAGGGCAAAGGTGATTAAACCAGCAAGATTGAACATAACGTATTATTCTCGTTATTTCTGCGCATCAGCAGATGAGAGGTTTTCGGAGGAGAACGTGATTGGCTTCGTTGCGGATCCGCAAAGATTATACATTTCGGTGTATTTCAATGAATTGGGGAGGCCAATTCGTTGGCCCTGAAGTCCCTCAGGAAGGTATTTCCGAACCATTTCTTTTGCAGCTACAAGGTATTGGGAATCTGGTAGTTTTTCAATTGTATTAACCTGCGCGATAAAATCGGCGGCTATTCTTGGAAGCTGCTCTAAATCAATAGTGACTCTCCCATCACTTGCGATAGTCAGGCCGTTTTCGGACTCAAGCAACGATAGAAGAAGTAACCCTGTCCCACTGTCAAAATTCCTTTGCCAGTCGGGTTCGCTGGGATAGCGAAAGGCCCTGTCAAAAATAATGAATTCGGCTACGGCGTCATTATCAATAAAGGATTTTTCCTGGCAGGTTAGCCAAGTTTGAAGGTCAACTTTTATCTCTTCTAAGAGCCCAGTGAACCAGCGGGTTTTAATGTCAACATGTTGATCAAAAGGCCTATTTCCCTGATGATGAAAGTAATCATGTAGATAACCCCAGACACAACGCGCAAGATAAGTTGCACGGGGGTTATCACGGGTGGGGTTCGTGACTGATATGTTTGTGGTAGCCTTTGTTAGGTTCTTTAACGTGATTTTATTGTAGATATCATGGAATTTGTTAAAGAAAAAAACTGCATAATTTTGCCCATCTAGTGCTTCCTTGCTCTGAATGTTTTCAGGAAAAAAGACGATGTTGTTGCCGGTGATTAACCCTGAGGTACCGGACAATAAATGCGCTGATTGACAGATATTTTTCGGATGTGGATACATCCGGTATAGGTCTCTATAGGCGGTGTTATCTGGTTCCTCGCGCAAGGCTAGAAAACACTCCATTTTCCAACCATGACGCCCACCGTTGGCTAGGCGTAAAGGTCCTGTGAAAAAAAAGGGCAGGCCGTCTTTTGGTGGTTTCAAGGCATCGCGCGATTGGCTAAAGTCCGGACTATTCTCCAGACCAGATGTGATCCAAGCTGAAAAATCTGCTGCAAGAGCTTTACCATATTCAGGCTGCCCGAATTGATAGGCGAGCGTCTTGGACTTTGGACCGATCTCCTTCAAGAGACGGAGCGCTTTATCATGCGAAACGTTTGGTATTGATCCATCCGAATTCTGTAATGCACCAAGGGATTCAACCTGTGCGATAAAGGAATGGTCGAGAGACATATAGGACAAGGTAGAGGCTTCCATTTAGTCTTTCCGTACGTGAATGGTAAATCCCATTGGGACGGTACCAAAGTTTCGAACTATTTCCAGGCCTTGCGCCTTTGCGGCAGGTAGCGTCGTGACACATGCATCGGCTTGCCCCGACGCACAAATTTTTGCGGCCTCGGAGTTTGAGGAGACAAGTTTAATCGGATAATCGCTATTGACTAAAGATTGGGGCGCGGGGTGAGTGGCAACCATTTGAAAATCCTGATTTCCTTGGCGCGTGGCTAGAACCATATTGAAAGTGTCAAAGAGGAAGACGTCAGCTAGTTTCATCTGCGAAAGATGGGGGAACACGAGTTGATGCAGATCGGGGTAAACGACGCATCCCAGAAGCGCTGTTCCTTCTTCTGTTAGGGTCAATTCCATTGCGGTTTCAAGTGTATCATGAAGCTCAACGTCGGTATCGAGTCCGTGTTGAGTACTCCAATGGCGTGCTGCGGCTTCACAATTAGTCCCTGTGGGGCCGAGTGTCCGAATTTTCTTAATAGAAAATTCTTGAGTGTTTTGGTTCATAATATTCATAATAGTTTATCTTTTTGACTGAATGACCGATGTTAGAGATCGGTAAATATCCATGATTTGTTGTGTCCTTGGGCCCACTTGAAATAATGTGTTATCAATTTGGCGGACGGGGATAACTTCATAGGCGGTACCAGTAAGAAAAACCTCTTCAGCTTCTAAAATGTCAGATGGATCAAGAGGACACTCGCGGCAAATGAGGCCATCGGGAAGATTGGCCATAACAACCTGCCGCGTAATGCCATTCAGAATGCCATGTGGCTCTGGGGTTAATAATTCACCGTTGTGCACCATAAAAATGTTCGCACCGCTTGCCTCTGCGATAAGGCCAGCGTGGGTCAGCATCAGAGCATCATCAAAACCGGCAAGCTCGGCTTTACGGCGATTGATCCCGCTGACCATATAGCCAGCCGAAGATTTTGCCTGAGATGGAAAACAGAGTTCGGGTGCTCGTCTGTAAGGTACGTCCGTCGTTAGGCTGATCCCGGTCTGCGCACGCTGTTCGCCAAAGACAGATGGCCATTCCCAGATTAATGCGCCGAACCGTGTGACATTGTCTGGGGCATAAACGCCTAGATTTGGGCCACCCTGAAAAATGATCGGGCGCAGATAGGCGTTGCGTAGGCCGCTTCGCTCTATTGTTTCAGTCAAAATGGAAGTGCAACTTGCGAGGGTTAAGTTTGGTTTCAATCCGATGATTTCTGCTGATTGCAACAACCGTTCTACATGTGCAGTCAACATAAAGGCTTGGCCGTCGTAGATTCGGATACCTTCGAATACAGCGCTGGCATAATGTAACGCGTGTACAGAAAGGATACTCGCTTGATCAGGTGTGATAAAGTTACCGTCTAGATAGGCAATCATTATTATGTAGCTCTTTGTAAAAAAACACGCACAGACATACTCTTGAAAATTGCAGTGTCAACATAATAAACAACCTATAGGTGTTTGCCCAAAAGCTAAATTGATGATTTTTGTCGCCCAGAATTGGTATGTGAGCGGACAATGGCCTAGGGTTGGAATGCTTTGACCATCTGGTACACGTCTGCTTCCTGATTCAGAAAAATGGCGCGCTGTGATGAGTAACCTTTACTGGTTGAGCGATACGCCGACCGCGAAGCTTGAGTCATTCTTTCCGAAGTCGCATGCCATACCGTGCATAGATGACAAACGTGGATTGTCCGGGATAGTGTTCATTTACCGCAATGGCTATTGTTGCTCGACGCACCCGAAGACTTTTGCCCTCTCTAGACACTGCACAGCGTTGATAGCGCTGGAGTGAGATTTGCTTTCAATACATTGAGGTAGAAGGTGCGATAATCTGTTAAGTTTAAGGGTTCTATACACCGCACCGTTTCATTCAACTTTGGGCGGTAAAAACTCCGTGGCAATTGAAAGAAAGGCCGCAAAATGCGTTCAGAGCCCGGAACCACAGCAGAACAAGCCCACAATTATACCCCATCCCAGACCACCCGAAGACCTTGGTGTGGTGTTGCGCTGTCAGGGGTGTTTGCGCTGCGGGCGGCGATGCGATAGCGATAGCAATAACTGCGGTGGCAAAGGTATGATCCACCTTTAAGTAGTTTGTGCCCCTTCATGCGTTTCATTGTTTTGTCGGCCCTTTTTTTAAGCGACCTGACGCGAAACGGTTCCGCCGTCCATTCCCAGACATTACCAACCATGTTGAACAACCCGTACCCATTGGGAGAAAAGGATTGCGCTGGCGCAGTATGTGAATACCCATCGCGCCCCGTGTTGTGGTTTGGAAAGCTGCCTTGCCAGATGTTGCAAGGCATATGGTGCGTATCGTCTGGTTCTGCATCGCCCCAGGGAAAGAGCACGTCTGCTAAGCCGCCACGTGCAGCATGTTCCCATTCTGCCTCTGTTGGAAGACGTCCACCACACCAGCGGGCATATGCCATTGCATCGTTCCAAGACACTTGAACAACAGGGTGGTCTACGGCTGTTGGCTCAGAGCCTTGCCCATTTGGCGTGCGCCATGTCGCTCCTTCAACGACCCTCCACCATTCGGTTCCCACCACACCCCTTGTCGCACCATGGCGCGTAGGGAGGTCAGAAAAGAATACAAAAGACCAACCAATCTGTTCAGCCTCGGTCACATAGCCCGTATCTGCGACAAAATTCGCAAAATCGGCATTTGTGACTGTGAGCGCCGACATACAGAAAGGTTTAACTTTTTTGCGCCGCAGCGGCCCTTCTCCATCGTCGGGAAATTGGACTTGCGCAGTACCGACAAGGGCCTTGCCTCCAGGAATATTAATGATCGCGCCTGTATATCGCCCCGTTTTTTCGATAGGCGGCATCTTTTTGCGTGTACCGCTTACGGTGCGTGCTGGGTTGCAGCACCTTTTTTGTGAAACCGTCATGATGAATTGGTCACGTTAACCCTCATCCCGTTTTTGTCAAATTTGTGAAGGTTTTCCATTTCTGGCGTTAGATAGACGGTATCTCCCATCGCCAACCTCACTTTCCCGGGCGCACGGACAGTCATGACATCTTCAACTCCATCTACATCAACGCGGATGAAAGTATCGCTGCCAAGATGTTCGGAAATGCCAACCGTGCCTTTCCACTTGCCGCTATCAGTGGAGATCGTGAGGTGTTCAGGTCGAATGCCGATGGTCTCGGCTTCAAAAAGGGTGGCTTCCGATCCCGTGATTATATTCATTTTGGGTGAGCCGATAAATGAGGCCACAAACAGATTTCGCGGGGCGTCATAAAGGTTAAGTGGACTGCCGACCTGTTCAATTATACCACCATTCAGAACGACGATTTTATCCGCCATGGTCATCGCCTCGACCTGATCATGGGTCACATAGATCATTGTCGTTTCAAGGCGGCTGTGCAGTTCCGTGATTTCTTGCCGCATACCAACACGCAGGGCTGCATCAAGGTTGGAAAGCGGTTCATCAAACAAGAACGCTGAGGGTTCGCGTACAATCGCACGCCCGATGGCGACACGTTGACGTTGCCCACCCGAAAGCTCCTTTGGCCGTCGTCCAAGGTAGTCGGTCAGGTTCAAAACCTTGGCTGCATTGTCGATCCGGCGGGCTTGTTCGCCGCGTGATAATCCTGCCATACGCATAGGGAATGCAATGTTTTGCGCCACGGTTAAGTGAGGATAGAGTGCGTAAGATTGAAACACCATCGCCAACCCGCGTTTGCCGGGCGACTGATCCGTTGCGTCAATGCCATCAATCTCAACGATCCCGTTGGTGACATCCTCCAGACCGGCAATCAGGCGCAATAGTGTAGATTTTCCACAACCGCTTGGACCAACAAAGACGACAAACTCACCCTCGTTGATCGTAAGGTCCAATGGTGGGATGACTGTGACAGCGCCAAAATCTTTTTGGACGGCTTTTAGTTCGATACGGCCCATCTAACGGGTTCCTTCTCGGTGTTGGCCGCGGGCCATGTGTTGGGGCGGCGACATCATCGCATGGGCACCGCGCACGCAGGCCTCGACAAAACCTTGTGTCTGAAGCGCACTCTGGGATCGCCATTTGAAAATGTCATCGATCATGCGCGCCTTGGTGTTGGCATGGTTAGGATCGTGCCAAAGGTTGTTTTGCTCTTTTGGATCTGTCGAGAGATCAAAAAGCTGCCCCTCTGTGCTGTCCACAAAATGCACGATTTTCATGCGGTCATCCAAAAGCATCGTCATTAACCGCGTGCCGGTGAGCAATGCATCGTTTGAGTGTTCTGCGTAAACCTGTGTACGCCTAGGTGCGTCGGCATCGCCGAAATAGGGCGACAACGATTGCGCTGCCATCCATGCAGGAACGGGAACGTCTGCCCAATCGAGTATCGTCGGGCCAAGATCAAATAGGGCCACATTATCTGTAACGCGCTTGCCCGCAGGAATACCCGGGCCTGCGACAATTGCAGGAACTTGGACGGTGGATTGATACATGTTCCATTTTTGTGAATGCCCATGATCGCCAAGCGCATCCCCGTGGTCGGATGTAAACACTATGATCGTGTTGTCCAGATCGCCGCGGGCCTCTAGGGCCGCGATGATTTCTCCTACTTGGGTGTCGATCATCGTGACGTTGGCATAATAATGTGCACGTTGCCTGCGCGATTGCTCTGCACTTGGGTCCGATAGATGCACAACACCATCCGCATCCTCGCCCAACATGAAATCACGCAACCCTTGCAAGGCCTCAGGCTGTACATCTAGATCAGGGGGGATCACCTCGGGCAGATCGCGCCCGTCATACATATCCAGATATTCTTGTGTTGGATCATAGGGGGGGTGCGGTCCCGGCAAACCAACTTGCAAGAAATACGGACCCTCGCCAGTGTAGCGATCAAGCCACCATTTTGCCATTTGCCCGGTAAACACATCTGGATGTAGCTTTTCGTCATGTTCCCAGACCCACGCGCCTAGTTTGTCATGGTAATCTTGGTTGCGTCTTTGTGTAACACGCGAGGGTTTTTCGAGATCAGCAAGGAAATACGCCTTGTCCCAATTGTCCAAATAGAATGGCAGGTTGGGGTGATCACGGTCTTTGTTCTCGATTACGTGCCGTTCGTGAAATCCGAACGCGCCTTCGATTGGCATTGTATGCATTTTACCGACGTTACAGGTGCGATACCCAGCTTCAGCCAGATCTTTGACCCAGCAATATTGCCAAGGCTCATCATTGCGGAAAACGCCGTTGGTGTGTGGATAGGTGCCTGTGAACAATGAGGCCCGCGAGGGAGCGCAAGAGGGCGATGTGATGTACATGTTCTCAAATGCTGTGCCGCGTTGCGCCAGCCTATCCAGGTTTGGGGTACTCATATGATCCGCGCCCAGTGCTTTGATCGTGTCAAAGCGCTGTTGATCCGTGATGATGAAAACGATGTTGGGGCGTTTGGTCATGGGTTACCCTTTCACGGCGCCAGATAGAGATTGAACAATATAGCGGTTTGCAATCGCCATGAGTGGCAAGATCGGGAGCGTCAGCGCAATGCTGGCCACCGCGATAGAGGCCCAATCGACGCTGTCGTATGAGATGAAGTTCATTACAGCAACGGGCGCTGTGGCCGTGCCAGAACGGGTGATGATCAACGCATAAAAGAAATCGTTCCAAGCCACCAAAAATGCAAGAATAGCGGCGGCCACCGCACCAGGACGCGCGGCGGGGAGGGCAATTAGCAAGAACGCCTTTGGCAGGCTTGCATCATCCATTATAGCGGCTTCGATCAACTCGTCAGGGACTTGCGCAAAAGAGTTCCACATCGACCACGTCACCAGCGGCAGGGTTAAGGTCATGTAGGCAAAGACAAGTCCGATGTATGTATCGATCAACCCTGAATTCACGTAAAGCAGGAACAAGGGGATCACAAAGCCAACGGGCGGTGCCATGCGCAGCATGAGCAATCCCCAAGAGGCCATGAATTTGCCGGACATCCGCGCTTTTGCAAGGGCAAAGCCCGCAGGCACGCCGATAATCATTGCAAATACTGTTGATAAGCCTGCGGTGATAAATGAATTCATCAACGCACTTGGGAAATCTGATCGTGTGATTTTGAAAAAGTTGTCCAATGTTAGGGCGAGTGGGCTTTCCCAAATCGGTTCAAAAATCGCGATCGGTGCGCGCAAGGATAGGATTAAAACCCAAATCGTTGGGATTGCTGCAAAGGCCAATAGAACCAGCATCATTGAGATGCCGACCCCGCGCTTGATACGAAACTCGCGGCTGTTATCGATCATGTTGTCACCCGCTGGTTCAGTTTCGCTACATAAAAGCTAATTAGGGCCGCCATTAAGAATAGCATCACCGCAATTGCAGCCCCGTAAGCGACATTAGAATTCTGAAAGGTCTGCACATAGGCGTAAAAGTTTGTCGCCTGCGTTGACCGTCCGGGGCCGCCTTTGGTCATCACAAAGATCATTGGAAAATGCTTGAGGCTATCAATGAATCGGAACAGCGTGACCATCAAGAGCGCCGGAGCGAGCAGCGGCAAAGTAATGTAGAAAAAGGTTTTGATCCGTGTTGCACCGTCAATGGCGGCGGCCTCTTCGAGGTCAGGAGAAATGCCCTGCAATGCGGCCATGATAATGAGCATCGCGAACGGGAAATTCGTCCATGTATCCGCGATGACAATTGCAGAAATAGCGCCCCATTGGCTGGTCAAAAATGATGGAACGGTGACACCAAATAGATCGAAAAACGCATTGATCGGCGACAGGGTCGGCGTAAATAATGACAGCCAAATCAATGCAACTGCCACATGGGGCACCGCATAGGGGAGCAAGAACAATATGCGGCCAACCCGCCATTTTCCGGTGATCTTTTGCAATCCAATCGCGATAGCGCTGCCAATAATTACCTGCGCTGCGACACCAAAAAAAGACAAGGCAGCCATCACATAGATGGACCCCATAAGCCGTTTATCTGAAAGCATCTTACCAAAGTTATGAAACCCGAAATCCCAGCGGGTTCCACGGATCAGGTGATAGTCGCTGAATGCCAAGCCAAACATGCCCGCCAGCGGAACGATAGCAAAGATACCGACCGCTAAAACGGCGGGGATCATCATCATGCGGTAGCCGTTTTGCAATTCGTATGTTGCACCCCGGCGCGGATAGGTCTGAGCGGTCATAAAGGTTCCCAAAAGAAAAAGGGGCCCAGCAGGGTTCGACCCGCTGGGTTTGTTGTGATGTTAACGTTTATTGACCCAGGATATCGCGCATATCAGCTTCAGCTTGTTCAAGCGCTTCTTCGGGCGTCATTAAACCATTGATGGCCGCATTCACGCTTTCACCAATCGCTTGACCCAATGCAGGCCATTCAGGGATTAGTGGACGGTAGTGCCCGATAGCCAGATCAAGCGCCGCGACACGTGTCGTGAGGAAATCTGGGTGGATCGCCGCGTATTTCGCAACTACATCGGCATTGTCCGCAACGGAGGCGGTGGTGAAATCAGGGAAAGACTCCGACATCGCAATTTTCGCTACTGTTTCGGCACTTACGGCCCATTCGATGAATCGAGCAGAGGCTTCGGCGTCAGGAGCGCTGGCGGGAATGCCCATTCCGTGCACACCAATTGCAGGTGAACGACCTGCAGGGCCACCGGGTGGCAATGCGATGCCAGTCACATCCGCAAATCGGCTTTTTTCTGGGTCGACCAGCTGGCTGATGATGCCTGTGCCCTCAACCGCGAACGCAATCTGACCATTCTGACCTGCGGCATTCACTTCGGCGAAGTTAAAGTTACCGGCGCCAGCGGGACCGTAGTCATTGATCAGCTTGATGTAGATGTTCAAAGCTTCGATGTTTTCAGGTGAATTGATCGCAGGTGTCAAATCGCCACCTTCGTAATCCGCAAAGAACGTGCCCCCATAAGCCCGCATGACCATCGGAAAGATAAACATGTTAAAGCCTTGGCCGGGCACTGCCCGCAGGGCAATCGCGGCCTGATCATCTGTGGTGATTTGGGCTGAAACTTCCAGCAAATCTTCCCATGTCTGTGGCACTTCCGCACCCACGGCTTCTAGCAGATCTTCGCGGTAGCTCATCATGCCGACACCAGCAAAGAACGGCAGCGCCCATTGATCGCCATTTACATCATATGCGCCCAGTGGACCGGCCAGAATGTCTGACGTCGTTTCCTCCGACACGAGATCACTCATCGGTTGTAACCAGCCTGCCTGTATCCAGCGCTGCACTTGAATGACGGGTGTGTGAACCACGTCGATGTCACCTGTTCCACCGGTGAACGAAAGTGTAATCCGGTTCTCGAACACATCTTGTCCGATTACATCGATGTTCGCTTTAATGCCTGTTTCGGCCTCAAAATCATCCGCAAGTTTTGCGAGGCCAGTGGTATAAGGCATACCGAACATCACGACATTTATTTCATCGGTTTCAGCATAGGCCGCCCCGAATGATGCTGCCAGCGTGATGCTGGAAGCCAGTGTGGTTGATAATAAGTGCTTCATAGTAACCTCCCAGTAAATGAAGCTTGCCGTGCTTATCCTCCGCGCATCGGCAAGACGTGGTATTTTGGCTGCGGTCGCGATGCAGCGCTCTCTTCAAAGACAAGCTCTGAAAGTTCGGTACGCACGTTCAATAGTGCGTTTTGATAAGTCTCAATTGGGGCGCAGTCCTTTTCAGCAGGTTCCGCCAAAGCCAAAAGGTGCAAGAACTTGCCGTTCGGGTCTTGGATTACGGTCGCATAACGCCGAATGCCGACGTGGTTGCCCTTTAGGTCAGCCACGAATTCTTCTTTGCGGCGTTGATCCAGAACGTATTTGACGTCTTGGACTGCCATAGGTGCGATGGTGCCACGCGCGCGGGATGTCTCATAAAAACCGTCGGTGAAAAATCGCGCCTCGACGTCTTCCCAATCCAGGCGGCTCAGGTACAGTTGAGACAAAACATCAAGTTCATACAGCGAACGACGAAATCCGACGTTGGCACGGATCACGACATTCGGGTCAGGGTAATCGGTCTTGGAATGCCACAGCAGCTCATGACCTGCGACCACAACGACTTCGGCAGATACATTTAACGTGCTCGACAAATTGCGGATGGCGTCATCAAGTTTTGCAAGATAGACCTCCGACATCGGAACGTTTCGATCCAGTCGAAAGTTTCGCACCACGTATTTCTCGCTCGTTCGGAAGAGATAACCCCAATCAGACAACGATCGAATGACGCGATTCACTGTGGCAGGGGGCATCCCGCAATCATGTGCGATATCCACTTGCTTTATCGGACCAGGTCCTGCGGACATGATGTATTCTAATATCTGCAGGGTGCGTTTTGTCGGGTCCATCGTAACATTTCATATATAGAATCATAAATTCCAAATACGGAATTTTGGTCAGCCTCGGGTATTTTGAATTTTTTGTCAAATTTAATTAAGCGGGCCAGGTCACGACCATTGCGTGGGACTTTCAACCGAAAGCTTAATTCGGTGTGGAGGAGACATCGATATGATGCGCAACGATTGGCCACACGCCGTAAAAGTTGTGGGTCGCTGCTTCTTTGGCTTGTTGGGTACTTCGGTCATCGATGAAACTAGCGCACTGAACGCCAAATCTCTGACGATCAACAGTTTGTTATTCGGCTTCACGACCTTTCACATGTTTTCAAGCAGGGCGTCTTCTCTATAAGTCGCTGGCTTGAAATAATAATATCTTGGTCGAGTGATGTAGGTATTTCTAAAAACTTGAGGAAACGGGATAATTTTTTGAACACTTACAAGATCTTCAGCGTTTTAGAATTCCCAACATCTGTCTTCTATTTGGGAACATTAAACGACCAGGCGTAAGCTAGTCGAAGCTATGTCGGGGGGAGCCGATCAAACGCGCACGAAATAGCACCATACCATGATAGGTATAGTGCGATATCGTGCAGCGTTTCTTTAAAGAGCACTCTGAGTGTCGCACGAAATGCGTGATTGCCCCGGCTTTATGCAGAATAAATTGGGGACTTCATACCGTGGTTTACGATATTACAGTTCAATTTTGATCCCATCATGACCGATAATTAACGGTCCATTCCATTCGGGCGCGACAGCGTCTTGCCAATCTTTGATGTCATAGGAAGGGTCATCTGATGGGATGAGATGTGTCAACGCAAGCCGTTTGACGTCAGCTTTCTTTGCGATTTTGGCAGCATCATGGGCGAAACTATGTGAACGTAGCCAATGTGCCATCAGTTTGTCTGAGCCATTGCCAATACGCTCCATCAAAGCCGGTAGTGCGGCTTCCAACATTGCTTCGTGTACCAGCAAGTCCGCACCACGCGCAAAGTTTTCCAACGTGGCTAATGGTGCTGTGTCACCAGAGAATACAACATGGGCAGTATTCGTTTTGAACGACAGAGAAAAGCAGTCAACAAGCGGGGGGTGTTCGGTTCGAAGCGCGCTGATTGTAATGCCTTCGCGTGTGACTACTTCGCCTTCATCGATGACATGAAATGTTACAAGAGCGGCCAAATTGGGCCGCCCTTCATCTTCTGTACGTAGGGCGATGTCGGCTTCCATAGCCGTTAAGAAACCGGCCCAATATTTGTCGAGCCCAGCGGGCCCGAAAACATCCACCGGTGTTTTTAGGCCTGCTGTCCAAGCTGTATGAAGGAGAGAGCCGAGTTCAAGGTAGTGATCGGAATGCAGATGGCTGATAAAGATCAATGATAAGTTTTTCAGCTGCATGCCTTGATTAACAAGCCCACGCGTTACGCCCAATCCGCAATCTAACACGATCTGTTGGCCGTTCATGCACACCATATTGGACGTTGGCATCGAAGAGCCAGGGCGGATTGCGGGCCCACCTTTGGTGCCCAAAAGGGCGATATAATCTTGTGTCATGTCAGATCCTTTCAAATGGCTGTGAAACCGGCGTCCAACGCAGATAAGATGGTGGAGGCCTCATCCTCTGACAGGATCAACGGTGGGGACATGATTAGGTTGGGACCAGAGACGCGCACCATCGCCCCATTTTGATAGGCGACTTCTTGCACCTTTGCTGCGGTTGCGCCATCGATTGGGGCTTTGGTGTCTCTGTCACTGACCATCTCAATAGCAGTCATGAGACCGAGACCACCACGGACGTCACCAATGATGTTGTGCTTTTCCATCAACGCCAGGCAACCTTCATAGAGCTGCGTTCCACGCACCGCCGCGTTTTCAACTACATTCAAGCGCTTGGTTTCTTCAAGGCAAGCCAAAGCGGCAGCCGCGCCGACAGGATGTCCGGAATAGGTGTAGCCATGTCCAATCTTAGCAGATGGGTTGCCCTCAAACACCTCGATCATACGTTCGCCCAGCATCACCGCGCCGAATGGGAAGAAACCGTTGGTGATCGCTTTGGCGGTTGCCATCATATCTGGTTTGATTCCCCAAAGGCGCGCTCCTGACCATGCACCGGTGCGGCCAAAGGCTGTAATGACCTCGTCGGTGATCAGCAAAATGCCATTGCGATTACAGATTTCTTGTACCTTAGGAGCAAAGGATTTGTGGGGTAGAATAACGCCGCCTGCACCAAGAACCGGTTCCATAATCATCGCGGCAATCGTGTTTGCTCCTTGAAACGCGATTTCATCTTCAAGCGCTTGCAGGCAAAGTTGCGCTAATTTTTCCGGGTCAGTTTCGTTGAACGGATTGCGGTAGGTATAAGGGGCAGGGATGTGGAAGCAGCCCGGCAAAAGCGGTTCATAGGCAGTGCGAAAATTGGCATTTCCGTTTACGGATGCGCCGCCCATGTGCGTGCCATGATAGCCCTTCTTAAGGCTGAGGAACTTTGTGCGGCCTGATTCGCCCCGCAATTTGTGGTATTGGCGTGCCAATCGCAGGCTCGTTTCGACGGAATCTGACCCGCCAGAGGTAAAGAATGAGCGTTGCAAGCCATCTGGAGCAAAGAATTGGTTCAGCTCATAGGACAATTCAATTACGGCATCGTTAGATGTACCGCGAAAGGTCGAATAATAAGGAAGCTGGTTCAGTTGTTTGGCAATGGCGTCTTTTACGGGCTGACAAGAATACCCTAAGTTTACGTTCCACAAGCCGCCAACACCATCGACAACGGTGTGGCCGTCAATATCGGTGATGTTCACACCGTGGGATCCCGTTATGATCTTTGGTGGTTGATCAATGGTGTCTTTGGGGGACGTCATTGGATGCCACATCTCTTTGCCGTTGTGTTCTCTCAGGAAGTTCGAATCTTTCATGACGACGTGTCCAATTCTTGATGTGATGGCATGGCACTGTTCCATGCTTTTTCAATGGCTGGGGGGATAGTGCCACCCCAGCTTTTGGTGATTTCGCGGCTGGCTGTGATGAGCGCTGTTTTGATGATGCTTTCAAGTTCTGGCGTGAAGCGTGATGCGACGCTCGCCACTGAGACGGCCCCCGCTAACTGACCTGTTTGGTCAAAAATGGGGGCAGCCAGGCTATTGATTTCTTTTTCAAAACAGCCAACAGATCGCCCCATACCCGATGTCCGAGCAGAGGCAATCAGCGTCTCTAAAGACTCCGGTGTCATTGGGGTTAAGTCGGTGAATGCCTCGAAATTTTCACACGCAGCGGCAAACATTTCGTCGGGGCCGAAGGCCACTGCGCAATTGCCGGACGCTGTCGCATGAAGCGGAAATGTTGTGATGTCTATAACAGCTCGAGTGCTGTGTTTTGGTGACTCGCGGGATATCAATGCAAATAGCGTCGAGCCTGACAGAACAGAGACGTGAACGGTTTCACCCGTAACATCAACAAGGGTTGCAAGGGGTGTTTCTGCGCCAGCTTTACGCGGCACTGTGGCTTCTCTCATGCGACCAAGCTGAAGAAGGGCCGGCCCGAGGCGATAATTCTTGGATGCTACAACTTGTTCAACAAATCCAGCTTTTTCAAGTACTTGAAGGTGTCTGTAGGTTGTTGCCTTGTCACGTTTTGCAAGGCGGCACATCTGGGATAAGCCGATTTCTGGCTGTGCCTCAGAAAACAGCGAAAGGAGTTCAAGTGCTTTGGATGCGGACGACATTTGGTGAACAATCCTACTTTGGTAAGAAAATATTTGACACATCAGTTATGAAGGTGCAAGCTATTTTTAGCAACACTGGTTCAGTATATGAACCGAAACAGGGAAGAACGCAATGTTAAAATTTACGAAGACGGCATCAGCGATGGCTTTGGCGATGGCTGCAATGACAGGCGGAGCGCAGGCGGATTATCCGGAAAAACCGGTTGAGTTTGTTGTTCCTTGGCCTCCGGGTGATCTTGAAGATGTTCTGACGCGTATGATCGCAGAGGACTTTTCTGAGGCCTATGGTGTCCCGACAGCAGTCGTGAACAAGCCGGGCGGTGGCGGTGGGCCATTCCCGGGCGCGATCGAGGTGGCGAACGCACCTGCGGATGGTTACACTGTTGGCTCTTTCATCATTGCGATTCCAGTTGTAGGGCCGCAGATCGGTATTCCGGAGTTGAATCCAAACCCGTTTGTGCCGCTTGGAAACTTTTTGACCTATCCGTTCGTAATCGCAGCCGGTGCAAATGCGCCTTATGATGACATGGCTGGACTTGCTGCTCACGCAGCCGAAAACGACGTTGTTCTTGGTCATTTTGGTGCGCCGTTGGTGCCGACTCAGGTGACCCTTGGTTTGGCAGCAGAGATGGGTTTTTCTTATGCAGCGGATGCGGCGTTTGACGCATTGGATTGCAATACACTGGCATCCGGTGATGTGGACGTCATCAATACAACCTTACAATTGATCCTGCCATGTATTGATGATGTAAAAGTTCTTGCCTCCATAGGTGGAGAGCGTATCGGGTTGACGCCTGATACTCCCACAGTGGCTGAATTGGCACCGAACCTAAATGTTTCTCTATGGAACGGCTTGTTTGTTCACGCTGACACGCCACAAGATGTGCAAGAGAAAATCAGCGCCGTAGCCGCTGAAACAATGAAATCAGAACGCGCGCAGACATTGGCCTCTGAAACAGGTGCTCTTGTGTATTGGCAGCCAGCTGACGAAGTTGCCACTCAGATCGAACAAGACATCGAAACGATGGGCCTTATCGGCGAAATCTTGGGTCAATAAGTACGTCTTCCTAGAATTAGTCGGGCAGCTTTAGGTTGCCCGACCTTACAAATCCATAGGAACGGAGCCACTGCATGTACAGTGTTAAGACCCTTCAAAACCTATTCAAACGCTATAGGCGTCCGGGGGATATCGTGTTCGCCTGGATCGTGTTTCTATTGGCTGCGTTTCTGGTTCTTCAGATATCGGATCAGACCACGTGGCGACCGGGTACTAAATTATTCGCACAGCCACGTTTTTGGCCAGCTGTTTCCTTAACAACTATGACAATTTTTGCCGCATTTCACCTTTTGGGCTCAGCGTTGTCAGAACGTATTCAAGGCCGTTGGCAAGAAGTCTGGCTATGGATTTCAGCGCTGGAATATGCGGCTTGGTTTATCGCCTATGCAGCCCTCATTCCTTATACTGGTTATCTTTTGACAACAGTTGTTTTCGCGGTCGCCTTGGCCTTTCGGGCCGGATATCGCAGGTCGTTGATGTTGATTGCTGCGGGTGGCTCAGCCGTTTTCATCGTTCTGCTGTTTAAAACCACGCTACAAGTAAACCTGCCTTCTGGCTTGATCTATGAATACCTGCCCGATGGGGCACGTCAGATCATGCTGACCTATTTCTGATCGGAAAACGTTATGGAAAATATCTATGCCGGGCTGGAAATGCTTGCCCGATGGGACGTTTTATTAGCCCTATTTATCGGCTCAATTGGGGGGGTCATTATTGGCGCAATCCCAGGTGTCGGTCCAGCGGTAGCGATCGCCATATTATTGCCCGCGACTTTCTCTCTTGATCCGATTGTGGGTCTGACCATGCTGCTTGGGATCTATGGGTCGTCCATGTATGGTGGGGCTATTCCTGCCGTTTTGATCAACACACCGGGTACAGCGGTGAATGCGCTTACATCCTATGATGGTTATCCAATGACCGAAAACGGAGAGGCTCATCGCGCCGTTTCGTTGGCCTATTCCGCGTCTTTTTGGGGCGGCATATTTGGTATCGGGTGTTTGATATTATTATCACCGGTATTGGCCTTGGTTGCACCTATGTTTGGAAGTCGAGAGATTTTCTTAGCCGCCTTATTGGGCATAATACTTGTTGTACTGGCACACCGAGGACAGATCTTTGCAGCTGGCATGCTAGCTATGTTCGGCATCTTTTTGCAAACAGTCGGGCTTGATCCAACGACCTATACACAAAGGTATTCGTTCGGTTATTCCTTTTTAAGCTCCGGTGTGAACCTGATTGTGGTTGTCCTTGGTCTTTTCGCACTAAGCCAAGCCTTCTTCTTGCTCACCTCGCCAGACAGTAGCCCAAATGCCAAGCCCGTCACAGGTAAGATGGGTGCAGGTATTAAAGAGCTAATGCAGCACAAGCGGGTGGCGACGGTGGCGTCGGCCTTTGGTGTGGTATTGGGAATGATCCCTGGAACAGGTGAATTCACCGCCCAGTTCATGAGTTACACCTACGCACAAAAAACGTCGAAAGACCCTGACAAATTCGGCAAAGGATCACCAGAAGGTTTGATCGCATCTGAGGCTGCCAACAATGCAGTGCCAGCGGCTGCGATGATCCCGTTGCTTGCGCTTGGTATTCCGGGTGAGGCGTTGACTGCGATGATGTTATCTGTGTTTTACGTTCACAATGTAATCCCCGGGCCGCAACTCTTTCAGAACAATATCGATTTGGTTTATGGGCTCTATTTCGCGTTGATTGCGTTGAACGTTATCGTCATGATCTTCTTGCTGTTCTCAACGAACTTGTTGACCAAGATCATCCGTGTTCCAACACGATTTTTAGGCGTCATGATTTTGCTGCTGTCTTTCGTCGGTGTTTATTCACTGCGCAACTCATTGACCGATTGCATGATTGCGGCGGGCTTTGGGGTGCTAGGCTTAATCTTGAAACGTCTAAACTTGCCAATAGTGCCCATCATCTTGGGCATGGTTCTCGGTGGCATCATGGAGGTCAAGCTCCGCTCGGCATTGCCACGGCTCAAGTCGCCTTTGGATATGATTGACCGTCCGATTACTGCAATCTTATTCGTGATTATCCTTATCGTGATTGGGATACACATTCGTGGGTTGATCAAAGAGTGGCGAACAGCACTCGAGGATGAAGATCACAACCTTTCTGACACGTACCAACGGTAGAGTATCATGGATCAAACACAAATCGACCAGCTGCGCGCACAGCCGGTTCCGGCATTCAAACATCTGATTGAGGGAAAACATGTTCAGGCCAGTGATGGTCAGACAATGGACATTATCTCTCCTATCGATGGTCAATTATTGACGACCACTGCCAAAGGCACAAAGGCCGATATGGAGGCAGCAATCGCCTCAGCACGCTTGGCCTTCGAAGATCGTCGCTGGGCGGGGCAACCCCCTGCAGCGCGTAAAAAGGTCATGTTGAAATGGGCCGATTTGATCGAGGCGAACGCCTTGGAGCTAGCGGTATTGGGCGTCCGCGATAATGGCACTGAAATTGGTATGGCAATCAAGGCCGAGCCAGGGTCTGCGGCTGCAACTATTCGGTACTATGCGGAAGCCTTGGACAAGATCTACGGTGAGATCGCGCCGACATCTTCTGATGTACTTGGGATGATCCACAAAGAGCCTGTGGGCGTTGTTGGTGCGATTATACCTTGGAATTTCCCGTTGATGATCGGCGCTTGGAAGCTGGGTCCTGCTTTGGCAATGGGCAATTCAGTTGTGTTAAAGCCGTCTGAAACGGCATCCTTATCATTAATGCGTATGGCTGAATTGGCACTTGAGGCAGGATTACCGGCTGGTGTGCTGAATGCGGTCACAGGCGAAGGTGCTGTGGTAGGTGAGGCTTTGGGCCTGTCTATGGACGTAGATGTTTTGGTGTTTACAGGGTCTGGCGGGACGGGACGCCGTTTGATGGAATACGCAGCCCGGTCCAACATGAAGCGCGTTTATCTGGAATTGGGCGGCAAATCACCGAACATCATTTTCGCTGATGCGCCAAATCTGGATGAGGCCGCAAAGGTCGCAGCCGGTGGAATTTTCCGCAATTCTGGACAGGTTTGTGTGGCTGGATCGCGGTTGTTGGTAGAGGCCTCGATCCATGATGACTTCGTCGCAGCCGTTGCCAAGGCAGCGGAGGCGATGCGCGTTGGTGATCCATTGAAGGTGGACACGCAAATCGGGGCTGTGAACTCCGAAGTTCAGCTACTTGCCAACCTTGGGTTTGTCGAAACAGCCAAATCCGAAGGTGGCAATATTGTCACTGGCGGCGCGCGCATTCTGGAAGAAACGGGTGGCTATTACATGTCCCCTACAATTGTCACGGGCGTAGATCAGAACGCAACGTTGGCACAAAAAGAGGTCTTTGGACCTGTGTTGGGGGTGACGGAATTTTCGTCCGATGAAGAAGCGATCCAGATAGCAAATTCGACAATTTACGGGCTGGCCGGTGGCGTTTGGACATCTAACCTTAGTCGTGCGCACCGGATGATCCGCGGAGTGCGAACAGGTGTAATTCATGTGAACACATACGGTGGGCCGGATGTGACTGTGCCATTGGGTGGCGTCGGACAATCCGGAAACGGTGCCGATAAATCGCTTCATGCCATCGATAAATACATCAACCTTAAGACCGCTTGGATCAAACTTTAGGAGTTATGGGATGACCAATAAAACAATTCTTGTGATCGGGACCTATGACACCAAAGATGACGAGTTGGGCTATCTTGCAGGTGTAATCCGCGATCAAGGCGGGTGTGTGTTGACGATGGATGTGTCCGTTTTGGGTGATCCGTCTAAACCTTGCGATTATTCGAAACATGACGTTGCTGAGGAAGGCGGAAGCTCGATCAAGGCTGCCATTGACAGCGGCAATGAAAACACTGCGATGCAGATCATGGGGCAGGGGGCGGCTTTGCTAACGGCTCGTCTGTACCGCGAAGGCAAGATCGACGCAATGATTGTTCTTGGCGGCACTATGGGCACGGATCTGGCGTTGGATGTGTGTTCTGCTTTGCCGTTGGGCGTGCCAAAATATATCGTCTCGACGGTGTCCTTCTCCCCCTTAATCCCTGCCGAACGGTTGGCCGCAGATACACAGATGATCCTTTGGGCAGGCGGGCTTTATGGCCTCAATTCCGTATGTAAAGCATCGCTGAGTCAAGCGGCAGGCGCTGTCTTGGGGGCCGCGCGCGCGGCCGAGCCTATGAACCGGCGTAAGCCCTTGATCGGGATGACATCGCTCGGCAAAACCGCGCTGAGGTATATGGTGTCTTTGAAACCTGCTCTGGAAGAACGTGGTTTTGAGGTAGCTGTATTTCATTCCACCGGCATGGGGGGCCGCGCATTTGAAAGCCTCGCACACGAGGGGGCGTTCGCCTGTGTATTTGACTTTTGCACACAGGAGCTGGGCAATCACATTCAGGGCTCGAATATCTCAGCTGGGGCGGATCGTTTGACCAATGCAGGTGCTAACGGTACGCCGCAAATCGTGGCGCCCGGGTGTTATGATCTGGTTGATGTTGTCGGCTGGAAGCCGATTGATGACAAATGGGCGGATCATATGAAGCACGCTCATAACCGTTTGTTGACGTCGATCGTTTTGCAGGCGGCTGAAACCAAACAAATCGCACGTGCGCATTGTAAACAATTGGCTACGGCAAAGGGGCCGGTTGCGATGATCCTGCCTGAAAAGGGGTTAGGCGAATGGGACCGTGAAGGGGCCGACCTCCACAATGCTGAAGGTTTGGCTGCTTTCTTGGATGAAATTGAGAAAAGCCTGCCATCCAATGTATCTGCTCAGCGAATTCCTCATCACATTAACGATGCTGAGTTTGCGGATAAGGCGTTGGAAATATTCGATGAATGGTGTGCGGATGGCACGGTTCAGGTGGGGTGATTAAGTGTTGTGTTGAGGAAGGGCGATTAGTTTTTGAAGGGTGGTGATAAGTGTCTTGTGGTCATTCGCCCCAAGAGACTGTTCCAACTGTTGGTCAAAATTCGAGGCAACAATTGTCAATTCCGAAAAGGCCGTTTTGCCGTGCTTGGTAAGGCAAAGCAGCTCGCTCCGACGGTCAGCCTCTATCGTGATGCGCTTTAGAAAGCGTTTTCTCTCTAGAGCTTTCACGGCACGGCTGACCTTGGTTTTGTGCAAAGAGGCCCGGTCGCAAATTTGTTTTGCAGTTTGATCGCCTACGCTTCCTAAATGGAACATGACGCGCCACTCCGTGCGGAGCATACCGTATCGTGATTGGTAATGTTGTTGGAAATTCCGGCTGCTCACTTCCGCAGCTTGAAACAGTAGAAACGGTAGGAAATCCGATAATGATGTTTTGGCGCGTTCTTGTGTCATTTTTTCGATTTTCCCATTGTTGGTTACAAATGTAACATTTATGACTTTCGTAATATAAGGCAAGGAGGCAGTTATGGCCGACCAAAAATATCCGACACGTATGACGCAGGCCCCGTATTTGCCGGGGCCCCATGCAGGGTACATGCCGGGTTTCGGGAATGATTTTGAAACCGAGGTCTTGCCCGATGCGTTGCCGCAGGGAATGAACAGCCCGCAGAAATGTAACTACGGCCTTTATGGTGAGCAGCTGTCTGGGACAGCCTTTACCGCGCCGAAGGGGCAGAATGAACGCACGTGGTGTTATCGCATACGCCCCTCGGTGAAGCATTCTCATCGCTATGAGAAAATCAGTGTACCGAACTGGAAATCGGCACCGAATATTGCCCCTGATATCGTTAGTCTTGGACAATATCGTTGGGATCCACTGGCGCATAGTGATGTGCCTTTGACGTGGTTGACTGGTATGCACACGATGACAACGGCAGGTGATGTTCATACGCAGGTCGGTATGGCCTCCCATGTGTATTTGGTCACACAGAGCATGGTTGACGACTATTTCTTCTCTGCGGACAGTGAAATGCTGGTTGTTCCCCAAGAAGGTCGTTTGCGGTTCTCAACCGAGTTGGGGATTATTGACGTTAAGCCGCAGGAAATCGCGATCCTTCCGCGCGGACTAGTGTATCGTGTCGAGGTGTTAGAGGGCCCATGCCGTGGATTTGTTTGTGAAAACTACGGACAGAAATTTGAGCTACCCGGCCGTGGCCCCATCGGGGCAAATTGCATGGCGAATCCGCGCGATTTCAAGGCACCTGTTGCTGCTTATGAAGATCGCGAAGTGCCCTCAACCGTGACGGTGAAATGGTGCGGTGAATTCCATGAAACTAAGATTGGTCAATCGCCGTTGGATGTTGTTGCATGGCACGGAAACTATGCGCCGATGAAATACGACCTGAGTACATATTGTCCGGTTGGGGCGATCTTGTTCGATCATCCCGATCCATCGATCTTTACCGTTCTTACCGCGCCGTCTGGTCAAGAGGGCACCGCAAACATCGACTTTGTTCTGTTTCGCGAGCGTTGGATGGTGGCCGAAGATACGTTCCGTCCGCCATGGTATCACAAGAATATCATGTCCGAATTAATGGGTAATATTTATGGGCAATATGATGCGAAACCAGATGGCTTCATTCCTGGTGGGATCAGTTTACACAACATGATGCTGCCCCACGGACCAGACCGTAACGCATTTGAGGGGGCATCTAATTCAGATCTAAAGGCTGAGAAGCTGGATAACACCATGTCCTTCATGATCGAGACCCGCTTCCCCCAGCAATTGACCGAATTTGCCGGCACAAAAGCACCTCTGCAGGACAATTACATTGAGTGTTGGGCTGACATGGAGAAAAAATTTGACGGGACACCGGGTAAAAAATGAAACTCTATTCTTACTGGCGTTCAACCACCTCGTACCGGGTCAGAATTGCGTTAAACCTTAAGGGCATCGCGTATGAAACCGTGCCGGTTGATCTCGTGGCTGGTGATCAACGTCGTGATGAATACGTGGATTTGAACCCCGGAAAAGGGGTTCCGACCTTGGAGCTGGATGATGGCACTGTGTTGACACAATCCATGGCCATCTTGGACTATATCGATGCTACTTGGCCGGACCCAAAATTGATCCCCACCGATCCGTTGGCACGGGCGAAAGTGATGGCGGTGGCAGACACGATCGCCCTTGATGTGCATCCGGTGAATAACCTGCGTCTGATTGGTCAGTTGAAATCGCGTTTTGCGGCCACCCCGGAACAGGCAACCGATTGGATGTGCCATTGGATGCAGCAAGGGTTTGCGGCCGTCGAAGCTTTGCTGCCCAAACGAGACGGATTTGCTTTTAACGCAGAGCCTAACATCGCCGACATTTGCATCACAGCCCAAGTTTACAACGCTCGCCGTTGGGGTGTTGATTTGGATGACTTCCCGAATATTGCGCGTATTGAGCATCGATGCCTCACTCTATCGGCATTTGCTGATGCGCATCCTGACAACCAGCCAGACGCGAAAGTACAACTATGACATTGATGAAAAGCTGGGTTGCCGGCGCCAATGCGCCCGATACCCCATTCCCGTTGAATAACCTCCCTTATGGTGTGTTTTCTGTTGGCGAAGAAGAAGCGCGTTGCGGCGTAGCGATTGGAGATCAAATTTTGGATATGGCCGCCTTGGAAGAGGCGGGCTTGATCGATTTGGCCGAAGATGGCGCATTCGATTTACCATTCTGGAACGATGTAATGGATTTGGGCCCTGATGTTTGGGCCAAACTACGCACGCGTTTGCAAGAGATGCTAAGCGAAGGGTCGACCGATCAGGCGGCCGTAGAGCCATTTCTTGTCCCTTTGGCATCTGTGGAATTGCACCTGCCTCTTTTGGTGGCCGAATATACGGATTTCTATGCCGGCAAACAACACGCCCAAAATATGGGGGCAATCCTGCGAGGGTCACCCGATTTGCCCGCCAATTGGCTGCATATCCCAATTGGCTACAATGGTCGCGCATCCTCTGTTGTTGTGTCGGGGACAGACATTCACCGCCCGAATGGCCAATCCAAAGCACCTGACGCGGAAATGCCATCCTTCGGCCCGTCCAAGCGGCTGGATATCGAACTGGAACTGGGTGCAATCGTTGGCACATCCTGCGATCACGGCACAGCTATTACAGTCGACCAAGCGGATGACATGATTTTTGGCTATGTGCTTCTGAACGACTGGTCTGCGCGCGATATTCAAGGCTGGGAATATCAACCGCTTGGTCCGTTTCAGGGTAAAGCATTTGGCACGTCGATCTCTCCGTGGATCGTCACCACAGCCGCGTTGGAACCGTTCCGTATCGCGACCCCGTCACGCGAAAAAGAACTGTTGCCGTATCTGAACAGCACCACAGACGGCTTGTTCGACATTGAGCTGGAGGTGCTAATGCAGCCTGCAGGCGCAGATAAGGCCACATCCCTGTCCAAAACCAATTACAGCCGGATGTATTATTCTGCCGCAGAACAGCTATGCCATCACGCCAGTGGTGGGTGCGGCATGAATGCTGGTGACCTATTGGGATCCGGTACGATTTCCGGCCCGGAAAAATCCGAATACGGATCTCTGATGGAACTGAGCTGGGCGGGACGCGAGCCGTTTACGCTCGACACCGGCGAAACCCGCACATTCATTGAAGATGGCGACACCCTCACGCTGCGTGGTGCGGCTAAGGGTGATGGTTATCAGATTGGGTTCGGTGAGTGCACTGGCACCATCCTTCCCGCAATAAAATTCCCCGTATAAAGGACAAAACCAATGGCTAAAGCATTCGCATCCCAAGGGGATATGACGGAAAAGACAATCACCTTTGATGAAGTGGGGGAAGGCTTGTGGGCGTTCACCGCAGAAGGTGATCCAAATTCAGGTGTGATTATTGGCGACGACAGCGTGATGATTGTCGAGGCGCAGGCGACACCTCGATTGGCCAATAAGGTCATCGAAAAGGTTCGCGAAGTCACAGACAAGCCAATCAGCCATGTCGTGTTGACGCATTACCATGCTGTACGCGTGCTGGGGGCTTCTGCTTACGGGGCAGAACAGATTATCATGTCTGACACCGCCCGTGCGATGGTTGTGGAACGCGGTCAAGAAGATTGGGACAGCGAATTTCAACGCTTTCCGCGGCTTTTCGAAGGCTATGAAAGCATCCCCGGTTTGACTTATCCAACGGCGACATTCAGTGACAGCATGACCGTCTATTTGGGCAAGCGTCGCGTTGACATCAAACACATTGGCCGTGCGCATACGGCAGGTGATGCGGTGATCCATGTGCCCGATCAGAACGTAATGTTTACGGGGGACATCGTTGAAGATCATTCCGCGTGTTACTGTGGCGACGGCTATTTTGGCGATTGGGGCCAGACACTCGATAATATTAAAGCCTATGATGTGGACGCAATTGCGCCGGGTCGCGGTGCTGCGTTGATTGGCAAAGAGGCTGTTGAACGCGCTATCGAAAGCACACGAGATTTTGTCGAGAGCACATACCGCCCTGCCCAAAAGGTTGCGATGAAAGGTGGCAGTCTGAAAGACGCATGGGATGCCGTGCGTTCTGAATGTGATCCGAAGTTCAAAGATTATGCGATTTATGAACATTGCTTGCCGTTTAACGTGAGCCGGGCCTATGACGAGGCACGAGGCATTTGGCACCCACGCATTTGGACTGACAAGCGCGATTTGGATATGTGGGCACAATTGCAGGGATAGGATCTAAACACGTTGTAGGTGTGAGGTGGCGTTTCGCGTTTAAGCTATATCCCTATGATAAGGTGGTGGCGGCTTATGCAGTCCCCGTTCACCACCTCCTGTGATTTTATGCGGTGGCCAATTGGCTTGGCCACCGCCCTCGAATTGGGACTGTTTAATGGCGAATTAATCAATCTGGCCATCAATGCGTCTGCACCTGAATTTGAGAGTGTAAACGGCATCGGGGTGAAAACGTTGAGCCTTGATACAGTCAAAGATGATCTGAACTATGATGCCGCCACACGATATCTAGGCGGGAAACAGCGTGATTTATTCGATCCAACCTAAGCAATATGTCGTCGTGCGCTGGGCTACGACCCAAAAACACAGGGCAATTTTTGCGGGTAGAGGGTAAATGCGAATGCCCCCGCGTTTATGGTCCAACCGCTCGTCGCAGAGAGCATATCAATGGTGGCGAATGGCAGTTTTATGACGGAACTGGCGGTGCTATTCACCCGTAAGGTTATCCATTTCGATTTGACGAGTCCCTGAAACTCCTAAAACGACGCAAGACAAAATTAGGAATTGCCAAAGCATAAGCGGAGCCGACCCTTTTCAAGGTGATGATAAGTTTTCAGCGGATTATGACGAAGATAAGACGCACAAAATTGTAAAAATGCCCCTTTGTGCGACGGGTCTGAAGGGCATCAACGTACAACACTAAAATGGACACGGGTGTTGTTGACCATTTTTTAACAAAAGGAACGTTTTTTTGCGACAATTGATTATCCTTCTCATTTCGGCGGGTATCCTCTGTACCGTGTATTTATTTTCTTTCGGAGTACCTGAGTCGATTAAACAGGCCGTTGGAATTGAGGTGACGCAATCTGGGGATCAGCCGCAGGAGCGCGGTGAGCGCCCTGAAAGGGGAGCGCAGGAAACGGCCGTCGTCATGAATCCCTTGACGGAAAGAGCTTACAATTTGGTCTTAAGCACGATTGGCACGGCAACCTCTTTGCGCAGTGTGGACGTTGTGTCTGGAGTAGCGGGAGAAATCATAGCCATTTCAATTGATGCGAACAGTGAGGTTGCCGCAGGGGATGTTCTTTTGCAATTGGACAACCGTGCAGAACAGCTCGCGTTGGACGCTGCCATGGCCGAAAAACAGCAAGCACAGGATCTGTTTGATCGCTACGACACGCTTCGTAAAAATGGTAATTTAACGATTACTGACATCACATTCACCGAGGCCGAAGTCGCCTTGAAACTGGCTCAGGTTAATGTCGACATTGCGCAAGAGGTATTGAATGAACGCACCATCACCGCAGCAATCGGTGGCACGCTTGGTCTCGGTGATCTGCATCTGGGTGACTACGTGAATGTAGGTGATTTCGTTGTAACAATCGACGATTCCAGCGCCATCGTTGCAGAATTTGAAGTCCCCGAACGTTCAATAGCGCTGCTGGAGGTTGGAAAACCAGTTTTGATTGATACGCCCACTTACGCGGGGCGTGTTTTTGAAGGAGCGATTACAGCCTTTGATACCGCCCTTGACCCAACCTCGCGGAGTGCAACGGTTCGTGCGCAAATTGACAACACGGATGGGGGGCTAATCGCTGGTATGACATTTACGGTTCGGATCAACGAAAAGACGGAACCGCTCCCAGTTTTGCCGGCCACGGCCATTATTTGGGATCGAGAGGGCGCTAAAATTTGGGAAGTCGAAGATGGCACTGTTACCCCGCACCCAGTGGCCATCCGATATCGCAACGGCACCCGTGTTTGGGTTGAAACGGATGTGGAAATCGGTGCGTCCATCGTCACAGAAGGGGGTGCGAAATTGCGCGCTGGTACGCGTGTAACAGAAACCGCAGGAACTCAAAGATGAGCGTTGAACGTAGATTGCACAAAACAGGGCTTGCCAGCCTTTTTGTGGCGCGGCCCATCCTTGGCCTTGTCTTAAATCTCTTGATTGTTATCGCGGGCCTGGCTGCACTTAGCAGCGTTGATGTCCGCGAAATGCCGGATGTCGATCGCCCGGTTTTATCGGTGAGTACCACCTATGAAGGCGCGGTTCCCGCCACAGTCGATAGCGAAGTGACACAAGTCTTAGAAGACGCCCTGAGCGGCCTTGATGGGCTATCGTTCATGGAGTCCAAATCCAGTGCGGGATCCAGCCGAATTACGATTGATCTGTCTGACGGAACAGATGTGGATGTTGCTGCCAACGAGGCCCGTGAAATAGTATCGGCCACTGCACGATCCTTGCCAGATGATGCCGAAGAACCGACCGTTACCAAAAGCGATAGCAATTCGGACGCGATCATTCGGCTCGCATTGTTAGGGGATGCCAGTTTTGATGAATTGACCCAGATTGCCGAAGGCATGATCTATGAGCGGCTTTCAACGATTGATGGCATCGCTGAAGTGACCGTGCAAGGTGATCGGTCGAACGAATTCCAGGTCGGTTTGGACATGCCTTCCTTGCTTAGCCGGGGATTAACAATTTTTGATGTCAGTGAGGCGCTTGCCGCATTGCGCGATGACACAGCCCTTGGGTCACTGGAAGGCACAAGCCAAACCCTGGCCTTGAGCGTTGCCAACCAAGACGTCACTGTTGAGATCATCGAAGGTTTGCAAATTGACGGCGCCACACAAGTGGCGGACGTGGCTTTGGTTCAATTGCTGCCAGAGGAAACTTCGGTTTTTGCCCGTGTAAATGGTCAAGCCGCTATTAGTTTGGACATCACGCGGCAATCGGTCGGGAATACGTTGGAAATATCACAGGCCGTCAATGTCGCCGTGGAAGAACTGCGGCAACAAATGCCTGACGGAGTTGAGTTGGTCATCGCCTCAGATGACGGGGTTTTCATCGAAGGGTCTATCCAAGAGGTCGTGACATCAATTTTGTTGGCTACAGCAATTGTAATCGCGGTGATCTTTGTATTCTTACGGTCGCCACGTGCAACTTTGATCCCTGCGATCACTATCCCTGTGGCATTGATTGGTACCATGGCTGCGATTTGGATCACGGGGTTTTCGGTGAATACCATCAGCCTTTTGGCGCTTGTTCTGGCAACGGGGATGGTTGTCGATGATGCGATTGTGGTCGTTGAAAACATCGTTCGCAAACGGTCAGAAGGCATGGGCCCCTTTGCGGCCGCCGCTGCCGGTACGAATGAGGTATTCTTTGCTGTTATTTCGACAACTGCGACGCTTGCCGCCGTATTTATACCAATTTCATTTCTGCCCGGGCAGGCGGGTGGCGTATTTTCTGAATTTGGGTTCGTTTTGGCATTCGCAGTCACGTTGTCATCGATTACCGCGTTAACTCTTGCACCGGTTTTGTCAGCATTGCTGGACCCTGGAAAATCAAAAGCATCACAGGAAACTGATACCGCAGCGTCCGGGGTCTTGGCGCGCGGTTTTGATGCCGTGATGGACTGGTCCATTCGCACACCTGTTTTGGTTCTGTCTATTGCTGGGGCTATGGTCATTTACGCGGTTAGTGTCGCCACTACCTTGCCGTCTACGGTCACCCCGACAGAGGATCGTGGATTTTTTATTGTGCAAGCCCGTGGGGCGTCTGACACAACGTTGGACTATCTTGATACACAGGTCGTCTTGGCGGAAAATGTTCTTGCGCCCTATCTCAAAAGCGGTGAAATCGAAACAATCCAAAGCATCGTGGGCATTGGTGGTGGCACAAGTGCGCTTGTTATTGTGCTGCTACCGGACTGGCAGGATCGGGATTTTTCGCAAGCTGAATTGGTAGCGAAAGTTAGCAGGCAACTTGCCTCAATTCCCGGTGTGCAAATCAGTGCACGATCCACCAATAGTTTGAACATTCGAGGTGCTGGTAGTGGGCTTGGGCTTGCTGTGACGGGCGACAATCTTACAGATTTAACAGCCGCTGCCGAAACATTGGTCGCCGCGATGTCAAAAGATGAGGCATTTTTGAACCCTCAGCTTTCATCATCCCCCGTCAACGCGGAACTGCAGTTAACCGTGGATCAGGCCGTCGCACGCGATATGGGCTTAGCGCCTACTTCTGTGACTGGCTTGGTGAGCGCATTGGTGCAGGGGGATGTTGCCGTAAGTGTCTTTGAAAACGATACTGAAATTGATGTGAATGTCGTGCCCGGTGGCCCGGCAATCGATGACCCATCTGACATTGAATCGATCTCAATTCGATTGGATGACGGATCCTATGTGCCACTGTCTTCTTTGGCCACTTTGGATTCAGTTGTGACAGATGCGCAAGTTGAGCGGCTTGGCGGAGCATTATCAGTGGCCTTGCAAGCCAATCTTGGGGACGGCGTAAACCTCTCTGATGCAATGACCGCTGCCCGCACATTGGCGGCTGATGTGCTGCCAGATGGGGTTGGTTTAACGTTCACCGGAGAGGCCGCGACGCTGAACGACAGTACCCAAGCGATGTATATCGTTTTTGGAACGGCATTGCTCATCGTTATGTTGGTTCTGGCGGCGCAATTTGAAAGTTTCGCAAGCGCGGTGGTGATCATGCTTACGGTTCCGTTCGGGCTTGCGGCGGCGTTGTTGGCGATTTCGTTCAGCGGTGGGTCTCTAAATTACTACAGCCAGATTGGTTTGGTGATGCTTATTGGTGTTATGGCAAAGAACGGCATTTTGATTGTCGAGTTTGCAAACCAGCTTCGTGAAGCGGGCCAAGACATCGATACCGCCATTCGCAATGCGCTGCGATTGCGTATTCGTCCCGTTATGATGACAATGGTTTCAACTGTTCTGGGTGGGTTACCTCTCGTGCTGACATCTGGTGCTGGCGCTGAGGCACGGATGGAGGTCGGTTGGGTCATCGTGGGTGGTTTGGGTTTTGCGACGATTTTTACATTGTTTCTTACACCAATCTTTTATCGATGGATCACCAACTGGGGCAGCATACCCGGCGCCGCATCAAAGCGGCTTGCGCACGAATTGGCATCAGTGTCTCAACCCTGATGATCGCAGAATGTGGTGGAACATGTTTGGTTCTACTGTGCATGTCGGGTTTCTTTCGACGGTTATGCCCACCCGCAGCCAAATCACTCCATTAAAGTGATGCGGGTAACCGCCTACACAGCGTTGCCAACAAATAGCACTGCGGGCCGAGTAGGGGAGCGTGGTGTATTTCACAGGATGTTGTGCGGGCAAGTTTGCCCGCACCATCGGGTAGACGAAGCCCGCTATGTTTCTGAATCTGAGCTACAAATCTCGCATAGGGTATTTAATGCGTTAATGGTTGCGGGCAATCCGCCATACAATGCCATTTGCCAAATAACCTCGGCGATTTCTGTTTCGCTTAGGCCTGTTTTTAATCCTGCCTCTATGTTGATCCGTAATTGTGGGGCCGTTTGAGCACCCATGGCGGCCAATGCTGCGATTGTTGCCACGTACCGAGATTTCATATCAAGACCGGGGCGGCCATAGAAACGCCCGTAGGCCATATCAATGACAGTATCGGCCATTCCCGGTAGAAGGTGACCATAACGGTCTTCCAGTACATCTCGAACGCCGGGGTTTAGATCGTCGGCTAATTGTTTACCGTCTGTGTATGTCATCTTATAGCCCCGCCTAGGGTATACCCACCATCTACGACAATGCCTTGACCCGTTATAAATTCAGACTCGTCAGATAAAAGAAACGCGGCAGCACCTGTCACGTCTTCTGGACGCCCGTTTCGGCGAAGTGGGGTGTGATCAGATAGACGTATAGATAGCCCCGGATCTATTACCTTATCAGCCATAGGAGTCAGAATGATCCCCGGATTAATTGCATTGATTCTATTTCCTTTTGGGCCCTCTTCGATGGCCCAGACTCTGACCATCGCAAGGAGCGCGGCCTTTGTTGCGGCGTAGGCCCCTGAACCGGGCATAACGGCATCGGCTGTCCACGACGCATTTATCAAAACTGCACCCTGTTCCATATGTGGCAAACATTGCGCAACGGTCTGCTGAGTACCGACTAAGTTAATCTGAATAAGTTTTTTAAAGTCGGAGGCTCTGGTCGTGACGAGTGGTTTGAAGTCACCCAGATAACCCGCATTGGCGAATACGGCATCCAGTTTACCGTAATGCGCCATCATTGCATTTAGGTTCGATCCAATGGTCTGAGGGTTGGCAATATCACAAGCCTGCACCAACGCAGACCCTCCCGTCGTGCGAATTTCCTCTGCGACCGCTTCAAGTGGGGCGGTCCGTCGCCCCCATAGCGTTACAGAAGCGCCCTCATTCGCAAGCCGTAGGGCAACAGTACGCCCCATGCCACTACCGGCACCCGTGATTAAAACTGATCGGTCCTTAAATCGCGCTTCCATGAGAACGTTACCTTTTTTGTGCTTGCTCCAAAGGCAATGTGCATAATAAATTAAAGTTTGATAATTTGAATAATTGTTGGATCATTAAGAAGGATATATTTGCAATGGATCTGTTTACGAGCATGCGAACATTTGTCGAAGTTGTTCATGCGGGCTCGATGAATGGGGCAGCTCAGCGGCTAAATGTAACCAGCACCCTTGTGGGACAACGGATTGCGGCGCTTGAAGCTCACTTGCAAGTCAAGTTACTTAATCGGACCACACGCCAGCAGAGCCTCACAAAATTTGGTGAAAGTTATCTGGAACATTGCCGGGACATTCTGGACATGGTTTTGGTGTCCGAAGGCAAGGCCAATGATCAGCAAGATACAGTTTTGGGAAGCCTTCGAATTGCCGCCCCGGTGAGTTTTGGGACTTCTGTACTGGTCCCCGCACTCAAACAGTTTTCTGACGCGGTGCCGGGTGTCGAAATTGAGCTCATTCTGTCTGACACCAATGAAGATCTGATCGCAGCAGGCATTGATGTGGCATTTCGCATTGGCCGCCTCGAAGACAGTACTCTCCTTCAAACAAAGCTGTCCCCCTATCGCATGACAGTCTGTGCGTCACCCGATGTCTTAAAAGACCAAGAACGGCCTATAAGCCCGTCGGATTTGGCGCGGTTTCAAGCCGTTCTCTTTTCCAAAACGGGTCGTAGGCCATGGCGGTTTTCTAAGGGGGTGCAGTTTGAGACATGGACACCACAGGCGACGCTGTCTGTGAATTCAGGCCAAGCGGTACGGATGGCTGTACTTGCGGGTATGGGGATCGCAATGTTGCCCGAAGTTCTAGTGCGCGACGATTTTGCGGCAGGTAGGATTACGCGTGTGTTGTCTGATTGGGATCTTCCTGAACAACCCATGTCGCTGGTTTATCACCGAGATCGGTATCGACCGCAAAGACTGGTGAAATTCATCGATTTTGCGCGCGAGTATTTCTAATATATTGACCGCTCTTTTATTTGTGCATTTGTAAATGCCGATCCATGAAGACAGGCCCCGTTATAACTCGCGAAGGATTGGTCGAAGTCCTCCCACAGCAGGGCCCTGCTATTTCGGCAAAAACCTATGTGGATTGCTTAACAACCAGTCTCTGACTTGCAAAGACACCAAAGACGGCTTTATACGCGTGCTGTGCGTTACAAACCACGTGCGCATAATAGGAACACCAACAACATCCAGCGCGATAAGGCGACCTGTTTCTAATTCATTTGCAACCGTGTGGGCGGATAAAAGGGCAATGCCTAGGCTGCTCAAGACAGATTGTTTTATCGTCTCATTTGAGGTCATTTCAATTTTCTTCAATTCGCGCCCTTTGGCGATTTCATCAAAGAAGCGTTCGGTCAAAATGCGTGTGCCAGAGCCCATTTCTCTGATGACAAAGCTTTCGTCAACCAGTTCAACCGCATCTATATTTTTCTTTTGTGCGAGCAGGTGATCAGGGCGTGCAATGATGATGTGAGGGTGCGGGGCCATTGATTTGGCCTCCACGACCGGCATTCGGGGCGGACGTCCCATAATACAAATGTCGTATTCGCCTCGTTCAATACCCTGAAGAATCGTTCCACGGTTTCCAACACGCAATGTAACGGCAACATCGGGCATTTCTTTTGCCAACTGAGCGACGATTTCGGGTGCAAAATACTTGCCCGTACTGACCACGCCTAGCGTCACGCTGCCGCAGTTACCGCTCTCCATCGCCTTAATATCACGGATCGCGCGTGTCATTGATGCTGTGATTTCTTCATAGGATTTGAGTAAAGCATACCCTACAGGAGTAACGTTCGAAACTGTTTTACTTTCCCGCGTTATCAGCGGAGATCCAATCGTTTCTTCTAGTGTTTTCAATTGGCTATGGACCGCAGGGCCCGTAATTCCAAGGGCCTGAGATGCCTCTAAAATTGTGCGATTTTGTGCAACGGCTGCAAGCGCGCGTAGCTGTTTTAACGTGATTTGATGTGCTCGTTTCATTCAGAAATATTTACACAACTGTCGAAAAAATGAAATTTAATTATTTATCTCACAATGTGCACTGTCGGAGCAACCCAACTGGGACGGGAGGCTCGGAGAATGAAAATCACGACAGCAAGCGGTCAGAGTATTCCGGCAACGGTCTCGGATATTGTGGAGGCATTATGCACGGTGGCGGGATCAATTTCGCATCGGATCGCAATCAGCGCCATCGACGATAATCTCGGTACTGCGGTCGGTGCGAACACGGATGGAGATTCCCAAAAATTATTAGATGTCATCGCGGACGATTCCTTTCGCGCAGCGCTGAGTGGATCAGATATCCGGTGGTACGCCTCCGAAGAAAAAGAAGAAGTTGATCTGGTTAATCCAGATGGTGGCTTGGCAATTGCGATTGATCCCCTTGATGGCTCTTCCAATATTGGGGTCAACGTTTCGATAGGCACAATTTTTGGCATTCAACCCGCCCTTGAGGAAGCAAGCGCAACATTCCTGCGCGCTGGTCATAATCTGATAGCCAGTGGATATTTCATTTATGGACCACAAACCGCGCTGATCATCACCTTCGGGGCGGGGGTTCGGCAATTCGTTTATGATCCGCGGACCCAAATTTGGACCGAGGTCAAAATGCGGATGTTCACGCCGGGTGATTCCTCTGAATTTGCGATTAACGCGTCAAATTATCGCCACTGGGCCAGACCAATTCGTGCCTATATCGACGATTGCCTTGCAGGCAATGATGGCCCCCGGGGCAAAGATTTTAACATGCGTTGGGTCGCGTCATTGGTCGCTGAGACCCACCGGATATTAACACGTGGTGGCATCTTTCTGTACCCAAGGGACGAGCGCGAAGGATACGAAAACGGGCGCCTACGCATGGTCTATGAATGTGCACCAATGGCAATGTTGGTGGAGCAAGCGGGCGGTAAGGCAACCGATGGAACAACCCGAATTCTGGATTTGAAAGTCGATCACCTACATGCGCGAACCCCATTCGTTTTTGGCTCGCCAGACAAGGTAGATCGGGTCGCCGCATATTTCGATCTGCCCACATACGAAGTTTCAGCTCTGTTCGGCCATCGTGGCCTGTTCCGAGAGTGAAGGGGAGCAACCAGCTATGTCGAAAAAACATCCAATCATATCAGTAACCGGTTCTTCGGGGGCGGGGACAACTACAGTCAAAAGCACCTTTGATCAGATTTTCCGTCGCGAAGGGATCAACACGGTTTCCATCGAAGGGGACGCGTTCCATCGTTATGACCGGGCCGCTATGAAAGCTGAGCTTGAAAAGCGCAAAGATGCTCATGGCGCAACGTTTAGCCATTTCAGTTACGACGCCAATGAGTTGGCGAAGCTGGAAAGTGTGTTTCGTAAATACTCTGAGACGGGTCGCGGAGAAACGCGCGCCTATGTGCATGATGATATTGAGGCAGAACGTCATGGGACGCCACCTGGTCATTTTACCCCTTGGGCACCTTTCGCTGAAAATTCGGATCTGTTGTTTTACGAGGGCCTTCATGGGGCGGTCGTAAATGATGAGGTAAATCTTGCCAAATTGGCGGACCTGAAAATTGGTGTTGTACCGGTTATCAATTTGGAATGGATTCAAAAGATCCACCGGGACCGAGGGTCTCGTGGATATTCCACAGAGGCAATCACAGACACCATGTTGCGGCGGATGCATGCCTATGTGCACTGCATTTGTCCGCAGTTTTCTGAGACTGATATTAATTTTCAACGCGTTCCGGTCGTAGATACGTCCAACCCTTTTATCGCGCGATGGATTCCCACACCGGACGAAAGTCTTGTGGTCATCCGGTTCAAAGATCCACGTGGGATCGATTTTCCCTATCTGCAATCGATGATCCGCGACAGCTGGATGACGCGGGCCAACTCTTTGGTCATTCCCGGCGGGAAAATGGACCTCGCGATGCAGTTGATTTTCACTCCGATGGTTAAGCGCCTCGTCGCCGCCTCCAAGCGCAATTGAGAAAGTGACGTCATGAATGTTCAAGCTCCAATGATTGCCCAAGAAACACAGATGGCAAATGCCATCCGCGTTTTAACAATGGATGCGGTGCAGGCCGCAAATTCCGGACATCCCGGTGCGCCCATGGGGCTCGCCGATGTCGCGACGGTTTTGTTCAACCGTTTCATTAAACTCGACCCTACTGATCATACTTGGCCGGACCGCGATCGCTTTGTGATGTCCGCAGGTCACGGATCTATGCTGGTGTATGCGATACATCATTTGCTTGGTTACGATGACATGGGGGCCGATCAATTGGCGCAATTCCGTCAACTGGGATCTCGGACCGCTGGGCATCCAGAATATGGCCATGCAAAAGGAATAGAAACCACAACCGGGCCTTTGGGGCAGGGGATTTCTACGGCAGTCGGGATGGCGCTTGCGGAACGTATGCACAACGCTCGCTTCGGGGATGATCTGGTCGATCATTACACATATGTTTTGGCTGGTGATGGCTGCCTTATGGAAGGGATCAGTCACGAAGCTATTGATATGGCAGGGCATTTGGGCCTTGGTCGGTTGATTGTATGCTGGGACGACAACCAGATTACTATTGATGGAAGCACCGACCTGTCGACCTCTATGGATCAGGTGAAACGGTTTGCTGCCGCTGGTTGGCATGTGCTTTCAGTGGATGGTCATGATCCCGAAGAGATCGCAGCGGCCATCGCAGCGGCTCGAAAAACCTCTGATAAACCCTCTATGATTGCCTGCCGCACCGTAATTGGGAAAGGCGCCCCCAGCAAAGCCGGAAGTCATGCCGTCCATGGGGCACCTTTAGGCGACGGAGAAATCGCGGCTGCGCGAAAAGCCATTGGGTGGACCGCCCCTGCCTTTCGTATCCCAAATGAGATTGGGGAAGCTTGGAAGAATGTTGCGGCTCGCGGCAGGGTTGCCAGACAGAACTGGACAGCCCGGTATAATGTATCCAAATCCAGAGCGGCTTTTCAATCCAGTATTGATCGGCCTGATACGGGGACTCTCAATGTCTGTATGACGACTTACAAAGCGCATTTGGCCATAGATAAGCCAAAGGTTGCGACGCGTAAATCCTCAGAGATGGCGCTTGAGGTCTTAAACCAGGTTCTGCCCAATAGTATCGGCGGCTCTGCGGATCTAACGGGATCCAACAACACACGTACAAAAGATATGCGTCCGGTGACACGGCGTGATTACTCGGGTGATTATATCCATTACGGCATCCGGGAACACGGCATGGCAGCGGCGATGAACGGCATTGTGCTGCACGGTGGTTTCTTTGCTTATGGTGGTACGTTTCTTGCATTTGCTGATTATTGTCGCCCTTCTATCCGATTGTCGGCGTTGATGAATGTGCCGGTCACCTATGTGATGACCCATGACAGCATCGGATTGGGGGAAGATGGTCCAACCCATCAACCGGTTGAGACTATCGCATCTTTGCGGGCTATCCCAAATTTGAATGTTATTCGCCCCGCTGACGCCGTTGAAACAGCTGAAGCCTGGCAGATGGCTGTGGAGTCCACAGGCACACCGACGTTGTTGTGCCTATCGCGTCAAAATCTGCCCACGGTGCGCGTGAAACATGTGGACCGAAACCTGACCGCCTTGGGGGCCTATGTCCTGAGAGAGGCGCAAGCCCCACGGGACGTTACATTGATTGCCACCGGCAGTGAAGTTGAAATAGCACTTTCCGCGGCAGATGGATTGCGTGCCATTGGCGTTAATGCTGCGGTCGTTTCTGCGCCATCCTTTGAGGCTTTTGCCAAGCAAGACAAAAGCTACAGGGACAGTGTTCTGGGAACAACTCCACGGATCGGAGTTGAGGCCGCGATCCGACAAGGTTGGGATCTGTTCTTACGTCCCGAAGATGGATTCGTTGGGATGGATGGCTTTGGTGCCTCCGCTCCAGCGCCAGAGCTTTATGCGCACTTCGGGATCACGGCAGAAAACATTGTCACTCTTGCCCAAAAACTCATTCAGAACGGAAATAATCATGACTCTTAAAGTTGCTATAAATGGGTTCGGTCGTATCGGCCGTAATATCTTGCGCGGCATTGTAGAATCAGGTCGAACAGATATCGAAGTTGTGGCGATTAACGATCTGGGCCCGGTTGAGTATAACGCTCATCTGCTGCAATTTGACAGCGTACATGGACGATTTCCCGCAACTGTTACGGTCACCGATGGGGCCATTGATGTAGGTCGCGGCCCGATCAAAGTCACCACAGAACGTAACCCCGAAAATTTGCCTTGGGGGGATGTTGATATCGCTTTGGAATGTACAGGGTTCTTTACGGCCCGCGAAAAAGCGGCATTGCATCTGAAAAATGGATCAAAACGCGTATTGGTGTCGGCCCCAGCTGCCGGGGCGGATCAAACTGTTGTGTTTGGGGTGAACCACGATGTTCTGTCCGCACAAGATACGGTTGTATCCAACGCCTCTTGTACGACGAACTGCCTGTCGCCCGTGGCCAAAGTGCTCAACGATGCGGTGGGGATCACCAAGGGGTTCATGACCACGATCCATAGTTATACGGGCGATCAACCGACGCTTGATACTATGCATACTGACATGTACCGCGCCCGCGCTGCGTCCCTGTCGATGATACCGACCTCTACCGGTGCGGCCAAAGCTGTTGGCCTTGTGCTCCCAGAATTGAATGGTCGTCTTGATGGCGTTTCTATCCGAGTGCCCACGCCGAATGTATCTGTTGTCGATCTGGTTTTTGAAACCACACGTGACACAACAATCGAAGAGATCAACACAGTCATCCGAGCGGCTGCTGACGGTCCGATGAAGGGAGTGCTTGGCTACACAGATCTTCCAAATGTCTCAAGTGATTTCAATCACGACCCTCATTCTTCGGTGTTCCATATGGATCAGACCAAAGTCATAGACCGACGCATGGTGCGCATCCTAAGTTGGTACGACAATGAATGGGGATTTTCCAACCGAATGGCGGATACCGCTGTGGCGATGGGGGCATTCTTGTGAAGTTACGCACCCTAAATAATGTTGTTCTTAAGGGGCAAAGGATACTGGTTCGCGCGGATCTGAACGTTCCGACGCAGGGCGGAAAAGTGACCGATGCCACCCGAATTGAGCGGTGGGCCGCGGGTATGCGTCCCTTGCTGCAGGCCGGTGCCAGATTGATCATAGTGACCCATATGGGGCGTCCCGACCGCACCATTGATCCGACGCTCTCGGTCGACAAATTGCGGCCAGCTCTGAGTAAAGCGCTGGGCACAGAGGTTCGGTTTTCAGATGTTTGTGCGGGTTATTCCGCCGAGTTGTTGACCAAACAGTTGGCCAATGGAGAAGCGTTGTTATGTGAGAACCTGCGATTCAATCCCGGCGAAGAACAAAACGTAGATGCATTTGCACAGCAGTTGGCACGGTTGGGTGACATTTATGTAAATGATGCCTTTTCTTGTGCCCATCGGGCGCATGCCTCGACCGCGGCAATTACCAAATATCTGCCGAGCTACGCGGGACCTTTATTTGTCGAAGAAATAGAGGCGCTTTCAAAGGCCCTAGAGGCTCCGGAGCACCCTGCAGTTGCCATCGTTGGTGGGGCCAAAGTCTCCAGTAAGATTTCGGTGCTCAAGAATTTGGTTCAAAAGTTGGACCACGTGATCATCGGTGGCGGCATGGCGAACACTTTTCTATACGCTGAGGGTGCGCCAATGGGACGGTCTTTGCATGAAGCCGATCAGATTGCCACGGTCCGAGACATTCAACAGCTTGCTGCGCAATCTGGATGTCAGATCCATCTTCCACGAGATGTGGTCGTTGCCGAAGAATTTACCACTAACGCCAAACATCACGTTGTAGCGGCCAACAATTGCCCAATTGACGGCCTGATCCTTGACGCAGGTCCGGATGCGCTGGCGGATTTTAAAACTGTCTTAGCTGAGTGTCACACGATTTTGTGGAATGGACCTCTTGGGGCCTTTGAGATGAAGCCCTTTGATCGTGCGACTGTGGGTTTGGCCCAAGCTGCCGCTCAACTTACGACGCGACTTGGCGTCACCACTATAGCGGGCGGCGGCGATACGGTTGCAGCGCTCAATGAGGCGCACGTTAGTGAACAGTTTAGCTACGTGTCCACGGCTGGTGGCGCGTTTCTGGAATGGCTGGAGGGCAAAACGCTCCCTGGTGTCACTGCGTTGCAAGACGCTGCAAAAGCCGCCTGAGGCTAGGAGAAAAAGATGGCATTGATAACGCTTAGACAATTGTTGGATCACGCCGCAGAGCACGGTTACGGAGTGCCTGCTTTCAATATCAACAACATGGAACAAGGCCTTGGTATTATGCGCGCAGCGGAAACCTGCGGTGCGCCGGTCATCCTGCAGGCCAGCCGCGGGGCGCGGTCCTATGCCGGCGACATAATGCTGCGCAAAATGGTCGAAGCTTTGGTTGAAATGTACCCTGATAATCATGTCGTGCTGCATCAGGATCATGGCAACAACGATGCAACCTGCCTGAGTGCAATCCGCCACGGGTTCACATCCGTTATGATGGATGGCTCCCTAGAAGAGGATATGAAAACACCTGCCAGCTATGATTATAACGTCGAAATTACCCGGCGTGTTACCACAGCAGCGCATGCGGTTGGTGCATCTGTCGAGGGTGAGTTGGGGGTTCTGGGGTCTTTGGAAACCGGCGAGGCCGGAGAAGAGGATGGATCTGGCGCCGTAGGTAAATTGACGACAGAACAGCTTTTGACAGACCCCGATGAAGCCGTTGATTTTGTATTGCGCACCGGGTGCGATGCTTTGGCGATTGCCTGCGGCACTAGCCATGGCGCTTATAAATTTAGCCGAAAACCGGACGGCGACATTCTGGCGATGGAAACCATCGCAGCCATTCACGCAAAACTGCCAGATACGCATCTGGTGATGCATGGATCATCCTCCGTGCCGCAGTCGCTTCAGGATTTGATCAATCAATCCGGCGGTGAGATGCCGCAAACCTACGGCGTGCCCGTCGAAGAGATTGAAACCGGCATCAAAATGGGGGTGCGCAAAGTCAATATCGACACGGATTGCCGAATGGCGATGACCGGCCAATTCCGCAAAATAGCTAATGATCTACCGCAGGAATTTGATCCTCGGAAATTCATGATCCCCGCGATGAAAGAATTAGAGGCCCTGTGTTGCGATCGCTTTGAGCGATTTGGGACTGCAGGCCAATCCAGCAAGATCAAACCGTTGTCCATGGATGTAATGGCCAACCGGTACGCCCGAGGGTCGCTCGATCCAAAACCTTCCGCTGGTCAAGCGGCTTAACCCAGTCAGAAAGAGGAAAATCACATGAACGATATGTCTGATGCAAAACCAGTGACAGGGGCAAAGCGTTATTCTGCCGGCGTCATGAAGTATGCCAATATGGGATATTGGGAGCCCGATTACGTTCCCAAAGAAACCGATATCATTGCGCTGTTTCGATTGACGCCCCAAGATGGGGTTGATGCCATCGAAGCGGCTGCGGCGGTTGCGGGGGAAAGCTCCACTGCGACATGGACTGTGGTCTGGACCGACCGCCTGACGGCCTGTGAGAAATACCGGGCCAAAGCCTATCGTGTTGATCCGGTGCCCAATAGCCCGGGTGAGTTTTTTGCCTATATTGCTTATGATCTGGATTTGTTCGAAGGGGGCTCAATCGCCAACCTGACTGCGTCGATCATTGGCAACGTTTTTGGCTTTAAACCACTCAAAGCGCTCCGCCTTGAGGATATGCGCCTCCCGGTGGCTTACGTCAAAACCTTCCAAGGTCCGGCAACCGGCATTGTGGTAGAGCGGGAACGTTTAAATTGCTACGGGCGTCCGCTTTTGGGGGCAACAGTAAAGCCAAAGCTCGGCCTGTCTGGCCGTAACTATGGTCGGGTGGTTTATGAGGCTCTGAAAGGTGGCCTGGATTTCACCAAGGATGACGAGAACATCAACTCTCAACCCTTTATGCATTGGAGAGATCGTTTCCTCTATTGCATGGAAGCTGTGAACCGCGCGTCGGCGGCCACGGGTGAGGTCAAGGGCACTTACCTTAACGTTACCGCCGCCACCATGGAAGAGATGTACGAACGTGCCGAATTTGCCAAGGCGATTGGCTCGGTGGTGATCATGATCGACCTTGTGATTGGTTATACCGCGATCCAATCCATGGCCAAATGGGCGCGAGCTAATGATATGATCTTGCACCTGCACCGCGCTGGGCACTCTACTTATACACGTCAGCGTTCGCACGGCGTAAGCTTTCGGGTCATCGCAAAATGGATGCGATTGGCTGGGGTTGACCATCTGCATGCGGGCACTGTTGTTGGCAAGCTTGAGGGCGACCCGGCAACGACCAAGGGGTATTACGATATTTTCCGAGAGGAATATAACCCGGTGGCGTTGGAAAACGGGATCTTCTTTGATCAGGATTGGGCCTCGCTCAATAAGATGATGCCAGTGGCCTCGGGTGGGATTCATGCCGGGCAAATGCACCAGCTGTTGACCTATTTGGGAGAAGATACGGTCTTGCAATTTGGTGGCGGTACGATTGGCCACCCTCACGGCATTGAGGCTGGGGCGACCGCCAACCGAGTTGCATTGGAAGCCATGGTCTTTGCGCGCAACGCGGGGCGCGACATCTGGAACGAAGGGCAGGATATTTTACGTGATGCAGCCCGGACCTGTACGCCATTGAAACAGGCATTGGACACCTGGAAGGATGTGACATTCGATTATGAATCTACGGATGCACCGGATTTTGCCCCTACCCCAGAAGTGTCGGTCTAACCAGAATTAAAGGAGAAACATCATGATCTTACGACAAGGGCAATTTAGCTTTCTTCCGGATTTGACGGATGACGATATCCGCCAACAGGCGCAATATGCCATCGACAATGGCTGGGCGATTTCGGTTGAATACACCGATGATCCGCATCCGCGGAACACCTATTGGGAAATGTGGGGTCACCCTATGTTCGATAATCCTGATGCGGCGGCGGCTGTGTTTGAGGTGAATGAATGCCGCAAGGTACACGGTTCAAAATACATTCGTGTCATTGCTTTTGATGCCAGCCATGGTTGGGAATCTATCCGCATGAGCTTCATCGTGAACAGACCCGAGGTTGAACCGGGTTTCCGCGTGGTGCGCGAAGAGGCCGAAGGCCGAACCGTACGCTACACGATCGAAAGCTATGCAATGCGTGAGCCCGAAGGGCAACGTTACGCATAAAGCAATATCCCACGCCACTGTGATTGTCGGCGGCGTGGGGAATTTTTCAACAATTGGGGTGCATCATGACCGATTCAAACGCTCAACCGTCACCAATACCCAAGGTCGTTGATCTTGCCGCGTCTTTCCAAGAAAGCGGTGTTGGGGATGTGTTGGCCGAACTGGACGATGCAATGATTGGCCTAACGCCTGTTAAGCAACGCATCAAAGAAACCGCCGCCTTGCTTTTGGTGGATAAGGCGCGCCGGCAGATGGGTTTGGCGACGGAAACACCAACCTTACATATGAGCTTTACCGGTAATCCGGGCACTGGGAAAACCACAGTCGCCCTGAAGATGGCAGCCCTTTTGCACCGGCTCGGATATGTGCGCAAAGGTCATTTAGTGACCGTGACACGGGATGACCTTGTTGGCCAATATATCGGGCATACTGCTCCGAAAACCAAAGACGTGTTGAAAAAGGCGATGGGGGGCGTTTTGTTTATTGATGAAGCTTACTACCTGTATCGACCCGAAAATGAACGAGACTATGGTCAAGAAGCAATTGAGATCCTTCTGCAAGTGATGGAAAACAACCGCGACGATCTGGTTGTAATTCTGGCGGGATACGGTGACCGGATGGATCGGTTCTTTGAATCTAATCCCGGATTTCGCTCGCGCGTAGCCCATCACATCGAATTCCCAGACTACGCGGATGATGAACTCTTGAGTATTTCAGAAATAATGCTCCGCGAACAAAATTATATCTTTGACAATGGCGCCCGAACAGCAATGGCGGAATATGTTTCTAAACGTCGCCACCAACGCCATTTTGCCAATGCTCGCTCTATCCGTAATGCATTGGATCGGGCGCGGTTGCGTCAGGCCAATCGCTTATTTCAAGAGGCAAAAGGCCCGGTGGACGCAACAACATTGTCAACAATAACCGAAGCTGACTTACGGGTCAGTCGCGTTTTTGAGGGTGGTTTGGATCAAGATCGAACCGCGCAAAAAGAGGCTGCAGAATGACCCATCGCATTAAAATTGCCGCAGGCAATTGGAAGATGAACGGAAAACGCTCTGACCTTGTTGGTGTTGCAAAAATTGAAGTTGAGGCACAATTTAACCCGGAGATTCAAACCGTGTTGTGCCTGCCATCAACCTTATTGGACCGCGCTCGAAATCTAAAAATGAATACAGGTGGTCAAGATTGTCATGTGGCATCATCCGGTGCGCATACCGGTGACATCTCTGCAGATATGCTTGCAGATGCTGGTGCCAGTTTTGTAATTTTGGGACATTCTGAACGCAGAACTGATTACAAAGAAGCCGACGCAACGATACACGACAAGGTTATTGCGGCTTGGAAGGCCGGTTTGACCGTGATCCTTTGTATTGGCGAAACTCGTTCTGATTATGAGGCCAAACAGACACTGAACGTGTTGAGGAGGCAATTGACCCATTCGTTGCCCAAAGGAGCAAACACAAGGAATACAGTTATTGCCTATGAACCCATTTGGGCCATTGGTACTGGACGAACCCCAACCCATGAAGAGATCCAGCACACACATGGTGAAATTCGGAATATCCTTGGGGCTCATTTTACCCAAGGGCGGTCGTTTTCGATCCTATACGGTGGGTCCGTGTCGCCGCAAAATGCCAAACAGATTTTTCGACTAAATGATGTCGATGGCGGGCTTATCGGTGGGGCTTCTTTGGATGCAGAAGCGTTCTCTCAGATTATTCGGGATTTGACTGCATCGGTCGGAGAGCTAGCATGAGTATTAATCGCAACATAAAGATAGCCCCTTCAATCCTTAGCGCAGATTTTTCTGACTTTGGACGCGAGATACAAGCGATAGAGGCTCAAGGTGCAGATTGGGTGCATGTGGATGTTATGGATGGGCATTTTGTGCCGAACCTGACGTTTGGGCCCCCGGCGGTAAAAGCGTTTCGATCGCACGTGAAAACGATCATGGATGTGCATTTGATGATTGCGCCTGTTGATCCTTACATTGATGCTTATGCGGATGCGGGGGCGGATATCCTGACCGCGCATGTAGAGGCTTGCCCACATATACACCGAACCCTGCAAGCGATCCGGGCCGCCGGGATGAAAGCTGGGGTTGCCCTTAACCCCGGAACACCCGTTGAAGCGGTTGCCCATCTCTTGGATCTAATCGATCTTGTCTGTGTGATGACTGTGAATCCTGGTTTTGGCGGGCAAAGCTTTATCGATATGACAGATAAAGTACGCAGCTTACGGCGAATGATTGGGGATCGAGCCGTTCACATTGAAATCGATGGTGGAGTAGACCCCATGACTGCGGGAAAATTGGCCAAGGCGGGGGCAGATGTTCTGGTTGCGGGATCCGCTGTTTTTCGCGGTGGGAGTGTCGACACTCCTGAAGTGTACGGAACTAATATGCAGGCCATTCGGCATGCAGCAGAAAAAGGGTAATGGTTATGGCGTGTATCGTATTTGATCTAGATGGGACTTTGATCGATAGCGCCCCAGACATCAATGGCATTGCCAATAGGCTTTTACTGGCCAATGGATATGCAGAAATTTCGCTGCTTCAAACGAGAGATTTCATAGGGAATGGGGCCGGGGTTTTTGTGCAAAAAATGTGTGATGCGCGCGGCATACCCTTTGAACGTTATGATGAGCTTTTGGCGCAGTTCATTGCTGCGTATGACGATGCGGTCCATTTAACAACGCCCTATCCCGGTGTGGTTGAAGCCCTGATAGAACTCCGCGGCGCAGGGCATAAACTGGGGGTTTGTACGAATAAGCCCATCAAGCCTACAAGAGCGGTGTTAAATCACCTAAATTTGGCCCGATTTTTCGATACAGTTTGGGGCGGAGACAGTCTTTCGGTTCATAAACCTGACCCTGCACCGCTTAATGCTGCCTTTGAAAGGTTAGGGGGGCAAAACGAGTTGTTCGTTGGGGATAGCGATGTGGATGCGGATACGGCTTTAGCTGCGAATGTACCGTTTTTTCTGTTTTCTAAGGGATATAGAAAATCACCGGTTGAGCAAATTCCGCACACTGTGTCATTTTCAGATTTTACAACTTTACCTCGATCAATCAACCGCGTGTTGGATACGGTATGACACAGATTCGGGCCCTAGTTTTTGATGTGGACGGAACGCTTGCCGAAACCGAAGAGGTCCACCGTGATGCCTTTAATCGCGCATTCCATGAGGCCGGGTTGGGCTGGCATTGGTCTATCAAAGATTACAGGTCATTGTTAGAAACCACTGGCGGCAAAGAACGTATGATCCGGTACCGTGACAGCATTGGGGCAACAGCTCCAACCAACGATACCATTGCCGAGCTGCATTTTCGAAAAACCCAAATCTATTCGGAAACTGTCTTAGGTGGTCAATTACCGTTACGGGACGGCGTCGCCGAATTGATCGAATTTGCCCGCGAACTGGGTCTGAAAATCGCAGTGGCGACCACAACAAATCGATCTAACGTCGAGGCTCTCTGTCAAGCATGCTGGCAATGCTCTGGTGACGAGGTGTTTGATGAAATCGCTGCCGGAGACGAAGTTGCGCAAAAAAAACCTGCGCCGGATGTTTTCTTGCTGGCGTTGGAGCGGCTTGGGGTGGCCGCAAGTGAAGCGATCGCATTTGAAGACAGCCTGAACGGTGTTCATTCGGCCCGCCGGTCGCAGCTTGAGGTCGTTGTCACGCCTTCTATGTACACGTCCCATCAGGATTTTTCAGAGGCGACATGGGTCGTTGAAAACCTCAGACAAGGGACGTTGCCTGTGGACCTAAAAGAGCGGTTGTCGTCGCGCGCGCTCTAAGTTTTTTCATTTGCTACCAAAAAGGAACCAAAATGGAACTTTCTGACGAGATTATCATCAATGCACCACCTGCTGTTGTTTATGCTGCGCTGAATGACCCAGATATTCTAAAGCAATGCATTCCGGGATGTGAAGAATTGATCAAACATTCAGATTCTGAACTTGAGGCAAAAGTTGTTCTGAAGGTTGGACCTGTAAAGGCGCGATTTGCTGGCAACGTACGGCTTGATACCGCTGGGGCACCTGATGCGTTTTCCCTGTCTGGGCAAGGCAATGGCGGGGCGGCTGGGCATGCAAAAGGAGGAGCTGACGTCACTTTGGTGGCCGAAGGAGACACGACGGTTCTCCGGTATGTTGCGAAAGCGGATATTGGTGGAAAGCTTGCCCAATTGGGGAGCAGGTTGATCCAGAGCACAGCCAAAAAACTTGCGGGTAAGTTTTTCAAATCCTTTGCCAAAGTTGTTAATGAAATGCCCGTAGCATAATGCCATCAGAGAGGCCGTGAAGGTAATTTCTCGGCCTCTCACAGCGGTTTGGAAACCCAAAACACCAGCGTGGAACACAAAATCTGTCCATAGGAATTGCGCCTACTTTAATGGATCACTGTCGCGTTTTGATTGACAGAGATGTGTAGTCTATTGATTTTTATCGCTTGTGTGTGCCGGGGAACGCGAACTGATGTAATTTTCATCGACGTCTTTGTGTCGTCGGCAAGATAAAAAACACGCATACCCGCAGCCAGTCAGACGGTTGAAATTGTGCGTGGCGCTCCCCTGATTTTTCTAGAATTTCTTTCAAATTGCCAAATACGGGTTCGTGATTTCAATTGTGATAAGATGAACTTTATTATCTCTGCTTAAGTAGGGACTACGAATATGCCGACAATGTAGGGACAAAATGTGGCGGGAATCCTAGTACTTTGTATGTTGGGCGCATCTTTTGCGATGGTCGCTCATCGACTATCGTCTACTATTGTGACCGCACCGATGGTCTTTATTGCCGCTGGGGCGTTGGTTTCAACGGTGGGGTTGATCGATCCTGTAGCGAGTGAACATGACCTTCATCTGGTTGCAGAAATTGCGCTGGTGATTTTGTTGTTTCTGGACGCAGCGCAGATTGATATGGCGGCTTTGCGGAAACGAAATGTGTGGCCCAGGCGGATGTTGTTGATTGGGCTGCCCGTGTCAGTGGTCTTGGGGACAGTTGCCGGTAGCTTCCTTTTTCCGGCGTTGTCTATAACCGCGATTGCTCTTATTGCCGCGATCCTTGCACCAACCGATGCTGCTTTGGGGCAGGCGGTTGTGACAAATGAAAGCGTACCTGTGCGTCCAAGGCGTGCGTTGATTGTAGAGAGTGGGCTAAACGATGGGCTTGCATTGCCCATCATCCTTTTGTTTGCCGCTATGACCGCGTCAACGGAATCCCAAGACGGGATTGAATGGTTGATATTTGGGGCAAAACAGCTCCTTTTAGGGCCGTTGGTTGGCATTGCCGCCGGGGCGATTGGCGGGTGGGCTTTGCTCAAGGCACAGGCTGCTCATTCGACAGATGCGATTTATGAAGGTGTTGGCACCTTGGCCTTGGCCGGGAGCGCCTATTTGAGTGCGGTGCTGATTGGCGGCAATGGGTTTATTGCTGCTTTTGTTGCAGGTCTGACCTTCGGTGCAATTGTCAAAGGGGCCTGTCGGTTCGTGTTTGATTTCCCGGAGAGTGAAGGGCAACTGCTGACGTGGGCTGCATTTTTTCTGCTTGGGGCGGCATTGGTGCCTGAGGCAATCGCCCATTTAACGCTGCCAATGCTTTGCCTGATCCTGATAAGCCTATTTTTGCTAAGACCGCTGGCCATTTGGATCTCTTTAATCGGAACCGATGCCCAACCGATTACGCGATTGTTTTTTGGTTGGTTTGGTCCTCGCGGCCTTGCCACAGCACTGTTCGCATTATTGGTTCTGGAACAGCTTCCTCATGCATTGGGCGAAAATGTCTTGCATCTAGCCATAAACGCCGTTTGGATTAGTGCTGTTTTACATGGTGTAACAGCCGCCCCCGGCGCGCGGTGGTATGCCCATAAATTATCTCAGAAAGACGTGACTGCCCCTCCTGGCCAGATTATTCAAGCAAAGGAAAAACAATGAACAAAACCTCAATCTACAAACTAAGCGACCTTGCGGACCGAAAACCGGAATATGCAATTGTAGGAGAGGTCGACCTTGTTGTTGTCCGATTTGACGATGACGTGTCTGTCTTTTACGGGCGCTGTCTGCATCGCGGGGCCTTGATGTCTGATGGCCATGTGCGTGGAAATGATCTGATTTGCGGTGTTCATAATTGGGATTACCGATTGGACAGTGGCGTTTCCGCATATGCCAACGATGAAAAACTTCCGAAATTTACGTCCTGGATCGACGGGGACGATATATGCGTCGATGCAGATGAGATCAACGAATGGGGCTTTGCTAACCCGCAACCGTATAATCGTAAATCCTATCTTGGCCTTTATGCGGACCCGAGCCATGGCGTCGACGAAGAGCCCTATAATGGCTTGATCCAGCGGTACGCAAAATCTGGTTTGAAAAATACTGGGCATCACGGTGCAGTTGAATCCATGGGGGTGCCCCGCAATGAGCTGCCGGATTGGGACGACATTCAGCTTTTGACAGCACAACTTCATAAACCGCCTTTGTTGGACGAGGATGCGGTTGGGACTGAGGTTGTCATTGGGCCAAATGCAAAAAAACCGCTAAAGCTGAAAATCCCGTTGTTTGTATCTGACATGAGCTTTGGTGCTTTATCAGAATCTGCCAAAGTTGCTTTGGCGCGTGGCGCAGAAATGGCAGGGACCGGAATTTGTTCCGGTGAAGGTGGGATGCTGCCAGAAGAACAGGCCGAAAACAGTCGGTATTTTTACGAACTTGCGTCCGGGCGTTTTGGGTTTAGTTGGGACAAGCTCGATAAAGTGCAGGCATTCCATTTTAAAGGGGGACAAGGGGCCAAAACAGGGACCGGAGGGCATTTGCCGGGGAACAAAGTACAGGGCAAAATTGCTCAGGTGCGTGAGTTGGCCCCCGGTACATCTGCGATCTCTCCTCCACGGTTTCCGGACTGGACAGAAGTCAGCCAGATCAAAGCCTTTGCAGATGAAGTCCGCAAGCGTACAGGCGGTATTCCCATTGGTTATAAACTCTCTGCTCAACATATCGAAAAGGATATTGATGCCGCCCTTGAGGTTGGCGTTGATTATGTGATCTTAGATGGCCGGGGTGGGGGTACGGGTGCTGCGCCTATAATCTTCCGTGACAATATTTCGGTGCCCACCATTCCGGCATTGGCCCGTGCGCGCCGTCATTTGGATGCGTTGGGGCGGGGGGATGTAACTCTTGTTATCACCGGTGGCTTGCGCAAGCCGGCTGATTTTATCAAGGCTTTAGCGTTGGGCGCTGATGCGATTGCTATTTCAAATTCCGCTATGCAGGCCATTGGGTGTCTTGCGATGCGTGCCTGTCATACCAACAATTGTCCGGTCGGGATCGCGACCCAAAAACCTCATTTGGTAAATCGACTTGTCGCTGAGAAATCGGCCCTGCAGTTAGCGAATTTTTTCAACGCGAGCGTTGAGTTGATGCAGGTTATGGCACGCGCTTGTGGGCATGATCACCTGTCGAAGTTCAACTCAGATGATCTGACAACTTGGAAAAAAGACATGGCCGCAATTTCCGGCGTGTCTTTTGGCGGTGTTGCCTGAATGTCTTGAAGGCAGGCGACGTCTGCCTTCTTTTTCCATAGTTAAATAGAGGCTGAAATGACGGCTGCTCTGACGTTATTAATCATTCTTGCAGTGTCACTACTTGTGGTGCGGATTGGTGGAACAGCATTGCGATTAACAGGTTTGCCGCAGGATACAGCGCGGTTTCAGGCAATTTCAGCGCTGACCGGTACTGGATTTACCACCCGAGAAGCCGAAACTTTGATGCATCATTCTGTGCGACGTCGGGTCTTAGTGGGGCTGATGTTTGCTAGCCATCTTGGTGTGGTATCTTTGGCCACTACAATCATAATTGCGGTGTCGGCAGCGCAAGAAGGCACGGTGTTTACAACCGTCATTTATATGTGCCTTGCTGTTGGGATGATTTGTGCCATAGCCATGAGCCGTCGGTTTGATCGGCTTATGTGCGGCTTTATTGCGGTCATCTTAACGCGGCTTGGATGGTTTAATGAAGAACAGCATCGGGTCATCGCAGAATTACCCAATGGCAGCCAAATTGCGGAACATACGGCGCATCATCCCTGTGTCGTTGATCCCAATCAGGTGGGTTTAACGATCCTCAGTCCTACTTTTGGGGCTTTGGATGGTGCGGGATTAGAATTGAATGTTGGTGATCGTATCATGTGTTGTGGATCTGTTACCGCTCAACTTGAGTTTGCTCACTTATTGAAGGCTACATCGTGAATAACGCACATCCTTATCCGTTGATCGGCTCTCTGCCCACAGTCACTACCACACAAATGATCGAAGTCGATCGCCGCATGATGCACGATATAGGCATCAGTTTATTTCAAATGATGGAAAACGCTGGATTGCAATTGGCCACCGTGGCGCGGGATGTGTTTTTGGATGGGACTGTCAAAGGCAAGCGCGTGGCGGTGTTGGCGGGCACAGGCGGGAACGCGGGCGGGGCTATTGTTGCCGCGCGCAGGTTGGTAAGTTGGGGGGCGGTTTGTGATATTGGATTTGGGCATGAGGTCGAAGCCTTAGCAGATGTTCCAAAAGCACAGTTTGCGATTCTGAAAAAAATCGCCACGATCAATCACATTGAACCGACTGACCTAGGGGATGACTATGATCTTATTCTGGATGGGCTCATCGGATATAGTTTAAGGGGTGATCCACACGGGCGGACCCGAGATCTAATTGAGGCTGTGAATAAATCTAAGACACCGGCTTTGGCACTGGATGTACCATCAGGATACGATGGGGAGGTTGGCGTGCGACGTGATCCAATCTTGCAGGCCAGTTCGACCCTGACGTTAGCATTGCCAAAAACTGGAATGAATGTTCAGGATCGTATCCCCGAGATTGGACGATTGTTTTGCGCTGACATAAGCTGCCCCCCTTGTGTTTACCGAGACTTGGGGTTGGCTGCGCCCTATGAAACGCCATTCTCAAATAGCCCAATCGTAGAGTTGCAGTAGTGGTTGGTGCTAATCTGCGTTTAGCTGATAAAATGCGACTGCATTGCCCCCAAAGACGGCCCTTCTTTCGGCTTCATCTGTGATAAAGGTTTGGGCAAGGTTACGCCAAATGTCATAGTCAGCGGCGAGGGTCAAAACCGGCCAATCGCTTCCCCAAATCAACCTGTCGCAGCCAAATTCTGCGATAATGTGTTCAATATAAGGGGCGATGTCTGACCTGCGCCAGTGTTCAGGGGCTTCGGTCAACAGGCCCGACAGTTTGCAGAATGCATTGGTTTGCCGGGCGATGTCGCTGATGCCCTGCGCCCACGAGCCAAACGCGGATGTCGCGATTTCTGGCTTTGCGCCGTGATCGATGACTGTACGCAAGTGCGGGTGACGTTCTAATAGTCGGCGCAATCTTGGCAAGTGATGGGGCAATACCAGCGCATCAAAGCAAAGATTGTGTTTGATCAATGCCTCAAACGCTTGTGTTAAAGGGTCGCCCAACATCCAGTCGTCGTCAGCAATGTCTTGTATCATCGGGCGCATACCGACAAGTTTAGGGTGTTCCGCCAGCCGCGCAATGTCATTGGCGGCGGTTGGGGCCTCAAAGTCGATCCACCCAACAACTCCTTTGATAAAGTCGTTCCCATCCGCCAATTCCAACATAAACTCTGTTTCAGCAATGGTCGGTGCAGCTTGGACAAGGACTGTCCCGGCAATTTGGTTGCGTGTCAAATTAGGGGCCAGATCATTGGGTAGGAAGTCACGATACAACGCTGAAAGCTGTGGTTTTAACCATCCGTAATCCCCACGGTCGAGCTGCCAAAAATGTTGGTGTGCATCAATTATCATGGGGCAATCACACCTTTTTTTAGAATGATATTGCCATAAAGGCGTGTTTCACCGGTCTGTACGATGGCAAATGCGGTTTTGGCGCGATCATAAAAGGCAAACCGTTCCAATTTACCAAGGGTGGAAGGGGTGTCGGCAGCGCCAGAGACAATGGCCTGAAAGGATGCCACAATCGCCGGGATGGCATCGGGGTCGCCGACGACTTCCATAACATGCGCAGGATTGGGTACATAGCTGTCCAAGGGCAGAACACTGAGGATTGCGGTCAGAACCTCGGTCGAGGAGATTCCATCTAACCGGTGGCACCGGTTGGACATAGATGTCGCGGGGAAATTGGCGTCCGCGATGACGATTTCATCACCATGCCCCATGGCACGCAGGCTGTGCAATAGATCGGGTGATAGGATCGGGGGGATGTTATGCAGCATGGGTCGCTTCCTTAGGAGTGGGGGCGTCAGCGGGGATCAAACCTTCGGTTTTTAAATCTGCCCACAACGCATCGGGGATCGGAGTTTCAAAGATTTTGACGTTCTGACGCACTTCATCTGGGGTGGATGCACCTGGAATCACGGTCTTGACTGCGGGATGGCCAAGTGGAAACTGAAGCGCCGCTGCAATAAGGGGGGTATTATGCGCGTAACATACTTGGCTCAGCTGTCGGACTCGCTCCATGATATCCTTTGGGGCGGGTGCATAGTCATATCGCGCACCTTCGATGGCTCCGGTTGCTAGAATGCCAGAATTGTAAGGCCCGCCCAGAATAATCCCCACATCGCGCTGTTCGCATAAGGGCAGAAAGCTATCGAGGGGTTCTTGTTCCAACAGAGTATAGCGTCCTGCCAATAGAAAACCGTCGAAATCAGCCTCACCCAACAGGCGTGCACAAATTTGCCACATGTTCACACCTGCACCAATGCCTGCGATTTGACCTGACTCACGTAATTCTGACAAGGCACGATATCCGCCTTGACTAAACAACTGCCGAAGGTTCTTGTCTTCGCCTTTTTGTCCATGTGTTCCCGCATCGATGTCATGTAAAAACAGCAGATCAATGTGATCAGTCCCAAGGCGGGTGATGCTGTCTTGGTAGCTGCGCATGATGCCATCGTAGGAGAAATCAAAAACGATGCGTTTGTTGGGGACGTCAACAAATGCCTCGGGTGTTACGTCTTCTGGGGCGCAATCCTCTAGGAGGCGCCCGACTTTTGTCGACAGGGTTAATTTATCCGTGCCGAACCGGTTCAATGCCTCAGACATTCGCATTTCAGATCGGCCCAAACCATATTGCGGTGCGGTGTCGAAATACCGAATGCCCGCCTCCCACGCCGCATCTAAGGTTGCTTGCGCATCAGTATCCTGGATCTTTCTGTACAGATTGCCCAACGGCGCACCACCAAATCCCAGTTGGGACAGGATCACAGGTGTCTGCGTGCGGTGGTTCAATGTCGTTTGCTTGGCCAGTCTCATGGTCTCTCTTTTCAATTCGGGCGAAAATAATCAGGATGTTGGCGTTCGAGCGGTTCGATGGATTTGATCAGTTGGCGCAGGTGGCGCGCCATTGCATCTTTGGCAGAGTTTGTGTTTTTTTCATCGATTGCTCTGAGGATCTCTTCGTGTTCCGACACGGCCTCTGAGGGGCGTCCGGGATTGGGTAGGATCAGTTTTCGCGCGCGCCGTAGTTGCAGTGTCATTTCTTCAGCCACATGGGCGACATTGGGAAAACCGGTGAAGCTCAGGATAAGTTCATGGAATTCCAAATCCGCCTCAAAGAACCCCTGAAAATCTTTGTCTTCGATAAGAAGCTGCTGAAGGCGCAGATTGCGGGACAGTTTCACACGCTGGTGATCTGAGTGATTTTGCGCAAATAGTGCGACGGCAGCGACTTCGACAGCTTCGCGCAGAAAATTCTCTTCGCGTAATTCAGGCATGTGAAACCGTGACACGCGCGTTGCCGATTGAGGAATAATATCCACCAATCCTTCGGACGATAGTTTTCCTAACGCCTCAGAGACAGGGGAACGGGACACCCCCAGCTGTTCACATAATGCGCCTTTGCGCAGAATCGCTCCAGGTTTTAGCGACATATTCAGAATGCCGTTGCGCAGGACAGTATACACCCTCTGTCCAAGAGGGCCGTCCAAGCCGTTTATATCAAGCGCAGGGTCAGGTGTTTGCATTTTGTAACCTTTCAACTGACATGTTAGTTGACATATGCTTCAAGTCAAGCTAGTCATCACATTACAGAACGGAAAGATTGAACTCCAGTAGGAATGCCCCAATGAGTGACCACCCGACTACACTGACATTGAACGCGCAGGATAATGTGTCGATTGCGTTGCAAGACCTCACAGCGGGTGATGTAATCGGTGATAGTGAGGTGGGCCTTATTCAGTCGGTTAACCGTGGACACAAAGTCGCTATCGCGCCGATTGCATCTGGTGAGCAAGTGATCCGATACGGTCAGATCATTGGCGCAGCAACGAAGGATATCCAGCCGGGCGAACACGTACACGTTCAGAACCTCGGGATGGGTGAACACGAACAAAATTACGCCCACGCCAGCTCTGCGGTTGCGTTAGAGTTTGTCGCTGATGAGCGTACATTTAAGGGATACCACCGGGCCGATGGCCGTGTTGGGACCCGGAATTATCTGGGCATTTTGACGTCGGTCAATTGTTCGGGTTCTGTTGCCAAATTTATAGCCGAAGCAGCAGAGAAATCTGGTTTGTTAGACGATTTCCCAAATATTGATGGGATTGTTCCGATCACCCACGGCACGGGTTGCGGGATGTCTGGTGAGAACGAAGGTTATGACACTTTGTTCCGGACACTGTCAGGATACGCACAACATCCAAATTTTGGCGGCATTTTATTAATTGGCCTTGGCTGCGAGGTCATGCAGGTCGCCGCTCTTGTGGGGGGGCGTCAAATCCGTGCCGATGGTGCTTTACGTTATATGACGATCCAGCACGAAGGCGGAACGCGTAAAACCATTGAAAAAGGGTTGCAACAACTGCGTGGGATAGCTGAGTTGGCCAATTCAGCCACCCGCAAACTGGCTTCGGTCTCTCACTTGATGGTGGGGATGCAGTGTGGTGGTTCAGACGGGTATTCGGGGATTACCGCTAATCCGGCTCTTGGGGTTGCTTCAGACTTGATCGTTCGTCACGGCGGAACAACGATATTGTCGGAAACATCTGAAATTTACGGCGCTGAACACTTGCTGACCCGACGTGCGGTATCTGTCGAGGTTGGCGAAAAACTCATCGAGCGCGTGCGTTGGTGGGAGGATTATACCGCGCGTAATAAGGGTGAGATGGACAATAATCCTAGCCCCGGTAACAAACGCGGTGGGTTGACCACAATTCTTGAAAAGTCTCTTGGTGCAGTTGCCAAAAGCGGTAGCGCACCATTGTCAGAAGTGTATCTGTTTGGCGAAAAAATAGAAAAATCTGGCTTTGTCTTTATGGATAGCCCTGGGTTTGATCCGTGTTCGGTGACAGGGCAAATCGCTTCCGGTGCTAATTTGATTGTCTTCACCACGGGGCGCGGCTCCGTGTCAGGCTACATGCCGACACCTTGCATCAAAATTTCAACGAATACTGAAATGTACAATCGCATGGCCGACGACATGGATGTGAATTGCGGCGATATTATCAGCGAGGGTGTGAGCCTTGAGGATAAAGGCCGCGAGATTTTTGAAATGTTTATCCGCATCGCTTCGGGCGAGGAAACCAAGAGCGAAGATCTTGGATTTGGCGGGGTTGAATTTGTGCCATGGCAAATTGGCGCGGTGATGTGAACTTGGGAACCGACATGATGTTACAGAATAAAACAATCCTGATTACGGCAGCTGGACAAGGAATTGGCGCAGCGAGTGCAAAAGCTTGTGCGGCCGCTGGTGCCCAAGTGATCGCCACTGATGTGAATGCTGAATTGCTCACAGGTTTGAATGGGATCAAAGGTATTCAAACTCGTACGTTGGATGTGACGGATGCAGATGCCATTCAAGCCCTTGCGCATGAGCTTCCTGACCTTGATGGCCTATTCAATTGTGCAGGCGTTGTGCATCACGGGACGGTTTTAGAGCTAACCGATACCGATTGGGATTTTGCGCTGGAGTTAAACGTGACGTCGATGGTGCGGATGTGCCGCGCCTTTATTCCGGGACTTTTGCGTCGTGCCGAAAGCGAAGGCAGCGCTTCAGTGTTGAATATGTCCTCGATGGCATCTTCTGAAAAAGGGTTCATCAATCGAACGGCATACGGGGCGACCAAAGCTGCGGTGATTGGGCTAACCAAAGCCATTGCTGCAGATTTTGTCGCACAAAACCTACGCTGTAATGCGTTGTGCCCCGGAACCGTTGATACACCTTCATTGCAAGGACGTATCGCATCGGCACCGGATCCCGTTCAAGCGCAAAAGGATTTTATTGCACGCCAACCGATGGGGCGATTGGCCACGGTTGATGATCTGACACCGACAGTGGTGCACCTGTTGTCCGAAGGCAGCAGCTTTGTGACGGGACAGGCTGTTCTTGTGGACGGTGGGGTAACCATCTGACGCGAAAGCGTTGGTGGGGGAGTGAAAAAATGACAAATTTGGTTGAAATGAAGGGGATCGAAAAGCGCTTTCCAGGCGTGCATGCTCTGAAAGCGGTGCAATTCGATCTACGTCCTGGAGAAGTTCACGCCCTCATGGGGGAGAATGGGGCGGGCAAGTCAACACTGATGAAAATTATGTCCGGCATTTATCCACGTGATGGTGGGGAAATGTTTGTAAGCGGCGCACCGGTTACACCCAAAGGCCCTCGAGACGCTCAGGATCTGGGCATCGGGATCATCCATCAGGAGCTTAGCTTGATGCGTGATCTGACGGCGGCGCAAAATGTATTGATTGGGCGGGAACCGCGTCGCAGCTTTGGCCGTTTGGATGAACAAGCGTTGAACCAACAAACCGCCGAGATTTTTGCGTCTCTGAACCTTAAGATGGATCCGCGAACCCAAGTTGGCACTCAAACCATTGCCCGACAGCAGTTGATCGAAATAGCCAAGGCTCTGTCCTATAATCCGCGCGTGTTGATTATGGATGAGCCAACAGCGGCGCTCAATGATACTGAGATCAATGAGCTGTTCAAAGTCATCGAAAAATTGAAATCAGACGGCGTTGGCATCGTTTATATCAGCCACCGTATGGATGAGATTAAGCGTATCGCAGATCGTGTGACGATTCTGCGGGATGGGGCCTATATCGACACCGTTGATGCGGCAGAAACACCGCTTTCAACAATCATTCAGCTGATGGTTGGCCGCGAAGTCAGCGAACAAGCACCAATAATCCCTGACACCTCCCAAAGCCCAGTGGCGTTGGACGTGCGCAATCTTTCTCGAGGGAAAGAGGTTCGCGACGTGAGTTTTGATCTGCGCAAAGGAGAGATTCTTGGCTTTGCAGGGTTGATGGGCGCAGGGCGAACCGAAGTGGCACGGATCATATTTGGCGCAGATCCTCGTGATGCAGGCGAGATATTTGTCGACGGACAACTAGTTGATATCCGAACACCCCACACAGCTGTCGAAGCAGGCATTGGCTATCTGTCAGAGGATCGAAAGCACTTTGGTCTTGCTGTTGATATGACCGTGCGCGCCAATATTGCGATGGCAAACCTTGGTTTGTTTACAAGCCGTACCGGTGTGCTGGATGAGGCCGCGATGAAAACAACAGCGCTGGGCTACATTGAACAGCTGGGCATTCGTACGCCGTCCGATATGCAAGATGTCGGGCTTTTGTCTGGGGGCAATCAGCAAAAAGTCGTCATTGCAAAATGGCTCCTGCGGGATTGCGATGTGCTGATCTTTGATGAGCCAACTCGTGGGATCGACATTGGAGCGAAATCTGAAATTTACGCCTTGCTAGAGGATCTCGCCGCGAAGGGACGTGCAATCATCGTGATTTCCTCAGAGCTACCGGAAGTTATGCGCCTTAGTCACCGCATCGCAGTGATGTGCGAAGGACGTTTGACGGGCATATTGCCCGGCGGCGCAGAGACCACACAAGAAGATATTATGGAATTGGCCACGCAGCGTGATCTTTCGCTGAGTGGTGCGGAGGACCGAACATGACAACCACAACACTAGACGCCCCAAAGTCCACGCTGTCACGCGTTATTGCGGCAGGAACACACCAGCGGGTGTTGGCGTTCGCCAGCCTGATAATTCTGTTGATCGGCTTTTCCATCGCGTCACCGAATTTCATGCAAACATCTAATATGATTGCGATTTTACAGGCGACCTCGGTCAATGGTGTCCTTGCAATTGCCGTAACCCTAGTGATTATCACCGGCGGTATTGACCTGTCGGTAGGGACGATGATGACTTTTTGTGCGGTCATTACAGGGGTGGTTTTAACATATGCCGGATTGCCATTGATGTTTGGTGTCATTGCAGCGGTTTTAACGGGCGCGCTTTGCGGTGCGGCGTCGGGAACTTTCGTTGCCAAAATGGCGATCCCACCGTTTATCGCGACATTGGGGATGATGTTGATCCTAAAGGGCCTGAGCCTTGTGATTTCAGGTACACGCCCGATCTATTTCAACGATACACCAGGCTTTAGCGAAATCTCTCGGGGGTCTTTGATCGGAGAAGTTTTCCCTTCGATGCCCATTCCGAATGGGGTGCTGATCCTATTCCTTGTTGCCGGGGCGACCGCCTACATTCTGAACCGGACTGTATTGGGGCGCTACTGTTTTGCGCTGGGCTCCAATGAGGAATCTGTGCGTCTGTCGGGGGTAAACACGGATCGTTGGAAAATCGTCATTTATGCGGTGGCTGGATCCATCGTGGGGATCGCCGGCCTGTTGATCGCATCCCGTTTGAATTCCGCACAACCCGCTCTGGGATTGGGATATGAGCTCGAAGCAATTGCCGCAGTGGTCATTGGTGGAACATCCTTATCTGGCGGGCGGGGCTCGATCCTTGGATCTTTGATTGGGGCCCTGATTATGGCGGTTTTAACCAATGGCCTGCGTGTGCTGTCTGTTGCTCAGGAATGGCAAACCGTTGTGACCGGGGCAATCATCATTTTGGCGGTCTATGCCGACATGATGCGTCGCCGGAAACCAAGCTAATCAAACTGAATATCGCCCGAGGAGGAACGCGGGCGGAAATCGACAACCTAGGAGGAAATATTATGTTGTCACGTCGTACTCTCATTAGCGCGCTAAGCGTTTCGATCGCCCTTGCATCTGCGCCAGCCGCATTTGCCGCGGATGAAATCTATATCCCACTTGTGTCTAAAGGCTTTCAACACCAGTTCTGGCAGGCTGTAAAATCAGGTGCTGATCAGGCGGCCGAAGAATTCAATGTGCGTATCACATTCGAAGGCCCAGACAATGAAACCATGGTTGATCGTCAGATTGACATGTTGGCTGCTGCACTTGCAAACAGCCCCGGTGCGATAGGCTTTGCCGCGCTTGACAGCCAGGCTGCGATCCCATTGTTGCGTCAGGCGAGCGAAGCGGGCATCCCGATTATCGCGTTTGACAGCGGTGTCGACAGCGACATTCCATTGTCCACGACGACAACCGACAATGTTGCGGCGGCTGCGCTGGCGGCTGACAAAATGGCCGAATTTATTGGCGGTGCTGGTAAGGTTGCCGTTGTGGCCCATGACCAAACCAGCCGTACGGGGATTGACCGACGCGATGGGTTCTTGAACCAAATTGAGAGCAAATATCCTGACATCGAAGTTGTGAGCGTTCAGTATGGCGCGGGTGACCAATTACAATCTACCGAAGTCGCCAAAGCCATTCTAACAGCCAATCCTGATTTGGGTGGTATGTTCGGCACCAATGAAGGGTCTGCTATTGGGATCGTGAATGCTGTACGTGAAATGGGTAAAAGCGGCGTGACCATCATCGGCTATGACTCCGGTAAAGCACAAACAGACGCGATCCGCGAAGGTTTGATGCAAGGTGCGATTACGCAGAACCCCGTTGGTATTGGCTATGAAACTGTAAAAGCGGCCGTTGCAGCCATGAACGGTGAAGAGCTTCCAACGATCATCGACACTGGTTTCTACTACTATGACCAGTCCAACATCGACGACGCTAAAATTCAGGCCGTACTATACGATTGATACGTGTCTCGCCGCAGCCCGGATGTTCTGGACTGCGGCATTTTTTCGACTAAATTCTGAGGACCACATGAAACTATTGCGCTACGGCCCGACTGGGCAGGAAAAACCGGGGTGTCTGGATACAGAGGGTCGCGTGCGTGATCTTTCAGGCCATATTGATGATCTCGCCGGAGCGGCGCTGCTGCCTGAATCAGTTGCCAAGCTTCAGTCTCTGGATGTAAACTCGTTGCCCGTCGTTGCTGGAACTCCACAAGAGGATCTGCGCCTAGGTCCCTGTGTTGGGAGAATTGGTAAGTTCATCTGTATTGGGTTGAATTACAGCGATCATGCAGCCGAAAGCGGTATGGATGTTCCGCCCGAACCTGTCATTTTCAACAAATGGACTTCGGCTGTGGTTGGCCCGGATGATGATGTGCTTATCCCACGTGGCTCTGAAAAAACTGATTGGGAAGTGGAGCTTGGTGTAGTGATCGGCAAGGGCGGATCTTATATCAACGAGGCGGATGCGATGTCCCATGTTGCGGGATTTTGTGTCGTCAATGACGTGTCAGAGCGGAGCTATCAGTTGGAACGCGCGGGAACTTGGGACAAAGGCAAAGGGTGTGATACCTTTGGTCCGACTGGGCCATGGCTCGTGACCTCTGATGAGGTAGGCGATTTTAATGCATTGAATATGTGGCTCGAAGTGGACGGCGTTCGGTATCAAAATGGATCGACATCGACGATGGTCTACAAAGTCCCCCACCTAGTATCTTATTGTTCACAGTTCATGAGCCTTCAACCTGGTGATGTGATTTCAACGGGGACTCCTCCGGGTGTTGGCATGGGGTTGAATCCTCAGAAATATCTGCAAGGTGGTGAAACCATGCGTCTTGGTATCGATGGGCTGGGCATACAAACACAGACTGTCCGCAAGGCGTAATACCGGGCTGATTACATACGGGGCCCTCTGTGATGGCCCCGTAAGGGTAGAGCGGCATTTTGAACCTGATGCTCTCCCTCAAAAGGATGCGGGTGCCAGTAACCTCATCCCCTTGACAATGCGTCGGCAGCGGACGCGATACGGCATTATCAATTATTTGTATTCATGGCAGCACCCAATATGGGGGTGATTGTTTTCAAGGGGTATAAGGCTTCTTTCAAAGCGTTGCCTGATGCCGAGATTTAGCGCGAGCTTTGTGATCTTTTTCTGTTTAAAATGACGGTGCAGATTGATTGGAATTTGGTCCCGCAGATTTTTTAACTGGAACCGAGTTCTTTCGTTAACCTTTGATATAGTGCGCTTTGTGATGACAGCAGAGCTGAGAATAAAGATCATTTCAGTCGTCTTTTAAGAGAATACCATTCACAAGATTCAGTCTAAGGTGTGGTAAATTTCTCTAAACGGGATATGCATTAGGTATTAAGGTGCCATTTTGTTTTAGTGCGGCGAATTGATTAATCTGATACCGCAATTTGACTTGTCGGAGGATCAATTTCTTCGTCGTGTGGCGGGTTCGATTTGAGCTTTTCTAGAGGGATGCTGCAATTTAAGATCGGTTACTCGGACGAGGTGGTTTGTTTTGAGACGATGTGCGGCAACTGGCTCTGTAGATGTTTGGTAGAAATACTGCGCTCGACACAATTATGTTGTTGGATGTTTGCGCCCAAACTTTATGTTCAAGAGAGTCCGTAACTATTTGAAAATAAATTATTTATCTAGACGTCTAAATGGCCTGAGTTTAGGCGAAGATTGAGGCATCCGATACTGGTTGTTGAAACAATATTTTTGCAACCGGTTGCAAAAAAGGTTGACGGCGGACGGGTGTTGGCCTCAATCTGTAAAAGTCAGCAGATTCGGAACTGTACGTTTCGGGTGTGAGGCAAGCGGGGAGAAGAATGCTCGGTTTTAGTTTGAACCAAGTTACGATGTCTGAGGCGCCATTGAATGCTTTGCTCGAAACTGCGGTCCACTTGGGGTGCGTTGGGGTGGAGTTGCGGAATGATCTTGGGCGTCCTGTATTCGACGGGATGAAACCAGATCAGGCCGGCACTTTGGTGCGCGATCATGGTATTCGGCTGTTGGGTCTCTCGCAGGTTTATCCTTTTAATCGTTGGTCCGATGAAATCGAGAATGAAGTAAAAGCGTTAATCGAAATTGCGTGCGATGCCGGTGCTGAAACAATTAGTTTAATTCCATGCAATGATGGAAGTCGGACAGATAAAGCAAGCCGCAGTGCCGATTTGATGCGTGCATTGGATGGGTGTCTTCCGCTGTTAGAAGAGGCCGGATTGGTCGCCTTGATAGAGCCTGTAGGTTTTGAGCGCTCTTCGCTTCGATTAAAATCTGAACTGGCGTCTGCCATCGTGTCACTGGACGCGCAACATCGGGTAAAGATCGTGCATGATACGTTTCACCACACGTTGGCGGGGGAGGGGGCGATCTATCCAGAATTGACGGGAATAGTTCATGCTTCAGGCATTACCGACCCTGCGATCGCCATAGAACAAATGAAAGACGACCACCGTGTCTTGGTTAATGTCCATGATCGGCTAGGCAATTTGGCCCAGATCGATGCCCTGGCAAATGCCGGGTATACCGGGCTAATTTCTTTCGAATGCTTTGCGCCAGAGGTTCGCAATCTTGCAGATCCTTTAAGTGCGATTTCACAATCAATCGACTTCATATCCACGCGCGCGCAGCAAAAAGTTGCGTAAAACGGGGGATGAATTGCTCCAAAACGGAGATTCCGGTGAAAAATATCTGGTGTGCCGGACACCAAATTTTGGGAGGATCCTCATGAAAAAGACTTTTATTGCAACTGGCCTGGTGGCCTTGATGTCAACATCAGCAATGGCTCAGGAAATTGGCGCGACGATTTCGCGTTTCGATGACAACTGGTTGACGGTTATGCGCAATGGTATGACCGAACATGCCGAGGGCATTGATGGCGTGACTTTGCAAATGGAAGACGCAACCGATGATTTGGCAAAACAGATTGACCAAGTTAGAAACTTCGTCGCTTCAGGCGTTGATGCGATCATCGTGAACATCGTCGATACGTCTGCGGGTGCAGCGATCAGTGAAGCGGCGGGCAGCACGCCGTTGGTTTATGTAAACCGCGAGCCAGACAACGTAAACGAACTGCCTGCAACACAGGCGTTTGTGGCGTCCAACGAAATCGAATCCGGCACACTGTCTGCATTCCAAGTTTGTAATAACTTGCGTGCAGCTGGTAAGGCGGGCGGTGCTCGTGGGTATTTGATGAACGGACAGCTGTCCAACCAAGCGGCCGTGCAGCGTTCAAAAGACGTTCACGATGTGATCGGTATGGACATGTGTAACTTCATGACCCTCATCGATGAGCAGACTGCAAACTGGTCGCGCGACGAAGCGCAGGATCTTATGACCAACTGGATGTCTTCTGGTGAACCGTTTGATTTTGTTCTCGCGAACAATGACGAAATGGCAATTGGCGCGATCCAAGCGATGAAAGCTGCTGGCGTTGATATGGCTGACGTTCAAACAGGTGGTGTTGATGCCAGCCAAGACGCTTTGTTGTCCATGCAATCCGGTGATTATGACGTCACTGTATTTCAGGATGCATTCGGTCAGGGTGCTGGTTCTGTAGACACCGCTCTCGCACTGGCTGCTGGCGAAACAGTGGACCAAAAAGTCTACATCCCGTTCCTGCTGGTTACACCTGACAACATCGATGACTTCTTGTCCAAAAACTAAATCTAGTTTTTGACCAACCATGCTGGGCGGCACTTTGTGTGTCGCCCAGTGCTTCAATTAGCGCTTTATAGGGGGGCGTACCCAATGACAGATACCAGCCACGGCACGGGCGGGCTAACATTCGACAAGAGCAAACGTTCTTGGCCGAACGAAATGAATATCCTTCTCGCGTTGATTATTATCGTCGTGATTTTCGAGGTCCTAGGTCAGCTTCTGCCCTATATGAATAATCAGAGCTTCCTTTTTGATACCCGTGGACGATTTGATACGATTTTCAATGAAGCAAGACTTCAAATTATTATCCTGCAGGTTGCAATTATCGGGATCATTGCGCTTGGCGTGACCCAGGTTATTATTACCGCAGGTATCGATCTTAGCTCCGGTCCGCTCGTCGCGGCCACCGCAATGATTGCGATGAGTTTTGCGCAAACCGAACTGGTGAATGGCAACCCAAATCCAAAAGCGATTTTTGGAACCTGGGCGATGGACCTCCCGGTACTTATCCCAATTGTCGTGGGATTGGCATTTGGTGCAATGATTGGGGCCATTAACGGTACATTCGTTGCTTATCTTCGTATTCCTCCCTTTATTGCGACACTTGGTATGTTCTTGATCTGCCGCGGTATTGCTCTTTGGTGGTCATCTGGCCGTCCTGTTTCGTTCCCAACCGAAAGCTATAAGTTCCTCGGTTCGGGTATGATGCCTGTCGTCTGGTTCCTATCACTTGCCGTCGTTTTCCACATCATTTTGAAGTATACGGTCTACGGAAAACATACCTATGCGATCGGTTCGAACGAAGAAGCGGCCCGGATGTCTGGCATTAATGTCAAAAAGCATAAGGTTATGGTTTACATGATCGCCTCGATGCTGGCTGCATTTGCCGGAGTTGTTCTGAGCGCGAAAGCCTCAACTGCACAAGCGGGCATGGGGGAATTCTATGAATTGTTCGCGATTGCCATGGCCGTTATCGGTGGCATCAGCCTAACCGGGGGCCGTGGATCTATTATCGGTACAGTTCTCGGTGCGATGGTTTTGGGCGTCATCAGGTCTGGATTTACGTTCGTCAAACTGGACGGATCGTATCAGCTGATGGCCATGGGCGGCATTATCATTGCTGCTGTGATCCTTGACCAATACCGCCAGCGCAACCGCGCATAAGCTTGGAGAGTATAAGATGAGCGACGAATTTGTTCTGAAAACTGAGAACCTTACCAAGCATTACGGTGGCGTGCATGCCTTGGTAGATGCCAACTTTGAAATGAGAAAGGGCGAGCATATCGCCATTATGGGCGACAATGGTGCGGGGAAATCGACCTTTGTTCGCCAGATTACCGGGGTTGAGCAACGCACCAGCGGTAAAGTTTCCCTCTATGGGGAGCAGGTTGATTTTTCCGGTCCTCTTGATGCCCGCGAAGCAGGCATTGAAACTGTGTTTCAAACGTTGGCGCTGGCCGATGACTTGGACGTGCCTGACAATCTGTTTCTTGGTCGAGAGAAAACAAAATTTGACTGGCTTGGCCCATTTCGTTTTCTTGACTACAAAGCCATGCGCGAAGCAACCATGGCGGGACTTGATAAAACCGGCGTAAAGATCCCGAACATTCGCAATAGCATCCGCAATATGTCGGGTGGTCAACGTCAATGTGTTGCCATCGCGCGCACCGCGACGTTCCATTCTCGCCTGACAATTATGGACGAACCAACAGCTGCTTTGGGTGTGCAGGAAACGGCGCAGGTGGAAAATATTATCAAGACGCTGAAAGAAGCCGGCGAACCTTTGATTTTGGTCAGCCACAATATGCGTCAGGTCTTGGATCTTGTTGACCGCATTGTTGTGTTCCGTCGTGGTCGGATTGTCGCCAATCTCAAAAAAGAAGAGACCGACGGACAGGACATCGTGGCCTACATCACGGGTGCAAAAACCGGCGAAGAATATATGGAGCATGCGCTCTGATAAAAATTCGCGGACCGTTCTCATGATCGGTCCGCGTAGCCCTTCGTTGTGAGCTTACATATTCATTGTGTGGCACTGGCAAATTGGTGTGTGTGTATAAAATCACAGACGTCCTATTTGTACCGGGGATTGCTAAAGCCAGTCCCTGACGTGGAAAATAGAATTCCAATTCTACCTTTCCTGAGATCTGGGATCGATGGCATGTCCGTTTAATGTGTGTCCGGTGTTGGTACTGTAACATCTGGCACATTGACTTATCGAATGGACGAGATTGATTGCCTCAGTTCTTTCTCATAACACTAAAGCTGCGTCTGGATATGTCAAACGTGCTGAAATTCCCGGAGTTGCCACTGGACAGAGGGAAACGAAAATAGTGTATTTTCAACAACCGCGTCGGCACTTAGGTGACCCCGCTGATGAATTTAGATAGGAAAATATTGATGGCAGAACTTCTTGTTAAACCCAATGGGGACGCGGGAAAGGTTCATGATATCACGCCAGAATCTGCTGGGTGGAAATATGTTGGTTTTTCTCTTCATCGTTTGAAGGCTGGGGAGAATGTACAAGAGGCCACCGGCGATCGCGAAGTAATCTTGGTTCTGGTCGAAGGCAAAGCACAGATCAATGCCGCCGGAAAAAATTGGGGAGAATTGGGGGAGCGCATGAGCGTTTGGGAAAAAACGCCTCCCCATGCTTTGTATGTTCCCAATGATAACAGTTGGGAGGCAACCGCGACAACAGACTGTATACTTGCGGTGTGTCGTGCCCCGGGTAAGGGGGGGTATTCTGCGCAACAATTGGGCCCCGATGGCATTGCGCTGACCAAACGCGGGACGGGGACCAACACCCGCTATATCAACAATATCGCGATGGAAGGCCGAGATTGTTGTGACAGTTTGCTTGTCACCGAAGTGTTTACGCCGGCGGGGCACTGGTCATCCTATCCAAGCCACCGTCATGATGTCGATGACTATCCAAATATCACTTACCTAGAGGAAACCTATTACCATCGGATCGCACCGTCAGATGGTTTTGGTGTTCAACGGGTTTACACCGAAGATGGCACGCTGGATGAAACTATGGCGGTATCTGATGGGGACGTTGTTTTGGTACCAAAAGGTCATCACCCCTGTGCGGCCCCCTATGGCTTTGAGATGTATTACTTGAATGTGATGGCTGGGCCATTGCGTAAATGGCGGTTCCAGTTGGATCCGGCCGTTGAATGGATTGTGGAGCGTGACGGATAATGAATAATTTTGCTAACTATCCCAGCTTGAAGGGAAAAACGGTTTTCATCACTGGCGGAGCATCTGGGATTGGGGCTGAAATTGTTCGTGGCTTCGCCGAACAGGGTGCACGGGTCGGAATGGTCGATCTCGATGAAGCCACCGGGCGTGCGCTTGTGGCCGATTTAGACGGAGAACACGCGTTTTCTCGTTGCGATCTTCGCGACATAACGGCGCTTAAATCGGCTTTTGATACGTTGGAGCAGAAATTGGGCACTGCAGATGTGCTTGTGAATAACGCCGCACGCGATGATCGTCATGACTGGCGAGAAGTCACCCCGGAATATTGGGACGAGCGTATGGCCAATAATCTGCGTCACATGTTTTTTGCTATTCAGGCTGTATCTCCTGGTATGATCGACGCAGGCGGTGGATCGATCATTAACATGGGGTCCAATTCTTGGTGGGAAGCTGGCGGTGGTTTTCCATCTTACACCACGGCTAAGGCCGGTGTGCATGGCCTAACGCGAACAATGGCCCGTGATTTGGGTGAACACCGTATTCGCGTAAACACGGTGGTACCCGGTTGGATTATGACGGAACGGCAGAAAGAGCTTTGGGTAACTCCCGAAGCATTGGACAAACATCTTAATCGGCAGTGTTTGCCTGATCCTATTGACCCAATCTACGTAGCGCGCATGGTGTTGCATCTTGCGTCTGATGATGCAGCGATGTGTACCGCGAATAATTTCATGGTTGAAGCTGGCTCAATCTAAAACCGCGCATTCAAATTTATTCTGCACCTGAAAGGCCCTTTGTTAATTAACACTGGGCCTTCTTTGTTTTGTAAGCGCTCGTTGAACCCGCCCTAACGGTGTGATGAGTTGTTGTCTAAGTGTCCATCTAAATAAGTGGACACTTAGGGGGCCTGTGATGAGCAAGCGACGAAAGCGCAGAAGCTGGTCGGACGACGAGAAGCGGGAGATTTGCCAGCAGACGCTGCCGCCCGGAGCTTCTGTCGCGCAGGTTGCCCGGCGGTATGCGATGAACGCGAACATGATCCATAATTGGCTCAAGGATCCTCGCTTTGCCCCGCCGTTGGTTGCACCTGAGGATACGGTTGAAGACGCGCCTTTCATTGAAGTGGCGATGCACTCATCAGATTTGCCGTTAGCCGTTGATGTCGCCAACCCGCCTCTTGCTGCCGTACTATCAGCCAGTCGGGTGGACATCACGCTGTCGGATGGGCGGCGGATATTGGTGGAAGGACCGACAGAGCTCTCATCTGTGGTGGGCTTGGTGCAAGGATTGATGGCTTGATCCCCGTTCCCAGCAATACCCGTGTCTGGCTTGCGGCTGGCGTGACGGACATGCGGCGAGGGTTCAACACGCTGGCGGCGCAAGCCGAGAAGGTTCTGGCTGAGGATCCCTATTCTGGTCACTTGTTTGTCTTTCGTGGTCGTCGGGGTGATCTGCTCAAGATCATCTGGTGGGACAGTCAGGGCGCGTGCCTGTTCTCGAAACGGCTGGAGAAAGGCCGGTTCGTGTGGCCTGCTGCCAAGTACGGCAAGATCAACGTATCAGGTGCGCAGTTGTCGATGTTGCTGGAGGGCATCGACTGGCGTATGCCCAAGAAGACATGGCGTCCTCTAAGCGTTGGATAGGTTCAATAAAGATGGGGTTTTGTGCGCTTTGTGGATTCCTGTTTTGCCCCTGATCCAGTATAGGATCGGCTATGCTGAACAGCCTCGATATCACCCCAGATGACCACGAAGAACTGCGGTCTGTAAATCGGCTGCTGGCCGATGAGGTGAAGGCTTTGAGCCTCAAGGTCACGCAACTTCAGCACCAACTTCATGGACACAATCGCCACCGGTTTGGATCGAAGTCGGAAGGCCTTGATCAGCTCAACCTGACCTTCGCGGAAGACGAAGAGATCAGCAGTGCAGCCGTGGACCAGACAAAGCCCACCACCGAACCCGATGAGGATCAAAAGCCTCGCCGGCATAGCCGCAAGCCATTGCCGGATCATTTGGACCGGCATGACGAAGTGCTGTCGCCGGGCGATGATTGTGGCCGCTGCGGTGGTCATCTCAAAACGCTTGGTGAGGATGTCACTGAAGAATTGGAATATGTTCCGGGCCGGTTTGTCGTGAACCGCATCCTACGACCCCGTAAAGCTTGCAAGTGCTGCGAAGCCATCGTTCAATCGCCATTTCCATCGCGGCCTATCGAGCGTGGTAGACCGGGACCAGGCCTTTTGGCCCATGTCTTGGTTAGCAAATATGCGGACCATCTGCCGCTGTATCGGCAGTCGCAAATCTATGCCCGCGAAGGCGTTGATCCGGATCGCTCGACCATGTCCGACTGGGTGGGCCGCGCAACGGCGTTACTCGAACCTCTGGCTGATCTGATTGGGCGCATGGTCCGCCAAGGGGCCGCTGTCTTTGCAGACGATACGCCGGTGAAGATGCAAGCACCTGGTCATAAGAGGACCAAAACGGCGCGGGTCTGGACCTATGTGCGCGACGAGAGGCCGTGGGCCGGACAATCACCGCCCTGCGCATGGTATCGGTTCACCATTGATCGCAAGGGCGAACATCCAGAGAACCACTTGTCCGGCTATAATGGTTGGGTCCACGCGGACGGATATTCTGGCTTCAACGGTGTGTTTGGCCACGGCAAGGCCAGTGAGATGGCCTGCATGGCCCATGTCAGGCGCAAGTTCGTCGACATTTTTACCGCGCAAGGGTCGGCTATCGCAGAAGAGGCCATCAAACGGATCGCCAAACTTTATGCTGTTGAGAAAGAGGCGCGAGGCAAATCGCCCCAAGAACGGGTCACACATCGGCAAGCGGATGCAAAACCGATCTTTGATGATCTCGAAGAATGGCTGCACGCACAACTCCCCAAGATATCGGGAAAATCACCACTGGCTAAGGCGATCCGCTACGCACTTGGTCGCATGCCAAAGGCGCGTCCGTATCTCAGCAACGGCTCTCTGGAGCTGGACAACAACACAGCCGAGCGGGCTGTCAAACCGGTGGCCATCGGCCGCAAAAATTGGATGTTCGCGGGGTCTCAAGGTGGCGGCAAAGCCATGGCTATTGCCTACACACTGATCGAAACGGCCAAGCTTAACAAAGTCGATCCACAGGCTTGGCTCACATGGGTCCTCGGACAAATCGCTGACCACAAGATTACGCGCCTCGACGAGCTCACCCCTTGGCGTTATGCTGCTTAAGCAGCATAACAGAGGTCGCAAACCTCACACCAGAGCGCCTTCACCGGACGGGCACAGCATTACAGTTGATCGATCAACTGTATAAACGCGAAAGACCGGGCTGTGCTGACAAATGGCACCTCGATGAAGTCGTCATTATGATCAACGGCGAGAAATTCTGGCTTTTGCGCGCCGTTGATGCGCACGGCGATGTACTAGACATTCTTATCCTGAAACACCGTAGTGCCAAGGCCGCAAAACGCTTTCTAAAACGCCTCATAGCGCGTTATGGCCAGCCACGTGTCATTGTAACAGACAAATTGCGCAGTTACATCAAGCCCACGCCGCTATCGGCTTTCCTCCAGCTCATACCGCCACGCTAGATCAGATGCTTTTGATCTGTGGAAATGTGATGCTGATGAGATGACGGCGTAAGAGGAGGAACACCCCTTTTCTCAACCCATCAAAATTAACTTGGCAATGCCCTTAAGGTAGGTGTCGAATCTATTGTATAGTTAGTGACGTTATTTCCAATTCCGATTTGGGGCCACCCAAACGAATTAGAATGTGTATAAACAGAAATAACTTCACCGCTAAAATTTATACCGCCACTGGCATTCTTGTTACTCAATTATTTCACTCACTTTTTCCAATTATAGTCTTAAGAACATTTGTCAGACGTAAAATGATTAATAGAAATAAACTTCCTGTAAACACAGGAATCGAAACCAACTGAACAATATGCCAGAGTTCTCCTTCAGTTTTTGAAGTTGAGTAGAAAAACGATACAGCGCCCAGGATGGTGAATATTATCAATTTTTTCTCTCTGGAGGCTTTCATTTGCATTTTCGTCTTATTTTCAGTTCTCTTAGAGAGGTTTTAGTCTTCTATCTTCGGAAAAATCAAAAGGCTGACTCGTTGCAGTTGACCAAATTATATCACCCATAATTATCTTCTCGATTAGAAAAATTGGTTAATCAAATACGTTATAGAAACAATAAGTAGTATTGTAATTCCACAAAGAAAAACGAATTTTAGCCTACTTAAAATTCTTGGAAACGTTACGCCACGTTGGTATCCCACAAGCCAATACAAAATCGTTTGATCTTCAGCACTTCTTTCAGTTTTCTTACGTTTTTTCATATAAGGGGACCTTAATATAAGAGTTACTGTTCAGCCCAACCATGGCCGCAGGCGCGGGCATCCGTGTGCCGATCTGTTCCCACTCGTTAGCTAGGTAGATGTCTTCAAGCATCACAGCCGAGCGGGCGAGAATGTAATCTTCTGGTTTGGGCAGCTCTTCGCCATGGGCATAAGGGAAGAGGAATTTTTGCTCCTGAAGCTCACCGTCCTCACCCTTCCGCATGGCAACCATGTAACCATCGTCAGAGACCCGCCACCCCTCGCTTGCAGCCATTTCCATGAAGGACATGGCCGACCATCCGGCAGAATGATTGCGCCATCCGTGCGCAGAATATCTATCTGCGGGACGTGCTGGCCTTTGAATTTGCCATCAGCGCAATATTACGCATGGCCGGGGGTCACGCCAGTGCCCCAGAAATCCAGCAAATGCGTGGCTTGGTTCTACATGGTGCGCGTCACTGGGCCGGATTTGATCAGGCCTTTATCGTCGTAGGAGATGACCAAATTTCCGACCTTGATCTCGCAGATTGGCTTCTCCCAGACCTTCGAGAGCAGCGGCCGTTCGTCGTATGTGCCGTCAGCACGTGGTTTGATCGATGGACCAAGTCGCCACATCTGGACAGGCGTGTCGGATTTGAAACATTGGTCTCCGGGTGTAAGAAAACCAGATGAAATTTCGGCAGCTACGCTAGGGTCAATAGGTCTTTGTAGTTCGTCAATCATCAAACCTGTTGGTCCGTACACTTGCACAAGCGCACACAATACATCCGCACCGCAGATAAAATGATCAATGATGGAAAACGATGTCGTTTGAACGGTTGTTTTCTACGCATACTGGTCCCCTGCCCTGCTGAAAATTAGCGATTAACAAGTTAACGCAACAGTCCCGCTTGGAGTGTGGCAATCTGTGCAGCTTGAAAGAGGATACTTGTGGTTTTCGGAACCCGCATAGTTAACGTGACAACACCCACAAAGCACGTATTTAAAAGATGTATCCAATTAAAAAGGAAGAATTTCCCGCCTTCTCATTTCGATTTTTCGGAATTGACTAGATATTACCGAAAGGCGAATACATACCGCTTGCAGCACGCTAAATCCGCTGTTTAAATGAAACCAGATGTGTAATGACTCCTCAAAGTCAAACCGCCATCTGTCTAAAATTATTTGATGACGGACAACAGGGCACAACCAGAACGTTTAAGTCGCTAATTGTTGTCGAGATATTCTTTCTTTCCACACGATACTTGATCACACTTAGAGACTAAATATGGGCACTGGAATTAAGGAAAAAAGAATCCAATTGATAAAATCAAAAGTGAGCTTTCTGACTGTAGCAACCGTTTCTATCGTTATCATCTTGTTTTACTTCGCGTCTATGAAAGGCAGCAAATTTTGGCAGGTTATGCTCTTAATTTCGACACCCGCGTTGTCGGCCTGTGCATTTCTGTTTAACACTCGTGATTCCAGGGAATTTTTCAAAAGTACCGTCAAGAAAATTTGGTTTATTTGGTTTGTGGATACTCCAAGCTTTAGCGTGTTTTTTTTGGCAATTGGTTGCATTGTTGCCGTTCCAACTTTTGCAGACCCCGCTTCGAAAACGCAAAAAGTAGATTCTGAACTACGTTCTTTTATTGACGCATCCAATTTGACGATAGATGAGAAAAATAATTGCACTTATGTAAATCTGAAGGGAGAGGAGAGTAAACAATTTTGCTCAACTAGAACTGTAAGAGTACTGATTGACGAATTGGGCGCTATGTCTTTGGAAGAAGCAAGAAACGAAGTCAATTTTGACCTTTTGTATTCAGTAATTCCTTTGAGCAAGACCAAAAGTAAAGCGCAGCTTCTAGCTCGTTATCAAAATATTGCTAAACTCTGTCAGAGAAATAAAAGTTGTCAATTTAACCCGTTGGCAATGGGGCCATTTTTGTATGATTCTGACGAATGTGTACAAAAAAGTAAATTTGTCGGGCTCTTTCTACCAGGTACATTGAAAATAGCGAATGCTTATATTTCGAAACCCATCGGCCACGCACTCATTTGTGAACAACTGGACGAATATCTCATCATAATTGATAAGGCACTCGAGCCTCCGTTTGATGAAGAGTTCGAAAGACTACAGATTGAAAAATACAAATTTGATGCCCTTCATTTTTTACGAATTCCTAAACAAGCAACCAGCTAAACTAAGGACAATAAAGCATGGCCAGTATACGTTTTAGCGAAGATACGGGATTGCCAACCGTTTCTCTTGAGTACGGTGACTACAGTGAAGACATTGATTATAGTCTCAATTCACAATTGAGCCTATAAGATTTACCCAAAAGTCCTATAACCCCATTTTCCTATTTAGAACCCACTCTCATTGCTGCTCATGCTTTAGAAAAATATGGAAACGGAACTTCTTTTGGCTCGACGGTTTCAGAAGTTCACATCGGTCTCGAAACAAAGCTCAGTCTGCTACAAGAGGACTATGAGCAAGCAAAAGTATTTGCGGAGGGTCTGTTAACAGGAGAAGATTTAGAAACGCGTCTTATTGAAACCGCGCATAGTTACTATAATCTCGTTTCTTTTGCTGTATTAGAGGCAAATGCAGCATTAAAAGGGAGTTATTTAGAAGAATACTTTACTGGATCACTATCCACTTATTATGTAGATTCCGAAGGTAATATTCAGCCATATTCTTTCGAGGACGGCGATCCCGGGGACAATATTCCTGGGGATGGCGTGGCATACGATTATACTAATGGAACTTATGAACCCATAAACGTAGACGATGGAACATCCGCACCGACGGACAGTCGAAGACCTCCGCCCCGGCCTGAGGATTTGGGTGAAGATGGTCTTTTTGGCGACCGGGACGGAGACGGAACTCCAAATTTTGTAGACTTTGACGACGGGGAAGGTTGGCTTGATACGAATAAACCCATCATTCTAGACCTTGATAACGACGGTATCGAAATTGAGGTTGGTGGGACGACGTATTTCGATTGGGACGACGATGGGTTTAAAGAAGCCGGAAATTGGGCTTCTGCGGACGATGGTTTTCTGGTTATAGATCTGGACGAAAATGGCAACATTGGTAGCGGTGAT
>JBDWMA010000022.1:0-114859 GCA_039972875.1 Pseudoruegeria sp.
GCCAAAGTCCTTATGATGCGCCCACATCGATGGCCCGGTTGTAGCTTTGGCGCGTGGTTAATACGCGCATCTGAACGCATGCATCGGAATAGGGCCGCTGTTGTGCTGGCCAACAAACTGGCGCGGATGGCCTGGAGCATACTGAGGCACAAAATGGCGTTTGACGCGCCAAGAAACGAGGTTGCTGTCGGCGTCTGATCGACCCACAGCAATCCAAAGGAGTTCGCGATAGATAGCAAAGCATGGAGCGGAAATATTACGCCCCCAAAGCCTGACGGCCCTTAAGGTCATAATCGACCTGTCCGCTAATGAGATCATGGCGGGTGCGTAACCCCAACAAGGCCACGATCCGCGTATCGATAAACAGGCCAAATACATATGAGCGATTCCCGAGAACATGCGAGAAATCATGTGCGAACAGCAGCCAGTACATACATAGGGCCGTTCGATCAAACGGGCGTGTCGTCGTTCAAGCAGTTTACGGCTCTCGCAGCAAAACTGTATCCGCTGGGTGCCTCCTTTCAGCCTGTGAGAAAATTTGCGACAAAGTCCAGAGAGGTCAAGGAAACGATCAATGCTGCGTAGGGGGTGATCTCTGGGCACAAACGCCTCGATCGAAAACTCATAAAACAGCGCACCCTGCGCCACTTGCCTCGGTCCTATCATCGCCACACCTCTACTCCCAAAACGAGTGAAACAGCGCCAGACCAACCATGCATCAGACTTTTTCAACACTCTGCGGACTTTGTTGCCGTTCGCCGATAACATTCCAATGGCCGCTTTCGCGAATACACAAGAGTAACCTAGTGCTAGCTATTTGGCACACAGGACCCAATCACGCGACTCATGCTTGGCATCAAAGTGTTTCGGGCCTTCCCGCCGACCATCGCACTGAATGACTGGGTTTCAACTAATGTAATCTAGGCTTTCGGACCTATATTGAAGTTCAATGCTTTGATCTAAAAGGGGATCATAAAGTTCGGCACAAAACTCAGTCGCCGGGCGAACGCCCCCTATAGCTGGAAGTGTTCCGCACAACATCGCCGAATGATCGATGTTTTCGATTTGGGCGCTTAAGGTTGCAAGCGGCAGGATCTGGTCCAGAGGACCATCCTGATACAACATCCAATCTCCTTTGTCTTTGATCCATGAACGCAACCTCATTTGATCGACATGGTCACGGACCTTGCTGAATTCCCACAAGACGGTCGCACAAACTTTTCCGCAGGCTTGCTTTGAAGCCGCAACAGATACGGTTTCGAGATTTCGATCGGTGTGATCGGATGCCAACCCTAACCACAACTTGCCGCCGTGATTGACCAAAAATGGTTCAGCTTCGCCAGACGTTTCTGTCCCTAAGACCTGAACGGAGCCTGCCTGCGTCAACAACGAACTCGATATCCGATAGAAGAGGGGGGTCGTAGATGGAGGAACAACACCGATTTCACCTAATTCATCAATGTGATGCTGTACCAATGAAGGATCACGCCCTGTCCAACCTGCGACAACAAGATGTTCAATAGCGATATCAATCTGTTTAGGTCCTATGAAAAATTTCATCAATTTCTTCTCCTTGAACGTTGCTCATTTTGTGACCTTTCCATAACCGCCGCCGCCTGGTGTTTTCATCACAAACACGTCGCCGACCGCGAGTTGCGCCTCATCGTTGCCATTGAGGGCTTTGATACGACCATCTGCACGCTCGACACTGTTTTCACCGACGCAGGCCTCTCCACCGCCAGCAGCGCCGTGTGGTGCAACTTTGCGATGCGAAGACAGAACGGTCACCGTCATCGGCTCAAGAAAGCGCAACCGGCGAACAATTCCGCTCCCGCCGGTGTATTGACCCACGCCACCTGAGCCATGCCGGATCGAAAATTCATCGACCCGAACGGGAAACCGTGTCTCCAAAATCTCGGGATCAGTCATGCGTGTATTGGTCATGTGGCTGTGAACCGCACTTGTTCCGTGAAACCCTTGACCGGCCCCAGTGCCACCACAAATGGTTTCATAGTTTTGATGGACATCGTTGCCATAAACAAAGTTGTTCATTGTACCTTGGCTACCAGCAATAACACCAAGCGCACCGTACAGCGTGTCAGCGATGGCCTGACTGACTTCGGTATTGCCCGAAATGACAGCGGCAGGCGCATTGGGGTTGATCATACTGCCCTCAGGGACAATGAGATTGAGAGGCTTGAGGCAGCCCTCGTTCATTGGGATGTCACTGCCGACCAATGTACGGAACACATACAAGACAACCGCGCGGCAAATCGCCATTGGCGCGTTATAATTGAACTCGTTTTGCCCAGAGGTTCCGGTGAAATCGATGGTCGCCTGTCGTGCGCGTTTATCCACCGTGATCGCCACTTTGATCTGATCGCCGCTGTCGAGCGGATACGTAAAATCGCAATCCCGCAACACATCAAGCACGCGGCGCACGCTTTCCTCGGCATTGTCCTGGACGTGGGTCATGTAGGCATGGACGGTTTCCAAACCGAACTGCTGCGTGATCTTGGTCAGCTCAGTTGCGCCTGTCGCATTGGCAGCAATCTGGGCGGACAGGTCAGCCATGTTTTGATCGATATTGCGGCACGGGTATTTGCCTGATCCAAGCAAGTCACGCGTTTGTGCGTCACGCAACTGGCCTTGCTGGACCAACAAGAAATTGTCGATCAGAACGCCTTCTTCTTCGATGACGCGGCTATCTGGAGGGGCTGAACCTGGCGTTTTGCCACCAATATCAGCGTGGTGTCCACGGCTTGCGACGGTGTAAATGATCCGCGTCCCTACGTCGTCAAAAACAGGTGTGATGACCGTCACGTCGGGCAAATGTGTGCCGCCGTTAAAGGGGTTGTTCATCATGAACACATCGCCCGGGCGGATTTTTCCGGCGTTTTGGCGCAAGATCACCCGCACGCTTTCAGACATAGAGCCGAGGTGAACGGGCACATGGGGCGCATTGGCGACCAAATCCCCCGCTTCATCAAAGATCGCACACGAGAAGTCGTAGCGTTCCTTGATGTTGACCGAATAGGCGGTGTTGGCAAGCGTCGCCCCCATCTGATCTGCGATGGACATGAAGAGGTTGTTGAAGACCTCGAGCATGACCGGATCGACCTTGGTGCCAACGGCCTCTTGGCGCGCAACTGCGGTCGTTCGGCGCAGCACAAGGTTGCCTCCGCTGACGCATTCTGCCTCCCAATCCTGCTCAAGGATGTTGGTGCCTGTTGGTTCAGTGAGGATTGCAGGACCCTGAATGATGTCTCCGAAGCACATTGTTGTCCGGTCAATCACAGGTACATCACGTCGTTTACCGTTTGACCACATCTGACTACGTTTAGGAGTGGCAGAAGTCATGCCCGCGTCTGGTAACGTCACAGTTTCACCTGTTGCACCAATCGCTTCGGCGGTCAGAACATCAATCAGTAGTTTCGCGTTCTCAGGAACGAACCCGAATCTTTGCTGATGGGCCGTCTCAAACGCTTTTGTCATCTGGCTCAATGTCCCAAATGGGACTTCAAGTGATTGCTGCGCGCCATCAGGACGGATGTGCGCTATCGTCACTGTGGTGATCTGCGCGGCTGGGATACCCTGACCAATGACTTCGGCCTCGGCTGCTGCGATCAATCGGCCCAGAACAACCTCAGCGCCCTTGATTTGATCAAAACCCAATCCAAACTGGTGTTCGCGCATCGCACGCACGTCGGCTAGGCCCATGCCAAAGGCCGACAAAACACCCGCAAATGGATGAATAAATACGCTTTCCATCCCTAGCGCATCCGCCACCAAGCACGCGTGTTGTCCGCCCGCACCGCCAAAGCAATTCATCGTGTATTTGGTGACGTCATAACCACGTTGCACGCTGATTTTTTTAATCGCGTTTGCCATGTTCTCAACCGCGATCCGCAAGAACCCTTCGGCCATTTCTTCGATTGACATGTCGCTGCCAATCTCGGCGGCGAGGGTTTCGAACTTTGCCCGCACGACACCAACATCCAATGGCTGATCTGCGTTCGGACCAAAGACAGGAGGGAATAGATCAGGTTGCAATTTGCCAAGCAGAACGTTGCAATCGGTAACCGTAAGGGGGCCGCCGCGCCGGTACGCCGCAGGACCGGGATTTGCCCCGGCACTTTCTGGGCCAACCTGCATACGACCATCGCGGTAAGACAATATTGATCCGCCACCCGCTGCTACAGTGTGAATAGACATCATCGGCGCACGCATACGAACGCCCGCGACTTCGGTTTCGAAACTACGCTCGAATTCGCCCGCGTAGTGGCAGACGTCCGTGGAGGTGCCACCCATGTCAAAGCCGATCAACTTGTCGTACCCAAGATCAGCAGCGGTGCGGACCATGCCAACAACACCCCCAGCAGGACCAGACAGAATCGCGTCGCGTCCCTCAAACAGCGACGCATCGGTCAGCCCACCGTTTGAGCGCATAAACATCAAACGCTCACAACCTCCTTTGGCCGTGCCCAATGCGTCAGCAACCTGTTTAACATAGCGCCCTAAAATCGGAGATAGGTAGGCGTCGACCACCGCCGTATCACCGCGCGATACAATTTTGATGAGAGGGCTGGCTTCGTGGCTCAAGGAGACTTGGGTAAAGCCAGACTGCTCGGCCATCTGCCCCAGTTTTTGCTCATGATCGGGAAATCGGTAGCTGTGCATCAAGGCAATTGCGACCGATCGGTATCCTTTGTCATAGGCGTGCGACAACGCTTCGCGCGCATGGGTCGTATCTAAAGCGGTTATAGTTTCGCCATCCGCCCCTATCCGTTCCTCGACCTCAATCACATCATCATAGAGTAATTCGGGGAGCTCGATATTGAGATCAAATAACCGTGGGCGGTTCTGATACCCAATGCGTAACAGATCGCGCATGCCTTTGGTGATCAGCAGCAATGTCCGTTCGCCCTTACGCTCTAGCAAGGCATTGGTCGCAACCGTTGTGCCCATCTTTACGGCACCGATTTGACCACTTGGAATGGCGTCGTCGGGGCCGAGCCCGAGCAGCTCGCGAATGCCATGAACGGCAGCATCAGGATAAACTTCTGGATTTTCGGACAACAATTTATGCGTTTGCAATTCACCTTCGGGCGTCTTCGCCACGATGTCTGTAAATGTGCCGCCACGGTCTACCCAAAATTGCCACATTAGACATATCTCCTTTGTTTGCGGGCGTCATGCGACCCGCAGTCGTTTATTTTTGAAGGGAAGTTCTTTTACTGCAAAGCGTTTGGCAGGAAGAGAGCGATGCTTGGAAAAGCGATTAGTAGAAAGGCCATGGCCAGCATTGTCAGACAGTATGGCAGCGCGCCCAACATTACCTCATTCAGGCTGCCGGACTTGCGAGCACCTTGCACGACGTAGAGGTTCAGACCAACGGGTGGCGTAATCAAAGCCATTTCGATGAGAACGATCATCAAGATGCCAAACCAGACGACATCAAACCCTTGGGCCACGACCAACGGGACGATGATCGGTATGGTTACAACCATCAGCGACAGCGTTTCGATGAAGAACCCCAAGACGATGTAAAGCACAACAACCACAAGGATTGTCTTCAGCGGTGTGAGGCCAAGGCCCGTCATGAATTCTGTCAGCTCGCGGCCCAAACCCGCAGAGGCCAGTGTGAAGTTCAGGAAAGACGCGCCGATCACGATTAACATGATCATGGATGTGATCTTGACTGTTCCAGTGAGGCTCTGCGTGAGCATTGACCACGACACGCCACCAAAGACAAACGCGATGATGAGTGCCCCTGCGACGCCCACGGCGGCGGCTTCTGTTGGCGTCGCCCAGCCCGCATAGATTGATCCGACGATCAGTCCAAACAAGATCAGGATCGGAACCAGATCGATCAAAGCGCGTAGCATCTGTGGAAATGGGAAGGTGCGACGCGTACCGCCCAAATCAGGCCGGATCAGACAAATGATGACTGTGATCGCCATAAAGCCGATCGCTAAGGCAAGGCCTGGTATCAGGCCCGCCAAAAACAGTTGCGGGATCGAGGACTGGGTCAGAAACCCATAGACGATCAGATTGATCGACGGCGGGATCATGATGCCCAAGGTGCCGCCAGCCGCGATTGCGCCTGAGAATAGTTTGGGATCATAGCCCAGCTTTTCAGCTTGCGGCATCGCCACTGTGGCCACAGTGGCCGCTGTTGCCACGGATGACCCGGATGTGGCTGAAAACATTGTCGCGGTAGCGACATTGGCATGCACCAATCCGCCCGGCAGCCAAGACACCCAACGATCTAAAGCAGCGTAGGTTTTGGTTGCAACACCGCTGCGCACGAGGATTTCACCAAGAAGCACAAAGAAGGGGATTGCGATCAGAGTGGCCGAGTTTGACGACGACCAAACCATATTGCCAAGGCCGCGCGTCAGCGGAAAGCTTGAGAAAAACGTATCGATGCCAAACCCAAGTAGGAAAAGTACAACCCCAACTGGGATAGACAGGGAAAGCAGGCCCAATAGACCAATGGAAACATACCCGATCATTGCAATGTCTCCTGCTCTGCAAAGGCGCCGACAAAATTTTCGGTCTCAGAATGGCGGCGTTTCAGCACAAGGCTTAGAGCTGCGAGCGTCGTTAGTGTGGTCATCAATGCGAACCAAACCCAACCGGCGAACCAAGGCAGCTGCACCCAGACAAGCGGTGTTTCTAGCGGCGTGTTTGCCCGTGATCCATTATTGATGGAACGTTCCAGCACAGGCCATGCTTTGATCGCAATCGTAACGATAACGCCCGACATGACGATCATCGAAAAGACGTCGAAAAGCGCGCGTTTGAAGCCATCTGTGCGACTGCGCAAAAGGTCTATTCGGACATGCCCCAACTCAAGCAACGTAAAGGACATGCCCCATGAGGTCGCGAGCGCCATAGCGTAGCCCGCAATCTCTTCAGTGCCACCAAAGGACGTACCGATCTGGCGCATGATGATGTCTGCCAGCACAAATCCTGCGCAAAGCAGTAAGCCAAAGCCGACAACAAGGGCGACCCCTTTGTTGATGATCCTCAGGCTATTTATCATTCGTAGTTCCATAACTCAGTACGTCCTTTGATCTGTTGATTAGTTGATTGTTACGCCAACAACTTTACCAACGCTGTCGTTCCAACGATCTGCCCAATCACCACCAGCACGCTCGGCCCATTCTGGCAGAACTTCACTGGTCAAAATGTTGCGCGCCGTGTCAAAGTCTGCGTCGCTCACAGCTACAAGTGTCATAGAGCGTGCATCGCCAGATGGGCATTCCCCATTGCCGGTGAGGCAAGCGATGTCGTTAACCAATGCATCTTGCGCGCTGGCCCATGCAGGGTCTTCAAACCCACTAACGATTTCACTGGAAATAAGGGCCTGTGTGTCAGCGTCCAAGCTGCTCCATTTGTCCAAGTTGATCGCTGTTACGACTGAATCCCAACCGCCCAATGGGATCGGCATAAGATGTGTCGACACTTCCCACCAACCCGCACTGTAGCCAGATCCAGCGCCCGTGACCGCACAATCAACCGTGCCGGTTTGCAACGCACCGGGGACTTCGCCAAACGATACGCTTACGCTTTCGGCGCCAAGTGCCTCCAGTAATTTCGCAGTCATCCGGCCAGACGCACGAATTTTCAGGCCTTCTAGATCAGCAAGTTTGGAAACCTCCGCGTTACAAAAAACGACTTGCGGTGGGTACGGTGCAATTGCGAGAACATGCGAATTAAAACGATCACGGTAGATATCCGCCACCATAGGACGTGCAGCATCGACCATCGCACGGGCTTCATCCGCCGTCAGCGCCAACAAAGGCACGTCCAAGCCTTCCAGTTCAGGCGCATCAGAAACAGCGTAATCCGCAACCGTCATTGCGACATCATAAACACCTTGACCAAGCAACGGGTAAATATCGCCAAGACCGAGGCTCATTGCGTTGTGGGTTGTCAGTTCAACACTGATGTTCCCACTGGACGCCTCTGGCAAAGTGGTGCTCCAGAATGGGGCCTCATATTGGTTGTGCAGCGGAAGGCTGGACCAGCTACCGACGACAGAAAGGTCTTCTGCAAGAGCAGGAGATGCAATTGCCGTTGTAGCGATGAGCAGTGCAATTTTCTTTTTCATTTTCTTAGTTCTCCGTGTTGATTTAGTTTTTTTGTAGAATTGTGGTTTCAGCATCTTCGGCGACGTCTGAAATCAGCATGTGACCCGGCGAATGGGTTATGCAGATCGGTAATTTTGCATCGAGAAGGACATTTTGGGGCGTTACACCACAAGCCCAGTAAACCGGGATTTCGCCTACCTTAACTTCGACAGCATCGCCCCAATCCGGCTTGGAAAGATCAGCGATGCCGATCTGCGCGGGGTCACCGACCGCGATTGGCGATCCATGCGCCTGTGGAAATTTGCTACTGATCGCTTTCGCTTGGGCAACTTGGTTCTCGGGGATCGGCCGCATTGTGACGACCATTTGCCCAGAAAACCGACCCGCTGGTGCCAGATCAATGTTGGATCGGTACATCGGTACGTTGCGGCCTGTCTCAATATGGCGGACCGGAATGCCGTTTCGCAAAAGCGCGTTTTCAAACGTGAACGAGCAACCAAGTGCGACAGTCACAAGATCATCTGACCAGACGTCCGACACATTTGTAAATTCACCCTTTAGCTCCCCTTCGCGAAATATGCGGTATTTGGATACGTCACGACGGATATCAATATCATCGCCGAGGGTTGGCAGGTTTGGACAACCAGTGTCGCCCACACCGACGACAGGGCAAGGCTTTGGATTTCGTTGACAGAACCGCAGAAAGTCCAACGCGTACTTTTCGGGGAGAATTGCGAGATTACATTGGAGCTTACCTGCGGCTAAACCAGCAGTATGACCATCATACAAACCACTACGGATTGCCGCTCGAACCTGCTCAGCGGATGACAGTTTTAGGTCCGAATAATTTATGGCTTTTGAATTCATTGTGAACGCCTATGTGATGCTACAACACCATCACACGGGATAACCCATCTATTCAAATTATCATTTTATATCAGAGGTGATAAATAATTTGGAACTACTTGGGGTGCGTTGAATCCCACTCTAAAGCTATGGAGCGCGCGATTTTTGCACTGTTTTCAACAAGAAAGCTTCGAGGTTCGGACAGGTAGGATGCAGTGAACTCTAAAGGTTGCTGATGAAAGCCTGGATCAAATTCTACGATCTGACCAGACACTAAAAAATCATTCGCAAGTGCCCTGGGATAGGGCCCAACAGCGATTCCCGCTGCAATCATCTTTAAACTTGCAGATAAAGATGCTGACGCAAACACCCTCGCTTTCGGTCCAACTGTGCGAGAAAGCTCTGAGATCAATTCCCGATAAGGGCGCGTTTGACTTGAATAGGAAATGACAGGAATTTGGGTCATGTCGGTGATCGGATTTGTTGATGCGCGGTACCAATGTAAATCAAAGGATGGCAGTGCTACGTTTTCCACCGTGAACTCTGAAACAGGCCCCATTAGAAAGACCAGATCAAGCCTGCGATCAAGAAGTGCTGCACGCAAATTCAGGGAGATATCCACGGTAAGGTCGACATTGACGCGCGGGTATTCCTTACTGAACGCTTTGAGGAATTCAGGCAGCCATGCCTGCGCAATTGTTTCCGAAGCGCCGACCCGAAATAGCCCTTCCGTCTCGGCTGGATTCGCTACCCGCTGCTTTATCTCTTCCTCTACAAAAAGCATCTGCTCTGCATAGGATAGCAGCAGCATCCCTTGTTTTGTCAGTACAAGGTCTCCACTTCCCCTCTCAAACAAAGAGACTCGGAGTTCTTGCTCAAGATTAGATATCCGAGTGGACACCGCAGGTTGCGAGAGATGCAGGCGATCTGCTGCTTTCCTAAAGCCACCGAGCCGAGCGACCCAAAGAAAGGTTCGGATTTGTTCAAAGGTCATTGTGCATTCACAAAATTTATCAAAAAGCACGCATACCCATAGAGAACGCCTTTCGAAAAGTATAGCATCCACAGAGGTATTGCCAAGTTGTTGTCGTTAGCTGGTGAAACCTTGGTAAAACAGGATCATGCCACCAATTCAGCGGTGTAAACGGCCCCCAGGCTGAGGGCATCTGAACGAGCATGACGGTATGAAGTAATGGTGTGTTGATAGCGACGTGGACGGAAGACAAGGTTGATCTGATCATGCGCTGACAGTATCCGTTGTGCCCGCCGGTGCGATTTGAACCCACCAAATATCTTTTCTCGTTTACGTGTCAGTCTGTGCGAAACTTCGATGGCGTTGTTCAAGCCCTTGTGTGCACGATGGTCGGCTTACGACGCCAGCATGTGTATTAGTTTGATAAAACTGCGCAGTTTGACAGTGATGAGACCCCGCAGATCGCCGAATTGGTTGATCGAGCGTCGCACAAAGCGCTTTGCGGCCTTGGGATTTCGGCGCGTTTGAACGAGGATATCAAGCACATTACCGTCTGCATCGATGGCACGCCACAGCCAGTGCTTCTTACCATGCATCGTGATGACCACTTCATCCAAATGCCACTTATCGTTGGCCAAAACGATTGACCCACAACCGGACAACTTCGCGGCTGAAGATGACGCCGCGCTCTGCCAGCAAGTCCTCAACATCGGCCGTGCGCAGAGCAAAGCGATGATCTTACGTGGATAGCAAAAGCCCTATCTGGCAGAGCGCGTCCCATACCGCACCGTGCCAAAGTGGAACGCTGCGCTCAAAGACGTGCGCAACGTCTATTTATGCCCCGATAGGGCACTCCCTGCAGTCGCTTTACACCCCCAACGGGGGGCGAAATCCGATCGCTATGCGTGTATGTAAGCAGGACAGGCTGTCCCCTATTTTTGAGAAGCGAAGAGATTAAGGACAACCTAATTTGAAGAAAATAGCCGTTCTCCTAGCTCTCTTTTTTATTGTATCAGCAGCGCTTTATATCATGCAGAAGGGTCAGGTCGTTAGGGAAATTGATATATCTGGGTCACCGTATAATGTTGGTCAGGGTGTTGAAATAGATTGGAATCGAATGTGTGTTTCTTCCGAATATCGAAACCCGCAAGAAGATGTTTTTCCAGATGATAGCAACACATGTGCCTATGATGGAGAAATTCCTGAAAGGAGTGTATATTTCACTTACCATCTAGGGAAAGAAGCATGTGAAACACATATTTATCGTGCCTCATTTCTATTCGCGAATAACTCAGAGACACGTTGTTTTAATCGTGACGAAATTGAGAACTCTCGTGACTTGTATGAACAGTCGATCATACATTTTGGAGATGAACAATGACGGATTGGACGCCTTGGGACACCTATAATCGCTACAATGGAACAAACGGACTGCTCAACTAATATAGGGGTTTGTATGGCATACGAAATGCCGACTCACAGTCCGATTTTAACGCCTTTACGCACACGATGACATCTGCAGCAATCGCCATCAATTTTGGCACTGCAGCAGCTAATCTTTTTGGGCTAGGTCGTGAAATAAACACCGTAGAAACGGAAGAGGATATACTCGATTCTAGGCGCGTTGTTTTTAATAACAACGTTGGATTGATGGTCGCAGACTACGCCAGAGATAATGGACTTCCGGAAGAAGCCTTAGATGAACTCGCGATAGATGCTTTAAACCGTGGTCTGTAAATGGTGAATGAAGCCACCGATCTTGGATTAGGTGTTTTGTATTCTGGCAACCCTTTTGGAGCACAAGGAAGCGCATATGGTGCACCGCCCGCAGCATATGATGGACCTTCAACTGAAACAGCACGTCTCCGTGAAGAAAGGTACGGATTGTCCGCCGGTTCTCGCTCAACTGGTGAATTGACAGGCCCCGGAACGCCTCTAAATCCATTTTTTCCTCCTAGCACTTCTCTCCGCCCTGTAGCCCGCCCCGAGCACTTCTTTCTCGCTGATACCCCAATTCAGATGTGGCCGCTCGACCCGGTGATTAAGCCTCGCTTGAACGGCAGCTATGACGAGAAGTTGGTGCTGTCGAAAGTTTGGTATAAGCGCCAAGACCAAATGCAAACCGAAGATTTTGTGGCGTCCAACAACAAACAAGGTCGTCTGCAACCGGATCGGGTGACACGCACCATGACTAAGACATCCATGCGTATCTGGATTTCTGGGATACGGGCGTCACCCCGGCCACGCACCGTTTAAAGGCGGCTTTGCGTCGCTCTTGGATGTCCTACGTATGGACGGCGCGCTTAAGTGCAGCAACGGCACAATGATCCGCGCCGCCACCAACTGCGACGTTGGCTCTATGGGCGACATGATGATCCACGCCTCGTCCACTTTGCAAAAGCCCGATAGCACATAAAGAGAACCCAAGGCGGGCAAGGTACGCTTTGGCACATGGATCATTCTGCCCGACGGTCGTCTCATGTCCTTCATGGAAATGGCCGCAAGCGAGGGTGGGCGGATCTCAGACGATGGTTGCTATGAGGAAGGGCGAGGACGGTGAATTTCAAGAGTAAAAATTCCTGTTTCCCTATGCCCACTGCGAAGAACTGCCGAAGCCCGAGGATTGCATCCTCTCCCGCGCGGCTGAAACGCTTGAAGATATCTACCTTGCAAACGAATGGGAACAGATTAGCACACGGATGCCCGCGCCGGATAGCTTGGCGGGGTTCAACCCTGATTTCGCGATCCGCGCCGCCGATCCGTATCTGTCTCAAGCTCAAACTCGATCATCAGACTGGCAACAGAGTCTGTGGCTGTTGCGTTTACATGTCGCACGCCGGGGACATCCGAAACAGCATCCTCAATCGGTTGGATCACTTGATTGGCGATCTCGGACGGGGCCGCACCAGGTTGTGCGATTGACACGGTGATGATCGGAATGTCGATGTTTGGAAATTGAGTGACGGGTAGACGGCCGAAACTGACCAACCCAACAAGCAATAAAACAAGGAATAACGCGAGTGACGGGACGGGCTTTCGAATGGCCCAAGTCGACATATTCATTGTCCTGTCCCCTCCAGTTGGGGCAGGTCAACATCACCATCCGCAAAGAAGGCGCCGGCTCTTGCAACAACGATGTCGCCTTGCGCCAAGCCCTGAACGACTTCACGTCGGTCTTGCCAGAGCAAGCCGGCCGTGACCGGTTGGCGGGCGATGGTATTGTTGGTAACCCTCAAAACATAAGCGCCCGTCGCGTCAGTAAGAACGGTGGATGCGGGCACCGATAGGGAGGTACGTTTAGTGATGATAACCCAACCGCTCGAAAATAGCCCAACACGCAAATCAGATTGACCATTCGTCGAAACTCTCACCAATCCCAAACGGGTCACTGGATCTACAACAGGCGAAATCAATCGAACCTCTCCTGACACTGGCCCAATACCGGCAGTGTCGAGCGAAACTTCGTTACCGACCCGGAGGCTGCTGATAGCTGTTTCAACAACCTCTGCTTCAATTTCGATATGACCGTCGGCGATCAGACGAAAAAGCGGTTCGCCAGCAGATGTGGCAATTGCCCTCAGTCGGCCAAGGCGCTCTGCAACCAACCCATCGACTGGCGAGACGATTTTGGCGTGGTCTAGGTTCAACTGTGCGATGTCTACCTGTGGTTGCGCTTGTTGTAGCTGGCCTCATGCAACCGCCAACCCTTCCATCGCCAAGGCAACATTAGCTGCTGCAGTTTCTTGATTTGCGATGGCCTGATCAAGGCTTGCCTGAGTTCCGGATCCGCTGGTGCGCAGTTGGTCCGCACGGTCCAGCACCGATTGCGCTTGTCGCAACGACGCCTGTGAAGAACTGATTTGGCTTTGTGCTTGTCTGATGCCAGCCAATGCTCGCACGAGTTCGGCATTCGCTTGCGCGAATTGTGCTTCGAGCGTCTGACTGTTCAACCGCACAAGTGTGTCACCCTCAGCAACATAATCACCGATATCCACCATGAGCGCTTCAATGGAGTAACCGCTGACCTGCGGGAAAACCTGAACCTCATCACGAGGCACTAGCGTGCCAGAGATCGGAACCTGATTAACCATTTAGGTTCGAACGGTCGCAACAACGGTGACTGTGGGGGCGCCTGCAGTCTCTTCAGCAACAGCGGATGTCGATATCAAAGCAATGCAGACCAATGCGCTCAAGAATTTTTGATGGATGTGCGGTGACGAATGAATGATCATGAAACTGCCTCTTCAAAAAATGTGGATACTGCGTGACGTCGTTTTATGTGATTCTCCGCCAGCACGTATTTGGAAACGCGTCAGGTTTCGGCGTCAGGGTGGTCTTGCATCGGTTTACGAGCAGGTTTGATGGACATGGTAAGCTCCACTATGCCCGGCCAACCGAAATCGGTGGTCCCATCGGGTAACCCCAGCACTCGGTCGATAGTAAGGTATTGCATCGCCATTGCGGCCCGCAATTTTGCTGCGGCCTCATCGGCACGGACGGTGCCACGGGCGTCGATTGCGACCTTCAGCGCGGGATCAAAGAAATCACCGATATGCAGGATCATGTCTGCGGCTGTTTGTGCATCGGGTGTCGAAAACACCCCTTCGTCGCAACCCTGCTTGATGATTTGCTCTAGATGTGGGCTGGCAAATTCACCCACGACCCGCTTGAATGCTGCAAGGAGGGAGGAATTCTTTGCGTCGTTCATTACGCTAAAGAACTCTACTTGTCCTGCGTAGTCGTGTTCCTTGAGGTAGTCAGATCTGAGATGGATGAAGGCATTCAGTTGGTCCATCGCGGACGTGGATGTACTTCCAGATGCCAAATCCAATTGACCAAACAACGCTTCGGCCATGCGATCCAGAACACCGAACAGCAGCTCGTCCTTGGATTTGAAGTGATGATAAAACCCACCTTTTGAAATCCCGGCTGCGGCAAGAATGTCGGCCATCGTGGTGTCATCATAACCTTTCGTAAAGAATAAATACTGCGCGACGTCCAACAATTGGTTGCGGCGATCTTCTGGCTTCATGTTGGTACGCTTAGGAGAGTTCATTCAGGTATTCCTTCAAGCTTATATATACAGACCCATGGTCGGTGTAGGCGTGATCGGTGCGGGCGGCAATAGTATTTGAGCCCGTAAGGTGGATCATTTTCCAAGCCCATTCACGAGAAGTCAAACTGCCAACACAAGTTCATTGCACGCGATTGGGCCAACAAAGTAGGGTTCATGCGCCGCAATGCGGGCCCCCAGAAAACCTTCGGTTCCGTATCCAAAAATCAAAATGCCGCCGGGATGTGACCACAACATTTTCGTCGACTTGGGAGAAGTGCATGGGCTTGTCCTTTTCGGTGAGGGCCTTGTCCGGATGTGTCATTGTGTGCGCGGAACGTCGAAATTGATTACAATCCGTCCTTTCGAACGATGTGAAGTTAACAGAGTTACCGCACCCTTGATTGCGTCCAGCTGGAATGGAATCTTTGCTTGGACCGGAATGCGAATGTTGTTTTCTTCGATGTGAGCCAGCGCCGGTCTCACAACTTTACGCGGCAATGCTTCACCGAAGACGTAACGGGGACCGCGAACGCGGGACGCAATCATGCGCCACAAGACGTGACCAACCACTTTTGAGAATGCGCTCCAAGACAGTTTTGTTTCGCCAATGTAGCGCTGTGGTCCGACAACTGTGATAAAACGTCCGTTGCGTGGAAGAACTCGCAAGGCGCATTGTTCGGTCTCAAACCCGCCAAGTGCATCAAAGACGATGTCAAAGCTGTTATTGCCAACGTTGCCAAAATCATGTGTTGTGTAGTCTATCACTGACGTCGCACCGCGCGCACGCACCATTCCGGCGTTCTTTCCGCTGCAAACCCCAGTCACATTCACGCCTAAAGAATGAAGGATCTGGACCATCATTATGCCAACAGCACCAGATGCACCAACCACAAGGCAACGATCGTTCGCCTGAACGCCAGCCTTTATAAGGGCACCCCAGGCCACACATGACGCCATTGTTAAAGCTGCGGCCTGAACATGGGACAATGAAGCTGGTTTGGCCAAGACATAAGAGTCTTTTACACACCTGTAGGTGGCCCAAGATCCGATTTCTCCCATTTCGTTGGGGATCACGACGACACTGTCGCCCAATGCGAATTTACTGGCGTTCTCTCCGAGACCCACAACCGTTCCCGACGCCGAAGACCCCATGATATAGGGTTGGTCTTCTGAAACTTTCTTTGGCCCAAAAAAACGGCCAAGGGCCGTGCCCTGCGCTGCATAGATCTCGTCAATATGTATGGAGGATGCGGCCAGTCGGATGGCAACTTCGTTTGGTTTTGGGCGGGGAACGGGCACATTGATCTGTCGAAGTTGATCCACGACATGCCCGACTTTCGCGAAATCGGTCATGGCAATCGCGGGCATCACTTCCGCTTTTGCGTAGACGCCCGGACCAGAGGAATTGATGTCGTGCACAATCAGATCCCCCAATAACAGTTGATCTGGCTTGGCCGAACCGGTTCCAGACCGATATCTTTTCGTATGTGATTAGACATTTCGACGTAAGCTAAGCTGCTTGGATTTTGCTTGCGGCGCTTAGAGATGGTCTTCCAAAGAGCGACAAACCCAGAAAGACGGAGCGGTCGCGAGAGGGGCGGCATCAGTGTTGGTTGCAATGTAAGCATCTGTATGACTCTTTCGTTTGGCTGGGTTCGTGCAGTGTTGGGTTTGGGGTTCGAAGTCTTATGTTTGGTCGGTTTGTAAAGGACTCTGTTTGATTTTCTTTGAATTCTGAGTACAGCCAGCACCCAAGGCGCATCCTGTCTTCTGGTTAGGGCCGCCCGCAGGTCTGCTCGACGTTAGGTACAATGCCTTGATATTATTGGCGTTCTGGAACGGACGGAGGAGAACGCATTGGTGCACGCCGTCGGACTTGTCTGTGCGGTCTTATCGGACTTCAATGAGTGACCAGCGTGTCCCGATGGCTTGTTTCGACCACCTTTAGGGGTTTGATCTTAGTCCACATGTCGCGCGTTTCTCTCTCACGTCTACGAAGGCATCTGCACCGTTAACCTGCGTACTAGGACGCTTGTTCATCCACGGGATCTGAAAAGCGACTGGTAACAGCTACGCCAAGATTGATACGTGCTAACAATGCTTTGGCTGCATGTCGCCTATTGTGAATGATTGTTCTTAATGGCCGCGGGTCAAATTTTTCCACAAAGATCCTTTACAAACCGACCATCGGTCTGCATATAGCGACCGTCGGTCTGTTTGTTAGGTTCGTCAAAGCTGTAACCAAATGTAACGCTCGACCGGATCAGTAGATCGGGGCCGGCGCCCAAAGAAAATCATCTTTGGGAACGGGAAAGATGAGTGCTATCGCCCAGAAAAGGACTAAGTTGTGTTTAGCAATTCGAAATCAATAAACCTGTTGGTGCCAGGCCCGTGGTTTGATTTTTCTTGGCGCAATTTGACTCCGAACGCGCTGACTGCCGCGGGTGCCGTCCTTTTCTTTATCAATGCTAAACCCTGATAATTTGTGGTCGGGCGTCGTGTTCGACCACTGCTTGCAAACCCATCCTTGGAGGATCACACGATGCAATCTATTTCGAAACCAAAGTTGATTGCACTTGCAGCCGTAGTTGCATCCGCAGCCGCTGTTTGGACATTTTCCACCGAAGAAGAAACCCTTGCGGGTCTCGCTCCAGTTCGGGATCAGGCGGGCAACATTGCTCCAAACGGTCTAGCCTCGATCGAACGTGTCATCTTGGGTGGCGTTGAGCAAACAATTCTGATCCGTACGCAGGATACAAACCTGCCTGTCATGCTCTTTTTGCATGGTGGGCCCGGTGGCGCGCTCATCCCATGGGTTGATTTCTTTCACACCCCTTTGTTGGAAAAGAACTTCACAGTTGTTCACTGGGATCAGCGCGGTGCCGGAAGCTCATTCAGTCAGGACCTGAGCGTCGACGATATCTCACCGGAGTTGTTGATTTCAGACACGCTGGAGCTTTCCAAAATCCTTGCCCATCGATTTGACCAGGAGAAGATTTTGCTTGCTGGTCAATCTTGGGGGAGCGCCCTAGGGTTCTTGACCATCGCCCAAGACAGTTCGCCGTTTCTTGCGTTTATCGCAATCTCGGAGCGCGTGGCGTGGAACCGCAGTTTCGAAATGGATTTCGAATGGGCTGTCGCAAACGCCGAAGCAAATGGCGACACCGAAATTCTGACGCAACTCCACTCAATTGAACCATTTGATCCCGTGGATGAGGCGGATCTAGGCGTTCTGGGTGATGCGGTCGACTACTATCGCGGCGGTGATTATCACACGCCCGGTCTATGGGACGAAATCCTCGAATATACGATCAACGGCGAGAGTCCGTATTACACGATGAAACAGGTCCACAGCTACATTCCGGGTCTCGAACTTTCGAGTGCTGCGATTGAGAGGGGGGATTTCCTCAGCGCCTATGACTTGTTCATGTCGTATCCGGTTTCGGACATTCCTGTGCACTTCATCACCGGAACCGAAGATCACAACACAACCGGCGAGTTGGCATTCGAATACTACGAAGCGCTCGAGGCACCCGCCAAGAGCTTTACGTGGATCGAAGGCGCCGCCCACATGGTGATGATGGACCAGACTGATGCTTGGACCGACGCGATGGTTGAGATCAAGAACCAGACGTTTGGTCAGTAGATCAACGAACTGTTGCCACTCTTTAAAAGGATCCACCGCCATGGCACGCGTTTCAGATAACCTAACTTCGCCTCAACCGCGGCGGGGTGACTATCACACTGCAATCGACGACAACCAATACAGTCTTCCTAAGATCATGTCGATTTGGGCGATTGTTGCGGTGCCTATGCCTATTCTGGCCTTCATCATCGGCCCAATGTTGGCGCCTGAAGGCACTTGGCAAGTTGGTTTGACGATTTGGCTACTTCTGATCGGCGGGATGATTTGGCAATTTATTGTTTCGGTTGTCATCCTTCATCAGGAATTGGATGAATTCACGTGGGCAGCGGTCAAGGCGCGCATTTGGCTACAAGCGCCCCAAGACCCAAAGACTGGCAAGTCCAATTACAAGCTGTTCTGGTGGCTCATTCCGGCGTTTCTAGTCTACGCGCTGTTCGAAGGGACGCCAATTGCATCCATACTAGGCGAGTCCATTCTAATCCCGTTTCCTTGGGTGTCTTCGCTTCCGTATTTGGAACTTCAATCGCTGCTTGTGCCTGAACTGGTGGGGGCGTGGTGGTTGATCCCCGTTGCTATTGTTTCGTGCCTGTTCAACTACCTTCTGGGCGAAGAACTCTTGTTTCGCGGTATTTTGCTTCCCAAAATGCGCGGCGTTTTTGGCCGTTGGGACTTCTTTGCCAATGCGGTCCTTTTTGCGATTTACCATCTGCATTACCCGACCCGTATGTTGGGGATTATCCTTGGTGCCGCAACTTGGACACTTCCATCGCGCCGGTTCCGCAGCATATGGTTCAGCATCATTTTACACAGTTTTGAGGGCATATTTCTGCTTGTTGGGGTCTTCGCACTTGTGGTTGGCTTGGCAATCTAAGTCGCGCAACACGACCGAAAATATTCAAAGAAGGATAGATTGATGACTGGAATTTCAAGCATGCCGGCAACAGATAAGCGCCCGCTCGTTCTGTTCCTCACGTTGGTTGCTGTCTTTGCGGCCATTGGATATGGCATTGCTGTCGCGATGGGAGACAACAACCGCACTTTGGGATTTTTCGTAGTGCAGTTCGCCCCCCTTGTCGCCGCCTTCATGACCAAGTTCGTATATCAAGGAAACCTGCGAGGGTTAGGGTGGGGCTGGGGCAAGACGCGTTATCAGGCCGCCGCTTATGGGTTGGCATTCTTGATACCCTTGATCAGTTTTAGCCTTGTCTGGTTGCTCGGCTTTGGCGGGTTTTACGACACGGCCTTCCTTGGCGAAGCGCAAGTTGGCATCGCAGACCTGCTCGGGATGAACATTGAATCGCCCTATGTCCTGATGCTCGTCTTGCTCGTATTGGGTGGCACTTTGGGCCTTTATATTGCCTTTGGCGGCATTGGTGAGGAATTAGGATGGCGCGGATTTTTGGTCCCCGAGCTTTTCAAGCACTACGACTTCACCAAGACAGCGTTGATAAGTGGTGTGATCTGGTCGGTCTATCACTGGCCCTTGGTCTACTTCTTGATGGCACCGCGCCTTGGGGTCGCCCCAGCGCCGCTGCTGGTGTTTGTCACAATCGCGGGCATCGGCCTCAGCACGATCATGGCATGGCTCCGCCTTAAGTCAGGAAGCGTTTGGACAGCCGTCATCTTTCACATGGCTCTTAACGTTCACATCCAAGGGTTCTTCCAAAACTTGACGATCGAAACGTCATGGCTGACGCACTACGTGTCCGGTGAACACGGGCTGATGCTGGCGTTGGTCGCTGCACCGATTGGGATTTGGTTTTGGTCTAAACGGGACAGCCTGTCGACAGTTGGGGCGTCCTAAGAAGCGTATGGCCCGTTGATATCTAAATCGTTTTTCATGTGCCCGTTCGCGCACACACCCTAATAAGGAGAAATCTCATGTTCCACTTCACAACCAAGTCAACTGCGCTCGCGCTCATCCTAGTGACCACTCTCACTGCATCTACGGCGTTGGCCGAAACACAAAGTTTCGACCTGTCCGGGTTTGAAGGCGTTTCAGCCGCAGAAGGAATTAGTGTTCAAGTTTTGATGGGGTCGACTTTCGAGGTCATCGCCGAAAGTGAAGATGATCGGCAACTGGAATACCTCAGCATTGATGTCACACGCGGTGTCCTAGTGGTTGAAATGGACAATGGAATGCTTGCACCGAACTGGGTCACGGGTGACAAAGTAGAAGTCCGCGTCGTTATGCCGGCCCTTGTCCAAACCGACGCTCACTCTGGCGCGCGCATCGTGGCCGAAATGATGAGTGGATCAGACCTTGATGTCACAGCTTCCAGCGGGGCGTCGCTTGTCGTTGACGCGGTTGAGGCAGGGGCAATGCATGTTGATGTCGCAAGCGGTGCGACAATCGAAATCACAAATGGTGGTTGCGCGTCTCTCTCGGCTGAAGTGTCTGGAGGGTCATTTCTGGACATGGAAAATATCATCTGCGATGGTGTGAATATTGATGCAAATAGCGGCTCAACCGCATCCGTTCACACTGAAAAATCTGTGGATGCAAATGCGTCCAGTGGTGCCAATATTCGTGTGTATGGCGCACCCACCGAGACCAGGACGAACACCGCAGGCGGCGGCATTGTTGTGATGCGATAGGTTGAACGCGCCTCACGATGCAGCTCCGTGCAAATACAACGAAAGGATATCAATTGGGTGTCGGTCGTCTGTCAGAACGTATTATGGGAATGGATGAGGCGACGTGGGCGCGCCATTCCAATCCGCTTAGTGGATGGAGCCGTTTGACGATCCTGCCGCTGTTTGCTCTGGCGATCTGGAGCAGAGACTGGCTTGGCTGGCACAGTGTCTGGGCCATCCTCATCGTCGCTGCGTGGACATGGGCGAACCCGCGTTTGTTCAGCGCTCCAATAACTCATGACGCATGGATGACAAAAGGCGTTCTTGGTGAACGCATCTGGCTGGCACGATCAACATATCCAATCCCACGCCACCACGAACAGATGGCGAGGCTGCTCAACATCTTCGCGGGCCTTGGCGTTTTGATACTGGCGATCGGGTTATGGAAGCTGGATTTCGGACTCACCCTTTCTGGGTTGTCTGTCGCGATGGGCGCAAAGCTTTGGTTCCTTGATCGTATGGTCTGGCTCAAATCAGAAGCAACAGGAGATCTATTAGAATGAGTAATCAAATCCATGCCATGATTGCTGCCCATATCTACACAGTACTTTGTGCCATCCTGATTTGCTTTCAGGTGTCGCTCGTTCTTGGTGCGCCACTGGGACATTTGACACAGGGCGGATTTCAAACCGGGGTGCTGTCCACATCTGGCCGCACCATGGCGGCTGTCTCTGCCGTGCTTCTCGCGATGATGGCTTTGGCCGTTCAGTGCGCGGCGCGAAATAAGCTTGAGCCTCGGTGGCCATTGTGGGCTGTACTTTGCATCACTGGCTTAACAACCGTCGCAAATATTGTGACACCGTCATTTTGGGAACGAGCGTTGTGGGGTCCCGTCGCATCTGTGATGTTGGTGTGTGCGATCCTTGTTTGGTGGCAAAGCTCGCCTGCAAAATGAGCCGATTCGGCCGGCCACCGAAACCTGAAAACCCAAACCTCGAGGAGTAGTTCCTGTGAACGCAGAAACAGACGAAATTGCATATTTCTGTCATGGCATGCCCGGCAGTGAACATGACGCGCGGCTGATCAAAACCGTTGATGATCGTGTACGTCTTATCGCACCAAATTTGCTGACCGCCAGTTCTTTGGACCCGATGCATGACCTCCTTGCGGACTTTGACAAAAGCACCCGTGAAATTGCAGACGGTCAGATCAATGTTGTGGGGTTTTCGATCGGTGCAATGGCCGCGAGTAAAATCGCGGCCGCAAGTCCCAAGCGCGTAGGGCGGCTCACGCTGATCTCTCCCGCCGCGCCTTTAAGCTTGGGAGACTTCTTGCCCGAGATGGCAGGAAAGCCGGTGTTCGATCTGGCCATAACGCGTCCTCGCACTTTGAGAGCGTTGACCTTCGTTCAAGGATTGGTGTCAGCGGTCGCGCCGGGTTTTTTGATCAAGCAACTGTTTGCGAAATGTGGTCCGGCAGAGAAGAAATTGATCGACAACAAAACCTTCCAAGAGGTGATCAGACACAGCTTTGCAAACAGCTTCCGACGGCATCCTGCCGCCTATGTTCGCTTCGTTCGATCGTATGTCGGAGACTGGTCATCAGTCTTGAGCAATATCAGTTGTCCGATTGATTTGTGGCATGGTGAAAAAGATACATGGTCACCAATCGCGATGTCCCATGCACTCCAGGAGGCGCTCGCAGGCCCTGCGCAACTGAATTCCATCCCAGACACCGAACATTACTCTACGCTCTCTGAGGTGTCATTAGCTCCAATCGGGGAGAAGACAGCGTGAATAACGAAGACCTCTGATACGCGGCATTCGTCTATGGTGAATGAAGAGCGGCGTCTTATCCCAATCAGTCGCTGTGACCATGATCATGGCCGCACTTGGAGGCCCATCGAGGTTACACCCGGCTGGATGCAATCGCTAGGGCCGCAGCGCGTCTTCAAGTTTGAATGAACGGGAAAATGCCGATGCCAAAAATAGTTCCAGAGCAAGTTCAGGCGAAACGGTCACGGTGGCCTTCCTAGCTTTGTGCCACAAGTGTAAACCGGGTGTCAGCGGAGCGAAACGGGAGCGTTTAGCGGTCTTGTTGGACCGGCAGGCGTCAACGTCCATGATTATGCTGTGATCGGTATCGATTTGACAACTTGTCGAATACGCAAAGAATGCTGGACCTTTACCGGCATTCGTCCACTGGCTGGCAGGCTCAGCATGGGCGGTGAACTTGGGTTTGACTGTGGTGGTGGCACTGAAGGCCGCGTCACCATGGGTATCGATATACTCACGTACTGCTCGTGGCGCGGTTTTCGGGTTATTGTCCCGGGCGACCGTCATCTGGAACACATGGCGCAGCAATTCGCTCTCGCGGAACCGGCCAGGCCGGTTCTTAGAAACGGTGACGTGATCAGGAAGGCGACCCCTCAGATCAAGATGGCATAATCAGCGATAGGCGAGGTTCAGATGCACCTCTTCGCAAAGCATTGAGGGCAGCCAGGGGATGTTTCTTTTGCGCTTCTAAATCGCAAAAACAGCAATACGAACCGCATCCAACACAAAACCGGAAAAACCAATCATTAACGCATTTTGAGTCTTTCTCGGCAGCGGTTTTCTGTCGAAGAAACATCCGGTCGTTGTTCTATGGTGCCAAGGCTCCCTTCTGTGTGCTTTTGTTAAGGAAGAACTGCGCCTCCCGGCCAGCCATGGGTCTCACCGGTGGCACATGATTGGTCATTTGCATGTCCAAAGATGGACAACGACACCACCTGTGATAATGAATCCTATTGCAGCAAAGATCTCCTATCCCAGTCTATCCATGCCAAACAACAACAGCATCAAGATGGTGGAAATTACAGGTGCGGAGTATCCAAGAACGCCCATCAAAGCCACGCGGCCACGGTGCATCCCCAGATCCCAGAAGAAAAAGGCGCCACCTGCCGGACCAAAGCCGAGGGCCAGAATAACGACAATATTCCCCCCTGAAAGAACAAGTTGCCAAGAATGATCAGGCCGGCCACAGGTAGTTAATCAACGACATCAAGATCGCGGCTGCGTGGTGGAAGGACTTGGGTTAGACAAGGCGACAGGCCGCCAGAAGAGTACCGGACAATCCTACGTGTCTATCTGGCAGTCGAGCGGGTTTTCGGCCTGTCATCCGGCAAATCACCCACCCCAACCCGGCGGCAATGGCAAAGCAGAGCGTCAGTTCAAGATCGCCACCGCCCCAGACCTGTGTGACACGCTGAGAACTCTGCCGACATCAGAAGACTTCGCTGCCCAGCACCGCCTCATCCGACGGTTGCAGCAGGATGGTGTGTCCGGCCTCATTGGGCACACCCATGATCAGGATTTCCGATTTGAACCCGGCAATGTTGCGCGGGGAAATGTTGACGACGCAGACCACGTTGCGCCTCATCAGTTCTTCTTCGGAATAGTTTTTGAGCTGGGCACTGGACCAGCGTTGGCCCAGTTCGCCGAAGTCCACGCAAATCTTGTAAGACGGGTTGTGGGCGCGGGGGAAATCTTTGATCTCGACGATCTTTCCCAGGCGCATTTCGATTTTGGCGAAGTCGTCATAGACGATTTGGTCTTTATTCATAGTGATCTTCCTTACTTCAAAGCGTTCAGAATGGCGGCCTCGGACCCGGACGTATTGGCGGCGCCGCCCAGATCACGGGTTTTGGTGTCAGCATTCTCAAGCGACGCTTCAATAGCGCTTTCAATCTCTGTCGCCGCTTCAACCTCACCTAGATGTTCCAGCATCATCGCCGCAGTCCAGACTGCCGCGACGGGGTTGGCAATCCCCTGTCCAGCAATATCCGGGGCCGAACCATGTACGGGTTCAAACATCGAGGGAAATGTGCCTTCGGGGTTGATGTTGGCCGAGGGCGCGATACCGATTGAACCTGCCACCGCAGGGCCAAGATCAGAAAGGATGTCGCCAAACAGGTTCGAGGCCACCACCACATCGAACCAGTCAGGATGCAGCACAAACTGCGCGGTCATGATGTCGATGTGGAACTGGGCTGTGTCGATGCTCGGGTGACGCTTTGCGGCGGTGGCGAAGCGTTCGTCCCAAAACGGCATAGTGTGAATGATACCATTGGATTTAGTTGCTGAAGAGACATGTTTCCGCTTGCGTGTTTTGGCCACATTAAACGCGTATTCCATAATTCGATCAGTGCCGCGCCGGGTTAGAATGCTCTGTTGAACGGCGGCTTCGTGCTCGGTGCCCTGATAAACGCGCCCCCCGATTTCAGAATATTCACCTTCGACATTTTCACGCACGATGATCATGTCGATGTCTTCGGCCCCCCGCCCAGCCAAAGGCGAAGTTATCCCGCGCAACAGCCGCACAGGTCGCACATTGGCGTATTGATCCAGTTCACGGCGCAAAGGGATCAAGAGCCCCCAAAGCGAGACATGATCCGGCACGCCGGGAAATCCAACGGCACCCAGAAAAATGCTATCAAAGGATTTTACCTGCTCAATGCCATCCTCTGGCATCATGCGACCGGTTTCATTATAGCGTTCGCAGGACCAGTCGAACTCGGTCCACTCGACGGTGAAGCCGTATTTTTTGGCGACAATGTCGATGGCCCGCTGACCGACTGGCAAAACTTCTTTGCCAATTCCGTCTCCGGGGATGGCGGCAATGCGATAGATCTTAGTCATAGTCATTCTCCTTACGCGATCCCGCCGATATGCAGCGTTTTAACTTCAAGATATTCGTCGATGCCGTGATGAGCGCCTTCGCGGCCCAGACCACTTTCTTTGATCCCACCAAAGGGCGCGACCTCGGTGGCAAATCCGCCGACATTGATGCCAATCATTCCGGTTTCCAATGCTTCGGCCACACGGAATGTGCGGGTCAGATCGTTGGTGTAGAAATACGCCGCCAACCCAAAAGGCGTGGCATTGGCTGCAGCGAGCGCCTCTTCTTCGGTGTCAAACTTGAATAGAGGGGCCACAGGACCGAAGGTCTCTTCCTCAGCCACAATCATGTCAGAGGTCACGCCAGTGACAACAGCGGGGCTGATGAAGCGGGTGCCGGTATCAGCTTGTTCACCGCCAACAATAACGGTGCCACCTTTGGTTGTGGCATCGTCGAGATGTGACTTGATCTTGGCAATTGCGGCGTCGTTGATCATAGGGCCGATTTCGACCCCGTCTTCGAAACCATCCCCCAGCTTCATGTTGCCAACCACTGACGACAGCTTTTGAGCAAAGGCGTCATACACTCCGCTTTGAACAAAAATCCTATTGGCACAGACGCATGTTTGCCCACCATTGCGGAATTTCGAGGCTATAACGCCTTGGACCGCCAGGTCCAAATCGGCATCTTCAAAGATGATGAAGGGTGCGTTGCCGCCCAGTTCTAAACTGAGCCGTTTCATTGTACCGGCACATTGTTCCATCAACAGCTTGCCCACACGGGTTGAGCCGGTGAATGACAGTTTGCGTACGGCCGTGCTTTGGGTCAGCGCGCGGCCTACGCCTATAGGATCACCTGTGACGATGTTTATTGCGCCTTTTGGGAACCCGGCTCGTTCAGCGAGAACACCCAATGCCAGCGCGGTGAAAGGGGTAAATTCAGATGGCTTGATCACCACAGGGCACCCTGCAGCCAACGCCGGCGCTATTTTGCGGGTAATCATCGCCGCAGGGAAGTTCCACGGCGTAATGATTGCGCAAACACCCACGGGCTGTTTCTGTACGATAATACGACGATCAGGCACCGGGCTTGGGATGGTTTCACCGTAGATGCGCTTGCCCTCTTCGGCGAACCACTTCACGAAGGACGCAGCGTAAGAGATTTCACCTTTGGCCTCAGCCAACGGCTTGCCCTGTTCCAGAGTCATGATCGTGGCCAGATCATCCTGCGCCGCCATCATGAGTTCAAACCATTTTTCCAACAATGCGCCACGATGCGCTGCGGTTGTTGTTTTGAAACTGGAATAACAGGTCTCGGCAGCGGCTATGGCGCGCAAAGTCTCGGCTTCTCCACAGTTTGGCACTGTGCCAACAACAGAAAGTGTCGAAGGGTTATCTACGTTGATCAAATCGCCGCCATCGGCATCAATCCAGTCGCCGGCAACCAGATTTTTCTGCCGAAACAGTGAGGTATCCTGAAGGTTCATAATTTCCAACTCCTAAGCTAGGGAAGATCCTATTAGAATAGGGTAGTCGGAAATCTTGAATTCTGCGCCTTGGCAGCATATTCTGCCGAAGCCTTGAGCATCATGCAATTTTATACCGCGCGCTAGTCTCGCTCTACGAGATCCTGAACTGGCACACTGTGCTTTTCCACCACAGGCTTGATCACGATGTAGGAAAAATACTTGTCGATCCCGAGATTGCGGTCGAGCAGGTTTTCCATGATTTCCTGATATTGCGACACGCCGCGCGCCACGAATTTCAACAGGTAGTCATAGCCTCCGCTGAGCAGATGGCATTCAACCACATTATCGTGGGTGCGAATTTCGTTTTCAAATTTGGTAAAGTCTTTGCGACGATGATCTGAAAGCGTGATTTCTGTAAAAACAATGACGTGCTCAGCCAGTTTCTTGAGGTTCAGAACTGCCCGGTAATTCTGGATGTATCCAGCCTTTTCAAGGCGTTTGACCCGCTGCAGACAGGGGCTGGGGGACAGGCCCACAGCCTCTGCCAGGTTTACATTTGTGATATTGCCCTGCGCTTGCAGAGTGGAAAGAATATTGATGTCAATCCGGTCGAGTTTCGGTGATCCAGCCATATTCTTTCCTCTTGTATTCAGTCTGACTTACCCAGCCAACTCTGCCTTATGTGCCTTGGCCATGTCCATCATGCTGTTGAACTGGAAGTTGTAGGTCGGTATGTCACCAGGGTTCATCGTAGCACCAAAACCTTCTTTGTCGTGGCGGCGGTAGATCCAGCAATTCGACAACCCGTATTTGTTGGCAGGTGAGTGGTCGTGGAACATGCTTTCGGCGGTGTGCAGAATATCTTTTTTCTGAATACCCTGCCGCGCTAACATCTCCAACATATAGTCGAAATTGCGGTCGAATGGCTTGTAACTGCCAACATCTTCGGCTGTATAAACACCGTCAAAATGCACACCCAAACGTGCGTTCGCACCTGAGAATGTGAGGTTGTCAGTGTTGGTCAAAACCACCAATTTGAAGTGTTTCTTAAGGTAGGTCAGGGCTTCGACTGTGTCGTCAAAGGCATGCCAATGACGCGCAGACATGCCATAGGCTTCGCACTCTTCCCAGGTCACCTCGACACCCCACTCTTCTGCCAGACGGCGATACACAACGGGCAAAAGTTCATAATATTTCTTTGCCGGAGAATAACGCTGTGCGGTGCTTTCGTAAAAGGCATGCGCTTCGAGAATATCATCTCGCGTCAGGCTGCGGCTTACACGGTCGGTCAGGGGTTTTAGGCCAGTGACCATCCCGCCTTCCCAGTCGATCAGGGTGCCATAGACATCGAATGTGAGGGCTTTGAAGTCAGACAGTTTCATGGGAGTTTCCTTTTACGTCCAGAATGGTGTCCAAAGTTATGCGGAGGCGGCTGATCAGCATGTCGACCTCAGCTTCGGTGATACAGATAGGTGGCGCAAGGCCAATGACATCATCAGCAAAGGCTCGGAAAATCACTCCGTTTTCATAGCCCGCTTTGGCCAGACGCGCGGCGACATTCTGGTCTTTCGCGGGCTTTGCCTTGGTGTCTTTGTTCGAAACGATCTCGATCCCTGCCAAAAGACCCTTGGCGCGTACTTCGCCCACCACAGGATGATCCAGCAGCGTCTTGAGTTGCGCCTCGAAATAGGCGCCAACCTTTTTGGCATTCTCAATCATCCCGCCTTCGTAAAGTTTGATGACCTCTAGCGCGACAGCAGCACTTACCGGGTGCCCGGAATAGGTGAAGCCATGCCCGAACGGGACGCCTTCGGGCGCTGCGTCTGCAATGACCTGGTAGATTCGATCGGACACAAACACCGCCCCCATCGGTGCGTAGCCCGAAGTCAGCCCCTTGGCTGTGGTTAGGAAATCAGGTGTCAGCCCTTCGTGCTCGCAGCCGAACATTGGGCCGGTACGGCCAAAACCGGTGATCACTTCATCCACGATGAACAGAATGCCCAGCTCGCGGCAAGTGTCCTGCATGGCTTTTGCATAACCTTCGGGTGGCACGATCACCCCGCCGGAACCCTGCACCAATTCCATGATGAAGGCGGCAACGCTATCCGCGCCCAGCTCGGCGACTTTGGCTTTAAGACTGGCGACACCATTTACGATGATCTCTTCATCGGTAACAGCATCACTGCGATAAGGGAAAGGCGATGCAATGTGATGTTGCCACTGCATTGGCAGATCGAACTTGTCATGAAACACTGGCAACGCCGTTAGGCCTGCGCCATTCGAGCTGGATCCATGATATCCTTTCTCAAGCGCGATGAAGTGTTTCTTGGAGGTCTCACCCTTGGCGTTGAAATAGTAACGCACCATGCGAATGACAGTGTCCACGGCATCCGACCCGCCCAGTGTAAAGAACACGTGGTCCAGGTCTCCCGGCGACAATTCGGCCAGCTTGGCCGCCAGCTCGATCGCTGGCTCACTGCCAAAATGAAAATACCCGGTCGCATAGGGCAAACGGCGCATTTGTTCAGCCGCTGCCTCGACCACGGCCTCATGTCCGTAGCCTGCATTTACACACCACAGACCCGCGAACCCGTCGAGCAGTTCGTTGCCTTCCGCGTCTTTCAAAAAGACACCTTTACCTGACTGCATGACGGTCACGCCACGCTCCTCATGTGTGCGAATAGGTACCACTGGGTGGAAATAATGAGCGCGGTCTTTCTCTATGAGCGAGTTTGAGAGCATCGGTTTCTTTCCCATGTTTGCTTTCCATCTAGAGTAACGGATCGCTCCGGGAGAAAAGTATGTTTTGCCTCTGTAAGCAGCAGGTTCAACCGAAATTTCTAAACTCTCGGCATTTTATGCTGCGGTTAGTTACTTGTATTCTTGGGGATTAGAACGGATTGTGCCCTGGAAAGCCAATTTGCCAGCATATTATTGAAGTATTCTGGATCTCGACGCCATTGGCTCTGGAATGCCATGCCGCGCACAAGGCACATGAATTCGTTCATCATCGTCTGTCGAGTGTCTGCATCACATCCAAAAGCGGCTAATTCAACATGCCAGACATCGTTGAGCGCTTCGTTGAACCTCTGGGATTCATCTGTCACATAGGCCAACTCCGCCTTATTCACCCGGGCTTCTGAAATGTAATCCATGGAGACCTGAAAAACCCCACTCTGGTATCTTTTCCAGATATATTCGGTCAGAGCCTTCAAACGGTTTTGACCTGCCTTAAGCAGTCGCGCGAATTCGCGCAACCGCTCGGCTTCTTCATGAAGCATCAACGCATAGGTTGCCTGGATTAACGATGACCTGGTGGGAAAATGATGCAACATCGCACCGCGAGAAACATCGGCATGCCTGGCGATGTCCTGTGTCGAGATGTGCGCCAATCCACGTTCTGCAATCAAGGTTAGAGAAGCATGCAAGATTTTGTGCTGAGTAACCGCAGATCGTTCTGCCTGTGTGCGTTTGGGTTTCACCTGTTGATCCATCGCTCCTTTACCCTGCCAGATACGTCGGAAGCCAAAGGGCAATCTGCGGAAAGATGACCAATAGGAACACGGCAAAACACATGAGCAGGAAAAACGGGATCGCGTAAAGCGCTACTTTGTGGATCGGTACGCCCGAGAAGCCCTGAATTACGAACAAGTTGAACCCGACCGGTGGAGTCATCTGACCCAGCTCAATCATGATCACAAGAAAGATCCCATACCAGATCGGGTCAAACCCGGCGGCAACGATAACGGGAAGCGTGATCGGCAGGCTCATCACGATGATGGAAATCCCGTCCAAGAAAAACCCAAGGATAATATAGAACACCGCCAGCGCTGCAATCAGGACAAAGGGCGACAGATCAAGATTGTCGATGGCAATCGCAATGTTGCGCGGGATGTGCATATAGCCGATGGCCGAAGATAGAAAAGCAGCACACATAAGGATCGCACAAACCATGCAGGACGTTTTCAGCGCATTGACCAAGGATTCTGCCAACATACTACGGGAGAGTTGTTTGCTCAGCGCAGAAAAACTCAAAGCTGCAAAGACACCGATTGCGGCAGCTTCTGATGGTGTCGCCCAACCGGTGTAAATTGAGCCCAGAACCACCAATATGAGACCGAAGACCGGGGCGAGGTTTCCTGCAATGGCTCGGAACGTTGCGTCTTTAGTAGGAACTTTATTATTCGGCGCCAGCGAAGGTGTGATCGTGCACCTTACGGCTAGGTATGCCGCATAAAATGCGGCGATCATCAGGCCAGGCATCACCCCAGCAATGAAGAGTTTTGCAATCGAAACCTCAGCCAGAACACCATAGATGATCAAAACAATCGATGGTGGGATCAGAAGCCCAAGACTGCCTGCTCCGGCAAGTGACCCAAGCGCGAGACTCTCGGAATAACCACGTCGGTTCAGTTCAGACGTGGTGATCCGGCCTACAGTGGCAGTCGTGGCCGCGCTGGACCCCGATACGGCCGCAAAGAGTGCCGACCCCAAAACATTGGTGTGCAACAGCCCCCCGGGGATCTTGGACACCAGAGGAGACAGGCCCTTGTAAAGCCGGTCCGAGATATCCGTGCGAAACATGATTTCCCCCATCCAGATAAACATCGGCACGGCGGCCAACTCCCACGAAGATGCACTGCGCACAATGATCCGGCTGGAAATCGCGCCGATCTTGTCAGGAGAAAACCCCATGAAGGCAAACAACGACAGGGCGGCGGCAGCGGCAAGGGCCATGAAGACCCACATGCCCGAGGCCAGAATGGCCAGCATCAGGGCAAAAACAGCGATGGCTGTGGTTACGGGATCCATTTTTATCCCTCCTCTTGAGGTTGGATGAAGGGACGAAGTGCCTGCGCCGCCAATTGCATAACAAGCAGGCTTGCACCGATGAAAACGATCAGGTCCGGTATCCAAAGCGGAACTTCGGCCACGCTTTCGCTGACTGCGCCACGCTTCCAGTTCTTGACCAGATTGCGCCACAGGAAGGTGCAAAAGAAAGCGCCAAGGCCGGTTGCACAGAAGGCGACACCGGCATCCAGCCACACGCGCGTTTCAGCCGGGAGCCTGTCTGTCAGCAGATTGACCCGGATCATCGACCCGTCCCGCAACGTCCACGATAGAGAGAGAAACGTGATGGACAGAATCGCGAAACCGATAAATTCATCCAGCACATGTGTGGAGGTGTCAAACAGTGACCTCATAACAGTTTCAAGCAGGATATGCCCGACCGCATACACAAGGATGAGCCCTGCGCAGATCAGGGACAGGTAGGACACGGCGTCGATCAGCCGAAGGACAAGTCTCATGGCAACCTCCCAAAAGGCGTGTAGCGCCCGCAAGCACCACACAAAATTTCAACGTTGTTACTGTGATTTTGCGGCATTGAACGCATCGATCAGCGCCTGACCACGTGCGCCGGTACTTTCCAGCCAGTCTTTCAGCGCGGCTTCCCCAGCTGCCTGCAAGGCCCCACGATAAGCGTCATCATCAGAGGTCACGACCGAAACATTGTTCTCTGCGAGCTGGCTGTATGTTGTGGCCAGCCGGTCCGGAATCGCAGCCCAATTCTGGTCGCGCGTTTCGGCGGCGGCCTCAAGCACTGCGGCCTGCTGATCGGCACTTAACCCTTCGAATACGTCCTTGGAGATATGCACAAAATTCAACGGGATCGCATAGTTGTAGATCTCGGTGAAGGTGTCGAAATGCTCCCAGAAGCTACCCGAAACGCCCCCCTCGGCCGAGGTTAGAACCGCGTCGATGGCTCCTGTGGAAATCGAAGGCACAACATCAGCCCAGGACAGACGAACAGCGGCAGCGTTCAGCGCATTCAAGGCCGTGGTGCCGTTCTTGTCATAGGTACGGATTTTCAAGCCGGCCAGGGCATCAACAGAATTCACCGCGTCTTTTGACCAGATGCCCGACGGAGGCCAAGGCGAGGCATAAAGCAGGATCTGGTTGTTTTCCTCAAACACCGTTTTGAATTCGCCTTCGGCCACTTTGTAGAGCGTCTCTGCCTCATCCACCGTTGTAACGAAGAATGGCAGAGACGTGATCAGGAACAGCGGGTCGATCCCGCCGAGGGCACCGCCATAGGTGTCGGCAATCTCCAGCGCACCTTCCCCCACTGCATCAAAGTGGTCGGCGGACTTGTAGCCAAGCGCACCGCCGTAGTGAACTACCACTTCGACCGATCCGCCGGTCTTTTCGGCAACCAGCGCTGCAAAGCGAGCATCACCGACGCCATGGATGGAGGTTGCCGAATACTCATTCGACAGGTTCAGCGTAACATCTGCGGCGAAAAGAGCAGATCCCGCGACGGTCAAGGCAATCGCTGCCACGCCGGACAATAGAGTGTGTTTCATTTCAAGTCTCCTTGTTGGATTTCAAGTTGGGGGAGTTTCAATTGCCGAGAGTCATCGAAGCGATGTCATGCGGCATGTCGGTCAACAACTCATAGCCATCGGCTGTAATCAGAACCGTATCGGAATGGCGGAACCCGCCCTGACCGCGCCAGTAGATGCCGGGCTCGATGCTGATCACCATGTTTTCCTGCAAAACATCATCGCTGCCTTCGGCCACCCAGGGGCCTTCATGGCCGCCCATGCCTATGCCGTGACCGACGCGATGCAAAAGGTTGTTTCTAAATCCCTCGGAACGCAGAAATTCCATCACATTGTGATCGATGTCGTGACAGCTGACACCAGGACGCAGTTGCGCGAACCCGATGCGACCGGCTTCAACCATAGTGTTGAACACCTCTACATCTTCCTTGCGGGGAGGAGCTACAAAGAAGGTGCGTTCAGTTTCAGCGGAATACCCGTTCACACGCAGGAACGACAGTCCGACATTCGGCCCTTCGATCAGTGTGTCTGAGGGCTCTGGAAACCGATGTGGCTGGGCGCTGTAGGGCGCTGCCCAGATACCTTGCCAGACACTCGAGATGTAGGGGTCAAGATGGCCTTCAGCCAAGGTGATCTCTTCGCGAAGGAACGCATTTGCCTTGTCCGTCTCGGATATGGTGCCGCCAAGGCGGGCGATTTCCATCGCCAACTTCAGTCCGCGATCAGAGTATACTGCGGCCTTGCGAATGGCCGCGATCTCTGTCGGGCTTTTGACCATGCGCAGCTGCTCAACAAACGGCACAACCTGTGGTGTCCAGTCTGACAGCGCCACCATCAACTCACCAGTGATCGACATCTCGACGCAAATGTTCGCATCCGCTGGAAGAATGGTGTTCAACGCTTCGAGATAGCTGCCGCCAGCCGGGGCCGGATAGTCGATGTACTCTACGATTTGGTGGGGCACGGCGATGGTCGCCATGTTTTCTGCCTCAATCCTAGGGGTTAGAAACACCGGTATCTGGCCGGGGCGCACAATGATGAAGAACGGGCGCTCAAAGGGCTCGTAACGAAATCCGGTGAAGTAAAAAATGCTGTCTTTGGTGGAAATCAAAAATGCGTCCAGACCGGCCTCTTTGATTTTCGTTTCTAATGCTGCAAAGCGGTTCAGATGTTCGGGCATGGGCGTCCTCAACTAACAATCAGGATTGACTGTTTCTTTATTGAGGCCCGGTTTTCCTGGCGCATTCTGCTTTTGTTGGCCTATTTCCAGTGCAAACTATCGTTTGTACCATTGCTGGCAGCATAATATGGCGTTTGACGCGGGTTCATCACTTTGGCGGCACAGCCCGAGAAGACCTTGGAGTAGGGCTGTTTCGTTTGGCCTGCTGCTAAGGACGGCAAAATCAACCTGACTGCAGCCCAGTTATTGAAGTTGCTAGAAGGTATTGATTGGCGGATGCCACGTAAAACATGGCGACCCTTGCAGTCTAGGGAACCCAATAAACACAATTGATCGGGCGTATAAGGATTCTCCTTTTTATAGCATTTGGGTATATGTCTGCCCATGCTAGACACGCCTATACTCTGATCGAGACCGCCAAGGTGAACAATGTTGACCCAGAGGTTTGGCTAATGTGGGTGCTGGAACGTCTGCTTGATTACAAAATCAACTGAATCATTAAACTGATGACATGGTTTTTCAACTCTCAAAAAGATGGATAAGAAATTGAAACTTACATACTCGCAGGCCATATTTGTAGCACTCTTCCTAGTTTCATGCGGAGCAATCAGGTGAGCTATGATTTAGTCGTCTGGAGCCGCTATGGGGTATCAACTCTCTCCCAAACACTGTGCGACGAAGGATTTGTACAAACGGCCTCCAATCATTGGGAAGTTGCTACAAAGAGATGGACAATATCAGTTGATATAGATGCGATTGAAGACGAAGACATTCCAGATGAGGTTTTCGCAACTTTACGTGGGATCACGCACCAAATTTCACTCCATCTTATGCCGTTTGATGCAGCGGAGGCCGCAAAAGCGAAAGCAAAGCGAATTGCGCGATCTTTAGCCGAATCTGGACACGGTGTTTGGCAAGATTTGCGAACGGACAAACTGGCCTTATCCAAGTCAGCTCGGCTTGTACCTAGACAGGGTAGGCAGTCCTCCTCAAGTTCTTTAAGTTTCGACCGATCCGTAACCGTTTTGTCTCTTGACTGGTGCATGAACCATTCGAAGCTGATGACTAGGGAGGGAATAAACGGGTTTTTGAACCTCTTGCAAAGGTTCTTGCCTGAGGCACTGCCCCGTCGATATGGCCCCTATGAACCGCTTCGGTTCAAGTATGGGGAAATGGGGCGTGAGCATTTTGTCGACACTTACCTTGAAGATCCTGCGACCAGTATTTATTGTACGCGACCAGCATTCAGCTTATCGCTACCATCTATCGGACATGGTTATCGAAAAATAGGAATGCAGAACAAATACTGGGCAAACAATGTGAGGATCTCATTGGACGCAGAACTTTTGGATGACTCCTATTGGTCTGCACACTTTCCCAAGGTATTTGTTGCGATTAGCCAATACTTACAGCCCTTCTACGGTGATGCACGTTGTCTTGTCGGATATGCGGCAAGCAAAAACGGCTCTCTGAAGTTGTTAACACGAGATGTTCCTAATACGCCCAATGGGACGGCGGAAACCTCTCCGGTATCTCCATGGTGGCGTGGCGTGCCGCGTTCTGCGGGTATCGCGTGTGTCGTTGGCGCTCCATATACGGAGCTTTGGCCAGATCGTGAGGGATGGGAAGAACATGATGGTTTATCTGTTTACCAACCTGGCGTTTGGGAAAACCTCAATGCGAATTACAGTGTCCCAGATAACATCTCGGAACCTCCTAAACGTTCTACTGAAATACGCACAGCTGAAGATTTGCGTTTAAATCAGGAAAATGAGGCCCTTCGTCCTCCGATCATTCCATTCTGATGTAATGGCAACAAGAGTTTACGCTAATTGGACAGTATCTGGTCATAGCAATACTGTCCTCGCCCCGCAAGCCGTCCAAGACGATCCTGATTTACTCTTCAACTGTTCGTCGTCAGGTATTTTGGAACCAATGGCCGCCTAATCAAAGAGAGATTTGGCTCATTTGACTGTGTTGCGCATTGTCTGTGATGCAAGCGCCGTGTTTCGCGTCTCTTTCGTTTGGTCCCTTTGTTTTTATGCCATTCGGTTAGATCCCCGGAGATATAGAGGATTACGGATCTGGGATAGTGACGGCCGTTGAAATCAATCGTCAGGTTCTAATACTCACCAATGAATTCATAAGGCGGTGTCGACGAAAAGCGTCTGATTATTATTCCTCACAAGGATATGCTTGTTTGACTCGTGATATTGTTTGAATAACAGGCATGCGAACGCTTCCCGGTTTTTCTTGCAGTCCTCCATAGTCGACAACCAGTAGCCTATATTTGCAACCGTTCCGCAGCTCGGAATGAAGTTTTTGGCAGGAATTATAAAAATTTATCCTTCTTGCCATGTCGGGTAGTTTATACACACCATGGTCAGTCCAAACTGCGCCACAAAAACCGGTAAAGCCATACTTTGGGGTCGAAGAGCGCTGTCTTTTCTGAAACGAAAATCCCCAACTGTTAGACACACAAATTTCTGGAGCATCTACTTCATTAATTGTGGCAGTAACCTCATGTGAAAAAAAGTTCTTTATGAAGGAGGAATAATACAATCAGAAGTGGAAATATTATTGCGAAAAGCGTTTGCTTTTTTTTAGGAATCTGTCTTCTCTTTTCTGATTCTGAAACAAACTTTGCATATGGTTTTTTTGAGTGTCTACAAGTTTTAAGGGGCTGACACATTAACTGGCCGAGCCTGATTTATCAACCTAAGACATAGTCTTTATACCACTAAAACAACAAATGGTGGACGTACGCGACGTCGCCTCGGACACGTGCTGATTGGTTGTGAATATGTCCGTTCTTAATTGTTCCAATGGTGTTTTCTCGTTTACTACCAAGAGTTGTTCCAGACGTGTTTTTTTCATATGAGTTTTCGATGTACCCACCATCGACTTCTGGTAAACGTCACCGCTTCCTGTCTGAAACCATCAGCCATGCCATCTGGCTTTATTGCCGTTTCAACATAAGCCTTCGCGAAGGTGGGGAGTTGTTTCTGGAGCGTGGAATCGACATGTCTTACGAACCGATCCGGCGGTGGGTTGGTAAGTTCGGGCCAATCATTGCTCGGGGAATACGTTGGCGACAGCGCCAATCTGGTGATGTTTGGCATCTCGACGAAGTCGTTGTGACGGTCAAAGGTCGTAAGTTTTGGCTGTGGCGCGCGGTCGATCAGAGCGGATTGGTCTTGGATGAGATCCTACAATCACGACGCAATACCAAAGCAGCGAAACGATTGATACAGAGACATCGCTGCACACCAAATCGTTTCATCACTGATAAATTACGATCGTATGACGCTGCCAAACGAGCAGTTGCGCCGGGAGTTATGCCACGGTGTTGACTACAGATTGAGAGGGATTGGCGAAGGGTAGATCCTCCCGCCATTTCGTTGGTATATCAGCCCAGAGGCTGGATGCATCTGAGCGGGCGTGGCGGTCTGAAAGTGCTGTGAGTTGGTGGCGACGAGGGCGAAAGATCAGGTTGATCTGGTCGTGCGCTGATAGAAACCTCTGAGTCTGATGGTGGGATTTGTACCGGCCCATTATTTCCTCTGGTTTGTGGGTCGGCCGGTGCGAGACTTCGATCGCATTGTTTAAGGCTTTGTGGGCGCGGTGGTCAGCGTCCGTGGCCAGTGTTTTGATGGGTTTCAGATAGCTGCTCAATTTGTCAGTGATGACGACACAAGGTATCCTGCCAAACAGGAATTTTGCGACAAAACTGGTGATCGTTAGCGACAAAATCTATCAGTCAGCGGTGGAAAACGCGGACGCCGCCATCGAATTGTTTCATGGGTATACGTATTCCGCTCATCCGATTGCCACAGCCGCTTCGTTGGCCACATTGCAAACCTACGATCAAAATGATCTTTTCGGACGGGCTCAGTCCTTGTCTTCAGTCTGGGAGGAGGGGCTGCACAGCCTGAAGGGCTTGCCAAATGTTATCGATTTGCGAAATCTTGGGCTTGTTGGCGCGATTGAACTGTCTTCCCGGGAAGGCGCTCCAGGAGCGCGGGCCACAGAGGCGATGCGCAAGGCTTGGGACGCGGGTCTCATGATCCGCGTAACCGGCGACATCATCGCTTTGTCTCCGCCACTCATCATCACTCAAGAGGAAATCCAAACGCTCTTTAGTACGTTGGCAGATATTCTGCGCACCCTTAGGAATTGCTCACATCCATACCGAATGGAGGCCCTGAAAGCTTGTGATACTACCCGGCTATAAAGGTATTGGTCTGATCGTTAAAAGTGGCGGTTTGGCTTGGATTTTCTGCCGTAAAATCGAGAAGGAGCGGGGGTTGTGCCGTAATTTGAGATATGAGTGAACTTCTGCTTTGTGACTCAAAATTGGGAATGGCTTGGCTTGGAATTGCCATGCCGAGTTGGGCGCCACCCAGCAAAGTTAACATGATTTGGTTGCTGATTTGAAAACTGCCCATGCCACCGTTCAAGACAGAGGACGCGGTTGTAATCGCGAGGTCTTGTGGTTGGGAATTGATATTAAAATTCTTGGCTAAGCCTGAGGTCACTGTGCTGGCAGAGGTGTTTGTAAGCTGGACGGTATTGGGCAGGCTGTTTGTACCGGTTTGGTCAATCAAAGTCCCATCAAAAGTGAATGATTGTTCAGATAGGGCGGAGGCGAAAGAGTTGATCTTCAGAATTGAATAAGCTTCCAGACTATATGAGGACGTATAGACCGAGACAGCATCTGTCCAAGTGATGTTCATGGTGCCAGTAGCTGAGGTCAAAAGGGCGACTATTTGGTAATTGGCCTGATCCTGAGGCTGCAATATCGCAACGGACATATCTGCAGCTGAGATGGTCTGGAGACCAGTCGGATCGATTTGGATTTCAAGTGAAAAGTCAGTCATGTCCACAATCCGAATAAAAGGCGTGAGGATTGGGAACTCGGGGAACAACCCTATTAACAATAATAATAACACGTGCCCGAAATAGTAATCAAGCCATTCCGGGCACGTGCCTTTTTCGTTCGTTAAGCTGTTACCAACTTATCGTAAGATTGTCTGGACCGGGTACGACTGTGGTGTTGGTCACAGATACGGTCTGGCCGTTGATTGGATAGGTATCAACCACTCCTATTGCGGCCACATGCGCAACAGGTGCAGCGCCATTTATAGAGATGGTGTAGGGGGTGGCGGCTCCAAGTACAAAGAGATCGCCAGCTACAACATTAGCACCAAGATCAGCGGTATGTCCGCGTGCAACTGGTTGGTTTGGCATTTTATTATCCTTTCTGGACAGATTTGAATGCAACACAAGTTTGCGCTGATCGGACCGTCCATTTATCTGAAATGCAGATGTATCAACTGTTGATGAATTGGTTGTTTTGATCATTGTAGGTGATGCTGGCTGTCGTGTTGGTTGTGTATGTTACAGTCAGAGCATTGCCGGCGACCTGCGAAATCACGATGCCATTGTTGGAATAGCTTGATGTATAGACCATAATGGTTTCGATCGGCGTAAATGTAGCTGTCTGATTAAAGAGAACACCTGCGGCGCACATCGGTGATGAGACCGTTGTACCGTTCACACTTGCTCCTTGAACCAAACCGGCTGTGACCATCGCTGTTGTTCCGATCATAAGGCCGGGATCGCTGTTTTGGATTTCATACTGGGTTGGACCAACTGCACCCGAAACGCCTGGGTCGAAATAGCCGGATGAGTTTAAGTTGTAGCTGCTGCCGCCAATAGCTGTGGCTTCGGAGCTCGTAAGAATAACTGCACCGGCTTGGGCGTTCGTTGTCGAGGAATAGACGGAATACTGTTCCGTCCAAGTGACAGAATTCGCCAGTTGCGGTTTAAAATTGATCCATGCAGTAGCTTGGCCACCCGTGGATTGCTTGACGATGGTGACGCTTTGCCCGGATGCGTTAAGGGCATCAAGACCGGCGGTATCAAATGTAATGTCTAATTCATAAGTTGGCATTTTGTATCTTTCTTTTCAGGCACTAAAAAATAAAAAATCGAACTTTATGCGCGTCTAATCGGGTTTGCTTAAGTTCGGTTCAGCAAGGTTATTCGATTGGGTTTTCTCCAGTTTGCGTAAGTTTATGTGCATCTTTGAGGGGAAGTACCGATATTCAAACAACCCTGAGGTTAAACTAGAGGGGCAATCTATAATCTTCTTTTGCGCCATTCACTCTAACTTTTGCGCCGTTCATTTTTTCTGTATTTATTCGGGGTCATGCCAAAATGCCGCCGAAACGCCGTTGAAAAATTACCGGGCAAATCATAACCGAAATCTGCTGCGATCGTTGTGATGGGCCGGTTTGTCGCGCGCAGCTGGTGCGCGGCACCTTCCAAACGCTTCATTCGTTGCCAAGCAATGGGGGGCAGACCCATTTCCTGTTTGAACATAGTTGTCAGTGTATTGTGATTGGTGTTGAACATCTTTACCAACAAATCCACTGACACGGATTGAGCAATATGGTCGGCCAAATGGGTGCAGCATCGTTCGACCAAAGCAACCGGCGAGTACAAAAATTTTTGGTCTCTGAGTGACAGAGCTAAACATTGACCAATTAGGCGTACATGTAGCTCCGGTGCCAAAACAGGCAAACTCAGGAAGTCCGCAAATCCCATTTCGAAAATATTGCGACGATTGTTGGGGACAGGGTCAATGAGCGCGATGCGGGAATGGGAGGGGCTGTGATGTGGGAGGAAAACGTTTTTGAGATCGGAGAAGTGTTTTCGGCAGTCGACGATGACAATTTGGTAGTCAACTTTCAATGTGCCAGCAGTGGCTTCGATAATATCAAGTAATGGCGTATTTAGCAATTTGCGAAGGAGTAACTGATCAAGACCCACATCTAATGATTCTATCATGAGTTGAAAGATCTCCAGCCCTCGATGTGTTTCCGTACGGAAAAAAGCGATATGGCTAACCACTTGTTTCCCCTACAAATAGACTAGTTCATTGCGCTTTTAATAGTTTGCAATACCTGTCCTACCCAACGCCTTGCTGCATAACTTACATTGTATATTATGAATAAATAACCTTTAAGGTTGAGTGAAAACCCCTTACACTGTAAATTTACCTACCCATGACTGCAGCGGCAGGTAGTATGACTGGAGAAGGTCTTTCAAAAGGTAGTGCAGCAGGTTTGGTAGAGGATTGAGAATGTCCTTTAGACTTGGCGCAATTATCCCACGAACTAGTTGAATCAGGAGATTCTTCATTGGCAAAATGGACCTTATCAGATCAAGTGCGCGACCTCGATACTTGCCAAAACGGATGCAGCGGAATTGCACGAATTGAATGTCAGTATTAGGCGTGTGATCCTCTTTCTGAAACGGTGGTCCTATTCAGAAATTTCAGATGCAAGCTGTTAATCAAATAGCTGCGAGTTTGAAGTCTGGCTTGGTTAACGTCCCTTAGACAAATCCAACAGCGCCAAAGAGAAACTTAGGCGGTTCTGACTCGCAACGACCCTTGTTACCTTACACCGCCCGAGAGAAAAAAGAGAAATGAGTTAGCAAGACTCGCGAGATGATGATGCATAAGCCTGCCGCCGGAATCAATCTACTACCCTGCACGGTATTGCGCAGCAATGTCCGTGAAGGAGGCTCATCGGTCTATACCACGCAAATAGGCCAATCACATGACTGCTTCCGTCAAATAAAATGGTTGATCGGTTGTGCTCTGTACATTTGCATAGGCCCTGAATCAACGACTCAAACGTCGCGCTGCTCGGCGCAGAGGGTGCGAGATAAAAAGTGCCTTCGTTGCATATTTCAGGTAGCGAAGAAACGGTTCATGGCTCAGATAAAATAAACGGGATCGCAGCATCCAAATCGGCATAAATACATGCAATTTTAGGGCATTATCCATTGTTATACTTAGCAAATGTGGCCACTCCGCTGGCCGTTCAGGATGTGGAACAGGCCGGACCCAGTTACGCATCTTGTCACTAATTTTGCATGTTTCCAAACCGGCGATGGCTGCAGCGCTGAAGACTTGTTGGCAAAAGAAGACCGATTGCAAATCAATATGCCCTTCAGTGAATACGGGCTTTGGTGCGCGAGAGGCCAGCGCATCTGCTGTGCAATTGATGAACAGTGTTTTATCAGGATAACCCAAATTCTGGTCGGCAAATTCGATACCTTCGCAATTGAGTTTTTTAATGCGACCGTAGCGAATTTTGTTTTTAACAGGCCGAAGCTCTTTCATTTCTGCAGGACTAAGCGTCGCGCATTTCCACTTTGTTGGTAGAACATCTTTATCAAGTCGCATGATATCGCCTGAATCGCCCTCCAACTGCAGGAAAATGTCATCTGGTGTGTTAGCTCGCCGCACTGAATTACATTGATCGATGATGGTATCCATCACGGTTCCGACCTGAAGTCCTGACCGATCAAAACACCAAATATCACTGGACATGACCCAATTTATTTTGTCTGGCGAAACACCATTGCGCAGCAAATACAGAACAGCATCAATGCCCGTTTTGCCACAACCAAGGACGTAATAATTGTCCCATTTCCCAATTTGTTCCGGCAAATTATTGGGTGGCATAAAGGGGACGTCGTCTGCGACTTCAAACTTAGGAGGGTGCGTAGATGGAATCTCAACACCCATATAAGTTCCGTTCACAACACGCTTTTTCACCCGAAATTCAATTGTCTCATCTTTGGCATTCATGGGCGCGGCGTTGTTGGCCCCAAGGTATTCATGACCGCTTAGGAATGTTACACGTCCAGTTTTAATGAAACGGTCTAAAACTTTGTCAAAGTAGGCGAGAATCTCATCCAACGTCGATAGATCGGTTGAACCGTTACCCAATTTTATTGAATTGACGCCGTAAAAAAGGGCAGGTTGATGCAAGGTAACATAGGGGTAAGCATTGCACCAATGTCCCCCTAAACGCGCGCGACGTTCGATGATTGTGACTGTCGCTGTCTTGTCGCCAGTCAAAAGTGCATCAACAAAAGCGCAACTCATGGCACCGCCTCCAATGACAAGGTAGTCCGTCTCATGAAGTGTCATTTTTAGTTCCCGTTAATATTTTCTGGGCCGATCACGCGCCGCTGATTATAAATTTTTGATGCCGCTTTAAGCCAAGGTTTGCGACATTATCGTCGTCGCCGAGCATACCGCCAAAGAACTCAATGTGGTGGGCCTCTTACGACCATTCTGGCACTGATTGGGCAGGCGGAGCGATTGCCACGCGTTTGGTTGGTTGAATTACGAAAGTGGACGTATCCTGACGCAAAACCCAGCTGATCGAACGCGATTATGGCGTGGCGCTAATGACTGGCCCTATCACGTCACGGTCAAAATTTGCACCACACAAAATTACGGCACTGACCGTTCCAGTACGGTTTGCCGTATTTAATTCCCAAGCTGCCTGGGCCAACCCGGCAGACCCTTCGACCAGCATTTTTTCCGTCCATGCCATGTGCCGGATTCCATCGGCGATCTGGTCTTCGGTACAATCGATCAGCTCGTCAATGACTTCGCTGCCCAACGGCAAGGTGATCGACCCGTCGTCCACACCGCCAGCACAACCGTCCGCTAAAGTTTCGGTATGTGTGACCTCGATGTTGTGACCAGCCCGAATGCTGGTGGCCATCGCCATTGAATTGATGGCGCTCACACCAACAAGGCGGGTGGTAGGCGAAAACGCTTTGAGCACTGCGCCAATGCCTGAGATCAAGCCGCCGCCTCCGATCGACACATAGACAACATCAAGGCGCGGCAACTGCTCTAACAATTCTAGCGCAATCGTGCCTTGTCCGGCAATAACCTGTGGATCGTTGTAGGGCGAAACATAGATTTTTCCCTGCGCTTTGGCCAGTTTTTGTGCGTGCTGTTCGGCCAGTCCAGAGTCGTTTGAATGCAGAATGGTTTCAACCCCAAGGGCTTGAATTCGTGATAGTTTTTCACGCGCCACTGTTTGTGGCAGAACCACTGTCAAATCATGGCCGGTCATCTGCGCTGCTGTCGCAAGGGCCAACCCATGATTGCCGGAGGAAGCGGTGATTGCGGGCACTTCTGTCGACATAGACGTCAATTTGGATAAGGCACCGCGAAATTTAAATGATCCGGTCTTTTGAAAATTCTCGGCTTTGAAAAAGAGTCCGGTGTCGTCTTCAAAGGGCAAACGTGATTTGATGCAAGGAGTTCTGTTCAATAAATGTTTAATACGGCGATGCGCTGCAACCGATAGGGCGGCTTGTTCAAGAACGGCGGGGGAGGCTGTCATTGTTGTTCCTTTATGAAGGGGCGGCGGAAGCTGCGGCGTCGATGATGGTTTGAGTGATAGCGATGTCCTGTGCGGCTATGCCGGTAAGGTCCGCAATGGTAATGTCTTCGTCTGAGGTTCGTCCGGCATGTGCGCCTGTCAGAACGTCTCCCAATTCAGTGATCTTCAGCGCGACATTCGCGCGGCTGGCGGTTTGGAATTCCCCGTGGTTCAGGGATTGGCGTGCCATGTCGCACACACGCAACGATGCAGTGGCAACGAGATCGGAAGGGAGTTCCTGTTTGCCCGGACTGTCTGCGCCGATTGCCGTCACATGCGTGCCTGAGCGGACCAATTCGCTCGCAAACAAGGGTTCGGTTGCGGGTGTGGTCGTGATGATGATGCCCGCGGTGTTGACGGCTGGATCTAGTTTCAAAGCCGCATCAACTGTATGACCGGATTCTTTCAACTCAACGCTCAAAGCCTCAGCGGCAGAGAGATCGCGTGCCCAGATGTGAAATGCGAGCGCACGCGCAGGCATTAGTTTTGCGAGGCATGCGGCCTGAAGCCTTGCCTGAATACCTGCGCCGATGATCAAAACCTGTGTCGCATCCGTGCGGGCCAAAGCACGGGTTGCTAATGCGCCGCCGATTGCTGTGCGCATGTCCGTCAACCACCCTTCGTCGCGCAATATAGCGAGGGGTTCTCCTGTCATTGCTGAAAACGCAAGCATCATGCCATTGGAAGAGGACAAACCCTTGGCAGGATTGTCGTAAAAACCAGAGGCGATCTTAATCACATAGGTCGATGTTCCGGCGATATGGCCGGATTTGACGTGGCAATCTCCATTCGCTTCGGGAAAGGCCAAATGGACCACATCGCCGGTCTGCACATTGCCGGTGGTAGAGGCGACATATGCGTCATGGATGCTTCGAACCGCCGCGTCGAAATCAAACAGCGCCATGATCTGTGATTTATCCAAGTCTAACATCTAATGACTTTCTTAAAACCGCTCGTGCAGGATCATATCCAACGTTGTGAGGATCATATCTACATCGTCGGGTTGGATGGTCAGAGGCGGGCGGATTTTCAGAATGTTGTCATGCGGGCCCTCAGTCCCTAACAATATACGTTTGTCACGCATGCGGTTTTTGACATGGGAGGCGAGGGCGGTTGCCTCTGTTTTACGAATCCGGTCCGTGACCAAATCCACTCCGATAAACAGGCCGATGCCGCGTACGTCGCCAATGCAATCATGCTTGTCTTGTAGCGCGCGCAGGCCTGCCAGCAATCGGTCGCCTTGACGTTTCGCATTGGTCTGCAGGTCTTCGTCGTCAACGATGTCCAGTACTTCTTTGCCGATCCGGCACGATAGGGTAGATCCCCCGAACGTCGAGAAAAATTCCGGCCCTTTGGCAAAGCTATCCGCGATGGCCCGCGTGGTGACCAGTGCCCCCATTGGATGTCCGTTGCCCAAGGGTTTGCCCAGAACGATAATGTCGGGCAGGACGTCTTGCTGCTCGAACCCGAAATAATAGCCGCCAAGCCGTCCAAGGCCCGTCTGTACTTCGTCGGCAATACACACGCCACCCGCTGCACGAATTTTGGCATAAACCGCTTGCAAGTATCCTGTTGGCGGGATGATTTGGCCGCCGACCGACGGGAAAGTCTCGGCGATGAAACCAGCTACGCTGATGTTTTTAGCAGCCAGTCGTTCAATCGCGCCATCAATTAAATTCGCGAACTTCTGCGCACGCTCTGGATCATCTCGCCTGAAACTGCCGCGATAGTCGTCCGCCACCTCAACCAATTCGACCCAATCAGAGGGACCAACGCCACCCTTGGCATTGAACTTATAGGCTGACAGATCAATCGCGCCCGTGGTGTTGCCATGATATCCGTGGTCGGGCGTCACCATGCCCTTTGCCCCTGTATGCGCGCGCGCTAATCGTAGGGCCAATTCGTTGGCTTCCGACCCGGAATTGACGAAGAAACATACTTCATACCGGTCGGGCAGTTTGGACAGGAGTTTGTCCGCAAAGGCGGTTTGCGCGGGATGCAAGTAGCGAGTGTTTGAGTTCATACGTTTAAGCTGATCCGCTGCAACTGCTTGGATGCGGGGATGCGCGTGGCCGACATGCGGCACGTTGTTGTATGCATCTAGAAAGGAGCGCCCCCATTCATCAAACAGGTGATGCTGCCAGCCTCGTACGAGCATGATCGGATCGCTGTAACTAAGGACAAGGTTGTCGCCAAAGTGTGCCTTGCGGCTTGTCAGTACGCTGGCTTTGTCGGTGGGTTCATACGCGACTTTTGTATCGGGTAAGTTCAACATTGCGGCGGGGTTTGGGCATAGCGCGCGCCATAGATCATTTTCATCAGGATCGCCCACACCAGGCAAATCATTGCCCAACCCATCCAGTGTCAGGGCTATCTGGAAATGGATATGAGGTGCCCAACCGCCGTTCTGACTGGGCGTGCCCAATTTGCAAAAAACAGAGCCTTTTTTAATCGTTTGACCGACTGTCAGGGTCTCGCATACCTCGGGGTCGAGGTGTCCATAAAGGGTGTAAAATCGATCCCCATCGGGCGTGTCATGGGTCAAAATTGCCATGCCGCCGTAATCAAGATGCCCGGTTCGGTTCTCTACCCTATGTACCGTTGCATCCATTGGTGCGTGTATGGGCGAGCCCGCTGGTGCAAACACATCCACGGCCAAATGCACCGTACGTCGATCAGAGGCGCGCCATGGCCCAGTGCGAAATGCGGGTGCGGTATAGATCAACCGCGGTTCGAAATAATATCCCAACCAAATCTGTCGGTCTTGACCGTATTCTTCGCCAATGCGTGCAGCTTCTTTTTGGCCCAGAGAAAAGGGATTCTGGGGCCAGACGGAATGCTCTACCGACAGCGAACCCATTGGTGCATCGCTTAGATCTTGGCCCATAATAGATGCGAAATTCCCTCGCTCGCGGTCAAGAAACGCTAAAATGCGCGGCGCGGCGTCAGTGACAGGCAAACCGCAAGTCGTACGAAGCCGCGCACGCAGCAGTTCCGGGTCAATCGATGTTTCCTCAAGAAACCGCCACGCAGGGGCCTGCGAGATCACAACATAGGGATCATCGGGGGTCTCACGCGCCATTAGGGTGGAATTCACAACACTCACTGCCAGACGCATCCGCAAAAGCGGCCAGATCAGATCAATCTCTGCGGACGTGAGTGGGTTGGCAGAATGATAACCTGCAACAAGGGCGGTTAGACGTCTTTCGACATCAGGCGCATCCAGCCCCAGATAGGCGGCGGCAATGGCCAGATTGCAGATGCGCGGCGCAGCACAGATATCACCCAGATCAATCAAGCCCGAGATATGATGTGGTTTGGACAGCGCGCCATCCACCAGAATATTGTAGTCATTCACGTCGTTGTGGATCGCTTGCTTTGGCAGACGTTGCAAGGCCGGTTGGATGGTGTCAAAGGAGGCCGCGATATCCTCCAGTAACGTACGGCGCTGCCCTGTAGAAACGCCTGCAATTTCAGGCGTGATCCACTGCGCTTGCATCAAATCCCATTTGAAATCGCGTGCCAGACCGTTTTGTGTGAATCCCTCCAGCGCCAGATCACTGGCCCCAATGACGCGGCCGAGATCATACACGAGGGCTTCTGTTTTGGGCCAAACCTGTGCAAACGTCCGACCCGGCAAACGCTCTAACACCCACAATAGGCGCGTCTCGCCGTTGTGATCGCTGTACAAGGTCATCTGATCACCGGACAGCGTGGGGATGACAGCGGGAAACGGCAAATCAGGCGCATGTTCAGCGATATGGCGCAACGCCGCGATTTGCAATGCAACGAAATCAGGATCACAATTTGGGCGCATGACCTTGAGAACAACCCCCTCATCGTCCGGCGTTTGGGCCATAAAATTCAGATCAAGCTCACCGGGAAGTTTGGTGAGTTGCGCCTCAATGCCCCATTGGGAGCGTAGAACGTTTTGCCATTCAGATGTCACTGTTTATTCCATGTCTTTGGCGTTCAATCCACTCGCTGGGGTCACGCAGTTGTCTTCGATTTGTCAGCCAATTGTGCCAGAAATTCACTAACTTTGGTCAAGCCAGTGCGCAGGATTTGCGGATCATTTGCATAGCCTATGCGCAACCAGCCTTCCATGTGCATGACCGATCCGGGGGTAAACATCACGCCGGTTTGCTGGAGAAGTTGAATACAAAAATCTCGCGAAGGCATATCAAAATCATACTTCAGCAGGGCTGTCGTACCGGCCTTGGGTTTCACATAGGACATCTTCGGTTCCTGCGCGACCCATGCATCCAAAACCGCAAGGTTACCGCGCGTAATCTGTTGACTGCGCTCGAGAATTTTGTCCTTGGCCTCTAGCGCAATTGCAGCAAAGTAATCATCCAGCATGCCGACGCTGATGGTGTTGTAGTCACGGTGGATCGATACGGCCTCAAGTAACTCGGGCGGCCCTGCGATCCATCCCAACCGAAGACCCGCCAGTGAGAATGTTTTGGACATACCCGCGACGCTGATACCTTTTTCATAGATATCCGCCATAGCCGGGGCAAACCCGTCACCTGTCTGATTGGTGCCACGATAAACTTCGTCACACAGCACATAGGCGTCGCAATTCCGCGCAATCGTAACGAAGGCGTCCAGCGCGTTTGCTTCCATCAATGCACCGGTAGGGTTGTTGGGATTGTTCAGAACGATCAACTTTGTATCAGGACGCACCATAGCTTTGAGTTCCGCAAGATCCGGCAGAAAACCGTTTTCCGGGCGCAGTTGCAAAATATCAACGTCCGCACCATAGCTTTCGGGGATCGAATAATGTTGCTGATAGGTCGGGCGCACAGAAATGACGTGATCGCCGGGTTCCACCAGCGTTTCGTGGATCAAGGCATTTGCCCCAATGGCACCATGTGTCACCACGATATTGTCGCGGGTTTGTTTGGTGTACATCGTGCAGATCGCATCGCGCAGTCGATCCGAGCCTTGGATCGCGCCGTACGTCAACTTCATGGGCATCAGATCTGACATCAGACTGTCATTCTTACCCGACATTTCCAACAGTTGTTCTATCGTCAAAGAGGCCACGCAGGTTTCGGCCAAGTTGAATTCGCAATGGTTTTCGAATTCATTCATCCAGATCTCAACACCAAAAGGCTTAATCTTCATGGTTCTTTCCTTTCGTTTGTTGCTTGGGCCAATTTCCATATGCCATGCGCCATTGCGATGTCTTCCAGACCCAAACCGATAGAACGGAAATAGGTTGGTGTATCACCTTTCGGAGTTGCGCATGTGCCGCAAACCAACCCGGCAAGGTCACCCTGAATGCGGTCTTTACTCCATCCGTGATCTTGGGTGGCAAGGCGCATATCAGCGGCACTGTCTGGCGTTGTTGGCAAGTAATCGCAGTAAACCTGCGCTTCGCACAGAAAGGCCGGAGGGACCTCGTGAGCGTTCGGGGCATTGGTGCTGATTGAGGTAAACAGCGATGGTTTGCCCGTGTCCGCAGGGTCAATGACCGGTGTGCCAGATGACGTGCACAACATAACAACGTCACTGCCAGCCAAGCAATCGCGGGCGGTGGATGTAATTGTTATCCGAGGATCGGTCTGGCGCCATAGGGCAGCCCGACGTTTGGTAATATTTGGGGAATAGACCATGATATCTTGCCATTCCCGTAAGTCGGCGACATGGCGCAGATGTGCGAGGGCGACAGGGCCGCTTCCGATGATCGCAAGGCGGCGGGCAGAGACAGGCGCGAGTAGATCAACAGCCAGCGCGGTGGTGCCCGCTGTCCGTTCCGTTGTCAGAAGGCCAGCATCACACCAGACAAGAGGTTGACCTGTTTGCATCGACATCAACGCGGTCCATGCGGTGATCACGGGGGTCGTGTCTGTGACGATGTATGGAGAGAGCTTGGCCCCAAAAACGCCCGCATCCTTGATCGCGCCCATATAAGTGATGAAATCACCGCCGCCGTTGGGAAACTCGGTGATGGTTTGCGCAGGTTGAACAGCTCTGCCTTGCCCTAAAGCACGAAAGAGTGCGGCCAATTCGGCCTTAACATCCAACAGCGGCAAGAGGTTTTTAATGGCTTGTGCGTCGAGGATTTGAGGTTGGATCATTCAACTATCCTTTAAGGATTGAAATGGCCTCATCGAGCCGCGCTTTATCTCCCGCGGCAAGAACATTACCCGCCATGTCTAACGAAAGCGGATTACCGTTCCAGTCTGTGACATAGCCACCGGCGCCCTGAATGACTGCGGCGGGTGCATAGACGTCAAAAGAATCCAATCCTCCGTCGATGGCAAGATCTGTGCGGCCAGATGCAAGCACCCCGTAGGAATAACAAGAGCCACCGTACTGAACGTATTGCGCGCGTTTTCGCAGCACTTCAAAGCGGGCGCGTTCTGCGTCGCTCATGAAATCGGCGTTGCTACAGGTGGCATAGGCGGTCTCAACCGAAGCACAGGGGCGGACCCGAACGGGCGTGCCATTGTGTTCGGCCATTCGGCCAGTCACACCCACCCAACGATCCGATGTTACGGGATGGTCGATTACTCCGATAAAGGGTTGCCCCTGCCACGCCAAGCCAATCAACGTGCCATAAACCGGGATGCCCGCAACGAATGCCGCCGTGCCATCAATCGGATCCAGAACCCAGACGAAATCAGCGTCGATGTTGATGTTTTCGAGTTCTTCCCCAAGGATGCCATGATCGGGATAGGTTTCTTGGATCATTTCGCGCAATGCCGTCTCGACCGCCTTGTCGGTTGTCGTGACGAAGGAATCGTCTGATTTAATATCAATCTCGGGTGCCATGCCTTTGACGGCCAACAACATCTTGCGGCTTTGATCTGAGAGGGTTTCGGCAAATGCGAGGTATTCAGCGTGCGCTGGGAAATCTGCGGTCATGTTGGCGGCTTTCTTTGAGAAGCTTTAGTGTGTCAAAATCTGGCTCAGGAATTTCTTGGTTCGCTCGTTTTCAGGAGCGTTAAAGAATGTTTCGGGGGGGGCTTCTTCGACGATCTCTCCGGCATCCATAAAGATCACACGGTCTGCGACGGACCGCGCAAACCCCATCTCATGGGTAACACAGATCATTGTCATGCCATCGCTGGCCAGATCAGTCATCACCTCTAGCACTTCGTTGATCATTTCAGGGTCCAACGCTGAGGTCGGTTCATCAAACAGAATGATCTCTGGTTTCATACACAAAGCCCGTGCAATTGCGACGCGCTGTTGCTGACCGCCTGACAGTTGAATGGGATATTTATCTGCCTGTTCGGGGATTTTGACCCGTCCGAGGTATTCCATCGCGGTTGCCTTTGCTTCGGCTTTGGGAATTTTGCGCACAAGTCGTTGCGCCAGCATTAGGTTTTTCAAGATTGTCATATGTGGGAATAGATTGAAGCTTTGGAACACCATGCCGACTTCGCGTCGCACTGCGTTGATATCTTCAACCTGATCAGTGAGCTCCTTACCGGCGATGGTGATTTTCCCCTCATCATGCTTTTCCAGCCGATTGATGCAACGGATCATGGTTGATTTTCCTGACCCCGATGGGCCACAGACAACGATGCGTTCGCCTTTGGAGACGTTTAAATTGATGCCCTTGAGAGCCTGAAAACTTCCAAAAAATTTGCCCACATTGGACATCTGGATCAGTGCCTGTTTTGTCATATTGGTCTCATTTTTCCATGTATCGGCCAAGGTGGCGTTCGACCCGGCCAAGTGACTTTTGCAAAATCCAAGTCAGGATCATGTAGACAATGGCCAGCGAGATAAAGATTTCGTAGGGCGCAAAGGTTTGGGCCACGATAGTGCGTGCAATACCGGTCATATCGGCCAGAGTGATTGTGCTGGCCAGCGCCGTTGACTTCAGCAAGCTGATAATGTCGTTGCCATAAGCCGGCAGGGCCAAACGTGAGGCGATTGGGGCGGTCAGGTAGATAAATTTTTGGCGCACGGTCAGCCCAAGTGCGCTGCCGGCTTCAAGAACGCCGCGATCCACACCCAGCACACCGCCACGTAGGATTTCAGAAACATATGCCCCGGTGTTCAGCGTCAGTGCAAAGATGGCGCAACCAAACGGGTCGCGGAACACAGGCCAGAGAAAACTGTCGCGGATAAAATCAAGCTGCGGAAAGCCGTAATAGACGATAAAAATTTGCACCAATATCGGCGTGCCTCGAAAGACATAGATATAAACCTGTGCCGGCCATGATAGGTACCATTTCCCACTGATACGCATCAGCATCAGACCGATGGCAAGGATTAGGCCCAGAATGGCGGAAATGATTAGCAGCTGAAATGTCAGCCCAATGCCCATGAGCATTTTCGGCAGGGCATCGACGATTATGTTGAAATCAAAGCTCATCTTGCGCCCACCATATGACGGCTACCGTAGCGTTCCAGTCCCATTACCGTCAGGGTGATGACGGTGGAAAACGCCAAGTAAATCAGCCCCACAACGATATACATGGTGAAAGGTTCCCCTGTGGTGCCAATCGCCTGTTTTGCGACAAAAAGCGTTTCATTTAACCCAATGATGGAGATCAGCGCGGTATCTTTAACCAGCGACAACATGTGATTGCCAAAAGCGGGTAGGGCAAGCCGCCACATCTCGGGGATGCGTACATAGATAAAGGTTTGCAAGTTCGACATACCAAGGGCGCGTGCGGCCTCAATACTGCCAGGGTTCACCCCTAAGAAAGCTCCGCGAAACGTCTCGGTCGCATAAGAACCGACAATTAATGCGATCGCGATTGTGCCCGCCCAGAAGGGTGGCACATCCAGAAATTTTATATCCGGATCAAAGGTCTGCGCGATTGACGTCAACGCGATGGCAGAACCAAAGTAGAGTAAGAGAATGACCAGAATTTCTGGCGTTCCACGAAAAACAATTGTGTAACCGTTCGCCAATTTTTGGGCGATTACACTGTCAGAAAGTTTTGCTGCTGCGCCGATCAGGCCGAAAATGATCATGAGGATCAGTGAACAGATGAATACTTGAGCCACCACAACGGAGCCCCAAAAGTAGTCATCCCACCATCCGACCAATGCATTCAATGCCTCCAAGTTAATTCTCCGGTTGTAATTGGTGTAAGACCCGCGGCACAGGGATGCGCCGCGGGAAAGGGCTGCTAAATCAGCTGTCGCCCCATTCTTCGTTGTGGATTGGGAACGGGAAATACTTGAGCGCATATTCCGTCAGCTTGCCGTCGTTGATCAATTGCTTGATGGCTCCGTCAAGGCGATCTTTCAGTTCAGGTTGTCCCTGACGCAGGCCGATGCCGACACCGATGCCAAAGTATTCAACTTCGCCGATGGCCGGGCTCACGAATTGGTAATCGCTGCCTTCTTCTTTCGCCAGAAAGCGCAGGTGTGCCTTCATTGGGTTGGTCATGATCGCGTCAACGCGGCCATTTACAAGATCAAGATACAGCGGTTCAGACCCGTCATAGAGCACCACATCTGCGTCGGGCAGTGTCGCGTTGAACCAGCTTTCGTACGTTGACGCACGTTCTAACCCGATGCGCAGTCCTGCGAAATTCTCCGCAATTGGGCTGCCGGATTCATCAAACAATTCCTTATCCATACCTTTTCTACCGACCAAACGGCCCACGGAGTCGCGATAAGGACTTGAGAAATCCATTTTTTCCAATCGACTGTTGGTGATCGACATCGATGCGATAATCAGGTCAAACTTGTTTGCCAAAAGCGCAGGGATCATACCGTCCCATTGCTGGCAGACATATTCCAGCTCGGCACCGATGATTTCGGCAACGCCTTTGGCGACGTCCACGTCATAGCCGGCCAATTCTCCGTCCGATGTCCGGTAATTGAACGGCGCATAGGTGCATTCCATACCGACGCGCAGCTTTTCGGCAGATGCGCTGGTCGCACCCACAAGTGTCAAGGCGGCTGCCAGCCCGACCGTCATTTTACGTAGTGTGGTGAATTTCATGTTGCTCTCCGTTGGTTACATTTTGTTGACTTATCCTCGGGGGTTGTTCCCCCTTGTCGCGTGCTCGACGCCGGTAACAATGGCCTCGACCTCTTCTTTAGTGTTGTAATGTGACAATCCGATCCGGACGACGCCTTCATCCAAAGGCAATCCCAAGGATCGGGCAGGTTCATAAGCATAATTGTGCCCGTGCCAGACAAAAATACCCGCCTTTGCAAGCGCTTGCGCAATATCATTTGGCGGGGTGGACACATGCCGGATTGAGACCGTTGGCACACGATGAATGATCCGATTGGGGTTGGTGATGCCGTAAATTTTCACACCAGGTATTTGTTTTAACCCTTCGATCAGCAGGTTAGTTAGCGGCTCTTCATAGTCGCGTGACATCTGATATGACTTGGCAATCAGGGCACGCCGGTCGGTTAAGGATGATCCCATGCGGCCAAGGTCTTCGAAATACTGAACGGTCGCAGACAACCCTGCAAGCAATTCATATTGCGGTGTGCCGCATTCAAAGCGGTCGGGAATATCGTCCGAAACGCAACGCCCCTTGTAAGGATAAAGCGCGCTAAGAAGATCGCCACGCCCCCAAATCAACCCCAGATGTGGTCCGAAAAATTTGTAAGATGAGCAGGCCAGAAAATCACAACCCAAAGCATTGACATCGACCAGATGATGAGGGGCCAGTTGCACCGCATCCACAAACACTAGTGCGCCCGCATCTTTGGCCAGCTTTGCCAGTGCCGGGATATCATTGATCGAGCCAGTCATGTTACTGGCATAATTCAGTGCGACCAGTTTGGTGCGTGGGCTAAGCTGAGCGGTCAAATCTTCGGTTTCGACTTGCCACGTTTCTTTGTTGAAATCGACCCAACGTATGGTCAGCTCTTTGTCTTTGGCAATCTCCAGCCACGCACCAACGTTGCCTTCATGCTCCATCCGGCTGATGACAATTTCATCGCCCGGCTGAAAATCACGGCAAATGCTGCGCGACAAGTGAAACGTCAGGGACGTCATGCTTTGGCCGATGATGATTTCCTTGAACGAATTCGCGCCCAAAAACAATGCAGCATCCTCGTGCGCCTTTTGCCACACAGCATCTGTGGCGACGCTGGTCACAAAATGACCGCCTGAGTTGGAGGCGCTCGTGAGCATGTAATTGCGCACTGCGTTTGCGACACACAATGGTACCTGCGTGCCTGCGGGATTATCCACATAGATGCGCGATTGATCATTGTCGGTGAGGGCAAGCGACGGAAAACACGCTCGCACATCGGATATCGGAAAAGCCATCAGTCCTCCAAAATTAGCCTTCGCAGCTGTTTGCAAAGGCCCTCTTTGTATCAAATCTACGAAGTTGCGGTTATTCTGGTAAATCGTCCTAAAGGATGATTTTCTGTGCGAAGGGGCCGTATGCGGACACTGTAGGGCGCATTTTTCGGCCCAAGGCTTGCTATGCTGGTAGTTCCATTATCTAATGATTGTATGAGACAGGCCGCCCAAATTGCAGAGTTATTTGAGAAACCGACAGGTGACGCTTCGTCCATATTTCTGGCCGCTGATCCTCTTGCATTGATTGATGTGATTGGCTCAAAGGACTTTTTCAATGACCTTTCTGACACGCTGGCCAACACCTATGGTTTCGAATGTTTCCATATTTTTCTTTACCAAATCGATGCGCAACCTGTTAGCCTCGCGAACCGCCCAGCCCTTTGTAATTATCAGCGGGGCTTGAATAATTACCTGAAGTTTAGCTATGTGATCAATCCGGTGTTTCGCGCCTTCCAAGACAGAGCGGCCTCGGGTGTTTACTTAATCTCTGATTTTGTGCCCGATGATTTCAAACGGGTCATCGATACGGCAGATATTGATATTTTCGTAGATGAAAGTGAAGCGATTGGATACCGCACACCCGGGTGGCCCAAAAACATGGCCGAGTGTATTGTTCTGGTTCAATTGCCAAATGGCATAGCGCTTGATTTCAGTTTCTTGGTGCCACGTGGGCGTAAAAAAAATTCTGTGGCGTGTTCGGCGCACTTAGAACGTTTGTTTCCTGTACTAGAGCGGGTTGTCCGCAGGCAATTTGAGATTGACCCATCATGCTTTGACTACGCGCCCCAACGCCCCAGCCAAGAAGATCGTTTTCAGGATTTTGGCAGCCACGTCCTTACAAACCGCGAGATGCAGGTCGTACAACTTATTCTCGTCGGTCATACCAGCTCATCCGTCTCCTTGCAGTTAGGCGTTTCAGTTTCGACTGTTAAATCTCATAGACGAAACATTTATGTGAAATTTGGAATTTCATCACAAGCTGAGCTGTTCAACTTGTTCATGCTACACCTCAAAAACGATTAAAAAATTGGCAAATTGAAAATAAGAGCACTCTTTTCTGAGTTGAGTTGCGCAATAGAGATTTTGTCAAATTATATCATAATCAATGAGCATTTCCTTTTGGTTCTTTTTCAGTCGACAAAGATCACCCATTCAGTTGAGGAAAAAATGCACGAAGGAATACGCTACATAACTAAGCTTGCTTTGTTATTTGCATCGATACTTTTAGGTTTGTTCCTGATGGTTTCAGCGCAATCTGGAATCTATTCTGATTATCTTACTTTGAGGATTGTTGGTCCTCTTCTCGCGGTTGCTTTGCTTGTGAACCCACGCGGAATAATTGTTCTTTTTTGGGCAAAGCCTACTCTACCATGCTGAACCTGGCTATCGCTGTAATGCCGTCCCGTGAGGATGAAGCCTAGGGACAGAATGGCCAAACATATCTGACTTTTCACACCTGTTCGATCAAATGCTTACTTTGAACTTCTGGCTTCAGGGGGTTGTTGCATTAAGTCCTGAACCTCTAGTTTGAAACAGATTAGGGAGCGATTATGCATAGAAACAATCGTTCAAACGACACAGTTTCCCGCACTGATCATTTTATGCGCTGTACGACTATATTTGCGTTACCCACTTTCTTATCAGGATGTCGTAGACCTTTTGGGTGAGCGCGAGATCTACGTTAATCGCTCAAGAATCTTTCTGTGGGTTCAAAGGTTTGGGTCAGATTTCACGAAACGAACCGAACGCCAGATGTGTTGCGCAAGTCTAAATTGGCACATTGATGAAACGTATCGGATCAACCGTATCGAAAGCGACACTGCAAGGTAGGAAAACCATCAGAACGATTCAGAACGGACACATTCACAACCGATCAGCAGGCGTCCGACGCGATGGCGCGTTACAGTGTTATAATCTGTCACCGTGACGATTCTCGCCAAGGGTTAAATGCATTTCCTGTGGCTATTTTTACGTTGGGCGAACCCCGCAGCCAGTCGGGATGTCTGGCTTTGATGCACAGGTTATGCTCCGAATTTGGAGACGTTAAACCGTCAGCCGACAGCCTGTTAACGGGCGTATATGCAATGCCGCGGAAGGCGTTTTCAAAAGTTATTTCCCTGTGGGCATGTCTAGATTCAAAGGAAAGCCTGTTCGGCTTTCCTTTGATGTTTGCTAACCGCGCATCTTGAAGCCCTGCGGGTCAAACAATGGCTCGACATTAATTCGAGCAGCCCGGCGCTTTCCAAGGATTTCAATCTCAAATAATCCGGCCTCTTCACGTTCGGCCAATTCCGATGGAACATATCCTTGCGCTAGGGATGCCTTGATCGAATGGCCATACCCTCCAGAAGTCACCCAGCCGACAACCTGCCAGTCACCATCTCGTTGTGCGGATGGACGAGGCATTTCTTTGCCGGTTTCATCAAAACGAGCTGCCCCGTAAGTATGTAGATCTGCGATGGCGTCAAACTTAACATCACCGACCTTGGCCCATACCGGTTCGTCATGCATCACTTCTGCGTTGTCAGCGTTGATGATAAATGAAACGCGCCGCACCTTGGGCCCGTCTTCATGTTCTTTTTGCGCCGCGACTTTACCGATAAAGTCTGTTTTGTTGAGTTTGATGAACCGCTCCATACCTCCTTCGTAGGGGCCGTAGATCGGGCGTAATTCTGCAAACCAAGTTGGGAAACTCTTCTCAAGGCGCATGCCCAGCAACGCGCGCATTCCAAAATCACGGATCGCAAATTCTTCGCCGGCTTCTTTTAATGCGAGATAAACACGACGCTCATAGGCGGCCTCCATCCAGATCTCATAACCAAGATCGCCAGTATAGCTGATGCGGTTGACCATGCAGGGGCAACTGGCCACATCCATGTTTCGGAAGTCCATGAAACGAAAGTTTTCTTTTTCGATGTCCTGGCTTACCAACTTGGCAAGAACCTTACGAGCGTTTGGGCCTGCTATGGAAAGGCCCACCAAGCTAATATCAAAACGATGTATACAAACAGATCCATCTTTGGGCAGGTGCTGTTCAAACCAGCGCATATGATATTTCTGAGCAGCCGAAGAGCCCCAGACCATAAACCGATTTTCTTCGATTTTGGCGATGGTGAAGTCCCCGATCAATTTACCCCGTTCGTTCAGCATTGGTGTCAGAACGATACGCCCCGTTTTGGGCATGGTGTTCGTCATCAGGTGGTAAAGCCATGCTTCAGCGCCAGTCCCCGAGATTTCGTACTTCGCAAAATTCGCGATTTCGGTGATGCCTACCGATTCACGAACCGCATTCACCTCTTCTCCAACATGTTCGAAGTCGACTGAACGATGGAACGAAAGTACATCTTGGGCAGGTGTGCCTTTGGGTGCGAACCAGAGAGGGGTTTCAAGTCCCCACGTGTCACCCATGACAGCATTATTGTCACGCACCATAATATCATACAAAGGCGTGGTCTGTTGGGGGCGAGCAGCGGGTAATTCTTCGTTTGGGAAACGAATTGAGAAACGGCGTGAATAATTTTCACGCACTTTTGCGTTTGTGTAGCCCCGCGTTGTCCATTCGCCGTAGCGCGCAACGTCCATACCAAAAATGTCAAAGCCGGGATCGCCTTCGGTCATCCAATTGGCAAGAGCCAAGCCTACACCTCCGCCTTGGCTAAATCCTGCCATGACCGCGCAAGCCGACCAAAAGTTGGTTCGTCCTGGCACGGGACCAACCAACGGATTGCCGTCTGGCGCAAATGTAAATGGGCCGTTTATGACTTGTCGGATGCCAGCAGTTTCAAAGACTGGGAAGTGTTTAAATGCCACTTCGAGAGAGTCACTGATGCGGTCTAGGTCGGGTGGCAGTAGTTCACTGCCAAAACTCCATGGTGCTTGGTTCGGCGACCATGGTACGCAGTTCCTTTCATAGGTGCCCAACAACAGACCATTGCGTTCCTGACGAACATAATTTTCGCCGATGAAGTCGATTACGCCAACAAGTTCGCGACCGGTCTCTTTGTTAAAATCTATAACTTCGGGAATGTCATCTGTCAGGAGGTACATGTGCTCCATCGCTAAAACAGGCAATTCAACACCCACCATACGCCCGACTTCACGTGCCCAAAGACCGCCTGCATTGACGATATGTTCAGATTTCACGGTGCCTTTTTCGGTCACGACATTCCATATTCCGTCGAGATCCTGTGTGATGTCGATCACACGGTTATGCAATTCAATCTTGGCACCCAAGGCGCGGGCCGCCTTAGCATATGCGTGTGTTGTACCAGAAGGATCAAGGTGGCCCTCAACGGGATCCCAAAGCGCGCCGACAAAGTTGCTTTCGTCCATCAGCGGGAACATTGCTTTGGCTTCGGATGGGGTAATCAGTTCTGTCGACATGCCAAGCGCGCGGCCCTGTGCATGGGTCATCCGCAGAAAGTCCATGCGTTCCTCGGAATCCGCCATCATGACACCGCCGGTGAGGTGCAGACTGCAACTTTGACCGGAAATTTTTTCCAGTTCTTCATAAAGAGAGACTGTATAGGCCTGAAGTTTGGCGACATTGGGATCACCATTCAGAGTGTGAAAACCACCTGCCGCGTGCCATGAGGAACCGGCTGTAAGTTCGGACCTTTCGATCAACAGGATGTCTTTCCACCCAGCGCGCGCCAAATGAAACAAAACGGAGCATCCAACGACACCTCCGCCAATAACAACGGCTCTAGCATGTGATTGCATGGTTTATCCGATCACTGAGAAGCTGGAGTTTTGGTTGATGTCGCGATTGCGCGAAAAAACCCCGATCGAAATTTCTGTGCTGATATTCTCTAAATGGAACTGAACAGGGTCAGCGTCGTGATCGTGACCAGCTTCTACCTGTTCGATCAGTTCCGCCATGATTTTACCCACAACAGGGGCGTTCTTGAATTGGTTGCCACTGGTTCCAATAGCCATGTAAAATCCATCAAGGTCGCTCTTGTCGTAAATCGGCATCCAGTCTTCGGTCACATCGTATAATGCCACCACCCCTCGTGCAGTTTCCGGAATACCCAGATCCGGTAGACGTTGCCCCATGCGCATGACCATAACCTTCCACTGCTCAGAAAAGCTCTCATTGAAATTGTCCGGATCGTCGACGAACTCCTGAACGTCACAGGATGGATCTTCGGAACCGATTAGCAGGTTATTCCCAATTTCAGGGCGGGCATATGTGTAAATATCGCTGTCTGAATAGACCACTCCATCCTTTTCAAAGTCAACTCCCTTTGGAGCAGGGACATGAGCCACTTCGTGACGAAGCGCCCGTGTAGACATTTTCATACTGCCTTCGACACCTGCCATACGGTTTATGACAAAGGAGTGGGGACCTGCGACATTCACCACAACTGGTGCGTCAATTTCGGTGCCATCTGAAAGCGTAACCCCTTGAACACGGCCGCCTTCCGATCGGATTTCGGAAACCTCTGTTTTAAATCGGAACTCTGCTCCCAAAGCTTCGGCCGAACGTTGCGCATTATGGGCCGCCAACTTAGGGTCACTTACATACCCGCCGTGAGGAAAGAATACCGCGCCGTTTACAGATGGGCCGGTTGGCTCACAAAAGCCATCATCTTCGGGGCGTTTAGGTGGTGCGTATTGTTGGATATCTGCACCTGTAAGTTTGGCTGAAATCTCGTCTGCTTCCATGTGTTCATAAGGGCATCCGACTTCGTCCATCATACGGCAGACTTCAGATAGGTCTTTATTAACTTCGGTTTTAATCACCAGACATCCAGTATCATGATAATCAATTAAACCAGATTCATCCTCAACGTTAATGTATTTTTCCCATTCTTTCCAATAGAACCAGCCCTCATATGCAAGCGCACAAGTTTCAAAGGCAGAATAGTAAGTTCGAATGATCGCGCAGGACCCCGACGTTGACCCATAGCCGGCCTCGGGTAACTTATCCAAGGTAAGTGTTTTTTTACCTTTGGCCGCCAGTTCACGCGCTACGCATGCCCCGATCACACCTGCTCCGATGACCACTGCATCATAGTTCTGTTTCACGTTAAGCTCCTAACTGAACGAAATTGTCTTCTGGGTCCTGCACAAAGCAAAGCAGGTAGGTCTCGACTATTCTTGGAGAATTCAGTCTTGTGACACGATGAGACACTTCACACTCTTTCGAAAATTTGTTGTGCTTTGTCACGCCCAATTGAGATAAACGCACGTTTGTTTTGGGAAACCAAAATTTTCATGATTGTTTTGCAAATGGTACTGGTTTTGCTCCCTGCCATACTTGCCGGAATGCCATAGTGACATGCATGCTAAAACCTTCTGAGGGCCCTTAGCAGCCACCAGAGGTATAGATTGGTACGCAACTTTTGGGGCAGATATGACAGAAACTGAGCAACAAGTAGCGACACAAAAACCTCGTCGCGCTGGTGGTCGCCTTAGACGGAAAAGCGATCTTACGGCCATTGTTGATCAACTTGACTGGCAACTGCCAACTCATTCTGATTCCGCAATAGAACCATTGGCCCCAGAAGGTGTTGCCGCCATTCATGATGCTGCCATGCGAATTTTAGAAGAGATAGGTATTCGTTTTCTAAACCCTGACGCCATAGACATTTTGCGGGCTGCGGGTTGTGATATTTCTGAAGAGAACGAAGAAGGTGCTTTGGTTAAGATGCAACGCGACTTTGTGATGTGCAAAATTGCGTTAGCACCTAGTGAGTTTACCATCACACCCCGAAATCCAGATCACGCGATCAAAATTGGTGGCGATAATGTGGTATTTGGTTGCGTGTCTTCTCCTCCCAACTGTTCTGATTTAGAGCGAGGACGCCGTCCGGGTGATATGGAGAGCTTTTGTGATTTGCAGAAACTTTCGCAGTATTTCAACTGTATTCATTTTATTGGTGGTTATCCGGTCGAACCTGCCGATGTACACGCATCTATCAGGCATCTTGAGTGTTTTCACAACGCGTTGACGTTGACCGACAAGGTTTTACATGCGTATGCGTTGGGGGCTGAACGGGTCGACGACGCAATGGAAATGGTACGGATTGCGGGTGGCTTGAGCCACGCGGAATTCGAAGAGAAACCCCGTATGTTTACCAATATCAACTCTACTTCACCCTTGATCCATGATTTTCCGATGCTGGACGGAATGATACGTTTAACACGACGGGGGCAGGCAACAATCGTGACTCCGTTTACGTTAGCGGGCGCAATGTCACCGATCACATTGGCGGGAACCGTGGCGCAATCATTAGCCGAAGCACTCTGTGCGATTGTCCTGATACAAATAATACGGCCCGGCTGTGCCTGTGGTATTGGAACGTTTAGTTCAAATGTTGATATGAAAAGCGGATCTCCTGCCTTTGGAACTCCTGAATATATTCGTACAACTCAGATGACCGGTCAAATGGCTCGCTATTACAATTTGGCACTGAGATCGTCGAATACATGTGTGTCAAATGCCCCGGACAATCAATCAACTTGGGAAAGCGCGAATTCACTGTTTGCCGCTATGACCTCAGGCACCAATATGGTGTATCACGCGGCAGGCTGGATAGAGGGCGGGCTATGCGCATCATATGAAAAATTTATCATTGATTGTGAACATATCCAGCAACTGATCCGTTATACAAAACCCGTTTCGTGGGACGAAGGCGAGTTGGCGCTGGATGCGATTGCCGAAGTCGGACAGGGTGGCCACTTTTTTGGAACAAAGCATACGCAAGAGCGCTACAGGACCGCATTTTATCAACCATTTTTATCAGACTGGTCTAATTATGAAAACTGGCAAGACCAAGGGTCAGTGTCCACTGTCGATCGCGCCCTGAAAACGTGGAAGGGTATACTAGATAATTTTACCCCGCCCGAGTTACCCAAAGATCGTTTGGATGCGCTAGATGCCTTTATCGCTAAGCGAAAGTCTGAAGGCGGTGCGCCCACAGATTTTTAGATGTTGCTAGGTTTTGAAACGTGGGTCTCATTTTGAGGCCTTTTTTTATGATTGAGCCAGCGTTTGGTGACTTTTCGAAATTTTGTTGTATTTTGCATCAAATGAAGTGAATCATTCAAAAATTTACGGAAGGCCGCGATTTGATTGATAAACGTGATACGGTTATGGTTTTCCGGTCTCGGCTCGAAATGCTGATTACGCGACGTCGTGAAACAACGTCTGCCTTTGCGCGCAGGTGCAAATTGGACCGTTCTGCGCTTAGTCAGTTCTTGGATCCTGAATCTGTTCGGTTGCCACGCGCTGAAACACTTACTTCTATTGCTGTCAGCGAAGGTGTTAGTATCGACTGGTTGCTTGGGATTAGTCAGGATGAGGAATCTGTAGGGGAGGTTGCCTCATTATTGAACGTTGAACGTGGACAGCTAGGCGCCACAGATTCACCATTGTCGAATTGGCATCGCGAAGCGATCGGCTACAAAATCCGCTATTCGCCGTTATCGATCCCTGATCTTTTACGCACAGACGAAGTGACAGAATATGAGTTTGACACAAACAAACACATCCAAGCCGAAGTAAAGCAAGGCCAAGCACAACATCAGTTGGATTATTCACGCAAGCCAGAAACCGATATGGAAGCTGTTGTTCCCATTCGACGCCTTGAGAATTTGGCCAAAGGTACGGGGGCATGGGAAGGGTTAAGTCGAAAACACCGTAAAGAACAGGTCGATCATATGATTGGCTTGATTGATGAGCTGTATCCGACCTTTCGTCTTTTTCTGTATGATGGTCGCGTTCACTATTGCGCACCATATACGTTATTTGGTCCTAAACGAGCGGCGTTGTTTTTGGGTAATATGTATTTAGTCATCAATTCTGTCGAACATATTCGGGAATTAACAGGGTCTTTTGATAATATAATTCGACATGCAAGGGTCGGGCCGGATCGCTGTGCGGGTTGGCTAAAAGCATTGAACGTTGAATAGAGCAGCCCAAGTTTATGGTTCAAATATTGGGCCGCCGGGAATGATTTTGCGGCAATCGCACTGGAAACGCACTACGCGACACCAACCTAGAAGGAGCATTCGCGACATGTTGATCGAGGGCCGCGAAAGTGATCCCACATATGCCTCGCTGGCCTGACACCAGTAGAATATGCTAACCGGCCACAAAAAGACCAAAACCTGAACAGAGCTAACCTAAATTAGCGGACCCCATGGGGCACAGGTCAATACCAGAGGCAACTCGCGCCAATTCAATAACAGCCCGAATGACATTTTCGGAACCCGTCCGGTAAAGGTACACTGGCGCGCTGCCTGCAATCGCAGTTATGTTGCTTGACCAGCATAACTGCGAAAGGTGCTCCATCGAAACGATGGGTTTCGACTTAGACGACCAGTGACCCCGACCACTTTGTGACCGTTTTGTAAGGTGGTGCTTGTTCAAATTTTCGATGCCGGGTTGTGTTCTTTCAAGAAAGTGATCCACAAAGGGCGGTTTGACCCCTTCCGTGACGTGAGCTCGCCCAAAATTTTCAGGCTGATACTGGTGTTAAGTATCAGAATTGTCGCCATTTTCTCGCCACCATCGCGGCTCATTATGCAGCCCGTGGTGATCTCTGTTGCGGGTGTCAACAAGGGCACGTTTGAAGGTTTCGAAGTCGGCATCCAGCGCACCAAAATCCCAAGAATACTTATGACCCCATCCCTTTACACGATCAAACGAGCCGAGCCGATCACGCTGAGCTTCGTGTCTAGCTTGAACCAAAGCTACGTCCATGTATTTGTAATGGAGGTTTGTGACCTCATCCGTCGGCGGTAATTTGACGTTGCCTTCCAGCTCTACAGTATGACGGCCAGGTGCAAAATCTGTGCGATTAATCTGGTCGGGGCGAAAAAATTGCAGTTTGCTCATCTGTTTCCATGGCGCTCCCATAGGTCGATCCCGCCACAATAAACTAGTGCTCTCGGGCCAGTCCTCTGACAGCATCTGGTACCCCAGAGCAGCAATTGCTGTGACTCCGCTCGCGTGCTGTGTCGCAAGGTAGGTTGGCATGTCTGGATGGTGCAGATGTTCATCGATATTCGTGACCACAACCCAATCGGAATGACCGCAGCTTAAATGCCATGACGTGTCGTAGATATTCTTGGCAGACAAAACCCAACTGTCGGGGTGTATTCGTTTTAGAGGAATAACCGTGACATCTGAGCGAGCAGCCAGGAATTCGTTCGTGCCGTCGTCCGAGCCGTCGTCATGAATAAAAAAGTGGCTCACCCACGGCGAATAATGGGCAAAGAAAAACTCCAGCATCCGCCGATCGTTCCAGGCCACGGTATGAAGATGTACTTTCATAACATTAATTACTGCGTTGCTTTGTGTAACTGGTCGCGTGCGCCATCCAACACGTCCGGGTTCACGCCACGCCAATCGGCAAGCTTTTGGCGAAGTGTGGAAATTTCCCGACAAAGTGCGGGCTGGTCAAGTTTGTCAGCTCTAAAAGAGCGGGCGATCAAGGCCTTTGATGCCCCAAGCTGCACATACCGCGCATGGACAAGATCGGCAGGAACCCGCAGGCCATGATCACCTACACGGGCAAGCCCCCCCATTCCGAAACTAAGACCCGAAGACATCGCAAGTTCGGCGATGCGGTCAGCTAAGGGGAGAGTCAGAAGACGCAGCCTGTTGGCAATGCCCAGTTCTATGGAAAGATCGTTCAGCCCGACATGAAATTCTGAAAGCCCCAAACCTCGAAATTCGGGAATAGTATCAATGGCCGAAACCCGTTCGACAAGAGGCACGACCAAAGCGCGCCCATCAACCATTCTGACAAAAGACTCAACCTGTTCGATGCGCGTGAAATTCGGCACCATGATGATCTCGGTGCCGGCATCCAGGACCGCTTCTATTTCGTCGTTGCTCCCCTCAGATAGAGGATTGCACCGCGCGAAAAGGCGCGCGTTTCCAATCTTGTCTCGCAATTCAAGTAGATCGCTCAACCGGTGCGGGCTGATCCAAGTTTCGTGTCCTGCCTGCCGTGCGGCCTTGTCATATACTTCAAGATCGACGCCAATCCGATCAACTCCGGCGGTTGATGCATGCGTCGCTAGCCGCGTGTTATTGGTCCAAATTGTCAGGCAGTCATGCGTGTCAGGACCATTCATCAGGCATCAACGCGTCGTTTTGGTTACGGCGTTCCTCGTCTGGATCGGCAAAATCAAAAGGCTCGGAATTCAAATGCAGCAAAAAAGCACTGGTATCGCCAATCGCCTGAAATCCATGCCACACTTTTGGTGGGATCAACACGAGTTTGGGTGCCAGCTCTCCCATAATGATCTTGTCGACTTGGCCTTCAGTGGAACTGTCTTTTCGGTCGTCAAACAAAACCAGTTTAACAAGCCCAGAAACCACTGCGATCTGATCAGTTTGGCGTGAATGGCGATACCACGCTTTTACTACGCCTGCGAAACTCTGTGTGATGTAGGCTTGCCCAAATCCGGGGAAATTCGGCTCATCTCGACTCTGAACTTCCATCAACCGCCCAAATTCATTAGGCATCAATTTCAAATCAGTGACGCGAACGCCTTCGATCCATTTTTGATCAAGTGAATCAGAAGGACTCATGAAAGAATATCTCTCGTGTATCAGGTAAAATCGGTTTGCGCAGAGCAATGCAGGAGCCGCTTAAACCAAGGTATCGGTCCGTTTCTGTCTGTTCGCATTTTTCAGGCAAGGTAGCAACAACCGCATAGTTAAGGTTCGTGACAAAGTACCGCAATACCGGTCGGATTGACGGCCAATCGGCATCGTCGAACATCATGATCCCGCCAGGACGCAGCAGTCGGTCAGAGTGGAACGCATCGGCGAAAACAAAATCAAATGTATGCCAACCGTCAATAAACACAAAATCACAGACCAAGCTCTGCTGCTCCAACTGTGGCAAAGCTCGGCATGACAGATCTTCGATAAGCGTTACACGGTCGGAAACACCTGCCCGTCTAAGGTGTTCCATACCCCGCCCTTGCCACGCAATAGTTTGATGCGGATCAATCACAAAATGCTTGTGTTCTTTGCCATTTTGCGCGGCCGTCAGGCAAATTGTCAGCGCTGAAAAACCGTGACCAAGCCCGATTTCAAGTGTCACTTCGGGATTTTCCTGCGCAACGACCTGTGCCACAAGCTCGGCTTCATCCCGGTGAATACCTCCGGTAATACGGTCAACCTTTTCAGCAGTCTCGCCTGACAGGCCAAGAATGTTGCGCACATAATCGGGTGGAAGGGTTGGGCATTCTCGATAAAGGGTTTCTAAAATCTCTGGCAGAGATTGGGTGTTCAGCTGCGGCGACCCTTGTATTTGATCGGAACTCATTTGCAGCGTCCGACGTTGATGCGTTTTATAACGCCGTCACGAACCAGCTCCAACATTCCTAATCCATCATACAAAATTTGAATCTCCACCTTTTCCACCATACTGCGTTGCTGCGCAAGAATGGCCCATTGTAATTAGGGACGCGCCGTGATTTCCCTGTATAATTCCCCACATCGAGCGCCGATTGCAACACCTTTAGCTTGAAGCGAGATAGAATTGGTCGCCTTATCTAATCTGGAACCCTTTGGAACTTAAGTCACGATAAAGCTCAGCTCGTCTGTTTGGCCAGTCTCGCAGCCGCCTTACAGCAATATTTCTTTGTCCGACATTATCTGAAAGTTCGCGCCTGCAAACCTGTCTGGGACAAGGTGCAACGACGGAGTTCCCCCGCTTTTCGCCCTTCGCGATAGATGCAATATTTGCACCTTCCGACTCGCCTGAGTTGATTCAGTTGAAGAACAACATGTTGCTAACGCAGAAAGATTGGTTTTGGAGGTGGTGGGAATGCCTTTCTTGTTGGACTTTGCGCATTTGCTGCAGTGCGAGAAAGCCACCTCTAAAGCATTGACGTTGCCGAGCGGTGCTTCGCTAGCTTGCGGAGGGTTTGGGTTGTGACAGCGAGGAGGAATTCGTCATCGGCGCGAAAAGCATCTCGACCTTCTTTCGAAACCGTATTGAGACGACGTATCGTTTGGTCTTCGCAATGTTGCTGCAACTTGGTTGGCGACTTGGTGTTTGTCGTGGGCGATGGAAGTGAAGGAATGGCGTGGCACAACGACGCTGAAAAAAGACCTTGTGAAAGATGGTGCGATTAACTCCATGAGTTTTGCCGCAGAACGCAAGTTTGCCCTTAAGCACAAACTGACAAAAGCAATGGTGTCGCAAATTCTCGAACATGGCAGTCTACTTATGATGAAAGGGACAACCCAAACGCTGGTTACACAGAGTACCGAAGACCAAAAAAACCATGTCGCCAAGGATAAATCTGACTTTTAGAAAAATTCGCCAGCCAAGCGTATAGATTACTTCCGCTCGCCATAATAAATCTGCTTCGACAACAAGAAACAGATATTTTGATAGGTTAATTAGCCACATTACCGCTCCAGACATCAAATCAGCCGCTACAAGATGCAACTTAAAAACAGGACGATCATCATCACGGGCGCGAGGAGCGGCATTGGCGCAGCGGCAGCGCTTCTATTCGCTCGCAATGGTGCCAACATCGTCCTTGGCGCACGTCGGACTAAATAACTGATCGAGATTGGCAACTAGATCGTCCAATCTAACGGCAAAGCTAAACAAAATCGATACGCAGGGATGGGTCACCGACATCCTCAGACGCTGTCAAAAAACGCTTGCCGCACCTGACAACATCTAGGATTCAATTAAGTCAAATTGCAGGTTTTTTGCGGGACACGGTGCTATCAATTAGGATAACTTCCTTAACCTATTCGAAATAGCTTAACGAACGGAACTTTTGCTTTTTGGGAATGCTATATGCCTCAGACCGTTCAGATTTTACGTGGGAAAAATAGTTTCCTTACAATCGTCCTATTTGCAGCGTTGATAACTATCGGATTTGGGGTGGTACGTTATGTACCTACTTTTGTCGTCGATAAGATGCTGGCACGTGACATTCAAATTCAAGCTGAATTATGGGAAACCCGCGTGATTAATCACGTGTCTGATGGTGCGGAAGTTTTCAATTCTCAACAATTGACAGAACAAGACAAAGACTTTTTATCCAATATAACATTGAGTTCAGACATTTACCGGTTCAATATGTTCACTCCTGAAGGGCGCGTATTTTGGTCATCCAATGAAGACGAAATTGGTCAGATGATATCTGAGTCCTTTTTTGTTGATGTGCTGAAACTGGGTAACAATTATTACAGTCATGAAGCGGTTAACGCGTCAAATATTGACAACTTCTACCTTCACTCGCAGGCGAATGATGGTAGTGGTCTCAGAGAAGTCGCAGAAATTTTTACACCAATTGTTCGCAACGGCGAAACACTTGGGGCGATTGAGTTTTTTACCGACATAACCAACGCTCGTGACACGTTCATTCTTCGGGTGCAGCTTGCATTGGCCTTGATATGCGGGGTCGTGCTGGCATTGGTCAGCATCATTGTTTTCATCCTACGCCGCAGCAGCACCCTTTCCGTTAAACGCCTACACCTGCAATCTAATAACGAACGAAAATTAATGGATCAACAGATGCAAATGGCACGTGAGGTTAGGTTGCTAGGGGAACTAAACGAGTGGTTGCAATCAAGTCGGTCTTTGGAAGAATTATTTGATATGGTTGGCAAATTCATGACACATATTTTGCCATGTTGTGAAGGTAGTGTTTATGTGTACTCAAACTCACGTGATGTGTTGGATGGATGCGCCAGTTGGAATGGTGGGCACCATAAGGATCATATTCACCCTGAAGCCTGTTGGGGATTACGCAGAGGTCGCACATATACTTATGGCGAAAGTGAAGTTGATTTCGTGTGTGAGCATATCGAACCCTGCGATGGTCGCGCGTATTTTTGCTTTCCCATTTTGGCGCATGGGGAGACTGTTGGGCTAATGACCCTAAAATCCACCGCCACCGCATCAAAAGAAGACTTTAGTGCCAGTAAGAAACTATCTCAAATGTGTGCGGAACAGATCAGTATGGCGATTGCAAATGTCCGTATGCGGGACCAATTACACGACCAGTCAGTCCGAGATCCGCTTACTGGCCTCTTTAATCGCAGACATTTGACGGAAAGTTTGCGAAAAATGATTGCGCGTTCTGTTAAAGATGGCAGCCCTCTTAGCATCGTTTCAATCGATGTAGATCATTTCAAAAAATTCAATGACACCCACGGCCACGACGCTGGCGATATGGTATTGAGAGCCGTCGGCTCAGCAATGGTGCAGCTTTGTGATGGTGACGAAGTGGCCTGCCGACAAGGAGGCGAAGAATTCATGTTGCTGCTGCCAGATTTGCCGAAAGAAGATGTGTTTGCACGGGCAGAAAAGCTACGACATACGATCGAAAAAATTACCGTGCGCTATGGTGAAAAGAATTTGCCTAAAATCACGATTTCAGTTGGCGTATCCCATTTTCCTGATCATGGTACGATCCCACAAGATTTGATGCGTGCAGCAGATGACGCATTGTACGAGGCCAAAGCAAATGGTCGAAACCAAACGATTATTGCTAACAGCGCATCAACTCCCACGGATCAGTCAAATGTCGAAGAAACAAAGGGGGCGCCAGTAAAATACGCAGCACAATAGCTAGAACAGGTTCTGTCGGAAAACTATAAGCTGCTTCAGTGTCGTTTTTTAATCTGCTTTCATGGCTGGGCATGGATCAGATTAAAGGCTCTATGCTCTAGCGCGTTTGAATATGATCAGAGCCAAGTTGTTATCAAGCAGCGTCCTGACGCGATCCATCTCCGCGCCATAACAATTTCTTTGATCAGCTACCTCCTATTCTACGGTTGTGGTAACACGTTCTGAGGTCGAGTGTGGGTGAGTGCTAAATTCCCCTTTAAGCGCCATCAACGTTTATTTTCCGCCACCTGTATGCGTCCGTGAGAATGATGTGCGCCCATCCAAGGAGTGAGATATGCGCGAGAAGGTATTCTGGCGTGTCCAACCCAGCCTTTTTCTGCGCGGCGACGGCGAGGCCAAGTTGTTTGGTATTCCAGTAAATTATGATGGCGGTGAGTAAGTTTAGGCCTGCGATGCGGAAATGCTGTCCTTTTGTGGTGTGATCCCTGAATTTGTCGCCAACCAAGCCCTTCAGTTCATTCGGGACACTGCGACGATCAAAGATATGCAGACGCTTGGAGGGGAGATCTCGAATACGAGGAATGAACAAGTAACCGAGTATCGATGTTGCTGCGAACACAAAATCGGTGAAGCCGCCGGTATCGGTGTATTGTTCCCTGATCCGTTTCCCCGTTGGGTTCATCAGCAAGCCGTCCAGAATATATGGTGCTTCGTTCACAGTTGCGGGAATGACCTGCGTGGTAACGGGGCCGTATTGATCCGATACGTGTGTATAGGCTTTCAGGCCGGGCTCATGGCTGTACTTCGCATTGATCAGATTCATCGCCTTGCCCTGGCGTGTAGTCGGAAAGAACTGCCCGTCGCTGGAAGCCGTTTGCCCTGCCACCCAAACTTCGCCATAGGCAATTGCGCCTGTGCCTCGATCACTATGGCCAGTGCCCGATTGATGGCTTCATTTTCCACATGCCAGTTTGAAAGCCACGCCAACTGGGCAAAGCTATGTGTACTGCTTGCCCCGGCCATTTTGCTCGACCTTCTGCAAAAATGACATTCAGCAAACCAAGTCTGTCTTTGCACGGTGCCCCGGTGCGCAAATGGGTGAAGGCCTCGGTGAACCCTGTATCATTGCCCACATCCGTGAGAATGTCCGTAATCCGTACTTCCGGCAGGCGGCGATAGAGATTAAGGATGAGGCTATCGGCTTCAGCGGGAACATCTGCTTTAAGGCGTTCGACGCGCAACCGCCCATCCTCGATGAAACCGCCGGGAAGAGATCCATTCCTGACCGCCATCGCAAGCCTGTGCAGCCCATCTTCCAGACGTTGCTTGCTATCTGTAATTCAGATTTCCGGCTCCAACGGCATCGACAAACTCATGGTGTGTGCCGCTTCGACAGGGACCAAGGTCTGTTTCATATCACTGTAGCGGCGGGACTGCGTGAGCCACACATCGCCGGATCTGAAGCTTCGCGCGGATGGAACAACACCGCAGAGTGTGGAATATCTTGCTTAATCCCAAGGATTTCTGTTGCCGCCAGTAGAGGCTCGGCCACATTCGCCCCGGTTATATCCAATGCTGCCAGCATTCGTGGGGCATAGAGCTTGAACCGATGATAGCCCTTCTCGACATAGGCCAACGCATCTGCCTTGACGATTTTGCTCAATGTTCCGGCTGTTGCGATGAGGTTTTCCAGAGTATTCCAGCCGCAAGAAGCGTCCACGGCAGCGGCAACCGCCAATTCATCGCCTTTGGCCAACAACAATGTCGTACCCAAGGTCTCGAACCTGGCCAGTGTGGCCGCGATTTCAGCCTGAGCCTCCGAGACGCGGGCATCACAGATTTTCTTTGCCTCCCGCCAGGTCGACCCCACGATCCGGTCATGGGTTTCGACGACGGTAAGGATCACGGGTCTGGGATAGTGACGGCCTTTGAAATCAATCGTCACGTTCTGATTACTCATTCAGGAATTCAAAAGGCGGCGTCGACCGCAGATTACCATGCAGACACATATTCTAAAAGTTTGCGACAGAACCTTACCACCCCAGCCAGGCGAAAATCAGTCAATTGGCAGAGATACTTCGCTTTCTCAATACACGTTAAGCGGTAGTGTGCCCTGCTTGCAGCACCTTAAGCGATATTTTGCCTCATCGTAACAGGTTTAAAGTTTTCATTGATCGCTAGTAGTTAAACGTTCCAACCTCATTCCATAAGTAGAATCAATTGGGAGTTAATCAACTTATAAGTGTATCTTAAACATTTGTTCACCCATAGTCGGATGGTTCTCTAAGACGTCGACCATCGTAAGAAAACCTAAGTTTTTACTGAGGTGTTTTACGTGTTCGTTACCAAGGTACTGGGCATGTACAGATTAGAAATGATGACTGGAACATAAAATGAGCCGCGTAAATGATAGAGCCTTCTTGCCTTTGGATGATGAATTTCTGGACACCACCGAAACAGGTCTTCTGATATTTCAGGAGTTGTATAAACGGTATAACCCGCTGGACCCTGAGAAGCGGATTTCAAAAGTAGCCGCAGAACATCACTTGGAACAGATTCAAACGATGATGGATGCAGGGCTACCCATTAAGATGGTTTTGCCCGCCTTCCCTGGAAAATCCCCGAACCGCAGAAAAGCACTGAGTAGTATGCCTGATCTGGCGGAATATTTGGCGCTAAAAGAACTCGCTGAAATGTGTCGCGCAATTCAAAAAATTTATGCGCCAGGTGCGATCATCGAGATTTGTTCTGATGGCTACGTCTTTTCGGATCTTGTTTACATCCCAGACACACATGTCAAAGAATACACCGATGAACTGAAGCGGAGGACATCTGCTGTTCACCCCGGTTTTTTTCATTACTTCGATCTGCAGAATGCCTATCCTCATTTGGGTGGTATCGCTGAAATGCGTGATCGGCTGACCGAGGAATATGCCGAGCCTCTTGAAGATCTAGTCGCCAGAATACGTGAGGACGAAGATGCTCAGTCAATGTATCGCGGCATCACGCGTTTTCTATTCGAAGACTACAAGGGCCTAGCCGACTTCGCCGACTATAGTAACTCTCGCATTCAGAAGGATGCCCGCAAAGCGGCCTACCGCTTGATCCAGCAATCTAATGCGTGGAGTGCCCTTTTGAAGAAAAGGTCGCCTGGCTCCCTACGTCTTTCAATCCATCCGCAGAGTCCGAACTCGTTGAAATTCGGGATTAAAATTGTCTCCTGCTTGGATATCTGGCGAACGCCTTGGCATTCCGTCGCGCTAAAGCGCGACGGTCAGATCGTGCTTGAAAGGCGCTCGGAAGTGGAGGCCAACGGTTGCCGACTTATGTTCCGTGATGGGCGCCCTTGTCACTATGTCATGAATTAGTGGGTCGTCGTCTAAATGCCTTATCCAAGAGCAATCATTTTTGATTTAGACGGCACGCTGGCGGACAGTGTCCATGACATTGCCGCATCGATGAATGTGTTTCTAAACGAGCTGGGGCAATCGGGGTTCGAGACATCCGATTATCTGAAATGGATCGGAGGTGGATCGGGCGCGATGGTTGCACGGATTGCCAAGATCCGCGGACTAGCGCTTGGCGGCGGTCCAGACGGGCTAAAAGCACAGTATTTAACCCATTATAACCAGAACCTGACCCGTACTCGACTTTTCGTAGGTGTGTCAGCGCTATTGCAGACGTGCGCGGCACTTGGTGTTCCCATTTCACTACTGAGCAACAAGGACGACTGGATGGTTCAGGTTTTGCTCAACAACATATTCCCTGACACTCCCTTTGTCGAAGTGATCGGTCTTTCCGATGCTTTTCCCAAAAAGCCCGACCCCAGCTCTGCTTGTTATATAGCAGAGCGCATGGGGGTCCGGCCTGCCGAGTGTCTCTTTGTTGGAGATACAGAGACTGACATGCGAACCGCCATTGCCGCCAATATGCAATCTGCGGCAGCGCTCTGGGGCTACGGCACACGCAGAGCCCTAGAACAAACGCAACCCAATTATCTGCTCAACGATCCGGCCGAATTGGAGGTGCTGATCAAACGCTGGCACCGGATGATGAGCGTGCCTAAATCTAACAAATTCAACTGTTTATCAGCAAAATAATGGAAAAGAGCAAAAGATGACGGATGCCATGAGAATACTAATAAAACGTTTTGAACCAGTAAAGGATGCCGTTCTGGAACAGAACCAATTTTCTATCCTGAACTGAATGCAAGTTAGCGATGAAACCTCATAATCTATAAAAGGACACTCCTTAAATGACCCATCAGACAAAAACCGTTGATCTAATTTGCTCGATTATCGGCTCATATCTAGTGCGCGCCGAAGGTGACAAATTCGATATCCATGGCAAAAAAAAGCTTACTGAAAAGCTTGAGATCTTCCTCAAGCAAGGGCGACCCATTGAGCTAGTTTTGCCAGGATTTCCATTCAAGTCGCCGGCTTCACATTCGAAAACGAGCGGTCAAAAACCAGATTTAGGCGAGGTTGTGGCACTGCAGCGTATTGAGGAGATGTGCAAGGCTATCGTCAATATTTATCCAAAAGGCGTTTCTTTCACCATCGTATCGGATGGTACGACCTTCAACGACATTATCGGCGTATCGGACGACGACATGCGCTATTATCGAGATACTGTGCAAACCCTGCTGTCCAGTCCTCATATCACGTGGGCTTCACTGACCAATCTGGTTGGAGAGTGTGACAGCCCCGATGCCTATCGCGCGGCTTTAATCGAAAAGGCCAACCTTCCCTATGCAGACCTAAATGCGTTCATTACGGCAGTCTCGGCAAATACAGAACTGAGAGCAGCGCATGACAGCATGTGCAGCTTTCTTTACAATGACTTACTTCCTCGTAGCGAAAACAGCTTTGACGAAGACGCCTTCTTCGCGGCGATACGCGAGAAATCCTATCAAATGACATACCGCCACCGCGCGCTTTCGGCAGTGGTGGCGAACACATACCCAGAAGCGATCCGTCTGTCCGTACATCAATACGATAATTCTGGTGAAAAACTCACTTTCGGTTTTGATGCTACGACCAATCCCGTAGCCCCATGGCACAAAGTCACCTTTCGCAAGCTGGATGGTAGCATAAGTTTTGTCGACCGCTCGCACATCAATCTGTCGAAATCTTTTACCATTTATCACGATGATCAAGTCTGGATGTATCAAGAAAGCGATAGTGAGGTGATCGAAGGCCTGCACATGAGCGTGATACGACCGCCGCAGTTTGGTCTGGACATCAAATCTGAAGAAACCGGAGAGGCGTTGTCTTTGTCGCCTGCAATGATAAAGAACCTGACGGAGTTCTTTTCGTTCTTATGCCTGCGAAATTGCGGTTTTGAAGAAAAGCAACCGCTAGTCGACTACTGTGAACCCTTTGGGGACATTTATCAGTGGCATTTCGGTTCTGTGCATGTGGTACAGGCCGAAGAAAACCCTAAGGGGTTTGTGCAATCGATCGAGAAAACTCCGATCCACTGGGATCTTAGCATGCTACCACAAGATCATGAGCGCGTTAAAGACGACGAATGGTTTTGTGCCGATCTGTTCATGCTGTACTGCAAAACCGCCCCTCAAGTCGGCGAAGGCGAAACTGTCGTGATCAACGGGCGTGATGTCCTAAATGATGCCGGGCCGGAAACGGTGGAACAGTGGCGCGGGACTGAGGTGACCTACAACACCAAGATGACCTACTTTGGTGGTCACCCCCGGACGTATCCATTGATACATACCCATCCTTTCACCAAAGAACCCATTTTTAGATATATGGAAGGCAGCAACTCCCAATTACAAACCTTCACACAGAAGGTGGAAGGGATATCGACTGAGAAAAGCCGCAGGTTTATTGAGCAGATGAATGCGCTAATCTATTCGGACAAATATCTCTACGAACATTCTTGGGAGGCGGGCGATATGATTGTGATCGACAATCACCTGACGCTGCATGGCCGTAACCCGATGACAGAAGCCTCTTCCGCGCGGGAACTTTGGCGGGTTCAGATCATTTCCTAAACTCCCTATCCCTGATGCTCAAATAGTCCCTCGTCGACCTGCCTCTTTTGGCACGATCTATTCCAAGAGAGGCACGGAACGAGAGACCGCATGCCAAGCTGAGGCCCACATAGCCTGAAGAAGAGTCTCGGTAGCAACCAACGTAGCCTCTCCATATTGTGAAAGACTAAACAATGAACAGACAAATAAATCTTCATGAAGAAACTGAAATTGTACCTACAGAAAAAGCTCGTTCTTTCGATGAAGTTCCATCGTTACGGCAGAGTATTTTCAAGCCGGTCGAGCATTCTATCGAAGCCCTCGCCAATATGAACAATGCGCCCTTCGCGGCAATGAAACCTCTACTTCCTTTTAAAGCGTTAATGCCTTTTAAAGTTGTTTTTGTCCGCGACCCCGAAGTGTTAGAGGAAATTTATTCACACCCTAAGGTAGGTGTTCAAAAACCTCCGTTTGCCCTCAGCCGTGTGCGCAGCCTAATGAGTGGGGGAACTTTCATATCGTCAGGATTAGACCAAAGTTGGCTTCACCGTCGCGCCATGTCCGGGCCACCATTATTACGACTGAATAACCTCCCGGATCTTATGCAGGAAATTGAGAAGGTTATAGAGTGCCGCAACGAGGTTCATTTCCCTACCGATAAGCCTATCGACTTAGCAGATGCAACTAGACGTCACATAACTGATGTCACGTTCCGACTTTTTTTCTCAGTAGAGCTTGATGAAAACGACCTCAGTGAGATTGCGCATTGGACTGAGGTGCTTGAAAATGAATTTCCTAAAACAATGCCACAATGGTTACCAACGCCAGGAAATACTCGCTTTCGGCACGCTTCAGCTCGCTTTTCTAAGTTTGTAGATCAGCTCATCGCACAAAGACGTATCACTAAACCTAAAAAACCAGACTCTTTGTCGCCATTGTTTGAAAAAGAGGACCCCAAATTAGGACGGATGTGGACAGATGTTGAAATCCGTGATGAGTTTTTCAGTCACTATTTTGGCGCAAGCGCAATGGCCACGCCGATCTCATGGGTACTGTATATTTTGGCCATTGATGCGGCGCTTCTTCGGCGTGTGCAGGCTGAGATCGACGGAGTTGAGCAACTCGACGTTAGCACGATCGACGCACTTCCAATTTTGAATGCGGTTCTTGAAGAAGTGACCCGCCTTTACCCGACATTTTGGGGTTCTCTTCGATATTCGGCTGACTCGGTTATTCTTGGGGGGCACCAATTCCCTGAAAAGACGATGTTCGTACTTTTGCGTTTCCTTGCACAGCGCCATCCAAAATATTGGACGAACCCAGAAGCATTCGATATCGACCGCTTTCTTGATGAAACTTCGTCTAATCAACACCCTGCAGCTAAGTTTGAATATGGTCGTGGGCAACGTATATGTATCGGGCAAAGGGTTTCACCGCTTATTATAAAAACGTCGCTAGCAAAAATTCTCAGGAATCGAGCGCCAATCTTAAAAAATTCTGATGCCCGCCTTCCAAGTCCTCGCTTTGGATTTGGGACTTATCTAGATACTCCGGTTTCAATAACGATGAGGCCGCGATAAAAAGTGAAGTACTCCCACCTTTTCGGACTGACTTGCAGCGTTTCTAAGAAGTATCTTGTTTAGGTTTCCTGCTGCTTTCAGCTGTTCGATGCCAACTGTGAATAGTTTAAATCACAAAAAAGTGTGAGCTACTGCCGGTTTGGTGGTCACCCAGATAAGGTGTTTATGAGATTGGAGAACTGCAATGACGTGAAGAATAATCAGCGCAGGATTTAAGCGTGATGCAGCGTAGATGGATCCGTGATATTCGTCGCAAACTCAGATGCGATTCCACTTAGTTCTACGGTTGTGAAATCGGTTCCAAAGTTGGGTGTCACACCCCGCACTTCCATTATCTTTTCCAGATCCCAGGCGACGCGGTGCAGGTCTTTGATCTCGTTGGAGTTAGCACGTGCCGTGTCGCCAGCAAGACGCTTCTTACTTACTTCCATGAAGTTCCTGTCGGACAATGCTTAGACCATTTGTAGTAAATGCCCTGCGATATCCCTTCACGGCGACACAGTTCAGCATTCGACCATTGTCCTCGCCACGCAGCTCGTCCAGCACGATACGGATCTTCTCTTCGGACGAAGAGGGCCTGCGGGTGGCACGTTTGATGTTTTTGACGATCTTCTCACCAGGGCTCTTGCGTACTTCGGCTATCTGTCTCATCTTCCATTCCTTAGAGGTTAAGATGAGCCACAAATTCTCTCTTAGCAATTTCCCCCATTTGGACCCATAAGCGCTGACGTCAAACAGGGCAAACTGAACCGAATATTCATCAGGCAAAAATAACCACGTCAACCCTCATCAACAACTGGGAAATACCTGCTTACAATCCCCTTTAGATTGAAGATGAGTTCTGTTTGCATTTTTCATTAACCATTCAACCAATCGTCAATAAGTCTGGCGGCAAGCGTATTTTTGGAGGTGTTACGGAAGCCTTTGGGATGAGAATCTGCACGTATTTGTGCTGTTTCGTCGCGCGTGAACCACCGACAGTCCTCCAATTCTAGAGTATCTACCTTTATGGTGGGATCGAGAACGTCGCAAACAGCGCCTACCATGATTGAATGCGGGAACGGCCATGGCTGACTACCGGACAATCGAACCGAAGAGATTGTTACCCCAGCTTCTTCTTGAACTTCTCGGAAGATTGCACTCTCGAGGGTTTCGCCCGGCTCTACGAATCCAGATAATGCCGTGTACCAACCGGTACTGAATTTGGCATTGCGTCCCAAAAGGCACTTTTGATCGTGAATTGGTAACATGATGACCGTAGGGTCAGTCCTTGGAAAGTAAATTGCATTGCAATTTGGGCAATCCCGCCGGAAACCCCCCAGAGTTGATTTGGTCGGAGTGCCACAGTGGCCGCAAAAGGATTGTGACTTGTTCCAGTTCAGCAGACTACAGCCACGCGTAACTGCCTCCCGATCGATATCTGAAAACTCATCGCCTCCCAACACGTCGGATCGCTTAGAAGATGAAATCGAGGCCGTTCGGTTTGCAACGGTCTGTTTTGACTGAATTGCAAAAATGGGCCCTTCTGTACTTTGCCCAAGATACACGCCACTATTTAAGTCTAGACCAAGGGTAGATACCACATTCTTTGGCAGCAATATTGTTTGGTTTGACGTCGTGGCTATTGAACCATCGGCTAATACCACTACAAATTTTGCATCATCAACACACACATTCTTCGCGTAAGTTGCTTCATCTCGTTGGTCAACAAGAGTAGCAATGGCTTGTGAAAAACCGTCCTTGGGCGCAATCATGCTGGCACTGTATCATTTTGCAATGTCACGTCGACGATGGGCCAACCTTTCATTAATGCCACTTTTGAAAGGTCGGTATTCGCACCGACAACATGTGGAAAACCGACCGCTTCAAGCATCGCCCGGTCAGAAATATCGTCTCCAAATGCATGACAGTCTGAAGCCATACAATTATGATGTTGAAGAAACTGAGTGATCGCAACGGCCTTGCCCTGACCTATTGTCTGCGGGTCCGAGATTTCACCGCTGTAAAAACTGCGGGCAGAGTTCAGTTCCATCTGTGTTGACAAAATGTGTTTGACGTTCAGATGGTTGGCAATTGGCTGAAGTAAGCCGGGGAACGATCCAGATACGAAAACCGGCGCTATGCCATTTTCAGATAAGGCCCTCATCTCTTGCACAACCTCGTCAAAAAACAGCGGCTTTGGATTAGATAGCATTCTAGTGGCCCAGGTCTCTGCCGCAACGGTGAGGTCCATGGCCGACACTCCAGAGAAACAGCGATAATATGCTCTGTTTAATTCCTCTCTGGATTTTCCAGCTTTCCTCATTTCAGAGAAATGGCCTTCGAATTCTTCGAGTTTTTTGGAATCCCCAAAGACATCAAGGCACCAAAACCGATAGAATGAGAACATGCTTTTTATGCGAATGAGCGTGTCGTCCACGTCGAAAAATGCGTAAGCCTCAGTTTTCATTTGTGTAAGTCCTATTCAATCTTTGGTCATAAATTCTTGAAACGAAGGGGCTCGTAGTTTTAGCTGCGCATGGATATCGCCACCTAGGCCATAGCGTCCAATTGCTCCGCCGTGACTAAGTTGGTAGCTCATCCAAAGAACAACAACATTTACGATACGGTTTGCACCGGGTGTAGTTTTGTCCGGAAATGGGTTGGGCATCGTAGCCTTGTAGGCTGCATTGCCTTGCTCATCTGTGATAAAGACATTCGGTATTCCCAATGGACCCGGCCGCGTGGGATGACTTGGATCGAGATCCCTTTGTCTAAGACTCATAATTGTATAGAGCGAATTAGGAATGAGGCCTGAAAATTCAAATTTAAAAGAAGCATCGTGACCATTCTTAGACGTTAAAACGTCTAATTCTCCTTTGGCCGTTACCCAATCCTTTAAGGTAATTGGTTCCAAAAGTTGTCGCCCGTGGCTCTGATCAAAATCAGGTATCGGTGTCATATGAAACGGATAGCTTGGCCTGACCTCAGAATTTGCATCTGGGTATTGCTCTGGTGCGAACAGCATAGGGTAATTAGAACATGGAAGGGGCAATGGTAACGTATGCAACACACGTTCAGCCAGGTGCTGTGGCAGATCATTCGTGAATTCTTCAATGATATCATACGGGGCTGTTTTACCGAAAGCCGGGACCTCGCTATCATTGGCAACAATAGCGCTGCCCCATTTTGTATCTACTTTCCCATTGCTTGCGGGTCTGTTGATTGCCCCGATTACAATGAAGTTGCCATGTTCATCCATGACCTCACTTGGCGGGTAAAGGGGCCCCTGTGTCGTTAAATCCAAGTCATATGTCTGACGCATGGGTTTACTCCAATACATGTTGAGGAAAGCGGGGCCGGTACGACCGACCCCGACCACAAATCAATTAGCAGCAACAGATGTTTCAAGTGTTTTTGATCGCATCAGTGCAAACTTCAGAGCTGTTTCAGCCATTAAGGCTTCTTTCTCCGCAATTAATTGGTTGGGATAGACTGTAAAATGGAAAGTTGTAGTGGCTTTCACTTCGTCTGATTGAACAGTGTCAATTTCAACCACGAAGCGTTGGCGACGATTATTAATATCTTTGGTTATAACGCGGTATTGAATGCTGGCGGCAATTGGGAAGACAAAACCCTGAAATGTTGTCTGCATCGAATTAATGACGAAGAAAAACTTCTGATCCGCTTCTTTGAGGAAGAATTCCTCAGTGACTGCTAAGAACGCTTGTCTTGCGGCCTCTACCAGAACCATCCCTTGTACATGCTGCCCAGACTGATGATCATTCATGAACTCGCAGTTTTGATCTATCCGAAGATCAACAACGAAATTCTCATCATCGACCTTAACTGGTTTTGCAATGAGGGTATTTTCTGGATTGTGTTTGTGCGAAAGCGCACATGCAGCGCGAACAGAAAGCCGACGCAATGCCGAAATATTCCACCTTTGTTGTTCTGGTGGATCGGCGGCTTCAATAGTGGACAGAATTTCTTCGACCTCTTCGTCGGATACACCCTGTCCCGGAATGATCCGCATCGGACCTGGCAGAACAGTTTTTGGTAGGGAAATCATCGTTTTTAGATGACTCAGTGTTATGGCGGCCTTTCCCTCAGTGAACGCTTCAAACTTATCTGCGACAACGATAAAAGATTTATCGGTCATAGTAATTTCCTTTCAAGCAATATTGGGAAGGATCAAGCCGCTATTTTTGAATGTTCGCGATAAATCTTTGTATAAAGACCATCTGTTCCACCAGTGATGTATTGATCACCTGCTTCTTGAACAATTTGTTTGTACCGGTCTGAGTTAAAGACAGAGGCGTATTGTTCTACATCGCCTGAAAAACCAGATATAAACATAACGCCCGGCTGGTTGCTGATGACAGAGTGATAGGCGAGAAAGACTTCAACCTCATCATTCGTGCGAACGACATCAAAAATCGTTTCGTCACGCCATTGACGATAAGCTTTCATCTGGTCGGGCTTAACTTCTACGTGTCGAAGTTGAATATAGGTTGTATCTGGAATCAGGTTATCAGTGTTCTTCGGGGCTTCAACGAAACTGACAAGTTCCCGCCGCACGTCACCGCGCAAAGCAGATCCTTGTGCCTGGAACACTGATTGATCTGCCAAAGAATAGTCAACAAAACTTGCATCATCTGAGACAGTTAAAAGCTCAAGAACTTCATCGTCGTCTAGTGCTTCGAGTATTTTCCCGGCGGAGTTTTTTGCGAGATAGCTCGCGAAATCCGACAGCTTATCTGATTTTACTGGATATCTGGTAATCATGAGTAATTTTGCAGGCATGCTTCTGTCTCCTAATACCGACTTTGGTCGGAGCAAGGTGATTAAGTGGGGGTTGCGTCAAATTTCGCGTCGAAAAGTCCTTGCAACCCCAGGTTACCTTTTTCCAAAGTGCTGGTCTTTAATTAAACTCGGCAACACGTTTTCCGATATTGAAAAATGCTAGAGTCGAAAAGACTCCGCACGATTTGTGGTGCTTAGTTTCGTTCGGCTAGGTCGTAACCTGAAAGTCTGCCTCTATTTGAGCGAACAAGGTCGGAAAGAAAATCTGCCAATGCCCGTGTTCTTGGCGAATGCGATAGGTCCGCTTGCATCACCAGATAGATAGGTTGGTCAAAACCAAGGTCTGCATCAAGGCATATCAATTTTGCGTCCTGAGCAACAAAATGAGGTAAAACAGCCAAGCCGAGGCTTGCCTTTGCAGCAGCCACTTGAGCGATAAGAGACGTGGTATGCAAAGCTGCCTGCCTGCCGTGCAAAATGCGCTCAATCCATTGGGCTGAAGGAAGATGCGCTTGCAACTCACTCCATGCAATAAAATCATCTAAATCGTAACTAGCGGCATCACTCTCGACTTTACGCAGCGAAGCGTATTCCTGGCTACAGTACAGCCCGTATGCCAACGTTCCTAACCGTTTAACTGTAACATTACCGCGCTCAGGTTTTAGCAATCTGACCGCAATATCTGCATCTCTTCTATGTAAGTTGGCCGTGTTGATATCTGTAACGATTTCAATAAGAAGATTTGGATGTTTTCTTCGAAATTCACCCAGTGCCGGTAGGATCAGGCTTGTGGCGAGAGTTTCGGCAGTCGCGAGGCGGATTTTTCCAGAAATCTCAGCTCTGGCAACAGCACGCGTGCTGAAACTCAGCGCGGCGGCTTCCATCTGCTCGGCCTTTTCCACCAGTTCTTGCCCGTCTTCTGTTAACTGATATCCCGATTGCAGTCTTATAAAGAGCGGCAAATTGAGGGTCGCTTCGAGCCGGTCAATGTGACGTGACAGCGTTGCAATACCGACACCAAGTGAAGTCGCGGCTGATGTTAAAGTTCCATGTCGCGCAACCGCCAAAAACGCACGCGTATCATCCCAGACCAATCTCTGTGAAGCGTAATTTTCAGAAATGGAAACCTGTTTGCTGTAATTCTCTATATTTTTCATATGGGGAACATGCCACGTTTTCGACCTGTCACGCAAGGGAGAGAAAAAATGAAAAAACGAACACTTGGCGGCGGATTTGAAGTGTCCGCATTGGGTTTAGGATGTATGGGAATGAGTGAGTTTTATGGCCCGTACGACGATACTCAGTCTATCCGTGTTCTACAAAAAGCCATTGATAGCGGTCTAAACTTTCTCGACACCGCCGATATGTACGGCCCCCATCATAATGAAAAACTCATTGGTGGTTTTCTTTCTGAAACTGACGTCGAAGTTAAAATTGCAACTAAGTTTGGCATTGTTCGTAAGCCAGGTGAATATCGTCGAAAACTAGACAATAGCCCAGCCTACGCAAGAAAGGCATGTGAATCATCGTTAACGCGTTTGGGGGTGGATCGCATTGATCTTTACTACGTTCACAGGATCAACTCAGACGAAGAAATAGAAGATACAATCGGAGGTCTTTCCCGATTGGTCGCTGACGGAAAGATAGACCGAATAGGTCTTTGCGAAGTGAGTTCTGAAACGCTTAGACGCGCACATGCCGTCCATCCGATTACGGCCGTACAGACAGAATACTCTTTATGGTCGAGGCATGTTGAAGATGATATCTTGAAGACTTGCCGAGAGTTAGGGATTGGATTTGTTGCATATTCACCGTTAGGTCGAGGTTTTCTTACCGGACGTTTTCAATCTGATGATGCCTTTGAAGAGGGTGATTTTCGCGCCAACCTTCCGCGGTTTGAAAAAGAGGCAATGCAAACCAACCGCAGCATAAGCGATGTAGTTGGAGAGATGGCAAAGCAGCATAACTGCACTCCAGCTCAACTCTCGTTGGCTTGGTTGCTTTGGAAGGGGTCTGACATCGTCCCGATACCCGGCACCAAAAATTTGCGACATCTGACTGATAACATCGAGGCAGTTGACATCGAGATAGACGATGCAGCGTGGAACGCTTTTGACAACACGATATCGCGTTTACCAGTTCAAGGTGCTCGCTACACCAACGAGGGAATGAAAGGCGTCAATGCTTAGGACGCTTGGCGTCTTCAATTGCACACGGTTCCGCAAAAGTCGTTGGATTCACGTTTCAAATCAACATAACTATCTAGGAGTAAATTCATGAAAGCCAAAAGGATATTCGTTACTGGTGCAACTGGTGGCATTGGAGCCGCAGTTGTTCAAAAATTACTAAATTCCGGTCATTCAGTCGTTGGCGGTGACATTCTAACCGCAGAAGAATCCGAGTTTGTCAAAGACGGTCTAGCGTATGATTTTCACAAATTTGACATTTGTGACATGAATGAATGTCAGAAGGTGATCGCGAAAGCAGCTGAAACGTTAGGTGGTCTTGATTGCATTGTGAACGTTGCAGGGGTTTGCTTTGGTGGCGATCCAGAGACCGCTGATGAAGATGAATGGGCTAAGACATTCGATATCAATGTCAAAGGTGTCTTCCAGTTCACTAAAGCCGCCTTACCTTTTCTGAAGCAACAAGACCGAGCTGATATTATCAATATATCTTCTATCTGGGGCGTTGATCACAACCCAAACCTGTTGTCTTATTCTTCGTCAAAATTTGCCATCGAAGGATATTCAGGCGGCCTCAGACAATGGGGTATGACACAAAATATTCGTGTTTGCGCCTTGCAGGTAGACAAAGTTGACACAGGTTTTCGGCGAAATCTAGGAGCTGCCGGAGAGCTTCCCAAAGAGAAACTTGCGGACATGCTAACATCTGAGGATGTCGCAGAAGCCGTCGACTTCGTACTTTCAACTAAAGCTACCTCTCAGGTGTCCTCTATGAGGCTCGATGCACCACTTTGGTATCAGGATTAAAGGAAACGCATGATGAATCCTTCCCCGCAAACCGCAGTTACATTGACGTTGTTGGCAACATTTTTTTGGGGTTCGAATTTCCAAGCCACCAAAATTGCTCTCGAGAGTATTCCACCATGGACCGCATCGGTTGAGCGTTTTCTCATCGCCGTGATCGCAATCATGGTTGTGATGGTTTATAAAGGTGCTTTTAGGCGCGAAATACTTGCCAGGAACCTGACGGCATTCATCGTTCTCGGGATTGTCGGTGTTGCCGGGTTCAACGGTGCACTTTTTGTTGGTCTACAGACTTCCAATCCGATTACCGCAGCATTGATCATGGCAACAACTCCGATTTCTGCCAACATCGTAGAAGCGCTGATCAACAAGAAACGCCCAGATTTCTTGCGTGTGATAGGTATGGCCATCAGCTTGCTTGGTGTGGCGCTCGTTGTTACGAATGGTCAGATTGTATCTGGACATATCTCGTTTGCCTCCGGTGATCTTGTGATCTTAGCAGGCAGTATAGCTTGGGCGGTTTATACTGTTGGCACTCGCGTTTTCGTATCTGACTCCACACCTTTGGAAACAACAGCATGGACCATGCTTTTTGGAACTATCGGCTTAGGTGTAATGGCCTTCGCGGTAGAAGTACCGATTGCCGACATGCAATCCGGCAGTTCCTTAAGTCATCTCGCTTGTCTTTATATGGGGATCGCGGGTTCTGTCTTGGCTTATCTATTTTGGAATGTTGGTGTCGCAACCAGAGGGCCAGGTAAGACATCGATCTTCTTTAATTTCGTTCCGGTATTTGCGCTTGTTGTTGCCGCTGTGTTGGGGCAACTCCCCTCTGCCATCCAGTTACTCGGTGTGTTTGTAACCATCTGTGGTGTCCTCATCGCCCAAGGTCAAATCACATCTTGGATGGCTCAATCGCGTAGATCAAACCAAGTCACCTAAACGAATTATGCAACGTCGATGAGTTTATACAACGATGTTGCACACCGTTTCTCATCGTCCACTCTTCAGTGGTCAAGATGAGTGACCTGAGGCGACAGGCCGCGTGCTTTGGGCACAAGGAAGCCAATTGTGTTGGCTAATGGCCCAAACCAGCGCTAATCATTGGCTGGACCTGTCGTGGATTTGTACCGCTCCTTTGACTTGGTATCTTGCCCCAAAAGAGAAACGATATGGCATCACCACAACGTACCCCAGAGTTCCGCGCAGAAGCGGTTCGTATAGCTTTGATCAGCGGAGTGTCACGCAAGCAGATAGCGTCTGATCTTGGGGTTGGTTTTTCAACGCTGAGCCGCTGAATACAGCAAAATCAGGGCAGTCCTGACAAACCAACTGTGCAGTCTGATATGGAACGCGAGCTTGCTGAGCTACGTAGAGAAAACCGTTCGCTGCGCGAGGAGAGGGAAGTGCTAAAAAGTGCCACCCAGTTCTTTGCGGAGCGAAGCAAATTAGGTTCGCGTTTATTGCAGAGAATAAGGATATGTTGCCGATCAATCAGCTGTATCTGGCCGTGATCTTGAACCTGTATTCACGGCGCGTGATTGGCTGGGCCGTGAGCAACCGTATGAAGCGTGATCTGGCGATCCGCGCCTTGGAAATGGCTATCAATCTACGTAAACCACCCAAAGGCTGCATCCAACATACAGACCGTGGGTCGCAATATTGTTCGCACAACTATCAGAAAATCCTGTGACAGCGCGGCTTCATAGTGACTATGAGTGGAAAGGGAAATTGCTATGACAATGCGGCTGTTGAGGCGTTCTTCAAAACCATCAAAGCGGAATTGATCTGGCGCGATACATGGGAAACCCGCAAGAAGGTTTAGATGGCAATCTTCAAGTACATCAACGGCTTCTACACTCCACGTCACCGCCACTCAGCCTGGGCTGGAAAAGTCCCGTCGCTTTCGAACGGAAGGTGGCTTAAACGACCACCAGGGGCGGCACTAAAGCGGGACAGGTCCACCTTACATTGGACCCTTACCAATGCCGTTGGATCACCAATAGAGGCTGTGCTTAGTATTCTGCTTCGTCGGCTTGGGCCGCTGCATGCATATCGGTAAGGAAACTCGGATCAGCGGCATGGACTCTGTTCCATGTTGGAATGAACGGGGTCTCATGCGGGTTGTCTAAGAATGCCTGACCCGCGCGCATGATGTTTTCTGCAAAGAGCTCGATTGAGCGCTCTTCCGAGTGGCGATCAATCTCGATCCCATTCATTTTTGCATCGCTGCAATAGCTATCCAGTAGATCCAAAGCCGAGCGGTAATAAGTTGCCTTAAGGGTCCGGAACACATTGGGTGTAAACACTGTGCCATCAGCCGCAAGCTTTCGAAAGATCGCTTTGCAAATATCGGTCGACATCCGGTTTAGGCCAGCCTCGGCTTTATCTGGGCTCAGCTTTTGGTGCTTGTGATCATAGGCGTCGGAAATTTCGACCTGACAGACAGCTTTCGGCGCTAAGTTGCGCCATGCTTCGGACAACACCCCAATCTCGAGCCCCCAATCGGAAGGAATGCGTAAATCAGGTAGTATCGCGGTCCGCATCGCAAATTCGCCTGATAACGGATAGCGAAAACTGCGTAAGTAATCGATATAATCTCGTGTGCCAATCACGCGGTTTAACGCAATTAAAAGGGGGCTAACCAATAAGCGGGTGACACGTCCATTGAGCTTACCATCCCCGATCCGTGCGTAATATCCCTTCGCGACTTGATAGGGGAACGTGGGGTTCGCAACCGGATAGACCAACCGCGCGAGCATTTCTTTATCATAGGTAAGAATGTCGCAATCATGAATTGCCATGATATCAGTGTCAGAGCAGCTCATCAAATAGCCAAGCGCGGACCACACGTTTTTGCCCTTACCTTGCTCACTTGGCGCAAGACCCAAAGCATCCAACCGTGCCCCGAGTGCCAGCATGCGTGGGCTGTTGTTCCAGATAACGATATGGTTCTGGTTAAGCCCCTTAAAAAACTCTTTGGCATGACGGTATTGCGGTTCATCGGCTGCATCCAAACCGATGATGATCCGATGCAGATATTGCACATCTGCCAGCTCCTTCAGGATATGAGGCATGGCATCGCCCTCAAGCTCTGAGTAGAGGCAGGGTAAAATCAGCGCTATCTTTCTGTTACTCGAAAAAGCGCGTAACTCTGCCTCCATCTCACCGACTTTACGCATGCGCAGATTGTGTAAGGTCGTGATGTTTCCGTTCTGATGGAAGTCAGCCATTTTTGAAGTCCTGTCCTTGTTCAAAGCGTCTGAGGAGGTCACATAGGGCCAAATTCCAGCCAAGGGGCCCGGCTTCCTCTGTGCGTATAATTTGCCCGGCAGCCTCGGTGCTGAGCTGATGTATCGGTGGGCGTGTCGGGTTGGCAACGATGACCCCAGTGTCGGCGTATTCCAACATCTCAATGTCATTGGGGGCATCGCCAAGCGCGATCGTATAGCGAGGTTGATAAGTTTCAATAATCTTGCGCATTTGATCAACCTTGTTGGCCCCAAATGACAATGTCAAAAACCGGCCGCCTTGCTGAGCGGTGACACCATGTATCGCTAACGCAGCCAAAAATTCGTTGCGTTGAGACGTGTTTCCTAACCAAAGGCCTGGCTCTGAAAAGCTTCTGGTTTGCGCCAAAACGGCGCTTTCTAAAGTTAGTCCTGTCATCTGCACAATTTCAGCCGCAGAGACATCGCCAAAACCGCGAAACAAAACGCGTAGCTCTGTAGGAATATCATCCAGTATCGCCCGAATAGTGCGATACTGAGCATCATCGGGCGTTTCCCCCAGAAATGGAGGCAAAATACCGGACCCATTTTCTACAATCGCAGGCCAAGCATCGCATCCTATTTCAGCGCGAAGGCGATAGATTTCCGGGGCCGTTTTGCTGCTCGCTAAGACCAAACCCGCGGCTAATCGATCTAACATTTCCAGAGCCACCACGGCAGGCGAAAAATCGTAGGTGTGGTGATCAATCAGCGTTCCATCGAGATCAGAAAAAACAATCAATTCACTGTGTTGCGTCATGCCCTGACATTTGCAACTTCATTCAAAAAACGCAAGTGAGAGGCATTTTTTTGTAAGGTACTGCGCCAATCTAGGTGAATCGTGATCGCAAATGTAGGAGAAAGGGGAAATAGTGCACAGTTTTTAAGCCTTCGACTGTCCTCAAAAGGATTGATGTATTGCACGCACCGGAAATGTCCGGTTTCCGCGCCATACCTGTCGTAAGTGTATAGGAACGTTGCTCCAAGGCGATGTCCCTGAAGTGGACGCTGAGACAGGCAGTATAGACTCCTAGGGTGCCGATGACGGTTCTGAGGATAAGAAGTCAATCTGTACGCTTATGTGAAGGACGGCTGCCAAGACATCGGCTTAACCAGATTCAAAATTGCCAAAAAATACAGCAAAAAGCCTTTTCTTAACGTTTTTTTAACCAATAAGCGGTCGCCGTAACGGTCTTCACCTGAACCTACTTGATCCAAACTGGGTACTGATCCTCATTAAAAAGGCAGGGTGCTTAGGGTTCCGCGGATACGACAATTGGTATTCGGTCTGGTCCGAGAAGCGCCACCAGTGCGGCAAAATCCGCAAGGGCACACGGCGGGGCAAAATCCCGGGAGGTTACTGCGCTGGTTTAATCCGCGCTCTAATTCCATGTTCCGCCAGCGCGACCAAACCATCTTTATAAGAGGCGGGACGCATAACGGGGAATACAATGACAACAACCAAACTCTTATCCTCCGCCGCCGTTTGCGCAGCTCTATTTTCATCTTTTTCGATGCCAGCCTATGCCCAAGAGAAAGACGAATTCAGATTAGCATGGTCAATCTACGTCGGTTGGATGCCTTGGGGCTATCTGGATGAAAGCGGTATTATGGACGAATGGGCTGACAAATACGGCATCTCTGTCGAGATAGTTCAAATCAACGACTATGTTGAATCCATTAACCAATATACAGTCGGTGCGTTTGACGGTGTATCCGCGACGAACATGGACACGCTTTCGATTCCGTCAGGCGGCGGCGTTGATACAACCGCTCTTATCATCGGCGATTATTCGAACGGTAATGATGCTGTGATCATGAAGGGCGATGGCACACTTGCTGATCTTGTCGACAAGCCTGTGAATCTCGTTGAACTATCCGTTTCGCACTACCTATTGGCACGTGGTCTAGACACAGTTGGCCTCTCGGAAGCTGATCTTGATGGTGTGATCAATACCTCCGACGCTGACATGATCGCGGCATACGCCACAGATGATGTGCAAGCGCTTGTGACATGGAACCCACTTGTGGCCGAAATCACGGATAGCAATCCAGAAGCCAACGTCTTGTTTGACAGCTCTATGATCCCCGGCGAGATTTTGGACCTCATGGTCGTTAACACCGAAACGCTGGCCGATAACCCAGACTTTGGTAAAGCTGTCGTTGGCGCTTGGTACGAAGTTATGACTTTGATTGCCGCCGGCGATGAAGAAGCGTTGACAGCCATGGCTGAAGCGTCGGGCACCGACCTCGAGGGGTTCAAAGCGCAGCTTGCCGCTACTGAGATGTTTGTGGACCCTGCCGCTGCGGTGGCACAGGCGTCGTCGGACGAACTACCGACCACGATGACGACCATTGCCGAGTTCCTGTTTGATAAAGGCATCTTGGGTGTTGGCGCTCCAAGCGCTGACTTTGTTGGGATTGAATATCCGGGCGGGGTTATCACCGGAAACGATGCAAACGTTATGCTTCGGTTTGACGAGACCTACATGCAAATGGCCGCTGACGGCGAATTGTAAGTTTGGTTCTGATGGCGCGCCATTCACCGTTGAAATCCATTACTCGCCCAATCGGAGGCGCTTCATGAGGCTAATCAACCGGATACCATCACGGCCCAATGGCATATTGCTTGCAACACTGCCTTTTGTGCTGATGCTGATCGCCTATTCCATCGCTTCAGAGATACGGTTAACTGCAAACCCTCAAGATAAATTGCTGCCCGCCTTAGGCACCATTGGGGAAACCGCCTTGCGGCTGTTTAGTGAACCAGATCGTCGGTCGGGCGATGTTTTGCTTTGGCTCGACACCAAGGCATCTTTGATGCGGCTATTGCTCGGTGTTGGTATTTCGGCGGTCATTTCGCTGTTCCTTGGCATGGCCATTGGCTTGTTTCCCTTTGCACGATCGGGTTTTTCTAGTTTTGTTGCTGTCTTGTCGATGGTTCCGCCGCTGGCACTTTTGCCCATTTTGTTCATCGTTTTCGGATTGGGAGAGCTGTCTAAGGTCGTCTTGATCGTTGTCGGTATTACACCCTTTATGACGCGCGACTTGTCTCAGCGCGTTCTCGACATTCCGGCAGAGCAATTGATCAAGGCACAGACGATTGGCGCGTCATCTTGGGTTATCGCGTTGCGGGTTGCGTTGCCGCAAGTCTTGCCGCGATTGATTTCTAACGTTCGGCTCTCTCTGGGCTCTGCGTGGTTGTTCTTGATTGCCGCAGAGGCTGTCGCATCTGATGTCGGGCTTGGCTACCGCATTTTCTTGGTCCGCCGATATCTGGCGATGGATGTCATTCTGACCTACGTCATTTGGATTACTTTGCTGGCTTTCATTGTGGATTGGGCCCTTAAAACCCTGTCCCGTAAAGCGTTCCCATGGATGGAGGCAGGGCTATGAGTTTTGTAGCGGTGCGCGATATTTGGCAGGCTTACGGGGATCGTTCGATCATTGAACGGGTGAACCTTGATGTTGATGAAGGTGAATTTGTTTCCATCGTTGGCGCGTCTGGCTGTGGAAAATCCACGTTCCTGCGGTTGCTTTTGGCGCAAGAACGACCAACACGCGGATCGATTTGTATTGATGGCGGGGCACCGGCGGTTGAACCAAACCTTGAACGCGGTGTGGTGTTTCAAAAGTACTCTGTCTTTCCCCATCTTTCTGTCCGTGAAAACCTAGTGGCCGGCGAAGGGTTTAAGACGCGATCTGGCTATTTATTTGGTAAGGAACGTCGCGCGGCGGTTGAACGCGCCGATGAGATGCTGCTGCGGATCGGACTTAACCATGTGGCAAAGCAATACCCTGCATCGTTGTCTGGTGGGATGCAGCAACGGCTCGCAATCGGTCAGGCCATGGCGGCCAAACCACGGGTATTGCTGCTGGATGAACCCTTTGGCGCATTGGACCCCGGTACGCGTTTGCAAATGCACGATTTCTTGATGGAATTGCGTGAAGAAACCAACATGACCGTGTTCATGGTGACCCATGATCTAGAAGAGGGTTTCAAGTTGGGTGAACGCGTGTTGGTCTTTGATAAACCCCGCTGGGACCCCCATGATCCCGGTGCCTACGGCGCCACCGTTACATACGATTTTGATGCACGTGATGGCGGGATACCCTTCCAACAAATTTTAGGAAAGCACCCCGCGTAAACGACTGCATAAGTTTCACTGCACGCGCTGCTGGGCTCCGTGTGCAGGCTGTCATCAAAGCCCAGAAAATATGCCCCTTTGGGCATCACTTTAGGACAAAAAAGATGTTCTCGAATCCTGATAGACGACGTTCCCACCACCCACGTGATTTGGCCGAGCGGATTAACGCAACACAAAAGCGCCATCATCACCCGGACCTCACCAAACTTGCCGGTTGGAAAGCCATGCAAAAGGAAGCCGACCTTCCGGAAGGTCGCCACGACGAAGAACGCCGTTGGGCGTTGCGTATGGGTCTGACGGGGGCCGATGCGATTGAAGACAAATCCATCCCCACCTTTGCCCGTGGAGAGCTGCCGCATTTTGCTGGCATCAACACCTTCCTCAAAGCGCCTTACGCCGAGGATGTTTTGGATGTTGCGAACTACGACGCGACGGTTCTGGGCATCCCCTTTGATGGCGGCACGACCTACCGTCCGGGTACGCGGTTTGGCCCACAAGGGCTGCGCAAAATTTCCGCGCTCTATACGCCTTACAACTACGAACTGGGTGTGGATCTGCGCGAACAAATGACCATGTGTGATGCTGGAGATGTCTTTACCATTCCGGCAAATATCGAAAAATCCTTCGATCAAATCAGCCGCGGCGTCAGCCATGTGTTCAGTTCTGGTTCTTTGCCAATCATGATCGGCGGCGACCACTCAATCGGTTTCCCCTGTGTGCGCGGCATTGCCGAATGTACGTCAAAGAAAATCGGTATCGTTCACTTTGACCGACACGCCGACATCCAAGAAAAAGACTTGGATGAACGCATGCACACCACGCCGTGGTTCCACTCCACGAACCTTCCCAACGTTCCTGCGACAAATCTTGTTCAGATCGGCATCGGTGGTTGGCAGGTCCCACGCGAGGCCGTCAAAGTCGCGCGCGAGCGTAACACCAACATCATCACCATGGGTGACATGGAAAAGATGGGCATCGATAAGACTATTGAGATGGCACTTGAGATGGCTTGGAAAGATGTGGACATGGTTTACTTGTCCTTTGACATCGACAGTATCGATTGTGGTTTTGTGCCCGGTACAGGCTGGCCTGAACCAGGTGGGTTCTTACCCCGCGAAGCGCTAGCGCTCGCGTCTGGGATTGCTGCCGAAGGTATCTGTGGCATGGAACTGGTCGAAGTCTCTCCGCCCTACGATACATCTGACATCACCGCCTTGATGGGGACCCGCGTGATCGTTGATGTGCTTGGTGCGTTGGTTGCGAACAATAAGCTTGGAGCGCACAAGCGGCACATCGACAAACCCGTCTCTCATCCTCATGGCGAATTTGAAGGCAAACGTTGGTCAAACGATGGTCCACATAAGGTAGGTGAATAATGCCTCACGATCATTCACATGACCACCATCATCATGGTGTAGGGCACAACCACAGCCATGGCGATCACCTGCATTCGCACCTGCATGACGAAGACGAAGCAGCCGACATTCAGGTGTTGGCCACCCAGTTTATCGATGGGTTTGTACAGGCCAATGACAAATCCAGTTACTTGAAACTGGCGGGCGTTCCGTTCGAACGCCCATCTACGGCAGGTTCCAAAGCGTTAAAGCTGATCGACGTGGAACTAAAAACCGAATGGCAAGTGGGCACCGCTTCACCGTCGTTTGGTTCGCGAGAGCTTTCGTATTTGCCCTTCCCTGGGGAAATGGTGAACGAACGCACGAACATGTCACTCATCTATGTCTCAATGGACGAAAAATCGACGCTCGACATTCGGGACTTTTTACTCACGAAAAAGAAGGAACTAGACACATGATTAAAGGTCTAATCAAAACCGCAGCCCTGTTTGCAGCGACTCCAGCAATGGCGCACGTCAGCGGTCCTCACCTGCACCCACACGGGTTTGAAACCACGGCTGTTGCAATGGGTGGTATTGTCGTTGTAGCACTCATTTTGTGGTTGGTCTCTCGCCGATTTTCGGCGTAACTCTGCTGAAAATTTAAAAAAATTGCTTTACCGAGCAACAGACTGAATTTGCTCGGTAACACGCCACCGTAACTCGGCGTGGTTACGTTTCACGCTGATTACCCGGCAAGATAAATTGTATTCTGGCGACGCTAGCTGAATGTCCGCTTCATCGGCGTCGCCATGTTTGGTTCGGACTTGCGGCGAAGGTCTGGTTCCTGCCGATTCTGTGGAACTTTGCAACCCCAAAGTTTAAAAGTGACATAAGTAGGCGTCTGTGCCAGTTTTGCGAGGATTTAAGTAAATTGGGGTTGGATATGACGGGCGTTTCTAGACGAAGAGCAATCGCGATTGGGGCGGCATCTTTGGTCGCACCTGTTATGGCGGGGAGCGTGAGTGCTGGTACAACTGGTGGGCATATAGTTTTAGTGCACGGTGCCTGGCACGGAGCGTGGGCATGGAAAGATGTCGTGCCGTTGCTGATCCAAAAGGGTTTTCAGGTGTCTACACTGGATTTGTCTGGATTAGGGGCCAACTATCATCGGCAATCGCCTGATGTCGGGCTGTATGTTCATGCACAAGATGTTCTAAACCACCTGTTTTTCAACGATATCAACAACGCAACAGTAGTTGCACACTCATACGGAGGCGGCGTACTGTCCGAAGCATTGGTGGGCGACACGGAAGGACGAATTGGCCACGCGCTTTACCTGGATGCCTTCCGGTTGGAAGAGGGTCAATCGGTTGCTGGGGCTCAAAGCAACGAACTTGTCGATGGAATGAAGAAGGCTCAGCAATCGGGGCAAATGATCCCGCCGCGGCCAGTAGAAACATGGGAAGAGATTTGGGGCATGGTTGGCCCCGCCGTGCAATTTGCTGAACCAAGGGTCAAGCCGATGTCGCCTAACTGCTTTCTTGAGACCGTGCGGGGAGACCCATTCACTGGAGACCGCAAACACACCTACATGCGGTGTAGCCAGAATGAGAATGCGCATTTCAAAGAATTTTTACAGGCGTCGGAAGCTGATCCTCGATTCCAGGCAACGGAAGTTGATGGTCATCACAATATTATGGTTCTTGATCCAACTCGAATGGCGGAGGCAATCTCGGCTGCCGTTTAACTTTGGATAAGACGACTAGCGCAAACATGGGTCGGCCTTGAGCTCAATGCTGTTGTTCGTCACATCAACCACCAATGTCCGGTAATGGGATGTACCAGCTGCTTCACCCAGCAGGTTATGGAAAGGAACAAATGAGGCAACCAGATATTCGCCCGATGTCTGCGAATATGCAGCACGCATTGCGCTGATCAATGATTTAACAAGCAAGCAGGTGGCCGAAGGTCTTTATTTCGGCCGCCGTTCCTTTTTAGCCTTTTTGGTCTGGCATTTAAAATCAGTGAGCACAGAGCCTATTTATGTTAGCTTGGCGACTTCATTAATAACTCTACCGTCAGGAGATCAGTTTTGAACCAAGTGTTCATGTTCCATTTTTGTGCAAAACCGGCGAGTACTTTGCGCGCAAGTAGCGGCGCAATTGGTTCGAGGGCAACTGCCGCAGTGAGGGTCAAAGCTGCCACCATGCGCATCTCAGTTCTGTGCTGCGAAGAATTATCTGCATACTTATGATCTGATCGCTTCTTTATGGTGTTCAGATAGCGCTTCAAATCATTAACGATGAGTTCAACGCGCATTGCAGCAGATGTGAAATCCAAGACACATAAGTCATAATGTGTTTGCAAGTCTTTTTGTGCCGACTTCAAGGCGAGGTAAAGATTGAGGTCATCACGGCTCCATGCGCCAGGCGCTGGGACATGGTCCACGTCAGCGTTGTTCTGCAAAAACGCCAAGGCTTCATCACATGTGTCCTGAAACAAACCCTGCCAGTGGGTTTTAGACCAATCGGCAAATCCCTGTGGGGAAAAGTTGGTCTGCGCGCCGATTGGACTATGCACAACGGCATAATACCGGAAAGCATCGGAGTTTTCGGTAGTGATGAAATCGTTAACCCAGATCGCGTGATTGCGGGAGGTTGAAAACTTTTCGCCATCTAATAGCATAAATTCATTCATCAAAACCATTCGCGGAGCGGCGGTACTTAATCCCAGCTTTATCATCAAAGCGGGAAAGATCACGAGACGCCCAAAGGCATTGTCAGATCCAAATAATGCCACGGTCGCCGGGATTTGGGATGCCGTTAATTCTTCGAATTTGTCGATGCCATAGAGGCGTTTCCCAAACCGTTCGAGGCCCAGCAAATACCGCGACACCCGTTCGAGCACATCGGTGAATTTTTGATCTTCAAACCCTTTACGGTTTACAGAAATACCTTCCTCATAAGGGTTACTCACGCAAACGTCGGGTAATTCCCGAGACAACCATTTTTCGAGATACAGACGTGCTTTTGTCGGTAGAAGGGTCGAGGCCGCATATTGCTTGATCGAATCCCGTAACATTTCTGTATGCATCACAATCCGTGTGATTTTGCGCGTCTCTTGTTTATTTCCGCGATAATCGATTGGATCAATCAGATCAGCATCAAGAATTGTCGCGCCGCAGGTTTCGCATTCTGACGTTGCGCCCGAACTGTGACAATACGGGCATGTGCCAGAGACAAGGGCTTCGACAAAATACCTGTCTTCCTCTTTGTTATACTGCACGTCATGCTCGACCTCAGATAAGATACCAATCTCAGTAAGGCGATCGAACAACCGATGACTGATCTGATCAAAATCACTGGGCTGCTCGACATTGATAAAGACATCAAAGTCGACATTCAGTCGCTTAAGGGAATCCTGTACGCTATCTGAAAACTGGTTGGCTATTTCATAAAAAGCACCGCCACATTTTTCTGCGTTGATTGTGAGGTACTGAAGGTGCCCTTGGCATCCTTGCAACTGAAACACATCGCGACCCATTGAGCGAAGGGCACGCGCGGTGACATCAGCTTGCAGAAAAGGACCACTGGCATGGCCCAGATGCATCGGCCCATTCGGAGTAACCATGGGCGGGTGAACGATGACAGGAGCCGCCGTATCAAGATGTGTACCCAAGGTGCGTTGGGCTGCTGCATCAAAGTAGGTGGCATCTGTCCACCAAGTGGCATGCATTATTGAATCTGTATCCGGTGATTCAATGCGATGGTTCTGCAATGGCTCTACGCGAATGGATTCACCCTGATCTAAAGTGATTTGATGATCATCCATCCATATCCGCAAGCTTCCTGACACGACGGTCCAAAACTCTATATCATTATGGTTGTGATATTCCGTAATAGACCCTTGTGGATACGTGATGATCCTCACGTTGACTTTATCTTGCTCCTTAAAAGGATCGAGCGCGCCTCGTATCGCTGAATCAGGTTTTTCATGATGCGTTTCGCGGATTGTCTTGCGTGTAGCGGTTAAAGTATCGGACATTATGTCATCTCCTGTTCAAAGCGGTTCTCGCTTTGTGGCTCTGTGCTTTGGCTGATAGAGATCCGCTTGCTGTGCGGGTCGAGGCGCTTAGCAAGTTTGGTAAATCCGTTAAATATCTCTTCTTGGCCGGAGTCGGCGGGAAAAATGCAACCTGCAGGACAGGGGCGTTCCTGTGCGGTACAGAGCGCAGCTACGACACCAAGGGCAGTCGTGTAAGACATGGCAGATTCACCGGCTATTGATTTAACAACCACCTGAACGCTACCGATATTGCGACCACGCTGTGTCGCCCGTGCAGCTAAAATTACCATGTCTTCTGAAAGAGGTTGAGGAAGCACTGCGGCTTCTTTTTCAGCAGGGCTGGCCTTTGACTGTGCAAACTGAACAAATCCGGGCCAGCGGACCGTCCTTTGTCGCAAGGATCGAATGTGGTCAAGGCTGGGTTCAGCAAGTGTTTCAGGTAGGATCGCGTCGTCATAAACCTCAACCAACCCAATGTTTTCTAGGTTAATTTCTTCACAACTGTCAAAACGAGGGCGGTTTACGGTTTTTCCATCAACACGAGAAAAACTATTGCGGTTTGAAAATGTTGTTTCAGTTGCAAAATGCATCATGTGCCATGCCGGAGCCTTGGGATGGCGTGGCACCCCACCACAAAAGGTCTCTATCCCATCTGCATTTGGCAGACGGGAAGCCATGTGATGTAATAAAGCTTCAGCCAACCCCGGTTCTAAGCCGACGCCGAAATGAATGGCACGTCGGTGAAACGCGGCGCGATTTACATCTGATGGACGTCCTGCGACCATAAATTTTAGATCACGTGGGAGCCATTTGTTGAACAACTCTAGCCATGGCATTGCTTGCTTGTGGGAAAGCGCGAAAATTACGGCACAATTTTCTTTGGGTTGCCCTGTGAAATAGGTCTTTAGCTCCGACAGAACAGCTTCTGGATCAGAGGAAATGAACAGTTTTGAATCTGCTCCACATGCAGGGTTTCTGACATGATCAAAGACATAGCTATCATAACCGCCCAATTGTTCAAGAACCGCAGCAATAGCCGTACCGACGCGACCACCGCCAATGATTGCAATGCGCTGTTTTGTGGTATCATTCATGGTTGTTTGTGCCGTGTCTGATAAAAGAAAATTTCGGCGATGACCATGACGATGGCGATTCCACCAGCAACAGCAAACAGCGAATTATACCCTTTAACCGATACCAACACCCCAGCCGCCAATGGGGTTACATAATAGGACACAAAGTATCCCATGCTAAAGGCAACCAGAAAGAAACTTCGTGTGTTGGGCGTTGCGAATTTGACGGTTTCTGCTTGGACGATGGGATACGACAAGCCGTAAAATACACCCAAGGCTGTGGCGGTAATTCCATACAGAATATTTGAAGTGGGCCCAATTGCGAGTGTAAAAAGTGCCAGCGCCAAACACCCAGTGAGGAACGGAAGGACAATCCGGTTGTCCATTCGGACTATCCATTTTCGCAAAACAAATCGCGGTACCATGATACCTGCTGCCCAACATATAAAGAAGGCGGAAGAATGCAGGCCGTTCAATTCCCCGAACACCACTTGGAAATTGATGATGATCGTGAAAATAGCGCTTTGCAGGAACACCATAACAACAAAGAACATCGCAGGTGAGCGTATCAAAGATAGCATTCCATCTCGATGGGATTGGGAGTTCGAAGCAGGAGGGCTGGAGTTCAGACCCATTGTCGCAATCGAGGAAAGGCCTCCAAACACGGCCATCACCATCAGGCTGCTAAAAAGAATAGAATAACTGTCATAGGTCGCAAGAATGAGGTTCCCGACGACTGGCCCTAAACTGATCCCCAATGTGCTAAAAGCCGCGTAAATCATAAAGTTTTGTTGCCGGGTTTCATCAGATGACGCCCCTGAAACTTTGATAGATCCTAATGTGAAATGGGTTACCCAGCCTGCGGAAATCAAAGGAAATCCTATATATCCAAGGGGTTCCAGGGCATTAGGCGTGAATTCTGCATATAGTAAGCTTGCATAGCCAGAGAAAAGGAACAGCCCGCTGAGTTGAGATAGCCGCTCAACCCGAATATGCCGCAGTAAGATTGGTAATGACAAAATTATCAGAATCGCAAAGAGTGCGCTGATTGCCGAGATCGTGCCGAAATATACTTCGTTCAGCCCCCGTTTTAACAGATAGGCAGGAAGTAATGTCGCGGCCCCCATACAAATGGCGTGCAGGATACGCTCAGCAATTAAAAGTGGCAGCAGATTTCGGCTCGTTCCCTGATCGATAACATGGGCCATTATACTTCGATCCTCTTTTGATGTGTATTTTCCTGTTGGTGATCCGTGGGATATTCGCCCGCTAAGCTATCGGTCGGAATGAAATAATGCTCTTTGCCCATGATTGCGTTAACGATCTTTGAACTGCGCCACGCTCCCAAGCTCAGGTTTTGATCGGCTAGACCAAATTGACCAACACCCGCATTTTGTAAAAATAGCTTTGCGTTGGTTTCCACTTTCATATGGGCTGAAAAATCGGCGTTCAGGCGCACCTCACCACTATTTTCGAACGTTAGGTGTGGGGCAATTCCATCTAGAAAATCAGGTAACTTGTTTTGGTAGCCAGTGGCATAAACGATCTGATCACAGTGTATTGTGTCAGCGTAATCCGTTAGTGTGTCACGTGTGAAAACTTTGCGGCTTCCAGATGGTGATTTTTTAACGTTTTTTACTTCGGTGCTGAATTTCAGACGCAAGGTTGGACCATCGTCTCGCTCAATTGCGTTGCGATAAAAATGTGAATAGAGGTTATCAAGCGTGCTTGATGAAATACCATCACTGGTCATACGCAAATTGCGGTTTAGCTGCAGCCGTGCGTTTTCGGGTAGGGCGTGGAAATACTCAGCAAAAGCCGGAGTATAAATTTCATTTACGAATGGTGAATCATCAAGTGGAAACAGCATGGGGCGTCTACATACCCAGACGATTTCTTTAGGTGGATCGGTAAGGTTCAATAAAAATTCGACAATTTCTGCTGCCGATTGCCCACCTCCGATCACGCAAATCATTTGTCTCGAAAAATCGGATTTCATTCTACTCGCGAAATTTGAAGAATGATTTTTGTCCCGATCCGGATCGTCAAAAGCAGGGGTATAAGACTGTTTTCCAATACCAATACACACGTTGTGTGCTGAATAGCGTTCATTCTTGGTCAACACCTGAAACATGTCTTTACCAAGCGCAATATCCTGAACCTCAGCCCCAAATCTAATATTTCCGAGTTTTTGAATGGCCCATTTGTAATAACGTTCAAACATCTTGCGGCTGACCGAAACTCGGCTAGACACCAAAGTGCGATACAAAAGCCCATTTTCCTTCAGAAAGGACAGAAAAGACAATGGGTTGGTCGGATCCGCTAAGGTAACAAGGTCTTTTAGAAAGGAGACCTGCAATTCGGCACCCGGCAATTGCATTCCACTGTGCCAGTTGAACGATTCAGAGCGTTCAAGGATCATCGCTTCGTGTTGTTCGATACCAGACATCAATGACATCAAGCTAAGGTTCGAAGGACCACATCCGATGGCAAGTAACTTTTTCTTATTGGGCATTGTAAAATTCTCTCTTGAAAATATCTCATATCGCCGCGGAACGGATAGGGAAAAGCGCGTGGTGCACCTCTGGCTTTGCAGGCCAGATCCACTAACCATGTTAAAGATACGGCACTTCGATACAGACTCTTTGTAGCCAACGTTGGCTTGTTTCATTTGATACGTTGTTCACGTCAGCGATTTGGCCTTTGCGTCCATGCAAAACACCTCCGATACGCCTCTTGGCTAAGCCATTGGAAATAAGAAGAATAACACCAGCCTCTAACTCGATCCCTTTTACGTGGTCTAGTTTCGCCTGTGCTATTGCCTTTTTCAGGGCCACGATTGCTGTTGTGGCAATTGGGCAGTCACTAAGAATTCGATCTTCTTCGTAGATGCGAGACATCACCCAGCCGTTCGCAAGAACATCAAAAACAGGGGCGTCCAATAAGACCCGGTGTGAAAAACCATCACCGCTGAATATTTTGTATTTTGGCTGACTGAGCAAACAGATTTCATCAGCGGAAAGGAACTTTAGGATGTCGGTAACCGCGAGGTATTCTGTCTTTACCCCTTTTTGGCCAGCCAGACACGCAAGCGCTAAAAAGCTCGGTGCCTTTTCAATGAAGACGTTCTCAACATGAAATGGAAGCGGTGCGGAACCGCGTCCGGATGATTCAACTTTGTAATCATTGACGGGATAAATCTGTTGAATAAACCCATTTTGATGACTGCTTTCTTCGCGCTGGAGGCTTCCGGCCATGGCAGTTGCGATACCTGTAAGTATGGCTTCGCTGTTCCTACTTTTTTCACGAACATTCCTTGATAAATCAGAGAACAGAGGCAATGGATCATCTACAGGAAAGTCACGAATAACCAAAATCTCGGGCCCGAACCCCGATGCCATCATGCTCAGATAGCGGGAAAGTGTCGGTGAAATAGTTGCCGCAAAATCCGCAGCAAATTTGGGGTCATTCCATTGTGGTTTTTCGTAATAATCTCTGCCACTTTCTCGTTTTGCAAACGCAACTAAAGCCTTTTGTTCAACCGTCGTAAATTGATATTCTGAAGCGACCAAAAAATCATTTGGTTCAAGCTTGAGTGCATTGTTCATATTCAAATTTCCTGCCTAGTTTGAAGATCCGCACTGGGGAGGTTGTGAAGTGTATGCATCTGCAAAAAGCCCTTTACTGGAACTATAAACCGTTGGGTTATAAACAAATTATTGCGCGATTTTAGGTTTTGAATGGAAACGGATGAGCGGGATCAAATGGTTCTAGATCATCGATCCACACTGCGGTTTCGGAATACTTTGCAAGGAAAGGCGTGTTGACCCAATCGGGGTTTCGCCCCTGAAGCATCGTAAGGGCCAGCGCCTTTTGCCCGCCGACGTCGATAGGACCTAATACTTGGACCTTTCCGGGTTCCGCACTCATGACGGGGCCGCGTGCCGTTCGGCAAAGGCCAGACACTTGAGACACAGCAGCCTTATATATGGCGTGAACTTTTACCAGAGGCACGGAAAAGTAATGAACTGCGCCTGTGTCGCGTTCAAGGAACATATAGTAAGGCTGAATGCCCATACTGTTTTGCATGCGCCAGTTTTTTGCCCAGACATCGGCATCATCATTTACATGGCGTAGAATCGGAGCTTGGGAGCGTATGATCGCACCAGTGGAGCGAATGGCAGAGACCGCTTCTTCAAAGGCATCGGTTTGCATTTCCCGCCAATGGTTGATGTGGGCCATGATCGCAACTTGTTTGCCTGCATCGACGAGCCGCTTCATGTGATCTAACAATGCTTGGCTATCTGAATCAGCAAAGAAGCGATAAGGCCAATAGCTTAATGCTTTTGTTCCGATCCTTATTGTTTTCACGTGATCCAATTCTGGTAGGTGAAGAAGGTCAAAAAGTTGTCCCAAACGACGAGAATTCATAACCATTGGATCGCCGCCAGTTAGCAACAGATCTGATATTTGCGGAGAGTCGCGTAAATAGCATCGCAGAGATTTGAGATCGTTTGATTCAAACTTTGGTGCACTGGTTTCTACAAACTGGGGCCAGCGGAAACAAAACGTACAATAAGAATGGCAGGTTTGCCCCTGTTTTGGGAAATACAGGGCCGTTTCCCGGTATTTGTGCTGTACGCCCTCTAACAGCCCCTGGTCTAAAGTCGGTACATTAGTTGTTTGTCCCGCCGGGTGAGGATTCATTTGGTCGCGGATTGCGCGCAGCCTCTTTTTGACTTCATCGCTCTCGAAATTGCCCGCTGCGAGTACGTCTAATTGTTCGGATGCTGTGGCCGTTAACATATCCGGATGAGGAAAAAGCAACCGATACATTGGATCGTTGGGGGCGGATTCCCAATCAATTAGATTTTCCAACACATAGGAATTGACCCTCACAGGAAACACTTGCGAGGCACGCAACATACCTTCACGTGTTTCACGATCAAGTCGGTCAAGCTGGCTAACCATGTGAATGCGTTTATTGTCATAAGGCACAAAACGCGGAGCACTTTTTGATGCCACGGTAGGTGAACTAAGCGGTGGAAGGCCGGTTTTTTCCGGGATCGCAAATGCGACTTCCATCGCCTCGGATTTTGGTGTTTTTTTCGTGGGTAAATCGTAGCTCATAACAGTGTAATTCCATTTGCAAAAAGAGTTACGCACTTATTGACAAAGTGTACACTAAAACGTGTATTGATTCTTTCCAATACACGCAGAGATAGAATTTTGAGATGTGAAAGTAAAGTCTTTGGGCTTCCATCGCAGCATGTTACCGCTCGTGAACATACGGGTGAGTGCTAATGCGCTTGATGTGGTCGCCCCTAGGCAATTCGAGTTGGAGCTGTGGCGGTTTGATGGCGCTCCTTTGTTTGCATTTACGATAACAAAGGAGCCGCCCTTAGGAGATACGGCGAAAAGCTGCGGTCACCACAAACGGAGAACGCCCGTCGGGGTGTAAAAATGTCCTATCGGGACGGAGGCCGGATGACCTTGCAACGGGATCATTTTGAAGCGCCCCCGCCGACCTCAGAGAGACCCATAAAACCGATGAGAGAAAAATACATCTTACATTTAAGGCTGCCGATAGAGAAAGTTGATTTCATAGAATTGAACCAGATAATCTGACTGATCCAACTTGGATGTACATTTTTTAAACGGTCGTACTCAATACTTCTGTGCCGAGGAAATCATGGACTTTCTGAGCAAGCGCTTTGCCAAGTACTGCATTGTTCTCTTCAGTGAAGTGAATACCATCAACGCCATCTGTTGAAATCACACTTCCCGCATCGAAGAATTCGACCTTCATAAAGTCCGCAAGATCCGCGTATTGCTTACTAAAGGCGCTTGTTTTTTTATGTGCTCCTCCGAAGAGCGACTGAAAATACGCATGTGGCATAGGTGTGAGTGGGGGAGGCGCGACAATGAGGACTTGGGGGGCAGGGTAGATCGTCCCGACACCCCCGGCAGAGGAAAGCACTTGCCCGACCAATTTCGATATCCCTGCGGCAACTTCAAAGGGCGTGCGGTGAAAGTATGCCTTGGTATCGTTTGTGCCCAACATGATGATGACTAGATCAAGCGGGAAGTGGCTGGCAAGGGCAGATGGAAGGTACGCGCTACCGTCGAGGCGAGGATCCGTTGGATCATTAAGCGAGGTCGTGCGCGCGCTGAGACCTTCTTCTATTACAATGTAAGCTTCGCCCAGTTGTCGTTGCATCACACCTGTCCAACGCACATCCGCAGGATAGCGCGTTGTGGGGACGCCTTCGATGACTGGCACCCATCCCCACGTAAGGGAGTCACCAAAGCACATAATGCGTTTCTCGGTCATGGGTTGATCCTTTCAATCGTTCGTTACGTGTTCTTAGTGTTCAGGCCGTAGAAGATGGCGGCCAAGAGAATGATCAGGCCGCGAGCGATTTGTTTTCCCGGTTCCGGTACACCAAAGCTGGTCATGACGACGAACAGCAATGCAAAGCACAGAACCCCAAAAAATGGACCCCAAACGCCGCCATCGCCCCGTCCGAATATGACGCCCCCAAGAATGGTTGCCGCGACAGCGTCGATTGGCATTTCCAGACCTAATCGTAAGCTGCCAACCGCAACTGAGGCGGACTGCACCAACGCTGCCATGCCTGCGAACAAGCCCGCAATGACATGGGCAATCAGAACGGTTCGCTCGACTGGCACACCTGCGAAATGGGATGCAGTTGGGTTCTCACCGACGGCCATGATGAAACGCCCAAAGACGAAGCGCGACAGAAACACCGCCATCAGCCCTGTCAGGACGATCCAGAGAAGAACCGGCAGAGGCAGAGCGCCCCATTTCAGCTTATAGGCGCTGTTCATCAATTCAGGCATGTTTCCCGGTGGTTTTCCGCTCGCGAGAAATTGCACGAAACCTGTGATGATCACGGTGACTGCAAGGGTTGCGATCACAGCTGATACCCTACGCTTGGCCACGAGATAACCGTTGAATAGGCCAATCAAGCAGCCAATCCCAAGCGACAAGAGCAGCACAAATGTCAGCGGGAAACTATTCAGCATACCAGAGGCAATCAAATAGTTGATCAGCAGCAGAACGCCGGCTCCAGAAAGATCAATCGACCGCACGCGCATGACCATCATTTGACCCAGTACGAGTATCCCAAGAGGAGCAACCTGGCGTACAAAAATCCCGAGCACATTGAGATTCATCAATTGTGGTTTGGTGATCCACAGGGTCGCAAGCAATGCAGCAAAAACGAAATAGGCCGGTGGAAGGCTGAGTGTACGTTTGAGAACGGTCATTCTTACAATCCCATCTTTTTGCGCGATTGCAGCGCGACAACAATTAAGAGGATTGCGCCTTTGATTGCGCCTTGCAAAAAGGCCGACAAATTAGCGAGGTTCATGCCATTGGCGAGCAAAGCCATCAGGGCCGCGCCAAGAAGGGTTCCGTGTAAGCCACCCACACCACCGGATAATTGAGTGCCGCCAATCGCGACTGCTGTGATGGAATCGAGCGCAAATTGTGTGCCAACATTCGGATCACCTGAGCCAATCCGACCGGCTAGAAATATGCCAGCAAGAGCTGCGAATACAGCGCTTAAAACATAGGCTAAGACGATATTGCGTTGATCAGGCAGCCCGTAGTTATGCGCAGCATCTGTTTGCCCAGATGCCACTCCACCGCCAATGGCAAACAGGTGCAGTCCGAAACGGGATCCATGAAGTATTTTCCAAGACGCCAAAATGATTGCTAATGCCCAAAAAGCGGGTGCTGGGATGCCAAACAGTGCGCCATTCACCATCGTCACGACGATTTCGGGGACCGAGCCACCTGCAACCGGCCGCAGCAATTGCGCGATGCCAAGCACAATGAATTGCATCGAAAGCGTTGCGATAATCGGGTGTACATTGAGTTTTACAATAGCCACGCCGTTTACAGCACCGACCATCATGGCCGCGAAAAAAACGAGTGGGAGCAAGACAAACGGCGAGCCATCAAGCGCGAGTATCGCCGTTGTCATGCTCATGACTGATCCGACCGAAAGATCCATACCCGCCAAGATCACAACAATCATTTGACCGATCGCTACGATAATCAGCGGCATTGCCTGCGCCAAGAGGTTTGAGGCATTTTGTGGCGTGGCAAAATCAACTGTCGTCGCCATAAGCAGCGCCGTGGTTACGCAAATGATGATGAGGGGGGCCCACCAATTTCCCTGCCGGGAGTTTTTGCCGAACAATCGGCTGGTTTTGATTAAGTGCATTTTAATAGCGATCCATAGTGTTCAATGGTTTAGCGCCGCATCAAGTATGGCGTGTTCGGTTGCTGTTTCGGCGGGCATGTCTTTTGCAATTCGCTGGTCGTGGATGACCAGCAAGCGATCACAAAGACCGATCAATTCGATGGTCTCGCGGGACAGAACAAGGATGGCCTTTCCTTGAGCAGCCAATTCTCGCAGCAAGCGGTAAATCTCTGCTTTGGCACCGATATCGACGCCACGGGTCGGCTCTTCGATGATCAGTACGTCCATATCAGCAGCGAGGTATCTTCCTAAAAGAACCTTCTGTTGATTGCCTCCGGAAAGCGACGCCACTGGCACTGCACTGTTCGGCGCTTTCACGTTCAAGTCTTGCATTGTGGTATCGATAAGCGATGTCAACTTTGCCACGAAACGATATCCGGGGCGTGCGGCTTGCAGGCTTATGCCGATGTTGTCTCGGATCGGTGCAGCAAGGAGTAGCCCCTCTTCCTTGCGATCTTCAGGCAAGAATCCGACCCGCAAGGACTGCAGTTTTCTGACGCCGCCGCTTTTGGGAATGGGCAGTGAGAGTAAATGCTCATTGATCCGCAGTTCGCCGCCGAGCGGCGTATGTTGACCGAGCAAGGATCGCGCGATTTCCTGTTGCCCTTGGCCCTCCAAACCAGACAGGCCGAGAATTTCGCCTTCATGGAGATCGAAAGAAATCGGTTCCGCATCCGGGGATAGGACTAAAGCTTGGCAAGACAGGCGTGCCTTGCCAATGTGGTCTGAACGGGGTGGAAACAAATCCTGCAACTCGCGCCCGACCATGAGTGCGATCAAACCGTCCGGGGTCAGGTCTTTGAGGTCGTGGGTTGCGACATGTCTTCCGTCCTTCATGACGGTTACATCATCACAAACTTGAAAAATCTCATCCATGCGGTGGGAGATATAGACGACGGCTTTGCCAGCATCGGTTAACTTTTGTATCTGTTTGTTTAGGGTTTGGACATCTGCAGCATTGAGTGCGGCCGTTGGTTCATCCAAAACGAAGACTTGGGCATCAGCTTTGATGCCATGCGCGATTTCGACAAACTGGCGTTCTGCAATGGACAATTCCGACACCAAGGTATCGGGATCAAGCGTCATCCCCAGCTCAACAAGCGCATCACGTGTCAGGCGACGCATGTCTCTTTGGTTCAGACCTCCAAATCGCCCGGTCAACTCTTTCCCAAGGAACATATTTTCAGTGATGCTCAGATTTGGGAGCAGAGACAACTCTTGAAAAACCGTTGAGATCCCAGCAGCAAGCGCTTGGCGGGGATCGTCGAAGGCAACAGGCTGTCCCCCGATTTCGATCTTTCCTTCAGTTGGCCTCAAAACACCGGCAAGCACCTTCATCAGTGTAGACTTACCAGCACCATTTTCCCCCATAAGTGCGTGGACACGGCCGGGCATCAGGCTCAAATTGACGTCTTCGACTGCGGTGATGGGGCCGAAGCGCTTGGTTACTCTAACCATGGAAACAAGTGGCGTCATTTTTTATACAATCAGTTGAGGATTGGGTCCTCGCAGAGCGAGTCTGCGAGGACTTGGCTGACGGGAAGTTCTTCAGTTTCCGTAGAGCTTCTGAAGTGTCTCTTCGGGAAGTTCTGTTGGCCACCAAACATTGGCGGACAGATCTGCGCGATAGAAGTCAGCAGCTTTGGAGACATCCCAGCCTTCCGGCTCATAGATGTAGTGTTTCTGCATTTCTTGCCCCTCAAGGAGAGCAACGGCTGCGCGGACGCCAGCGGCGGCCTGAGATGGACTATATTCTGCAGAGATCGACGGATAGTCTTGTTCTATCCATTGGCCGAAGAACCCGTTGTTTCCTTCGCCTGTGATCGGTGGGATGTCCGCGCCGAACTCGGTCAAAACATCCACACAGGCACGCGTCATGTCGGCACCCGAAGACCAAATAGCATCAACATTGGGATCGTTGAGATAGAACGTCTCACACAGGCTCTTGCCGAGGTCATAAACCCAGTTGCCGTGATCTTCCTGAACGATTTCGATCGTCGTACCCTCAAGCGACTGAAGCAATCCGTTATAACGGTTGATATCTTCGGGGTGAGACGGGAGACCGCGCAGGACCCAAATGCGACCTTCGCTGTCCAACTGGTCAACGATGAAATCACCCATGACCCGTCCAAAGTTTTCGGCCCCGCCTTGGATTTCAACTGTATAGTTTTGGTTTTCCGTCCGACCCGTATGCACGACAACCGGAATGCCCGCATCAATGGCTTTTTGAATGCCGGCATCAGCGGAGGTCCCCGTCACAGGCATTACGATGAGCACGTCAGGGTTCTGCGCTAGCAAGTCTTCGATGTCGGCAACTTGTTTGGCCTGATCGAAATTTGCGTCCAGCATGACAAAATTTGAAATACGATCATCCCCGTCCGCAATGCCTTGGGCTTCATGTGCGGTTTGTACAGTCCAGGTATTTGCGTTCACACCGAAATGGCTCATGGCGATTGTCCATGGCCCGTCCTTTTTGAAAGCACCTGCGGCAACAGTTGTGTTGTTGTCTGCGCGCGCTTGGACACCAGCCATTAGGTTTACATCCTGCGCAAAAGCCGCAGTGCAGATAAATGTTGATGCCGTCAGATAGCACAGCAGGTGTTTTATATTGGCATGTTTCAATTGTATTTCCTCCCTTGTTTTCCACAAGACAAGCGGCCGCAATGAATCGTGCCCAAAACCGATTAAAAATCGCCCCTGAGATGCGCAACAATTTGCGCTGTGACACTGCGAATGCATGTCTCCTCCGGGGACTTAAAAACGCAAATTTTGCACACATGTCAATACTTATTCATGTTGAGTGAATAAGTAAATTGATTGAACTGAGATCGACGAAGTGCGAGGCTTCGTATAACATGACAGCGGAACCCGTACGGTTGGCGCGGCAACGAAAATAGGAATTTAGTCTTGAAATCAGTACTTTGCTTTGGGGATTCAAACACGCACGGACAAATGCCGGGCGGGACACCACTTGAGCGCTTCGGGCCAAATGTACGTTGGCCAGGAGTGCTGAGAAAACAATTGGGCCCATCTTGGTACGTGATCGAAGAGGGGTTGAGTGGGCGCACAACCGTCCACAATGATCCCATAGAAGGTGATTTGAAGAATGGCCGTACTTACTTAAAGCCGTGCTTGATGAGCCATGCGCCACTTGATCTTGTTATTTTGATGCTGGGTACAAACGATCTCAAAGTCCGGTTTGGCCAACCATCTACTGAGGTTGCGATGGGCATCGGTTGCCTTGTCCATGACATCAAAGAGCTGGCCCCCGGCCCAGAAGGTCATGTCCCTGAAATTCTCGTCGTCGCTCCGCCACCAATGCTTGATGATATCGGAGAGTGGGAAGGGATTTTCTCTGGCGCTCAGCCGAAAAGCCATGAGCTTGCCCATGATTTTGAAGTCATCGCGGATTCGCTCGAAGTCCACTATTTCGATGCCGCGACGGTTATTCAATCCGATCCGGGGGATGGCTTTCATCTAAGTGAAGACGCTCATAGGATTCTTGGCAAAGCACTGGCAGAAGAAATCAACGTTATTGGCTGGGAAAACTAAAATGCCGGATATGCGATTTGCCCCGCCAAACCCAATTCGAATTGCCGATCGATCCAGTGGGATGAATGCCGTCAGCGTGCGGAGCCATAACGAACGCTTGGTGTTGTCGTTACTCTTGCAAAACAAGGGTCTGTCTCGCATGGAGCTTGGAAAGCGGACGGGGCTTTCGGCCCAGACGGTTTCCGTGATTGTGCGCTCTTTAGAACAGGACGGTCTTGTTTCAAAAGGCAAAGCACAGAAAGGTCGTATGGGGCCTCCGACCATCCCATTGTCTTTGAATCCCGGCGGAGCCTACTCGGTGGGTATCAGTTTGGGGCATCGTCACACAGATGTGGTTCTTATTGATTTTGTCGGCCAAGTGAAATTCCACGCGACACTTCCTGCGGAATCTGCGTCAGTGCCGACCAACCATTCGCATTTGGTCGAAACCGTCAAACAAGCGATGGCAGCTCTTCCAAAAAAGGAAATGGATCGTATTACGGGGGTCGGGCTTGCTCTTCCAGAAGACCAAGATGAGCTCGCTTTAGGGCCAGACGGTATGGCTGAACGCTTCGAAGCCATCAGTCGAGAAATTGAGGACGCGCTTGGCGTTGAAGTTTACGTCCAAAATGACATCACGGCGGCTGCAGCCGGTGAAAGCATGTTTGGCGCCGCCAAATCGCTCGATGATTATCTTTTCTTCTATCTTGGAGCTCGGCTGCATCACCGGTTGGTTTTAAACCATCAGATCTTTCAAAGCCCGGTTCAAACAAGCAATCCGGCCGGGTTGATTGCGTTGGAAAATCACTTAATTGCGAATGGTCAATCTTCTGAACCGTTATGGACCCGCGGTGCCGATTGGCCGGATTATGGGGAGCTAAAGGAAAGCTGGCTGGATGAGTGCGTAACCGCACTGAGCCAGTCCCTCTCCGCGGCGTCTCAATTCCTCCCGGTGAGTACCGTGATCGTATCGTCTTATGCGCCAAGTGACATCTGCGCGGAGTTGGCAAACGTCATTTCAATAAAACACAGTGGGATTGACGCAAAGGCCGGACAACTGCGTGTTTCGCCAAAAGCAATGGGAGCGGCTAGTCTTCCATTCAGTTCAAAATTCATGGTGGGCTAAGAACGTAAAGGAGGAGGCTTTGACAAAATTCTTACGAAGACTCGTCAACTTCGATTTCAAATCAAGTCTGCAGGGCAGAGAGGTCTAACGCTCATTATGCAACTGAACGTCCGCTTTCTCCCCCGCGTCGAAGCATAAGAGATCGACCAAATATCACATTTCCCATGCTGCGTGCGCTTGCGGCAACGTGACTGACGTTATGAATAGAATTCACACTCGCTTTTTGCAGCGCAAATTACATGGTCTGCTATCATGACGCAGCCCTAATCGTGCAGAGCGCTTGCGGGTTCCTGTCTGAAATTATCTGAAGAGCACCCGATCGCACATCGTGGTCCGTTTAAACATCACCGTAACGAAGTTACAATCGCGCGGATCTCTTTAATTAATGGCAGCATGATATTCTGGGAAGAGCATGTAGTCCTAAGGCAGATTACTTAATGTAATGGAACTCTCGATAGAGATATGTCCACTGACGATTGATCTTCTCTTAGATCTCACCCATCCGCCAAATTTAAATTGCCTGACATCATGTCAAGGTTCAACAACGTAGCCCTTTACGTATAGATTTTTGGGCATATGAGTATTTGTCGCAGGGCTGATTTTTGGAGTGGTTTGGGTATGAGGAGGCAGAAGTTAAATCCTATTGAACGTCTTTCTGTCCTCTCACGGCCCTTGTTTTGGAGTACGTCCCA
>JBDWMA010000023.1:0-18253 GCA_039972875.1 Pseudoruegeria sp.
TGAAGTCTTGGCTGACTTTAGCCTTGTCGTGGCCGTAGGGCAGCAGGTCGGCGCTTGCGATACCAATCTTGGCGCCAATCTCTTGGATCGGCTTCTTGTCCGCTTCGCGTGCAATTTCAATGTCAGTTTTATAGGCCATGAACGTAAGTCCTGTTGGATGAGGCAGGCTGATTATTCAGCTGCGATTTTTGTGACTGGTTCGACCCGGACGGCCGAGAATTTGAACTCCGGGATCTTTCCGTAAGGGTCGATGGCTGGATTGGTCAGAACGTTCGCCGCCGCTTCGACGTAAGCGAAGGGCACAAACACCATGTCTTCGGACACAGCGCGGTCTGCACGCGCCATAATGTCGATGGAACCGCGCCGGGTTGTCAGGCGCAACATGTCACCTGGCTCGACCCCAAGGGCGCGCAGCGTTTTAGGGTGCAGCGAACAGTTCGCTTCGGGTTCAACCGCATCCAACACGCGCGCCCGGCGGGTCATCGACCCAGTGTGCCAGTGTTCAAGTTGGCGGCCCGTGGTCATAATCATCGGATATTCCGCATCCGGTGCTTCATCCGGGGGAATGACCGAGGCAGGTGTGAACCGCGCACGCCCATCTGGCCGGGGGAACCCATCACCAAACACAACGGCTTGGCCCGGATCTGTGGGGCTGAGCGAGGGGTACGTCACGGTTTCTGTTTCGAGCCGATCCCACGTGATGTTATCGAGCGAGCTCATGACTTGTTTCATCTCGGCGAACACTTGGGACACGTCCGTGTATTCCCAATTTAGTCCAAGGCGTTGACCCAATTCGACGGTGATTTGCCAATCTTCACGCGCCTCGCCCGGTGGTGGCACGGCGGGGCGCACGCGTTGCACTTGCCGGTTGGTATTGCTGACCGTACCATTCTTTTCATAAAGCGCAGAGGCCGGCAGGATTACATCCGCAAAACATGCCGTTTCCGTCAAAAAGATGTCCTGCACCACGAGGCATTCTAGCTTGGCAAAAGCCTCGCGGGCATGTTCGACATCGGGGTCAGACATCGCAGGGTTTTCGCCCTGAATGTACATGCCTTTGATGTTTCCAGCATAGGCTTGGTCCACGATTTCCGTGACGGTCAGGCCCTTTTGGTTCGACCAGTCTTCGTCCCTCCCCCAAACGCTAAAGATGTCTTCGCGCACAGTTTCATCTGTGACGGATCGGTAATCAGGCACAAACATCGGGATCAAACCCGCATCTGACGCACCTTGAACGTTGTTTTGGCCGCGCAATGGATGCAAGCCAGAACCGGGGCGACCCACCTGCCCGGTCATCAACGCAAGGCTGATCAGACAGCGCGAATTGTCGGTGCCATGGATGTGCTGGCTGACGCCCATGCCCCAGAATATCATACCCGCCTTGGCCCCCGCAAAGGTACGGGCCACATCGCGGATCACATCCGGTGCAATGCCGCAAATCGGTTCCATCGCTTCGGGTGTGAATGCCTTGAGGTGCTCTTTTTCGGCTTCCCAGTTTTCGGTGTAGGCATCGATATATTGCTGATCGAACAAGCCTTCCTCGACGATCACATGCATGATCGCATTCAACATCGACACATCTGCACCGGGGCGGAATTGCAGCATTTGATAGGCAAAGCGTCTCAACCCCTGCCCGCGCGGGTCCATCACGATCAGCTTGCCGCCGTTTTTCACAAACTGTTTAAAATAGGTTGCCGCAACCGGGTGGTTTTCGACCGGGTTGGCCCCGATAACAATCGCGACGTCCGCGTTTTCGATCTCGTTAAAGGTCGCGGTCACAGCACCCGATCCGACGTTCTCAATCAGCGCACTGACCGACGAGGCGTGGCACAAACGCGTGCAGTGATCGACGTTGTTGTGTTTGAACCCTTGGCGGATCAGCTTTTGGAACAGATAGGCTTCTTCGTTGGTGCATTTGGCGCTGCCAAAGCCAGCAACAGATTGTCCGCCATGGGCTTGGCGTAATTTCCCCAGCCCCCCAGCAGCGGCTTGCATTGCTTCTTCCCAACTGGCTTCGCGGAAGTGGGTCAGCACGTCGCCGGGGTCTACGTTCAACCCCTTGGCCGGCGCGTCGTCTCGCCGGATAAGGGGCTTGGTCAGTCGATGTTCGTGGTGGATATAATCAAAACCAAATCGGCCTTTGACACACAACCGACCCTCGTTTGCCGGGCCATTGATGCCCTCGACATATTTAACCTTGTTGTCCTTAACCTTGAGCGACACTTTACAACCCACACCGCAAAACGGGCAGACGCTTTCGGTTTCGGTGTCAAAATCGTTGCTGTCACCAACCTGATATTCATCGACCACCGTGGCTGGCATCAACGCACCCGTTGGGCAGGCCTGCACGCATTCGCCGCAGGCCACACAGGTGCTGTCACCCATCGGGTCTGCAAAATCAAAGGTTGGATGGGCATCGTGCCCACGCCCAGCCATCCCGATCACATCGTTGACCTGCACTTCGCGGCAGGCGCGCACGCACAGCCCGCATTGAATGCATGCGTCTAAATTGACGCTCATCGCCACATGGCTGTCGTCAAACAGCGGAATGCGGCCCTCTTCCAACTTGGGAAAGCGACTTTGGTCGATACCGTTGGCATCCGCCATATCCCAAAGGTGGCTGGATTTGTCGTGCGATTGATCGCGTTCAGGTTGGTCCGCGACCAACATTTCGACCACCATCTTGCGCGCGTTTTCGGCACGGGCTGAATTGGTGGTGACCACCATGCCCTCGGCAGGTTCGCGGATACAAGAGGCGGCCAAGGTCCGTTCGCCCTCAATCTCGACCATGCAGGCGCGGCAATTGCCATCCGGGCGATACCCCGGTGCAGGTTTGTGGCACAGGTGCGGAATAACCAAACCCCGGCCATTTGCGACCTCCCAAATGGTCGTGTCGGCATCGGCTGTGACGGTTTCGCCGTCCAGCGTAAAGGTGATCTGTTCGCTCATGTCCTAAACCTCATCCGCAAAATGTCTGATGGTCAGCCGGATGGGATTTGGCGCTGCTTGGCCAAGGCCACAAATCGAGGCATCAACCATTGCTTGGCTTAATTCTTCGAGCAGCGGTTGATCCCATTGATCGGCTTGCATCAATTTGACCGCTTTTTCGCAGCCCACACGGCACGGTGTGCATTGGCCACAGCTTTCGTCCTCAAAGAACTTCAGCATGTTAAGCGCAGCATCGCGCGCCTTGTCGTGGTCGCTTAGGATCACGATCGCGGCTGATCCGATAAAGGTGCCATGCGCCTGAAGTGTGTCAAAATCCATCGGTACGTCATTGATCGATGCAGGCAACAACCCCGCAGAAGGACCCCCCGGCTGGTACGCCTTGAAGGTGTGCCCCTCAAGCATCCCACCAGCGGCATCGATCAGATCGATAATCGTAGAACCAGCAGGTAACAAATAGACCCCCGGCGCGCTGACCCGCCCCGAGATCGAATAACTGCGCAACCCAGTGCGCCCATTCTTTTCGACGCCGTTCAACACCTCGGGGCCCTCGCGGCACACTCGCGCAACCCACAGCAAGGTTTCAACATTGTGCACCAATGTGGGTCGGTCGAATATTCCGACCTGCGCCACAAAGGGCGGGCGGTGACGCGGCAACCCTCGCTTGCCCTCGATGCTTTCGATCATCGCAGATTCTTCACCGCAGATGTAAGCGCCCGCGCCGCGCCGCAGATCGATATAACCCGGGGCCACGATGCCTGCGGCTTCTAACGCCGCGATTTCAGTACGCAGAATATGCAAAACAGCCGGATATTCGTCTCGCATATAGATAAAGCAGGTTTCCGCCTCGACGGCCCATGCCGCGATCAACATACCCTCAAGAAACAGATGCGGCGTGCGTTCTAGGTAATAACGGTCTTTGAACGTGCCCGGCTCGCCCTCATCCCCATTTACGGCCAGGTAACGGGTTCCAGAATTGGCGCGCACAAAACCCCACTTTTTTCCCGACGGGAAACCCGCGCCGCCAAGACCGCGTAAGCCCGAGGCGAGAATCGTATCTTGAACTTGCTCCCAATCGCCTGAGGCACGCAGAGATCTTAGCGTTTCATAACCACCACCCGAAACGTACACGTCGAAACCTTCGTAAGCCGGGATGTCCGCATGCGTGTGCCCTGCCGCAATGGCAGCGTTTACCTTTTCCGGCGTAGCGTGATCGATATGATGATGGCCGAGTTCCAAAACAGGCGCTGTATCGCAGCGCCCCATACAAGGCGCACGCAAAACACGCACCTCTGACGCATCAAGCCCGTCTTCAAGCGCCGCCTTAAGTTGCTGCGCGCCGGCCAACTCACAAGACAAGGAATCGCACACACGGATCGTCAGACTTGGCGGCGGGGCCTCGTCTTCCTTCACCACATCAAAGTGCGCATAGAACGTCGCGACTTCCCAAATCTCTGCCATCGACAGGCGCATTTCTTCCGCCAATGCGCGCATATGAGCGGCGGACAAATGGCCATAGGCATCCTGAATAAGGTGTAGAAATTCGATCAACAGATCGCGTCGCAGCGGGCCTTCGCCAGTCAGGCCAAGCACCTCAGCCTGCGCCTGATCATCCAACTGCCGACCTTTCGGCGTGTGCCTGCCACGTCCCTTCCCAGATTTCCAAACACCTTTGCGATCTTCAAACGCCATAGTCGAATCTTCCATCCATCGTCTGCAAGTCGCAGCCATGTTTACTATGGTGAATATTTTTTGCATTTGCGTCAATCCGCAAATGCGATGTGCACCAGTTTTTGTCTGGATGCTGACTAGGCTTTCTTCTCAGTCTTTTTTTGAAGGATGCCGCGTTGACAGGTCTTGTCCCGCTTTTATGCCGCGCCAAGTGCTCGTTTAAGCCACCTTCCGTTCGAATGCGACGCAGTTTTTCCAGACCAATGCTGAGTGTCGACGGCGGCATTATCGTAGCAATTGTCTTTTAAAGAAATGGGCACCTTAAACCCGTTCTGCCGCCGGAGCTTCTGGTAGTCGTGTGAACAATATTGCGACCCACGGTCTCTATGATGGATGCAGTCTTTGGGCGGTAACCTGCCAATCACCACCTGCGCGTTTACCTCGCCTATGTGGGACATCAAAATATCAGCAGCTGAACGCCTCGCAGCTTGGCCTCCCTCATGGGCTGCCCAACCAGCTATGGGATTTTTCGGTATATCGGGAACAAAAAACTCGGTATAACGGGAACAACTTAGATTCGGTACATCAGGAACAGCTTTGTCAGATAAACAGGTAGATTTCTTTTTGGACCAGCTTGCTGACGCGCCTATCAAAGATGAGCGTGCCCTAATGGAGTTTCCGTTCTTCTCGCTACAAAAGCGCCCTCGCAAGACGCCGTTTATCTTTGACGATGGCAGTGTGCGGATTGAAATCCAGCCAGGGCCCAAAGGCATTGCCACGATATGGGACAAAGATATCCTTATCTATCTGACATCATTGGTAAATGATCGGATAGAAACAGGAACTGATGCCGACCGAACCATCCAGTTTTCAGCACATGATTTCCTCAAAGTAACCGGCCGCGGCACTGGGAAACGCGCCTATGAGCTCTTTCTGGATGCCCTTCTCAGATTGCGCTCCACCAACATCATGACCAATGTCGAAGCTGGCGGTGAACGCGAACGTCGTGGCTTTGGCTGGATCGAAGACTGGCGCGTTGTAGAGCGCACGAATCGCAATGGCGAGCGCGTCATGGGTGCTGTCGAAGTGACCATGAACCGCTGGATGTTCAACGCCATCGTCAAAGATCGGCGTGTTCTGACCATCAACAGAGACTATTTCCGCCTGTCGAAAGGACTAGAGCGTCGTCTGTATGAGCTTGCCCGCAAACACGTCGGACGCCAGCCAGAATGGTATGTCGGTGTCAAACGTCTTGCTGAAAAATGTGGCTCGATCGACACCGAGCGTAAGTTTAAGTTTCGCATTAACGAAATCTCGGAGCTAGACACGATCCCAGATTACCACATGGAGATCGTTGAACCTTCTCAAGTGTCTACACCTTTTAAAACCAAGGGGAAACAAGCTCTTGTGAGGTTCCGGCCAAAATTTGATGTTGTAGATGTTCCCGTTGTACCGAATCACATGGATTTGAACGTTTCTCACGCGACAATGGTCAAAGTGAAGCACAAATATCCCGAGTATGACGTTGGATATATCCTTGAAACTTGGAGGCAATGGGCCGTCTCAAAGGATCAGCCGGTCAAGAATGCCAATTCGGCGTTCACTGCCTTCGCAAAAACCTATGTAGAAGCCAATCCACTGTACTAGCTCGGTACATCGGGAACATTTCCTCGGTACATCAAGAACGTTCGATTCGGTATATCAGGAACACAAGTTCGGTACATCAAGAACGGATAATCGGTACATTAGGAACAAAATATTGACTTAGGGCGCTGATTTGTAAGCAAGAACAACTTAGCCTAACACTTAAACAAACATAACCATATTTCTAACAGAAATAACCCAACGAGAACGTCAGCTCTCAACATCCAGCGCGTACAGATACCTCGGAATGCTTAGAATAAGTAGAAAACAGACGTTTCAGACAGATGTTCCTGATATACTAAAAGCAGGTCTTCTGACACGAAAAGAGCTGCAAGATATCAAGGATGTATTACTACTTCAGGTTTGGGCACTGCCCCGTTCAGTTGATGAGCCACCGTTGCTCTAGATAGGGCCGCGAAATGCATTCCAATCCAGAACCTTTCATCAAAGCTGCAACTGATCAAATAATCAGGACCGCGTTATTTCCAGAACCTCTCTTCTACTTTTGCTCATATCGCATCTGCTATGACTGGATCTGCCCTCCAGGCGAAGATGGCGTCAGGAACAGTCATTTACTGGACATTCATCGACTTATTGCCATATAAGAGACGAGGGTAGCATTTTGCTACCTTTTCTATGAATGGAGTTGTAATGGCCCAATCTATCAAGCTCTCAGATGACGTCATGTCTGTCGTACGCCGTGAGTCCGGTTTGCAGAGCCGGTCCGTTGCGGGGCAAATCACCCATTGGATCAACATCGGTCGCGCAATCGAGCAATCGAGCACGTTTGATTATCATCACATCAATGCCGCCCTTGCAGGCGAGCGTTCTCCAGATGAGTTAAGTGCCGAAGAGCAAGAAGTCTGGTTTGCGCAGTTCGGGGAAGATATGACCTCTCCGTCGGATCAAGAAGAAGCCTTCTTTGTGCAGCGTCGTCAGTTGGGCCGTGGTGTTGGACTGAATGACAAAGGTGAGTTGGTCTATCCCGAGGCCGCAGCCTAAACGTGGCCCCTGCCCCACGTCCAACACTCGTGATGCTGGCGGGTCCAAACGGATCAGGCAAATCCACGCTTTACGAGACGCGAATCGCGCCAAAATTTGCAGTGCCGTTTATCAATGCTGACATCATCCAGCGCGATGAGCTTAAAGACGGCGATTTGAACGCAGCCTACGAAGCTGCACAAGTCGCCACCGAGCGCCGCACGTCCTTGATGGCCGACCGCGAGAGCTTTGCCACGGAAACCGTGTTTTCTCATTCCTCTAAGCTTGGTCTGATCACCCAAGCCAAAACCCTTGGGTATCGCGTCATGACGTTTCATATCTCTGTCGCGCATCCCGACCTATCCGTCGCGCGCGTGGGTGAGCGGGTCATTGAGGGTGGCCATCCGGTGCCCGAAGAGAAAATCAGAAACCGATACGATCGATCTGGTCCCTTGATCCGCCAAGCCATTTTGAGCAGTGACATCGGCCATATCTTTGATAATTCCCAGCTGAACCAACCGCCGGTGCGGGCGTTGTCATTCACAAACGGAACCCTCACCTTTGCCTTGCCGCGGCTTCCCGATTGGGTGCTCGATCTCTACGGGGATGATCTAGTTTTTTAGAGCACGTTGCTCATGGGCCCATCCGCGCCTGCGCTTAGTATTTGGCTTTGAGTTCTTTGATCACGTCATCAAGGCAGGACCAGAACAAAATCCCGAATTGCCTTAAGGCCACTGCAGGATCCGAACTGATGCCAAGATGGTCTTGCTCTTTGCACATGTGGTCCGTGTCGTATGATATTTATCGTGTGTTGCTTGCAGTATATCGCGTGTCGCGTGGTGGTAGAAAATATTGCTGGGCGTGTTGAAGCGGGATGCTCTCCACTTAAGACGCCTCACGGGAGAGCTACACTAGACATCGCGTGCGTTTTGGGTGGGTTTTCTTATATGATATCGCAAGTAGAGGGCGAGATTGCTACTCAGAGGCCGTGAGCGACGCTTTAAGGGCATGTCTGCTCAGCGGTAGCCCCCCTCTCTCAGCCAATTAGGCGCTCAGGGGCTCAGGACCTCAATTCTACATCCCGCGCGAGGGAGATAAATTGCCTCGTCCCGAGCCGCGATCCTCAGGGGCGCCAGGAGCGCGGCGAAACTGGCGGGATAAAGCTCAGCTACCCGATTTAACAATCGTATAGGTTGTGCCTCAATATTATAAATGCGTCAAAACTAAACAGGCTGCATGAAGTTGGCAGAAAAATTGGGAGCCTTTATTCGCATCCCGTCTCGACGCCACTTATCTGATCTGGAGCGATTGGAAATCGTCCGCGAAACTCTCGAAGGAGTTTCAACTGGCGTGTTGGCAAAGCGTTTCGATGTGACTGTACAGAACGGGTTGAACACTTCGTGCGTGACGCGCCCGATACTCTGAAAGCAAAGTACGAAAAGCAGCTAGATGCCATTTACCGCAACGTGGCTCACATGCAGCCGGCTCCTTCACCCTAAATGATGCGGTGCCCTGCTCCCAGTCTTGCGACTGTGTCACCGCCCCAAAGGTATTCAGAAGAAGCAGGTCTCGGGATTTTAAGCTAATGACCGCAGCAACTTTCTTCGTTGCAACGATCGCCCGTGTCTTGGGTATAGTTAACTTTTCGCCGACTTCTGCAAATCGTTGGGCTTGTAGAAGTTCCGGAGTCGGCTTGCGCCAACCGCTCTGTGTTATGCCTGTATTTCACCTCCGGGTTTGTGGAGATGAAAAAATCCCATTCGCCTAATCGACGTTCTTTCGTCGACAGTGATTCGCGGGAGCGGTATCCAGTAGGTGTCTAATCAATCAGATAAGCTCTCGGGCCGCTTTGGCTTGGGGGCTTTTATTTTGCCTCAGGTTATGGTGCCGATGTCTCCCCAGATTGAGCGAGATAATCCGCATAGAGCTGATCGAGGTTCTCTGAGAGAAACTCCCCAAACCCAGCGGAATCCTTAGATGTCAGCGAGATGTTGTAGGCGCGACCTGTGCGACCAACTACGCCCTTGATACGGCCCTCACCAGCCGTCCAGGTGCGTTTTGCTGGCGTTGCCTTGGGGCTCCGCCGTTTGGGCACCCTGCCCGCTTCGGCCACCTTGCTATGTAAAATCTCAAACTTCGTGTCGCTATCAAGCTGACCAAAGCCATCTGTCGCCAAGACCCGATCCGCGACCTTGAGATTGGCTTTTTCTGCCATCAGCTTCTTGAAGTCTTCCCAGCGATCACGGCCGATCTGTTTGGCCGGTCCAATCGCTTCGATCAAGTGCTCTGGGACGGTGCTCGCGACCGAGAGCATACGCGAAAGTAGCGTTCCATCAATTGTCAGCGCTTGTTGGATAATATCTTTGTCTTGATCAAGGCCGCGAAGGTTTTTGGCAAACAAGGCTTTTTCAATGAAGGAAAGGTCAGCACGTGCTGTATTCTCCTGACCTTGCGCGAGAACATGCGCGACATCGTCCATTTCTTTGACGACGGCACGGACTGGACGATCCAGCGCACGCGCAACGCGGACACGGCGATGACCAAAGACAATCATGTAACGACCAGACGCTTCCGGATGAGGGCGCAGCAGAACAGGCGTATCCTGACCACTTGCCGCAATCGAACTCTTCAGCTCATCAAAGGCATCGTCATCACCACTCAGTCGATCATTAACGAAAGACGCATCAATGAGATCGGTATCGATCTCTACAATGGTTTCGCCTTCGAGCAATCGCTTCGAATTCTCGGCAAGACTATCGATGGATACTTTCATCGATTTGGATGCACCGCGCATTGCGTAGCTAGAGCGTTCCGACCCAGGCGTACTTTGAGTGGTGTCACCCATCACAGATTTCAACAGGTCTTTTCTAGCCATGTTGCTCTCCCAAATGCTTGCAAGCCCGGCCGTGTGCACGGCTGTCAAAACTAATCTGCACGGCTGTCAAAATCATGGCAGGTCGCGCGCCCAGGCTTGATGTACAAGGTCAACGATTTCGTCATTTACGGCGTTCAAAGACGTGATTGCGCGGTCATAGGTCGAGCGCACAAACTGCGCGCGTTCAACTTCATAAAGAGTCTGCTTTGTGATCCCTGCGTCAGAGATTGCAGTGGACTTCACCATCTGAGCCCCGAGCATCTGATCTGGGAACATAGCCTGCAGAAAACCGACCATCTGCTTCTGGGGCCCGTCCGTCGGCTCAAAACGTGTGACGAGATAACGGAACCACTTCAGTTTCATCTCGGCACCCGCTTCGCGGATCGTCTGAAGGATGCCGCCGAGCATGAGGAGAAACTGGCTCATGGACATCACATCCAACATCTGAGGATGCACGGTCACGAGCACAGAAGTAGACGCTGTTAAAGCTGTTAGAGTTAGATATCCCAGCTGGGGAGGGCAGTCGATCACTACAACATCATAGCGGTCATCAACTTCCTCGAGCGCTTTCGAAATGCGTGTGAAGAAAGCTCGACCTTCAGTCGGGTCGCGGCTCGTGAGCGCTACGGGCGTGTCATACTCGTATTCTTGAAGATCAAGGCTGGCAGGCACGATATCGAGGTTCGGAAAATTGGTTGGCTGAATGACCGTGCTGATCGGACGGCGCTCATCATCGTATCGCAATGTCTCGTAAAGGGACGAAACAGAGTCTAACTCAGGCTGAATGCCATGCAGAGCGGTAAGCGACGCTTGCGGATCGAGATCAATTGCCAATACGCGGTGACCTTTGAGCGCCAGATGCTGAGCAAGGTGCGCGGCAGTGGTTGTTTTACCTGAGCCACCTTTGAAATTGACGACCGATATAACATGAAGCTCGTCACCCTCAGACCGTCCCGGAAGGTAACGACGTTTGCCTGGGCGCCCATGGGCATCAAGATAGGCGCGCAACTCCAACATTTGCTCAGCAGAATAGGAGCGGCGTCCAGACGAAGAAGTCTCAGGGGCCGGGCCTTTGCCCTCGAGATGTAGCTTTTTGATGGTTGATTGCGTCACGCCAAGGAAATAAGCGACTTCCGCCAAGGAAAACTGGCGCAATCCCTTTTGAGCATTGGGTGGATATTGCTGCTGACGCAATATATTGAGGCGGTCAGAAATCAGCTCTCCCTGCTGGAGGATGATTTCATCGAAGGGTATATTCCCTTTGTCGCCTTGGAATGGTGTAGATTCCATACTGCCGCCTCGCCTAATATCGCTTTTTGCGCGATTTATCTCGTTAAACTGTGACTTAGCGTGGAAATGTCTTATCCACAACGATTTTTTATCGTGGACTCAGAGGGCTTGGCTGACAAGACAGGCTTGTTTGGGGCGCTACCGACAGTGGAATGCACTGCAGATTCCACTAAATCTGGCACCTGTGGTTGTGCGAGTTTGGCTGAATTGGAACGCCTTCGAAAAGAGTCTTTGGCTTAAACATCTGATCTATATAAGCTTATTTATAATTGCACGGCTGTCAAAAGTACTTTTCTTTACACTCTGGCAATGCCAGACAGGTCGATCAACAAACGATTTGGCGGCATCAGGATTGACCAAAGTTACCGCCCATATGGTCGACCCTAGAATTTCATGGGATGTTGAAATCGTCGCGTCAGATTGAAGCTAGTCCGATACATAATTCAGAGAAACAGCCACCCGATTTTCGTCCGGTATGCAGCGGGGCAGGGGAGGTGGCCCCGACGAGGTAAAACACCTTACGCTGTCAAGTCATGCGACACTACACCCCAATCCTTTTCACTCGGACCTTGAGCATGCGTGCCTTGTCGACAATGTTCTCGGTTATGCCCAAGCTAGGTGTCGCGATGAGACCTTGAGACAGGATTTCCAACATCTCGTCATTGTGCTTGAAGCGGGTTGCTTTGCCATGGCTTTTCCAGTCAGGTTTGAACACCACCTGCGTCAAGTCACGTGCAACTGCCCAACGTGCTGCGATCATCTCGGTCCCTTTGGGCGCACGACCATGCAGCAGAACCATGTCCGGATATTTTTCGCGCGTTGCATCGAGAACTGACCAGATGGGATCGTAGGCCTCTTAGTCCCCCGTGGGAGAAGGCGATAAGCGTGCCTTCCGGGCAATGCACTTCAATCTCTTCGCGTCGCTTGGCCGAAAGAAAGGCCCGACTGTCCACCGCGGCAGATGTCAGATCTCTGCGCGAAACTTTCGATCCGGTGCGGGGCATCCATGGCGAACCTGTCGCCGCAGAGAAATGATCCTAAGCCAGCTCGCGCATCTGCTCAAAGGCATCACGATGATCCCAAAGCTTCAACCCGATCATTTGCAACCGCTCCAGCTCGACCGAGGCAACCTCGGAGCCATCCTATGCGCTCATGCTTTCGCGGACCTCGCATTTATTGTCATCAAGGCATCTTTGCAGATGGATCAGACGGCGATGAAACAAGGAGGTGAGGGACCAGTGCATTTCTTCGAGGTTGCCTTCCAACTGGCTGTCGTCGAGTAGGCTGACGGCGGTGTCACAGAGCGTCGCCATGGCGAAGTTCGACCTGATCTGGCTGGGGCAGGGGGCGATGATCGGTTTTATCTGGTCCCGGCTTTGCGCGATGAAGAGCGAGGTGGTCTATGATTGCGGACGTGAGGCCGCTGTCTTCGGGGTTGGTTTTGTCTTGAAGGAGCATGGGCTTGTTCCTTTGTTTGATCTGACCCGATTTGGATAGGGTGACAACAGAGAGGTGGTCGCGGAATTTCGGACCAGTTGTTAAGGTGGATCGCATGAAGAAAGTGATGATCCAAAATGAAGAAACGAAAGAACCAATCGCCTGAGTGTAAGGCTAAGGTTGCGCTTGAAACAATCCGTGAAGAGATGACGCTAGCGGGCCTGTCCAAGAAATACGGTGTGCATCCGACACAGATCGGAACTTGGAAACGGGCGGCGATAGAGAACATGGCGACGGCCTTTACGCCCAAAGGTTCAGCGCCGAGCCGGTAAGTGCCACTAACGTAGACAAACCGCATTCCGCGATCGGCCAGTTGGTGGTGGAACGGGATTTATTAGCGGACGCCTCGCATTAGTTGTCCGTCTTGTGACCTTACTTATGGCAGGGCACTGCCGGTCAACGGGACAAAAAATGGTGAGCCGGGATCATAAGTTAAGTATGCGTAAACAGTGTGACTGGACCTGTCGCGCTTTTGTGCCGCCCCAAGTGCTCGTTTAAGCCACCTTCCGTTCGAATGCGATTGGGCTATTCCAGCCCAATGCTGAGTGGCGGCGACGCGGGTTATAGAAGCCATGGATGTAATCAAACACACAAACGAGCCAGAGCCGCCAATGCTCAAGCCGATCTGGAGTCCAACTTTAGATGACGACGGACATTTTTCTTAATTGAACCACCATCTTGCGGAAAAAAGTTAAACCAATGAAAAATGCAACTACCGAAAAAATTTGGCGACATGAACACTTGACTGCTTGGAGTGCTTCACTTTAGATCGCTAAAACACTCTAGATCACAAAAAGTTGATCGCGTGATCGCCGCTACCTCTGCGCCTCAAATCGTACGTAAGTTTCGGCGTAGAGCGTGTGCATAACTCGGTCTCTAAAGCGCTTGACGACAGTTAAATAGTAAGCAATCGGCTGGGTGTCACGAGGCACTCTTAAGGCACTCAAGGAAGTAAATAGTAAAGATGAATGTTAACGAGCGGATGTTCAGAATATTCAATTCTTCACGTGTGAAGAAACTGCGGCGCCTTTCCGCTTTGACTATCCCTGCAGTTATGATGGGCTCTGCGGCATATGCTCAGGGCGCATGTACCCCTGTTAATATCGGGAACGCGGCGGATTCTTTTGACGTGTTTAATGCGGCGGGTACTACTGCTGGTGTCGATCGAAACGATCTGTCCGTTGGCGATTTCATCGTGTTAAGCAACGCGGTCATTGCGGACTACAATCCGTTAGCGACATTGGATTTCGTATTTGAAGTTATCGAAATTGACATAGATTCAGCTGATACAGGAGGCCTCACACCAGACGGTGTGATCAGAGTATCAAACTCTGGCTCGTTACAGATTTCCGAAACCGGGGCCGACCATGGCCCATATGTTGTTTATCGCATGCATTCGATCAGAGGGGGAACCCTTACGTCGAACATTGCCAGTGGTGTGCCACACATTCTGACTGATGCGATCGTTTCGCTTCAAGATATCGATTCAACTGGTCGTAACAACTCTGATGTCGGCGGTTTCCGGACGACCGGGCCTCAACCAGATACAGTCACCTTAGTTTCAGTTGAAGAACGTGACTTTGTTTTTGGCGGCCCTTCCGGCTTCCGCACGTTTACTGAAGGTGCAGACACCCCACTCACTTCACCGCCATCGTGGAACGATGTCAGTGGGATGGCCAATACGCTTAACCGTGTCGATTTAACCTATTCAACTTTCACGCAAGCTGATTATTTACACGGGTTTACAGGTGTCGCGACCAACAATGGTAACCGTGGGGCTGTAATCGCACTTTGTGGCGAAATTGCACCATCGGAACTGACTGTTGATAAAAACGTCACCTCGGTCGTCAACAACCCCGATGGCACTATTACAGCAACATACAAAGTCGACATTTCAAACACTGGCGAGCAAAATCTGTCCGGCTTGTCCTTGGTCGACAACATAGATGCAATCCTCGCAAGCCCCGATTTGTTCACGCCCTCCACCACCGCGGATTCGACAACAGGTGTTATTTCCGTGGGGCCTGTGGTTATCGAGACCGATACTGGCTTGCCGATTGGAACGCTTGCAACCAACCCTGCATTTAATGGCGGTTCAGACGCCGAAGTGTTTGCGGCAAATGCCGCACTTCTGAGCCCCGGGGATGCGGTCTCTGTTGAAGTGGTCGTTCTTGTCGACGCGAACACATCTGGTTCAGACGAGAGTTTCTTGAATTCAATTTCTGTTACGACGGAAGACGAGTTTGAATTGCCGGTTGTGGTTGCCAGCACGTCAGATCCTGTCGCTATACCGTCACTGTCAGCAGATCTTGAGACAACCAAGGCAGCAACAGTCGGTGCTTTGCAGGCCGATGGTACATTTGATGTAACATATGCGATCACGGTCGAGAACACCGGCAGCCTAATTCTGAACGATCTGGCGCTTGAAGATGATATTTCGACGCAATTCGGTGCAGCTGCCGTTGGCGCAATCACGAATTACTCCATAACAGGCGCAACTGCGGCTGGCTCCACAACACCTACCGCCGCATCTCCAGCTTTTGATGGCTCTAACAGTTTGATTGGGACGGGTGGTGTATTAGCCATCGGTGATAGCTTCACAGTTAATTTCACAGTCAATCTTGACCCAAGCGCATCTGGCGCGGTCACGCCATTCGAAAACTCCGCCGAGGCAAGTGCTACACCGCTGGGCACAGGTGCAAGCACGATCACTGATAACTCTGAAAACAGTGCGGAAACAACTGATGATGGCGATCCAGAGACCGCCGAAGTCAGTGATGGGACGCCGGGTGCAGACCCAGACGACACGGCTGTACCAACTGTCGTAACCCCACCCGTTGCAGAAGGTGAGATCGAGGTCGAGAAATCAGCGACGCTAAATGCCTCTGTCGTTGGCGGTCCCGAAGTGAATGTCGGTGATACGATCACCTATGCGTATACAGTCACCAACACTGATACTGTGTTGAATGCGTTGAACGTGTCTGTGACAGAGACACTGTTTACAGGAACGAACCCAACACCAACACCAGCTTCCGACAACAACGGTACAACGATCGATGCAACAGGCACGCTAAACGACCTTGCACCCGGTACATCGCTGACCTTCACTGCGACCTATGTCTTAACCCAGGCAGACATAAATGCGGGCATGGTCGATAACCAGGCAACAGCAAACGCCACCGATCCGTTTGGTAACGCGTTAGCGGATATTTCTGACAACGCTGGTGGTGCAGATGGTGTTGACGGCGTAGATAACTCTACCGGCGGCACAGGCGATACGACGGGCGACAATAACCCAACCTCGATTGCACTTACACCAGTCACTGGTCTTGCAATGGTCAAGACGCTTGTCTCGCCTCCAGTCATCTTTACAGATGTCGCCCCGAACAATGTTCTCACCTACGAATTTGCAGTTACGAACACAGGTAACATATCGATTCCATCGACAGATACGCTCACGATCTCTGACAATCTCATTGCATCGGCAAATATCACTTGCCCTGCAATTCCAGCGGCAGGTTTGCCACCCATTGATACAGACGGCGATGGAACTCCGGATGCAATTGTCGACGGTGTGAACCAATTAACTTGTACGGCCAGCTACACGATCACCAATGACGACCTCCGCCTCGGGTCTGTAACAAACATTGCAAATGCAAATACAACCACAACAGGCGACAGCCCTGCTGATAACGCGATCTTCCCAGTTGACGCTGACCCGGCGCTTGCAGTTGAGAAAACGGCTATTTCTGGTTTAAACTTTTCAGCCGTAGGCGATCTCATTACATATCAATATGTGATCACTAATACCGGTGGGGCGGCTTTCGTAGAGCCGATTACACTTACCGATGATAAAGACCTAACGATCGTGACCACAGTAAACGGCACTGCGGCAGGTACGTCAGTTGTCGCAGGCTCAACATTTGAATGTTGGGCACCTACAGCTTTGACAGATGCGTCTTTCACGCCAGACTCTGCATGGGCGAACGCCATTGATGGACCGTTCAACGGCGAGACCGCAACATGTACGGCAACCTATGCCGTGACACAGGCTGACCTAGATGCTGGGCAAGTGGATAACGTTGTCTTGGCTGAAACAGAATTTCCAACAGCTGGCGGCATTCCAGTTACCAGCCAACCATCCACGGAAACTGTTACTGCGGATCAAATGCCTGATTTGAGTGTTGTTAAGGGTGCGACGTCTGTTGGTGCTTTGCAGGCGGATGGTTCGTTTGATGTGACGTATACGTTGGTGACAACGAACACGGGCAACGTGACGCTGGATAATCTGACGTTGGTGGATGATTTGGCGACGCAGTTTGGCGCGGCGTTCTTGTCGGTGGTGACGCAGCCAGTTGTGACAGTGCAGCCAAGCTTGGCGGGTGCAGTTGATGTTGCGGCCACGGACACGGTCTATGCGGGTGGGGCGACGCCTTTGATCGGGGCGACGGGCACATTGCCGGTTGGCGACAGCTTTACGGTGACGTTGACGGTGAACTTGGATGCGTCTGCGTCGACAGCGCTTGAGAACTCAGCGCAGGCCGGGGCGACGCCGCCTGTGAGCGCTTCGAACCCAACACCGACAGCGATTGCAGATAACTCAGCAAACGATGCGACGCAGAATGTGAACGACGGCGATCCAACCACGGGTGATGTGGCGGATGGGACCGAAGACACGGGCGATGCAAACGACACGAACATCGCAACCCTGGTCACCCCGCCGGTGGACGAGGGCGCGATCGCGCTTCTCAAAGCGGCGTCTTTGGCGGATACAGACGGCTCTGGTGATGTGAATGTGGGCGATACGATCACCTACACCTATACGGTCACCAACACCGATACTGTGTTGAACGCGTTGAATGTATCTGTGACCGAAGATGCATCCGCGTTCAGTGGTGACTTTACGCGCCTTACGACACCTGTTCTGAGCGCAGCTGCGCCGAATGGAACGGATATTGATGCGGGTGGCACGCTGAACGATCTTGCGCCGGGTGCTGAGCTGACGTTCACCGCGACGTATACCTTGGATCAATCCGACATCGATGAAGGCATGGTGGACAACCAGGCGAATGCGGCGGCGACGGATCCGTTTGGCAACGCGCTTGCGGATGTGTCTGACAATGATGTTGCCAATGGCGATGGTGCTGACGGGGACGACAACAGCCCGGACACCGATGGCACGGGGAACGTGACCTCACTGCTGCTGGCGCCGACGCCTGATTTGAGCGTTGTTAAGGGTGCGACGTCTGTTGGTGCTTTGCAGGCGGATGGTTCGTTTGATGTGACGTATACGTTGGTGACAACGAACACGGGCAACGTGACGCTGGATAATCTGACGTTGGTGGATGA
>JBDWMA010000024.1:0-150828 GCA_039972875.1 Pseudoruegeria sp.
GGTTTCAGCAGTAAATGCTGCGGCCGCTTCGTCGTTTCCGCCGTACGTTGCAGCGACATTGTAGCCGTCTGCCTTTAGTCGTTTTGCAATTGCGGCACCAATTCCGCGTGTGCCTCCGGTAACAAGGGCTGTCTTTGTCATTATCGTCTCCTCCTCATAATTTCGTTGTATTAAAAGCTGTCGTGAAGGCGTTTTAACGGGTTGTGCCACGGTGAGGCAGGGCTCTTGAAGTATGGCAGCTATGCGTTTCAGTAATGGTTTAAAGTTAAACTAGGGGAGTTTTGGAGGAGATTTGATACGCCATTAGATATGTGTTTATTCTCTAATATATTGTGATTAAACGATATAATGTTAAAGTGAGGCACAGGCCGGGCTTCATTTCCGAATATTGCATTTAAAGAGCGCAAAATATGCTTCCCTACATTTTGTATAAACTTGGTCATGGTCACAGATTATGAAGAATCAAGCAATAGTGTGATTTCGCAGCACGACGCGCCCGCCCCTCTGTGAGACGCGTGTGCGAACCCTGTTTGGTGGTCTTTATACTATATGGAGAGGAGGGTTTAACGAACATGAGGGGCTTTGTTCAAGGTTGAACTACCCGAGATTGGCTGTAATTTCGTTTCGTGTGTTAGTAATGCGCGGTATATCCACCATCGACGGCCAAGATCTGACCTGTGATATAACTGGCCTCTGATGATGCTAAAAACAACGCCGCGGGGGCCAGTTCTTTTGGGTCGCCCCAACGCCCAAGGGATGTTGCCGCCTTCAGACGCGCTGCTATGGTTGGATCTTTACTGGCCTCAATATTGGGTGCGGTTTTGAAAAATCCGGGGGCGATTGCATTCGCGGTTATACCATGGGGGCCGAGCTCCGCAGCCAGGGCGCGGGTCAATCCATTGATACCAGCCTTCGCTGTCGTATAGACAGCATCGCCGGGTTGGGCGATTAGGCCCGCAATCGATGATATGTTGATAATGCGCCCACCATTTCCTGCCGCAATCATCAGGTTCGCCGCCTTTTGTGCTAGCATAAATGGAGCGATGAGATCGGCCTCAATCAGGCGAGACACGTCTGCCTTGCTGAATGCAGGTAATTGTCGTCTGTCTCGCAAGCCCACGTTATTCACAAGTATGTCCAGCCCGAGGTCGGCAATTTTGATAAACGCTTGTTCAATTGCAGCATCATCTGTGACGTCAACACACAGCGGCGCCGCATCTCCGCCCATGTTTTGAATATCAGCCACGGCTTTATTTACGGCCGACTGACGTCGTCCATTTATCCAGACCGTTGCGCCAGAAGACGCAAAAAGTTTTGCAATTTCAAAACCAAGACCGCTGCTGCTTCCTGTGATGAGCGCTGTTTTACCTGTCAGAGAAAACGGTGGCATAGGGGGTCCTGTGGTTCGTTTTGTAAACTATAGTTTGATAATGGGGGAATCCACCACTCTTTCCTGATTTTAATCAGGGATTTCGCCGTTATGCTTTAATAATGTCCTGATCCGCTTTAGGCTGCAAACGAGATTGGTAGAAGATCATAGAGTCAGAACAACAAGAGCGAGCAACACAGGTGTATCGAGGTGATTCCGGCGTAATTCTAAAGGTGCCAAATGGTACGCTGATTGGGTATGACCACACGGGCGTGACGTTGCGGCTATCTGAACAAGTTGTTGCGGATCTCCGTGATCGGCTGGGATTGGAGCCTGATGCGGACGCGTTGCGCGATGCGGCTTATCGTATTGGTGATATTGATGCATGGAATTTACGCATCGAAAAGGACTGGATAAAGTTTGATGCCAAATTACCCGGTTACGATTATCCTAGAGGATTTTGCCGGTCGTTGACTGGTGGCGATATCGTTGCGGATTCTACTGGCCCCGTCTTGGGTGTTTTCAGTCTTGGTGGTGCGCGGCGGGCGGAAGGGACGTCTAGAAATCCCTTGTATTCGGCACACGTGTTGTCAGCTTGCGATGATATAGGGGCGGTTGGGATGGCCGGTGTCGACCCAGCGCCTGAAACAGAGTTGTTAGAACAGCAACGTGAGGAAACACAGGATACACGGGCCACAAAGGCGTTGTTGGCTCGACGGCAAAAGAGGGCGCAAAGCCTACCGATTTGTGTGGTGCGGGCTGAAACTGATGAATCTACGACAATTACGGAACTGAGCACAGGTGAGGCGATGCGGAACTTGCGCACTGCAATTTTCAACCTGACCCGCAGTGCAAAGCACCTTGATCGGCCCGCGAAAATTTTGGCAATTACTATTGATTTTGGGGCCGAAGATATGGTCACCAAAGAGGCTGAATACGTTTCCACGTTGCGCAAAATCATGGCAGAAATCACCGAATTTGTTGGTAGCTTGCACCTGCATGAGCCGTTGTTCTTGCTGCGGGATAATGCGCTGAATACCAAAGCCAATGCCTATTGGCAGGTTTTAACGTTTCTATGTGATTTTAACGTAATATTGCCGAATCCGGACTATGTACTTGATAGGGATCGTTTTGGGCGATTGACACCTGAGAGCCTTGAGCGGGCGGCGCAAACTGATGCCATTGTTCTGGAACATCATCAATCTAGGGTGCCTTGGGCGTGCCCGGTGTTTTTGTTGGCGGAAACACTCGCAGATCAAAACGCCATTCGGGTGAATGCGCAAAGCCTGGAGCCTTTGAATCTTTCTGCGGAACCGTCTTTTGAGGTCGGCGGGGTATTTGGGTTTAAATTGCTTGGGGCTGGAGACACAGAGATTACGGCTGTTGAACTGGATGCAGATGATCCAAAATCTCTTATTCTGAGCACTTCAGAACCGATAACTGCTGGTGCAGGTGTAACCTTAGAATATGCAATGGAAAACGGTGGCGCCATTTGTGACATGTGGCTAGACGATGAAACCGGTATACGTCGCTGGGCGCTCCCGTGTCGGTTGGAGGTTCAAAAAGGATGCTAGTCAATCTTGATCAGGTTCCAGCCTCTGCCTGTTTGGCCGAAGAGGATCTCTCGCTCACGGATGTTGTTTCCAATATAGGAGGGCATTGGTTTAGCTCTGAACCAATTTTGACCGACGCGCTAGAAGGCGTGGTTCAAGGGTTGCGATCCCGCACATCTGAATTGGTCGCACGACCGGCCAACGGCAATGACGGGATCTGCCAATTGGTTCCTTTTGCGGGGCAGCCTTTTTTGGCCTTCGAAGATGGGAAAAACTGCGGATTTACGATTAAGTCAGAGCAATCATGCGCACGTATCAGCATGGTCCTGTGCTTTGGCACGCCCACCCCAACCTCAGGCACCTTGGCGTCCATATTGAGCCAAGGTGCCCAACAAACCCTGTCTTTACGTGGGGATGATGGTGTTTTGCAGGTGGGCAATCGTAAGGGACAACCGTCCCTAAATATTCCGATAGAGCCAAAATCCAAGGTTCACACCGTATGTTTGACGCAAGATTCAAAAGGTGTTCGTGTAGCTGTGGATAATGGATTGGAGTGTTTTCTTGAATGGTCTGATGGCTTTACGCCGGGGTCTGTTACTTCGTTTATTGCCTGTCGACGTGATCAAGCGGGTTTGTATAAAACTCAAGGCCCAGCCCATATTGCTGATATGGTGTTGCTCCCTGATTTTGACTTGTTTTCGGCGCGTGGTCGCAAATTAAGAAAGCGAATGAACCAATACGTCCAAGAGGTGTTTTCCGTTGACGTTTAATCGCGACACCACCCGTGGCGACAATATCGTCGTTATTTGGATCGATGATCTGATTGATGTTTTCACGTGGCGCACGGCGTTTGGTGTCACCATTCAAACGCCGAATCTGGACAGGATCATGGGGCAGGGGGCGCGGTTTGAAAACGCCTATGCCACCGTGCCGCTTTGTGCACCGTGTCGGGCGGAGCTGGCCACTGGGCTGTCCCCATTTCGGACAGGTTTGGTGGATTTGAACCGGGTTTGGCGAGATGTTCTTCCGCCGACCGAGGGCTGGCAATATGATTTACGTCGGGCTGGGTTTCAGACTTTTACGACAGGAAAAACCGACGGCACCTACAAGCCGATGCCCGAGGAATACAAGCGCGTTTTGTTTCATCATGATGTGCCAGCGCAATCCCGTGGCAACAGGCGCGGATATAAGGAATACTGGCATACAGGGCCGGGGATAAAAGGGATCAATCATCCGGATGATGATGGCAGCCAAGATGATCGTTTGTATGATTGGATGGTGGCACAAAATGCGATTGATCATTTACAAGACATTTCCCCGGATCAGCGGCATTTGATTCAGTTGGGGTTTCAGCATCCGCATTATAATTTGGTCTGCCCGGACCGTTTTTATCAGATGTATGATGCGGATCAGATTAAATGGCCCGATATCGCCGAAGAGGCTGATCTATATGGTCCACCAACGGGCATGGCCGTCTATGAGGCCGCGTATATTGCCAACGGTCAGTTCACGCCGGAACGCGCCGGAGAAGATGGCTGGCGTCAGGTTGTGCGCGGGTATTTCGCCGCCTGCAGCCACATGGATCACGAACTGGGACGGTTCTTAGATGCGCTCCAGAATTCCTGCATTGCTGATAACACCACGGTCTTATTGCTTTCTGACAATGGGTTTAATTTGGGCAACCACGACAGTTTCCATAAGATGAGCCAATGGGACAGCGCGGCCCATGTGCCATTGGGGATCTGGTCTGCTCGGATGGATAACCCGACCCCGGTGTCGCTGCCAGTTTCGTTGCACAATGTGCCCAAAACAATCATGGATCTAGCAGGATTGCCCCCGCGGCCTCATTGGGTGTCTGGTCAAAGCCTGTTACCTTTGATCGATGACAGTTTCGGCACGTTTGATGACACCAAATCCCCGATTACCTGTGTGTTTGGCACATTATCTGTGCGCCCCTCTGTCAAAGAGCTGCAGCACCTGCGCTACTTCCGTTATCCAAACGGAGAGGAGCATGTTTACGATGTGGTCAACGACCCTGGGGAAACAGAAAACCTGATCGACACTGCGCCGATAGATGTTTTGCGCGATGAATTGGTTCGGGGGGCGTTAAACCTTGGGCTTGATCTTCGTGGGTATGAAGACCCGGCTAATGGCGTCAACGCCATGATGGCGGTGGATGGGTCGGTCATTCTAAGCGGCGGGGTCTCTGACAATAATTATTGGGCTTACGGGGCGGATGCCGAAAAAATCGACGAGGAACGGGACGGCGGAGAAGATACGTTATGGTACATGGGCGGTCCCGATGATTATGTGCTAAAAGCCCCTGCCAATGTTGAAAAAATCCGCATTGCAACGGTGGTCGCCCGCGAAGAAAAAATTGAGGGGGCTGGCAAACCTATCCGTGTTGTGGCCCATCCGGATAGCCCGATAGAATTTGAGACATCCGAGCGTGTGGTCGTCGATGTTACGGGGTCTAACGGGGACGATATTATGTATGGACCCAAATATGCGGGGGCCTCATTTTATGGTGGTGCCGGGAATGACACGTTAATTGCTTTGTCCAAACGTGGAAACTCACGTCATCATTTTGAAGGTGGCGCTGGTGATGACCTTTTGATTGGCGGTGTTGGTAAGGATTTCCTAGATGGAGGCACCGGTAATGATGAAATACGGGGCCGCATGGGGAAAAATGTTATACTTGGCGGCCACGGCAACGATAAAATTTTAGACGGTCCAGGAGGGTCGCGGATCGTAACCGGGCCCGGTCGCAATTTTGTGAGTTCAGAAGGGGGCAGTGATAAAGTTCACGTCGGTTCTGGGCGAAATGACATCACGGCCAGCCCGGACCCGTCTCATTACACCATTGCATTTGGGGGCGTTACGTTGCTGCGCAACTTTAAGGCTGAGGATAAGCTGGACCTGTCCGGTTGGCCTGATGACCCAAAGGTTTCACTTTGGCCAGAAGGTGTGGTTGTGTCGGCGGCTACTTCGTTTATCGTCCTTGAAGATTACCAAGATATAGATGCGGCCGCGGCGGCCATTGTGCAAAAAACACAAAATTAAATAGACTGATTTATACCCTGCGTGGCAAAGTAAAAGGACACGGTTTTGAGCCTCTCGTTTGATCCGAAAACGCCCTTAACATCGGGCATCGAAATTATCGAAAACGCGGTTATTGTGCCTTGGGGGGATGGTAAATCCAAAGGGTTCGCACGTCCGGCTGGCGTATTTTACCCTGATGGAACACCTTGTGACGCAGCCGTCTGTTATCGAAGTGCAGATCGCGCGACGACGCTCTCGACGCCTTTTCCAGATGAAGAGGATATCAGTGAAACCATTTCGGGGACTGTTTTGTTTGGTGGCATAGCCTATGGTCATTTTGGCCATGCTTTATGTGAATCCCTTGGTCGGTTATGGGCGTTGGACGATCCAGATCTGGGCATTGAAAAGATTTATTTCCACCCTAAACAACGAAAGACATGGGTTAAAAACTCTTTGAGCAGTGTGCGCCCCATGATTGAAACGTTGGGGGTCAAAGAAGGTCTGTTTGCCAGCAACGATCCGATTAGAGTGGAGCGTTTGGTTGTTGCACCGCAAGGGTTTGGTGTGAACGAACTCATTCTTGGATCACCGGAATTTCGGTCGTTTATCCGGGGACGCCTGCAGTCAGGTGATCTTGAGACAGCGGATCGTAAGATTTTTGTTTCGCGGAGTAAACTGTACAGCAAGCGCGGTCGTATTCTGCAGGAGAATATCATTGAGCAGCATCTGGAGGCAGAAGGATATGAAATTTTCCATCCGCAGGAACACAGCTTAGCTGAACAACTGGATGCATATCGAAACGCCAAAGTATTGATTTCAACTGATAACTCAGCGCTTCATCTTGCCGCCTTTGTGGTGCCAAAAGAAGCTGCCGTTGCGATCCTCATCCGACGTCCCAGCTTTATCTACAAAGATTTTGTCGGGCAACTTAAACAATTTGCCAATATCGATCCTGTTATCATTGAAACCGGACAGGCCTATTGGGCAAAGGCATCTAACCGAGTGCAATTGAATGAAGTGTACGCGCAGGTTGATTTCCCTAAGATGGGGGCGGCTCTGAAAGAAGCGGGTTTTGTCTCGCAGGCAGATTGGCCAGAGGTTGATCAAAAAGCTTTGCAACAGCAGATTTCGACCCTGTCAGAGAACCTCGGTTATGATCTGGAACCTGTGAAACTGTGAATTGAACGCTTTGTGGGCATTGGAGGTCGTGTGTGGTTGGCCTCAGCCGCGGGGAATGAGGGCGGATTAGATCGGTGTCTTCAGCGTTTTGCTGATCATATGGAATATGCAATGTTGGCAGCTCTGAATTGTGAATGTTAATTGCGAAACGTGTCGGTCACCCGACTGCACAGAGCGAACAGATGGGAGCCCACGAATGATAGAGCATTGCGTTTTTTTGAAACTCCATGCCGATGCAGATTTGGTCGAGCTGCAAGAGACATTGGACGGATTGGATCATTTAACAGAGGACATGTCAGGGTTCTTGTCCTTTCGGGCGGGACCTAATCGCGATTTTGAGGGCAAATCCTCTGAATACCCTTGGGGGTTTGTTGCGACGTTCACTGACGCTGCGGCGTTACAGGCGTATGCAAGTGATCCGCGCCATCAGGCGTTGGGGGCCCGGTTGGTTGCACAATGCGCTGGTGGAGGCGATGGGATAATGGTTTTTGATCTGGCGGTTGAAGCGCCGCATGATGATATCGCCGCGATGGCCTAAACGTCAGTTCCTGCACAATTTATTTGGGATCAACGTTCAAGACAAATTTAGCGCCTCTTGAAGCGTGGCCTCGTCAGGACAATTGATCGATCTGTTTAAGCTGTGCGGCTTTGGCCGTTAGATCTCGTCGGGATCACGACAATACAGATTGGTTCCTAGTTTGCAGGATGAGAAACAGTGCTTATTGAATTGGCAAGGTATTACCTCCCTCGCGAGGGAGGGATCGGTCTTGGTGTGGGACGCGGCCTAAATTTAGACGTTTTCCGAGATTCGGATTTCTATCTGGCATGCCATCTCAAAACCCCTTAAGTGCGATTCATGGGGTTGCGCCTGTTGGTCCAAAGGAACCGTCAAAGATGTCGAATGATCACACTAAATTTGTGGAACGACTTGGGGGGAAGCTTGTCGTGCCGGGACTAGAACAATGGCAGGCGTCTGATCGACGTTGTTTTGATTTGATTGATCCGGCCAGTGAGGCGGTGTGGGCCGTGTTGCCGATGGCAAATACGGCCGATATTGATCATGTTGTTCAATCTGGAAAGGCCTGCGCACTCGCCATGAGATCAGGCACGTTGTCTATTCCCCCGTTGAATATCTTAGAACGGCTTATTGACGAAATTATCTGCAGACGCGAAGCATTCGCACTGGCGATTGCACGTGAAATGGGCGCTCCACTTGATTTTGCCCGCAGCAAACAAGTTGATGCGGCTGTAGCGCATTTACGTGTGATCCTTTCGGCGGGTCGTGCTGATCGCGCATCGCATCAAAATGGGCACACTGGATCCGGCCATGCGGTGGATCACGATCCCTATGGGTTGGCCGTTCTGATCACGCCTTGGAACTGGCCGCTCAATCAGGTTGCCTTAAAGGTTGGTGCAGCTCTTGCTGCGGGGTGCGCGATGATCTTGAAACCCTCTGAGCACGGAGCTTTGTCGGCGATGCTGTTCGCCGAATGCATGCAGGCAGCTGGCGCGCCAGAAGGATTGTTTTCGGTTGTTTTAGGGGATGGCACGACGGGAGCTGAGCTTGTGAGCCGCCCCGAGGTGGATATCATATCGTTTACGGGCTCAACTTCGGTTGGTCGTGAAATTGCAGCTGTGGCGGGGGGGAATCTGACCCCAGTATTGTTGGAACTTGGCGGGAAATCGGCAAATATTCTGTTCGAGGACTGCGTGGTCGAAACTGCTGTGCAACAAGGTGTGGCCCATTGTTTTCGAAATGCCGGCCAATCCTGCAATGCTGCGACACGTATGTTGGTGGCGCGCTCAATCTATGACAATGTAATTGCGGCAGCCAAGCTTGAGGCCGAGACCTATATCTTTGACGATCCCATGCGTTCTGGTGCGCACCAAGGCCCATTGGTGAACCAAGCTCAGTGGCATCATGTTCAACACTGTATCTCGATTGCAAACCAAGAGGGCGCGCGATTGGTCACTGGGGGTAAGGGGCGCTGTGGACCGCATCAAATAGGGTATTATCCGCGTCCAACGGTTTTTGTCGACGTCACCCCAGACATGCATGTGTTTCGTAACGAAGTTTTTGGGCCGGTCCTGACCATCACCCCATTTGACACCGAGGCCGAAGCGATTGCATTGGCCAATGACAGCGCTTACGGCTTGGCAGCCTATATCCAAACGGAGGACCCTGCACGGGCGGCACGTGTTGCGCGATTGCTTGATGTCGGAATGGTACAGATCAATGGTCAAAGCCGGGCGGATGGCGCACCATTCGGTGGACGCAAAAAGTCTGGATTTGGGCGTGAGGCAGGCCTTTGGGGAATTCGGGCGTTTCAATCTGTCAAATCCGTCAGCGGTTTATAGAGCCCATACAAAACGCCGGTTTTCGTATCACCTCACAAAACTGTTAGCCTATTTTGGGCAACTTTTACGGGCTGCACATTCGTTTTTTCAACCTGTTGGGTTATACTCTTTGGTGAAGGAAACTCCGTCTTAGATTGAGAGGATTACACGATGACATCCGAATTATTAACCCGTCGTGGTCTTTTGACCTCTGCAAGCGCGGGTCTTATCGCGGGGGCGATTGGTCCAGTCTATGCGAAGGGATTGTCGATAACACCAACGATGCGAGGTGGGGCCAATAACTATATTCCCGGTGCGCCGATTGTTGATCGTATCGGCAGCGGCGGTTTTCTTATGCAGGGAACAGTCCGGAGAGCCGAGGACGGTGTACCACTGTCGGGACGTCGGATTCAGGTCTGGGCCCACACGACAGAAGGGCACGAACGCGATCCACAAAGTCATGGTGCAACTTTGACCGATGTAAACGGGGTGTTTCAGCTTGATATGCCGCAAATTGTACCAGCATTTGGCCAAGCTCACGGGCATCTGGCCTATGATGATGACGGCGAATACAAAACCGTGTTTTTACGGCCGCTCATGTCCAGTCCAAAAGTGAACAGTCTGACCGTCGATTTTGTGCTGACTCGGGTTTAGAAAATGGCGTCAACGCCGTCAGGCAAGTGGCGCAGTACGCTGATTTGGGGCAGCCTGTTGGCGGCGATCTTGGTTCCTCTCGGCGTGGCGGCACTTAGCCCGTTATTGGCATGGCGGGCACCGATTTACATTGTGGCCGGGTTCGCAGGCGTTTTGGCCATGGCGGTGTTGTTGGTTCAACCGCTTCTGATTGGAGGCTATTTACCGGATTTATCACCGCGTCAAAGACGACAGTTTCATCAACGGACCGGAGCTCTGTTGGTGGTCTTGGTTGTGGCGCATGTGCTTGGTCTTTGGGTTACAAGCCCACCGGATGTGATCGATGCACTGTTGGTGCGATCCCCAACCCCGTTTTCTATTTGGGGTGTCATGGCCATGTGGGGGTTGTTTATGACTGCTGCTCTTTTTGGGGTTAAGTGGCGTTTGAAACCTTACCTCTGGCGGGTGATCCATACAGTTTTGGTCACGGTAATCGTCGTTGCAAGTGTGGTGCATGCCCTCATGATTGATGGCACGATGGGTAGCATAACAAAAGTTGCGTTGTGTGCGATGGTCTTGGCCGGAATGGCGAAAGTTATCTTTGACAAACACGTGAAGTGAAATCGGGGCTCCGTAAGGGCCTGATCTCTCAGAGCTCTTTTTGTTGACCTTGCTTAAAGGCATAGGTATGCAATATTATGCTGTAATTTGCAGGATTTTGCATGAGTCTAAATATTCCTGATACAAGGCAACGTGAGCTGGCACAACGGTTGGAGCATGGTCAACAGATCATCGCCACTGACGTTGCTGCTGAGTTTGATGTTTCCATCGACACGATCCGGCGGGATATCCTGTCGCTTGAGGCTGCTGGCAAAGCGGAACGTGTCCGAGGCGGGGCCGTGCCGTTGGCGCGCCCGGCTTCGCCTATTCATGCGCGTCTGGCCACGGCCGCGCCAGTCGACATGGGTTTGGTTAATCTTGCGATCACAGCAATTGGCAGTGCCCAGACCTTATTGATAGATGGTGGCGTGACCACGTTGGCGCTCATTGCCCATCTTCCTGACGCGGCGGATCGTTTTGTTATTACGCCGTCCCCTTGGATTGCAATTGCCTGTCAGGAACGCGGTATTCCGGTCTTTTTACTGGGAGGCGCTCTGAGCCCAAGTGGCGGTATTGCAACCGGAGAGGAGACCTTGGGTAAAGTTCTAAACGTGGCTGCAGATATTGCACTTCTTGGAGCATGCGGGATCGATTCCGAATTTGGACTGAGCTCCGATATCTTTGAAGAATCGCAGATGAAACGTGCGATGCAAAGGTCCGCTCAAAGGACGTTCATTATTACGGATCGTAGCAAATTTGGCCGTCGAGCCCGCCATCATACTCTAGCATGGCCGCAGATCGATCTGCTTTTGACGGATGCATCTCAAACACAAACAGAGGCCTTGTCAGAAGTTGGCGCACAAATACTGTCAGCGGGGCACTGCCCCACAACGGCCAAATAACTTTATATGCCAGGACACATCATGACCGACTATAGAGAAACTGCACCTGCGCGCCTTGCCACACGGCTTTCGTTTTTTGCGGCAGGATTTGTATTGGCCTGCTGCGCACCGTTGTTTCCTTTTATCAAGGCAAATGTTGGCGCGGATGAAGCGCAGTTTGGGTTGCTTTTGCTGTGCTTAGGTTTGGGGTCTATCATTGCAATGCCAATCACAGGTGCCGTAGCCGCGCGACGTGGGGCCCGTGCAATGGTGATCCTTGGGGGACTTGGCCTCATTCTGATGTTGCCGATTTTAACACTCGCTGGATCGCCAGCGTCGCTTGGCACAGGGTTGTTTTTATTCGGGGCCTCCCTTGGTACGATTGATGTCGCCATGAATGTTCACGGTGCAGAGGTTGAAGGCAAAGAAAAGCGCCCGCTGATGTCAAATTTCCATGCGCAGTTCAGTATCGGAGGCTTTTTTGGAGCCGGGCTGATGACGCTTATGTTATTTTTGCACATCCCGTTGCCCATTGCAGCATTGTTGGGGGCAGGCGTGGCGACGATTGCAATGTTGTTCGCAGGGCCGCGTCTTTTAGCTTTTAAAGGCGGGGAGCCTGAACCCTTTGTTCTGCCGCGTGGCGTTGTTTTGCTGCTTGCCATTCTGGCTGGGATCACCTTCTTGGTCGAAGGCGCAGTTTTGGATTGGGGCGCGTTGTTGATTATTGACCGTGAGATGGCAACCTCGCAGAGCGCGGGCATTGGATATATCCTGTTTTCGGTCGCAATGGTTATTGCGCGATTGACCGGAGACCGGATCGTCGCCGCGTTGGGGGAATTAAGTGTCCTGATTATTGGGGGGCTGGTAACCATTGCTGGGATTGCTGTCATATTGCTCGCGCCGTGGTCCTTGGTGGCTTTGTCAGGGTTTGCGCTTATCGGATTGGGGGCAGCCAATTTGGTACCCATCGTCTTTAGCGCAGCCGGTCGACAAACCATCATGCCTGCGGGTCTAGCGGTCGCATCTGTGACGACGACGGGGTATGCTGGAATTTTAATGGGTCCGGCGTTGATTGGATTTGCTGCTGACATGGTTAGCCTTCCGGCGGCGTTCTGGATTTTGGCGTTGCTCATGGCTCTTGTTCCGTTGACCGCGCGCTTTGTGGTGCGGGCGTAATTCATCCTTTGCAAATTGGCGTTCCCACAATTGAGCTGCGCGGCATACAATTGTGTGATCAGCTGGTGACACACATTTCCATTTAAGGCCCCATATATAGGGGAACACGCAAAGGAGGACCCTATGACCTATACAAAAACAACTGAGGCTGTCTCCAATCTTACTCCGGAACAATATCGGGTTACGCAGAAAAACGGCACGGAACGCGCTTTTACCGGGGAGTTCGACAAGCATTTTGAACCCGGCCTTTATGTTGATGTCGTATCTGGTGAACCATTGTTCGCGTCTTCTGCGAAATATAATTCCGGATGTGGCTGGCCAGCATTTTCAAAACCCATCGTAGAGGCCAATGTCGCTGAATTAAAGGATGCGACCTTTGGGATGATCCGCACAGAGGTGCGGTCCGCGAATGGGGACAGTCACCTTGGTCATGTGTTCGAAGACGGGCCAGCGGACGCAGGTGGATTGCGCTATTGCATCAATTCAGCGTCATTGCGTTTTGTCCCAAAGGCCTCAATGGAGGCCGAAGGTTACGGTGATTTTCTGAACCAGATTGAGGAGAGCATATAATGGAACGCGCTGTTTTGGCCGGCGGTTGCTTTTGGGGCATGGAGGATTTGATCCGCAAGCTTCCCGGAGTATCTGCGACACGTGTGGGCTATACGGGGGGGGACGTAGAGAACGCAACATATCGAAATCACGGCACCCACGCTGAAGGGATTGAGATTTTATTTGATCCAGAACAGATCAATTACCGTCGCCTGCTAGAGTTCTTTTTTCAGATCCACGATCCCACCACGCAAGATCGGCAAGGCAATGATAGGGGGCTTAGTTACCGATCTGGCATCTACTATGTGACCGAGGATCAAAAAGAAATTGCGGTGGATACGATTGCGGATGTGGATGCATCGGGGCTTTGGCCTGGCAAGGTTGTAACCGAAGTGAAAGCGGCTAGCTCTTTTTGGGAGGCCGAACCCGAACATCAAGATTACCTCGAACGAATCCCGCACGGATATACCTGCCATTTTATACGTCCGGATTGGGTTTTGCCCAAACGTGCTGCGGCAGAGTGACGATTTAAACGTGGCCAGTGCCGGGGTGGATGCAAGCCTTGGCAGTGGCTTCTTTGCAAATGGTGTTCCTGATGAGACAAGACATCTTGCCGTGCATTGGATTTGGAGGTGGATGCCATTGGTGCACTGAAGCGGTTTTTCAGCAATTAAAAGGTATCAAGACCGTTCGTCAGGGGTTCATCCGATCTGATCCCCCCCACGAAGAGTGGTCAGAAGCGGTAGAGGTCGAATTCGATCCTAAGGTGATGTGCTTGCATGATTTGATTTCGGTGCATTTGGCCACGCATTCCAGTACATCAGCGCATAAAATGCGGGGCAAATATCGCAGCGCGATCTACATCTTTACCGCGGAGCAATCCGTCGAGGCCAAAGGTATTATGCAGGAACTTTCCCAAGAGTTGGACAGCGCATTTGTTACGATGGTTTTATCGCATCAGGGGTTTAAGCCGTCAGATGAACGGTTTCAGAACTATCAAAGCAATGATCCCTCGCGGCCCATTTGTAAAACATACATTGACCCAAAGCTCGCAAAATTACGTATGCGGTTTGCGGGCCTTCTAAAAAATCCGGATTTGCATTGACCCCAGAGAACACCGCCTATTGGGCTGGTTGTAAGGACCAAGTGTTTTCTCCGGTTCTAACTAAATTTGACCGCATATCAGCCTGTTGTCCGTCGTTCAGCAGTTGATCCAGATCCGCGCCCACCTCATCATTGTAAACATGATACAGATGACCCGTTGGGCTCCGTGTTGGCAGGTCGCTTAAATTGATGACATTTACACCCTTTAGGCTGGCCACATCGTTGCCTGTTTCACCCAACCTTGGATAGCCGTGAAACGACGCTGACACCGCAAGGGGGCGATCGGCGTCCGACACATAAAGGGTTATCCCCTTCACGATGGGTCTTATCTGAGGGAGCATTTGTTGGAAAATGCCGAAATCCATATCCGGGGCGAGTAGTACAAGTTCACCGAGTTGAATGTCTGGTTGTCGCGCGGCAACGTCATTCAGGGCGACAACCATGCCGCGTCCTCCCAGGCTATGACCTGCAAGATTGACCCGCCCGGCCCCAAATTGATCTTCGAGCTTTAGAATAGTTCGGACCAACTCCGGTACGCTCCAGTACAGATCCGCTTCGTCATGGGGGTAGTTGAGCAAATCTCCGTCAGATGGCCAGCTGTACCATAAAAACTGATCATTCAGCGCCGTCTTCTCCCGTAGAACAGAGGCGCGACGGCATCCTTTTTCAAAATCGATATAATATCCGTGTGTATACAGCAGCGGTTTTTTATCTGCTGTTGCAGCACCAAATTCCCGCAAAAGGGCCTCGGGGCTCATCAGAGCTACGGAACCCACGCGCAGGATTTCTTCGGGGATGTAAAACGGCGCGGCCTCAGACACAGAACTCAGCAGTCCGAGCGTGGTTTTTTCTATGTTGCATACACCCGCTTTCAAAGAGCCACGCTCCTTTCCAAAGAAGGGATCTGATCCATTTGGGCTGGTTTTATTGCGTACCGTTAAAAACGGAAGGCCGGTGACCTCTTCTTGGGAAGAGCCTGCCGCATTTGCCGCGAGAGGTATCAAGGCCCCCAACGTCAATTGCGTGACCAAAAGGGATGTGAGTATCCGGGAACGAAGGGATGGCATGTGCGCTCTCTGAGTAAAAACAGTTTGGGCAACTCTATCAAAGGGACGGCCCGTTGTAAGATGTCATTTGAGGGCAGATGTGGCGAACGCCGTGCTTGGTTTTTAATTTTGAAGAGCGCCCGTTTTGAGACGGCTATGCGGTTTTTACTGCTTTTTTTGTCGTGGATTATTTGGGATCGGCAGACCCCTGCGCGAAAAAATCGGGGCACCCTTGAGTTAATTCCTAAAAAAAATGCACGAAAATCGGGCGCTTATCCACCTGTTTCATAAAGACCGAGCTGTGTTTGTGAAATTTGTTGACTCAGAGCAAACTCATCTACATGCTGAATATTGATACACTTGTGCTGATATATGAAACAAATAGAGGAAATGGAATGTTAAAACGTCTAACCGCAGGGGCCGTTGCCGCCGCAAGTCTGGTCGCGCCACAAATGGCTGTGGCCCAAAGCGCAACCGTGCAACAGATCATGGACCGGGGAACGATGCTGTGTTCTGGTCACAACGGCAGCTATTTCGGTTTTGTTGAGGTGAACGACAAAAACGAATGGAAGGGTCTGGATATCGACCTCTGCCGCGCCTTAACGACAGCTATCTTGGGCGATCCAGATGCAAACCAGATCGTTCCACTCAGCTGGGCGCAACGCTTCCCTGCATTGCAATCCGGCGATGTGGACATCATCATCAAAGCCACCGGTTGGACCATGGGGCGCGATACAGAACTGGGTCTCCAATTCAGCCTGCCATATTTCTTTGGCGGCACACAGTTCATGGCCCACGGCGACCTTGGTATTACCGACACCTCGGGTCTAGAGGGTGGAACAATTTGCGTTGAAGCCGGTACAACCATCGAACGGCTGGCAGCGAACTACTTTGAAACGACACAGCTTGATCATGATATGGTCTCATATGAGAGCGCCGCAGAATTGCGCTCTGCCTATTTGGCAAATCGCTGTGATGCTTTCGCAGGCTGGGGACCAAACCTTGCCGTGTTACGTGCCACAGAAATTGATGATCCGGATGCCCATGTTATCCTAGAAGATCAACTGTCGAGTGAACCAATTGCTGCTGCAATGCGTCAAGGGGACGAAGGGTTTGTGGATACCGTGAACTGGGTGATCGCTGCCTTGTTGATCGCCGAAGAAGAAGGCATCACATCCGCGAATGTCGAAGAGATGGCCGCAACACCACCGAACCCAAAGGTCGCACGTTTGTTGGGTGTTGAACCTGGCATGGGAGAACGTTTGGGGATGCGCGATACATGGGCGCGTGAGATGATCGCCGCGGTTGGCAATTTCGGTGAAATCTATGATCGTAACCTTGGCAAAGACAGCCCCTACAACCTTGATCGTGGCCTAAACAATCTATGGAGCCACGGTGGTGTGTTGTACGCCCCGATCCTCGACTGATTAACGGGAAAGAAAAAAGGCCGCCCCAATATCCGGGGTGGCCTATTTATTTGATCTGAAGGGGTATGATCATGGCGACAGCAGAAGAATTGCGCGCAAAAGCCAAACAACGCAGATTAATAATTCAAAGCGCTATTATTACGATAACCGTATTGGTGGTATGGGGCGCAGTTTCAAACGCGCAGTACAATCTAACACGACTAAATATGACCAGCGGGTTTGCCTTTCTTGACCGTGGAACTGGGTGGGATTATTCATTTTCCCTTGTCGAAAGGTCCATCAATGATCGATATTCCTACACATTGTTTGTGGGTCTTCTGAACACACTGTTTGTTGGGTTTATCTGCATCATTACCACAACCATCTTTGGGTTTCTCATCGGAACCATGCGGGATGCGCGACACCCGGCTGTGGCGTTCGCCGCAAATGTTTACGTTCAGATCTTTCGAAATATTCCGCTGATCTTGCAGGCCATTTTCCTTTATGCGGTGCTGATCCACATGGGGGGCCCACGGCAGGCAATGAGCTTCGCCGATATTGCATATCTGTCTGGTCGCGGTCTGATGTTACCGGGATTGAATGTTTCCCCAACTATGGCCGTTTCATTGTTGTTGCTATCTTTGGCAATCGGTGTGGGATTGATAGGTTCAAAGAAAACCAAACTATGGCGCGGTATTGGGATCTGGGTTGGCGCGAGCGTTGTGTTAGCGGTGCTGGCCGCACTTGTGACACGGCCCGAAGGAGAGGGAGTAATGTCGATCCCCGCTTTGCAAGGGCTGCGCTTTACGGGGGGAGTTTCTGTCCCGATTGAACTTCTGGCCATGATCATCTCTATCACACTGTATGGCAGCGCTTATATCGCTGAAATTGTCCGTGGCGGATTGAAACAAGTGCCAAAGGGTCTTGTTGAGGCCGGCCAGGCACTGGGCCTAAATCACATGTCTATTTGGTCTCGAATTAAGGTTCCCATGGCGCTTCGGAGCATCATTCCGCCCTTAGGGAACCAGTGGATCTTTATGATGAAGGCCACCACAATCGGTATCGCTGTTGGGTTTAGCGACCTGTTCTACATCACAGTGAATTCCATCAGCCAATCTGGTCAGACGCTGGAATTGATCCTGATCCTGATGTTGACCTTCTTGGCGATCAATTACTCCATTGCAATATTCACCAACTGGCTGAACGCGCGTCTTGCGTTAAAGGAGCATTAAGATGGCTGCCATTGATATTATCCCACCGAGCAGGTTTGAATTGGCGCGCAAACGGTTCATCAAATATGGGTTTGGCACTCCGCTGGCGGCTGTGTTGTCTATGCTGATATTTGCCATACTTGGTATGATCGCGTGGCGTTTCCTAGATTGGGCTGTTTTTCAAGCGGTCTGGAGCGCTGACGCCGTAGATCAGTGCACAGAACATGGAGGCGCATGTTGGTCGGTGATTGATGCGCGGCATCGTTTGATCCTTTTTGGGACTTACCCTTATGATGAACATTGGCGATCAAGCCTCGCGGCCCTTGCCATCGTTACGACCGTCTTACTGTCCTGTTTTCCGGCGATGTGGCAGGCACGCCGTCTCGGAATTTTGTGGATCATTGGTTTTGCCACCTATTATCTCTTAATGGAGGGTAGCCTGCTGGGACTACAACAGGTCACCACAGATGGTTGGGGCGGGTTGTCATTGACGTTGTTTTTGTTTGCGGCGGTGGTGTTGCTGGGCATGCCAATGGGGCTTGGTCTTGCGTTGATGCGACGTTCGGATATGCCAATTGTACGGTGGTTCGCTGTCTTTATCATCGACACGGTCCGTTCTTTGCCATTGGTGACGACGTTATTTACAGCTGCGGTGGTGGTGCCACTGTTTTTGCCGGGTTGGCTTGTAGGGGATAAAATTTGGCGGGTGATATTTGCCTTTGCCATGTTTTTTGCATGTTATCAGGCAGAGGTTTTTCGGGGTGGGTTTCAGGCCATACCAAAAGGCCAATTTGAAGCAGGAAAAGCGCTGGGCATCAGCTATTGGAGCATTCTGGGAAAGATCGTTTTACCGCAGGTTTTCCGTCATGCGCTTCCCAGCACGATCAATATGGTTGTTGTGACCTTTAAAGAGACCGCCATCGTTACGATTATCGGATTCTTTGATATTCTGGCCTCTGGCAAAACGGCCTTTGGGACAGCTGAATGGGCACCATATTACATCGAAGTCTATTTGTTTGTGGCTGCGATCTACTGGGTCTTTATCTTTTCTTTGGGGCAATATGGGGAGTACCTCAAAGGCCGGATGGAGATAAATGAGCGCTAATAGACCGCGCTCCATGTAGGACCCCACGAACAAATACCCGTTGCGGCAGATGTCGCAACGGGTTTTTTAATCGAAACAGTTCAGAGCTTATTGATTGGTACTTTCAGCATCATTTCGCCAGAGTTGTCAGTGGGTATTTCACCTGCGCGAATATTGACCTGAAGAGATGGAATGATGAGCTTGGGCATGGACAGCTGCGCATCTCGGGTTTCGCGCATCTCAACAAAGGTTTCCCGAGATGTGTCACCACTGACGTGGATATTTGCGAGACGTTCTTCTTTGATCGTGGTCTCCCACGCCAAATCTCGACCTCCGGGGCCGTAGTCATGACAGACAAACAGCCTCATTTCATCAGGTAGGGCCAAGACCCGTGATATACTGTCATAGAGTTGGCCGGCATCCCCGCCGGGAAAATCGGCACGGGCAGAGCCGCCGTCGGGCATAAACAAAGTATCCCCGGCGAATGCGGCGTCCCCCATGATATGGACCATGCAGGCAGGCGTATGTCCCGGTGTATGCAGGGCGGTACAGGTCATTGACCCGACTTTATATGTATCCCCATCAGCGAACAGTTGATCAAACTGGGAGCCATCCCGCGCAAATTCTGTGCCCTCGTTAAAGATCTTCCCGAAGGTGTTTTGAACGGTCAGGATTTGTTCACCGATTCCAATCTTACCACCGAGTTCTTTTTGGAGGTAGGGCGCGCCGGACAGGTGATCGGCATGGACATGGGTTTCGATGATCCACTCCAGACAGAGCTTTTCCTCTTTGATGTGGGCGATCATCGCATCTGCGCTGTCGTAACTCAGACGTCCCGCTGCTGCGTCGAACTCCATAACGGAGTCGACAATCGCACAGGCTGGGCTGAGGGGGTCTTTTACCACATAACTGATGGTGTTTGACTGAGGGTCGACAAAGGCCCGGACGATGGGCGCTATGTCTAAAGCTATTCTTGGCAGAGCGTGATCCATGGTATCTCCTAATCTAGAACGACATTGCCCTTTGGAGTGTTTAGGGCAAACGAAAGTGCAGAAGGTCCAGCGGAGACATCCGCCAAGTGATCGACAGATAATGCTTTTAAAATAGCAATGAGTTCGTTTGGTTCTGGATGTTGAAGCTGAACCTTATCTAAACGCACGTTTAAATCCTGCTGGCCTGTGCTTGGGTGGGGGCCGGGAGACCATTCGATAAAGGCCGGTAGCACCCCCCCCATCGGCAGACTGCCATCCTTTGGAACGGTCAACCGCCAGCTGCGGTCCCCACGGGTGAATAGAACAACTTCGCCAAGCTCCACAGGGCTGGCTGCAATCACGGCATCCAGATTGTCTGTACCGACAACCCAGCACAAGGCACGGGGACGGGTCGCAAGCCGCTTTTGTGTGTCAGCGTCATCCAGCGTAAACCACCGCGTGCGGCCGGGGTCGGCTGGGGCCTCTGGATCTACGGCAATCAGTTCAAAAAAACTCTCATTGCCAGATTGCATGACGCAATTGTGGGTGCTCATGGCATCATGCTTTCCGCCTCTTGGGACAGTGACACCAATCGCGGTCTCCATCGCTGCAATACCTTGCTCAAGCGTGTCTGCGCCAATGGCGAAATGGTCGATCTTATTGTGCATGGTTTACTCCGGTGCGGTATTTAAAAGAGGTAATGCGGCAGCGAGGTCTGCCTTCAGTGAGGCTGTGTCCTCCAGCCCGATATTAAACCGAATGAGCTGACCGTCTTGTTGCCATGTTCCTGCACTCCGGGCGGGGGTGACGGGCAAAACAAGGCTTTCATAGCCGCCCCAGCTGACGCCAATCCCAAAATGGTGAAGCTGGTCTACAAAGGCGCGGATTTGATCGTCCTGACAGGGGTGAAATACAACGCTGAAAAGACCAGCGGACCCACTGAAATCACGGGCCCAGAATAGATGCCCCGGACAACTTTCGAAGGCAGGGTGTAACAAGGTTTTGACCTGCGGCTGTGTGGCAAGCCAACCTGCGATTTCGCGCCCCGCCTTGTCGAAATGCTCCATGCGAATCTTAAGGGTCCGCAGCCCTCGTAGGACGAGGAAAACCTCTTGGCCACCAGTTTTATCGCCAATGGCCATAACGGTTTTGCGAATGTTATCTGCATAGTGTTCGGTACTGGCAATCATACCCATCATGCAGTCCGAATGGCCGCTTAGGTATTTCGACATGGAAGCAACGACCACATCCACACCAAGGTCTAAAGGTTTGCAAAATATCGGCGTGGCCCATGTGCTATCGATGATCGATGGAACGTTCGCGGCTTTTGCTGCTTGCGCGATGGCGGGGATGTCAGGCACTTCGAATGTGCCGGAGCCGGGAGCCTCAAACATCACAGCGCAAGTGTTGGATTGGATCAGTTTTGACAGATCTGCCCCGATCATTGGATCGAAATATTCCACCTTAACGCCAAGACGGCCAAGCATCGTGTCACAAAAAGCACGGGTATTGCCATAGACATGATCGGCAACCAGCAGATGTGTGTTAGGACGTGCGAACGTTAATAGGGTGGTGGTGATTGCCGCAACGCCCGAAGACGTTAAAGTAACGCCTTGTGCATTCTCCAGTTGGGCCAGCATGTCTTCGAGCTCAAATGTTGCAGTATTCCCGTACCGACCGTAATATTGCGTGCCGTTCTTGTACCTGCTGTCTCGGGCGGCTTCAAAACTTTCCAGCGTATCAAATACGATGGTTGAGCCCAACTCGACTGGCAAATTGACCTGGCGGCCTTCTGTTTTGGCTGGGCGGCCCATCTGAATCAGGGCATCTGAGAGAGGGATATCTCGCTGCGGCATTTTATTCCCATGAATTTTTGATTGAGTCTACGTTTGAGAGGATGACAGCCCGCAAGGAGTGTGTCAACATGTGGAAAATATGTTCCACATATCAGAACGGCGAAGATGAAATGACCGAAAAGCACCGGAAATTGACAGCAAACCATTGGGGGCCTGGCGTTGCCACGATTCAGGGTCGGCGAATCTTAGAGGTTCAAGGTCACGCCGGTGATCCCGCACCTTCGGCACTAAACGATAATATTTCTGGCAGTTTACATGGATCTGCGCGGGTGTTGCGCCCGGCTGTGCGTCAAAGTTGGTTGGAGGGATGCCAGGGGGCGGTTCCACGTGGGCAGGACAGATTTGTTGAGATCAGTTGGGATCAAGCGCTAACTCTGGTTGCGGACGAGTTGAAACGTGTCTGCACAAACCATGGAAATGAGGCCATCTTTGCAGGATCCTACGGTTGGTCCAGCGCAGGGCGGTTTCACCATGCTCAAAGCCAGCTAAAGCGGTTTTTGAACACCATTGGCGGATTTGTACGTTCCGAAGGGAATTATAGTTATCATGCCGCGATTGGGCTGATGCCACGTATTGTCGGCCCATATAGAAACCATGTCGCGCAGGCGACACGATGGCCGGTGATCGCGAAACACACAGACCTTGTCGTGATGTTTGGTGGTATTGCCATGCGAAATACGCAGGTGAGTGATGGGGGGGTCGCTCGGCACCGGATGGCCGATAATATGGATGAATGTGCGAAGGCTGGGGTGGATTTTGTCAATGTCAGCCCTTTGCGCAGTGATGCCGCAGAGGGCTTGAATGCTGATTGGTTACCTGTCCAACCCGGAAGCGACACCGCATTAATGTTGGGGCTGGCCCATACATTGATCGTCGAAAATCTCTATGACCCAGTATTTTTGGCGGATTACACGGTCGGTTTTGAACAGGTGCGTCGCTATATTCTGGGCCAAGAGGATCAACAGCCAAAAGATGCGGATTGGGCGTCAGAATTAACCGGCGTTGCTGCGGGAGACATTCGAAACCTCGCCCAAAAGATGGCGGCTGGGCGAACCATGATCAGCGTTGCTGTCGGGGTTCAGCGCGGAGATTTTGGCGAACAACCTCTTTGGATGGCGGTTACTTTGGCGGCGATGCTGGGACAAATCGGATTGCCCGGTGGTGGCTATGTCATTGGATATGGGATGAACGCCAATATAGGTAATGTGGAACGGCCCTTTCGCTGGGGGGCATTGTCTCAGGGCGTCAATCCGGTTCAAAGCTTCATTCCCGTCGCGATGGTCTCTGAAATGCTTTTGAACCCCGGCGGGGCGTTTTCATATCAAGGTCAGACGCATCGGTTCCCGGACGCCCGATTGGTCTGGTGGGCCGGGGGGAATCCCTTTCATCACCATCAAGATTTAAACCGTCTGTCCGACGCATTCCAAACGCCTGACACGATTATCGTCAATGAGCTGAACTGGACAGCGACAGCACGTCATGCGGATATTGTGCTTCCGATTGCAGCGGCACAAGAACGCACTGACTTTGGCGCCGGAAAATCAGACAATGCGCTCATTCCAATGCCGCGCCTGATCCCACCTCCAGAGGAGGCGCGCGAAGAATATGATATCTATTGTGATCTTGCCGCTCGGATGGGGACGCTTGAAGCCTTTTCGGAAGGGAAAACCAGTGATCTATGGTTGTGTGATCTTTGGGAGGTGACCCGTGCACGAGCGGCTGAAATAGACATTGACCTCCCTGATTGGGATCGTTTCATATCAGGCGATATCGTCGATGTGCCGGATCCAAGTCCGGGGCAGGTGTTTTTGGCGGAGTACCGCGCTGATCCGGTATCCCATGCATTGCCAACCCCTAGTGGTAAGATTGAACTTTTTTCCCAAACGATCCATGGATTTGATTTGCCAGATTGCAAAGGTCATGCAAAATGGTTTCCTCAGCGCGATGTCGCATCTGGTTTTTCTGTGGATTATCCCTTGGCGATGTTGTCAGGTCAGCCAAAAACACGGTTGCATAGTCAGCTAGATAATGGGGCCTATAGTCTGAGCCATAAGATATCGGGACGGGAGCCTGTGCTACTTCATCCAAAGGATGCCCAAGCGCGCGGGATTGTTTCGGGGGATGTGGTAGAGCTGTTTAATACCCGGGGACGATGTTTGGCAGGGGCCGTCGTAACGGATGATGTCCGCGTCGGTTGTGTGTTTTTATGGACAGGGGCTTGGTATGATCCTGACTTTGAGGCCCCGCAGCATCGGGATCGTCATGGGAATCCAAATGTGCTGACCCATGATCTTAGGACGTCATCGTTGACGCAAGGGCCTGCGTCCCATTCGGCATTGGTTGAAGTTCGTTTGTTTGATGGTCCTTTACCGAATGTACGCGCGCATGAACCTCCGGCTTTCAAGTGAATGCGATAGCTGATACCAAATAAGAAAACGATAGAGGTAACATGACGTCTGACGCGCCAAAAGAGCCAAAAGTAGACTCAACGTTGTCTAAGGGTTTGATGATCCTAGAAAACCTGGCGCAATCTCAGGACAGTAAGGGGGTCACTGAACTGTCCAAAGAGCTGAGCCTGACAAAATCAAATACCTTCCGTTTGCTACAGACACTGACCACGCTTGGCTATGTGAAGCATCAACCTGATAAAAGTTATGCCGCGACTTTAAAAACCTGGCAGGTTGGTCGGGCGTCTGTCGAAAACCTTAATCTGCGGGACATGGCAGCCCCTGAGATGAAGTTTCTGGCACAAGAAACCGGAGAGGCGATCTATCTTGCGGTCCGCGAAGACATGTCGGTCGTGTATATTGACAAGATCGACAGTCAAAAACCAATACGGTCTTGGAATACCGTCGGAGGCTCGGCGCCATTGCATTGTGTGGCGACTGGTAAAGCTATTCTTGCGTCAGATTTCGCGAAACTGAAAGGTCAGATTGAAGGTAGGCTTGACCGACACACAGAGCGTACTTTGACAACTATGCCAGATCTTGAGGCGGATATAACTGTAACCCAAAAACGTGGTTATGCCTATGACACTGGTGAATTCCGGGACCGCATCCTTAGTTTTGGATCTGCCATCACCCTCCCAAGCGGAGAGCCGGTTGCCGCGTTGGGCATCTCGCTGCCAGATATCAACCTTCCCGAGGGTGGGGTGGATCGCTTTGGCGGGTTAGTTGCACATGCGGCCCGTAACGTCTCCGTAAAACTAGGCCGCAGTTAGGTCTGTCAGATCAGGATTTCTTTTCAGGAAATTCCACAGGACCGCCCTGTTTTTCCCAAGTGGAAAACCCTTCTTTCAGGTGCGCGGCTTTAAAACCCATATCTTGTAGCGTGGCGGTTGTGATTGCAGAGCGCCAGCCAGAGGCGCAGTGAAAGACGAATTTCTTGTCCTCTTGCGCGAAAATATCCTTAAAGTAAGGGCTGTCGGGGTCGACCCAAAATTCGATCATGCCGCGCGGAGCGTGAAAGCTTCCTGGGATATAGCCGCCGCGCTGACGTTCTCTGATGTCGCGGATATCGACGATGACAACATTCGGGTCGTCAACCATTGCAATGAGATCAGATGTTTCGATTTCTTCGATACGGCTGCGTGCGTTTTGGACCATCTGCGCGGATGAAGTTTTTAACTTGGGCATTACGAACCTCTGTGTTGATATGTAGAACATGTATTTCATATATTGACACAACCATGATGGGCGTGCAACCATTTGAACGTGGAAGACCCACAAGACGCAATCAGGGAATCGATGTATGATCGCACACGATGCAATTTCGCTTTGGGATGCTTCTGCACAGGAACTGGATTATAAGGCTGAAATGCAGTCCGATAATACTGTTGACGTTGCGATCGTCGGCGGTGGGTTCACAGGGCTTTCAACTGCTTTGCACTGTGCAGAAGTAGGTTTGTCGACCCATGTTCTAGAGGCGCGTCGCATCGGGTACGGAGGGTCTGGCCGGAATGTTGGGCTGGTTAACGCCGGAATCTGGTTGCCTCCGAAACAAGTCAAAGAAAAGCTTGGTGGGACGTTTGGATCTCGGTTTTTGAAAACGTTCGGAGAAGGTCCGGAAACTGTATTCTCGTTGATTGAAAAACATCAAATCCGCTGCGAAGTAACCAAAACCGGTACAATCCACGCGGCCCACTCCCCCAAAGGCTTCAAAAACCTCGAAGGTCGTTGGAAAGAATGGAACGCTATGGGGGAACCTGTTGACTTATTGAGCCGTGAAGATGTTTCCAAAAAGGTTGGATCGGATGTTTTTCACGGTGGGTTGGTAGACCACCGCGCAGGCACTTTAAACCCGATGGGATATTGTCGTGGATTGGCGCGGGTGGCTATTGCCCAAGGAGCAAAGATTAGCACGGGCGTCACCGTAATGGGGCTTTGCAAAGATTTTGGCCTCTGGAAGATTGAGACCGATAAGGGCGTTGTAACTGCAAAACATGTGGTGCTGGCAACAAATGCTTATACAGATACGCTCTGGCCGGATCTGAATCGCGTTTTTACTAAAATCCATTACTTTCAGCTGGCCACCAAACCATTGGGTGAACATGCGGCGCATATTCTTGCGGGTCGCCAAGGGCTTTGGGATACAGGTCAAGTCATGTTCAGCCTGCGGCGTGATGCGTTCGATCGGCTGATCATTGGATCAATGGGGAAGGTGATCGGAGGGGCGTCGACTGGCTTATCGCATCGGTGGGCCCAGACACAATTGTCCCGAATATTCCCTGATCTTGGAGATGTTGAATTTGAAGAGGCTTGGGATGGTCAAATCGCAATGACTCCCGATCATCTGCCACGGATCTATAATCTGGATGAGAACCTTTATACGGCGATTGGGTATAATGGTCGGGGCATAACCACTGGCACGATCTTTGGCAAATCAATGGCAGATTTACTGACAGGCATGCCTCCTGAGGAATTACCCTTGCCTATGACCAAATTGTCGACCGTTTCTTCGGCACAGCTTATGTCGCGGTTCTATGGAGCCGTTTTTACTGCAAACCAAGTTTTGAAAAGTATCTGAACAATGACCAACTCTTCCATTCGCGTCGGTGTGGACATCGGCGGCACTTTCACAGACGTTGCTCTGGCGCATACTGATGGCTTGTCGACCTGCAAAGTTTTGACAAACTATTCCCAACCAGAGCAAGCCATCCTAGATGGTATCAAGATCGCTGCAGATCAGGCGAACGTGGCGTTGGGTGATATTGGCCAGGTCATCCACGGCACAACGCTGGTGACCAATGCGCTGATTGAACGACGCGGGGCGCGATTGGCGTTTATCACAACAGAAGGTTTCCGGGACGTTATCGAAATGCGGTCGGAAAACCGGTTTGAACAGTATGATCTAAACCTCAACTTGCCCAAACCTATGGTCCCGCGCGAGGACCGTTTAACTCTCAATGAACGCATGGGGGCAAATGGCGAAGTGCTTTTGGCGCTTGATCCAGCCGAAGTCTCAGCGATGGTCGATACCGTTCTGGCGGGGGGGTATGAAGCCGTCGCTATTGGATTGATGCATTCTTATGCCAACGACACCCATGAGCGACAAATGGCGGGGGCATTGCGCAAAGCGGCACCGGATTTGTCGATCTCTATTTCCTCGGTGATTTCGCCGCAGATGCGTGAATTGCCACGGTTTAACACAGTGATCGCAAATGCCTATGTCCAGCCACAGGTTGCAGATTACTTAGGGCGACTGTGCACGCGATTGGTTGGCGAAGGCGTAACGGCTCCGGTCTTTATGTTGCATTCCGGAGGCGGGTTGATTTCTGTTGACTCCGCTGCTGAACAGCCTGTGCGTTTGTTGGAATCTGGCCCAGCGGGCGGTGCCATTTTTGCGGCAGAATTTGCGCGGGCCCATGGGCTGGATGCGGTTCTGTCGTTTGATATGGGGGGGACGACCGCAAAGATTTGTTTAATCGAGGATGGAGCGCCTAAAACAGCAAATACATTTGAAGTTGCCCGGACGTACCGGTTCAAAAAGGGCTCTGGTATGACGGTGTCAACACCGGTTGTGGAAATGGTGGAAATTGGCGCTGGTGGCGGTTCAATCGCATCAATCGATACGCTTGGGCGCATTCAGGTTGGGCCTCGATCCGCAGCCTCAGAGCCGGGGCCTGCATGTTATGGACGTGGCGGAGATGAGCCGACAGTGACAGATGCAAATCTGCTGTTGGGGCGGTTGGACCCTGATAATTTTGCCGGTGGTGCCATTCCATTGTCTGTTGTTGCATCTAAATCGGCTGTTCGGACAAAGCTTGCCGACGCATTGAAAATGCAGTCCTCAGACGCGGCATTTGGTGTGACCGAAATGGTCGATGAAAACATGGCAAATGCGGCGCGGGTTCATACCGTCGAAAATGGTCGTGACATTGAACATTTCACGATGATTGGTTTTGGTGGTGGCGCTCCGTTGCATGCCTGTCGTTTATGCGAAAAACTGGGCATCAAAGAGCTGATTATCCCGCCGGGGGCTGGGGTTGGATCTGCAATTGGCTTTTTAAAAGCCCCTTTTAGTTATGAGGCGACACGCGGTTTGTTCCAGCGGCTTGATGGGTTTACAGCGGATGCGGTGAACGCCGCCCTTGTTGATCTGGAGCAAGAGGCGACATCCTTTGTGAAAGCCGGCGCGGGGGAGGCCGATACCACCACGCAGTTGACCGCCTTTATGCGCTATGCGGGGCAAGGTTGGGAAATTCCAGTGGTGTTGCCGTACAGAACATTCGTCGACGCTGATAAAACAGTCATTTTGGCGACTTTTGAAGCGGCATACCGAAATCTGTTTGGTCGTGTGATTGATGGCTTGGGCATAGAGATCACGAACTGGTCCTTGGTTGTGGCGTCGGTTTTGTCTGAAACCTCTCCCGTAGTACGCCACATCAGTGGCGCGTCCGCACGTACTCTGCGGACGCGCCAATTTTTTGACGCAGCTTTGCGCAAAACCGTCGATGCCCTAGAGGTGGACCGAACAGCCATGACCCCAGGGCAGGCTGTCGAAGGGCCCGCAATCATTGTGGAAAGCGAAACAACAACAATCGTGACGTCGGGTTATCGTGCGGTGGGGCAGGGCGATGGCAGTCTGCGACTGATCCAAAAAGGAGCGCAATTATGACCCCGACAGCAATTGATTATCAAATTATGTGGAACCGGTTGATCGCGGTGGTCGAAGAACAAGCCACGACTTTGATCCGGACTGCGTTTTCAACGTCTGTACGTGAAGCGGGCGATCTGTCGGCCGGTCTGTTTGATCGGCGCGGGCGGATGATGGCGCAAGCGGTAACCGGTACGCCGGGACACGTTAATGCGATGGCAGAAAGCGTGACACATTTTGTGCGGGAAATTGGGGCGCAGAATATCTTTGAAGGGGATGTTTTTATCACCAACGACCCGTGGATGGGGACAGGTCATCTGCATGATGTGACAGTGGTCTCTCCGACGTTCCGGGACGGTCAACATATCGGTTTTTTTGCCTGTACGGCGCATGTTGTTGATATTGGGGGGCGTGGGTTTGGTCCGGATGCAAATGAAGTTTATGAAGAAGGTCTTTTGATCCCGATCATGAAATTCGCTGAACGAGGCAAGGTTGGTCGGGATTTGATCAGGATCGTCCGTGCGAATGTGCGGGAACCTGATCAAGTCGTTGGCGATATGTATTCTCTGGCCGCCTGCAATGATGCTGGTGATCGCCGTTTGCAATCTATGATGGGTGAATTTGGCATTTCTGATCTGGATGGTTTGGCTGATTTCGTCATCGAGACCAGCCGCAAGGCCACACATGAGGCCATTGCCAAGGTGCCGGATGGCGCGTTCACCAATACGATGCAAGTCGACGGATATGATGATCCTGTGTTGATGGCGGTTCGTCTAGATATTGTTGGTGATACGCTAAAGGCGGATTTTGATGGCACGTCCGGCATGAGCCGGTTCGGCGTGAACGTGCCCGAAGTCTATACGCGTGCATATGCTTGTTATGGCCTTAAATGTGCGATTGCACCACAGGTGCCCAACAACACCGGTTCGCTTGAACCTTTTGAAATCACCGCACCCGAGGGGTGTATTTTGGCCGCCAGACGTCCTGCGCCGGTCTCTGTACGCCATGTTCTTGGTCATTTGGTGCCTGATGTGGTTATGGGGGCCCTTCACCAAGCATTGCCTGATACTGTTCCCGCAGAAGGGGCGAGCGCCTTGTGGAATATCCAGATCTCGGCACGCCCAAGCGATCCGGACAGCGGATTGCCGAACCGAGAAGTGTTGATGTTTAACTCTGGTGGGACGGGGGCACGCCCCGAATTTGACGGATTGTCCGCAACAGCGTTTCCGTCTGGCGTATCTACTATGAGCGTTGAGGCCACCGAGCATGTGGGCCCGATCACAGTCTGGCGCAAGGATTTGTGGGAAGGATCAGGCGGTCCGGGGGCACTTCGTGGCGGTCTTGGTCAAGTGATCGAGATCGAACCGCGCGAGGGGTATGACATGTATTTTAACGCTATGTTTGATCGGGTCGAGAATCCGGCGCGCGGCAGGGACGGAGGCGGTGCTGGTGCCGCAGGCCGGGTTGAGCTGACCGATGGAACCAAACTACGTAGCAAAGGGCGCCAGTTGGTAGCCTCTGGCAACCGGTTGCGGCTGAGCCTTCCGGGTGGCGGCGGCTATGGTGCGGCGCAGGATCGCGCAATTCACCTCATCGAAGCTGATGTTCGCTCCGGACTAATAACGGCAAAACAGGCCAAAGATGATTACGGGTTTGAAGGATAAATCGATGACAAAAAAACCAATCGCATTGGTCACAGGGGCCGCTCAAGGGATCGGTTACGCCTGCGCAGAAGCCTTAATTGAAGATGGTTTTGAGGTCATCGTCTCTGACATTCAGATCGAAGGTACCGCAGGCACCGCCAAGAGCTTGGGGGCGTTGGCGGGGATTGTTTGCGACATGGGGGATGTCTCCCAAATCGAAGCGATGTTTGCACAGATTTCGGAACGCCATGGTCCTCTTAGCGCGTTAGTCAACAACGCCGGCATCGCAATGCCGGGTGATTTTCTATCCTATGATCTGTCCACTTTTGAAACAGTTCTTAACGTGAATTTGCGCGGTGTCTTTATCGCAACCCAATTGGCGGCGCGTGGGATGGTTGAGCATGGGATCGAAGGGGCGATTGTCAATATGTCCTCGATCAATGCGCAGGTCGCCATTCCGGCAATTCCTGCCTATTGCGCGTCTAAAGGCGGAGTTATGCAGTTGACGAAAGTCGCCGCACTGGCGTTGGCGAAACACAACATTCGTGTGAATGCCGTTGGGCCGGGCTCTATCGATACGGAAATGATGGCAGGGGTAAATGCCAACCCAGAAGCCATGCGCATGGCAATGTCGCGCACCCCCTTGGGACGTGCGGGATCCGCACGGGAGATCGGCGATGTTGTAGCGTTCCTCTGCTCTAAGAAATCCAGCTATGTCACCGGTGAAACCATCTATGTGGATGGTGGGCGCCTTGGTTTAAATTACACCTGTTAGGCCTGATTATAATGTCTGATTATCCCGCTACATATGCCAAATGGCAGTCTGATCCGGTTTCCTTTTGGGGCAACGCCGCAGAGGACATTCACTGGTTCAGTCCGGCGACGTCTGTTTTCAATCCGGACGCCGGTGTCTATGGGCGTTGGTTTGACGGAGCGGAGTGTAACACCTGTTACAACTGCATTGACCGCCATGTAGATGCGGGACACGGCGACCGAAAAGCGGTCATTTATGACAGCCCTGTCACGGGTCAATCTCTCACTTATACCTACGCTGGGCTCTTGCGCGAAGTCAGCGCGCTGGCGTCCGTATTGCGAGATTTGGGCGTTGGCAAAGGCGATCGGGTGGTGATTTATATGCCCATGGTCGCACAGGCTATTTTCTCGATGTTGGCATGTGCGCGGCTGGGCGCGATTCATTCTGTGGTCTTCGGAGGGTTCGCGCCTCAGGAACTGGCCACACGCATTGATGATGCAGCCCCTAAAGTGATTATATCTGCGTCTTGCGGGATCGAGCCCAATCGTGTGATTGCTTACAAACCGCTTCTGGATGAGGCCATCACGTTGTCAGAGCAAAAGCCTGATCATTGTGTGATCTTGCAACGTGACACTTTACCCTGTGATCTGACACCTGACAGAGATGTCGATTATAGTGAGGCCGTAGAGCGGGCCAAGGCCAACGGTAAGGGGACGGAGTGTGTGCCCGTCGCTGCGACTGATCCGCTTTATATTCTATATACATCCGGGACCACAGGTCAGCCCAAAGGGGTTGTGCGGGACAATGGCGGCCATATGGTTGCATTGAAATGGACCATGGAAAACCACTATGGCGTTAAACCCGGAGAGGTCTTTTGGGCGGCATCAGATGTGGGTTGGGTCGTTGGGCATTCCTACATTTGCTATGGGCCGTTGCTTTATGGTGCGGCGACTGTTGTGTTTGAGGGAAAACCTGTTGGGACCCCGGACGCCGGTGCATTTTGGCGAGTTATTCAAGAGCACAATGTCGTTGCCCTGTTTACCGCACCGACGGCATTTCGAGCGATTAAAAAAGAGGACCCAACTGGATCATTGATCGCAGATTATGATTTTAGCAATTTCAGAACGTTATTTCTGGCGGGCGAACGATCTGATCCGGCGACTATTGAATGGGCGCAGGAGAAACTTGACCGCCCTGTGATCGATCATTGGTGGCAAACCGAAACCGGCTGGGCCATGTCTGGCAACCCAGTTGGGTTGGGTGCTTTTCCGATAAAACTTGGATCGCCGGGGAAACCGATGCCGGGTTACGATATTCGCGTATTGGATGACGAGGGTATTCCGGTCGAACCGGGAACTCTGGGCAATATCGTCTGTAAACTGCCATTACCGCCTTCGAGTTTCCCGACTCTTTGGAATGCGCCTGAGCGGTTTCTGTCATCCTACATGGAAGAATATCCGGGCTTTTATGCGACGTCTGATGCAGGGATAATCGACGAAGACGGTTACGTTTTTATCATGGCTCGTACAGATGACATTATCAATGTGGCCGGTCACAGGTTGTCGACTGGGGCGATGGAAGAAGTAATCGCCAGCCATCTAGACATCGCAGAATGTGCTGTCGTTGGCAAAACTGATCCCCTTAAGGGGCAATTGCCGCTGGGTTTTTTTGTACCCAATGATGGGGCAAACCGAGACGCAGCAGAATTGGAGCGGGAGCTCATTAGTTTAGTGCGGGCAAAAATCGGGGCGGTCGCAGCTTTTAAATGTGCGCTAGAAGTTAAACGTCTTCCGAAAACACGCTCGGGAAAAATCCTGCGTGGAACGGTTCAAAAAATTGCGGATGGACAATCTTATAAGATGCCTGCTGCGATTGATGATCCAGCAATTTTAGACGAAATCACAGATGCGCTGAGTGCGCGAAATTTGATTGGATAAAGACGTGATCGAACGACTTCATACGACAGACCGCATGAGTAAAATCATAAAACATAATGGCACCATTTACCTCTGCGGTCAGGTTGGTGCGGGCGAGAATGTTACAGAGCAGACGCATGACTGCCTAGCTCGTGTTGATGCCCTCCTTTTGGAGGCTGGATCAGACAGGGACCATATTTTGCAAGCGATTGTTTGGCTGTCGGATATGTCTGATTTCGCTGAAATGAATGCCGTTTGGGACGCTTGGGTTCCAGCAGGAAAAGCCCCGGCTCGTGCCTGCGGTGAGGCCAAATTGGCGCGAGATGTGCTGAAAGTGGAAATTATCATTACAGCGGCTGAAAAAACATAATTTACAAGGAGATGACAGATGAACGCTGCAGTTGAAATGAGGAATGTTAACAAGTTCTATGGCACGTATCACGCGTTAAAGGATGTTAATTTGACTGTTCAAAAGGGCGAAAAAATTGTTGTCTGTGGTCCTTCTGGTTCTGGAAAATCGACGATGATCAGGACGATTAATCAGCTCGAGGAACATCAGTCGGGTGATATTCTGATCAATGGCGACATGATCAGCGCGGATGCCCCGAATATCGAAGAGATGCGCCGCGAAGTCGGAATGTGTTTTCAGCATTTCAATCTGTTTCCACATTTGTCGATCCTTGAAAACTGTACGCTTGCCCCAATGCTGGCCCGAAAAGTTTCACAAGCTGAGGCGGAAGAGACGGCTATGGGGTTTCTGAACAAAGTTCAAATTGGCAATCAGGCAGATAAATTTCCAGGCCAACTGTCTGGCGGCCAACAACAGCGTGTGGCGATTGCACGTGCCCTTTGCATGAAACCCGAAATACTATTGTTTGATGAACCGACTTCTGCGCTTGACCCTGAAATGATTGGTGAGGTCCTTGATGTGATGGTGACGCTGGCCGAAGAAGGTATGACTATGGTGTGCGTGACCCATGAAATGGGGTTTGCCCGAAAAGTTGCGGACCGTGTGATCTTTATGGACGCCGGTGAAATCATCGAAGAGAATGACCCTGAGAACTTTTTTACCTCTCCGGCGAACGAACGCACTCGTAATTTCCTTGATCAGGTTCTGACGCATTAGCTACAGACGTAAAGATCGTTTCAAATTCAGGAACGTGTTTAAGTTGGTGCAGGATTGATTATCAACTTTTCGTGAAAATGAGGCTGTGATCCATGCCGGATTGCAGCCTTTAGGTCTTTTTACACTCCTCCGTGCGGTGGATTTCTCGTTTTGACACCGTATTAGTTTGAAAAACCGTCTTGACGTTGTCTGCATAACTCGCAGGCTTGTGGCAATTCTTAAAGGAGATGAGAAATGCGCAAATCCGTTGGAAAATCATTGCTGCTTGGGGGCGCGCTTTCTTTGACCGCCTTATCGGCGCAAGCCGCTGAATTTAAATGGGCCTCAAATACTGATCCGCAAACCATGGACCCTCATGCGGTGAACTCTGCACCCGTTCTGTCGTTTCTTAATAATATTTATGAAGGTTTGGTTCGTCGTGGGCAGGATATGGCGATAGAACCATCCTTGGCCACCTCTTGGGAGCCGCTCGAGGATGAGAACGGTTGGCGTTTTCATTTGCGCGAAGGAGTCTCCTTTCAAAATGGGGCAGCCTTTAACGCCGAAGACGTTATGTTTTCGTATCAACGGGCGTCAGATGAGGCTGCCGATGTGCGATCGTGGTTTGCCCCGGTGACAGAGGTGCGTGTGGTTGATGATTACACCATCGATTTTGTCACTTCGGCCCCCAATCCGTTGTTTCCGTCCTCTATCGCGAATTTTATGATCTTGGATAAAGATTGGGCGATGAACAATGACGCGGCATTGCCCGCGCGGGATGCAGAAAACTTTGCGACAATGAACGTCAATGGCACCGGCCCGTTTACGGTCTCCAGCCGCGATCCCGGTGTGAAAACTGTTTTGACCCCCAACGCAACTTGGTGGGAAGAGGCAAGCCACAACGTCACTGAGGCCACATTTACATCCATTGGTAATGCGGCCACCGGTCTGGCTGCGTTGTTATCCGGTGAGATTGATTTCATTCAGCCGATCCCCTTGCAAGATGTGGATCAAGTCGAAAGCCGCGACGGGTTAAAGGTCCTAGAGGGTGAAGAAACTCGTGTGATCATGTTCGGCTTTGGTCACGAACACGGGGCCCTTTTGTATTCTTCGGATGTCACCGAGGCAAACCCGTTCGCTGATCCAAAGGTCCGTTTGGCTGCGGCTCATGCCCTCGATTTGGCGTCGATCGACCGCGTTCTGTTCCGAGGAAAGATCGAAGGTGCCAGCCAGTTGGTGCCCGCCGGAATATCCGGGTATTCTGAGGCCAACGGGGAGCGTCCTGCTTATGATCCAGATAAGTCCAAAGAATTGCTGGCAGAGGCTGGATACCCAGATGGGTTTAGTTTTGGTCTGAAATGCCCAAATGATCGTTACATCAACGACGAAGCGCTTTGCCGTGCGGCAGCTTCGATGTTTGCCGCAGTCGGTTTGAATGCAGAGCTGTCCACAGGTCCGGTCCGCGATTACTGGCCACAGTTGCGCGAGGACGATTTTGACATGTATCTGTTGGGCTGGTCACCGGGCACATTCGATATGGAGCACCCAATCCGTTTCTTGATGCACAGCCAGGACGATGAAAAGAAGTTGGGGTCTTGGAATTTTGGCAATTATTCAAATGCGCGCGTGGATGAGCTACTGCCAATGATCCAGCAAGAGATTGAACCGGAAAAGCGCCAAAAGCTTGTGGATGAGGTCGTTGCGATCACCCAAAAAGACGTTGCCTATATTCCGCTTTATACACAGCCCCTTATCTGGGCCGCTAAAGAGAATATCGATCTGACACAGCGTGCGGATAACTTCTTTATGCTGCGCTGGGTGACTGTAAACTAAACCTCAAAAAGAAAAGCAGTCAGGCAATGGTCTATTTTATCGCAAAACGTCTGTTTCAGTCGGTTTTTGTCATGCTCGCCGTTGCCTTTCTTGCCTTCTCGTTGTTCCGGTTTGTTGGGGATCCGATCACCCAAATGACCGGGGTTGAGACCTCGGTAGCGGATCAGGAAAAACTGCGAGAGGATTTGGGGCTGAATGATCCGTTTGTGCTGCAGTTCGCACGGTTTACCGGGGATATGCTCAAAGGGGACTTTGGCTTTTCTTACCGGACTCGCCAACCTGTTGCTGAGATGATTTCAAGCCGTATTCCCGCCACACTTGAATTGGGGATCGTCGCGCTGCTAATATCTCTTATTGTTGGCATTCCAGCTGGCGTATACACGGCCCTCAGACCACGGGGTGTTGCGACGCAAGCCATTCTGATGGGCACCCTTGTTGGTGTTTCCATTCCGACGTTTGTCATCGGCATTATGTTGATTTTCCTATTCGGAGTGCAGCTTGGTTGGTTGCCCACGTTCGGGCGCGGGGGGACTGTCTCAATTGGCGGGTGGGAGACCTCTTTTCTAACCATCGATGGGTGGCGCGCCTTGATCCTGCCTGCGATCACTTTGGGGGTGTACCAACTAACCCTCACCATGCGTTTGGTGCGAGCCGAAATGATGGATGTGCTCAGGTCTGACTACATCCGATTTGCCACTGCACGGGGTGTTCCGCTGCGTAGCATCTATTTTCGCCACGCATTGGCGAATACAATGATCCCGGTTATCACGATTATTGGTTTGCAGTTCGGTGGCGTCATCGCCTTTTCCATAGTCACCGAAAGCGTCTTTCAATGGCCGGGTATGGGGTTGTTGTTTTTGGAGTCGATCCGCTTTGTCGATATCCCGGTTATGGGTGTTTACCTCGTTGTGATTGCGTTTTTCTTTGTGTTGGTGAACCTGATTGTTGACTTGCTCTATGTGGCCATTGATCCACGGCTTCGCATTCAGGATGTACAATGATGTTGGATTTTATTAATCGCCATGAGGGCCTTTGGCTGTTTGTTCGATCCCCAGCGGTGATTGTGGCGGCGATTGTGGCCACGTTGATCATTCTAGGTGCGGTGTTTGCACCTTGGATCACGTTGATAAATCCATATGATTTGGCGTCGTTTTCGTTGATGGACGGTTTGCTTCCTCCGATGTGGGAGGAATTTGGTACGTCGAAGTTTCCCCTTGGGACCGATGATCAGGGGCGCGATATGGTGTCCTCAATCCTTTATGGTGCGCGCTTGTCTTTGGTGATTGGGCTTGCGGCCATGACAATTGCCACCATGTTGGGCGTGGGGTTGGGCCTTGCCGCCGGATATTTCGGTGGCCGGTTTGATGCGGTTGTGATGCGTATTGCCGATATCCAACTTGCGCTCCCGGCTATTTTGACGGCCTTGTTGATCGACGGGATTGCACGCGGTGTGTTGCCTGCGGATATGCAAGAAAACCTGCGGGTCGCGGTGCTGACGCTTGCGATTGCGCTGTCCTTATGGGTGAATTTTGCCCGGACGGCACGCGCCTCTACGTTTGTACAAATGAACAAGGAATATGTGCAGGCGGCTGTGATGCAGGGGCAACATCCGCTGCGAGTTATGTTTGTGCACATATTGCCCAATATTCTCGGCCCCTTGTTGGTGATTATGACGGTTGATTTGGCCTCGGCCATTCTGCTGGAGGCGACGTTGTCGTTCCTTGGAATAGGTTTGCCCGCTGACAGCCCGTCCCTTGGGACATTGATCCGGATCGGCATGCAGTTTCTTCTATCGGGCGAATGGTGGATTTTGTGGATTCCAACGGTGTTTTTGGTGGCGCTGGTGGTGTCGATCAACATCCTTGGCGATTTTTTACGCGATGTCTTTAACCCGAGGTTACGCTGATGCTGCGTGTTGAACATCTGACGGTCAAATTCCCCTCGCGGTTTGGGGATGTTACGGCGGTAGAGGATATTTCGATGTCGGTCGCTCCGGGGGAAATTCACGGGCTGGTCGGGGAAAGCGGTGCAGGGAAATCCACTGTCGGCGCGGCGATTATCGGATTGTTGCAACGCCCGGGCTTTGTGGCCGATGGACGTTTGACTCTTGGGGATACGGACCTGCGTGCGCTCAGTTCGGATGAGGCCCATGCGTTGCGTGGGAAGCGGATCTCTATGATCTTTCAGGATCCGCAAACAAGTTTGAACCCACTGATGCGGATAGAAGATCAATTGATCGAAACCATTTTGGCCCATGAGGATCTCTCGGTCAAAGAAGCAAAAGACAGAGCGATTGAACTGCTTGAAGAAATGGGAATTGAGGACGCGGTATTGCGCATGAAATCTTTCCCACACCAGTTCTCGGGTGGGATGCGACAGCGTGTGGTCATAGCCTTAGCGCTGTGTACAAATCCTGAACTGATCATCGCGGATGAGCCCACGACAGCGCTGGATGTCGCTGTGCAATCGCAGGTGTTGGATTTGATCCGGGACTTGGCGGATGTGCGGAAAATCGGTTTTATCCTGATTACACATGATATTGGGGTCATCGCCCAAATCGCGGATTCCGTTACCGTGATGCGCAATGGCAAGCGGATCGAACATGGGGAAACCGCACAGGTCCTCGGGGCTCCTACCCATCCTTATACAAAACAGTTGTTAGGGGCCGTGCCGCCGATGGATCATCGAATTGAACGGTTTCCGGTGCCAAAAGAGTCCAGTGAAATTGACGGATTGGCTCCGGATCAAGGAAACGCGGCAGAGGCTTGGCTGCTTGAGGGGACCCGCCAGGACAGCATTGGATTGCGATTAGAGGCAATCAATGTGCAGTTTCCCGGAACCCGTACATCGTTGCTGCGAAAGCCAGAGGCTTTTACCGCCCTCAGTCACATTGATCTGGATGTTCGACCGGGCACGGTCATGGGGGTTGTTGGCGAAAGTGGTTCTGGAAAGTCAACTTTAGCTAAAGCCGTCGCTGGGCTGGTAACGCCGGCCAGTGGCACGATGATATTGGGTTCTGATACGTTGCCTGCGGGCAAGTCACGATCGCGGTCTCATCCGTCTCGTCAATTGGTTCAGATGGTGTTTCAGGACCCGTTTTCTTCTTTGAACTCTCGACATCAGATTGGTAAAATTTTGGCGGAACCGCTTTGGCTCTATGGGACTGTCACTGATAAGGATGCGCGCCGGGCGTTGTGTCTGGAGATGTTGAAACTGGTGGGCATGGCACCTGATGCCATCGACAAATATCCGCATCAATTTTCGGGTGGGCAACGCCAGAGGATCGCTGTTGCACGGGCTTTGCTGGCGCGTCCCCGAGTTCTGATTTGCGATGAACCGACCTCTGCTTTGGATGTATCTATTCAGGCGGAACTGCTAAACTTGCTCAAGGATCTGCAAGCGGCGTTTGGGCTGACAATCCTATTCATTAGTCATAACTTAGCCGTGGTGCGCCAGATGGCGGATGACATTGTTGTACTGCGGAATGGTCAGATTCAAGAGGTGGGCCCGTCTGAACGCGTGTTCAGTGCGCCTGCGGCCGAATACACTCAGAGCTTGTTAAAGCTGACCCCTGTGATGCCAAAGGAATGGCAAGCCTATGGGTAAAGGGGACTGGATGACGCGCGGAGCATATGCATGAGCAAGGCCATCGAAGAAGACCAAGCTAACGCGCGGGTGCGTCGTCGAAAAGGTGAATTTGTGCGGGGCATCAGCGGGTTCCGAGACGCCATTGGTGATCCGGAGTTTCCACCGGAGCCCGGACGATACCACCTGTATGTGGCGCTGAATTGCCCATGGTGTCATCGCGTGACCTTGGCGCGGAATATACTAGGACTTCAGAAATCCATTTCTCTGGATGTCGCCTTTCCAAGCCGCACCGGCGAGGATGACCCGGTGGCGCAAAATCTGTGGGAGTTCAATCCGGAGCGCGTTGCGTCGTTGACGGGGCAGACACTGCCAGAATGTTCCGAAGAAACCGCGACAGGGCAGGGATTGCGGCTGGTGCGCGAGGTTTATAACCTTGAAGGCTCTGACGAAGGCTCAGTGCCTGTGCTATTTGACAAAACGGCCAAGCGCATCGTTTCAAATGAAAGCGCTGAGATTATTCGGATGTTAAATACGCATGCAGTCGCATTGGGTCGTGAAACGGTAGCGACACCCGCCCCAGATCTTTATCCCGACGGGGCGCAACAAAGTGACCTGCGGGCAGAGATCGATAGAATTAATGAACTGGTTTACGTCGCTATCAACAATGGCGCTTACAAAGCTGGGTTTTCTTCGGATCAACAAACCTATGCGCGGGCTTATACTGCCTATTTTGATACTTTATCGGAGTTGGAAGCCTTGCTGTCTGATGGGCGCGCTTTCTTGACCGGGGCGAAGTTCACCGAAGCTGATCTGCGATTGTTCCCGACGCTTTATCGTCATGATCCGGTCTATTATGTCCGTATGAAATTGAACGGAGCTAAAATACTGGACTACCCCCATCTTTGGCGTTGGCTATGCCGTGTGTATGGCTTGCCGGGGGTGGCGGAAAGTGGATCGTTGATCCACTGTCGTCAGGGGTATTTTGGCCGATCCTGGAACAATGTCGTGCCATTGGGACCAGACAAGCCGATGTCTTACCCAGAGGCTTATCGACACCCTGAATTGGCATGTTGATCGACTGTTGGGCTAGGTCGCACAGCAATTCTGTTTATCGGCTTGTGCGGAGTTCTGTTTGTCTTTCTAATCTAAATTAAGAAACCGTGTTTGCTCAATGACTGACGGTTTATAACCAGCGTTGGCGTGGCTTAATGCTGACTGGATTAATTTAGATTACACGGGGTCCTAGAATGACGCAGAGCTTTATTGACCATTATCAAAACGAACTATCCGCCTTGAAGCAGGCGGGATTATACAAATCAGAACGCGTCATTACGTCAAAACAAGGCGGAACTGTTTCGCTTGAGGGTGGGGCGTCGGTCATTAACCTGTGCGCGAATAATTATTTGGGTTTATCGGACAACCCGGATTTGATCGAAGCAGGTCGAGAGGCTTTGTCTCGGTATGGATATGGCATGTCTTCGGTTCGATTTATCTGCGGGACGCAAGAGGAACACAAAGAACTGGAGGCGCGATTGTCTTCGTTTTTGGGGTTTGAGGACACGATCCTGTATTCGAGTTGTTTTGATGCCAATGCCGGGCTGTTTGAAACCCTACTCGGACCAGAGGATGCGATCATTTCGGATGCTCTCAATCATGCATCGATTATTGACGGTGTTCGGTTGTGCAAAGCCAAACGATTTCGCTATGCGAATTCTGATATGACTGACCTAGAGGCACAGCTTCAGGCTGCGCAGGGGTGCCGGTTTAAACTCATTGCGACTGATGGCGTGTTTTCGATGGACGGCTTTATCGCGAAGCTTGGCGACATTTGTGATCTGGCGGATAAATACGGGGCTATGGTCATGGTTGACGATAGCCACGCTGTGGGATTTGTGGGTCAGACGGGGCGGGGATCAATAGAGCATTGCAACGTCATGGGCCGGATTGATATATTGACGGGAACCCTTGGTAAGGCTCTTGGTGGCGCGTCGGGCGGCTATACTTGTGCCAAGGCTGAAATCGTTGATTGGTTACGGCAACGTTCACGCCCCTACCTGTTTTCAAATACCTTAGCGCCGGTCATTGCACAGACCTCGATTAAAGTTTTGGATATGCTTGAGGCGTCCACCGAACGGCGTGACGTGTTAATGGCGCATGCGGCTCATTTTCGGACTCGAATGTCAGAGGCAGGATTTGATTTACTCCCCGGAGAGCATCCGATTATTCCTGTGATGTTGCGGGATCCAAAACTGGCGCAAGACATGGCAGCGCGATTGGATGCCAAAGGCGTCTATGTTGCGCCGTTTAGTTTTCCAGTGGTGCCAAAAGGGCAAGATCGCATACGCACCCAAATGTCTGCAGCCCTGAGCCGGGCAGAGTTAGATCAAGCGATCGATGCGTTTATCGAGGTAGGACAGGATATGGGGGTCATTTCATGAGCAACGAAATGAAAGCTCTGGTGAAGTCCAAACCCGAACCGGGGCTGTGGATGGAAACGGTTCCTGTTCCCGAACCTCGGGATCATGAGGTTTTGATCCGCGTTAAAAAGAGCGCCATTTGTGGAACCGATGTACACATTTGGAAATGGGATGAATGGTCGGCGAAAACCGTACCGGTGCCGATGGTTGTGGGCCATGAGTTTTGCGGAGAAATCGTAGATCATGGCCGCGCAGCGACAAAGTTTCAAAAAGGTCAACGCGTATCGGGGGAGGGGCATGTGACGTGCGGAACCTGTCGAAACTGTCGCGCTGGTCGAGGGCATTTATGTCGGAATACCCTTGGGGTTGGTGTGAACCGTCCGGGTAGTTTTGCCGAATACCTTTGTATTCCTGAAAGTAACGTCGTGCCAATTCCGGACGATATTCCTGATGAGATCGCTGCAATTTTTGACCCGTTTGGCAACGCCGTTCACACAGCGTTATCGTTTGATTTGGTCGGCGAAGATGTTCTGATCACGGGGGCTGGGCCTATTGGCATTATGGGGGCCCTTGTCGCCCAAAAAGTGGGTGCGCGAAAAGTTGTCATTACAGACATAGCACCCTATCGGTTGGATCTTGCGCGCAATATAGGGGTTCAGACCGTAGTCGATGTCAGCACCCAAGTTTTGCGTGAAGTCATGGACGATATTGGTATGACCGAAGGTTTTGACGTTGGACTTGAGATGTCAGGCGCAGCCCCTGCCATGCGTCAAATGATTGGTCGGATGAACAATGGTGGTAAAATTGCATTGCTTGGAATAGCGCCAACAGAATTTGCAGTAGATTGGAACGAAGTCATATTTAAAATGCTAACCGTAAAAGGGATCTATGGGCGGGAAATTTTTGAGACATGGTACAAGATGATTGCATTGGTGCAATCAGGGCTGGACCTAAGCGATTTGATCACGCACCGGATAGGGATCGATAATTTTGAAGAAGGCTTTGCGGCCATGTTGTCTGGAAACGCAGGTAAAGTCGTCATGGATTGGGGCTGACCCGCCAAATAATTCTTGTTTGCCTGTCACCCGCAGCGCTGTTTCAGCGGCGCATTGCATCTGTATCTCTGCAGCAGAGGTCATTCTCGTATTTGAAGAAAAGAGAGTTTAATCAATGATTGCAAGCCTGATGATGTATGCGCGTCCTCAATTGGCTGACGCTCATGTGCGGTATTGGCGGTTGATCCGGGCTGAATTGCAGGCGAAAGGGATCAATGCTCCAGAGGCTTTGTCCCAAGAGGCGGACGCGTTTTCCGTTTGGAAACACCCAGATCTGGTCTTGAGTCAGACCTGCGGGATGCCTTATCGGACCTCGCTTCATGATCGGGTTGAGCTGGTTGGAACGCCAGATTTTGGCGTCGAGGGATGTCCAGCAGGGTATTATCGAAGCGCAATTGTTGTCAGGGTTTCTGATCCGCGCCGGTCTGCGACCGCTTATGGCGATGCCGTATTTGCATATAATCAGTCTTGTTCGCAGTCCGGATTTGCCGCCCCTTTTTATCATTTTAAACCTCGGGGTTTTTGGTTTGAAAACCGTCTTCTGACGGGGGGGCATCTGGAATCCGCCCGCGCTGTCGTTCAGGGGCGCGCAGACATCGCTGCATTGGATGCGGTGGCATGGCGGTTGATGCAGCAGTATGAGGGCTTTGCAAATGATTTGCGGGTGCTGGAGTGGACGGCCCCGACACCAGGGCTTCCGTACATCGCAGCCAAAGGGCGGGACGTGCGTGTCCTGTCTAAAGCGATTGCGGTGGCAATTGATCGTTTAACTGGCCCCGATCGTCATCTGCTGGGAATTCGCAGATTGGTTGCTATTCCCAAAGCAGACTATCTGAAATTTTCGAACCCGCCGGCCTAATCTGTTCAGTGAATGCGTCTTTTGGGATTATCGCTTTGCGGAAATCCGCAGGACGGCGTCCGCGCCATTTTCAGCGGACATTGTTTCGTGCGCAGAATTCAGCAATTCTGATACCGACATAATTTGAACAGAGCGGATATGACTGAGAACGTCTTTCATTCAGGGAATAGGGAAGCAGGCAAAACGCGCCCACGTGTTATACTTGCTTTACTTGCGATGATTGTTATCGCCACGGTCGCGACTTTTTTCGCGTCCTTTACCCTCTTTGAACGACAGGTGGTCTCAGTCGCTGAGAGCCAAAAAGCTTTGTATGAGCGGTCTTTGAATGAGGCATTAAAACAGCACCAACATTTGCCGTTTATATTGTCCCAAAACCCGGTCCTAAGAGAGGCCCTTACCCGTGGGGACGCGGCTGGATTGAGCAAGAGTTTGAGAGCGTTCGCGGAGGCGGCAAACCTTGAAGCGGTCTATGTCATGTCTATGACGGGGGATGTGCTTGCGGCATCCAATTTCGCTGAGGAGAGCAGTTTCCTTGGGCAAAATTACCGATTTCGCCCTTATTTCCAACAGGCGACGCAGGGCGCAAGAAGTGATTTTTTTGCCATTGGGGCGACGACGGGTCGGCCGGGCTATTTTGTGGCTGAACCACTTTATGCGATCACCGGTGATATCATTGGGGTCGTGGCGATTAAGCTTGATATCAGCGAACTTCAGGCCGCATGGGTGGATCGGGGTGAGTTTGTATTGGCACTCAATCAGGATGACATCGTAATCCTCTCATCCAGCCCGGACTGGCTGTACAAAAGCGTCGGGGATTTAACGGAGAACAAGCGTGCTAAAATTTCCGACAGCCGGCAATTTGGGACAGAAACCCTTATGCCGTTGGACTGGCATGTGATCTCTGCTGACAAAATCAGGCTGGATGGGGTGAGCTATTATCTGACGACCGGGCAAACCGATTGGCGGGATTGGTCGGTGCAATATTTGACCCCCGTTGCACAAGTCTATCGGCAAACTTTAATTACGACGGCTTTGCTTGGGGCGATTATCGCTGTGTTGATTGGGGTCGCCACCTATTTACGGTCGATAAGAATAGCAAGTGCTTTGCAAGCCTCGCAGCGACATCGACACAGACTGATTACTGCTAATCAACAGCTGGTTAAAGCGCAGAGTGAATTGAAACGGACATCAAAGCTTGCTGCATTGGGGCAATTGTCGGCCTCCGTGACCCATGAACTTGGCCAGCCAATTTCCGCGTTGAAAAACCATTTGGCGGCTGCAGAAATCAATCAAGAAATCACTTCTCCTGAAACCGCCGAAAACCTGCGTCGTTTGACCGAGCGGATGGAGAACATCACCCGCCAAATGCGGTTTTTTGCTCGTGCGGAAGAAGACGAATGGCAACAGGTTGATCTTAGTCGGGTTGTCGACGATGCGATGTCCTTGTTGGATCATGATTTTCGCAGCGCCGGATTGCAGGTGGAATGGTTACGTTCCAACGATAGCTTTGTTGTAGATGGCCATGAAACCCAACTGGAACAATGTGTGGTCAATCTGTTGCGCAACGCAATGCATGCCAGCGCGGGGGCGGATGTTCCGCAGGTTTGGATCGATTTAGACCGCATTAATGATAACATCCAACTCAGGATTTCTGACAATGGGTCGGGGCTAGAAGGGAAGCAACTTAGCGACTTGCAGGAACCGTTCTTTACAACAAAATCGTCCGGGGTTGGCTTGGGGTTGGGGCTTTCGATTACGGCTGAAATTATTCGATCCCATGGTGGTGATTTGCGGGCCACGGATGGAACCGTCAATGGTGCTGTCTTTACTATGAGACTTCCAGAATCCTCCGAGGAAAAAACATGAGCAATGGATCTATTCTTGTCGTCGATGACGATCGTGAAATGCGCACATCTATGGTGCATTTATTGACAAGCGCGGGATACACGGTGGCTGTTGCACAGGACGGGGCCACCGCCCTTGCATTGGTGCGTCAGGCCGTTCCAGATGTTATTCTGTCCGACGTAAGAATGCCGGGTATGGATGGGTTGGCTCTGCAAAAGGCATTGGCAGAGTTTTGCGGATCACCGATTGTTTTGTTTTCGGCCCATGCTGATATTCCCATGGCCGTCGAAGCCATTCAGAACGGTGCATATAATTTTCTAGAGAAACCGTTTGATCCTCGGCGCATGCTAACGCTATTGGGCAACGCGGTGCGGATGAAACGTTTGCAAGATAGTGCAGCCCGATTGGAGAAGCGGCTGTCAGCTGTTACGGATCTGGATCAGGTTTTGATTGGGGACAGCGTCGGTATATCGGCAATTCGCGAACAGATTTTTGATTATGCCGAAACATCTGCCAATGTTCTTGTCATCGGAAAGACAGGTACAGGCAAGGAGTTAGTGGCGCGGGCTTTGCATGATCTGGGGGTCGGGGCGGCGGCCCCATTCGTCGCGGTGAATTGCGCAGTTATTCCACCTGATCGATTTGAGGAAACTGTGTTTGGTCGTGCGGATGGTCCATCTGGGTTGATGCAACGCGCGGATGGGGGCACTCTCTTTTTGGATGAGCTGACGTCAATGCCGATGGAAACACAGTCCAAAATCCTGCGGGTCATTGAAACGAAACAATGCGAACCTGTGGGGGGGGCTGCCCCGGTCTCTGTAGATGTCCGTTTGATTAGTGCCGCCTCTCAGCCCCCACGGGTGGCCGTCGATGAAGGACGTCTGCGTGAAGATTTATTGTTTCGCCTCAATACCTTTATGATTGAATTGCCCAGCCTGTCAGATCGAGGCGAAGATGTTTTGCTGCTGTGTCGTCATTATTTGAACCGGTTTTCTTCCTTATATGAAACGCCTGCACTTGAACTGTCCAATAGCGATATCACTGCCCTTTTGGCGCATGACTGGCCAGGCAACGTCAGAGAGCTGCAGAATGTTGCGGAGCGTTTTGTACTTGCCTCAAAGCGCCGCGGTAAATCTATGAGCGCATCTATTCTGGGGGACGGTGTTATTGCTGATGTGCCAGCGACCCTACGCGAGGCGGTCGCAGTGTTTGAACGTGAATTGATTGCACAAGCTTTGCAGACCAGCGAAGGGCGTATGGATGATGTTGCCGATCAATTGGGTATTGGGCGCAGAACATTAAACGAAAAAATCGTAAAACTTGGGATCGATAAGTCTCGTATTTTGGCGCAGGATTAGCCTACTATTTAATCCTGCGGATTTCCGCAGGATATTTAAGTGTGCCGCGCGGATTTGCTCATAACATTGCCCTTATGGGATGTTCATACTCTGGCCAACCGCATCAGCGGCATGAATTGGGAGGACTATCATGACATTCTATAAAGCACTTGCATTTGGGGTTGCCGTAACGTTGGCCACCGGCGCTGCAGAGGCGCAAAGCACCGATTACGTTTTAAACACAGCTTCCACTGGCGGGACCTACCATCCGGTCGGAACTGCGATTTCGACGCTCTCCAAAGTTAAGCTTTTGCCAAAAGAGGGCTTTTCATTGACGGCAGTTAATTCTGCGGGGTCAGGCGCGAATGTGCAGGCGTTGGGAGCCGGGACAGCGGATTTCGCCATTCTTCAGGGCCTGTTTGGATCTTATGCGGTGTCGGGCACTGGCCCGATTACAGAACCTCAGGAGAATCTGCGGTCTGTGTCTATGCTCTGGCAGAATGTTGAGCAGTTTGTGGTGCCCACAGAAAAAGCGACAAGCGGCACGGTTGAAGACCTCACCGGCCTCAAAGGCATGTCCGCAGGTATGGGCAAACAGAACTCTGGCACCATCGGATCCAATGGTGTGCTATTGTCCGGTCTTGGGATTGACATCGAACAGGACTACGAACTTGTCTTTGCCGGTTATGGTCCAACAGCCGATGCGATGGCCAATGGTCAGGCGATTGCGGGTGGTTTTCCTTCTGGCCCCCCAACCGGAGCGATCACTAAATTGATGGCTGCCAATGCTGGTAAATTCACAATCCTTGATGTGACAGCAGAGCAGCTGACCGCAATGGATGGCGGTCGTAATCTTTGGGTGCCATACACAATCGATGCCGGAACGTATCCCGGACAAGACGCGGACGTGTCTACCATCGCTCAGCCTAACTTTTTGGCTGTAAATGCCAGCGTTGACGAAAACCATGTCTATATGCTGACAAAAACAATGTTCGAAAACCTGCCCTTTTTGCAGGCGATCCACCCTGCGACCAAAGCCATGGCAATTGAAAAAGCAATGGCTGGCCTTCCGGCACCGCTTCACCCCGGTGCACAGCGCTACTACGAAGAAGTGGGCCTTGAGATCCCGCCCCACCTGATGGCGAAATAGGCCACTTCATACGCGGCATCGCTTAAGTCAAGCGGTGCCGCTTTCAGTTAAAACCGGGGGGATACCAATGAATGTGGCCGTAGAATACAGCCGAAACGACGTAATGGATATGGAGGCCAACAATAAGGCTGACAGATCCTGGGCGCTTATTGCGTTTGCCGTGGTGTTTGGCCTGTGGCACGTCATCACCAATGTATATTTCATTGAGCCGGGGTTGTGGCAGAACGCTATTCACTTTGCCGGGTTCGCGTTTTTGGCGTCTTTGATGTATAGCCCATTTGGGGCACGGGCCCATTCCAAAGCTGCGTGGATTTTTGATCTGAGCTATGGGGGCATCGTGGCGTTGGCGGCACTTTGGGTGGCCGGGGCGGAAAATGCGATTTATGCGCGTACATTGGCCATTACAGGGCAGGGGTGGCAATTTACCATCCTGGATTGGACCGCTGGTTTCATTCTGATCTTTGCCTGTATTGATTTGTCACGACGCGTGTCTGGATGGGTTATTCCGATTTTGGTCATTCTGTCGCTCTCCTACATTCTATTCCTCGGAAGCTACCTTCCCGGTGTGTTTCGTTCTGCAACACTGCCTTTGAACGATGTAATGTTTCGGACCCTATACAATGATGAAGGTCTGTTTGGCATATTGGCGTCAATTTCTTCGGTGAACATCACCCTGTTTATGATCTTTGGCGGTTTCTTGGTTGTTTCAGGAGCGAGCCATTTCGTAATTGAACTAGCAAAAATCGTCGCGGGTCGCATCAAAGGCGGGGCGGCGTTCGTTGCCGTTTTGTCATCAGCGCTGACGGGGACGATTTCGGGATCCGCCATTGCCAATACGGCCTCAACGGGGGTCATTACTATTCCTTTGATGAAGGCCAATGGGTTTCGCCCACAGTTCGCCGCTGGTGTAGAGGCTGCTGCCTCAACAGGTGGGCAATTGATGCCACCGATTATGGGGGCCGGTGCCTTTGTGATGGCGAGCTATACCTCCATTCCTTACGGTACGATTGTCGCCGTATCTGTCGTCCCGGCGATTTTGTATTTCCTTTCGGTGGCCTTTATTGTGCGGATCGAAGCGGTGAAATACGATGCGGGTGCGGACATTGATGTAACCGTTGATCGGGGCAAATTGCTATCTGGTGGGTTGGTGTTTGTCATCCCACTTGCGGTGATGATCTGGATGCTGCTGACCGGTGTGACACCTGCTTATGCGGCTTGCTGGGCGATTGCGGCATTGATTGCGACGTCATGGGTGACAAGCCTTTTATCAAAGGTCCTGCCCGAAGGTCTGTTCAAACCGGTGGCTATGGGCCCGACCAAAATCGCCGAGGCGCTGTCTTCTGGTATTCGCTCCTCAATTATGACTGCGGTTTTACTGGTCACAATCGGGATCATGAACAACGCAATTGTTACGAGCGGCGTGGGCAACAGTTTTTCTCTTATGATCGCACAATGGTCACAGGGATCTATGGTGATTGCGATTTTGTTGGTTGGATTGGCATCCTTGGTTCTTGGGATGGGATTGCCCGTTACAGCGGCTTATATCATTTTGGCGATTTTGACGGCGCCGGCGTTGGCAGGCATCATGTCAGACACATTGATCGTTGATCTTTTGGTCAACGGGATAACGGACCCGGCGAAATCGGCCCTGTTCTTTCTCGTAGACCATCCAAATGTTGCGATGATTGCTGAAGGGATGACGCGGGCGCAGGCATGGGACCTTGTGGGGGCAATGCCATTTGAAATTGCGGTCACTATTCGACCGGCGTTGATCGATCCGGCGGTGGCCACAACGTTCTTATTGACGGCACATTTGATTATCTTTTGGCTCAGTCAGGATTCTAACGTGACCCCACCGGTTTGTCTTGCGGCCTTTACCGCTGCGGGGATTGCCGGATCCCGACCTATGGCGACAGGTTTCGAAAGCTGGAAAATCGCGAAGGGGCTGTATGTGGTTCCATTGATGTTTGCATATACGCCACTGATTTCTGGTGAATTTATCGAGGTGATCCAGATCGGGTTCTTTGGTCTATTCGGGATCTACGCCACGAACGCATTGATCCAGCAATATAGCGAAGGACCGATTGGCATTCTTGAAAATTCCGGTTTGGTTGTAGGGGCTGTTCTCGCATTTTGGCCGCTGAACTTGATTGTAAATATCGTTGGAGCTGTGGTCATTCTGGCCATCATTTTCCGCACACGCGGAAAGCCGCGGACGCCAGTTCCGATTGCAACGGTCACAAACTGATCAACACTAAGAACGCGGCCAAAGGTTTTCTGGGCCGCGTTTTTATTTTACCAACGCAATATGAGGGTATTGAGTTAAGGGCTCAAAATGTGCCTCTTGTCTCAGGACATGCCGCAACAGATAAGTGCCAACATATGACAAAATCCCTTACGAGCATCGATGCATTGACCGAACTGGTTCTCCGCACACCACGGGTGGGGCGTCGCCGCCTTGTGGCGTTTGCTGGGCCACCGGCAAGTGGGAAATCCACGATGGCCGAGGCCTTAGCCAAAGGGCTCTGCGATGCTGGATGTATGGCCGTGGCCGTCCCTATGGATGGGTTTCACCTGCACAATCCCTTTCTAGAAGAGAAAGGTCTTTTGTTCCGCAAAGGGTCGCCTAATACGTTTGACGTCAATGGGTTTTCACATCTCATGCGCCGCCTCAAAGACGAAGGGACAGTGTATTATCCCCTATTTGATCGAACGCAAGAGCTGTCTATTGCGGGGGCTGGTTGTGTCCGCGCGGATTGCGACACAGTTATCGTAGAGGGAAATTATCTATTATATGAGGGTGATGGCTGGCGTTCCGTCGCGGATCATTGGGATCTGGCTGTGCGGCTTCAGGTGCCGATAGAGACATTAAAAGCGCGCTTGCGGAAACGGTGGCTTGATCTTGGGTTTACTATGGAAAAAGCAGAAGAACGCATAGAGGGCAATGATCTGATCAATGGTAGATTGATTGAAAAGAATGCCCTTCCTGCCGATGTGATTTTCGAGCAAGAGTAAGATCTTTCCATGTAGCAATTGGGAAAGTTTGATCGCGGGTGTAAAGCTGTGGCGTTTTCAGATCTTTGATTGCCCGGTTTGCGCCATAGCGATGCTGAGTTCATTGCTGATGACATCCCACAATTGATGGAGGCCTTTTTCGCCCCCTGCTGCGATGGCAAATTGTAAAATTCGCCCAAGAAACACAAAATCAGCCCCCGCGTTGAGTGCCTTCAGCACGTCTTCGCCTGAACGTATACCGCTGTCGAACAACAGTGGGAAATCCGGTCCGACGGCTTCGCGGATAAGGGGCAGCATCACAAAGGGGGCGGGCGCGCTTTCTAATTGCCGCGCGCCGTGGCTGGACACTTGGATGGCATCAACGCCGTGCGCCTTTAGCATTTTGGCGTCTTCGGGATCAAGAACCCCTTTGACGACAAAATTTCCGGGCCAATGATCACGCATTTTGGCAAGTGTGTCCCAATCGGCTTTGGCGCGGCTTTCTGTACGGTCGAACTCATAACCGGGCATTTCGAAATTCGCCATTTCGGGTTTGCCTTTGACCAAAGAGGTAAGTGACCATCGGGGATGCAACGCAAAATCGATGAACTGGCGCGGACCGATTTTAAAGGGCATCTTAAAACCATGGCGCAGCTCGCGAGGGCGGCGGCCGACTTCAGGGACATCCACAGTTAAAACCAAGGTTTCATATCCCGCCTGACGGGCGCGTTCGACAAGCTTAAAGGTTCCGGTGCCATCACCGCTGAAATAGATCTGAAACCAAGCGTTGCCCTGTGCTTCAGCATAGATGTCCTCTAGCGATGTTGAGGCGACGGTCGAGACACCGTGGGGAATGTTGTATTGTGCCGCCAGTCGCGCAAGCATCATGTCTGCGTCTGGAGCTGATAGATTGCACAGTCCCATCGGCGCGATGCCAAAGGGACGGCCCTGAGATTTTCCAAACAGCGTTTTTGCCATGGATCGTTGGCTAACATCGGTCAAGATTCTTGGCCGTAGGGTGGCCGCGTTCAGGGCCGCACGGTTACGGCTGATACCGCTTTCTGCCCCGGCGGCCCCGTCGATATAGTCAAATACCATCCACGGAAGACGGCGGCGGGCCAGCCGACGCGCGTCCTCAGCAGAATGGATGTCAGTGTCCCACATCATAGATCAGGCTTGAACCGCCTTCATGAAACGATCCCGGATCACAACCGGGTCCATGGTGATGACAGGAAGTTTGATATTCCCGCTATCGCATTTGCAAACGATCACGGTCATCTCTTTGCCATCTATGGCAGATTGCAACACGGGGCCAAGGTCAATGTCCTTCACTTCGATGACATTTTCACATCCGCAAGCTGCGGCCACAGCGGCAAGGGATGTTTTCTTGCCTGCATATGTCGGTTGATCGCCCGTTGACCCATAGGAGCCATTGTCGATGATCAGCAAGATATAGTTGTCTGCCACGTTGTTGGCGATGGTCGGTAGCGTACCAAGATTGGTCAGGACAGACCCGTCGCCATCAATCGATATAACGGTCTTATCCTGTGCCAGTGCAAGCCCCAGACCTATAGATGAGGAGAGCCCCATCGTGCCCAGCATGTAAAAATTGGTCGGCTGGTCATCAATCATGTGCAGTTCTTGGCTAGGAAGGCCAATATTACAAACGACCAGTTGGTCCCTTAGGATCGGGGCGATTTCACGCAGAATTTCAGAACGGATCATTGGTCCCCATAGCCTCCCCAGAAATTAGCATCGGTCAGAATGGCGACCGGTTTATTACACATAAAAGTATACTTCAGAATGGCATCCAACTCTTCGACGTCGGATTGTTGGTGGAAATGATAGGTCGGAATTTTCATCTCGGCTAGCAGGGCTTTTGTGTGGACAGCCATTTCAACCTGACAGGCTACGGGTTCCCGCAACTCCCCGCGATAGGAAATTAACATGGGCAACGGCATGCGGTAATATTGGATTAAAGTCGCCAGTGTGTTGATGGTGACACCAATGGCCGTGTTCTGCATGATGATCGCAGGGCGTTTTCCCCCCATAAAGGCACCAGCACACAGGCCCATGCCTTCGTCTTCCTTATTGGACGGGATGTGGAAAATTTCGTCGCGCGCATCGATTTCGTCAATCACTCCGGCCAGCTGTTTGCAGGGCACTGTGGTGACGAAAGAAATGTCGTTGGCAACAAGATCGTCGGTGATCTTCTTGTCGATGTTCATGGAGGGCTGCCTTTCTGTTTTGGCATCGGAAAATGTTTTAGTCAGAGGTGCGTTGGACATGGACAGCGCATTTGGCGAAACGCACAACACGTGCGGCTGTAGAACCCAGAAAGTAATCTCGCAGACCCGGGCGGTGAGACCCGATCACAATGCAATCAATGTCCTGGCTATTTGCATAGTCGATGATGGTACGTGCCGAATGCCCGGTTACGATTTCTGGGGTCACATTGGGCAAGCCTGCGGTTTTTTCGGCAAGGGCGGCTTTGGCGCGGTCATATCCCGCTTGAACGGCCCCTTCTTCAAGGTATGCCGTTACGGATCCTTGCGGTGCTTCGTGTACGTGAAGGGCAATGATTGTTCCGCCTGGGGTACATAGCTTTTCGGCCACTGCTAAAGAGGCGGGAGAGATGCCGTGATCAAGCGCCATGGGCACGAGGATTTTAGAATACATGTCGATTCTCCGGTTGAGTTAGCCCTCTATGGCCAAGGTGTTAGAACAATCTTGGGGCTGGCAACGGCCCCGTTTTTCAGATCTCTAAAGGCCTGCGCACCGTCAGACAGCGGTCGCCTTTCGATCCAATTCAAATCGCCGAGCCGACCCTCAAATATGGCGGCTGCGGTGTCTCTGAAGTCCTGGGCGGTATAGGTGTAGGTCCCGATAAATCGAATTTCTTGCAGCGTGATCCGTCGGATATCTAGGCCACCGGTGTCCTCGCCCAATCCTATATGCGCGATCACTCCGCCCGGCATCACCAAAGCCGATGCTGTTGCACGTGTCGCCGCATAGCCAACCGCATCAACAATAATGGAAGAACTACCGTTCGCCTCGGCGACAGCGTTCTCTTTGCATTGTTCAATCAAAAATGAACGACGTCGGGAGTTTGGCTCAACGATGGTGATATCGTTAAGGCCCATGGCGCGCAGAGACAGGGCTGCGGCTAATCCAATCGCACCGCCACCAATAACCATTGCTGTCGGGGTCATCCCTTCTGGAAGCGCTTCCAACGCCAAACGGGCAGCATGCCAACTGACGGCTAAAGGCTCTGCCAGCGCAGCTTTGTACAAGGGGACGTGGTCTGGCACGGTGACAAGGTTTTGCGTTGGCATCTGCAAATATTGTGCAAAGGCTCCTTCACGCGGTGGCATTGAAATGATTTCCCGAGATGGGCAGAGATTTTCCCGTTTGGCCATACACGCAGGGCAAGTGCCACAGGTCACGAGCGGGTTTATGGTGACGCGTGCGCCATCATCGGGCCCACCAACGGTGATACCTGCGGCTTCGTGCCCAAGGATCAACGGAGCAGGCCGACGTGCATCATGACCAAGATAGGCGTGCATATCTGAACCACAGATTCCCACCGCCTCGATTTTGATCAATCGTTCACCATCACCAGGAGATGGGTCAGGGGCATCCCTGAAATTGAGAGTTTCAACCCCGTCATACACAAGTGCTTTCATTTTGCTGTAAATCCTCCGTCAACCATAAGCGTCTGGCCGGTCACAAAGCCTGAGGCATTTGAACATAGGAACAACAATGGCCCATCTAGATCCTCTAGCGTTCCATTGCGGTTCACACAGGTTTGGGCCGCATTTCGTGCGGCCCGTTCAGGGTCATTAAACACGGCTTCGGTCAGTTCGGTTGGGAAAAAACCCGGTCCGATGGCGTTGGCAGTGATACCATCCTTGGACCATGCTTCGGCCATGGCGCGCGTCAACTGACCGATGCCGGCTTTGGTGGCACCATAGGCTATTCCGCCGGGAAAGGCTCTGGTTGTCTGAAGAGACGCAAAGTTGACGATACGGCCCCAATTTTGGGCCTTCATCGCAGGAACAAGGGCCTGACTAAGAAAAAAAGGTGCAGACAGATTTAGGGCAAGGGTTTTATCCCACCCTTCATCGCTGACGTCATCGGCATGTTCGCGGGTGTTAATTCCGGCGGCATGCACCAAAATGTCGGGTGCCCCAAATGGGGCGGATATTTTTGAGACAAGGTCCGCCATTTGGTCACGATCTGCGATGTCCGCAACAACATGGTTTGCCGCCTGTCCAATCTCTTTACAAACATCCTGTAAGGCCTCAGCCCGTCGGGCCACGACGACAACTTGTGCACCGGCGTTTGCCAGGGTCACTGCCGCGCGGCGGCCAAGACCCGAGCTCGCTCCGGTAATACAGGCTACGCGACCAGAGAGATCAAAAAGAGCGCGTGGATCAGACATCGGCTGTCAGATCAAATTTTTCGTCGGGAAAGTATTTGGCCAGACGGACATCCGCAGCGCGGGCATGCCCTTCCATGCCTTCGAGGCGGGATATCCGAGCCGTCGCTTCGGCGACAGGTTTGGCTCCTTCGCGGGTGGCACGTTGCCACGTCACGATCTTCATGTATTTGTGAACGCTTAGACCGCCGGTATAGCTGGCAGCACCGGACGTCGGGAGCACATGATTGGTGCCCGTGGCTTTATCGCCATAAGAGACCGTGGTTTCTTCACCAAGAAACAGCGATCCGTAGCAGGTTAGGCTCGAAAGCCACCAGTCCAGATCCTCGGCCTGAACGGTTAAATGTTCTGGCGCATAGTCATCAGAGCATTTTACCATTTCTTTGCGGTTGGCACACAGGATCACCTCAGCATAGTCGCGCCATGCAGCAAACGCATTGTCGCGGTTTACCTCTGGGAGATCCTCGATCAGTTCGGGTACAAGTTGCATAACTTTATCGGCAAGAGCCCGATCGTCGGTCACCAACCACACCGGAGAATTGTAACCGTGTTCAGCCTGTGACACCAAATCGGTTGCCACGATAAACGCGTCCGCACTGGCATCGGCCAAAATTAGGCTGTCCGTTGGTCCAGCGATCATATCTATGCCGACGCGTCCAAATAGGATGCGTTTGGCCTCGGCGACAAATTGGTTGCCGGGACCGACGAGGATGTTTGCTTTGGGTAACCCAAACAGGCCGAAGGTCATCGCCGCAACGCCCTGAACGCCACCCATCGCCATAATTTTGTCTGCGCCAGAGATATGCGCGGCGTAAACGATGGCTGGGTTTACACCCACACCCGGACGCGGAGGAGAACAGGCCGTGATGTGATGGCAGCCAGCCACTTTGGCAGTTGTCACAGTCATAATAGCAGAGGCGATGTGGCTATAGCGCCCCCCCGGAACATAACAACCTGCCGCATCCACAGGGATAGCTTTTTGACCAGCGATCATTCCGGGTACGATTTCGACCTCAACGTCGGACATTGTGGCTTTCTGTGCTGAGGCAAAGCGTTTTACGTTATCTTGGGCAAACTGAATATCTTTTTTCAGTTTTTCTGGAACTAAGGCGCAAGCGTTTTCGATGTCTTGCTTTGACAGTATTGTCGGCCCGTCATAGCGGTCAAATTTGGCCGCATATTCCATCGCCTTTGCATCGCCGCCGCTTTCAATGTCAGCAAGAATTGTTTTGACTGTTTCATGAACTTCTGACGCATCAGAATTGGAGGTCAGGGTCGCTTTTTTTAGATATTCACGAGTCATTGTTAAGAGGTCCTACTTATATATTTCTGGCAAGAACGTTGTAGAAACGGCTGGCACATAGGCGATCAGCAACACAACAACGAACATGCACAAGACGAATGGAACGGCACGCGCAGCGATTTTTAGGATTGATTCTCCGGTTATCCCGGAAACAACAAAGAGGTTGAGCCCTAGCGGTGGCGTGATGAAACCAACCCCCAGTGCGGTGATCATCATAATACAGAACTGGATTTCATTCATGCCAATATTGTCGGCAAGAGGTTTTAGGATGGGTGCGAGGATCACGATGTTGGGGGTGGTTTCCATAACGCAACCCGCGGCAATCAAGATTCCGATCATTAAGAGGATCAGCACCCATGGCTCATCGGTCAGCCCAGTCACAGAGGTCACGAATCCTTGGGGGACACCCATGATTGCCAAAGCCTCAGCCAAAGGTGCTGAAAAGGCGATAATGGGCAAGATGACCCCGTTTACCTTTGCAGAACTCAGTAACATGGCGGGGAAATCTGCAAGCTTTAACGTGCCCAGGATGAACCCCATCATGATTGTCACGACAACAGCCGTCGCACCGGCCTCTGTTGGGGTCAAGCGTCCCGAAAATATGCCATAAAAGATGATGCCGGGAACGATAAACGCATACCAACCTGATTTCAGGGATCGCCCCAAATTTGAGACCCATTCGGCAAAAGTAAGCATGCCGCCGCCTTCGTAGAGATAGATGCGATTGACGATCAGGTTGGTGATCAGGATTGCAAATAAAATGGCGAGGCCGGGGATGAGAGCAGCCAAGAATAAAGTTGATGCCGATATCCCAAGAACAAGGCCGATAATGATGTAAGCGATTGAGGGCGGGATCAGGATGCCGGTACAAGCTCCTGCCGCAACCAAAGCGCAGGCATAGGGGCGGGGGTAACCGCTTTCGACAAGGCGGTCGATGGTCATCCGGCCGACCGCTGCAGCCCCCGCCGCATCAGAACCTGAGATAGCTGCGAACATGCCGCACACAAGGACAGTGGCCGATCCAAAACCGCCTTTGGCAAAGCAGGTCAGCGCCTCGGCGACATCCAGAAATTTTCGCGACAGACCGGTTCGTACCAGCACGTCCCCTGTCAAGATAAACAATGGGACGGCGGTAAGGGCAAAGGCGTCGATCCCGGCAAACAGGCTTTCCCCGACTAAGCTAAGGGGGAGGTCGCCTGACATGATTAACATCGTGATGGCGGCGGCCCCAATTGCGGCCCAGACCGGGACCGCTAGGGCAATGAGGGCGATGAACATCAGAACAGGAAGGTAAAAGTCCCATCCCAGTTCAACAGTTTGATTAACGGTATTCCAGAGCATTGAGTGCGTCCTTAATCAAAGAGCTTGTCGCCCTGAAAAACGGGTGTGCCATTTTTCAAGTCGCGAAAATCACGGGCGAAGGATTGAAGGAGACGCCAGACCATCAAGGTGAATCCGGTCGGCACGGCCATGAGAAACCACACCTTGGACACGCGTAGCCCGTCGGTTACAGAGCCGAACTTTGCGGAAATGTGGACTGTCTCTAAAGACCAGTAGAGCGCAATAATGGCGACGATGAACATCACCAGATCACCAAATATATAGAGCAGCGCCTTGGGACGCGGGCCGACATAATGCATTAAAACATCTATACGAATGTGCGCACGTTCTTTGACGGCGGCGGCGGCACCAATCCAAGCCAGATAAATGAATGAGTAACGGACGATTTCCTCGCCCCAGATTGAAGAGTAAGAGAACACTTCCCGGCGCAACACTTCGATTGCCATGGTAATGACAAGCATGACGTAAAAGACAAGCAACAACCATAACTCGGCGTCCCTATCTATTCTGTGTAAAATACCCATGTCTCTTCCTATCTATTGGCCGCTCCTAACTGTTCCACCGGCCGTTGGGCCGATGGAGACAATCAGGAGATTTTGGAAACCCGGGCTCCCGAACAAGGGGCCGGTCAATCGATTTAGGCGTCGTGGACGTAGTATTTGCCTTGCGTGCTGGCAGCCTCTTCCAGTTTGTTAAAAGCCTCCATGGATCCAGCCAGATCCTTCTTGAAGGTGTCCCATTCAGAACGTTGGTATCCACCGGCTTCTTTCCATTCGCCAAGCTGATCATCGCTCAGAGAGTGGAATTCCACGCCGGCTTTGGCCAATTCAGCCATGGCATAGGCACGGGCGGATGGAACTTTGGAGAGGTTCTGGTGCGCCGTCATTTCAGAGCCCCACATGATGCCTTCCTGAATGTCGGCAGGCATGGAGTTGAACCATTCGAGGTTGCAGGAATAGACCTGACTGTCTGGTACGGCTTGTGTGAAAGTGACGTGGCTTAGGATATCTTTGAAGCCAAAGACATAGAGTGCTCCAACCGAGGGATCCAGCGCATCGGCAACACCTTGTTTAATCGCCGAGGGTGTTTCGCCCCAAGCAACCGGCGTTGGGTTTGCACCGACCATACGGTAGTACTGCTGCAGCATTTTAGAACCGGGAACGCGGAATTTGACGCCGTCCAGATCGCTTGGGCTCAGGACAGCACCAGCGCCGCCTTTACGTACGGCAACGACGCGAGGGTCAATATTGACGTAGAACAATGCTTTAAAACCGGCGGCTTCGACTTTTGGATGTACTTCGGCGTTCCAGTAATCAGATGTTACAAGGTTGGTAAACCGTTGGTTTGACCCGCAGAGATATGGCATGTTGATCAGGTCAACGGTCGCGGCAAATGGGGCAAAGTTGGATAAGGAGTGCTGTGCTGCTTGGATCGTGCCGCCCTGAACTTTTTGCACCAAAGCCCCGCCCGCACCAAGTTGCCCGCCAGGGGCAAGTTTTACATAGATTTTGCCGTTTGTGGCGTTCTGGATGTTTTCTTTGAGATCCAGCTGCATGATCGGATAACTGCGAGACGCGCCCAGCACATAGGCCGTGGCGATTGTCATGACATGATCCGCAGCTTTTTCACGGTCACGTTCTTCGTTGGCTGTTTGGGCTGCGGCCTCACCAGACCAGAGCAACCCGCTGGCGCCTGCAACCAATGCAGCCGTAAAGCCGCCACTTGCTGTCAATTTCAAAAAGTTACGACGCTCCGCGGATGCGAGCTCTTCTTGGTCATTCTTCATTCGGTTTCCTCCCAGTGAACCTTATTTGCCGCCGTTATTATTGCGGTCGGCTTCCTTTTGTAGAATTGCGACCACGAATAAGATCGACGCCGCGAACAGAACCAGCATTTCCCCAACATCTCCCAGAAATGCGTTTCCCGAAAACGCCCCCAACGCAACGTTGATAAAGTAGATCAAGAAGACAGCGACTGAGGCGTAAAGGAACATGAAAGGCCCTCCGGTATGATTCCATTCCACGCTCAGTGTAAGCGCTTACATACTGAAAATGCAAGCGCTTACATTTTTATCCTTTTTCCCATCGTTTTCTATGTGGTAAGAACAAATGGACTCTATCACTTAGGCACATGAACCAAGATGAACCGCACCAATCCAACGCTTGAAGATGTGGCTAAAACGGCAGGCGTGTCGACGGCAACGGTATCGCGATGCCTGAATTCACCTGATCGGGTGATGGAAAAAACTCGGTTGCGGGTGATGAACGCCGTCGAAGAGTTGGGCTACACCCCGAATTTCGGGGCGCGGGTTATGGCGGCTCAACGCACATTTACCATTGGCGCAATTATCCCAACAATGGAAAACGCGATTTTTGCACGCGGATTGCAGGCGTTTCAGGAAGAACTCTTGCGGCGGGGGTATACGTTGCTTGTCTCCAGCTCGGCGTATCGCGAAGAGGTCGAAAAAGAACAAATAAAGGCTCTTGTAGCCCGAGGGGCTGATGGGCTGCTTTTGATCGGGTATGATCGAGAAGCCTCCGTCTACAAGTACCTGCAAACGCAAAATGTTCCAGTTCTGATTGCCTGGGTTTTCGCCCCGGATAGAGCTCAGCCTTCCATCGGTTTTGACAATCGAAAATCGATGGAGAAATTGACAAAACAAGTGCTGGACCGAGGCCATACAAATGTCGCGGTGATTTCTGGGATACGCAAAGGCAATGACCGGGCCGAGCATCGGGTGCAAGGTATTCTGGATGCACTTCGTAAGTTTGGGTATTCTGAAGAAGACCTTTCGGTCATAGAGACCGGTTATGGGATCGAAAACGGTGCAAATGTTTTTGAACGTTTTATGTCAGCTCCGACACCACCCACGGCGGTGATGTGTGGCAATGATGTTTTGGCGGCAGGTGCTTTGAAACGCGCACGAGAAATGGGGATCCGTGTGCCGGAGGATGTTTCAATCACAGGATTTGATGACATTGAACTGGCGCGAATTGTGTCACCGGCTTTGACCACCGTCCATGTTCCGCACAGAGAGATGGGACGCAAAGCAGCCCGTGAATTGGTCGACATGGTCGAGGGAAAAAGCGCAGGTGTTTCAGAAGAACTGAAAAGTACGGTGCAGCTTCGTGGGTCTCTTGGCGACAGGCCCTAGTTTCATCAGGTCTTGGTACTTCTTCCCACTCTCAGACATGTCTTAGTCTGAGGGTAGATCCTTGAGCGCGGTCAAGAGGGCCGCGATTTCCCGTTCGGTATTGTAGTGACATAAGGATATCCGCACGCAATCAGGGAGGCCAAGTGGATCAAGAACATTGCCGCTATAATGATCTGCTTTCCGTGTGTGGGTTCGGATGCCAATTGTATTCAGGTGCGTCACCACATCGGGGGAAGGCATGCCCTTGACCACGATTGACACAAGACCTTCGCGCGCTAGATTGTCCTCTCCGGCCAGAATGGTCACGTGTTCCATATTCCTTAATCCCGGTAAATTGCCGAGGCCGTTGATCATGGCGTTGGTCAGGTGTGTCTCATAGGCGTGAATTGCGCGCCCAGCGGCCTCTATGCGTTTGCGTGGTTCGGTTTCCTGAGAGACTTCGCCCCCCAGCCAGTCAAAATACGCGACCACATCGGATGTCGTGGCATAGGCACCTGTGTCACGGGTTCCGAACTCCCAACCGGAGTCGAGCGCATCAATCAGCACGTCATGGGGCAAAAAGGTCAACCGATCAGAGATCCATGCAATTCCGTATCCATGGCGTGAGAACATTTTATAGGGGGAGATCGCGTAACCGTCGACGTCATAATCGGAGAGATCCATTTGCCCATGAGCTGCGTGTTGGATGCCATCTACGATAATCAAGCAATCCGGAGAGACAGTTCGGATCGCACGCGAAATCGCAGTAACATCCATACCCATCCCCGTCACGGGGGAGGCATGAAGGATGGTCGCGACGGCCACATCAGGGGTCATAAATTTCGCATAATCCTCGGCCTGCACCAATCCTGTTGCATTGTCATGTGGGACGCTCACATAATGCAAACCCGCGACTTCAGCCCATCGATGGGCAGCGCTGCGGCTGGCCGGATGTTCAATCGTACTGCCAATGACTTTGCTGCCTTTGGGGACGGCTAAACAGGCCGTGCGGATCATACGAAACAACAGCTCCGTACCGCTTTCGCCAGCAAAGAACTGACCGGAAGAGGCGTTTAAGAGCACTGATAGATCAGACTTTGCCTTTTGGATTACGGAAACAAGCTGATGAGACGCCAAATTATCGCGTCCCTGATTGTCTGGCAGCGCGGCATAGACCGCAGATGTATCGGCCACGGATTTCAAGGTCAACGCGCCCCCGGCGTTTTCAAAGAAGATCCTAGGTCCCTGAAATGGACAGGAGTCGACATGGGCAAAGCGATCTCTGATGGCTTGGATCAAAGGTGGGTTGTTGATGATCATAATGTGTCCTGCCTGTGGGCGGCTGCGCCGGTTCCAAAGGCTTAACAGATTCTGTGTTTTCGCCAAGGGGGTGCGTTGAGTGTTGGGTGAATTTGCGTAGAGCAGGCCGGTTATCAGGGGCCGGATTTGCAGGCCATGTCTATGGTTTATATTAGAAAATGTTGGGGGGCCGACAAAGTGATTTGCGCTATGACAGTTCAGATGTAAGGTGGGTAGCGTAAGTTCAAAAATTCGCCAGGCTGTCCCGTTATTCCCAGACAAACCGAGCATATAGAGACCGTCACAGAAGCTGTGCATTCGCGTGCTGCAGCCGCGCGCTCGCGGCTTGTGGCGTCATGGCGACGTTCCATGTTAACTCACGGTTTGGACCCCGCAACGCCTCAGATAACCTTTTGCGAAACCGAAGGGGAGATCATGGCGCGTCGGGACGTTTTGGGCCGGATGAGCCTGATTGCGGGCCCAAAACTGGATCGATTGTTTGAACTTGTTGGGGCATCAGGCTGTGGCATCGCGCTAACGGATGCTGAAGGCGTGGTCATTGATCACCGGTTTTCGGATGCGGATCGTCCCGTGTTCGATCAATGGGGGCTTCGATTGGGCGCTGATTGGAGCGAAGCGGCGCAAGGGACCAATGGGATTGGCACCTGTCTGGCTGAAAATCGGGATGTGGTGATTCATCGGGAACAGCATTTCTTGGTCAACAACACCGCCATGAGCTGTATTGATGCGCCGGTTTACGGTGCAGATGGCCGATTGGTTGCGGCCTTAGATGTATCCTCGGCGCGCGCCGATCAAACAGAGGTCATAAATGGCTTGATCGCGGCAATGGTACGCCAGACTGCACGCAGCATCGAGGCGGATAATTTTCGTGCAAATTTCGATGCCGCACGGATCATCGTTGCCAATCAAGACGACAGCGATCAGGCGATGTTAATTGCTGTAGACAATGATGATGTGGTGGTGGGGGCAACACGCGGAGCCCGAAAAGCATTCGGGATGACGCTTGAGGGTAAGATTACTCCGATTCCGGCGAGCGATTTGATTGGGCGAAGTGATGGGGCAAGTGGATTTGAAAAAGCGGAACGCGCTGCCGTTGTCCGCGCGCTTGTGCGGGCAGACAACAATGTAAGCCGGGCCGCACGCGGACTGGGGGTATCCCGTGCGACGCTGTATCGGCGGATGAAGCGGCTTGGAATTTCGGGCTAATTTGCGGACTGTCTCAGTTTTGAAACATCTTTTTTCATATTCTTTGGGTTAGGGGCTATCATCATGTCTCTCGAGTTGCTCTGTTCCAAACTGAGAAAGCAGGGAGGCTTTCACACAAATCCTAGACACAGGCCAAACCCGAGGCATTCTTAAACCCGCGCTCTAAGGCGGCAATGCCAGATTAATCCGTATGGTCGTGTCATAGCTAATTTTGGAAACCAACTGCAGTCCAGTAAGACGGCGGTGGTTTCAGCCACATGTGGGAGGAATACATGCCGAAGGTCACGTTAAACGTAAACGGACGAGAGATGTCTGCAGAGGTCGAAAACAGAACACTGTTATCGACGGCACTGCGCGAAAATCTGATGCTCACCGGAACACATGTTGGATGCGACACCAGCCAATGCGGGGCCTGTGTGGTTCACTTAGATGGTCAGGCTGTCAAATCCTGTACGATGTTCGCGGTTGAGGTCGATGGTGCACAGGTCAACACGATTGAAGGTCAGGCTGCTGCCGATGGCACGTTGAACGTGATTCAGCAGGCCTTTCAGGATCATCACGGACTGCAATGTGGGTTCTGTACACCAGGTATGGTGATGAGCGCTGCCGCCTTGTTGAAGGACAATCCAAAGCCAAGTGAACCCGAGATTCGCGCCTACCTTGAGGGCAATATTTGCCGCTGTACAGGGTATCAAGGCATCGTGAATGCAATTCTGGCCGCCAGCGGTCAGGACGTCGCAATCGCTGCAGAATAGGGGAGGACAGACAATGCCAGACGGAGGAATAGGAGCCGCGACCACGCGTCGTGAGGACCAGCGTTTTTTAACAGGTCGTGGGAAATACACCGACGACATGACCCCGCAAAACACCAGCTATTGCGCCTTCGCGCGCTCATCCGTAGCCAACGGTAAGATCAATGGAATAGACACCAGTACGGCCGAAAACATGCCGGGTGTCTTGGCCGTATTTACCGGAGAAGATTTCGCAGAAGTTGGTGGAAATCCGGCGGGATGGGCAATCGAGTCGCGTGATGGCACGCCGATGAAAGAACCAAAGCGCCCGGTTTTGTCCCACGGCAAAGTGCGCCATGTTGGCGATGCATTTGCGGCTGTGGTGGCTGAAACCCTTGAACAGGCGATGGATGCGGTAGAAGCAATAGAGGCCGATATCGACGAATTGCCTGCTGTTGTCGACATGGCTTCGGCGGTGGCGAGTACAGATTCACTGGTGCATGATGAGATCGAAACAAATATCTGTTTTGATTGGGGTTGGATTGAAGACAACCGCGCGGCTACGGATGAGGCGATCAAAAACGCCCCTCATGTGACGACGCTTGAACTCGTGAACAACCGCCTCGTCCCCAATGCGCTAGAGCCACGGTGCTCTATCGGCGAATATGAACCCGGCACGGGGGAGTATCGCTTGACCACCACCTCCCAAAATCCACATCTAACCCGGTTATTGATTTCGGCCTTTGTCCTAGGCATCCCCGAAAACAAGCTGACGGTACATTCCCCGGACGTTGGGGGTGGTTTTGGATCAAAGATCTATCACTATTCCGAAGAGGCGCTGGTTCTTGCTGCGGCCAAAAAGCTGGGCCGACCAGTGAAATGGACCGCAACCCGGACCGAAGCTTTTCAGGCGGACGCCCATGGGCGCGATCACGTTACAAAGATCGAACTTGCGTGTGAGAAAGACGGTACGTTCATTGCGTTCCGTACAGAAACACTGGCCAATGTGGGCGCTTACCTGTCCAACTTTTCAACGGTAACACCTACGTTCTTACATGGCACATTGATGGGAGGGAACTATACCGTTCCCAATGTTTATGTGAACGTCAAAGCGGTGTTCACCAACACAGCCCCTGTAGATGCATATCGTGGTGCTGGACGGCCCGAGGCGACATATTCTTTGGAACGGGTCATTGATAAATGCGCGCGCGAGTTGGGGATGAACCCGATCGACATTCGCCGCATGAACTTTGTGAAACCCGATCAGTACCCCTATGCGTCTGCGGCTGGGCTGGAATATGACAGCGGCAATTATGATGCGCTTATGGATGGTCTGGAACAAACTGCCGATATAGCCGGATTTGAAGTCCGGGCTGCTGAAAGCAAGGCGCGTGGGAAACTACGGGGACTTGGTATTAACAGCTATATTGAGGCTTGCGGTATCGCGCCGTCTAACCTTGTGGGCATTCTTGGGGCGCGGGTCGGCTTGTATGATGCGGCCACTGTGCGTGTGAACGCGACGGGCAATATCTCGGTGATGGTCGGGGCACACAGCCATGGTCAGGGCCATGAAACAGCCTTTCCACAAGTTGTGGCGAGCATGTTGGGCGTTGATCCGCTTTCGGTGGATATTGTACACGGTGACACGTCGAAAATCCCATTCGGCATGGGGACCTATGGGTCTCGTTCCTTGGCGGTTTGCGGATCTGCCGTTCACCGGGCAACTGAGAAAATCATCAAAAAGGCGACCCTGATTGCCGCCCATATGATGGAGGATACGGCAGAAAACGTTGAATTTAACGACGGGGTATTCTCGGTTGTTGGGACCAACAAATCTGTCGGCTTTGGGGATGTGGCGTTAAAAGCATATATCCCTCATGATTTCCCCATTGAGGAAATTGAGCCTGGGCTTGAGGAAACGGCCTTTTATGATCCTGCCAATTTCACTTATCCCTCCGGGGCTTATGCTTGCGAGGTGGAAGTTGATCCTGACACCGGAGAAGTCACGATTTGCTCAATGGTTGCGATGGATGATTTCGGAACCGTGGTGAACCCACTGATCGTAACCGGTCAAGTGCAAGGAGGGCTGGCACAGGGGATCGGGCAAGCATTGCTAGAGCACGGTATCTATGACAGCTCGGGCCAATTGTTGTCGGGATCACTAATGGATTATGCCATGCCGCGTGCGGATGATCTGCCAACATTGGTTGTTGATCATAGCCATGCCACGACTTGTACGCACAATCCGTTGGGTGTCAAAGGCTGTGGCGAGGCCGGTGCGATTGGCTCCCCCCCGACTGTTGTGAACGCCGTGGTTGATGCGTTGCAGCGCGGAGGGCATTCGGTTGAACACATCGATATGCCAGTGTCGCCTGCACGGGTCTGGGACGCAATGAATGGATGATCTGACGGGGCAGGGTGGGTTGCAATATGCTGCTCTCCCCCTCAGTGAGGAGAAAAACAATGTATAATTTTGAATTCACCAAACCCAGCACGGTGCAAGAGGCTGTCGATGCGTTGCAAGACGACGAAGCGCAGGCGTTGGGTGGCGGGCAAACCTTGTTGCCGACAATGAAGCAACGGCTAGCGTCACCGGATACTTTGGTCAGCCTTTCGGGAATCCCTGAATTGGTCGGTGTGTCCATTGATGGTGACACGATCACCATCGGCGGCGCGACAACCCACGCCCAAGTGGCCAAGGAGGTTGCTTCTGCATTCCCAGCGCTTGCCGCGCTCGCGGGAGGGATCGGCGATCCTGCGGTGCGCAATCGTGGTACGATTGGCGGATCTTTGGCCAACAACGATCCGGCGGCTTGTTATCCCGCCGCTGTATTGGGGGCAGGGGCGAGCGTTGTCACCAATCAGCGTGAAATCGATGCAGATTCGTATTTTGAGGGCATGTTTGAAACCGCCCTTGAGGATGATGAAATCATCACTGCCGTGCGGTTCCCGATTCCGGCGTCCGCCAGCTATCAAAAGTTCCTCCAACCTGCGTCACGTTTTGCTTTGGTTGGCGTATTTGTTTCCAATACATCTGGTGGCGCGCGCGTGGCCGTCACAGGGGCATCAGGTGATGGGGTGTTTCGTTGGACAGAAGCGGAGGCCGTCTTGGCAAAAGGTTATGACGCCGCAGCCCTCAACGGGATGACCATAGAGGACGATGATATGATCGCTGATCTTCATGGCTCTGCCGCGTATCGCGCACATTTGGTTGGTGTGATGACACGTCGCGCTGTTACAGCCAGCACTTAAATCAAGATGGCGGGGCCTAGCGTCCCGCCATGCCTATACCTCGAGCGACCCGAGTATATGCGCGAAAGACGCGCCATGCATGTCACGATCTGCGCGCACACCTTGAACAGAGGGGCGGGGGAGGCTGAATTTTATAACGTTGAGATCGGTGATATCAAACCGTTTTAAAACGGCCTCATCAATCTGAAAGCAATCTGCGACGGTACGGGTGGTCAAACTAGTTGATACCGTTTTGAATGCGGCGGGCGTGCCACAAAAAATATCTATCGTTAGCCAGAACGGACCAGCGTTTTTGGATCGGATTTTAAGTACCGTGTCAATTAAGGCTGTCATGGGCCGACCACCTCAACGGATAAGTCAAACCCATCCATTGGGTTCTCTAACTCCAGAACATGATTCAGGCAAAATTCATGTATCGCACCACGGGGCATTTCTGGTGGCGAAAAGGGAAAAGCAAATGTTGGCATTTCCTCTTGCTCGGTCAGCGGATGATGCAGCAGGTATGGGTTTAACATTTTGGCAACTTCCCGACTTAGGGCTTCTGTTTCTGCCGTGACGATCCCCATGACGCCGATTTCGGCGGCTGTATTGGAAGCGACTTCAAGTGGGCCCAGCGTGGCGTCCATGCCAATCAGGCGTAGCTCAATCGAAAATTTACCGTCGATGCGAGCTTCGGCTTTTGCCGTACAACGCTTGGTAATGTCATCGCACCATTCCCGAATATGCGCCACATATCGAGGATCGCGAACCAAAGCGATGGAAACGGTTTGATAGCCAACGCGTCGTGCGCCTTCTAGCTTTACGGTGTAGCGTTTTGATGGGACCCATTCCCCCCCAATAACCCGCACACGGTGGTCATCCAAGGCTGTGTAGACCGCATTGGAGACGTCTAAATGGCCACCGGGTTCATACAGAATAAAGGGATCCGAATTTTCATACAGCATATGGGCTGAAACTGTATGTGGGGTCGCGCGGGCCTCTGCCCCCATTGGGGTCATGGTGAAGCCCTCGGCATCAAATTCAATTAGGATAGTGCCAGAATTGGGGCTGGTTGTCGCCAGTGCGCCGCATTCGCCGATTTTGGCTCCATGCCATGCGCCACCGGGGTGGCATCCTTTGGCCAGCGGCAATGCTGAGATGATTGCTGTGTCTGTGGTCCTGCCCGCGATGACAATATCCGCGCCAGTGCTCAGAGCGGCCTGAATTTGTTCTGCGCCCGCAAGGGCGACGATGTTTGTGCATGATCTGAACCGCAGGGCGTCCACGTTGGGTGCGGCGGGCAACGGCGTTATGCGGCCGGCCTCAAACGCATTGGCCATTGCGTCGCCAGATTGGCCACTTTTGAGGATGGCGATTTTTAGATGTTCTCCGGTTTCAGACGCAATTTCACGGGTGATATCGACGAGCCAATCCACGGCACTGTCTGCACCGCATGTTCCTGCTGTGCCGATGATCAGTGGGACATTCGCAGCGGCGCGGGCCGCCATCAGTTCACGCCATTCGGCTTTGGTTGAATTGCGAGAATATTTCGAGGTTCCCGTTCCAAGGTAGTGGGGCCCACTATCAGTGGACCCCCCATCTATTGCAATGATGTCTGGTTGATGCTCGATCCCGCGGGCAAGGGCGGCCCGGTCGTAACCGAGCCCCAATGCACCAGAAGGGATAAGGACTTTGACCATCAGTCAGTCACCCGTTGTGGTTTCTTTAGGACGTTGCGCAAGAACATAGGCGCGACGAACCCAACCACAGCGACAATCCAAAGCCCAATCGCGATTTTAGAGCTGAACAAGTATGTCCAATCCCCGCTGGAGAGCACCATGGCACGCCGCAGCGCATCTTCCATGTGGCCACCCAGCAGAATGCCAAGGATGATCGGCACTGTCGGAACGTCCAGTTTTCGCAGGATATAGCCAAGAGCACCAAACCCAACCATCAGCAGCAGATCAAAGTAGCTGCCTGACAGAGAATAAATGCCGACAAAGCTGACCATGGTCACACCGGGTAACAGAACCCAAGGGGGCACGCTTAGGATGCGAACAAAGATTTTGACCATCGGGACGTTCATCAACAGCAGAACGATATTGGCAATCAAAAGCGATGCAATCAGGCCCCAGACGACTTCGGGACGGTCGGTAAATAGGGTTGGACCGGGCGTGATGTTAAGGGTCATCAAAAGGGCCAAAAGAACCGCCGTTGTACCTGATCCGGGCACGCCCAGCGTCAACATTGGAACCAGCGCTCCGCCAGCAGCTGCGTTGTTGCCAGCCTCAGGGGCAGCGACACCTTTTGCCACACCCGTCCCAAATCCGCCGTCTTCTCCGGCGATGGATTTTTCTGACATGTAAGACATGAAACTGCCAAGCGATGCGCCTGCACCGGGCAAGACACCGGCAACAAATCCAACAGCGGATGCGCGCAGCTGGGTCCATCTTGTGTCCCAGAGGTCGGCCCAAGGCACCCGGACTTTGTCTAGTTTGACACCGATAGAGGTGTTTTTGCCGTGGCTTTCAATAAAGAAAAAGATCTCAGAGATTGCGAAGAGACCAACGATGGCAACCAGAAAATCAACGCCGTCATACAGGTGTAGATTGCCGCCTGTTAGACGAGGCAGGCCAGAGTTATTGTCGACGCCGACCATCGCAATTCCAAGGCCAATACAAGAGGCGATTGCGGCTTTTGCCTGGTTGTTCGACGACATTCCGCCAAGTGTGGCAAAGGCCAACAGGTACAATGCAAAGTATTCTGCAGGTCCAAATAAGAACGCCACGCCAGCCAAAACAGGCGCTAGCAGCATCAGGCCGATTGTTGCCAGAAACGCACCTGTGAAAGACGCAACACCAGAGATAACCAGCGCATCGCCTGCGCGGCCAGCTTTGGCCATTGGATAGCCATCTAATGTCGTCATTAACGCAGGTTCATCGCCGGGGATGTTCAGAAGGATGGAACTGATCCGACCGCCATACATTGCACCGTAATATACGGATGTCATCAAAACCAAAGCGCTTGTTGCGTCGAGTCCCATGGAAAAGGTCAATGGGATCAAAATGGCAACGCCGTTTGATGGGCCAAGCCCCGGAAGCGCGCCGATGATTGTGCCGATGAAGCAGCCAAATACGGCTAACATCAGGGTGAACGGAGAGAGGGCGATGCCGAAGCCCATCGCCAGATTGGAGAGTAATTCCATGATTTTATCCTTATCCCGCGAGGCCTTTGGGGAAGGCGACAAGCCCAAGCCCAAGCGCGAATTTGAAGACTAGGAATAGACCAATAGACAGGCCCACCCCAGCGAGAACGGCATTTTTCGGCTTTGGCTCAATTTGGTAAGAAAGCACAGCTGCAGCGATTGCCGTCGGAATAATGAAACCAAGCGGTTTGAGCGAATAGGCATAAGCCACAAGCACAACGACCGAGAACAAAAGCGCTCCAAATGTGCGGGTTGCTGGCCAGTCAGGGTCTGGGTCAGGGCGGATCATGACCACAACACCACATATGGTTGCGACACAGCCCACCAGAATGGGGAACATTTTTGGACCGACTGGGTCCGCCATAAAGCTGGTCTGTATCTGAGTGGCGCCGACGATATAAGTCAGCGCCGCCAGAGTGACGACCAGTCCGAAGATCCGGTCAGATGCCATTACTGGATAACTCCGATTTCTTTGGACAGTGCGCGAATTTCCGCTACAATACCATCAACATAGGATTGGAAGTCTCCTCCCACTTTGGTGAAAGGCGCAAGACCATTTGCGGCCATGGCTTCTTGCCATTCAGCGCTGTCAGCAACTTTTTGCAGGCGGTCGGCCCACATGTCAAAGTCTTCGTCGCTGATGTCTTTTGGCACATAGAGACCGCGCCAGTTCACCGCAACGACGTCGATGCCCTGCTCTTTGGCTGTTGGGATGTCGTCAAAGCCGGCAACACGCTCATCTGTCAGTACCGCAATGGCACGGACGTCACCGGATTTCAAAAAGCCAACAACTTCGGACATGTCGCCGGACATAGCCGCAGTAAATCCACCAACGGTTTGGGTGATCGCATCTGCGCCACCATCAACACCGATATATTTTACCGCCGTAACATCCGTGATACCTGCGCGCTGCAAGACCATCAGAGGTTTGAGGTGATCAAACCCACCCACAGCAGACCCACCTGCAAAGGCCAGCTCGCCCGGGGCGGCTTCAATCGCGGCAACCAGATCATTCAGTGATTGATAGGGGCTATCAGCAGCCACAACAATCACGCCGGGATCCGCACCGATCGCGCCGACAAAGCGGACCTGATCGGCAGTCATACCCGCATAGGCATTTTGAGCCAAGCGTGTGGAGGTTGCCGAAGAGGCCGCAATGATTAGGTCCGCGTCATCACCGCGCTCGGCAACAACATGACCAAAAGCCAAACCACCGCCAGCACCGGCCATGTTTGTCACTTGGATTGGTTTTTCGACAGCACCGATATCGTACATAATTTTGCCGATCTGACGGCAGGTAAAGTCCCAGCCTCCGCCAGGGTTGGCTGGTGCGATACATTCAGCAGCAGATGCTGCGGATACAGTACCAAGGCCCACGACCGCACTGGTCATGAGCGCCCTAAAAAGACGTTTTGTCATGGTTTCCTCCCATTTGACATGGCGGTTTTCCCCGCTCATGGTCAGAGCAGAACGCCTGAACCTGACACCAACCTGTCACGGGCGAAAAAAGGAAGATGATGCGTTATCTGTTGATTGAGGACAATGTAAAGCTCGCCCGTGCGGTGCGGGAACGGTTACAGTTGGATGGTCATGCCGTGGACCATGCTGATACGTTGGATGCGGCGCGTGCCTGCATCGCCGTTGCGGATTACGATATGATATTATTGGATATTATGCTACCTGATGGGGATGGCCGCGATTTTCTTGAGGATCATAGACAATCGGCAAAACGTACTCCTGTGATTGTGATTACAGCACGGTCTGCGGTGTCGGATCGGGTGGGGTTACTTGACCTTGGCGCTGATGATTACATCACAAAACCTTTTGATTTTTCTGAGCTTGAGGCCCGTTGCCGTGCGGTTTTGCGGCGTCAGGGGGGGGTGGCTGAGAACAAAAAGACAGTTGCGGATGCCACACTTGATTCGATTTCGGGGGAATTGCAAGTTGGATCGGCCCGTGTCACGCTTCGCAATAGAGAGCTTCGGTTGCTGGAGGTGTTCTTTAACGCACCGGGGCAAGTGTTTTCAAAATCCCATTTGATGGATCGGTTGTTTTCTTTGTCCGATGAGGCAAGTGAAAACGCGATTGAAGTCTATGTCGGGCGATTGCGCAAACGGCTCGAAGGCGCAGGGGCCAAGATAGAAACCGTCCGCGGATTGGGGTATCGGATGGTGCAAAAGTGAAACCAAACGGATCAATTCGTCGCCGATTATTTTTTCAATTGGCAGGTGTTGCGGCACTGTTGTCACTGGCCTTTTTCCTTGTTGTACGCGGGGTGGCGGAACGGGCGGCAGAAGGCACGCAGGACGATATTTTAGCCGCTTCTGCGACGGCAATTGCAGAGAGTTTGGGTGAGGAAAACGGTGAGATTATCTTAGAACTTCCGTATTCTGCCATGTCAATGTTGGGCACCGTCGGTGAAGATCGTGTTTTTTACCACGTGGCCACATCAGACCATACTTTGACAGGATATACGGATCTGCCTCCATCGCGTGTAGCACCACAACCTGGTGAACCGGTTTTTGCCACTCATGATTATCGTGGCGACGAGGTGCGTGCCGTCTATGTGAAACGCCCCGTTGGGGTTGCGTCTGCGTCAACCGACGTGATCGTGACTGTGGCTCAAACCCGCGACGGGTTGGCGGCCATATCCCGGCGTATTACGACAACTGCAACGGGGATTGGTGTTGGGTTCTTTTTATTAGCCACTGCGCTTAGCCTCTGGGCTGCCAACAGCGCATTGGCACCAATCCAGCGGATGACGGATTCTGTGACCCGACGTGGGCCCAAAGATTTGCGGCCTGTGACGGCTGAAACGCCAACGGAATTGGTGCCTTTGGTCAAAGAGCTTAATAGTTTTATGGCGCGGCTTCGATCATCATTGTCTCAAACCGAGGACTTTATTGCTGAGGCTGCCCATCGTGTGCGGACCCCGTTGGCGACTGTTCGGGCACAGGCTGAGGTCACTCATCACAAGCTGAACAAGCCAGAGCATCGCGACGCGGTCCGGGAAATGATCCGGGCAATTGATGAAAGCTCGCGCTCGGCGGGGCAGATGCTCGATCATGCGATGGTGACGTTTCGGGCCGACAGCTTGGCACAGGACGATCTGGACCTAAGCCGTCTTATCGCGGAAACCTGTGATCGTCTAAGCCCCACCGCGGGTTTAAAAGATATATCGATATCCGAAACCTACCCCGAAGAACCAGTCAATTTTAACGGGGACGAAATTTTGTTGCAGGCTGCGTTTCTTAATATTCTGGACAATGCGATCAAATACTCACCGGATGATAGCGACATCACCGTTACCGTTCGGGTCGCCGACGAAATTGAGCTTTCAGTATTGGATCAGGGACGCGGTTTTGATGGCGCAGATATCTCCAGCTTGACGCAACGCTATAATCGCGGTGCTAATGTTGGGGATATCGTTGGATCCGGGCTTGGTCTGACCATTGCGGATGATGTTGCTCGGGCGCATGGTGGCCGGTTGACCTTTTCACAGAACCAGAAAGGATCGGGCGCATGCGTTTCTTTGGTATTGCCACGCTGATTGCGACGCTATGGGCAAGCGTTTCTGTAGGATTTGAGATCGAAGAAGAGGTGAGCTATCCCGCAATTTTAGAAAGCAGCATTTTGCGTGTCATTTCGACGGCTGATCGGGCGGCGTTTGAACCCATCATCGACGCGTTTCAAGCGGAAAACGCCACGATTACGGTTGAATATACCATCGCAGGCACAACGGAGGTTATGGCGGCCATACAGGACGAAGGCGCCACATATGATCTGGTGATTTCATCGGCCATGGATTTGCAAACAAAACTGGCCAATGATGGGTTTGCGCAAAGCTATAAGGCTTCGGGTGCAGAAAACCTCCCGGATTGGGTCACGTGGCGAGATCAATTGTTTGCGTTCACCCAAGAGCCAGCCGTATTGGTAGTGTCTGATCAATTTTTCACCCCTGATAGTGCCCCCAAAAACCGAGCCGCATTGGTCGCATTGCTTCGTGAAAATCCCGAAACTTTCCGAGGGAAAGTCGGCACCTATGATATTCGGCGATCTGGTTTCGGGTATTTGATGGCCACCCAAGACAGCCGCAACAGTGAAGCGTTTTGGCGATTGATGGAGGTCATGGGTCGCCTTGATGCGCAACTGTACTGTTGTTCGGGGGAGATGATCCAGCAAGTAGCCAATGGAACTCTTGCGCTGGCGTATAATGTCCTTGGCAGTTACGCGGCATCGCAACAGGGTAAAATTGATGGGTTTCACATCATACAGCTCGAGGATTATGTCAGCGTGATGTTGCGCACAGCCTTGATCCCGACGACCGCCCAAAATGTAAGAGACGCGCAACTGTTCATAGAATTGCTATTGCAGATGAACCGGCGCACAGATTTGGTTGAGGCCACCGGATTACCCGCGATTGACACAACCCAGTTCCAAGAGAACTCCGCGCTTCGTCCGATCCGGTTTGGTCCTGGGTTATTGGTGTTTTTGGACCAAATGCGTCGCAAAACGTTTTTGCGAAACTGGGAGAGCTCTTTGGTGCAAGAATAACAACTCGGGCAAGGTCGGATTTCCAGCATCTTATGGGAGCCGTTACAAAAGCTTCATTTGATTGATTGCCGATGTTTCCTTATCTGGATGCACCGTCTGACGGATCAGACCCTTTTGAAACAGGATTCCGATATCTATGACCACCTACGCATTGAACGGTTTGGGCCGCATGGGAAAATTAGCGTTAAAACCGTTATTGGAAAGCGGTGCAAAGATTGCGTTCCTCAATGATGCCGTTGGCGATCCGCAGATGCACGCGCATTTGTTGGAATTTGACAGTGTGCATGGGCGTTGGGACGCGGAATTTTCATCAGACGATAAGGCGGTCACCATAAATGACACGCGCATTCCGGTGATGCGGATGCGTCGCCTTGAAGATCTACCCTTGGAAGGTGTTGATGTGGTCATTGATTGCACCGGCGTCTTCAAAACCGAGGCAGCATTGGCCCCCTATTTCAAAGCCGGTGTTCAAAAGGTCATTGTTTCTGCGCCGGTCAAAGATGGTCCGACGGCAAATATTGTTATGGGGGTTAATGATGACACCTATGACCCCGCGGTGCATCGAATCATCACGGCAGCCAGTTGCACAACGAACTGTCTGGCGCCTGTCGTCAAAGTCCTCCTTGAAGGGATCGGGATCAAACATGGCTCCATTACGACCATCCATGACGTGACCAATACCCAAACCATTGTTGATCGCCCTGCCAAGGATTTACGTCGCGCCCGGTCGGCGTTGACTAATCTAATCCCAACGACAACGGGATCGGCGACTGCGATCACGCTGATCTATCCGGAACTGTTGGGCAAACTGAACGGCCATGCGGTGCGGGTGCCGATGCTGAACGCCTCGATCACCGATTGCGTTTTTGAGCTTGAGCGAGAGACCACAGCAGAAGAGGTCAATGCACTATTTCAGGCCGCCGCTGAGGGGGGGCTAAAAGGCATCCTTGGGTATGAAACGCGTCCGCTGGTGTCCTGTGATTATACCAATGACAAACGCAGCAGCATTATTGATGCGATGTCGACCATGGTGGTGAACGGAACACAGGTGAAAATATACGCGTGGTATGACAATGAATATGGTTATGCACACCGATTGGTAGATGTGGCTTTGATGGTTGGTAGTTCCTTGTGAGCCAGCAAGACGGGCTTTCCGCTTATTTCGCGGTTACGGCGGCCTATTGGGCCTTTATGCTGACGGATGGGGCTCTGCGGATGCTGGTGCTTTTGCATTTTCACACGCTCGGGTTTTCGCCGGTTCAATTGGCCTATCTGTTTGTCCTCTATGAAATAGCAGGGATCATCACGAACCTGTCTGCCGGGTGGATTGCGGCGCGGTTTGGACTGCCCTCGACGCTTTATGCAGGGTTGGGGTTGCAAGTGGTGGCATTGGTGGCGCTGGCTCAGTTGAACCCAACTTGGGGTATCACGGCTTCGGTGGTCTTTGTTATGCTGGTGCAAGGACTGTCCGGTGTGGCAAAAGACCTGTCTAAGATGAGCGCAAAGAGTGCCGTCAAAGTATTGGCCCCCAAAACTGCCGGGGGTCTGTTTAAATGGGTGGCGTTGCTCACGGGTTCAAAAAACGCGGTAAAGGGGGTGGGGTTCCTATTGGGAGCCGCATTGCTGGCTTTGATAGGGTTTGTCCCATCAGTCTATGGGATGGCAGTCGTTTTAGTGGTGGTTTTGATTGCGGTGGTTATGGGGATGCCGTCGGGCCTGCCGGCTGGGCGCAAAGGTGCAAAATTTTCAGAGGTATTTTCTAAGAACCAAAACATCAACTGGCTCAGTTTTGCGCGGTTGTTTCTGTTTGGCGCACGAGATGTGTGGTTTGTCGTAGGGATCCCGATATATTTCTACGCAGTTCTGTCTGATGGATCAGACGCAGGCAAAAAGGCTGCATTTTTCACCATAGGAACGTTTATGGCGATGTGGACGATCCTGTATGGGGGCGTTCAAGGGGCGGCGCCAAAGCTGCTTAAGGCCAGCACGCGGAGCGCCGCTGATCTGTTGATACATGCACGTCTGTGGGCGGGCGTGTTGGCCGTGGTACCCTTGTTTCTGGCTGCCTTGGTTTGGATTGCAGACATGCCATCCTTGCCTGTAACTGTGATGATCATTGCAGGATTGTTGGTGTTTGGTGGGGTGTTTGCGGTGAACTCTTCCCTGCATTCCTATTTAATTCTGTCGTTTACAGATGCCAAACGGGTGACTATGGACGTCGGGTTTTACTACATGGCCAATGCCGCTGGCCGATTGGCAGGAACCGTATTGTCAGGATTGACCTATCAAATAGGAGGGCTGTCCATGTGCCTTTTAACAGCAGGCATTATGGTTTTGATCAGTTATTTTGGTGTGCGGCAGTTGACCCCAGTGAAAATTGAAAAAAGCGCCCCGGTCTAAAAGGGGCGCTGTTCTAATGTCCTGGAGGCACAGAGGCCAACGCCTCAAGCCATAGTTTAGGCGATGAGACCTGCATGGATCATTGCGGATTTGATCGCGGTTTTGGTGCAGTCCCCCAATGGGGTCAGGGGCAGGCGGATCTCATTGTTGCATTTCCCAAGAAGGCTCATGCCGTATTTTGCGCCAACCAGACCAGGCTCTGCAAAGATCGCCAGATGCAAGGGCATCAAAAGATCCAAGAGTTCCAATGCACGGGCAAAATCCCCATCGAGTGTCGCGATCTGAAACTCTGCGCAGAGTTTTGGGGCGACGTTAGCAGTCACGGAAATGCATCCTTGACCTCCATGTGCGTTATAGCCAAGGGCGGTCGCATCTTCGCCAGAAACCTGAATGAAATCGGTCCCACATGTGATCCGCTGTTGAGGTACACGGGATAGATCACCCGTTGCATCCTTTACCCCAATGATCCTAGGAAGCTGTGCAAGCTTGCCCATAGTTTCAGGTGTCATATCCACCACGGAACGGCCGGGAATATTGTAAATGACAATCGGCAAGCCGCAGGCGTCATGAATGGCTGTGAAATGCGCTATCAAACCAGTCTGAGTCGGTTTGTTATAGTATGGCGTGACGACCAAAACTGCATCAGCTCCGACGCTTTCGGCATGTTGTGCCATTTGGATCGCTTCTTGGGTGCTGTTTGATCCAGCACCAGCGAGCACCGGAACACGGCCAGCAGTGGCTTTTACGACCTCTTCCACGATGGTTTCATGTTCACGATGTGTGAGCGTGGGGCTTTCGCCTGTTGTGCCAACGGGCACCAAACCTGTGGAGCCGGACTCAATTTGCCAGTCAACAAGGTGTTTGAGCGTATCGATATCCAGCTGGCCGTTCTTAAACGGCGTCACCAGGGCTGGAATGGACCCTCTGAACATGACACGTCTCCTTTATCTTTGTTTGGTATGGGCTGAATCGCCCTTGTGTAAGCCGGCGGAACCTAGCCGTGTTTGAAGCATTTGCCAAGTTTGTGAATTGAGCTAGATGCGGACTGCTCTAAATTACTTTAAATGTGTGGGTATTGATCAAAGGATTGTTTGTTAATGCGTTTTCGATATTCGGTAGTTTTTTCTTTTTTATTAGTGCTTTGTGTGAATCCAGCCGTATCACAGCAACGCGGAGACGTTCAGATTCTATCTGACGCATTTGGCGCTATGCGGGCCGGAAATTGGCCCGAAGCGACGCGTCGGGCCCGTGCTGGGTCCGAAGTTGTTGAGGATCTGGTGGAATGGCATCGTTTGCGCGCTGGCAATGGCGAGATGTCTGATTATCTGGCGTTCATCGCAGATAACCCGGAATGGCCGGGGATGCCGCTATTGCGAAAACGCGGCGAGGAGAGCATTCCGCGTTCTGTTCGATCTCAGTCCGTGCTGACCTATTTTGCAGATGCTGCACCCCAGACAGGGGTTGGTTCGTTGCGGTTGGCCGCTGCATATGCGGCACAGGGACAGCAACAAAAGGCAGATGCCGAGATCGTAAGAAGTTGGCGCGAACTAGACCTGACCCGCGATGAACGAGAGGCCTTTCAGCAACGGCATGGGGCCTTGATTGCCCCGCATACTACGGCGCGTCTGGACACGTTGATCTGGCGCGGGAAGCATGATCAAGCTGAAGCCCTCTATCCATTGGTAAACGCAAGCTGGGTGGCGTCTTCCAAAGCGCGCATCGGGCTGCGTCGTCAGGTGGGTGGTGTTGATACGTTGATTGACGCTGTACCTGCCGATTTTGCCAAAGGGTCGGCTCTTGCCTATGAGCGGTTTAACTGGCGGGCCCGTAAGGGGCGCGCTGATGCGATAGATCTTTTGCTGGAGCGTAGTACGTCAGTGAGTCAATTGGGTCGGCCATCCTATTGGGGTGGCAGGCGCCGGTCTTTGGCGCGGGCAGAAATGCGAAAAGGGAATGCCCGTCTGGCCTATCGGATTGCTTCGACCCATTTTCTGACAGAAGGCAGCACTTACGCGGATCTGGAATGGCTATCGGGATATTTGTCGCTGCGGTATCTAAACAATCCAGAACAGGCACTGTCCCATTTTGAACGGTTTCAAAGAGCGGTCGTAACACCGATCAGCCTTGGGCGCGCGGGATATTGGCGGGGACGGGCCAATGAGGCGATGGGGCGAAAAGATGCTGCACAAGAGGCCTATGGGTTTGGCGCGACTTATCAAAGCAGTTTCTACGGTCAGTTGGCCGCCGAAAAAGCGGGATTTCCTATGGATGCCGCTTTGATAGGTGGGGAGAAATTCCCCGATTGGACGCAGTCTCGGTTGCGACGCTCAGAGGTGGTGCAGGCTGGACTGGTGTTACAAGAGGCCGGAGAGCTGAATTTGGCGACACGGTTTATGGTGCATCAAGGGGAAACCCTAAATCGCACCGAATTAGGTCAGCTCGGGGATTTGGCTATCAGTCTAAACGAATCCTACATGGCGCTTATGGTGGCAAAAGAGGCGGCCAGCCAGGGGTATGTTATTGATAAGGCGTATTACCCGCTTCATGATTTACGGGAACGCAGCGTGCCTGTGCAAAAAGAATTGGCCCTGTCTATCGCTCGGCGCGAAAGCGAATTTAACCCGCGTGTCGTCAGCCCTGTTGGGGCCCGTGGGTTGATGCAATTAATGCCAGCGACGGCTCAACAAGTCGCCGGAGAGATTGGCGTGTCTTATTCCAAAAGCAAACTGCTGTCAGATTGGCGCTACAACGCACAGCTGGGCTCGGCCTATCTTGCCGATCTAAAAGACGAATTTGGCAACAATCCGATCTTGATCTCTGTGGGGTATAACGCCGGGCCAAGCCGTGCCCGTCGTTGGATGAAAGATCGGGGTGATCCCCGGTCTAGCAGTGTTGATGTGGTCGATTGGATTGAGCATATTCCGTTTCGTGAGACACGGAATTATGTGATGCGTGTGAGTGAGGCTTTGGCGGTCTATCGGGTACGGTTAAGCGGCAAAGTCGAACGCCCACATTTGGCCGAAGAATTACAGGGTCGATAGCGTTTTAGGTGCTCAGTTGCCCCTAATCATGGGGCAACTGGATCAATTGCACTGGTTTAAAGTGCCTGCCAACCGATATCGGAGCGACAGAACCCATCGGGCCAGTCAATCTTTTTAACCATTTCATAGGCGCGATCATGGGCTTCTTGCAATGTATCGCCTCGGGCCGTGACGTTCAGGACCCGACCGCCATTAGAGACGATCTGCCCGTCTTTTTCTGCGGTGCCCGCATGAAACACCATGTTAAAGCTGTCTTCGGGAAGATCGTCCAAACCTTTGATCACGGACCCTTTTTCATAAGAGCCGGGGTACCCTTTGGCAGCCAAAACAACAGTCATAGCATGATCATTCGCCCAATTGGCTTGGGCTTGATCCAATGTGCCAAGGGCGCAGGCTTCTAACAGATCCAACGCTTGTGCCCCAAGACGCATCATTAGAACCTGACACTCTGGATCCCCAAAGCGGGCATTGTATTCGACAAGGCGTGGCTGGCCATCTTTGATCATAAAGCCTGCATAGAGCACGCCCTGATAAGGTGTTCCACGTTTAGCCATTTCCGCCACGGTGGGTTTGATGATTTCATCAAGGGCTTTTTGAATAATGACGTCCGTCATGACCGGCGCAGGCGAATAGGCCCCCATACCGCCGGTGTTTGGGCCTTCGTCGTTGTCATAAGCCCGTTTGTGGTCTTGGGCCGTGCCTATAGGCAGAATGTTTTTGCCGTCACAGAGAATAAAGTAGGATGCTTCTTCACCTTCCATGAATTCTTCGATGACAACTTCAGCACCAGCTGCGCCAAATTCGCCACCGAACATGTCATCCAACGCATCCAGCGCGGCCTGTTCGTCCATGGCAACAATCACACCTTTGCCTGCGGCCAGACCGTCGGCTTTGACCACAATCGGTGCGCCGTTTTTCTTAACGTATTTCTTGGCAGATTTGAGGTCCGTGAAATGCGCATATCCGGCCGTTGGTGCACCGGACGCATCGCAGATCTCTTTGGTAAAGGCCTTGGAGGCCTCAAGACGGGCCGCTTCTTGGGACGGGCCAAACGTTAAGATGCCTGCTTCGCGTACCCGATCAGCAACGCCTTTGGCGAGCGGGGCCTCTGGGCCGACGATTACAAAATCAATCGCGTTTTCTTCGGCAAATGTAACAACTGCACCGCCGTCTTCGATGTCAAATTGCGCACATTCCGCGATGGCGGCGATGCCCGCGTTCCCCGGTGCTACGATCAGACGATCGCATTTTGGGTTTTGTTTGACCGCCCACGCCAGAGCATGTTCACGACCGCCGGATCCGAGAATAAGGATATTCATGAAAGCTCCCTTAAGCTTTTCCTTTGTTGATCCGCGTTCTAAGGTGCTCGCGAGCACAAAACAAGCGAGCAGTGATGAGCGAGTTATTCGACGACCCGGTTGAGGGCCAAAATGCACCGGAATTTACCGTAACAGAGATTTCAGGAGCGGTTAAAAAGACCATTGAGGGCGAATTCGGTCATGTGCGCGTCAAAGGGGAGGTTGGACGTGTCTCTCGTCCGCGCTCGGGCCATGTGTATTTAGACTTAAAAGATGACCGTTCGGTGTTGGCAGGAGTGATGTGGAAAGGTGTCGCCAGCCGGCTTACCACCCAGCCCGAAGAAGGTATGGAGGTGGTTGCAACGGGCAAACTAACCACTTTTGGGGGTCAATCCAAATATCAGATGGTTATTGAAGACATTGCACCTGCTGGAATGGGCGCATTGATGGCAATGTTGGAAAAACGCAAAGCAGCTTTAGCGGCAGAAGGATTGTTTGATCCATCCCGCAAGCAGCAGCTGCCCTATTTGCCAGAAATTATCGGGGTCATCACGTCACCCAGTGGTGCAGTCATTCGTGATATTTTGCATCGTTTGCGTGACAGGTTTCCACGCAAAGTTTTGATTTGGCCCGTGGCAGTGCAGGGGGCGAAATCGGCTCCTGAAGTGGCCCGCGCCATTGAGGGGTTTAATGCTTTTTCACCCGGAGGCGCTTTGCCGCGGCCTGATTTGTTGATCGTCGCTCGGGGGGGGGGATCCATAGAGGACCTTTGGGGGTTCAATGAGGAAATCGTTGCGCGTGCGGCGGCGGCGTCGCACATTCCGCTCATCTCTGCTGTCGGGCATGAAACGGATACAACGCTGATTGATTTTGTGTCCGATATGCGCGCCCCGACTCCGACAGCGGCTGCGGAAATGGCTGTTCCGGTGCGTCTGGAATTGTTGACTACGTTGGACAACCAGCAGGCGCGCTTGGTCCGTGCCATTGAGCAAGCCATTTTGAACCGGAAACAACGGTTGCAGGATCTTTCGCGGGCTCTGCCGCGGGCAGAGACCCTGACAGCAAACGCGCAACAGCGATTGGATCTTTGGGGGGAGCGTCTGCCGGGGGCATTGCGCGCGGTGGCTCAGGTCAAACGCAATCATTTATCAGAAGTGGCCGGGGTGTTGAAACCATCCTTACTGGGTCGGGGTTTGCAGGAAGAACGCCGCCGTGTTGCAGAACGTGCGGCACGGATGGATCAGGGGCTGCGTAGGACGATTACCGATCAAAACAAGGCACTTGAGGCACAAACGCGTCGGTTGCGCCCAGATGTTTTGGTTCAAGACCTTGACCGTAAAAAACAAACTTTGGCTCAGGTTGAGGCACGCTTGGCCCGCGTGGCCCAAGGTCAGGTTGATCGGTGGCGGGATCGGCTTGAGGCAAGTGATCGCTTGCGCCAAACCCTTGGATATAGGGAAACCCTATCGCGGGGATATGCCGTGGTGCGCGGCGATGGGGAATTGGTCACGACACTAAAGGCTGCGAAATCTGCGAGCAGCTTAGAGATCGAGTTCCACGATGGACGGCATGAGGTGGGCGGCAAAGCTGCGCGCAAGCCGAAATCTACCGCAAAAGCACCGGATCAGGGCAGTCTGTTTTAGGACTGCACCTGCCGTGCGCGCCATAGGGTGAACAGGCCCGCCCCAATGATCAGGCTTGCCCCCATGATCAATGTGGGCCGGACCATCTCACCAAAGATCGTCACGCCCAGAAAAGACGCAAAAACCAGATGCAGATAGGCAAAGGGTTGCACTGCGCTGGCTTCGGCCACCTCGTAGCATTTGATCAGCAACCAGTGGCCAACCACACCTGTAACACACAGACAACTCATCCAGACCCAGTCATGGGGGCTCATGGGTTCCCAGAACCAGATACCAATCGTAGTCATTACAACGGCCCCAACGGTGCCAGTCCAAAAGAAGCTGGTGGCAGTGGTGTCTTTGCGGGCGGCGAGGCGGGTGAGGATGCCATATGTGGCATACAGCGTTGTGGCGATAATTGGAACGACGGCGGCCAAGGAAAAGACGTTTTGCCCGGGTTGCAATATGATCATGATGCCGACAAACCCCACGGCGATTGCAGCCCACCGGCGCCACCCGACTTTTTCTCCTAAGATGGGGCCAGACAGGGCCGCAATGATTAACGGGTTGGCCGCAAAGATTGCATGGCTTTCCACAAGACCCAACAAAACAAAGCCAAGCACCATGATGCAGATTTCTATTGCAAGAACGGCCCCTCTGACCATTTGCAACATTGGTTGTTCGGTTTTTGCAACTGCACGGATACCTCCGGGGCTGCGATAGGCAACGGTCAGAACAAAGGCGGCAAAGAACCAATAGCGGATCATCACCACCATCAGCGTGTTGTATTCCCCGGCCAAATGACGGGAAATCGCATCCTGAACAGAGAAGACTAACATGGTGGCCATCATCAACAAGATGCCCAAACGGGTGTTTGAAGTGGTCACGCTTGAGGGTCCAAATGTGCGATTGTCATGTGCCGTTTTCGACCGTAGCCTTTGATGCGCGAAACGGTAAAGCCAGCCTCGCTCAGTCCTTGCCGTACGAATCCGGCCGCCGTGTATGTTGCAGCGGTGCCGTTTGGTTTGGTATGACGCGCGACCTCTGTCATCAAGTCCGCCCCCCAGAGTTCAGGATTCTTGGCTGGTGAAAAACCGTCCAGAAACCATGCATCCGCCGAATGGTCCCAAGTGTTCAGGGTGTCACGCGCATCACCAATGCATATGGTTGCGATCAGATCATCAATGACAATTTGACGTTGTCCCTTGGACCACTGTTCAAGAAAGGATCCTGCGATGGATGCGGCTTCTGGGAAGGCCTCAAGGGCGCGCTTTATATCGGGTGTTTCCATTGGAAAGGCCTCAAAGCTGGTAAATCGCAGGGGCCCCTCGATGTTGGCGTCGCGCCAGGACAAAAGGGCGGCGAGCATATTCAACCCGGTGCCAAACCCCAGCTCTGCAATATGAAACCCGGGAGCAAAGCGTGCGGGCAATTGATTGCCCTGCAAAAACACAAACCGTGTTTCCTCTAGGCCGTTTTCTATCGAAAAATATGGGTCATCGAATTGTTTAGACAGGGGGATTGCCCCGTCGCGCCATTCCAAATTCGCCCGCTGGTCCCGGTCCATGGATTGTCCTAGAAGGTGTTTGCAAACAAGTTGACAATGAACAGACAAATCGGAGTTTTGCAATGGTCGATGTCACCATTATGGGCGCAGGAATTTTTGGCCTGTCTGTCGCGTGGTCCTGCCTGCAAAAAGGGGCAACTGTTCGGGTGATCGACCCCCACGGGGTTGCAGCGGGCTCTAGTGGGGGGGTGGTAGGGGCACTGGCCCCCCATACCCCCGAACGCTGGGAGCCTAAAAAGGATTTTCAACTTGAGAGTCTACTGATGGCCGAAGCGTACTGGGCGGAAATTGAGACGATTTCAAGCCAAAGCAGCGGGTATGGGCGCACCGGACGTCTTCAACCTATTTTGGACGAACATGGACGCAATCTTGCAGAAGAGCGTATCGATCAAGCGCGCGAACTTTGGCGCGGGCAGGCAATCTGGGAGATTATTCCAGCAAATCAGGCGGACGGTTGGGCCCCACAAAGCCCGACGGGTTATTTGGTGCATGATACGCTCAGCGCACGTATTCATCCACGACAAGCCTGCACGGCCCTTGCCGTTGCGATCCGCGCATTAGGGGCGGAGATCGTGACAGAAGGCTCAGAAGAGGGCAGTATCGTCTGGGCCACTGGGTTGGCAGGGCTGGAAACACTCGCCAAGGAATTTGAAAAACCGATTGGCAATGGGGTAAAAGGGCAGGCGATGTTGTTGGATCATGACGCACGAGATCGACCACAGCTCTTTGCAGGTGGTATTCACGTCATCCCGCACGCTGACGGAACCACTGGAATTGGGTCGACCAGCGAACGGTACTATGGTTCTCCGCGCGAAACAGATGAGCTGTTGGAGGGGGTTTATGAACGTGCCCTTGAGGCGTTCCCCGTTCTGAAAAATGCGAAAGTATTGTCGCGCTGGGCCGGGGTTCGTCCGCGCTCTAAATCCCGTGCCCCCATGCTTGGCGCATGGCCTGCACGGGGCGGGCACTATGTTGCGAATGGTGGGTTCAAAATCGGATTTGGAATGGCCCCGCGTGCGGGTCAGGTTATGGCTGATTTGGTTCTGGAGGGGCGTGATGACATCCCTGAAGGGTTCCGGGTCATTGATAATTTCTAAGTCAAACAGGAGATTTGCGCGGAGTGCTATGTTTTGGGACATTATTCTGGCATGATAGGCCTAGCTTTTGAAACGAATTTTATCAGGAAAATCGATGCCTAGTATTTCCTCTATTGACCACCTCGTGTTGACGGTTGCTGATCTTGAGATCGCCAAGCGTTTTTACGCAGATATCCTTGGTATGGAGGTGCAAGAATTTGCCGCCTCGGACGGCAGTCAGCGCATTGCTTTAAAATTTGGTTTGCAAAAGATTAATCTGCATCCGGCTGGCAAAGAGTTTTCGCCTAAGGCCAATAGTCCCACGCCCGGTAGTGCGGATGTTTGTTTTTTGACCGCGAACCGTCTTGCTAGTTGGCAAGACCATTTCAAGTCGGCCGGTGTCAAAGTGGTAGAAGGCCCAGTTGCACGCACAGGGGCAAACGGGCCAATTACGTCTATTTATGTGCGAGACCCAGACAAAAACCTGATCGAAATCGCCACACGAGGTTAAATTTTGGCGCGCAACGCTTGCATCAAGTTTCCTAATACGGTCTCGTAACGTTCATTGGTTAAACGGCCTTTGACGTCAAATTGTTGGGCGCATTGCCCGACCAGTACCTCTGGACCCTGCAGTATGAAGGGGCGGAACGGCTGCAAACACAATCGAAGTGAGTTTTGTGCACGCTCTCCGCCTGCACGACCACCGGTTGCCGAGAGTACCGCAACCGGTTTATCCGCCCAGGCGTTACCTTTTGTCCGGCTCACCCAATCGAGTGCATTTTTTAGGACACCCGACAGGTTCTTATTGTATTCGGGCGTTGAGATAACAACCGCATCTGCGGCTGCGATCTGATCTGCCAAGAGTTGAACCGAAGTGGGTATGCCTTTGGCATCCTCAAAATCTCCGTCATACAAAGGAAGGCGCAAATCGGCTTGGACAACGGTGTCAGCCTCTATCAAACGCGCGGCCTCAGCCAAGAGTTTTCGGTTGTAGGATCCCTGCCTGAGAGACCCTGAAATCGTTAGTACTTGTATCATTTTTTTCCTTTGCTCCTGCATGATGAAATTATGCAAAAGCCGATAATGTGCGTATTGGGCCGCTTATTTTAATACTCGACACCGATCTGTGCTTTGACGCCAGAACGAAACGGGTGTTTTACAAGCTCCATCTCGGTTACCAAATCGGCGATTTCAATCAGCTCTTCTTTGGCATTTCGACCGGTCAGAACGACATGAGTCATCTCTGGTTTTTCTTCTACCAAAAAGGTAACGACATCATTGACATCGATATAATCATACCGCAGCGCAATGTTGATTTCATCAAGTAAAACCATGGTATTAGACGGGTCACGGATCAGGTCTTTGGCCTTTTCCCAAGCCGCCGCGGCCATTTCAATATCGCGGCTTTTATCCTGTGTTTCCCAAGTGAATCCTTCACCCATTGTGTGGAACTCGCAGATGTCGCCAAATTTATCGAGGATCAGGTTGCGTTCCCCGCACTCCATACCGCCTTTAATGAACTGAACCACGGCAGATTTCATATCATGGGCGATACAGCGAAAAATCATCCCAAATGCAGCAGAACTTTTGCCCTTACCTTTGCCGGTATGAATCATGATCAGACCTTTTTTATCAGTCTTTGTGGCCATGATTTTATCGCGGGCGGCTTTTTTCTTGGCCATCTTCATCGCGTGACGTTCTAGGTCTTCTGGCTTGGCGTCGGTCATTATCTATTCCTTTAATTAAGAGGGGTGGCCTGAGAGTTATTGTGCATTGTTATCTGCATATCCCTCGTAGCGCGGCAATTCATTGGGGATCGTTGGCCACGGAAAACGCGCGGCATGGTGGGCGTGAAATTTTGGGTCAAAGGTCTCGGGTGTGCTTAATGTCGCAGCATAAAAATGGGTTTCATCTTTATAGTGTTCTGCTTGAAACGCCATGAGTGTTTCGCATTTATCGCTAAACAGACGACGAACACCGGGGGAGGAACTGTACACAACCGGTTTGTCGCCACACCATTCAAATTGGGAGAACGGGACGCCCAGAAAGGTGGCCCTGGGGGCGGCGCAACTTCTGCGACAATCATCACAATGGCAGTGACAGGCCCATGTTTCAGAACCCGTGTAGGTCAAGCGCACAGCGCCGCATAAGCATTGTCCTGTGGTCCTATCTGCGTTCATACAAGGCTATCCAATAAGGCACGTGCGGAATTGGAGCGGGGTGTCCATAATCCGCGATCAATCGCCTCTTGCAATCTTTGGGCCATTTCCGCGAGCGCTGGGGCGTTATGTTCCGCAATAAAGCCACGGGTGTCATTGTCTTCTAGAAAGGCCGCATGAACCAGATCAAAATGATGTCCACGCACGGCTCCCGTTGTGGCGGCAAAAGCAAAGAGGTAGTCAACAGTAGCGGCCATTTCGAAGGCGCCTTTGTAACCATGCCGTTTGACCCCATCAATCCACTTCGGATTCACCACCCGAGACCGCACAACGCGTCCTATTTCATCCTCTAGAGTTCGAATGAGCGGGCGTTCGGGGCGGGAATGGTCATTGTGATAGATCGGGCGATCTTGCCCTTGTAACGTGGATACGGCTGCGGCAGCGCCACCTTCAAATTGATAATAATCATCGGAATCGAGCAAATCATGTTCACGATTGTCTTGGTTTTGCACGATGGCCTCTGCCTGACGGAGACGGTCTGAAAAAGCATCTTTAGCCTGTGTGCCTTCAGCACCTTTTCCATAGGCATAGCTGCCCCATTCCAGATAGGCCTCGGCGAGGTCGCCTTTGTCAGCCCACAATCGCTCGTCAATCATGGCCTGCAAACCGGCACCATAGGCACCGGGTTTAGAGCCAAAGACCCGAAATGTGCCGAGTCCCCCTTCGTTTACGGCGCGCGCCGCAGCGGGGTTCATATCAGCTGGTTCGTTAAGTGCCATAACGGCACGGGCGGCGCCATCCACCAATGCGATCAATTGCGGAAATGCGTCTCGGAAGAACCCAGATACGCGTAACGTGACATCCACGCGAGGGCGTCCAAGAACAGTAAGAGGTAACACCTCAAATCCTGTGACACGTCGATTGGCGGAATCCCATGTGGGTTTGACACCCATAAGGGCCAGACATTGCGCAATATCATCCCCGCCCGTGCGCATATTGGCTGTTCCCCAAGCCGTAAGAAGCAGTGTGCGCGGCCAATCCCCATGGGTTTGCAGATGGGTCTCAATAAGCAGGTTTGCGGATTTCCATCCAAGCTTCCATGCGGTTGGTGTGGGGACGGCTCTGCTGTCGACGCTATAAAAATTGCGCCCGGTGGGAAGAACATCCAGACGTCCCCGCGTGGGCGCACCGGATGGTGCCGGGGCGACGAATTGCCCTTTTAGGGCGGTGAGGAGGCCCGCGCCCTCGTCTGGGCCACAGGATGTCACAATCGGGGAGACCGTCGTGTGTACGAAATCTAGGACCTCAGCGCTCTTTGGGCCCGGCGCTTTGCTTTCACCGTTGAGTAGCTGTTCCGCCAAGAGCTCCAATCGCTCAATGGTGTCACCACAACTGCGCCAAGTGTCGGCACTAAGCGCCGCAAGTACATCGGGTTTAGGCGTGGTCCAAGGTTCGGCCATATCAGCGCTTAACGGATCAAAGCCTAGAGCAAGGTCGTCTGCCAATGACGTAATCAGAGAGGCATCTTTGCCTTTCCCTTCATTGCGTGGCACACGTACCAATGCTTGTGTCAGATCGCGTGCCAGCCGGCCTTCTGGCGCTTGCCCAAAGACATGCAACCCATCGCGAATTTGAGCTTCTTTTAATTCGCAAAGATAGGCGTCCAGTTTTGCAAGGTCGCTGTCTTCATCCGTACCAGTTAATCCGACATCTGCATCCAGACCTGTGGCCGCTGTCATCGATAGGATTTCTTTGCGCAGGACCGTAATACGCCTAGGGTCCACGCCCGCGGCTTCGTAATACTCATCCACCAATGCCTCAAGATCTTTGAGGGGGCCATAGGTTTCTGCGCGGGTAAGAGGTGGGGTTAAATGATCAATAATTACGGCTTGCGCCCTTCGTTTGGCTTGTGTTCCTTCTCCGGGATCGTTGACGATAAACGGATAGATATGGGGCATGGGTCCAAGGACTGCCTCCGGCAGGCAATCAGAAGACAAAGCCAAGGCCTTACCTGGGAGCCATTCAAGATTTCCGTGTTTGCCCATATGTACAATTGCATTGGCTTCGTAGTCATGACGTAGCCAAAAATAGAATGCGAGATAGTTATGCGGAGGCACCAAATCAGGGGAGTGATAGGTGTCTGTTGGGTCAATGTGATAGCCACGGGCAGGCTGCAGACCAACGACAGCATTGCCATAGCGCAGGATGGATAGGGCAAAATGGCCATCTTGTTCGGCGACGAAATAAGGATCGTCCTCGGGTGGACCCCAACGGGTTTCGATCTGATCGCGAAGCTCCCATGACAGGGTGTCATAAGCCGTGCGATAGGTTTTTAAGGACAAACGTTCACCGCCAGCGCGTTCAAACCGGTCCGTTAACCAATTGGTGGGGCCAGCCATCATAGCTTGCATCAGGGCAGCGGAATCCGATGGTTTATTGTGCACGGAATATCCCGCCGCCGAAAGCAGATTAAGCGCATGTACCGTGGAGGCTGGGGTGTCTAAACCCACGCCATTGGCAAGACGCCCATCTTTGTTTGGGTAATTGGCGAGGATCAACGCGACTTTGCGGTCCGCCGTAGGCGTATTTCGTAGTTTGGCCCAATTGGACGCCAGTTCGGCCACGAATTCCACCCGGTCACCGCGGGCTTTGTAGGTTGCGATCGCGCATTCTGTGGCCTCGTCAAAATAAGCTTCTCCTTTAAACGAAATTGCGCGCGATAGGATTCGTCCATCGACTTCGGGTAGGGCGACATTCATCGCAATATCGCGACCGGATAGACCCGTTAGACCTTTTTCCCATGTCTCTTCGTTGCTGGCTGACAAAACCACTTGAAAGACGGGGGCATTATTCGCAGAGGCAAGGGTTAATGGATTTTGGGGGCCGGTTTTATCCCCCTGATGGGGGGATCCCACTGCAAAGGATGTGGCATTCAGGATGACTTGAGGGCAGGTTTGGGAGAATAACTGATCCAGCGTCGCAACAGAGATCGGATCCTTTAAAGAGGCGACAAACACAGGCAGCGGGTTTAGGCCTCTGCGCAACAAGGATTTGACCAACCTGTTGATCGGGTTCAGGCCTGCACCCTGCACAAGAGCGCGATAAAATATGATGGGAACAGTTGGGGCGTTTTTGGTCCAATGCGGCTGAATGGAGGAGAGCTCGGCGATTCCTTCACCGGGCCAATACACGCCTGATTTTAGGAGCGGTGCGGCGGTCACGGGTTTTTCAGTCCCATCCAGCATGGCAGAGGCGTAGGCAATCAGGTTTGATGCATTTGCGGGGCCACCTTCGACAAAATACCCCCAGAGGGCATCATAGTCTTCGGCGGAAATGGTCGAGAGATCTCTCAGGGTTGCATCGGGCTTATCGTCACCGGGCAAGGCGGCAAAGGGGACACCTGCCTCCGCCAGTCTGGCTGCGTATTGTTCAAACCCATATTTCCAGTAGGCCGCTCCGCCTAATACGCGGGCGATGACCAGTCGCGACTGTGTTGCGCAATCATCAAGGTGCAGATCCACCGACATCGGGTGTTGCAAGTGCATCATATTGGCCAGACGCATTTTGGGTGGGTTTTGCATTTCTGCCCGCGCTTGAGATAACCCCGCCAATTCTGTGTCCGCAGCAGAGATGAATACGATATCAGCCGGGCTTTGCCCCAGATCGACAGGCTCATTTCCATCGTCGATCGAACCCGGAGTGGCGGCAAGGAGGTGCATTGTCTTAAGCGCTTTCGCTGGTGGCCGGGGCGCATGCCCGCGGCAGAGGTGTTTTACAAACGAGTAGGAATTTCTTTTTCCATGAACAGGCTTGCGGGATGTTCTGGGTAATCGCCAAACGGGCCGCGCACGTAGTAGCCAAGCTTTCTGTAGAGGGCGCAGGCCGCAGCCAGCTCTTCGCCGGTTTCCAAACGCACGTGTTTGTGCCCCTTAGCGGCAGAGTTTGCTTCAAGATCTGCCATTAAGGCACGGGCGGTTCCCATGCCGCGCCCCTGTTTGGTCACGTAAAGGCGTTTGATTTCACCATAGGAGGCATAATCACAGAGAGCCACGCATCCGACTGGATTACCGTCTGCAGTTCTGGCCACAAAAAAGCTGATCTCAGGCTTGTCTAATTCACCTGCTGTCAAAGAGAAGCAATCTTCAGGGGGATAGGCCTCCCGCAGGGCAGCCTCTGATCCTTCGATCAGGGTTGCGGCCTCTGCGGTGAGGGGGCTTTCGATTGCGATTGTGAGGCTCATGCAGCCAAGGCTTTGTGGATCGCCACACGATCAAGGCCAGACTGGCCAATAACCACAAGGCGGGTTTCGCGGGGCTCGTCTTTGGTGATGGGACGGTCGAAATAAGTGTCCACACGTGGGCCGACAGCCTGAAGCGTCAAACGCATTGGTTTGGATGTCACGGCCGCAAATCCCTTTAGGCGCAAAATGTCGTGGGCACGGATGACGTCGGCTACTTTATCTGCAAATGCCTTTGGGTCGCTGATTTCGGGCAGTGTAACCACAAAGCTTTCGAAATCGTCGTGATCATGTGCGTGGTGATGGTGATCCCCATCCCCATGGTCGTCGTCATGGTGATGATGGTGGTGCACCTCATGGCGGGCAGATAAATCGTCCTCAGCGCCGATACCTTGTCCCAGGAGAACATCAACCGGCAGTGCGCCCATTGTGGATTTCACGACTTGTACGCCGCCGCGGCTGTCTTTCTTCAATTGTCCTACGAGGGTGTTAGCTTCATTTGCGGAGAGCAGATCGGATTTGTTCACCACGATCATGTCGGCGCAGGCAACCTGATCGACGAAAAGTTCAGACAGAGGTGTTTCATGATCAAGGTTTTCGTCCAGCTTACGTTGGGCATCAACTGCTGCAACATTATGAGCAAAACGACCTTCGGAGACTGCTTTGCCATCTACAACTGTAACGACCCCATCCACTGTGACCTTTGTTTTGATCTCGGGCCAATTAAAGGCACGCACCAGTGGTTGGGGCAGCGCAAGACCAGAGGTTTCAATCACAATGTGATCGGGTGCGTTTTCGCGGGCCAGCAGCTTTTCCATGGTTGGAATAAAATCATCAGCAACCGTACAACAGATGCAGCCATTCGAAAGCTCCATCACATCATCTTCGGTGCAAGTTTCATCACCACACCCTTTGAGGATATCTCCGTCCACGCCGAGATCACCAAATTCATTAATGATCAGCGCAATGCGTTTGCCTTCTGCATTTTGCAGCATGTGACGGATGAGGGTGGTTTTACCAGCACCGAGAAATCCAGTGACGACGGTTGCGGGGATCTTGGATTGCATAGTGCGCTCCTGCAAAAGAATGAAAAAGGGCCGGTGTTGAAACACCGGGGCGTTGGCCCCGGCGCAACGGGGCACGCCCGTGATTTGTTTGACGGCTGTGAAAGCCCTACGCCTCTGCTTAGGCGACTTTGTACAGGCGTGGGGTCACAAGACCTGAACCGGATAGACCGCGCATTGCTTTTGCCGCGGCCAGAACACCAAGGTCGGCGAGAGGTTCCACCAGAACTACCAAAATATACGCACCACCAAATGCCGCAACAGAGGCTACGTTTTCAGCCCCAAACCCTTGACCATAGAACGCCCAGAACGCAACCCACGCAACGACACCACCTTGATAGGCGGTGGATAGCGCAAGGGCCTGAGAATACTTTAGGTCAACATAAGCTGTACTTGGTGCGATGATGCGATTTGCAAGAACCTGCAACCCAAAGAGCGGCACAAGCAATGTGGTCACGTTGATGCCGTATTGTGGCAGATCAAAGGGGGCAAACATCAAACCTTGCAGCAATAGACCCAGAGCCAGACCAAAGGCCGCAGGAGCGGCCCCGAGGATCAGAAATAGGGTGGACCCGAGGATAAAGTGTACCTCAGAGACGCCAACAGCGTAGTGAGGCAACAATTGGAAAAAGGTAAAAACAGCAGCCGTGGCGGCAACGCTGCGAAGCGCGAGAGAGGCGACGCTTGACTGTCGGACTGTGTCCACAGCCAACTTCACGCCATAGGTTACTGCGGCTGCGCCGGTGGCGTAGCTCAATAGGATTTTTGCACCGTCAACGATGCCGGGTTCTACATGCATTCTGCATCTCCTAAGCCGTCACACCCGACGGCGGGTTTATGTTTGCAGGCTGGTCTCCTGGCTCGCGGGTCAAAGCACCTTCGTCACCTTCCCGAGGTTGGACCTCAGTGGTTAATCGACGGGTGCTCACCGCTTACAGTCGCGGGGGCGGCTTTGGCATTAGGCCCCGATTTGGGTCACCTGCACCAACATTCCCATTTCATCTTAGGACGCTTCGCATCCATATCAGAACCTGATGGCGCAGTTTTGTCGGTTGTATTGCGGCGGGTCAAGGCAGATTCCGTCATGTAAGGTTTGTTTTGCGGCCAATTTCGACGATAGTTTTTGAGGCGCGTTGCAATTCACGAGGTCGGCAATTCCACGCCAGATCTTCACAAAGTAATTTGCAGTGTCCGGAAAGAACTGTATCAGTCTGCGCATGACGATAGAACCTATCCGCACCGCTCGCCCTGATGACGCTCTCCAATTGGTGGAGCTGTTTGTTGCCGCATATTCAGAATATATGTCCGAGATCAGCGATTTACCGGATATGACAGAAGGGTGGCCCGAAGCCATCGCAGGCGGCGATGTTTGGGTTGTTGGTAATGACTCCCGTATTGACGGATGTCTGCTGTTGCAGGAATCTGACGACAGTCTAAAGATTGTAAACGTTGCAACGCGGCCAGAAAGCCGTGGGCAGGGGATCGGTGGGCTATTAATGCGATTCGCTGAGGCCGAAGGGGCTCTGCGCGGGGTTGATCGTATGTGTCTGTCGACTCATGTTAAAATGCCGGGCAACGTCACTCTATACGAACATCTCGGGTGGACTGAGACAGAGCGAACAGGCAACAAAGTTCATATGGAAAAAGAACTTTAGACCCAATTCCATTCGCATATCTTGTGGATAACCTGATCATTCCTGCCACATCATGTGGGCTGGGATTGACTTGTCCGCGATTCCGCCAAAGACTTCTTACTCAATAGAATCAACGACAGGCCACGGCTTTGCGATTTACACGACTGCGTTTGAATGGCTTCAAAAGCTTTGTTGACCCGACGGATCTGGTGATCGCGGACGGTCTTACAGGCGTGGTCGGGCCTAATGGCTGTGGCAAGTCCAATCTGCTTGAGGCTCTGCGGTGGGTCATGGGGGAAAACCGTCCAACGGCCATGCGTGGCGGTGGGATGGAAGATGTCATTTTTGCCGGGGCAGCCACACGACCTGCCCGAAATTTTGCCGAAGTAACCTTACAACTTGATAACTCTGATCGTTTGGCCCCGGCAGGTTTTAACGATCTTGATACGCTTGAAATTGTTCGCCGCATCACGCGGGATGCGGGTTCCGCTTATAAATCAAATACCAGGGATGTACGCGCGCGCGACATTCAAATGTTGTTTGCGGATGCATCCACGGGCGCGCATTCGCCAGCCTTGGTGAGACAAGGACAGATTTCTGAACTGATCAATGCCAAACCTAAAAATCGCCGCCGTATTTTAGAAGAGGCCGCAGGGATATCTGGTCTGTATCAGCGCCGTCATGAGGCCGAGTTAAAACTGAAGGGCACAGAAACCAATCTGGCGCGGGTTGAAGATGTTGTAGAGCAATTGGCGCAGCAATTGGGGCAACTTGCCCGGCAGGCGCGCCAGGCACAGCGGTATCGCACCATTGGGGATGAGCTTCGGCAATCTGAGGGGTTGTTGCTCTATCGACGTTGGAAAGAGGCCGAGGAGGCACGGGCCGCATCACAGGCAGAATTGACAGAACGAGTGCGTCAAGCCGGGCAAGCTGAGGTTTTATCCCGCGAAGCGGTCAAAAAACGTGAGGAATCAGAGGCTGGGTTGCCATCCCTACGTGAGGAAGAGGCTATTGCCGCCGCGATTTTACAGCGGTTGCAGGTGCAGCGGGATACGCTAAAGGACGAAGAGGCACGGGCGGTTCAAACCATCGACACACTGACCCGTCGGATTGAACAGCTTGTGCGGGATATCGCGCGCGAAGGTGAGTTGAACCGCGACGCCGGCGAGACGATAGCGCGGCTGGAGTGGGAGCAGGACCAGATTGGCAAAGCGTCCGATGGCCAGGGCGATAAGTTGTCCCAAGCCTCTGATAGCGCCGCCGAAGCCGCACAGATTTTGCAAGATCGCGAGGCCGCTTCAAGCCAACTGACCGAAGATGTTGCCCGATTGGCGGCGCGGCATCAATCAGCAACGCGACTGTTAGAAGATTCCCGTAGAACCCTTGAACGCAACGAAGCAGAGGCTGCCAAGGCAGAGGCCGCCGTTGCTACATCACAAGAAGCATTGGAAGCAGCCGAAGCCTCATTTGAGGATGCAGAGGCCGCACAGGACGAAGCAGCGATCCTATCAGAGGATGCGGATGTCGCGCTCGAAGAGGCAGATATCGCGCGTCATGAGGCGCAAGCCCGCGAGGCCGATGCACGGGCTGAGTTATCTGAGGCGGAAGGTGAATCCAGTGCGTTGCGGGCCGAAGTCGGTGCTTTGGCGCGACTTGTTGAACGCGACACAGCCGAAGGTGGTCAAGTCTTGGATCACGTCCGGGTGACGCCCGGATATGAAAAAGCGTTGGGGGCGGCTTTGGCCGATGATTTGAGGGCACCGGTCGTTGGCACCGATATGCCATCGGGCTGGGCCACATTGCCGGGGTATCCACAGGCACAATTGCTACCCGATGGGATAGATGCACTGACCAATAACGTAACAGTCCCCGAAGTGCTGGTGCGCCGAATGGGGCAAGTGGGTTTGGTGGATCGCGTAGATGGCGCGAGTCTGCAGGCCACGCTAAAGCCCGGTCAACGTTTGGTTAGTATCGAAGGCGATCTTTGGCGTTGGGACGGGTTCCGAGCCGGCGCAGAAGATGCCCCGAGTGCCGCGGCCCTGCGATTACAGCAGCTTAACCGCTTGGTAGAGCTAAAACGGGATCTCGAGGAAGTTTCCGCGCGATCCGAAGGGGCGCGGCAGGCCCATGAATTGCTGACAGAAGAGTTGCGCCGGCGAACCCAAGAGGACCAAGCCGCCCGTGATGCGCGTCGGAATGCAGATCGCGCCGTTGCGGATGCGGGGCGGGCTCTATCAAAATCTGAGGCCGACCGTAATATCGCACAGGGTCGATTAGAATCCCTTGGGATGGCGGTCAGCCGCCACAAAGAAGAGGCGCTGGGCGCGCGGCAACGCCTGACCGAGGCGGAACGTGGGGCCGACGCCCTTGAAGATCTGGAAGAGGCGCGCGCACGGGTTGAAGACGTCAAAATGACGGTTGAGGCTTCTCGGATGACGATGATGGCCAAACGGTCTGCCCATGACGAATTACGCCGCGAAGGCGAGGCGCGTGTCAAACGCAGCCAAGAGATCACCAAGGAAATCAGCGGTTGGCGTCACCGATTGGATACCGCGGAAAAGCGGATTGCGGAACTTGAGGATCGAAAGCTGTCCTCTGAAGATGAGCTTCAGGAGGCCAAGGCCGCACCCGAGGAAATCGCAATTCAACGCGAGGAATTGGCCGACGCGATAGAGGAGGCCGAGGCACGAAAGGCAACGGCGAGCGATGCTCTGATCTCAGGTGAAGGGGCCCTGCGAGAGGCGCTGACCCAAGAACGCGAAGCTGAGCGTCTGGCCGGAGAGGCCCGTGAGGCCCGCGCCCGATCTGAGGCCCGCGCGGACGCTGCGCGGGAAACAGAGCGTGCCGCGAGTGATCGTATCGGTGAGGACATGGAAACCACGCCGCAGGATTTGCTTGAGGCATTGCAGGCAGATCCCGATAAAATGCCGTCCGCAGAACATATTGAGGCTGAAGTAAACCGTTTGAAACGGCAGCGAGATGCGCTTGGTGCTGTAAATCTAAGGGCCGAGGAAGATGCCCGTGAGGTTCAGGATGAACATGATCACCTGGTTCAGGAAAAGAGCGATCTGGAAGAGGCGATCAAAAAGCTCCGCAGTGGCATATCCAGCCTAAACAAAGAGGGGCGGGAACGGTTGCTGACGGCCTTTGAGCAAGTAAACAGCAATTTCTCATTGCTGTTTACGCATCTGTTTGGGGGGGGCGAAGCGAAACTGGTTCTTGTCGAAAGTGATGATCCGCTAGAAGCCGGTCTTGAGATTATGTGCCAGCCTCCGGGTAAAAAACTGTCGACCTTGTCCTTGTTGTCCGGCGGCGAGCAAACATTAACGGCGATGGCGTTGATTTTTGCTGTGTTCTTGGCAAACCCGGCTCCGATTTGTGTCTTGGATGAGGTCGATGCGCCGCTGGATGATGCTAATGTCACCCGGTTCTGCGATTTGCTGGATGAGATGTGCCGCCGAACAGACACGCGGTTTCTGATCATCACCCACCACGCTGTGACGATGGCGCGGATGGATCGTCTGTTTGGTGTCACAATGGGAGAACAAGGCGTTAGCCAGTTGGTCAGTGTTGATCTGAAGAAAGCAGAACAAATGGTCGCATGAACGTGACCCCCTTGTGATCAACTTCCACGTTAGATTGACCCTTAATCAATGATTGAGGGTCACATGCGTTATCTCTTACTGTTTCTATGTTTTGCCACGATCGCCACGGCACAGACGACACCTGGAATCAGGGACAACGATGCCCTTTTGTCAAAGGCTGATCTGGCGGCTGCGCTCAGCGGTAATGTTGTTCGATTTTACGATGGGGGTGCGGCATCTTTCAGCACGGATGGGCGATACGCATATAAATACGATTCAGGGGAGCAAGTTTGGTCGGGTGTGTACCAAATCGGGGCAGCCTCTGAGGTTTGCGTGGAATTTGACAACGGATTTTCGCGGTGCGATGTCTATGTTGAGGATGGCAACCGATTGATCCTAATCACAGACAAAGGTGACCGTTTTCCCGTGAAGTCCGTTGAGGCGGAATAGTGTAGGATGATTATTTGCTTTGGTCTTGTTGGGATTTAACAGGGGTTTGTCCGTGTTCAAAGATGCGGTAGGCTGTTCCAAATTGATCTGTCCCTTTTGACAAGAGTAGAAAGAGTTTTTTATGCGTTCCCTTCTTGGTCCGGCCGTGTTGGCGGTTTCCCTTTTATCCGCCACGTCTGTGGTGGCAGCGTCCTGTGGCAATACTGGAAACGGATTCAATGCGTGGAAATCGGACTTTGCCAAAGAGGCGAAAAAGGCGGGTATTGGGAAAAAGGGTTTGGACGCATTGGCACAGGCGCAATACGCCAGTCGGACCATTTCCGCGGACCGCAACCAAAAATCGTTCAGATATAGTCTCCCAAAGTTTTTGGAAATTCGCGGAGCGAATACAATCATCGCGCAAGGGCGCAAACGCAAAGCGCGCAATCCGAATTTCTATGCATCGCTGGAGCGTGCCTATGGGGTGCCCGCAGGCGTTTTGATTGCAATACACGGAATGGAAACGGCTTTTGGTGGCTTTATGGGGGACAGTCAGGTTGTGTCTGCCATTGTGACCTTGACCTATGATTGTCGTCGCTCTGACTTTTTCCGCCCCCATGCATTGGGTGCGCTAAAACTGGTTGATCAAGGTTCGATAACCGTGAACACCAAAGGTGCAAAACACGGAGAGTTGGGCCACACCCAATTTCTGCCGGGGAATGCGTTGACATATGGTGTGGATGGGAATGGTGACGGGCGCGTCGATTTCTATGACATTAGTGATGCCATGGCTTCCACTGCGAATTATCTGCGCCAAAAAGGGTGGCAACCGGGCAAAGGCTATCAAGAGGGTCAGCCGAATTTCAAAGTGATCGAAGAGTGGAATGCGGCAACCGTGTATCAGCAAGCCATTGCGATCATGGGGGCAAAGATCGACGGTTAAGGTTTAGATCACCGTAAGCAAAAGGGTCAGGGTTATGAACCCGGCCCAACTGCGCCAAAGCGTGTGGGTTGCAGCTTCTATCTCTGCCGGACCAATGTCTCGTTTCCCAATGGCATTGACATAGGGAAAATCGCGCAACTGCCCATCATAGCTGCGTGGGCCAGACAAAGCGATGTTCATAACCACTGCCATGGCGGCTTCGGGCCATCCGGCGTTCGGAGATCGATGCAGGGGTGCGTCTTGGCGGATTTGCGGCCAGCAGCTGAATTTGCCGTGGGTTATGGCAATCAACAGGGCGGTCAGGCGCGCAGGTATCCAGTTCACCACATCGTCGATTCGGGCGGAGGCCCAGCCAAAGTCACGATGCTTGTCTGTTTTATAACCAATCATGCTGTCGGCGGTATTGATCACTTTGTAGACCAGTAACCCGGGCAACCCCAGCAGTAGAAACCAAAAAGCGGGGGCGATTACACCGTCTGATTGATTTTCAGCGGCGCTTTCGATGGCGGCACGGGCGATAGCGGATTCCGTCATATCTGCTGTGTCGCGACCGACAATCATAGCAACCGATGTGCGACCATTCCCAAGTGATACGCGCAACCCATCGGCAACGGCGCGGACGTGGTCGACCAAACTGCGCTGGGCCAGCAGAATGGCGGTCAATGCGATTTCTAGAATTCCAAAATCAGGGAGGGCCGAGATCAGTCCGCCAATTGACCAAGCCAAAATACAGAGGCCAAGAATACAGAGCACGCCGTTGCGTTTCCGGTTGGGCCCGGCGTTAAAACGGGTGTCCAATCGTGCGATAATCCGGCCAATAAAAACGGCAGGGTGTTGGAATCGTGTCCAAAGCCATTTGGGTTCTCCGAATACCGCGTCTAACAGCAAAGCAATCACTAGAAACCAGGCGTGCTCCATTAGAGGGCCGCCTCAAGCCGGGTAAATTGGTCAGGTTGTGGAAGCCCAAGGCGCACCCAAGTCTTTGAATAGGGAAAGATACGGCTCCAGATATGATGCTTGGCCAATTGGTCCTGCAAAGCGGTCGCATCTGCAACGTCATAAAGTCGAAACAGTGTGGTTCCTCCAAGGACCTTTGCCCCGGCCTGTCGCATAGTTGTATCCATGCGGGCGCAATCCTTCTTGAGACGTTCGCGAGTCTCTTGTGCCCAGTCTGTATCAGATAAAGCCTGCGCCCCAACAGAGAGCGCGGGGCCGGAAACCTGCCACGGTCCGATCGCATCGCGTAAGGGCGCAATTAGCTCAGGTGCTCCAACCGCAAAACCAAGTCGCATCCCGGCGAGGCCCCAAAATTTCCCAAAGCTTTTTAGCACAATGGTTTTGCCGTCTTGAACGCGTTCAATATGGCTATGGGTTGGGCAAACGTCACAAAAGCTCTCATCAATGATCGTTAGCTCAGGGGCGCCTTTCGCAAGTTCCAGTGGGCTCCATAGCCGACCAGTAGGATTGTTGGGATGGACCGCGACGCGCACCGTGCCTCTCGTCCCCGTTACAGACCAACCTGCACCGTTAAAGGCGGCGGCATGTTCATTATAGGTTGGGGTTTGGATTTCCACCTGGTGGGGGGGGCGCAATAAAGGAATGCGTGCGATTAAGGCAGATGCCCCAGGAGCAGCTAGGATGGCTGCCGTCTCCGGAATATTCCAAAACGCTCGTGCAGCCTGTTCCAGCGCCGCAAAGGCAGCCGCATCAGGCAATGCCGTCCATGCATCTGCGGGAAGGTCTTGTACAGGATAGGATAGGGGATTGATCCCTGTGGACAGGTCCAACCAATCCGCTCGGCTGCCCCGGTAGTGGGTCAGAGCCGTATCAAGGCCGCCCCCATGATCGCGGGGCGTCATTTGCTATCAGGCAAAGGGGGGTGGCGGGTCACAAAGTGGCCTTTGACCCCTTGGGGCCATTGGCGATAAGGCACCTGTCCCGTTTCGCTTTCCGCATGAAGGGCTGCATAGTCCACAATTGCCTGTGCGGTGTCTTTTTCCGGTGCGAATTCACCGAGTGTATAATTCAGTTTTCCCGCGCCTTGAATCGCAATATTGCAAGACCGCGTACAGCCCATCAAGCAAGAAACGCGGCGCGTTTGGACGTCGCCTGCGCCTTCTGCGGCGGTTTCGATCAGTGCTGCCAAACGTTCACCATCGGTCAAAGGCTGCGCTTCGGCATCCCAGTCATCGCGTTTGCAGGTGTCGCATATCGTAATCCATGTGGTCATGCGTGTCTCTTTCCTAAGTCGATGCCTTTTGAAACCGATTCACCAAGGGTGTGCAACCCGTTGTCGCGTCGAATATGTATCTCATAACGACATGACATCATTTTTTAGGTGGGCTTTTGGTGTTGCATCGAAATGGGCGGTGAGGCAAAGCCATTGGTGATCGGTATCTCATCGTGATCATAAAAGAGAGTTCCCATGCGGTTTATTGCAACGCTTCTTATTCTGACCATCGCCGTTTTGCATTTTTACATTGCGTGGTTTGAGATTTTTGCGTGGCAATCCCGAGGGCCGAACGTGTTTTCGTCCTTTCCCGTTGAATTGTTTGAGCCGACCACAGCAATGGCAGCGAACCAAGGGGTTTATAACGCGTTTCTTGCCATTGGATTGGTTTGGTCCCGGGTGATCAAAGATGCCGAATGGGCGACCAAAATTGCCACCTGTTTTCTGCTGTTCGTTCTGATTGCTGGGGTATTTGGCGCGGCAACGGTGTCGGTGAGGATTTTGATCGTACAAGCGGTTCCGGCGCTGGCGGCTTTGGTGTGCTTGCTCATGAGCCGCGGCAAACAACACTGAACCGGCTGTAGGGGGCAGTGTGCCCCCGTCCGTATATTATCCGCTGCGCCTATGTGGTTTGTCAAAATCAATCACCGGATTGATCGGGATGATCCGGTGAGGATTTACGCTATCGTGGCTGTAATGATAGTGCCGCACAATGTGATCAAAGTTCACAGTCTCTTTAATGCCGGGGACTTGATATAATTCCCGCGTGTATCCCCAGAGGTTTGGATAATCGATGATCCGCCTGCGATTGCATTTAAAATGTAGATGATAGACCAGATCAAACCGCAGCAATGTCGGAAGGAAGCGCCAATCAGCTTCCGTCAGGTTACCCCCCATCAGATAACGATTGTTTGACAAATGTTCTTCGGCCCAATCCAGCGTTTCAAACAATTGCGTCACAGCACTGTCATATGCGGACTGGGTCGTGGCAAAGCCCGATTTATAAACGCCATTGTTGACGTCTGAATAGATGCGTGCGTTGACGGTTTCGATATCATCTCGCATGGCGCGCGGCCAGTAATCATCAACATTGCCGGTTAAGTCATCAAAGGCCGAGTTGAACATCCGAATGATTTCAGAACTTTCATTGCTCACGATCGATTGGGTTTTCTTATCCCAAAGAACAGGTACGGTAACACGGCCAGAAATATCTGGTACAGCTTTGGTGTAAACATCGCGCATGTAGGCCAAACCATACAGCGTGTCCCCAGTTGCTCCGAGGTAGTCTGTGTCAAAGCTCCATCCATCTTCTTTCATATCGGGGTGTACGATGGAAACGGTGATATGATCGTTCAGCCCTTTTAAGGCCCTAAAGATGAGCGTGCGGTGTGCCCAAGGGCATGCGAATGAGACATACAAATGGTATCTGCCGGATTCAGCAGGGAAACCGCCTGTGCCAGAAGGTCCGGCTTTGCCATCTTTAGTGACCCAATTGCGAAACCCAGAAGTCGAACGCTGAAATTTCCCACCGCTCTTTTTGGTGTCGATCCAGCCGTTTTCCCAGATTCCGTTGACCAAATGGCCCATGTGCAGTGCTCCTCATGCGTGGTTTTGTGCATTAGATAACATGGATTATCGCAAAACCCATTGCGCAACAGCGCGCAAGACCTCTGCATTTATGATGGATCTATTGCCGCGGTTTGCGACGTTTGGCCTGTTTGCGCGCCTTGGATACGAACGTTTTCCATCGTTTCCTTAGCAAATACAGGGTAAAGAGAAACACAAATCCGGCAAGTAAAACGCCTAGGAAATCGCTCAGGATCGCTGCGACTTCTTCGAGATTGGCCGCAAAGCTATATCCGATCATCACATAAAAGACGCACCATATTAGAACGCCGGGGATGGCCGCAGTTGCAAAGCGACGATAGCTTAACCCGCCAGCGCCACAAAGATAGGTAACGTAGGCACAGGTTGGGCTCAGGACGGTGTGGCTCAGAAAAACGGCCGCGCCACCACGATTGGTTAGTAATGTTTCACTTTGATGGATCAGCGGTGCGGCGCGTTTGGAGCCTTTGAGGTGATCCAAAAGTGGTCCCCCCAAACGATATCCGATGGCAAAAGCAATTGCATCCCCCAGAATAAAGGCGAGAACGACGGTGAGCATCACCCCAGAGAGGGTCAAGTCGCCGACAGAAGCAAACCCGCCTGCCGCCAAAACTGTAAAAAACGCAGGCAAGGGAACGGCCAGACACCCGAAGAAAACCACAATGAATATAACCCAAAGGCCATATTGAGGAACAAGCCCAAGTAGGGTCTCAATCATGGGTGGCTCCGCGATATTGTTCCGCAGTGGTGCGGATTAACGCGGTCAGCTCTTCCATCGATAGGCCGAGTCCTTCGGCAATGTCTTTTAGTTTTCGGGGGCCATTTGGACCCCGCCCAAGGTTCAAGGTCTCCGCGACGACGTCACGAGGTAGATCATAGGTCTTTACGATATACTGAGGGGTCATCCAGCCCTTGAGATCGACGTCTTGGTGACGTGGGTCTTGAAACCAGATGAACTGTAAAAGGGCGTGTACACCAAGCCAAGCAATCACAATCCCGGCCAAAAGCATCACGCCGAGCAGCGCCCAGTTCTGGCGGAGAAATTTCTGTAAACGAGCCGTAGGCATTGGGATGTACTCAATATGATTTTTTATGACAGTAGTGCCTTGCTGTGATCACGCCAAGGTGTGAGTTATACCAATGTTTTAATTCTTGGGTGTCGTTTTCACGGATGTGGACGCCGCGAATCTCGTTGCGTTGAACGGGGCGCTTCGATAGAGAAATGCGCAGACGAAGCCCTTAACGGGCCGGATAGGTGTGTTGTGGCCATTGACCCAAACAGGGAATGAGCGGCAGCAATCGTCAGATCGATGTGCTTTATGCATCATCGAATGCGCATCTTGTTATCCGGCCTTTGACCGAGAGACTCAGGAGCCCACTATGAAATCGCTTCCCTTCCTATTGTTTATTGCAGCCCCCGGCGCGGTGTCCGCACATTCCGGTCATCTGGTTGATGTAGCTGGGGCTGGGCATGATCATTGGGTTGCGGGGGCCGCATTAGGCACGGCTGCGGCGATCACTTTGTGGGCCGCGCTGAAGGGCAAGAAAAAAGATGAAAACGCGGTGGATGAAAATGCCGAGACGGACGATTCTTCAGAACCTCAGGAGGCCTAAACATGAGCAAAATTGGTGTCATGATTTGTGGCCACGGCTCTCGTAGTCAATCGGCCGTTGATGAATTCGCAGTGCTGGCGGAAAAGCTGCCACCAATGCTGCCGTCGGATTGGATGGTCGATTACGGATACCTTGAGTTCGCCAATCCGGTGATCCGCGATGGTCTCGATCGTCTGCGCGAGGCTGGCTGTGATCGAATTCTGGCAGTGCCGGGTATGCTGTTCGCGGCGATGCATGCAAAGAACGACATCCCAACGGTTCTGAATACCTATGCGGCCAAACATGGGCTTGCGGTGTCTTACGGACGAGAGTTGGGTGTGGATCCTAAAATGGTTGCAGCAGCTGGTGCGCGCATCCAAAGCGCTGTTGAACAAGCAAACGCTGATCACGGAGAGGTTGCGCTGCAGGACACGTGCCTCGTGGTCATTGGCCGCGGGGCGTCTGATCCGGATGCCAACGGCAATGTCGCCAAAATCGCTCGCCTGCTCCACGAAGGGATCGGGTTCGGTTGGTGCGAAGTTGGGTATTCTGGAGTAACCTTCCCCTTGGTTGAACCCTGTTTGGACCATGCAAGTAAACTTGGGTACAAACGGATAATCGTATTTCCCTATTTCCTGTTCACCGGGATTTTGATCGACCGTATTTACGGATTTACCGATCAAGTGGCGGCAAAGTATCCTGACATTCAGTTTGTTAAAGCCGGTTATTTGAATGATCACCCCAAGGTTTTGGAAACCTTTGCTGAGCGTGTACAGGAACAATTGTCCGCAACGCCTCCGCCTAATTGCGGGACATGCCAATACCGGACGCAAGTTCTTGCTCTCGAGGGAGACGAGATCCAAGAGATTAAACTTAAAGGACGCGCTGTTCAGCCTGCCGAAGAACACAAAGACCACCCGGCCTTTGCAGATGCGCCGCCGCCGACTTGTGTAATGTGCAAATACCGCACGCAGGTCTTGGGTTTTGAAGGCGAAGTTGGTGCGGTTCAGGAAAGCCATCACCACCATGTTGAAGGGCAGGGCGCGTCAGCACCTGGGTCCAATGTGGCAGATTGTGCCTTGTGTGATTATTTCTGTACAGGCGCCTGTCGTTTGGACACGGAGGACCACCATCACCACCATCATCATGACCACGACGATCACAGCCACCATCACCATCATGATCACCACCATGCAGCTTACCCCCATGCCAAACACCCCCATGGTCCGGAAAGCGCGCGTAAACTGACGTCTTGATTGGGCGATTGCCCATCGAACATTTCCGCTAGAGGCCCACGAGCTTCGGCAAATACAAAGGTTTCACTGTGCGTCCGTACATAAAAGACCCATCTGCGATTTATGCCGAAAGCTTTGCCACCGTGCAACGTGAGGCGCGCTTAGACCGTTTTCCTAACGGTTTGGAAGCATTGGCCATCCGTCTGATCCACGCCTGTGGCATGGTCGAGGTCGCAGATCGTTTGGCATTTAGTGAAAACGCGTATCTGGCAGGGCATCAGGCTTTGGCAGCAGGGGCCCCGGTTTTATGTGATTGCGAAATGGTCGGGGCTGGAATTATTCGACGATATCTGCCCGCAAACAATGACGTCATTGTCACGCTGAATGATACGTCGGTCCCGGAACGTGCCAAAGAGATTGGAAACACCCGGTCCGCGGCGGCAGTGGATTTGTGGCTGCCGCACCTAGAGGGGGCCGTGGTTGCAATCGGCAATGCGCCAACGGCCCTGTTTCGGTTGCTTGAACATCTGGATCAAGGCGCACCAAAACCAGCGGTAATCCTTGGGTTTCCTGTGGGCTTTGTTGGCGCGGCGGAAAGCAAGGCCGAACTGGCCGGCAATCCACGAGGCTGCGATTTCGTTGCGTTGCGGGGACGTCGTGGAGGATCTGCGATCGCTTCGGCGGCTGTCAATGCACTCTCTGCTGGGTTGCCGGAAATTGCTGCAAAGGAAACGGTATGAGCGCTTGGCTCCATATTATTGGCATCGGAGAGGATGGCGTTGACGGGCTGGTTCCGGCGACGCGCGCGGTTCTTGAGGCGGCCGAAATCATCATTGGTGGTGATCGCCATCATGATCTGACAGGCAATTTGACGGCCGCGCGGATCGCATGGCCATCGCCCTTTGATACTTTGATCGATGTTCTCAAAAGCCATAATGGAAAGCGCGTTGTGGTCCTGGCGACGGGGGATCCGCTTTGGTATTCGGTCGGCGCTCGAATTGGCCGTGAAATAGACCCAGCCGAAATCACGTATCATCCGCAATTGTCTGCGTTTCAACTGGCAGCCGCGCGGATGGGATGGTCGATGGCGGATGTTGAAATGCTAACCGTACATGGCCGCCCGGTTCAGCAAATGATCGCTTTTATTCAACCAGACCAGCGGTTGTTGATTTTGACCACCGGCGCCGAAACTCCGACGCAAATAGCGAGTTTTCTAACAGAACGTGGGTTTGGCAAAAGTCGGATGACTGTCTTGGCTGCGATGGGCGGTGCCCGCGAAGCCCGTTTTGACGATCTGGCTGAGACGTGGGATCATGAGGTGCCCGCCTTTAATACGATGGCGGTTGAGTGTATCGCGGCACAAAACGCAGCGCTTTTGCCGCGCGTGCCGGGGTTGGCGGATGATCTGTTTGAGCATGACGGTACAATGACCAAACGCGAGGTTCGTGCGGCGACGTTGGCCAAACTGATGCCGATGCGTGGCGCGTTGCTTTGGGACATTGGGACAGGGTGTGGGTCTGTCGCCGTCGAGTGGATGCGCGGAGCGCGCTATGCCCGTGCAATTGGGATAGAACCGCGCGCTGATCGGCGCGTTCTTGCTGCGGCCAATGCGTTGGCACTGGGTGTACCAAAGCTACAAGTCATTGAGGGCACCGTGCCCAGTGCCCTGACAGGTCTTGAGATGCCGGACGCGATTTTCATCGGTGGTGGGCTGAGCCGAGAGACATTTGAAGCGGCCTGGGGTGCTTTGCGGCCTCTTGGGCGATTGGTGGCCAATGCGGTGACGTTGGAAAGCGAAGCTATTTTGGTTGCTTTACACAAAGAATTCGGTGGTGATCTCGTCAAGATACAGGTGCATCGGGCCGAACCCGTCGGCCCGCGCACTGGCTGGCGCCCATCGATGCCGGTGACACAATGGAGCCTGATTAAGCGATGAGCACTGGAACATTGTACGGGGTCGGCCTTGGGCCGGGACACCCTGAATTGATGACTTTGAAGGCGCACAGATTGATATCTGGCGCAAAAGTCATCGCCTATCCTGCATTGGCGGGTGGAGAGAGTTTTGCGCGTTCTATCGCTGCAGACATAATTCCACCAAATGCCCGTGAAATTGTCATGGATGTTCCAATGACGACGGCGCGCGAGCCTGCGCAAAATGCCTATGATGCAGGGGCGGCAGAGATATCAACGGCCCTTGAGGCAGGGGACGATGTGGTCTGTCTATGTGAGGGGGATCCCTTCTTTTATGGCTCATTCATGTATCTGTTTGCACGACTTTCTGCACAGTTTGACACAGAAGTCGTGCCGGGCGTAACCAGCGTAACGGCATGTGCTGCGGTTGCGGGCATGCCTTTGTCCGCGCGAAACGAACGCGTAACGATCCTGCCAGGTCCGTTGCCTGAGGCTGAATTGCGCAACCGGATTGAGGGCGCGGAGAGCGTTGCCCTGATGAAGGTTGGACGACATTTGCCAAAGATCCGCCGGATTTTTGATGACCTCGGCCTGACACAGAACGCTTGTTATATTGAACGGGCGACCCTGCCACAGCAGGTGGTTCTCCCGCTCTCTGAGGCGCGAGAGACTGCGCCCTATTTTTCCATGATCCTACTGACGAAAGGGGCCGATCCGTGGCTTTGAAACCCGTTGTCCTATGTCTGTCCCGCTCGGGAGAGGCCACCGCCCATCGTATTGCCAAGGCCCTGAAGGCAGATATCCATGGCCGAGAGGGTCGTGTGGCGGTTGCCGATGCCTTTTTTCCTGACGCGTTAGAACATGTTCGGATGTTATTTGCATCTGGTACGCCGGTGATCGGAGTCTGTGCTTCGGGCATTTTGATCCGGGGCGTTGCGCCGTTGGTTGCTGATAAAACCAAAGAGCCGCCCGTCGTGGCCGTATCCGATGACGGTGGAGTTGTTGTGCCGCTTTTGGGGGGGCACCGTGGGGCCAATCGGTTGGCAAAACAAATATCAGAAACGCTTGAGAACTCCGTTGCTGCCGTTACAACCGCCGGCGACGTAGCGCTGGGTGTGGCCCTGGATGAGCCACCTGTTGGGTATCGTTTGGCCAATCCGGGGGATGCCAAGAGTGTCATGGCACGCATGTTGTCAGGTGAAACTCCGAAAATCCAAGGGGAAAACATTTTTGATCTGGACAGCGCAGCAGAGGGGACTGTTGTTCTTTCTGTCGGTGCGGCCCCGCAGATAAATGCTGATCTATCCTATCACCCACAACGGTTTGCTTTGGGACTCGGGTGCGCGCGCAACGCTGATCCTGAGGAACTTTGGATCTTGGTTCAGAAGGTCCTGAAGGAAGCGAATATCGCCCCCGAAGCCATTGCATGTGTCAATTCGATTGATTTGAAAGGCGATGAACCCGCGATGAATGTCGTTGCGGATCGTCTCGGGGTGCCATTTCGGTTGTTTACCGCCAACGAGCTTGAGGCCCAGGCTGCACGATTGGAAACGCCCTCTGATGTGGTATTCGCAGAAGTTGGCTGTCATGGTGTGAGTGAGGGCGCTGCATTGGCTGCAGCTGGGGAAGCGAGCCAATTGCGTGTTGCAAAACGTAAAACAGCAAACGCGACATGTGCGTTGGCCGAAACGCAGGATCCGATCACTGAATTGACGGGACGCGCGCGAGGGCGGTTATCTATAATTGGGATCGGGCCGGGCCAGCATTCTTGGCGCACGCCTGAGGCCAGCCAGCTGGTGGCGCAAGCCGAAGAACTTGTAGGATATGGATTGTACATCGATTTGCTGGGGCCATTGGCCTATGGCAAAGAACGCACCGATTTCCCTCTGGGGGGGGAAGAGGATCGTTGCCGTTATGCACTCGAACAGGCAGCCAAAGGTAAAAACGTGTCGTTGATTTGTTCAGGTGATGCTGGGATCTATGCAATGGGCGCGTTGGTCTTTGAATTGCTGGACCGGGGATCTGATGACATGGGTGTGTCGGATGCAGCCCATCGTGTAGAAGTGATCTGCACGCCCGGTGTATCTGCGTTGCAAGGCGCTGCGGCCCGGGCCGGGGCACCCTTGGGGCACGATTTTTGTGCAATTTCTTTGTCAGATTTGCTGACACCGCGAGAGGACATCGTCAAACGCCTGAAAGCCGCAGCTGAAGGTGATTTTGTCATTGCCTTCTATAACCCAGTGTCCATGCGGCGGAGGACTTTGCTGGCCGAGGCGCGGGACATTTTATTGCAACACCGTCCATTTGATACGCCGGTCATGCTGGCGAGCTCTTTGGGTCGCCCAGAAGAACACGTGCGCTATCGGAAACTTGGCGAGTTAGAAGTGGATGAAGTGGATATGCTGACTGTTGTGTTGATCGGTTCTTCTCATTCACGATTGGCCCAGCTTGGAGAAGGGCCTCGGATGTATACGCCACGTGGATATGCCCGCAAAATCGATGGAGACCTCTCCAAAGCAGGGTAGTCACATTGTGCAGGAGCCAAGGCACCTGCGCAGGTTTCTGGCGTGTATGGCGGCGTGAGCCTTTTAGCCGCTGGGAATCGGCGCTTGTTTAAACGTTTATCCCGAACGTGGGTGATTGAAACATCCTATTAATAGAGTTTAGGGCAAGGAAGAGATGAGATGACCGTATATTTTATTGGGGCAGGTCCCGGTGATCCTGAATTGTTGACGTTGAAGGCACAAAAACGGATTGCGGCTTGCCCGGTTTGTTTGTTTGCGGGCTCTTTGGTGCCAGAAGAGGTTGTCGCGGGAGCGCCTGAAGGGGCCCGCGTTATGGATACAGCCCCGATGACGTTGGATGACACTCACGCAGAGATCCTCGCGGCCCATCACCGGGGTGAAGATGTTGCGCGTGTTCATTCGGGTGATCCTTCGCTTTATGGTGCGATTGCCGAACAAATACGTCGGTTGCACGCTGATGATATCCCTTATGAGATCATCCCAGGTGTACCTGCCTATGCGGCGGCGGCGGCGGCTTTGGGGCAAGAATTAACCATTCCCGAAGTGGCGCAGTCGATCGTACTGACGCGTATGTCAATGCAATCTACGTCTATGCCCGAAGGCGAAAGCCTTGAGAACTTTGCCCGTACGGGGGCGACGCTTGCGATCCATTTGGCAGTGCGCAACATGCGAGAGATTGAGCGTATTCTGACACCACATTATGGCGGGGACTGTCCTGTAGTTGTGGCCTATCGGGTCGGCTGGCCGGATCAGGTTTTGTTGCGTGGCACGGTATCTGATATTCGTAAAAAAGTCCGCGCTGAAAAAATTACACGGACTGCTTTGATCCTGGTGGGTCCGGCCCTTGGCGCGGTCCGTGATTTCAAAGACTCAGCTTTGTACGATGCAGAGATTCCTCATGTTTTGCGACCTGTTGTTGGCGTGAACTTGGTGGAGGATCACAACACGTGACCGAAATATACTTTTACGTGGTAGGCTTTACTTGAATTTCACAATTTTAAGCGCACCATCAAACGATGAGTCTGGGAGGGCGTTATGTTTGAGTTTTTGTCTAAAGAAGTTCAAGAGGGACTGGATCAGGCCCGAAAGCAGGCATTGCGCAAAGGCAATCGGTTATGTGTGCATTCTGACGGAGAAGTGCACCGGATCCTAAAGCTGTGGGATGATGGTTTTGCACTTGAACGTGATGTTGATCTACGCGGATTCGTGGACATCTATGATGGGCCGCGGCATATTTCGCAGTGTCTCATCATTCAGGCTGAGATGTCGCATGGGGAATACACTTATGAATTTAAGAGGTCCACACCGGCGCGCAATAAGGCTCCAGTGGATTTTGCAATCGAAGAGATTGAGCCCGCCGCGTTGATCACACGCGCCTAGTAATAGGGGGAAGGGGTTGGCAATCTGCCCTGTTCTAGTGACGTTTGCAGCTCAGGATCAAACGAAAGATCGAGTGATAGATCCACTCGATCTTTCTTACATCTCATGAAAGCACTATAGCGCTGCGGTCACTACTGGAGATCAGAAAATGCCGTTTGCAATCGATCGACCGCCTCTTGGACGTTGACGCGGGGGGTGCCAATGTTGAACCGCATGAAGCTTTCTCCTCCGATCCCGAGTGTATGACCAGGCGTTGCCGCAATCTCAGCAGATTTGTAGATCCGGCTGTGAATTTCCGCGCGATCCATGCCCGTTCCAGCAAAGTCTACCCAAGATAGGTAAGTCGACTGCATTGGCATCGGGGCAATGCCCGGTATCGCGGCCAGCCCTTCGGTCAACAGCGCTGCGTTTGCGGCCAAATAGGCGCATAATTCGTCCACCCATTGCGCACCGTCGTCGGAGTAGGCAGCTTTGGTCAGAAGAACACCAAATAGATTGGGGCTGATGTCAAAGCTTCTGTGGAAAGCCGCGAAAGCCTTGCGTAATTCAGAGTCTGGTATGGACACACAACCGGTTCTGGCTCCAGCGATGTTAAAGGTCTTTGAGCCAGAGGTTGTCATGATCAATCGATCTTTAATTTCCGGTGCGGCGATAGGCATGGGGATATGTTTATGGCCGGGAAACACCAGATCGTGGTGGATCTCGTCTGAGACAATAAGTAGATCATGTTTTATGCAAAACGCAGCTAAATCGGTCAGTTCTTGTTGGGTCCAGACGCGGCCTGCTGGATTGTGTGGCGAACTGACAAGGATCATCCGCTCTTTTCCAGTCATCAAGCCTTCATAAGCCGCGAAGTCCATTTCATAGAGGCCGTCGCGTTGAACAAGGGGCAACTCGGTCAAGGTCCGTCTCGTCTTTTTTACTTTTACGCCAAATTCATGATACACGGGCGAAAACACTGCGATATGATCGGTAACATCGGTAAAGCATTGGATTGTCATAGCAATCCCATGGCCCAAGCCAAAAGTCGTAAACATCCATTCTGGGTCCGCCTTCCAGCCGTGGCGGGTTTCCATCCAATTGGCGACAGCGTCATAATATGCGGGCATGCCTGAGAAGTACCCGTAATTTGCAATATCGATCTGTTTTCGCAGCGCGGATTGCAGAAACTCAGGTGCCGCAAAATCCATATCGGCGATCCACATGGCCAAACCATTCTCAGGAGGGACCCCAAAAGCGGCTTCCATCCCGTCCCATTTGGCGGAATTTGTCCCGCGTCGGTCTATGACTGTGTCAAATGAAGTGGAATTTGTTGGGTTCATTGGGGCTCTCCGGATAAATTTTCCTCAAGCTAATCTTTCCGATGCGGAGTGCAAGAGCGTTGCACGTTGCGTCTTGTTGGCCTAAATGATCTGCCATGAGCATTCGACCGATCTTGATCCATCCCGATCCGCGCCTGAAAAAGGTAGCCGAAGCCGTTGACGGCGTATCACCTGAGCTGAAAAAGCTGGCCGATGATATGCTTGAGACTATGTATGACGCCCCCGGAATCGGATTGGCGGCGCCTCAGCTTGGGATCTCAAAACGTATTATCGTCATGGACTGTGTGAACACTGAGGGTGAGGCTCCTGCGCCCATGGTGATGGTTAATCCAGAGGTTCTCTGGTCTTCTGAGGAAACCAGTGTTTACGAGGAAGGGTGTCTTTCAATTCCTGATCAATATGCCGATGTCACGCGCCCGACCGAGGTTGAGGTCCGTTGGACCGCCATCGATGGTGCGGCGCAATCTGGGAAATTTGGTGAATTATGGGCCACCTGCGTACAACATGAAATCGATCACTTGGACGGAAAATTGTTCATTGATTACCTGAAACCGCTGAAACGACAGATGATCACACGCAAAATGCAAAAGCTAAAACGCGAAAAGGCCCGCGCATGACGTCCCGTACATGTCTACCGTATCCGGATAAACGGTTGCGGACAGCCGCGGCACCGGTCACCGAAATCACAGATGAGATTCGCGGCCACTGGCAGGATATGATCGACACGATGGAGGTCATGCCCGGTGTGGGACTTGGCGCACCACAGATCGGTGTGATGTTGCGGCTGGCCGTTGTTGATGCCTCTGAAGAGCGGGGGCAGGCGGTTCGAATGGCCAATCCTGAAATCCTGCATGCGTCGGCGAAACTACGCCCCCATGAGGAAGCAAGCCCAAATCTGCCTGGCGTCTCTGCTGTCATCGAACGCCCACGTGCGGTCACCGTTCGTTTTATGAACGAGCAGGGTGAAGTTGAAGAGCGGGATTTTGTTAGCCTTTGGGCAACGTCTGTGCAGCACCAGATTGATCATTTGAATGGTAAGCTTTTTATCGACCATCTTAAACCTTTGAAACGCCAGATGTTGATCAAGAAATCTCAGAAATCTAGGAAGACCCGATGAAAGTTGTGTTCATGGGGACGCCGGATTTTTCCGTGCCCGTGCTCGAAGCATTGGTTGAGGCCGGGCATGAAATTGTCTGTGTTTATTGTCAGCCACCGCGCCCCGCGGGGCGCGGTAAAAAGGATCGGCCTACCCCGGTACATGCCCGCGCTGATGCGCTTGGTTTACCGGTTCGTCACCCGGTGAGTTTAAAAAACGAGGAAGCGCAGTCGGAATTTTCGGCGTTGAACGCAGATATAGCGGTTGTTGTCGCCTATGGTTTGATTTTGCCTCAGGCTATTCTTGATGCTCCAACACGTGGCTGTTTGAACATTCATGCATCTTTGCTGCCGCGTTGGCGTGGTGCTGCGCCCATTCATCGTGCGGTCATGGCGGGTGATACTGAGTCGGGAGTTTGTATTATGCAAATGGATGCCGGTTTGGATACGGGTGACGTCCTTGCCCGCAGCATACTCCCTATTGGTGTCACGGAAACAACCGCGCAATTGCACGATCGCCTGTCCATTCTTGGTGCCGCGGAAATCGTCAACTCACTTGCGGCCATTGATCAACTGGTACCTGTACCCCAACCGACCGATGGGATCACCTATGCCCACAAAATCAATAAAGCTGAGGCCCGCATCGATTGGACCACCTCTGCCCAAGAGGTAGATCGCAAGATCCGGGGTCTTTCGCCTTTTCCGGGCGCTTGGTGCCAAAGTGGAGACGAACGGCTGAAACTTTTGGCATCTTGTCAGATCGATGGGGATGGTTCCCCCGGAGAAGTCTTGGACGCCCTCACAATTGCTTGCAGCTCTGGGGCGGTGAGCATCACCAGAGCACAACGTCACGGAAAACGGGCTATGGATGTACAAGAGCTCTTGTTGGGGTTCACGCCCAATAACCCTTTAACCTGATTTCAGCTTAATAAAAATCTGCCGGAACCAATAAAAATCTGGCGGTCCCACCTAATTTAGGTAACGCTTCAAACATACAAAACCGGAGCGGTGCTATGTCTGTACTTATGTTATTGATCGTTGGGGCGGCGGCGGGTTTCATTGCCACCCGTGTCATGGACATTGAGGCGAGCGTGCCGGTGACTATTGCCGTAGGTGTAATCGGTGCATTGGTTGGCGGTCTGATTTTGCGGGTTGTGTTGGCCGCATTTGGCATGCTCTCTGGTTTTTTGGGTGCAATCCTTGGGGCACTCTTGTTGATTTGGATTTATCAGACCTATTTCAACAAATGATCAGAGTCTCGTTTTGGTTGGGATTTGTACACTGGCAATTTCCAACCGAGTGTGATGCTGCCAGCCCGTAGGATGAACGTAACCACGGCCGTGCTGACCATCGCGATATATAGTGGCCAATCCAAAAATAAGACGACAAGCCCCGCAACGGCGCCACTCATACAGGCTGTTGCATAGATCTCGCCTTGCTTGAGGACGAGCGGAACCTCATTGGCGACAACATCCCGCATCAAGCCACCCAGCGTGCCGGTAATGATGCTCATGACGATAATAATCGGGCCAGAATGCCCCATCGATTGGGTCACCCCAAAACCAACGGTAACAGCCACAGCCAGAGCAACCGCATCTAGCCAAACAATCCAGGTTTTCCGACTGTCCACCAAATGCGCGGTGAAATAGACAACCACGGAGGCCAGTGTGGCAAGGCCGAGATAGCTCGGGCTGTCGATCCAAAATACCGGATCACGATTCAGCAAGATGTCTCTGATTGTTCCACCACCGATGGCGGTGAGGGATCCCAAAAATATGAATCCGATGATATCCAGCTGCGCGCGACTCGCGACCAGAGCGCCGGTCATCGCAAAAACGATAACCGCTGTATGGTCCAAAAGAGCAAATCCGGTCACGCGGAGCCCTTGGTTTTTTTCGGTTTGTACGGTGCCATTCCAGCCCGGGCAAGCTCATCGGCTTTTTCGTTCTCGGGATGACCCGCGTGGCCTTTAACCCACTCCCATGTCACTCGATGCCGTGCTTGAGCCTCGTCCAGCCTGCGCCACAGATCCTCGTTTTTAACGGGTTTTCTGGTCGATGTTTTCCAGCCGTTTTTCTTCCAACCAAACATCCATTGGGTGATGCCACCCTTGACGTAGGCACTGTCGGTTACAACGGTCACTGTGCTGGGACGTTCTAATGCCTCTAGCGCATTGATCGCGGCCAACATTTCCATCCGGTTGTTGGTGGTTTCAACTTCGCCGCCCTTAAGCTCACGGGTTTTTAGAACCGCGTCGTCATTCCGGGCGATCAATAGGGCACCCCAACCGCCGGGGCCGGGATTTCCGGAGCATGCTCCGTCGGTATATGCGTATAATTTTGCCATGGCGCTCTGTTAGTTGATTGTCTGACAGAGTGCCAGACAAACTCAAATTGACCTAAGGGTTTTCAGGCGGTTCTAAAAATGGATTCCGATGTACAAACAGCCCAGAACCACAGCCGTTAATAAACTGCGTAGCCACATCCACCATCTCGGGGCAATGGTTCCATACCAAAAGTAAAAATCGAACAGCAACAAGACTGAAAAGCCCTCAATCAACGCCCAGAGTGGATCTTGAACTCCGCTGCTCACGGCGAAAAATGCCCAAAGCGCCGGAAAGACGGATAGGCAGTAGCCGATTGTTGCAGGTCGCCCTGCGGTTTGAGCGGCAAATCCCCAAAGAACCCCTGACATAAAGCACAATATGACAATGCCATACCCGTGCAGCACGGTGGTGCCTGACAGGCGCGATGGGAGTAAACCCCGTAATGGGCTGGTCAAATCTGGAAGCAAGTGACTTAAGGCACCCCAGACAAAGGGCAACAGCCCTGCCAAGCCCAGATATAACGCGGCTTTAGGGATGCGTCTCATACGGCTGGAATGCGCAGAACGCGTGGAACTTTGAATTCGACGTTCTCCTCGGCGGTTTCCACCAGTTCTACGGTTACGTTATAGCGGGCACGAAAGGCGTCCACGACTTCGTTGACAAGCACTTCGGGCGCCGATGCACCGGCCGTCAAACCAAGCGTATTGATGCCGTCTAATGCGCGCCAATCGATGTCCTTGGCGCGCTGTACAAGTTGCGAATATTGACAGCCAGCCGCGGCTCCAACTTCTACCAGACGTTTTGAATTGGATGAATTTGGTGCGCCAATAACCAGTATCGCGTCACATTGCCCGGCCATTTCTTTAACCGCGTGTTGGCGGTTGGTCGTGGCGTAGCAAATATCTTCTTTATGGGGGCCGACAATAGTTGGAAAACGATCGTTCAACGCTTTGACGACATTCGCAGTATCATCAATAGAGAGCGTCGTCTGTGTAATATAGGCCAATTTGTTTTGATCCCGCACCGAGAGTGTCGCGACATCCTCTGGCGTTTCAACCAGAAGAACCTCCCCCTCGGGCAGTTGCCCCATTGTGCCAACCGTTTCAGGGTGGCCTTCGTGTCCGATCATGACCATTTGTAGCCCGTTTTCATGATGACGCTCAGCCTCAATGTGGACTTTGGACACCAAGGGGCATGTGGCATCGACAAAAATCATTTCACGGGCTTCTGCGGCGGCAGGAACTGATTTTGGCACACCATGGGCCGAAAAAATGACGGGGCGATCCAGCGGGCATTCGTCCAGTTCTTCGACAAAGACCGCGCCTTTGTTTCGTAACCCATCTACAACAAATTTATTGTGCACGATTTCATGGCGTACATAGACGGGCGCGCCCCATTTTTCGAGGGCGAGCTCTACGATCTTAATGGCGCGTACAACACCGGCGCAAAAACCACGCGGTGCTGCGAGGTAAAGGGTCAGAGGTGGTTTGGTCATCAACGGCTTTCCTGCGAATTGTTGTGCAAAGATGTAGACCGTTTACCGCCCTTGGCCAAGTCGGTTTGCAATGTGATCGCAGTCTTTGCGGCCTCATGCAGTGTCGTGGGCGTTGATTTGCTAATACAAAAGCTGCGAAGTGGAATATTTGGTGCGCTGGCCAACGGTTGATTTTCTGCTGGTCAAAAACAAAACCGTTTATCGTGTTGAAATTCGGCTCTGCCCACGATCCTATGTGTCAAAATCTAATCCCTTCTTCGATAGGTTGCCTACAATGACAGACCTCGACACTGCTTATGCCAATGCAGATTTCATTTCTGGTGCAGATCAATATCCGCTTCGATGGGAAGAAGCTGCCCATGAATGGCGCGAGATTGAACTGGCCGTGGGGCGCGCGCGTCTGAATATTCCATATGGAGCAAATTCAAGGAACAGTTTTGATCTGTTTTTGCCCTCTGGGCGTCCTGAAGGGGTCATGGTCTTTGTTCATGGTGGGTACTGGCGACGGTTTGATAATAAATACTGGTCGCATTTTGCCGCCGGTGCGACCGCACGGGATTGGGCGGTGGCCATGCCTGCCTATACTTTGGCACCTGAAGCACGCATTTCAGAGATCACCGATGAAATTTGCAAGGCCGTTGAGAGGGTCGCCGCAGATGTATTGGGCCCCATTGTTTTGGTGGGCCACTCTGCCGGCGGGCATTTGGTATCGCGGATGCTATGTGAGGATGTGGGGCTGGATCAAGCCGTAGCCCACCGGATCCGTCATGTGGTTCCGATCTCTCCGGTATCTGATTTGCGTCCTTTGATTGAAACGCGCATGAATTTGGATCTTTGCATTGATGTAGATGAGGCCGCCGCAGAAAGCCCAATTTTGCATGTTCCGCAGATCTGCCCGGTTACGGTGTGGGTTGGGGCTGAGGAACGCCCAGTGTTTCTGGATCAGGCGCGTTGGTTGGCTGAGGCTTGGCCTGATGCAACGCTTCGGATTGATCCAGGTCGCCACCATTTCGATGTGATCGATGGGTTGTACGATCCAGACAGTCCCATGATGAAGGCCATTTTGGGTTAATCTTTCGATGTTCCGAACCGTTCAGACCAGCTCTGTGGCATCCCTAATGGTGCGGCAGAGGCGGCATGGATCCCTCGGGCAATTGCGCGTGCCACACAGAGCGCTGCGGCATGCCCCAATAATAACGGATCAGTCACTTCGTCCTCTAGGGGGATTGCGCCGGTGCTGATAGCAAACATTAGATCGCCGTCAAAGGGAGTATGCGAAGGATAGAGCGCCCGAGCAAAGCCATCATGCGCCGCGGTGGCCATACGCTGGGCCTGTGCCTGCGTTAAATCTGCATCTGTGGCGACAATCCCAATAGTGGTGTTTTTCGTGGGCCCGCCTTTGATGGTGGGCAGGCTTTCAGGTGCATACGCCGCCTGAGGGGCAAGGCCAACGCCACCAAATTCCGAATTCATCTCAAAAGGGGCGGCCCAAAAATGCGGACCATTGGCAACGATAGGGCTTCCTAATGCGTTGACGGCAATGATCGCACCAACAGTCTGTCCGCTCGGCAAAATAACCGAAGCCGACCCTAATCCACCTCGTAGGGTGGCGGTGGTTGCACCAAATCCGGCCCCGATGGATCCCAAAGGAAAAGAAGTTGTCGCGTTGGCCAGCGCGGCGCGTCCCAGTTGCGCATAGGGATTTTGCTCCCAGTTTTTGTCGCCGCCATTGGTTAAATCGAATAGGATTGCGGCGGGAACAATAGGAACCCTTTGATCGCCTACCAGAAAACCGCGATCTTGCAGGCGCAAGGCATCCACGACACCGGATGCTGCGTCTAAACCAAAGGCAGACCCGCCAGAGAGGACAAGCGCGTCCACTTTTTGAACGGTCTTGTCCGGTGCCAAAAGGTCTGTTTCTCTTGTTCCTGGTGCCCCGCCCATGACGTGTACTGCTGTTGTCATAGGCTCCTGACCAATCAAAACAGTACTGCCAGATCTGAGGGTTGAGTCTGATGCATTTCCGATGCGCAAACCTGCAACATCGGTAATGAGGTTTTGCGCGCCGGGGACGAGCTGATTGTGGGACATTTTGCGGCCTATAATGCTGAATTGTTGGAAAGAGAGTAGGCACGTTTTCAGATGCATTACAGCGCCCAGACTGAAAATATCACCTAAAATCGTGGCAATACAGAGTTGGAACCTCTACCTATCCACAGAACGATACAAAGGAATTGCGGACAAATGATTGCGCTTTTGCGTCTTGGGGTGATCGGAGCGGTTGTTTTAACGGTGGTCTATATCATCGTTTCGCTTTATTCGCGCTCCGTAAGGCGTGGAAAACTGGAACGGCGATTTGATGAAGAGGGGCATCCAACCAAAAGTCGGGATGCCTTTATAACCGCAGGGCTTGCGGATTATGAAAAATCACTACGCCGAAAGCTGATCCTGTTGGTCTATATTATCCCAGTTTTGGTGGTCGCCATGCTGGTCTATCTGATGAATTTTACGTGAGGAAATAATGCGTTACATTAAATGGGGTTTCATCGTTGCCGTACTGTTGACGGTGTTTTCTTTCTTTCATTACACCCTGCCACGCACCAATATCGTCTATGTAACCGGCGTCGAAATCAAGCTCGAACAATTCGGAGAGAATTCGATCTTTTGGGCGTCACCTGATACAGGGGCGAGCATTCAGGGTGGATTGGTTCAACGCGATATTCGGTTTATCGACACGACCGGATCCAACGGTAAACCTCGTGTGTATCGGAATGAAGACACGGGTTGGGGATGGCCACCTTATTTTAAGCTCGACAGTTCAAACCTTCAGGCGCAGGCGCGGGATCTGACATCGGGCCGCGACAACCCGCAATGGGTGGCTGTTAAATCATATGGCTGGCGTAGTGAATTCCTGTCTATCTATCCCAATGCGGTTAGTTTGAAGGCTGTGGATGGTCCAGATGTGCGTATCATCCCTTGGGTGAACATTGTCATTCTCACCCTGCTGGCAATCCTAGGGTTTTGGGTGTGGCGTATCTTTAAACGTTTCAAAGAACGCCGGATTGATCCCGTTCTGGAAGAGGCCGCCGTCGCCATGGATGAGCTAGACGATCGCGCGGACGCTGCCGCGACCAAGGCCAAAGGCTTTTTCAGCGGCATTGCCGATCGGTTCTCAAGAAAATAATAAGCGTTTTTCTATTGGTGCAATTATCCCCGCCAGAGGCCCGTATTTGTTGGCAATTGGCGGGGATTTTTTATATGCGTGTTATTCGCCGTATGGCACCCAGATGTTTTTGATTTCGACCGATTGTTCCAAAAACTGGCGACCTTCGCCAGTCGGCCCACGCCAGTCAACGGCCTGATCATTACACACCCAAGTGCGTTTGATGTTGCTGGCAGACGCTTTTTCAATGAGTTCAGATTGACCATGCGAAAACGCCCAAACCGCATCGATGTTCATGTGGCTGGCCAGTGTCGGGGCCAAATCTTGATGCGACCCAGTGATGATATTCACCACTCCCGCAGGCACATCAGACGTTTGTAGAACCTGATAGAAATCAGTGGCCACAAGTGGAAAGGGTTGGCTGGCGGCCAACACGCATCGATTGCCCATGGCTATCGCAGGCGCCATTAGGGAAATCAGTCCCAGCAGCGGTGCCTCATCGGGGCAGAGAGCGCCTATGACGCCAACGGGTTCTTTCATTGCCAAGGAAACGCCTCGGATCGGCACGCCATGGGCTTGGCCGTCATATTTGTCTGCCCACGCAGCATAGGTAAACAGGCGAGAGACAGAGCTTTCCACTTCGGCTTTGCCATTTGATGAGCCTGTCATTGCATCTAAGCGGGCCGCAAATTCGTCCACACGTGCGGATAGGTTTTCGGCAATGTAATACAGGATTTGGGCCCGCAGATGCCCAGTGGTCTTGGACCATCCCTTGGCCGCGTGAGCCGCTTCAACGGCGTTGCGGATGTCTTTGCGATTGCCCAATCCTGCGTGTCCTAAAAGCTTGCCTTTGGGGGACCAAATGGCTTTTGAATAACCGCTGTCAGGGCGTGCTTGTTTGCCTCCGATATAGAATTTGGCTGTGCGATCCAACGTGTCCACAGTTGCTGATTTAGGAGCGGAAAACGGTGCAATTGGTGTCAACGCTTTGGGCTTTGCGATGGGTTTTGAGTAGGCGGTTAGTCCTTCCCAACCGCCTTCGCGGCCAAAGCCGCTTTCGCGTACGCCGCCAAATCCGGCTGCGGCGTCAAATAGGTTTGTGGCATTGATCCAAACTATACCAGATACCAACTTTGGCGCAATATCAAGCGCGAGATTGACGTTCTCTGTCCAGACTGAAGCCGCTAATCCATAACGTGTGTTGTTTGCGATGTCGACAGCTTCTGATGGGGTGCGGAATGTTGTTGCCGCCAGTACGGGGCCAAAAATCTCTTCTTGCATCAAGGTAGAGGCCGGATGCAGCCCAGTGATTAGGGTCGGGGGGTAAAAACAACCGTTTTCTGGGAGTGGCGTATTTGCGCGGTAGATGGTGCCTTCATCCGAAGCACCATCAACCAATTGCGTGATGGTTTGCAATTGCACCGGGTCAACGAGCGCGCCGACATCGATGCATTTGTCCAGCGGGTTGCCAATACGCAACCCATCCATACGAGCACGGAGTTTGGTGTAAAATTGCTCAGCGATACCCTCTTGGACCAACAGACGAGAGCCTGCACAACAGACCTGCCCTTGGTTGAACCAAATAGCGTCGACCAGCCCTTCGATGGCGCTGTCGATATCAGCGTCATCAAACACAATATAGGGAGATTTCCCCCCCAGTTCGAGTGTGAGCGCCTTGCCTGATCCAGCAGTTGCCTCTCGGATGCGGCGTCCGACGGAAGTTGACCCAGTAAAGGCAATCTTGTCGATCCCGGTATGGTTGGTGATCATTTCGCCCACCGCGCCATCCCCGGTTACGATGTTAACAACCCCTTTAGGCAGGCCTGCCTCTTGGCAGATTTGGGCGAACAAAAGCGCGGTCAGGGATGTGTATTCTGCTGGTTTTAACACGACAGTATTCCCCATTGCGATTGCTGGGGCGATTTTCCATGCCAGCATTAGCAACGGAAAATTCCAAGGGATGATCTGACCGCATACGCCCAAAGCGTCACGATCTGGCATTTCGGTATCGGCCAGTTGAGCCATGCCTGCGTGGTAGTAGAAATGCCGCACAACCAACGGGATGTCGATGTCGCGGCTTTCACGGATCGGTTTGCCGTTGTCCATGGATTCTAGCACCGAAAACAACCGGCTGTGTTTTTGCACGAGGCGGGCCAATGCATATAAGCATTTTGCGCGGCTGTGACCGGGCAAGGACGCCAATTTTGGCTGTGCTTTCCGGGCCGCTTTAACTGCGGCATTCACATCGGCCTGCGTGGCCTGAGACAGAGTCGCCAGGACGTTGCCATTTGCAGGGTTGCGGCTTTCAAAGCCTTCGCCTGCTTCGGTAAATGCGCCATCTATGAAATGACCAAAACGGTCTCCTTGATCTACCAGCCAAGCGAGGGCCTCGGCGGCGCTTTCGGGGGCATCACCATATTCCATGGAGTTAAAGATATCCTGTACAGTCATGACAATTATCCCATCGGGTGGCGGTAACCGGCAGAATAGGCACCGGTGACGTGGTGTTCGAGTTGGCGTTCAATGTCCCCAAGCAGGGACGACGCGCCAAAGCGGAAAAGGTCGGGTTGCAGCCAACGGTCCCCTAATTCGTCTTTGATCAAAGACAAGTAGGTGATCGCGTCTTTTGCTTTGGAAATGCCGCCCGCAGGTTTGTATCCGACCCGGTAACCGGTGCGCGCATGGTAATCTCTGATCGTTCGGATCATCACCAAACTGACGGGCAGAGTAGCATTGACGCTTTCTTTGCCGGTTGAGGTTTTTATGAAATCGGCCCCAGCCATCATGCACACAAGAGAGGCTCGCGCGACATTGCGCAAAGAGCCCAGTTCACCCGTTGCCAAGATAGCTTTGATATGGGCATCGCCGCAGGCCTCTCGGAAGGTTTTCATTTCGTCAAACAATGCCTGCCAATTGCCCTGAAGCACATGACGACGGCTGATCACGATATCGATTTCAGCGGCACCGGCTTTGACGCTCTCTCCAATTTCTGCAACGCGGAGCGGCAAGGGGGAGAGGCCTGCCGGAAAACCGGTGGAAACAGCCGCAACTGGAATGCCGGAACCTTGAAGTGCTGTGACCGCCGTATCGATCATATCATGATAGACGCAGATCGCACCGGTGGTGATAGGTGGCATACCCAGCGCGCCCAAAATTTCCGGGCGGACCGGTTGACGGGCCTTTGCGCAAAGGCGGCGAACGCGGCCTTCGGTGTCATCCCCGGATAGCGTCGTCAGATCGATTAAAGTGATTGCCTTGAGCAACCAAGCGGCTTGATGATCTTTCTTTAAAGACCGACGACCAGGGAGGGTTTTTGCTCGGCGCTCAATGGCTGAGGTGTTGGCTTGTGCCAAACGCACCCAGTTCAGATCCAGCGCCATGCCGGGATTACGCGGTTCCTGCACCTGTGGCAGCTGGGCGCTACGGGTGAGGCTTGCGGTGGTGTCGGTTGTCGTTTGCAATGCAGTGCCCTTTCGGATCTATGCCCCAAGTGGACATATTCAGCGTCTCATGGCCACTGGCCTATTGCAAGTTTGACCATTTGGTCAAGAGTGACGCCGGGGAGATTTGGGTTTGCCTTGTGTCTTGCGCCACAAAGGCGCTGGCCGTCGCCCCGTTGGGGCCGACGGAGGAGCTGAAATCGCATATTTTCGCAGCAAAGGAGCAAAGGCGATAGACCCTATCGCTCCTGTGCGGTATCAGGCGTCAAAATTTTCGAAAGGAACGATCTCACATGTCCAGCCATGGTACCCCTCTGCCAATGACATCTCGCAAATGCGGTCCTTTGACCGGTGAGGCCCATGTTCCGGGGGATAAATCTATCTCCCATAGATCGTTGATCTTAGGGGCGATGGCGGTGGGTGAAACCCATATCACCGGTTTGCTTGAGGGTGAAGATGTGTTGGACACCGCCAAGGCAATGCGGGCTTTTGGGGCTGATGTGATTGAACATGGCAACGGTGAGTGGTCCGTGCATGGGGTTGGTGTTGGCGGTTTTGCCGAGCCTGAGAATGTTATCGATTGCGGGAATTCCGGTACAGGTGTGCGATTGATCATGGGTGCCATGGCCACCACCGATATTTCGGTGACGTTTACCGGGGATGCATCCTTGAATGGTCGCCCGATGGCGCGTGTTACGGACCCAATCGGATTGTTCGGGGCGCAGTCCTATGGGCGCAGTGGAGGCAGATTGCCTATGACCATTGTAGGCGCGGCCGCCTCGGTTCCAGTGGAATATGCGACGCCAATGCCATCAGCTCAGGTGAAATCTGCTGTGCTTTTGGCGGGGTTGAACGCGCCGGGTCAAACGGTTGTTATCGAAAAAGAGGCGACTCGAGATCATACCGAACGCATGTTGGCGGGTTTTGGGGCCGAGATCACTGTCGAAGAGATTCCCGAAGGTCATAAGATTACGCTAACGGGTCAGCCAGAGCTTAAACCGCAAACGATTGTGGTCCCACGCGATCCTTCTTCTGCGGCATTTCCTGTGTGTGCGGCCTTAATCGTTGAAGGGTCTGACGTGTTGGTGCCCAATATTGGGCTGAATCCAACGCGAGCGGGTTTGTTCACCACGTTACGGGAAATGGGTGCAGATCTGACGTATGAAAACATGCGCGAAGAGGGGGGGGAGCCGGTTGCCGATCTGCGTGCAAAGTTTTCACCCAATTTAAAAGGTATCGAAGTCGATCCAACGCGTGCGGCCAGCATGATTGATGAATATCCAGTTTTGTCTGTGGTGGCGTCTTTCGCCGAAGGCGAAACCGTTATGCGTGGTGTCAAAGAGCTGCGGGTGAAAGAAAGCGATAGAATTGATGCGATGGCCAAGGGTCTGCGTGGCAATGGGGTTGACGTTGATGAGGGCGATGATTGGTGGATCGTTAAAGGCCGAGGCCATGGCAATGTAGCTGGGGGTGCTGAGGTTGACACAGTATTGGATCACCGCATCGCGATGAGCTTTGCGATCCTTGGAATGGCCAGCGAAAAGCCCGTTCGATTGAATGATGGTGGACCGATTGCGACGTCTTTCCCGATTTTTGAGGGTCTGATGGCCAAATTAGGTGCCCGGATCGAGCGTAACAACGGATGAAATTCACGGTTGCTATCGATGGGCCGGCTGCGGCGGGTAAAGGGACGATCTCTAAGGCTGTTGCGGCGCATTTTGGCTTTGCCCATTTGGACACTGGATTGTTGTACCGGGCGACCGGTCGGCGCGTTCTGGCCAGAGAGGATCCGATTGCGGCCGCACGGGATTTGCAGCCCAAAGATTTGCAACGCGACGACTTGCGGACCACAGAAGTCGCGCAAGCCGCCAGTCAAGTGGCCGCAATCGAAGAAGTTCGCTCTGCTTTGGTTGATTTCCAGAAACAATTTGCGTGCCGTGAAGGCGGGGCGGTTCTAGATGGGCGCGACATTGGCACGGTGATTTGCCCGGATGCCAACGTAAAGCTGTTTGTAACCGCTAGCGATACGGTGCGAGCCGAACGTCGCTATCTAGAATTATCGGCCAAACATCAAGATGTGACCCGCGCACAAGTGTTGGCGGATGTGCGTGAACGTGACGCCAGAGACGCGGCCCGAGATGCCGCGCCGATGGTGGCCGCAGATGATGCGTTGCGGGTGGATACATCCGAATTGTCGATTGATGAGGCCGTGGCCCAGGCTGTTGTGGCGGTGAATCGGGTTTTGGGTAGGTTTTAGGAAACCGGCGCTGAAACTCCGTATACTTGGAAGCCAGTACTGGGAGTATGGACCCGGTCGATAAGGAAATGGGCAAGAGATAAGCGCGAAACGGTTGAGCCATTCTTCGGCAATATCCCCTGTTCCGCGCGATATGTTGTGTCACTCGCGTCGGTCAGAAAGCCACATCGCGCGACATCTACGGTAAGTTTTGCGGTGCTCAATCTATTTTCCATTCGGGTTGCGCTTTGAACGATGTTGCGCACAATGGCGATAAGGGCTTTGTCGAAAAGGCGCTGTGGGGGAAACAGTAGCGCACTCGATGTGACGACAATTTTTTCCAGACCCGTGTTGCCTGCGGCTTCGGCAATCGCATCAGCTGATTTCCAATAGATGGCTGTGGCAATCTTTGTGGGCATGCGACCTCCAAGTGTCGAAATGACTGCGTCTTGATCTTGGAATACGTTGGATAGAAATTGTGGATCACATGGGTCACCAATCTCGACGCGGAGGTTTTCATGCTCGATTGCGGGGCGCTTTGCGTCTGACCTAGTGATCGCAGTGACAGTCTCTCCTCTGTCGATAGCGTTTCGCACGACATGCTGCCCTGTTCGACCATTCGCACCTAGAACTACAAGTTTCACATTCATTCTCCCAAAGGGATTTGTGGACTGAACATCCTCAATCCATTTTTGGTGATGTAGGGGCGTGCGCATTTGCAGACCCATGGGATGACATCTTGTTTAGATAGGGTTGAATTGTTGATTGAGGAAGTCGTGGCGCAAGTCAACGTCCGGTGGATGATGAATATACGGCAATAATGATCGCCCCAACCCCTATCATTCTTGACCACTTAGCTTAAAGGAGGGGGACCCAATGGAGAATGAACGATGACAACGTCGCAGACTGTACCAGACCTGATTGAGGACGCACTGGTCAGTGCAAAATTGTTCGAAGATAGAATACGGAGCGCGCGCGGAGGTCTGGAGGGGCAGCCTGCGACCGCCGCCCAAAAAGAGGATCAACGCGCTGCATATGTTGCGTTAGAATTGGCTGCGATTGATGTGTTCACTCTTTTTGAAGCGCGCATGCAGCATCATTTTAAACGGGGCCCATTTTCACGGAAATTGAAAGCTGCGTTGCTAGAGGCGCGCAAAGCAGACCTCGCAAACAGGATTCATACATATTATTTGGCAATCAACGTGTTAAAGCACGGCACGGGTGCGAGCTATCGGGAGTTGCTCGGGTCTTCGACTCGTTCATTTCAAGTAAAGCAAGTCGAACGTGGCACGTCGCAAGACGTAGATGCCCCTTCAAGCTATATTGATATTGATGTGCCCGGCTTTTTTGATGGGCTTGCCCAGACGCTTCTTGAGGCACATCAATTTTTGGAAAAACGGTAGTTTTCGGACTCCCAAACCTTTCAAGAAAATCGCAATGCGCAGTCTGTGCTGCGTCCCCAACTGAGAAAGCCTATCTATTAATGTCTGAATCGAACCTCAAAATTGTGTTGGTGACCCCTGAAATTCCGTACAATACAGGCGCTATTGGACGGACATGTGTGGCGTTGAATTTAGAGCTGATTTTGATCAAACCTTACGGATTTTCTCTGGATGAAAAATCTGTTCGGCGCGCGGGAACAGATTACTGGCAATATGTTTACCTAAATGAATATGACAGTTGGGATCATTTTATGGGGGATCGCAAACCGGCTCCCGACGCGTTGTTCTTTTTTGAGGAACATGGGACGCAAACCATCTATGATCCTGAATACCCTGAGGATGCCTATTTGGTATTTGGTTGTGAATCCAAAGGCCTGCCTCCAGAGGTTCTAAATGGGAAAGAGGATCGTATTTTTAGTTTGCCGATGCTTGATAATCGCGTTCGGTCTCTCAACTTGGCAAATGTTGCAACAGCCGTCATTTATCAAGCCATGCGCGGCAAGCTGGGGGGATGAACACCCACAATGAGTCATAGGGGCTTTGACAGGTTGATTCAGTGTGCCGCGATGGCCCAAACCAGCCCAATCCCCTTGCTATCCAGAGATCTGCGCTCTATATAGCCGCCTGTCGACAAGGCGAAATTGCTGCGACTCAAAGGTTATGGGCAGGGCTGAAGATACTCTTCGGCCTGTTTTTGTGTTTGGCCCTTCTCGTTTTGCGGGAATCTGTATTGCATCATCGCTGCCCTGTGAAAGGGGCGACCAACTGAAACCCAAAGACCGGCGGAAACAACCGCATGGCCCGTTAAAGCACTATGTAAAGGAAACTGAGACCACATGGCTCAAGAGACATCTATGGAAGAATTCGAAGCTCTTCTTGCTGAAAGCTTCGAAATTGACACACCCGACGAGGGTTCTGTTGTCAAAGGTAAAGTCATCGCGATTGAAGCTGGCCAAGCCATCATCGACGTAGGCTACAAAATGGAAGGCCGCGTTGAGCTTAAAGAATTCGCTAATCCCGGCGAAGCTCCTGAAATCGCTGTTGGCGACGAAGTTGAGGTTTTCCTCGACCGCGTTGAAAATGCCAAAGGCGAAGCAGTTATTTCGCGCGACAAAGCTCGCCGCGAAGAAGCTTGGGACCGTCTGGAAAAAGCATACGCAGACGAAGAACGCGTTGAAGGCGCAATCTTTGGTCGCGTCAAAGGCGGCTTTACTGTTGATCTGGGCGGCGCAGTTGCGTTCTTGCCAGGGTCGCAAGTTGACGTTCGCCCTGTGCGTGACGCTGGCCCATTGATGGGTCTGAAGCAGCCGTTCCAAATTCTGAAAATGGACCGTCGTCGTGGCAACATCGTTGTCTCCCGTCGTGCGATCCTCGAAGAATCCCGTGCCGAGCAGCGCGCTGAAGTTATCGGCAACCTCACCGAAGGTCAGGCTGTTGACGGCGTTGTCAAAAACATCACCGAATACGGTGCGTTTGTTGACCTTGGCGGTGTAGACGGTCTGTTGCACGTCACTGACATGGCATGGCGCCGTGTGAACCATCCTTCTGAGATCCTGACAATTGGCGAGACTGTTAAAGTTCAAGTCATCAAGATCAACAAAGAGACCCACCGTATCTCCCTCGGCATGAAACAGCTGCAGGACGATCCGTGGAATGCTGTTGAAGGCAAATACCCACTCGAGAGCAGCCACACTGGTCGCGTTACAAACATCACCGATTACGGTGCGTTTGTAGAGCTGGAGCCTGGCGTCGAAGGTCTGGTACACGTTTCCGAAATGTCTTGGACAAAGAAAAACGTCCACCCAGGCAAAATCGTGTCTACGTCTCAAGAAGTCGAAGTCATGGTTCTGGAAATCGACACGTCCAAACGTCGTGTATCCCTTGGTCTGAAGCAGACAATGCGCAACCCATGGGAAGTCTTTGCTGAGACACACCCTGTTGGCACCGAAGTTGAAGGCGAAGTCAAAAACATCACCGAATTCGGTCTGTTTATTGGTCTCGACAACGACATCGATGGCATGGTTCACCTGTCCGACCTGACATGGGAAGGCCGTGGCGAAGACGTGATCGGCGATTACCACAAGAACGACATGGTCAAAGCTGTCGTAACTGAGGTTGACGTTGAGAAAGAGCGTATTTCGCTTTCCGTTAAAGCGCTGGACGGCGATCCCTTTGCGGATGCTGTTGACGGCGTGAAACGCGGCGCGATCATCACTGTCGAAGTGACTGCAATCGAAGAAGGCGGCATCGAAGTCGCTTATGACGGCATGAAGTCCTTCATCCGTCGCTCTGATCTGTCCCGTGACCGTGCTGAGCAGCGTCCAGAGCGCTTTGGTGTAGGTGATAAGGTTGACGTTCGTGTCACCAATATCGACGCCAAATCCCGTCGTCTGGGTCTGTCCATCAAAGCACGTGAGATCGCAGAAGAGAAAGAAGCCGTCGAACAGTATGGTTCTTCTGACTCCGGTGCGTCCCTCGGTGATATCCTTGGTGCAGCTCTGAAAGGTGGAGACGAGTAATCGTCCCTATCTACGACTGAATAATAGAAACGGCCCTGCCATTGCGGGGCCGTTTTCTGTTAATTGCTCACGAATCATGAGTTTCCAAATTATGCCTAAAACCTGCGTCATTCGGCATAAAATGGCCGTTTCTTTCGAATGTCGCAGAAAGATCAGTGGATTAGCTCGATAATTTTGGTTTCTGAGCGTTCGAAATAGTTTCTCGAAGCGTTTTTTATGCGTATAGTCCTATAAAACATGAAGTCGTTTTGTGGCCTGCTGCCGGTCACGGATTGGGAGGGAACCTATGATCCGCTCTGAGTTAATTCAGAAGATTGCCGACGAAAACCCACATCTCTATCAACGAGATGTTGAGCGTATCGTGAATACTATTTTTGAAGAGATCATTGATGCCATGTCTCGCGGTGATCGCGTTGAACTGCGCGGATTTGGCGCCTTTTCTGTAAAGCAAAGGGATGCGCGTACTGGCCGCAATCCTCGCACAGGGGAATCGGTGGAAGTCGAAGAAAAGCATGTGCCTTTCTTTAAAACCGGTAAACTCTTACGCGATCGTCTTAACGGAAAGTAACTCTGGCCCATGCGCTACATTAAATACGCCTTTTATGCCCTCGTGGCGATTGCCTTGATCTCTATCTCTGTTGCAAATCGTGACGTTGTCACCTTGCATTTGCTGACAGATGATATCGCCGGTTTGCTGGGCATACAGGCAACCATTGATCTGCCCCTGTTTCTGATTGTGTTTGGCGGCATTGCGGTTGGCCTGTTGATTGGCTTTGTTTGGGAATGGTTTCGCGAGCATAAACATCGTGCCGAGGCATCACGTCATAAACGAGACAAAGTTGTGTTAGAGCGCGAAGTCACAAAACTGCGTGAAACCAAAGCTACCCCCGAGGATGAAGTGCTTGCGCTTCTTGAAGGCGGCGGCGTGGCGCGCTAAGTCGTGCAGCATGGACATCAAAGTTAAAATTTGTGGCTTGCGTCAACCCGAACATGTAGCCGCCGCAGCGAATGCAGGTGCGGCCTATGTGGGATTTGTATTTTTTCCAAAATCGCCTCGGCATATAACCATCGCGGATGCACGTGATTTGGCGCTAACCGTGCCCGTTGGGGTGGCCAAGGTGGCGCTGACAGTAAACGCGGACAATGCCTTTCTGGACGCGCTTACGTCGACTGTCCCACTTGATATGTTGCAATTGCACGGTTCGGAAACACCTGAACGCGTCACTGAGGTTCGCGCTCGCTACGGCCTCCCTGTGATGAAGGCTGTGGGTATCGCCCATGAAAACGATTTGGCACAGCTGAATGTCTATTCTGCTGTAGCGGATCAACTGCTTGTCGAAGCAAAGCCACCGAAAAACTCAGATCTTCCCGGTGGAAATGGTATTACATTCGATTGGAACTTAATCGCCGGTCGCCGATGGTCCATACCATGGATGTTGGCGGGCGGGTTGACCCTCGATAACGTGGCAGAGGCGATTAAGGTGACAGGGACGCGGCAAGTTGATCTGTCGTCTGGTGTCGAAACCGCTCCTGGTGTCAAAGACGCAGCACTGATCGCCAAATTCATTGCGGCAGCTCAGGCATAATTCAAATTCTGACTGGCCAACGCTTTACCACGTGCCAGATTGTCTTTAAACGCAGAACAGATCTGACAGGAGAACGGCAATGGCGGACGATCTTTTCAACAGCTTTATGAACGGTCCCGATGAAAACGGTCGTTTCGGTGATTTTGGCGGACGGTTTGTGTCCGAGACCTTGATGCCCCTGATCCTTGATCTTGAGGCTGAATATGAAAAAGCCAAAACCGACGATAGCTTTTGGGCCGAAATGGATGACCTTTGGACCCATTACGTTGGTCGGCCGAGCCCGCTCTATTACGCTGAACGGATGACAGAGGCCCTTGGTGGAGCCAAAATCTATCTAAAACGTGATGAGCTGAACCACACTGGCGCACATAAGATCAATAACGTCTTGGGGCAAATTCTGTTGGCCCGGCGTATGGGAAAAACCCGGATCATTGCAGAGACCGGCGCAGGGCAGCACGGGGTGGCAACGGCTACGGTCTGCGCGCGCTTTGGTTTGAAGTGTGTGGTCTATATGGGCGCTCATGATGTTGAACGTCAGGCCCCGAATGTGTTCCGGATGAAACTTTTGGGTGCAGAAGTCATTCCGGTAACCTCTGGGCGTGGCACACTCAAAGATGCAATGAATGATGCGCTGCGGGATTGGGTCACCAACGTACGCGATACTTTCTATTGCATCGGTACAGTGGCCGGTCCGCATCCCTATCCCGCGATGGTTCGTGATTTCCAGTCGATCATCGGCAAAGAAGTCCGCGAGCAATTGCAAGCCCATGAGGGTAAAGGCCGTCTGCCGGACACTATCATCGCGGCCATCGGTGGCGGGTCTAACGCAATGGGGCTGTTTTTTCCGTTTTTGGACGACAAGAGCGTCAACATTATTGGCGTTGAGGCCGGCGGCAAAGGTGTAAATGCAAAGATGGAGCATTGCGCCTCTTTGACGGGTGGTCGGCCGGGTGTTTTGCATGGCAACCGCACTTATCTGCTGCAAGATGATGATGGACAGATCCTCGAAGGGTTTTCGATCTCTGCTGGGCTTGATTACCCGGGCATTGGGCCAGAACACAGCTGGCTCCATGACATTGGTCGTGCGCAGTATGTGTCGATCACTGACGTTGAGGCTCTGGAGGCTTTTCAATTCTCTTGTACACAAGAGGGGATCATCCCAGCGCTGGAACCGAGCCACGCCTTGGCCCATGTGATGAAAATTGCCCCAACCCTTCCCAAGGACCATATTCTTGTGATGAACATGTGTGGGCGCGGCGACAAAGACATCTTTACAGTAGCCAAAGCGCTTGGCTTGGATATGGATGAAAAAGACTAAACCGATCTAAGGTCGCAGTTTTAAAAGGCAGGCCGATGATAAATCGAGCCTGCCTTTTCTTTTCGCAAAAATTGCTGGGTCAAAATCAGGTTTTCCCGGTCTAGGTCTCCGTTTGATGGGTCTCTAACATCTCTAGAGGCACGATCTCTAAAGCCTTTTGATGCGTAGCCGACAGTTTCACCAATGGGGCGCATCCCTCATCGGCGGCTTGCAGAAAGCGTTGCGCACACAGGCACCAATGATCTCCGGACTTTAGTCCGGAAAACCCATGGTCTGGGCGGGGTGTTGAAAGATCATTCCCCACATATTTTGAAAAGGCGAGGAATTCATTGGTCATCACGGCGCAAACTGTATGTGACCCTTGATCTTCTGCGCAGGTGTTGCACTGGCCGTCCCGAAAGAACCCAGTCATGGGGGAGACCGAACACATCATCATCGGCGCGCCATATATGTTGACCGAAGGTTCTTTTTTCATGCTGCACCTTTATATGAACTCGGCCAGCCTAAAGGTTCATGTCTTGAGGGCAATCAGTTTATCTGTTTGGCGATGCTGCGGAACATTGCAACGTTTTGATCGCTCACCCCATCTGCCCTAAATGTACGGTCTGCGGCGTTGCTGGCGATCACAACGCCCATCCTTTTGTTGAAATAGATGTATTGCCCATAGGCACCTTGTGCCAAGAATTCACCGGGCTCAGCATTTTTCGGGATCCACCACTGGTATCCATATCCCATACCATCAGGTTTTTTTGGCGCAGAATGAACGGTAGAGTCCGCAATCCAGTCCGCCGGAACGATCTGACTGCCGTTGTAAAATCCATCTTGTAGGATCATTTGTCCAAATCGTGCGTAGTCTCGGGTGCTTTGGTTTAGGCCGCCCAAAACAAATGCGGTTTTGTCGCCGTCAGTGACGTAGTAGGGGGCCGCCTCCAGACCTAATGGCGTGATGATTTTTTCGCCCAACAAGTCTGCGATGCTCCGTCCTGTCGCGCCGCGGATCACCATGCTCAGGACATGGGTGTCGATCGAAACATATTTCCAAACCTCGCCGGGGGCTGCAAAGCTTTCGGTCAGGTTTGCGGAATATTCATCGAGAGATCCACCTAGGGCAATCGTGCGACCCATTTTGTTGATATCGGAATTGGGATCAAAATAATCCTCATTAAAAACGACACCGCTGGCCATGTTTAACACATTGCGGATTGTTGCTTGCGCGTAAGCACCGTTTTGTAGGGCTGGGACGTAGGCCACAACAGGGTCATCGATAGATTCAATGACACCTTCTTTAAGAAGCACCCCAAGCAGGGCAGAAAGGTAGCTTTTTGCCACGGACCATGAAATCCGTTGATCGGTGTCGTTGGTTCCAAGGTAGTAACTTTCGTGAACAAGTTGCCCGTCCTTCAACACCACAATGCCAGTCAAGATTCGTTCTTTGACCCACGCGTCAAACTCCTTGGGCATGATCGCGGAAAGCCCCTGAGGGAGCTCTGTCACGGCACCGTCACCCCGAGAAATGCCCGTGGATAGAAAGGCCTGATCCATATGCGAAAAATTCCGCACGATTTTTTCTTCGGAGAACAAGCTGTTCACCGCCAAGAGACGCGTGATCTCTTCGCGTTTCCAAAGGCCAATGCCAGCCCCCACAACAATTAGTGTTGCAATCGTCCAAAGGCCGATTTTAAGTAGTCGTTTCATGATGTTCTCCCTTGCGGCAGAAAAAAGCACGGGGCCAGGAAGGGTGCAACAGTGACGCTACGAAGTTGCATTACTTGAATTTGTCAGCCAGTTTTTGCAATGCGGTTCGATTGTCCACGATAGGCTCTTTCGGCGGTGTGGTTTGTACGTTCTTTTTGGGTTTTTCTGATTTTGAATCGCGTGGAGGTTTCACCCGTAGAGCGACGGCATTCATAAATTTACCTGCATCGTCATCCGCCAGTTGTGGAGCGCCATCCACAACGCCACGCAACACATCGTCCAGCCAGTTTTGATCGGCTTTGGCAAAGTCCCGCAATACGTAGCCAGACACGAGGTTCTTTTGGCCCGGATGCCCGATGCCCATTCGGACCCGGCGATAGTCCTCGCCGATGTGCTGATGGATGGAGCGTAACCCGTTGTGACCCGCGTGGCCTCCGGCTTGTTTGACCCGCAGTTTCCCAGGGGCCAGATCCAGCTCGTCGTGAAAAACGGTCACATCCTGTGGGGCCAGTTTGTAAAACCGCATGGCTTCACCTACCGATTGTCCGGACAAGTTCATAAAGGTTTCAGGCTTCAATAAAATGACTTTTTCCCGTCCCAAACGCCCCTCAGATAGGGAGCCTTGGAATTTGCCACGCCATGGCGCAAAGTTATGGTCCTCGGCAATCCGGTCCAGTGCCATAAATCCAATGTTATGACGATTGCCGGCGTATTTTGCACCGGGGTTTCCAAGACCAACAAACAGCAGCATTTTTGAATTCCATCACGTTTAGGATTTCTTGCTCATACCGTGGTCGGCCAGCAATGCAAAGCCATTGGCGTTATCGCAGGTGTTGCTTTAGCCCCGTGGGGAACAAGGCAAGGCCTTTTGGGGTGTCGAGTGTATCGATATCGAACCAACGGGCTGTACAGCGCGTGCCGTTGTCCTCGTAAAAGGTAATCTGGTTCTGGTGCTCAAAAGCCGTTTCAGAAAAACGGACTTCTGCTATGAACAAGACCTCATGGCCGGTTTGACCATGATGAGAATAGATGTTTTCCATGACCAACGGTGCACCGAGGGTATCTATCGAAACGCTGAGCTCCTCCATGAATTCGCGATGTAGTGCATCTTGCCATGTTTCCCCAAATTCTACACTGCCGCCCAAGGGGCGCACACCTTTGACGCAGCCAGTGTCATCGAGGACTTCAGCCGCAAGTAAACCACCCTGTCTCCAATGCAGGCCAAGCGCTTTAACTCGGATGGATTTTGCCGGTCGCCAATGGGTCATATGGATGGGTTGCCTTGTCAAAAGAAAAACGCGCGCCCTTAACTGGGCGCGCGTTCAAAATTGTCACAAAAGCGAGGACAGATTACTCTGTTGCGGCTTCTTCAGTTACTTCGCTTTCATCGTCGCCTTCGTCGTCGCCGTCAGAAGAACGCAAGCTGGAAGGTGCCTGAAGGTTAGCGATCACAAAATCACGGTCGATTGTTGGTTTCGCGCCTTTTGGCAGAGTGATGCTTGAGATGGTCACTGTATCGCCGATGTCTAGACCGGACAGATCAACAGTCAGGCTCTCTGGGATGTCACCAGCAGTAACTTCCAGCTCAACCTCAGGACGGACAACAGTCAAAGTACCGCCACGCTTAATGCCGGGTGCTTCTTCTTCGTTGAGGAACTCAACATGAATAAACAGTTTAACTTTGCTTGTGCGACGCAGGCGCATCAGGTCGAGGTGCGTTGGAAGGTCTTTGACCACATCACGCTGTACGTTGCGGCAAATCACGCGCACGTCTTCTTGGCCTTCAACTTTGAGGTTGAACAAAGTGGACAAGAAGCGGCCTGCTTTTAGTTTTTTAAGCAGAACGTTGAAAGGGATGTTGATCGCGATTGGCTCTTCGCCACCACCATAAACGACACCAGGTACAAGACCCTCACGGCGTGCTTGACGAGCGGCCCCCTTGCCTGTCCCCGAGCGAACCGAAACTTCTAGATCTGGAATTTGACCAGCCATAGGAATTCTCCAATATTTATGTGGGGCCATCCTCCAAGGGTGTATGGCCCGGTGAAGTCGCGCGTATAGACAGATTTTGCGGGAAATAAAAGCCGATTCGTATGGAGAGGCAAGCGATCGGAATTCTTTGCTTGGCAGGTTCCAAGAGGATCACTGAAAATTCGAATTATCGTAATGAACTTGCGATATGCGCTGCTTTCAAAAAAGCTGTGTTTATGGCTCTTCGTCAATACATTGAGCTTGCGTGTGCCCTACGGCTGCACTTGTGGCGGTTGCCTGCGCCGGCAGGCTTATTGTTCTGATACTGCCCAATGGTTGGCGGCTGAGTCAAATACCCACCCGCCATAAATAGGGACTTATGCCCAGTTGCCTTCGAAATCCTCTGGGATCATCAGAATGTCACGTGTGACGTTGTTGATGTCCCGTTGTCCGCACAACGCCATAGAGGTGCTAAGCTCTTTTTGGATGACGTTCAGGGCCGTTGATACCCCTTCCTCGCCCATTGCGCCAAGACCATAGACGAAAGAGCGCCCAACCATTGTCCCTTTAGCGCCCAATGCGACGGCTTTCAGGACATCTTGTCCGGATCGGATTCCGCTGTCCATATGGACTTCGATTTTGTCGCCAACCGCGTCCATGATCGCGGGGAGCATGCGGATGGAAGACAGTGCGCCATCCAATTGCCGGCCGCCGTGGTTGGAGACGACAATCGCGTCGGCTCCGACGTTCAGCGCAAGTTTAGCGTCTTCTGCGTCTAGGATCCCTTTTAGGATCACTGGCCCATCCCACATGTCGCGCAATTGTTTGATTCGGTCCCAATCCAAGGATTGGTCAAAGGCTTCTTCGGTCCAAGAAGACAATGATGATGTATTCGAAACGCCTTTTGCATGACCAACAATATTGCCAAACGTATGGCGTTTGGTTTGCGCCATTCCCAAGGCCCAGCGGGGTTTGGTCATTACGTTCAAGATCGAAGCCAAAGTTGGTTTGGGTGGGGCGGAAAGGCCGTTTTTCAAATCTTTGTGCCGTTGACCCATCACTTGAAGATCGACGGTGATAACGATTGCAGAGCAGTTGGCCGCTTTGGCGCGGTCAATCAGACGACGCATGAAGTCATCGTCCTTGAGGGTATAAACCTGAAACCAGAATGGTTTGGTGGTGTGTTCGGCGACATCTTCGATAGAACAGATCGACATTGTCGAAAGTGTAAAGGGAACTCCGAAGTTTTCAGCAGCGCGGGCGGCTTTGATTTCTCCGTCGGCGTGCTGCATGCCACATAGTCCGACAGGGGCGATTGCCACGGGCATTGCAACATCCTGCCCCAACATTGTGGATTTGGTCGTCCGGTTGGCCATGTCTTTGGCAATGCGTTGGCGTAGCCGGATCTTGTGAAAATCGGTGGTGTTTTCTTGGAAGGTTTGTTGGGTCCAGCTGCCGGTCTCAGCGTAATCATAGAACATTTTGGGGACGCGCCGTTTATAGAGACGGCGGAGATCTTCGATTTCTGTAATGACGGGCATACCAGAGTTCCTGCATGTTTCGGTAAGAACTTTTCACCAATTTAATCAGTTTTAGCAAGCGTTAGATCATCGCGTACAAAAAAGGCCACGCCCGGAAGGCGTAGCCTGATAAAAGTGAAGTCTAATTGGGATCAGGCCCGGTGGGCACCGTCCGAAAGAGTTTTCACAAAAGCCAGAACATCTTCGGTTGAGTTGCCGTCGGCGATTTTTGACACGATAGCAGAACCTACGACAGCCCCGTCAGCAACACTGGCAATGGCTTCGGCTTTCTCTGGTGTGTTTACCCCAAAACCGACAATAACCGGCAGGCCGCTTGCATCTTGGATGCGGGCCACTTCGGGGCCAACATCTCCGGCTTGGGCTTCGGCGGCACCAGTAATCCCGGTGATCGAAACATAGTACACAAAGCCAGAGGTGTTTTGCAGCACCTTGGGCAGGCGTTTTGCATCAGTGGTCGGCGTGGCGAGGCGAATAAAGTTCAGACCTGCCGCCTGCGCGGGGATGCATAGTTCACTGTCTTCTTCTGGTGGAAGGTCCACAACGATCAGCCCATCAATTCCAGCAGCTTTGGCATCAACAAGGAATTTATCCACGCCACGAGAATAGATTGGGTTGTAGTAGCCCATCAAAACGATTGGTGTTGTGTCATCGGTTTTCCGGAATTCCGCAGCGAGATCGAGGGTCTTTTGCAGGGTCATACCACCGTCGAGCGCCCGCTGACCCGCCAATTGAATGGTGGACCCATCGGCCATTGGATCTGTAAAGGGCAGGCCCAGTTCGATAATGTCGACTCCGGCAGAAGGCAGGCCTTTTGCGATTTCTAGCGATTTTTCATAATCCGGATCACCCGCCATAACATAAGAAACAAAGGCCTTTTTACCGGCGGCCTTGAGGTCTGCGAATTTGGCGTCGATGCGAGTCATGGGGCGTCCTTATTCTATGCTTAAATGTGATGTGCATAAGTTTTTGCGGAAAAGCAATGGGCAGATGTGCAATGGAGGCAACGGAAACCCTTGCAGGGCAGGGCACAAGGGCCTATGTGACTGCGAGTTTTTCATCTGCATCGCAAGGAGCAACGCAATGGGTTTTAAGATGGGTATCGTGGGCCTTCCAAATGTCGGAAAGTCGACCCTGTTTAATGCGTTGACCAAAACAGCGGCTGCGCAGGCTGCGAATTTTCCGTTTTGCACCATTGAACCGAATGTGGGTGAGGTGGCCGTACCGGACGCACGGCTGGACAAATTGGCCGCCATTGCCGGATCCAAACAGATCATTCCAACGCGAATGACCTTTGTGGACATCGCAGGTTTAGTCAAAGGCGCGTCCAAAGGCGAAGGCCTTGGCAATCAGTTCCTTGCCAATATTCGCGAAGTTGACGCCATCGCCCATGTTCTGCGCTGTTTTGAGGACGGCGACGTGACCCATGTGGATGGTCGTGTAAACCCGGTTGAGGATGCAGAGACAATTGAAACCGAACTGATGCTAGCAGATATGGAAAGCATCGAGAAACGACTGCAAAATATCACCCGCAAAGTGCGGGGCGGTGATAAAGAGGCTGTTGTTCAAGAGGGGCTCCTCAAGGCGGCGCTGGCTGCACTGGAAGACGGTAAGCCGGCGCGGACGGTTGAGGTCGATGAAGATGACATCAAGGTTTGGAAAGGTCTGCAACTGTTAACCACCAAGCCGATTCTGTTTGTCTGCAATGTGGATGAAGGTTCCGCTTCTGAAGGTAACGAACATTCTGCAGCGGTCGCAAAGATGGCAGAGGCGCAGGGCGCGGCCCATGTGGTGATTTCGGCGCAAATCGAAGAGGAGATCAGCCAGTTAGAAGATGACGAAGCTGGGATGTTTCTTGGCGAAATGGGTTTGGATGAAGCCGGCCTAGACCGGTTGATTCGCGCTGGCTATGAGTTGCTGAAACTGCAAACCTATTTCACGGTTGGCCCAAAAGAAGCCCGTGCGTGGACGATCAAAGAAGGCTACTTGGCGCCTCAGGCGGCAGGGGTGATCCACGGTGATTTTGAACGTGGGTTTATCCGGGCAGAAACTGTGGCCTATGATGATTACATCACGTTGGGTGGAGAGCAAGCGTCGCGTGACGCTGGTAAGCTGCGCGCCGAAGGTAAGGCATATAAGGTGCTTGACGGCGACGTCATCCACTTTTTGTTTAACGGATAAAATACGAGGCCCTCGCTTAGATTTGGCGTCAGATCTGAGCGAGAATTCTTGTTTAATTTAGACAACCTTTTGTTGTCGCATACATGGCTTTGATGCAGATCATTTAAATTATTCTAAAATTCATGTATTCTTCCAAGTGAATGTTTGGGAGGACTTTTATGATACATGCCAGAATCTGTTCTATTGCATTGTCTGCAAGCGTAATACCGATTTTCCTTTTAGGGTCTGACGCCTTGGCCTTTGAGGGCGCAGTAAATCCTGACTACGTAAAAATTGCCCCTGAGTATTCGCCTTTTATTGGGCGATCCTACCCGGATCAGGTATTGTTTGGGGACTTGCATTTTCATACAGAAATTTCGTTCGATGCTGGTCTGATTGGCACGTCATTGACAATGCATGATGCCTTTAAAATCGCACGTGGTGAAAAAATTCTGTCTAATACAGGTCAGCCCGTACAGCTTATCCGTCCTTTAGATTTTCTAGCCATAACCGAACATGCTGAGATGTTGGGTTTATCCACTGCCATCCGCACTTCAGACCAACGGCTTTTGGCTGACGATTGGGGGCGGCGCATTCACGATGGGTTCAGCGAGGGGCAAGAGGCACGGATGGCGGCTTTTTCTGAAATCATCGAGATGGCAACCATTCGAGGTGTCGATCCAACGGCCGGATTAGATCTAGACGGTGATTTATGGCAGGAAATAATTGAAACGGTTGATCATTATAATGATCCGGGTCGATTTACAGCACTCAGCGGGTTTGAGTGGACGTTCACCCCCAAAGGCGACAATTTGCACCGGATTGTTTTGTTTGAAGATGGGGCTGAGAAAACGAGCCAGACAAAACCTCTAAGCTTTTTTGACGCGCCAGATCCGGAAATGCTTTGGGATTACCTTGCTGCATACGAAGAAAAAGTGGGCGGACAAGCAATAGCGGTCCCGCATAATGCGAATATGTCGAACGGATTAATGTTCAACAAAAACAAATTCGACGGTTCACCTATGGATAAAGCCTACGCTGAAAAACGAATTCGGTGGGAGCCCATGCATGAAATGACGCAAATCAAAGGGGACGAGGAAACCCATCCGTTTCTGTCTCCTGATGATGAATTTGCGGATTTCGAAAGCTGGGATGTCGGTAATCTGGCTGGAACGTCGGCGAAAACGCCGGAGATGTTGAGATACGAATATGCAAGGTCCGCTCTGAAAGTTGGGCTAGAACTTGGCCGGGAGATTGGTGCCAATCCTTATAAGTTTGGGCTGTATGGTACGACTGATGCACATACTGCTATCCCAACCACGCGTGAAGATAATTATTTTGGGAAATACCAACATACAGAACCATCGGCGAACCGGCACAACGGAGATGTTATCCCGGCAGATGATCCAGCCTTGCGCATTGTAACGGCTCAAGAATCAGCTTCGGGATTAACAGCGGTCTGGGCGCGGGAAAATACCCGTAAAGAAGTGTTCGGTGCGATTACTCGAAAAGAGGCTTATGCAACGACCGGCAGCCGTATACGGGTACGCGTTTTTGGTGGCTGGGATTTTGACGAAGACGATGTGCGGGCTTCTGATTTTGTGTCCAATGGATACCAAAATGGTGTGCCTATGGGTGGCGATCTTACGAATGCCCCTGAGGGAGGAGCACCAAAGTTTTTGATCCAGGCGTTACGGGATCAGGACGGGGCTAATCTAGACCGGATTCAGATCATCAAAGGTTGGGTTGATCCCGAGGGTGCGTCTCACGAACGTCTTTATGATATCGCAGTGTCTGGTGACCGAGTGATTGGCAAAGATGGCCGGGCCAGAGACTCTGTGGGATCGACCGTGGATATTGCGTCGGCGACATATACAAATTCTATAGGTGCCACTGCGTTGAGCGGCTACTGGAGTGATCCCGACTTCTCTGTTGATGATGATGCGTTTTACTATGTACGCGTCCTTGAAATTCCGACACCCCGCTGGACCACCCATGACGCCGCATTTTATGGTATACCTCTTCCAGAACAAGTGTCGCCGACAGTTCAGGACAGGGCTTACACCGCTCCGATCTGGTATACAGTGGGGCAATGAGAATTGATTGGGTTTGGTGAAAGGATGGGGAGTTGACGGTGGGAAAAGGAGTGTTTCTTGAAAGCACGTTGACCTGTCCTGTGTGCGGGGTCGCCGAGATAAATCAGATGCCTACGGATTATTGTCAGTGGTTCTATGAATGCGGTTCGTGCAAAACTGTGCTCAAACCCGCCCCTGGTGATTGTTGTGTCTATTGTTCATATGGGACACGTCCTTGCCCGCCCATTCAGTTAGGCGAAGGGTGTTGCGACTGATAAAAAGGATGAGGCAATGGTTCAAAATTCACCTCTGGTTGGGACGTGGTCTTTGTTGACGTGGTTTAACGAAACCAGCGAGGGCCATAGAATTTATCCATTGGGAAAGGAGGCCGAGGGTTTTATCAGTTATACACCAGATGGATTTGTGTTCGTGCAGATGGTTGCAAAAAACCGCACTCTATACACTGTAAATGACCCCTTTGGAGGTACTTTAGAAGAAGATTTAACGGCGATTAAATCGCAGATCTCTTATTCGGGATCCTACGAAGATAAGGGTGATCACGTCATTCATCGGGTGAAAGCGGCCTCTTGTCCTAACTGGATTGGGACAGAACAAATTCGTCAAGTGACCTTTGATGGGGATAGCCTAAGTCTGAGCGCCGTCGGCACACGTTTCCAAGGGCAAAACGTCAATGCGTATTTGGATTGGACACGTGCTGATCCATCGAGTCCCCTTTAAGAGGGCATGCTTCAAAATGGTGGGATACTATCTAACCTGACACAGGAGGGAGTTTGAACGTTTTTGATTTAGATCCGAAATATCGGTTGTAGCAGTTTTGGGACAACAGATTTGAAGCGTAGTGGGCTATCGGTTGCAGCAAGACAAATACAGGCGGGGCCGGGTTCTGCGATGGGTGTGTGATCGACGTCTTCATCGGTGATTTCGACATCGCCGACGCCATAACGCCCGTCATCATCCGCAAAAGCGCCTTGCAAAACCAGCGTCATTTCCAAACCATTGTGCCCATGTTCGGGGACAGCCTTGCCGCCGGGAATATACAACAATCGCACAGAGCCCTCAGTATTGTCCCAAAGGATAGACTGTTTGACGCCCATGCCCAAAGATCGCCATTTTGGTTGCTTACCCTTTAACGCCTCCATGACAGGGGCAGGGTAAACACCCTGACGCTTTTGTGGCTTAGGCTCAGCAGGGGGCGCCTCATCCAACAAGTCGAACACCCGGTTTTTCAAGTTATCGCTGACCGTCGCTGCGGACAAAGAAGTTAAGATAGAGCCTCCAGCCGCCAAATGGCTGTCATGATTTGAGCGGCATTCGTCACACATGGAAATATGGCTCGCCACCACAATCGCATAAGGATGGGGAAGGTGACCTGAGACATAAGCGGCCATCAGGGAGTCTGAGATATGGTGTTTGATATCTGACATGGTCATTTAACGGAGTTCTTTCAGTTCATGGCGGAGCCGTTCAAGCCCTAATCTAATACGCGATTTGATTGTGCCCAGTGGTAATCCGGTTTCTTGCCGAATATCTGCGTGGGACAATTCCCCCAAATACGCCTTTTCGACCATCTCCCTCTGGTCGTCCGGTAAATTGGAAATCGCCGTTCTTAGCTTATCTGTTTCTTGCTCTAGTCCGACAATCTGATCGGCATCGTCGTCGGTCCGGTCTTCGATCTTTAATTCTTCGGGGACTGGGCGGTTATACTTTCGGGCCATATCAATCTGCCGATTTCGGGCGATTTGATAAATCCAAGCCGATACATTTGCGCGATGCGGGTCAAATTGTTCAGCTTTGCGCCACACTGTCAAAAGGACGTCCTGAACAATGTCCTCGGCGTGATTTCCACTAATCCCATTCCTCAGGATCATGGCCTTTAACCGAGGTGCGTAGAAATCAAAAAGACGGCCAAAGGCGCCCTTGTCTCGGTCATCGCGTATTGCGATCATCCAGAGGGTTTGATCGGAGTAGCCGGTTTCAGCCTGAGTGGTCACGGGTTTTATGATGCCTCCCCTTGTGCGGCCATTCGGTTTGATCTCCGCCACTGAGGGCGGGGCATCGGGCCGAGCGAGTTCTAAAGCGTGTTGCATCATACAAACCGTTACGCAGCGGTTTGCCAAGTGGATCAAATTTTTATTTACATTTTTTGCCGTCCTTTTGTGATCCGTTGCAGGTGTTGAGGCGTATAAGCTGTAGATCAACTTTAAAAGGTGCCCTATGTCATTTGATGCCCCCTCAGTTCCACCGCAACGTATCGCTATTATCGGTGGTGGTATCTCTGGCCTCGCGGCGGCCTATTTGCTTGCCCCGCAACATTCGGTGACAATTTACGAAGCTGAGCCACTTATGGGTGGGCATGCCCGTACGGTCCTCGCTGGACGGAACGCGGATCAACCTGTTGATACGGGGTTTATCGTTTTTAATTACGAGACTTACCCGCATCTCACCAAGATGTTTGCTGAATTGGACGTGCCAGTTCAAAAAAGCAATATGAGTTTTGGGGCTTCGATCGATGATGGCCGGATTGAATACGGCCTTCGATCATTTCGGTCCCTTTTGGCGCAACCTAAAAATGCAGCCCGCCCGGCGTTTTGGCGGATGGTCCGAGATATCCTTCGGTTCAATGATCGCGCAGAAGCCACGGCGACCTCAGATGATGTGACAATCGATGATCTCATGAGGGAGTTGGAGCTGGGCGAATGGTTCCAACGGTTTTATTTGACGCCAATCTGTGGCGCGATTTGGTCGACCCCGCCTGAGATGATCCGCGCATTTCCGGCCCGCACATTGGTTCAATTCTTTAAAAACCACGCGTTGCTCAGTCATAAGGCGCAGCACCAGTGGTGGACGATCAAAGGAGGTAGTTTCGAATATATTAAGCGCCTGACCGCCAGCCTAGACGCACGCGGTGTGAAGCTTTTGACAGATACGCCGGTTAAAAGCATTGTTCGCTCTGCTACGCAGAGTATTGTTACGGCGCAAGGGGCGGCGGCGCGGAGCTATGATCAGGTCATTATGGCCTGTCATTCCGATGACGTGCTTCGTTTGTTGGATCAGCCTACACCGTGCGAAGTGGCGGCTTTATCGAAAATTCGATATCAGGATAACCACATGGTGCTGCATTGTGATGAGCATCAGATGCCAAGGCGGCGGGATGCATGGTCGAGCTGGGTTTATAAGGCAGACCTTTCAGATGAGGGGGCCTCCGTTGGTGTGACCTATTGGATGAACAAATTGCAGAACATTGATGAGCAAGATCCTTTGTTCGTAACGTTGAACCCAAAACGTCCTGTGCGCGCAGACAAGATTTATGACGAAAAGACCTTTCGCCATCCGGTTTTTGATCAGGCTGCAATCAAAGCGCAGGAAGAGGTCGCAGCATTGCAGGGTGAGAACAACACCTGGTTCGCCGGAGCCTATTTACGGCACGGTTTTCATGAGGATGGTTTTGCCAGTGCGGTTTTTGTGGCTGAACGGCTTGAACAAAAGCTGGGGTCCATAGCCGTATGATGCATTGGCCTCAACATATCCGCGGTGAAACCTGCCATGTTCGTCGAGGAAAAATCGCCAACACGTTCCGCTATGGCGTTGACTATGTGTTGATAGACCCCGAGGCAAACCACGGTCCGTTGTTGTTTTCCCGCAATCGCTGGAACCTTTTGTCTGTTTTGGACAGGGACCATGGTGGGCAGCGTGACGCGGGTGAGGGGTTGTCTTGGGCCCGAGGGGTACTAGAGGATCACGGCTGCGCCGCGGCACAGTCCTGTAAAATTCTGCTTATGACCCAGCCTCGGTGTCTTGGATACGCGTTTAATCCCGTTAGTTTTTGGCTGGCCTATTTAGATGACCTGCTGGTTGCCGTAATCGCAGAGGTAAACAACACCTATGGCGGTCGTCATAATTATGTTTGCGCCAATTTAGACTTTGCGCCGATTGCGGTGAATAACGCCCTTGATGCGAAAAAAGTATTTCATGTGTCCCCATTCCAAGACGTCGGCGGATCCTATCGTTTCCGGTTTAATATCAAGGACGACGGGATCGCGATCCGAATTGCATTTCGTCATGGTTCCGAAGGTGTGATCGCCACACTAACGGGGGACCGTATCCCGCTGAGCAACGCCTCAATTTTGACTGCCCTTATGCGCCGACCGTTCGGGGCGTTGCGAACAGTCGCCTTGATTTATCGGCAGGCGTTGCGCCTGAAACTGAAAGGGGCGTTCTATCGCCCATCCCCTCCGCCTTCGGCCCGCGATGTCACCTGACGCGCAGCCCATTTTGAAAGAGTTGATTCAATGACACTGATTGCAAGTGGTCTGTTTGTGGTTTTGGGGCTTCTTTTGCTTCGGATCTACGGGCTGAGTTTTCGGGCTCAACGCCCAGAGCATTACATCGGGACATCCCCGGCCTTTGATATCCGAACTCATCTAAGCGGGCCAATTCAGTCAGAGGGGGTAATTTTTGGTCCGACGGGTAAAGCTGTGTCGCGGTTCGTCGCGGATATGGAGGGGGAATGGACCGGTAGCACAGGTATTTTACGAGAAAGGTTTCGGTATTCTTCCGGTGAAAAGCAAATTCGTGCGTGGCACCTGCGCATTGGCAACGACGGGCGCTTTACGGCTGAGGCAGATGACATCATTGGAACGGCAACAGGACACCAAGAAGGCGCGACTGTGTGCATGTCATATAGGATACGTCTGAAAGAAGAGGCCGGGGGACATGTTCTTGATGTAACCGATTGGATGTACATGATGGACAACGGCGTCATCATGAACAAATCGGAAATGCGCAAGGCGGGTATCAAAGTTGCAGAGCTGATTGCAACCATGCGTCGCAAAGAAGACGTCTAAAATGTTTAGAGGTAAACGCTATTGGGTGATCGGAGCCTCCGAAGGGCTCGGACGTGCACTCGCTCAAGAACTGGCACATCTCGGGGCGACCCTTATCCTCTCGGCGAGGAATGAAGATCGCTTGAAGGAACTGGCTGAAAAGATTTCCGGCGCGGATGTGGTCGGGATGGACGTGTGTGACGAAGCCGCCGTTTCTGAGGCAGCTAAGCGGGTGGGGCAGTTAGATGGAATAATCTATTGCGCCGGTGCGTATGAGCCGATGAAAGCTCAAAACTGGGACACCCAGAAAATTAATATGATGCTGGATGTGAACTTTTCGGGGGTTATTCGGGTTTTGGGGCAAGTCTTGCCGACGTTTGTTGAAAAAGATGCAGGTCATATTGTTCTTATTGGGTCGCTTGCGGCGTATCGAGGATTGCCAGCGTCTACGGGATACGGGACAAGTAAAGCTGCATTGATGCATTTGGGGGAGAGCCTTTATGCGGACCTCCGCAATACAGGTGTTTCGGTGCAGGTGGTGAACCCTGGTTTTATTCAAACACGTTTGACGGATAAAAACGAATTTAGAATGCCGGCGATTCAGACACAACAAGAGGCCGCGATGTCTGTGATTGCAGCAATGCAGCGGAAAAAGCCCGTGTCGAGTTTTCCATTTCTGTTTTCATTGTTCTTTCGAGTCGGGCGATTCCTTCCCGCAGGCCTCTTTTATCGGTTTATGCGTCGCTAATAGGGCCATTTAGCCTCCCACAACCTGCGATTTTTGGTCGAATGGGGTCGAAATCATAAAGCTGACCCTCGGATTTGCCTAAAAATGAGGCCAGTCCGAGAAAAATGAAGAAAATTCACTAATCTTACAAAATAGCGCTTGCGACTCTTTGGGAGTAACCTTAGAACCCCCTCTACCGGCGGCGCTGATGGCGCGGTTGGGACACTGGACGGGACGCTGAGGCGGTCAAGACGGTGGGCAGATTTGGACGATACGGGCCGTATGCGCCG
>JBDWMA010000025.1:0-60658 GCA_039972875.1 Pseudoruegeria sp.
TAATGCTTGCGGCGTTTGCATTTTAAGTGTGACCTTGAATTAGGCCATCAAAGCGCGTGCGGCGTCAGGGCTTAGGGCCTCTGGCCGTTCGCAGGATGTGCGGATGTCTTGTGCTTGGCCGGTTTCGCCAGCTCGCAGGATGGATGTCATCACATCAACCGCGTGTAGGGCTACCTCTTGATTACAGCGATGTGGGCGACCTTCTTGAATGGCGATTGCCATATCGGCCAACCCGGCAGCACGGTAGTTTGCACGATTTTCATCGGTGTCATTGATGACGCTGAACGGATGATCCCAACCGCCCGGCAATTCTACGGGCTCTGTCTGGGCTGTTATTTCTAGATCACCACCAAAGAAGTTTGGATCAGGTACATACATCGTCCCCTCAGACCCATAAAGTTCCATGTTGCCATGACGGTTGCTAAAGACATCCCAGCTGGTGCCTAGGGTAACAACGGCGCCGCTTTGGAATTCCAGCAAGGCGTGAATTGTGGTTGGCGTTGTGACCTCGACATATTCACCGGCCCGAGGTTGGCTGCTGATCAAGCGTTTGGTCCGAGGCGTTCTGGTCACGGCTGAAACGCGTGCGATTGGCCCGATCAGCTGGATCAGGTTGGTGATGTAATAAGGCCCAATATCAAGTACGGGACCGGCACCGGGTTGGAAAAAGAAATCCGGGTTTGGGTGCCAATGTTCCAGCCCGTGACTCATGACATGGGCCGTACCGGATGTGATCTCACCCACCGTGCCGCTGTCAATCAAGTGACGTGCGTGTTGGTGAACGCCACCTAAAAATGTGTCAGGCGCTGATCCAACCCGGAGACCTTTTTCCGCAGAGAGTGCGGCGATTTTGCTGCCCTCTTCAAGGCTCAGCACAAAGGGTTTTTCGGAATATACGTGTTTGTCCGCATTCAACGCTGCCATGGACGTATCGAAATGGGCATTTGGGATGGTTAGGTTGACGATAATGTCCACGTCATCCGCAGCCATCAGGCCGTCAACGGTTTCTGCTCGTATACCAAATTCTGCAGCTCGCGCGGACGCCGCCTCTGGATTGATATCCGCAACTGCGCGGATTTCGATGCCTTTAAACAAAGGAGCAAGCCGAAGATAGGCCGCCGAGATATTACCGCATCCAAGGATGCCAACACCTAGAGTTTGTACCATGAAAGTATGCCTCAGATAGATTTGTAATTGGTGATAGAACGGGTGGCGAAACGGGCCATGTTATTGGGGTTGTCATGCTCCATGACGAAATATTTGGCTGTCGTTTTACGGCGTAGGTCAGATAGAATACCGGCCCAGTCCATAATACCTTCGCCGACATCGGACCAACCATCTTCGTCTGTGTTTTCGCCAACGGGGGCGATGTCTTTGATATGGACAGCTTTGATCCGGCCTCCGTAGCTGTCGATCCAGGCTGCGATATCACCGCCGCCGCGTGCGATCCACGCGATGTCTGCTTCCCAGTCCAGATTTGGTGCGGAATCGAGAATGGTTTTCATCGGAATACTGCCATCCGCCTGTGCAATCATTTCAAAATCATGGTTGTGCCAGCCGAATTCAATACCTTCACCCGCCAGAGATGCGGCGATGTTTTCAAGGCGTTTGGCAAAATTGACCCAACCGGCCTCATCAGTTGGCCGTTCGGACTCTGCTATGTGGGGGGCATAGATTGCATTGATTCCGAGCGCATTTGCGGTTTGGATAACGCCGGCTAGATTGTTCTCTAGGTCTGATATGCCAACGTGGGCGGTGGGCATTGTAAGGTTTGTGGCCTTCATCGCGGCGCGCACTTTATCTGTATCTTCATAGAGTGCACCATAGCCCTCCACGGCCTCATAGCCGAGGCCGGATATCGTTTTAAAGACTTCGTCCCACGGTGTGAAATTACGTGCGGAGTAAAGCTGAAAGGAAATCGTCATCGTTCAGATCCTGTTTTCTGTGGCTTTGTCGAACAGAGAAACCCGTTCGGGGGAGAAGCCGATTTTGATCGTGTCCCCTGCTGCAACGGATGATTGACCGTCTAGGCGGATGCGAATGCGTTCGCCTGCAAGATGTGTCCAAACCAGAGTGTCAGAGCCCATCGGCTCTACGATCTCAATTGTGGCTTCTGTGTTGAAAGGCATGGCGTCCGCGTCAACACCGGTGGCGATATGCTCGGGTCGAATACCTAACCAACCGGGGCCTGAAGAACGGCCAAGACCGTCAAAGGTATACCCTCCTAGGGGCAACGTTAGATCGCCGGTTTGAAAGATGTCGCTGTCCCCGATGTTGATGTGCCCCTCGAAGAAATTCATTGAAGGGGAACCGATAAAGTCGGCGACGTATTTGTTGACGGGACGATTGTAGATTTCGCCGGGGGACGCCAGTTGTTGGATCAACCCGTCTTTCATAATGGCGATGCGATCGGCCAGCGTCATGGCCTCTACCTGATCGTGGGTCACATAGATCATAGTGTTCTGCAGTTGCTGGTGTAACTGCTTTAACTCAACCCGAAGATCAGTCCGAAGTTTCGCGTCTAGGTTTGATAGGGGCTCGTCAAATAAGAACACATCAACATCACGCACCAGAGCGCGACCGATGGCAACCCGCTGGCGTTGGCCACCAGACAGGGCGCTGGGCTTTCGATCCAACAGATTTTCCATCTGCAGGATTTCCGCAGCGCGGGCCACGCGTTTGGTGATCTCTTCCTTGGGCAGTTTGGCGTTTTTTAACCCAAAGGAGAGATTTCCGCGCACCGTCATTTGCGGATAGAGCGCATAGGACTGGAATACCATCCCGATGCCGCGTTCGGAGGGTTCTGCCCAAGTGACGTTTTTGCCGCCGATGTGAATTTGCCCTGCGCTGATCTCTAATAAGCCAGCAATACAGTTCAACAGCGTGGATTTACCGCAGCCAGAGGAGCCGAGTAGAACAAGGAATTCGCCTGCCCCAATGTCGAGGTTCAGGTCTTTCAGAACCTGAACAGCGCCAAAATTTAGATCAAGACTTTTGATCGATACGGAGACATTTTCGGGTGTTGTCATGGAATTAACCTTTCACGGCGCCGGCTGCGATGCCGCGTACGAAGAGTTTGCCGGAAGCAAAGTAAATGACGAGAGGAACGAGGCCAGTCAGAAGGGTCGCCGCCATATTGACGTTGTATTCCTTTACGCCCTGAACAGAGTTCACGATGTTATTGAGCTGCACCGTCATCGGGTAATTGTCCGGTTTGGTGTAGATTACGCCAAACAGGAAATCGTTCCAGATTCCGGTAACTTGCAAGATGATCGCCACTACAAAGATCGGCATCGACATTGGCAACATTATCCGGAAATAGATCCCCCAGAACCCAGCGCCATCCACACGAGCTGCTTTAAACAGTTCTTCGGGGATCGATGTGAAGTAGTTTCGAAACAGCAGGGTCAGAATCGGCATGCCGAACACGGAATGCACCAGAACAAGACCACCGAGTTTTGTGTAAAGACCCATTTCACGCAGGATGATTACGATAGGGTAGATCATGACTTGATAGGGGATAAAGGCCCCAAAGATCAGGATGGTGAAAAAAATGTTCGCACCCTTAAAACGCCAATTTGCCAAGGCGTAGCCATTCACCGAAGCAATAGCGATCGACAGGATGACCGAAGGAATTAAGATTTTGAACGAATTACCAAAGCCGCGCGACAATCCTTCGCAATTCAGGCCAGTACAGGCTTCTGACCAAGCTTTGACCCATGGTTCAAAAGTGATTTCTACGGGCGGGGAGAATATGTTGCCCATACGGATTTCGGGCATGCCCTTCAAAGAGGTCACAATCATAACGTATAAAGGCAAGGCATAATACAAGGCGATGACGATCAAAGTGCCGTATAGTATGATGTTACGGGGCGATAGAGCCTTGGTGGGCTTTGGACCACTGGGGCCGGTCAATTGGGCTGAAGTATCGGTCATTGTGGGCCCTTCTCTTTGAACTCGAGGTATGCCCAAGGCACAACAATCACGAGGACAGACAGGAGCATCATTGTGGATGCCGCAAAGCCCTGTCCGAGGTTTTGGTTTTGAAACATGTAATCATAAACGTATTTGGCTGGGACTTCGGATGAAATTCCGGGACCGCCGGAGGTTTGCGCAACCACCAGATCGTAAACCTTAACGATACCCGCAGCGATGATGACGAGCGTGGTCACAAACACAGGGCGCATCATGGGGATGACGATAAAGATATAGGTTTTCCACATAGGGATGCCGTCAACGCGAGCGGCTTTCCAGATTTCTTCGTCGATGCCGCGCAACCCTGCCAACATTAGGCACATGATCAGACCGGTGCCTTGCCAAAGGGCGGCAATCAGTACACCGTAGATAACAATATCTGGGTTATAGAGAGGGTCGAATACAAAATTTTCAAACCCGAGGCTGCGGACGATATGTTGTACGCCGAATTCAGGGTTCAGAATCCATTGCCAGACAAGGCCTGTCACGATGAAGCTCAGGGCAAAAGGATAGAGAAAGATAGACCGAAAGACGCCCTCAAAGCGGATTTTTTGATCCAACATAGCGGCCAGCAAAAAGCCGATGACCAGTGAAAAGACCATTGAACAAATGCCGAATATGATCAGGTTTTCAACTGAGATCAGCCAACGGTTCTGCGACCATAGTCGCTCGTATTGATCAAATCCGACAAAATCCGTCTTTGGTAACAATTTGGATTTCGTAAATGAATGGACCACGGTCCAGATCGTGCAGCCAACAAATATGCCTAATGCAGTTATTACCATCGGAATGGCCGCAATTTTGGCTGTCATGTTTCGGAATAGCTGCGGAGGACGCTCAGTGGACGCCATCAGTTATCTCCCCCAGATGTAACTAAAATATGTGGAAAACACACAGTTATTGTGCCGTATGGTTTTAAAGCCCACATATTTGAATGAATACATCGGCCCAACGCGAGGTCAGGCCGATGATATCGTGATGTGAGCCGATCAGTCGGCGTCAGCTATAATTTTCGCATAACGGCTCTGTGCGTCTTCGGCAGTCACGCTTTGGTCGTTCCAGAACTCAACCATGAGATCCTGGATCTGACCGGCGGTATCTGCGGAAAGAACGTTCACACCATCCGGGAGGATGTTACCTTCGGCGAGGATCGCCAAACCTTTTTTCATGCAGTCGTTGGCTGCAGAAAGGTCTACATCGCCGCGGATCGGCAAAGAGCCTTTCTTAAGGTTAAATGCAACCTGAACTTCTTTGGATATCATTTGAGACGCCATACGGAGTTGTGCGGCCGTCACGTCAGCGTCGTCTGTTTTCGGGAAGTAGAATGCATCGCCACCTGTCGCGATCACATCGTGAAGACCCAAACCCGGAAGGCAGGAGTAGTCTTCGCCCGCAACTTGACCGGCAACTTGGAATTCACCTTGTGCCCAGTCGCCATGGATCTGACCACCGGCTTGACCTGTGATGACCATGTTTGTGGCTTGGTTCCAATCCTGAACGTTTGAGCCGTCCGATAGGGACCGGGCCGCCGCATATGCTTCGAAGATTTTCGCCGCGTCAGCGCCAGCGGCAACGTCTGCGTTCTTTTCTGACAAAATAGACATGTACAGATCGGTGCCGCCAATTGCGGACATCATGGCATCAAATGCGAGTTGGGTCTGCCAAGGCTGCTGTCCCATGGCCAGAGGAATGACGCCTGCTTCACGTAACGCGGGGGCTGCCGCTACGAATTCGTTCCAATCTTTTGGTAGATCAATGCCAGCTTTCTCAAACGCGTCGTGGCTGAGCCATAACCATTGAGGGGAATGGATGTTGACAGGTACGCAATAGATTCTGCCGTCTAAAGTACAGCCGTCGAGAAGACGTGACGGGTTCACCAGATCGCCCCATCCTTCGGCTTCGGCGAGCTCGGTCAGATCGGTCATTAGGCCTGCTTCGACCAATTCTTCGGCTTGGCGACCATGGTTCAACTGCGTTGCGCCCATTGGGTCACCGCCGATGATGCGGGAAATAATAATTGGACGAGCGACACCGCTGGAACCGGCGATCGCGCCGTCTACCCATGTGTCACCACCGTCGTTGAATGCTTTTGCGAATTCTGCAACCGCAGCAGCTTCGCCACCGGATGTCCACCAATGGGTTACTTCCAGTTCGGTTGCGGTTACGGCGGTCGCGCTGCACAATGCGGTGGACGCCGCTAAAAATGTCTTAAACGTATTCATCTCTTTCCTCCCATGAGACGAGGGGCATTGTGTGCCCTCAAATTTTGAAATCGATTACATTGATAAATAACGTCTCGATGTTATGCTGTAATCGATTACAGTAATGGAAAACAATTAGACCCGTTCTGTCAATAGGCTTGGCGAAATACGCACGAAGTCATAGAAGAATAAGAAAAAGAGGCCCGGGTATGGCGCGTGAAACTGTGAAAATTCAAGATGTGGCCCGGGCTGCGGGGGTTTCAACCGCGACGGTCAGCCGGACTCTGAGCAACCCAACGGTCGTTTCCGAATCAACCCGAAAGGCCGTGCTTGAGGCCGTGTCTGCGACAGGATATCGAGTTAATCGCGCGGCCAGAAATTTACGGACCCAACGCACCGGATCTATTTTGACACTGGTTCCAGATCTTGGGAATCCATTTTTTTCGCAGATCATATCTGGGATCGAGCAGGTGTTTTCAAAGGCAGAATACAGTGTTCTTGTATCTGATACCGCCAATATGTCCCTTGAAGGGATGCCATTGTCACATGTGTTTCAAGACGGTCAGGCTGATGGTGTTATTCTGTTGGATGGGCTGGTTCCTAAATCTTCGATAAATTCTGTCAAAGGCACACCGAATGAGAATCTGGTAATCTATGCCTGCGAATGGTCCGATGATGTTGTTATTCCGTCGATACGTAGTGACAATTGGGCGGGGGTCGAATTGGCAGTGAACCATTTGGCGGATCTTGGACACACACGTATTGGCCATATATCTGGTCCTGATGAAAACGTTCTAACGAAAGTGCGCCGTGAGGCCTTTTTTGAGGCAGCAAAAATGCGGGGTTTAGAGATTCACGAGGATTGGTTGTTTGAGGGGAATTTTAAACTTGCATCTGGTGCGGTAGCTGCAGAAAAATTCCTAGCTTTAAAACATCGTCCAACGGCAGTGTTTTCGGCCTCGGATTTGATGGCAATGGGCTTTATCAGCAACCTACTGGACGCCAATATCAACGTACCCGGAGAGGTGTCTGTAGTTGGGTTCGATGACATCGACTTGGCTCCGTATTTTCGACCCGCACTGACGACTATTCATCAGGATCGAAGACGCATAGGTCGTATAGCCGCTGAAACACTTTTGTCCTGCCTATCTACGCCTCAGAACACAGACTCTAAGTTCCGGCATGTTGTTCCGGTTGAACTTGTTGAACGCGGAAGTACGGGCCCCTGTAAACAATAATTTTTCTGGACAGATGCGACTAAATCGCTGATGACTTAGAAAGTAAACGATTACATTGGGGTTTTTCGCTGATTTCCTGAGGATCTGCGAGGCCTGCGGATCTATGAGGGAGGATTTGCAATGAAAACGATGAAAGGCCCGGCGCTCTTTTTAGCGCAGTTCGGAGGCAACGAGGCCCCATTCAACAGTTGGGATAGCATTACAAAGTGGGCGGCTGATTGCGGTTACGTCGGGGTGCAGCTGCCGAGCTGGGATGGGAACCTTATTGATCTGAGTAAAGCCGCGGAATCCAAAGATTATTGCGATGAGTTAAAAGGCGTTGCGGCAACCAATGGAGTAGAGATCACAGAGCTTTCAACCCATTTGCAGGGTCAATTGGTGGCAGTTCATCCGGCTTATGATACTGCTTTTGACGGATTTGCAGCGGCTGAGGTACAGGGGAATCCAAAGGCGCGTCAGGAATGGGCTGTTGACCAGGTTAAAAAGGCCCTGACCGCTAGTCGCAATTTGGGCATAACCGAACATGCAACATTCTCAGGCGCGTTGGCTTGGCCCTATGTTTACCCATGGCCGCAGCGCCCTGCTGGCCTTGTGGATACAGCTTTCGATGAGCTAGCTAATCGTTGGCGACCGATTTTGGATCATGCCGATGAGATGGGTGTGGATGTCTGTTATGAAATCCATCCCGGAGAGGATCTGCACGATGGTGTGACCTTTGAGATGTTCCTTGAGCGTCTAAACGGGCACAGCCGGTGCAACATGTTGTATGATCCAAGTCATTATGTGCTTCAATGCATGGATTATCTAGACAACATCGACATCTACAAAGAGCGGATCAAAATGTTCCATGTTAAGGATGCCGAATTCAATCCAACAGGCCGCCAAGGGGTCTATGGAGGATATCAAAGCTGGGTTGATCGTGCTGGACGTTTCCGCAGTTTGGGCGACGGTCAGGTTGATTTCGGAGCAATCTTTTCAAAGTTGGCGGCCAATAATTTTGACGGTTGGGCTGTGGTTGAATGGGAATGTGCGATCAAACACCCAGAGGACGGTGCCCGCGAGGGGGCGCAATTCGTTAAAGATCACATCATTCGCGTAACCGAAAAGGCGTTTGACGATTTCGCAGACGGCGGAACCGATGATGCGGCCAATCGCAAAATGCTAGGGCTGTAAGCCCCCGCAGATTCATTACAGTTAGGGAGGTTTTCGTCATGGCAATTTCAGGACGAAATGAGGCGCTCAACGGACCGGTCCGTTTAGGGATGGTTGGCGGCGGTAAGGATGCCTTTATTGGCGGCGTCCATCGGATGGCGGCGCGTTTGGATGGCAAATATGAGCTGGTGGCCGGGGCTTTGTCTTCGACGTCAGAAAAAGCCCAAGAATCCGGTCAGGCACTCGGGTTGGATGAGGATCGGATCTATAGCGATTTCAAAGCCATGGCGATACGCGAGGCGCGTTTAAAAAATGGCATAGAGGCCGTCGCCATCGTAACCCCGAACCATGTGCATTACGCAGCAGCGCGAGAATTTTTGAAACGGGGCATTCATGTCATTTGTGACAAACCACTGACCTCGACGCTGGCGGATGCTAAAAAACTTGTGAAGGCTGCCGAAGCCTCGGATGCCCTATTTATTTTAACGCATAATTACACGGGGTATCCGTTAATCCGCCAAGCCCGCGAAATGATTGCAAACGGTGATTTAGGACAGATTAGGCTCGTGCAGGTTGAATATGCGCAGGACTGGATGACCGAGGTTGTCGATAATAAGCAAGCAGCGTGGCGGGTCGATCCTTCCAAAAGCGGTGTAGGGGGCGCAACTGGCGACATCGGTACCCATGCGTTTAACCTCGCAGGATTTGTAAGTGGGCTTTCGGTGGAAACTTTGTCGGCGGATTTACAGAGCTTTGTACCCGGTCGGCAAGTTGATGATAACGCCCACGTCATGTTGCGTTATGAAGGCGGGGCTCGTGGAATGCTTTGGTGTTCACAGGTCGCACCCGGAAATGAAAATGGGCTAAGGCTTAGAATTTATGGCGAAAAGGGAGGATTGGAATGGTCCCAGGAAAACCCAAATCAGTTGTGGTTTACGCCGTTTGGTCAACCCAAACAGCTTTTGACGCGTGCAGGTGCGAGCAGTACTGATGTTGGGAACCGTTTGACGCGAATCCCACCCGGCCATCCAGAGGGGTATTTGGAAGGGTTCGCCAACATTTATAGCGAAGCCGCAACTGCGATTACTGCACGTCGAGGAGGGAGCGACATTCCGGAAGAGGTGCATTTTCCGACGGTTCAGGATGGATTGGCTGGCGTGCAATTCATCGATGCATGCGTGCGGTCGTCCAAACGGGATGGCGTGTGGGTTTCACTTACCTAGATGCCTAGCGGTTCGGGCGTCGTCCTGAACCGCTAATCGTCATTAGGACGCTTGCGCAGAGGTTACCGCGATCATATGCAGGATGTCCTCGGCCGAACACCCTCGAGACAGATCATTCGCTGGTTTGTCCAGCCCTTGCATTATCGGACCGATAGCCTCGGCTCCGCCAATTCGTTGAGCAATTTTATAGGCGATGTTTCCAGCATCCAAGTTGGGAAATATAAAAATATTTGCGTCGCCCTTTAGGGGGGAATCACTGGCTTTTTTGGCGGCAACACTTGGAACAAAGGCAGCGTCGAATTGAAGTTCTCCATCAAGCAAAAGATCCGGATTGCGCAGCTTGGCCAAATCGGTTGCTTCTTGGACTTTTGAAACCTTTTCATGGGCTGCACTGCCAGAGGTCGAAAAAGACAGCATTGCAACACGCGGGGTGTCATCGGTCAAAGTGGCAAAGGAGACTGCGGAATCCAATGCAATTTGCGCCATCTCTTCGGCGTTGGGATCAACAACCAAACCCGCGTCTGAGAAAACATGTGCCCCTTTCCGAGGGTGATGATCCGCGCAAAAAAGCATCAGAAAAAAGCTTGATATCAATTTTGATCCGGGTTTGGGCCCTATCACTTGGATGGCTGTCCGAACAATTTCAGCAGTGGTTGCGACCGCGCCGCCGACCGTGCCGTCAGCGTATCCGGTTTTCACCAAAAGCGCGGCAAATACATGAGGGTTTAAAACCTCTTTTTGGGCTTGTTCTGGCGTCATGCCCTTATGTTTGCGTTTTTCACAAAGGACATCTGCGAAGCTACCCCGAAGATCTGATGTGGACGGGTCAAGTATTTCCACGCCATAGGGGACAGGCTGGTGAAGCGCCTCAAAACCCGATCTGATTTCTGCAGCAGAGCCAACAAGAACAATCTGAGCCACATTGTTTTGACGCGCAAGAAGGGCGGCCTCTATGGCACGCGGGTCGCTGCCTTCGGACAGGCATATTTTTTTATTGGATGTTGCAGCGTTTCTGAGGAGCGATTGAAGGGGTTTCATAAGTCTGACGTCCTCATACAGTAATCAGGTAATTTGCGGGACGGCTTTGTGGAGACGGTTCCGCAAATAGGGGTATCGCGATCTGTTTAGGGAACAGATCGCGATGAGGCCGGTTTAGGAGCCTTTTTGTGGACGCATGTCATCGGCACTGATGCCAGCAACGGCCACAGGTTGTTTCATCGCATCGCGACGGAACGGCTCACCCAGCTCTTGGTTGATCATGGCTTCGATCAAAGTGGTTTTACCCGCTTTTTGATCTTTGATCGCTTGGTTCAGGGCTTCTGTTAGTTCATCCATTGTGCGCGCAATAACACCTTTCAGACCGCAGGCCTGAGCGATGCCAGCGTAGGACACTTGTTCATCCAGCTCTGTCCCAACGAAGTTATCATTGAACCACAATGTAGAATTCCGCTTTTCCGCACCCCATTGGTAGTTCCGGAATACGATCTGCGTGACTGCTGGCCATTCGCCGCGGCCGATTGCGGTCAGCTCGTTTACTGCAATGCCAAATGCGCCATCGCCAGCAAAACCGACCACGGGTACGTCAGGTTGGCCTATTTTTGCGCCAACGATTGCCGGTAAACCATATCCACAAGGGCCGAATAAACCAGGAGCCAGATATTTTCGGCCTTCTTCGAAGGATGGGTATGCATTCCCGATTGCGCAGTTGTTGCCAATATCAGAAGAGATAATCGCCTCTTTTGGCAATGCGGACTGAATGGCGCGCCATGCCATGCGGGGGCTCATCCATTCGGGTTTGTCTGCGCGAGCGCGTTGGTTCCAAGTTGTGCCCGGATCGTCGTCCTCGTGGTCCATAGAAGACAACTGCTGTGCCCATGTCGATTTGGTCTGAGCGATTTTCGCTTTGCGCGCGTCACGACCTGTGTCACCGGCATCCTCAGACAGACCTGCAAAAATTCCTTCGGCAACTTTCTTTGCATCACCAACGATTCCGACCGTAACCTTTTTGGTTAGGCCAATACGGTCAGGGTTGATGTCGACTTGGATGATTTTTGCGTTGGCAGGCCAATATTCCATTCCATATCCGGGAAGGGTGGAAAATGGATTTAAACGTGTGCCGAGGCAAAGTACAACGTCGGCTTCGCTGATCAGCTCCATCCCGGCCTTAGAGCCATTATAACCGAGCGGACCTGCAAAAAGTGGATGAGACCCGGGAAATGCATCGTTGTGTTGATAGCCTACACAGACTGGTGCATCTAGTCGTTCCGCGAGTGCGGCGGACGCTGGGATCGCATTTGCCAGTACAACACCTGCACCATTCAGGATTACAGGGTTTTTCGCGGACGACAGTAGGTCAGCCGCTGCCTGTATAGAATTCGCGCCACCGGGGGAGCTTTCGAATTCGATAGGATCAGGGATTTCGATGTCGACGATTTGGGTCCAAAAGTCACGCGGGATGTTCAACTGGGCTGGGCCAGAAAGACGTTTTGCTTTGGCGATGACGCGCGTAAGAACTTCGGCAACGCGGGACGGATCGCGGACTTCTTCCTGATAGGCAACCATGTCTTCGAACAGTTTCATCTGCTCGACTTCCTGAAAGCCCCCCTGGCCGATGGTCTTATTGGCGGCTTGTGGGGTTACTAAAAGCAAAGGCGTGTGGTTCCAATAGGCGGTTTTTACGGCGGTCACAAAGTTGGTAATACCCGGCCCATTCTGTGCAATCATCATGGACATTTTGCCGGTGGCGCGGGTGTAGCCGTCTGACATCATTCCGGCACTACCTTCGTGGGCGCAGTCCCAAAACATAATCCCTGCTTGTGGAAAGAGATCAGAAATTGGCATCATTGCAGAACCGATGATGCCAAAAGCATGTTCAATTCCATGCGCTTGTAGGGTTTTTACAAAGGCTTCTTCGGTGGTCATTTTCATGATGAGATTTCTCCGTGAATCAGTAAAGTCGCCGCGTGCACAGCTCGAATTTCTGAGGGGACCCTACGCTTTTGTAGGGTGTGCAGGTTAGGGCCAGATGTCTGGTCTGTTTATAGCCAAACCTATGTGTTGCGTGCGTCGTTCATTGCTTTTGCCAGTAGTGAAATTCCCTCGGGAATGCGCTCCGCCGAAATAGAGGAGTAGCCAAGGCGGTAAAAATTTGCGGGGGGATTATCTTGTATGAAAAAGGATTGGGCGGGTTCAATCAGAACACTTTCTTCTCGTAGGGTGCGTGCAAGGTGCAGTGTGTCGACGTGGTCGGGGGCTTGCATCCAAATCGATGATCCCCCGAATGAGTTAGACCCCGCAATCGTAAGGCCATTGTCACAAATCGCAGTTTCCATAATTTGGCGACGTTCATGATAGGCGCGGCCCATACGACGTATCAGCGCATCATAATGGCCCAAGGATAGAAAATAGGCAGCCGTTCTTTGGATATGTCCCGGAGGATGGCGTAGGATGGCCGCCCTGAGCGCGCGGGCTTCTCGGATAAATGGCTCTGATCCAACGAGGTAACCTAGCCGTAATCCAGGGAAAAGGCTCTTTGAAAAGGATCCGACATGGATGACGCGCCCTTCTTGGTCCAGAGATTTAAGCGCCGGTGAGGGGGCTTTCAGGAAGGACATCTCGAATTCATAGTCATCCTCAACAACCATGAAATCCTGTTCGCTGGCAGTTTTCAGCAGTTCCTGTCGTCGCTCCAATGGCATTGTAACCGCAGAGGGGCAATGGTGGCTGGGGGTCACAAAGACAGCGTCAATATCATGTGGCAGTGCTGAGGGCGGCAGCCCATTGGCATCAACATCAACGGCGACGGTGTTGCATCGTGTCTGTTCCAGCGCAACGCGCAAGCCGGGATAGCACGGGTTTTCCATCACAGCCGTACGCCGTTGATTAAGCAAAACTTGTGCTGTCAGCCACAGCGCATTCTGTGCCCCCAATGTCACGAGGATCTCTTCGGGCTTTGCGACGATACCGCGTCTGGGTAATGTATGACGTGCGATAAATTCAATGAGCTTTGGATCATCGCGTTCGTAGTAATCTGCGGTCAATGCCTCAAAATCACGTTGTCCCAGAGCCTTTACAGCGCACAGTCGCCAGTTTTGGTGATCAAATAGCGTTGGGTCGGTTTGGCCGTAAATAAAAGGGTATTTGTAGTCCCGCCAATCTTCAGGGCGTCGCAGCGACGGGGCACCTGCAAATCTTTGGCCTATGGCGCGATTCCAATCGACGGGAGAGGCAGCCGCCGGACGCGGCAGTTTAAACTCTGGCGTGCGCGGGGCGGTTTGGGACACATAGTACCCAGATCGTCCCCGAGAAGTCAGATAGTCATCAGCCAACAACTCGGTATAGGCCAAAGTTACAGTAATCCGACTGACCCCCAATTGCTGAGCCAGTTTTCGCGATGATGGCATTTTTTCTCCGGGTTGGAAACGGCCCGATAAAATCCCTTGTGCGACAAGTTGTTGAATTTGTTGCTGTAGTGTTCCCTCAATGCGGGGGTCAAGAAATAGGGTTTCGGCAGGAATGGCCACTAACAGCTCCATCTGGACTTAGTTGGTGAATAGTCTGGATGTATCAGATGGAAGCAGTTTTGGCCAGTCGGCACGCAAGATTTGGCGTGCCGAGGTGTTTTTTACCCCATTACTTTTGTGATTGATGTGTCGATGGCCGATGTGATGTTGTCTAAATCGTCGGTTGTCGAAATCAGTGCAGGGCTAAGGCACAGCGTGTTGTTAAAGCCGGGGACAGACCGGTTGGTCATGCCGATGATAACCCCCTGTGCCATGCAGTCACCGACAATAGCTTGGCACAGATTTTCTGCCAATGGTTCCCGACTGTCCCGATCGGCGACTAGCTCTGCTCCGGCAAACAATCCTTTGCCGCGAACTTCGCCAATACAGGGATGTTTATCCATCAGTTCGTTAAGCTTGTCAGTCAGGTAATCGCCCATGTTCACAGTATTCTCGAGGAGACCTTCGTCCTCGATAATACGCATGTTTTCCAATGCGGCGGCCGGGCCGGCCGTACATCCGCCAAAGGTCGAGATGTCGCGGAAATACCCCAGCGGGTCACTGGCATCATCCTTGAACATATCAAACACAGCTTCTGTTGTTACAGTGCAGGAAATGGCGGCGTAACCCGAGGCAACGCCTTTTGCCATTGTCACAATGTCGGGTTTGATCCCGTAATGCTGATAGCCAAACCAAGTCCCAGTACGCCCCAGACCGCAGACCACTTCGTCAATGTGCAGCAGGATATCGTATTTCCGGCAAATGTCCTGAACGGCTTCCCAATATCCTTCAGGAGGGGTGATGACGCCGCCCCCGGCAGTCACTGGTTCTAGAACCAAGCCGCCCACGGTCTCTGGTCCTTCGCGTAGAATAACGTCTTCGATGGCTTTGGCGGCTTGCAAGCCAAAGTCTGCGTCTGATCCGTTTTTGGACCGGTAGGCCAAGCAATGAGGAACTTTGACAAATCCCGGCGTGAACGGGCCATACTGCGCCGCACGTTCGTCCTGACCGCCAGACGTTAGGCAAGTGATTGTGGTGCCATGATAATCCCGGTCACGATACAGGATCTTGTGTTTTTTGCCGCCGTATCGTTTGTGGGCAATCTGACGGATCATTTTATAGGCTTTTTCATTCGCTTCAGAACCAGAGTTGGAATAGTAAACCCGGCTCATGCCCGGCATCTTACCAATCAGTTTCTGTGCAAATAGCGCTCCGGGAATGGATCCTGCAGAATTAGAAAAATAGTTCATCTTAACCAATTGATCGCGCACGGCGTTGGCGATGCTTTCGCGTCCGTACCCAACATTCACGGTCCAAACGCCGCCGGACACCGCATCAAGGTGTTCTTTGCCTGACGCATCCCAAACGCGCATCCCTTTACCCTCGACGATGATTTTTGGATCAATCGTTTCAAAGGATTTATGTTGGATGAGGTGATGCCAAAGATGCGCGCGGTCAGCTTCGACGACAGCACCTAAATCGTTGGATTGAAAATTCGCGTTCATGGGCTGTCCATTCCTGCATAAGGGGTGAGAAGAAGCGGCCCGCCGAATCTATATCGACAGGTTTAATCTATGACCAGAATGAGCAGAATACACGGCTGCCCATAGGGCCAGAAGTCGGTATGACGTATGTCCAGAATGCAACTGCTCGCCCTTGTTTTATCTTAGGGATGGATGCCTTAATGCCCTGTTTTAAAGAATATAAAGCCCATTTTTTGAATGCAAAGGGATCTTTTGAACCTCGCTTAAAAGGATGTGGGATCAAAAAAGAAACGATTGACTAAATAGGGGGGTATTTTACGCTCGGTTCAGGTCTGCGGGCGTGCAAGCGTCTTCGTAGTGGTCCCTTGGGCCGAAACAATGGACTCTGAAAGACCCCGTGAAAAATGCCAAATCAAGAGCATTTCACGGACCACCTTAATTGAATTGACATAACTCAATCAGAAAATGCTGCAAAAAGCAGTGTCACCAACGGGAGAAACACATGAATGTAAAATCAAAATTGATGGCATCAATTGCCGGATTGGCTGCATTAGGTGCCGTGCAGGCACACGCCGCCGATGAAATCACAGTTGCTTATTTCCTCGAGTGGCCCATGCCATTCCAATATGCCAAAGCCAAGGGTATTTATGACGAAGAGCTCGGCGTTAAAGTAAACTGGGTCTCATTTGATGCAGGCACGGCAATGTCCGCAGCTATGGCATCTGGTGACGTTCAAATCTCTGTTTCGCAAGGCGTGCCTCCCTTTGTTGTGGCCGCATCTGCCGGTCAGGACATTCAGGCCGTGGATGTCGCGGTAAGCTATGCGGATAACGACAACTGTGTCGTTGCCGACGCTCTGGAAATCGACAAAGACAGCGCGGATGAATTGGCCGGTAAAAAAGTCGGCGTTCCAATCGGTACGGCCGCTCACTACGGTTTTCTTAGACAAATGAGCCATTTTGGTGTTGATATCGGTTCCATGGAAGTTGTTGATATGGCGCCGCCGGACGGTGCTGCAGCATTTGCGCAGGGCAGCTTAGATATGGTCTGCGGTTGGGGCGGTTCATTGCGTCGTATGCTAGAGCACGGCAATGTCCTTTTGACAGGCGCTGAAAAAGAAGAACTCGGCATTCTTGTGTTCGATGTGACGTCTGTTCCTGCGAATTTCGCGGCCGAAGAACCAGAGCTTCTGGCGAAGTTCCTGAAAGTGACAGCTGACATGAATGCAATGTGGAACTCTGGTGAAAACACCGATGAAATGTTGCCTGTGATCGCCAAAGACGCTGGTATGGACCCAGATGCAACGGCTGAAACTCTTGCGACATTCTCTTTCCCATCGGCAGCAGATCAACTTGGTGACAAATGGCTCGGCGGCGGGTCTCAATCATTCATGTCGGGTGTTGCGGATGTCTTCGTAGAAGCCGGAAGTATTGATTCCGCATTGGACAGCTATGATGCAGCCGTTAACGCAGCTCCGCTTACATCAGCGAACGGGATGTAATCCTTACCTGATCGCACATGCGGTTTGAAATAAGGGGTCGCAGGTTCCGGCCTGCGGCCCCTACACATTTAGGGAATATCAAAAAGGATAAGCGCGTGGGATTGTCTATCGACAACATCTCGATGCGATTTGATTTGCCGAATGGGACATCCGTTCAGGCGCTCAAAAACGTGTCATTGGACATAAAAGAAGGAGAGATCATGTCGGTGCTGGGCCCATCGGGCTGCGGCAAGACCACCCTCCTGAATATTATTGCAGGATTTTTGGCCCCGACTGAGGGCCAGATTTTACTACATGACAAGGCTGTATTCGGACCCGGTCCGGAACGGGGCATGGTCTTTCAGAAAGGCGCATTGTTTGAGTGGATGAACGTACGTCATAATGTTGAATTCGGCCCAAAAATGAAGGGTATGCCAAAAGCCGAACGTGATCAGATCACAGATCATTTGCTTGAGGTCGTTGGTCTGCAGGATTTCAAAGAAAAAGCCGTCTATGAATTGTCCGGCGGTATGCAGCAGCGTGTTGCTCTGGCCCGATGTTTGGCCAATGAACCGGATGTGATCTTGATGGATGAACCACTTGGCGCACTTGATGCGTTAACCCGTGAAAAAATGCAGGGTTTGGTTCTGAAACTTTGGAAAGAGACGGGCAAAACAGTTATTCTTATCACGCATTCGGTGGAAGAGGCTCTTTTGCTCGGCGAGCGATTGATCGTGATGGCGCCCCGTCCGGGACGAATTCACAAAGAATATAACCTTCCGTTCGCGGAACAAGGCGTGAATGCCGATTTGCGCGATGTGAAAAAGAACCCAGAATTTGGCCGAACCAGAGATGAGATCTTATCGATGATCTGGGAGATGGAAGAAGAAATCATGGGCCGCACGGAGGATTCAGCATGACTATCCTACTGCTCTATATCGTTATTTTTGTTGGCGCACTTGTGGTCGTTACTCTGATCCGGCGCGGTATGTCTAAGGCTGCAGATTTTACCAGCTTGAAAACCGTGACATTCGGGGACGAAAGCGCGGTGACACCAGATCGGATTGCTTCGGTTGTGTCTGTCGTTGCGATTTTTTTGATTTGGGGGGCATTTACAGGCTCTAAACTGGTTCCGATCCATGTGCCGGGCCCCTTTGTTGGGGAAACCAGTTTTACGTACACAGCGAAGAATGCGGCAGGTGCAACAGATGATGCCACTGTGACTGTGAACGTATTCAAAGTGGGGGAAGATGCCGAAGCACCTGCCTCTGGTGGCGGGGAGGGATTTGCCAAAGACGACGGTGCCAAAATTGGCGCTTGGCGATCTGGTCTTGTCAAAGTGATCCGCAACGATGACGGCGGCGACGTTGAAGGATACGGCGTCATCGAAGTGGATGGTCAACCCATTACGCCAGGCTCACCCGTTAAGGTAACGGATGGTAAACTGAGCCTCACGCCTAAAGGATCGTTGAATTTCACACCGAACGCAGGGATGCAGATGGAACCAATTTGGATGCCTTCCCCGGAGGCTGTCTGGAAACGTTTTGTTGAGATTTTTGGCGACGGTTATCAAGGGATTACTTTGGTTGAACATCTGGGGTGGTCGTTGATCCGGGTGGTCGCAGGCTTTTTGATTGGCAGCTTGGTGGGCATTCCGCTGGGCTATGCGATGGGCCTGTCCGGTTGGTTTAGGGGATGGTTTGACCCAATTGTGGAATTCATGCGCCCTGTACCACCTTTGGCATTGATCCCTTTGGTTATTATTTGGTTCGGCATCGGAGAGACAGGTAAAGTGATCCTGCTGTTCCTTGCCGCACTTTGGATTATGACAATTGCTGCGCGCGCGGGTGTCTCAGGGGTTAATATTTCAAAGGTACATGCGGCTTATTCGTTGGGTGCATCCAAAACGCAGATTCTGCGTTATGTTATCGTTCCCAATTCATTGCCCGAGATTTTTACCGGGGCACGCGTTGCGATGGGTGTGTGTTGGGGCACAGTAGTGGCCGCAGAACTTGTCGCTGCTGAAAAAGGTGCGGGTAAGATGATCGTTGCCGCGTCGAAATTCCAGCTCACTGATATTGTGATAATGGGGATCATTCTGATCGGCGTCATCGGATTTGCGATCGATATTCTGATGCGTAAGGCTGAAAGCCGCCTCGTTCCTTGGAAGGGACGCTCCTAAAATAGTTTTGGGCGGTGCATACCATTGTACCGCCCACTTACCCTGATATAGGGTATTTCGCTCTGCGTGCTTAAATGGGCCGTCTGTAGCAAACTCTCAAATGTCTAGCTCTAGCCCTAAAATCTAAGCGGTTTTCCCGTATGCACGGCTAGAAATCCACATGCACTGATACGGAGCCAATTCGATATTGGGCCGCTCCGTTTCAACGGCATTGCCTGATAATAGATCTGTCCAATCTTGTCCTTCGATCAAATTCAGAGCGCTTGTCGAAAGTGTGACCGTTTCATCGCTGACATTGTGTAGGGCGAAAATGGACTGGGACCGATCAAAGCTCTGCCGCCAGACCGCCATAATTCGATCATCAGGCTGCAACGTGTATTGCGTTGCATTGGGATGAAATGCGGGTTGCTGGCAGCGCAGTTTAATACGGTCCCGCAGCGTATTCATCACCTTGGCGTTCGTAGTTTCTGGGTTGTCCAACAGCCCCCGCAATTGGTCATAATCCCATCGGTGCCGATTGATTGATCGATTTTGACCGGTAATTTCAACGGCTTCTTTGTCATTGGGACAAGCGGTCATTGCATGGATATAGAACGCGGGAATACCTTCAAGAGACATAATGATTGTTTGACTGGTTAGAAAACGTTCGACCTGAAACTGGTCTTCGCCCTCCATTGTGCCCTTCATGGCGTCAAAATAGGTGATGTTAAGCTCATAGGGGGACTCGCCGCCATTTGGGAGGGCCCGCATGTTAATCTGACCGCCAAACGCTCTGACGGTCTTAATGATTTTGCTTATTTCTTCTTCGGGAAGGACACCTTCGGCTGGGCGCATACCGATTCCGTCATGTGACGCAGTAAAATTTAGATAAGCGCAACCAAGAGGGGCGGGCGGCATGGTATTTTGCCAGCGATTTAAATAGCGCGCAGATCCGGACAACATTGCGTGCAATACCAGAGGTGGCAGGCTGAAATTATAGATCGCATGGGCTTCGTTGCGATTGCCAAAATAGGACAGGTTTTCCGGGTTTGGTACGTTTGTTTCTGTCAGCAATACGACGTCTTCGCGTTCATAATCACAAAGCAAGCGCATCAATTGAACAATGGCATGGGTTTGTGGCAGATGAATCGAAGGGCTGCCGACGTCTTTCCAAAGGAACGCCACAGCGTCGAGGCGGATAATGCGCACACCGTTTTGAATATGCACGCGCATCACACGAAGGAATTCCAGTAGGACTTCTGGGTTCCTAAAATCTAGATCCACTTGATCATGGCTGAATGTACACCAAACGTGACGCGGGCCATTGGTCGTTTGCACTTCGCGCAACAAGGGATGGGTGCGAGGGCGTACCACGTTGCTTAGATCGTCATCCGGGTTAGCTTCGAAAAAGAACTTATCAAAGGGTTCACGACCTTGCAGATAATCGTTGAACCACGTGCTTTGGCTGGACACATGGTTCAGGACCAAATCGCTCATTAGTTTGAAATCATCAGCAATTCGGTTGATATCAGGCCAATCCCCCAATTGGCTGTTTACAGTCCGGTAGTCGGTTACCGCAAATCCATCATCTGAAGTGTAAGGGAAAAAGGGCAAAATATGCACGCCATTCACGGTGCCTTGCAAATAAGTCTCCAAGAAATGGCGCAGGACATCCAGTGGTTTGTAAGACCCGTCAGTGACCGAATTCCCATAGGTTATCAGAAGGGCATCCTGTTCGCTCCAGAGTGTATTTCCAGGCTCTCTTGGGGCGTGTAGGGGCTGTGATTCCTCAGACCAAAAGGCCTGTAAGACCTTATTTGCAAGATCCTGAGCGTCCCTCTCGGGATAGATCTGAGCGAGCAAGGCCGTAGCCTTACTGCTAAATAGAGAGAGAGAAATTGTCATGCCTTTACTTTCGTCATAGTTCCCACGCCAAACTCAGTTACGAAACCGGTTTCGGCAAGGGTCTATGTCAGAATAGGTCAGCAGACTTTAGTGGCAAAACAACTTGTACATAAGCTCTACGGTTTGCCGCGCTTTTGCTTCCGCAATGGAATAGTAAATGGTCTTACCATCACGGCGCGTTTTCACGATTCCTTCTTGGCGGAGTCGTGCAAGTTGCTGGCTTACGGCAGCCTGACGGGAGCCGAGATGTGTTTCCAGCGCGGAGACTGATTTCTCACCGTCCACCAGATGACATAAAATCATCAGGCGACCCTCATGAGCGAGAGACTTAAGAAGGCCAGACGCCTGCTGGGCGCTTGCCTTCATTTCATCGGGATCCAAAGCGGGCATTATTTGATCGATCATATTTGCAGTGTGTTTCACAGGATTTACCGATTTCCACCATATAAGAGCCTGAAACTAGCAGGGCTGTGGGCAAAATGCGATATGCCGATTGGGGGGATTTTCCCCCAACAGTTCCCCCTAAACGTCAATCGGCGGTGCACCGCCGGCAAAATTGTTGCCTTTACTGTAATCACACGGTGTTTCTTGCATCTCAAGGTGTAGACCATTGCCTAGATAAGGATGTGCTCGTGCGAGAGCCTCGTCAAATGAGATTCCCAACCCTGGTGTCGTCGGCGGTTGCACAAAGCCGTTCTCCCACTTTAGGCTATGACCAATAAGAGCAAGATGAAAAGCACCGCCGGTTTGAATTGTTTCGGCCAGTAGAAAATTTGGCATACTTATAGATAAATGTATGTTCGCGGCCCATTCGACCGGGCCTGCATATAAATGCGGGGCCACCTGAGCGTTGTAAACTTCGGCCAATGTAGCAATTTTTTTCGTTTCCCAAATACCCCCGGAACGTCCCAATGCCGGTTGTAGAATTCGAGCAGCCCCCTGCCTTAGCACAGGGGTAAATTCTGCTTTGGTCGTCAAACGTTCACCTGTTGCGATAGGAATAGATGTTGCGCGTGCCACTTCGGCCATTTGTGCGACATTGTCGGGGGGGATGGGTTCTTCGTACCAGAGCGGATCATAGGGCTCTATCGCTTTGGCCAATCTGATAGCCCCGCCGGTGCTGAATTGTCCATGTGTGCCAAACAACAGGTCAGCTTTGTCGCCAACGGCTTCGCGAATAGCCTTACAGAACGCAACAGATTGGGCGATGTCCGTACGGGCAGGTTGGTGACCGCCACGGATCGTATATGGCCCTGCGGGATCGAATTTGACGGCAGTGAAGCCCAATCGCACCATTTCTGCAGCGCATTCCGCCGCCATTTCAGGAGAGGTCCAAAACGCCGACATATCGTGATGTGCTAGTGGATATAGATAGGTATAAGTTCGAACGCGGTCATTCATCATTCCGCCAAGCAATGCCCATACTGGGCGGTTTCGGGCTTTGCCGATGATATCCCAGCACGCCATTTCCAAACCTGAGAACGCGCCGATGACAGTCAGGTCTGGGCGTTGCGTAAACCCGGAGGAATAGGCGCGCCGAAACATTAGCTCTATGTTTTCAGGGTTTTCCCCCAGCATGTGGCGACAAAAGACATCCTCGATAACCGCCTTCATTGCGTCAGGTCCGACAGAGCTGGCGTAACATTCGCCATACCCTATCAACCCGTCGTCTGTGGTGAGTTTGGTAAAAATCCAATACCGCCCTCCCCAGCCGGGGGCAGGTGGCGCGACGACAAATATTTCGAGGTCCTTCAGTTTCATTTGAACACAATCACATTGCGGCGGGCAGACCCTTTTTTGGTATCTGCGATGGCCTCGTTGATTTGATCCAAGGGCCAGCGTCCTGAGATGAGTTCATCCAATTTTAGGCGCCCCTGTTTATACATGTCGACCATCCAAGGGATGTCACGCGCCAACACCGTATCCCCCATTTTTGAACCGATCATGCTCTGACCCAAGGCTGCGATCATTACTGGTTCGTATTCTGCCATTGCGCCAGAATGTGGCATGCCGACCATTATCATTCGCCCACCTGTGGCCATATAATGAGGTGCGGATTCATAAACCGAGATGGCTCCGACGGTAACCATCACAGCATCGGCCAGTCGACCACCGGTGATTTCTTTGACGCGTTCCCATGGGGCGGGGTCACTGGCGAGGATACCATTGGTTGCCCCAAATTCTTTGGCGTCATCCAATTTTTCAGGGAGCATATCCACCGCGACGATGCGCGAAGCACCTGCAATTTTGGCACCTTGAATAGCGTTTAAACCGACCCCACCAGCGCCAATGACGACGACGATCTGGCCGGGGCGAACGTTGGCTGTATTGATCACGGCACCTGCTCCGGTGATCACACCACAGGATAAGAGTGACGCCGAATCTAATGGTATGTCGGGAGGCAGTTGAACAAGTTGGCTTTCATGGACCACCACTTTTTCAGCAAATGCACCGCAATACATTGCTTGGGTAATGTTTTCATTCCCGACCGTCGTCAGCGGACCATCAGGATCGGGGGGGGCGTTACAGGCCACGGGTGCGCCAGATGCGCAAGGGGCGCAATGCCCGCATGAGCGGATCAATGTGACCAGTACAGGTGTATCTTTGTTAAACCGTGTCACACCGGGGCCGGTTGCTGTGACGTGACCTGCTGCTTCGTGGCCGTAAACCGCGGGTAATGTGCCACCCCACCCCCCGTCGATGAATGAAATATCCGAATGGCAGATGGCGCAAGCCGTTAAGGTGACCTCGACCTCTCCGGGGCCGGGTAAGCGTAATTGTACGGTCTCAATCTTTAGGGGATCGCCAAAAGCGTGACAGACAGCGGCGCGGATTTTTTGCATATGACACCCAATATTACAGTGGGTTCAGCTTGTTTGATCGTCCGTGTTTCGATCAAGGGGCATGAGCGACATTGACGATCAAAAACGACTTATTTTGGTGGTTCTATGGGGGAAGGCGGAGAGGAGATTGCGATGAACAGACAAAAGACCATCAAAACAGCCGATAATAAGAAGGGGGCACCAGGAAGGTAGATTGCAGCATCTCGGTCGCCAAAGAACGCAAAAGCCTGTGTCATAATGAGCGGAGACAGAATGACCGCAATGGAACCGACCGATCCCAGAAGCCCTTGCAGCTCTCCTTGCTGATTGTCATCCGCAGCACGGGACATGATCCCTTGTAAGGCGGGTCCAGCCAGCGCGCCAATGGCGGTCAAAGGTGTTAGGATTAGAATGACCCAACCGATTGGGATCAGTCCGATTGCCAGAAAGGCCAGTAGATTAATGCCTAGACCCAACACCAATGTGCGATATTCCCCCAATTTTGGTAGAATGATCCGAATGAGCCCACCCTGAACAATGGCCATCGACACCCCAAAAGACGCAAGTGACAATCCAACCATGCGGGGGCTCCAATCAAAACGTTCTTGGGTGAAATAACTCCAAACGGCGGGATAGGTGAAAAATGCGAGCTGATAGAGAAAGAAGATCAAAATCAGAATCTTTAGGCCCGGTAGACGACCAATATGTTTAAAGGCTCCGAATGGGTTGGCCCGTTTAATATCAAACGGGCGGCGAATTCGATCCGTTACAGTTTCGGGCAGTACAAAATAACCAAATGCAAAATTTACACCAGCCAATAGAGCTGCAGCAACAAAGGGCGCACGGGGGCCAAAAGTGGACAGGAGCCCGCCAATCATCGGACCAAGAACAAAACCAACACCGAATGCGGCGCTCATTAAGCCAAAATTCGTGGCCTTCTTTTCGGGCTCTGAAATATCGGCAATAAAGGCGGCTGCGGTGGATTGCGTGGCGGCTGTTATGCCACCGATGATCCGCCCCGCAAGTAACAACCAGATGGACCCGGCGATTGCCATAATCACGTAGTCAATCGCCATAACCGCAAGCGAAATCAGCAAAACAGGTCTGCGCCCAAACCGATCCGATAGGTTCCCGATCACCGGAGAGAACAGAAATTGCATGACAGCAAAAGACGCCGCCAAAAGGCCGCCCCACACCGCTGCCTGCGATAGGTTTCCGCCCTGCACACCCCGGATCAGATCTGGCATGACAGGCATAATCAAACCGACCCCCATCGCGTCAATCACAAGGGTCATTAAAATAAAGACAAAAGGAAGCCGGGTTTTCATAGCGTAACCTGTCAGTTGTCCACGCGGGTTATTCGTTTTCTACGAGGGATAGGGACGTGTTGTTCTGGGAGGTTTTCTCCAAAAGCGTGGCCAGTGCCATGAATTGCGCCGGTAGCAACATCCACATCGCGCGTTTCGCTTGGGTGACTGGCAATTTTTCCGCAGCCTGAAATGAAGTGTCTTGGGCCGCGGCCACTGTGGCCACTGCGGGATCAACGGCGGTTAATTGTGCTGAGAGGCGCGCAGTAAAGCGCCCAAGTTTAGAGAGCGTATCTATGAGGTCTGATGGCAGAGCACCCGGATCAGCCAAGGCCAAACCTTGTGCAACGGCCGCGCGCACATTTGGTCCTTGTTCTTTCATTGCGTCCAATGTCCCGTCTTCGCCGCTTAGCCGGATTTGCAGCAAGTCCAGTTTGATGTCTTGCAATACCGTTAGTGTGTCAGCGTGCCTTTTGTCTGTAGCCAAACGCGCTTCTATTTTCTTGATCGCTTGCCTCAATCTTAGGATGTAGGCGGTGTCATGGATGTCATCTGACGACACGCCGTAGTGCAAGAATTTGGCATGTTCCGGTGCCTCTAGTGCCTTTTGCAACGCCGCGACCAACGCAGGAACCATATCGCCGGTCTGTGCTGTTTCTGCCGCCAACCCCGCTGGATCAACCTGACATTCCATACCTGCGCGATGGATGAAAAAACCACTGTCCACAGGGATAATTCCAGCCTCTGCTTGTGCTTTTGCTAGAACGCCCTCAACCAACATCATGGCCCTGACTTGGGCGCTGTCTGTGAATAGGGCCGCCATATCGGAATCCCACAGAAGGTCGCGATAAATCGCGCTGTCAAAAATTGATGCAGCCATTAGAAGTCCTTAGTCGTTTAGGCGAATGTGAGCCATGATCTGGCCGTGATCAGACGCGAGTTTATTATAGGGGGCCTCAGCATGAGATCCGTCGGTTAAATGGTCGTTTAACACGCTAAAGTACTCCATTTCCCCAAGAGTTTCATCGGTATCGGGTAGGAAATGACGCGACAGATAAATCTGATCAATGGATTCATAAACGCCGCCAAAGGCCGTTGTATAGACGATGTCCCGAAGGGATTTGCGGATGAACAATCGTTCCGCAGAATGCAACCTGACTTTTTCAATTGAGTCGCGAATCTGAGTGTCTTCTTCGCGTTTGTAGCGGTCATTTTTGTGTGCAGCATCATGCCGACGCATCCAAGAATAATTTTTGAACGGGGCCTCGCCTGAGATGAGTTCAGAGGACACCGCATGTTCGCCATCGTTGAAATCGCCCGTGACCATAACAGGATTCCCGGCGACTAGCTCTTTGACGATTTCGCGACGCAATACCCAAGCTTCAGCCATTCGACGCACGCCGGCACGAAGGGCCCCCATGGCGCGACCAACAGGATCGTACTTCAATAGATCCAGCTCCGGCGCAACGGGCGCGCCATCCGGGCGTGGAAATTCCCCCAATTTTGATTTCAGATGGCAGGTGAAAACGGTCACGACGGTGTCACCGACGGGAATGCGCACTTTTAGGATGGGGCGCGACAATCTGGACAGAGTGTATTGCCCGCCATCCTCTCCTCCCAGCTCCGAAAATGGGATTTGGACCGCAGGGCTAATATCTTGAATGACCTCAGGGGTACCGACAAAACCAAAGCGGGAGAGGATGGCGACGCCGGGACGACGATTGCCCGGCGTCCCATCATTCAGATTTGGTGCAAAGGCCAAACCTTTGGCCCCATATGGTGTGTAACTTAGTTTGCGAAAAATGGCCTTTTTTGCATATCGTTTGGATCGATCCGGTAAGACATCGGCATTTGAGATTTCACCCCGAGTATCGGCCTCTGCGATCACAGCCCGTAAGGCGTCTTTCTCAAAAATTTCCTGAAAACAAACGATATCGGCGTCCATGGTGAACAGTTGATCGGCTAGCCAGTCTTCTTTCCATGCATGCTCTTCTGTGGTGTAGGATTCATAGGTGTAATATTCCTGCTCAGGGCCGATCAGGTTCTTAACGTTAAAGCTGGCTATCGTGAAACGGGTCATTTTATCCCCAATCCGTCAACGCTTTTTGAAATACCGCACCGTCGACGTTGCCGCCAGAGACCACAACAATCACGGAATCCCCTTCCAGGCTGTCCCCCTGATAAAGGGCCGCAGCAAGGGCTGCGGCACCACCGGGTTCGACTACAATTTTCAAACGGGCGAAAGCTGTGGCCATGGCACAGAGGCAGTCGGATTCAGAGACCACAATGCCCTCTCCGCAAAGCCGCTGCATGATGGGAAATGTGATGTCACCGGGTTGTGGTGTGATGATCGCATCGCAGATTGATCCCGATGTGCTGGCATTGCGGGTGATAACCCCTGTTTGCAATGATCGCGTTACATCATCAAAACCCTCAGGCTCAACCGGTCGCACCCGAAGCCCCGGAGCTTTGGCCTCTAGTGCCAATGCAATGCCAGAGGTTAAACCACCGCCGCCGCAAGGGACCAGCACTTCAGCTTCGTTGATTTTGCGTAACTTGGCCTGTTCCGCAAGTTCCAGCCCGATCGTACCCTGACCGGCAATCACCAGAGGTTCATCAAATGGCTTGATTAATGTCAGAGCGTCTCGGGCCGCCAAATCGGTCCCTATTTTGTCGCGGTCTTCGGTCGCGCGATCATAAAGCACAACCTTGGCCCCATAGGCGCGGGTATTTTCAATTTTCATCGTTGGGGCATCTGATGGCATGACGATGACCGCTTTAATGCCAAACAGTTTGGCAGCATAGGCGATACCCTGTGCATGGTTTCCCGATGATATGGCCAGAACGCCCAGTGTCCGAACGGTGTCGGGCAGTGCTGCGATGGCGTTATAGGCCCCTCGGAACTTGAACGAGCCTGTCTGTTGTAAGCACTCAGGTTTTACAAACACGCGACGTCCGGCGATTTCGTCCAAAAAGGGTGAGTTCAATAATTGAGTACGTCGTCGTTTTCCGGCCAAACGTTTGTTGGCGGCCAAAATCATATCAAAATTCATCGGATGTCTTTCAAAAAGGCTGTCAGGACGTTCAGACTCTGTGGTTCGTCCAAAAATGGAACATGGCCTCGATCTGGGACGTCTGAAAAATGCATATCAGGCCTACGACGGCGCATTTCTGCAGCAGTGGCCTCAGACAGTAAATTGGAATTCGCACCTCGGATCAATGCGAGTGGACAGTTGGCCAATGCATCAAACAGGGGCCATAAATCAGGAACTGGCTGCGCGCGTAATTCTAGTAGAGCGTCCCGTAAATGGGGGTCATAGCGTAAATCCAACCCGTCGGGTGTTTCGACGAAGTGGTTTTTCACTTCGGTTAACCAGCGCTCGGGTGTAACATTGGCAAATTCTAAAAGCGTATCAGCGCGCGCCTCCGCTGCGGCCCGATACGTTTTCTGGATTGGTCGCCGGCCGAGGTATTCCATGATCGTTTCTAAGCCATCGCTGGCGATGTCTGGCCCGATGTCATTGAAGCATACACCCGTAAGCCGATGTTTAAGGGTGGCCGCCAGTACCATCGCAATCAACCCTCCGCGCGACGTCCCCAGAATTGCGGCGGCAGGCACATCCAGATGATCCATCAGTTCCACGACGTCGCGGGCTTCGGTGGGGATAGAATAGGTGAGGTAATCCTTGGCATAATCACTTTGACCACGACCACGATAATCCATCCGGATCAGCCGAACATCTTTCAAATGCGGGGCAATGTGGTCAAAGTCATGCATGTTGCGGGTTAACCCTGCAAGGCAGATTAAAGGGGGGCCTGTGCCCTCATCCTTATAGGCCAAATTCAACCCATCACTTGTGGTGAAAAATTGTGTCATGAATGCTCCGCTACGGATGGAATGTCGTCAAGGTTTACCAAGCTATGTGCCGGGCTCCATGGCAACCGGTCAACAGGTTCTGAGGCACGATTGACCCAAACTGTCTGAAACCCGTAACCTGTTGCACATCCGGCATCCCAGCCGTTGGAAGAAACAAAAAGGACGTCTTCTTTTGCACAGCCAAAATGTTGACCCACGAGGTCATAGACCGAGGCATGAGGTTTAAAGACTCCTACGGATTCCACAGATAGTACCGCATCTAAGGAGCGGCCGATTCCGGCAGATGTTACGGCGCTTCTCAGCATACCCGGGGAGCCATTGGACAGTATCGCGGTGTTATAGCCACGATCTTTCAACGTCTTTAGCATGTCTGGTACTTCTGGATAAGCGGAGAGCTCTTTGTAAAGCGCCAAGAGACGCGCACGGATTTTGGCATTATTCAGACCCGCGTTTTCCAAAGCCCAGTCCAGACCATCTTGCGTAACGTCCCAGAAATCTGCATGGGCCCCGGCCACCGCCCGCAGCCATGTGTATTGCAATTGTTTCAGTCGCCAATCATTTGCAATCTGTTGCCAATGTTCCACCAAGGCATCGTGTTCAGGTTCCTGTGCGGCGCGTCTGGCCGCAGAGGTCACATCGAATAGCGTGCCATAGGCGTCAAATACACAAGTGGTTATCGGCATAATTCGCTCCGTCATTGAATCAGACAGAGCCTGACATGGGGCAAGACCAATGCAAAGCCCCCCATGTCGGCAAAGAGAACAATTGATCAGCTATTTTTCTTGCATCCGACGGATCAATTTCATTTTCAATCGTTCAGGAAGCAGGGGTAAAACCCACCTAATCTGAAACGCAAGCATTGCCTCATTGATGACTGTCAGTTTACCCGCCAGCATCGCGTCGTAGCCGATTTTTGCGACGTCGGCGGGGGTTTTTCCGCCGCCCTTGGTCAGTGCCGTTCCCTCTAGGTCGGCAGTTTTCGCAAACTCCGTAGCTACGTAACCCGGTTCTAATGCGGTGACCGAAACGCCTTTGCTTCGCAACTCTTCGTCGAGGGCTTTACTAAAGCTGGAAACAAACGCCTTGGTCGCAAAATAAGTGGCTTGCAAAGGCCCGGGCATATGCGCAGCAGTGGAACTGACATTTAAGATTTTTCCACTACCTTGTGCGGCCATATCCCGACCGAACCGATGACTCAAATCAACCAAGGATTTGACGTTTAGATCAATCATGGCTTGGTCAGCTGCCAGATCACGCTCTATAAACGCACCATGCCCCCCGAACCCTGCATTGTTGATCAGAATATTTACAGAAAGCCCGGCTTCTTTAACTGTATGATACAGCGTCTCAGCCCCATCTGCCGCTCCTAGGTCAAGCGCAATTGCCGTCACTTTGACATCATGAGCGCTTTCTAATTCTGTCTTAAGGCTTTCAAGTTGATCTTTGCGGCGTGCTGTAATGATGACATCCCCACCCAATTTCGCGTGGTATCGAGCGAATTCCAGGCCAATTCCGGACGATGCGCCGGTGACTAAAGCGGTGTTGGACATGAGAGGCTCCGAATGAAAGTAAACTAATCAGTTTAGAAGGTAGGGCGTCATGTTGGGTATTGATAGGGTCTCTGCGAAAAAAAACGTCTTAAAAGGGGAAAGGCAAACAATGCGAGGAACGAACACCTAGAAAAGGTGCCCGGTCACCTCGGTCACCGTAGCGCTTGTATCCTGCGTTCTTGGAGATCCACAGAAGTAAATAGTTTAGATCGAGGTTTCATTAAAACACGCAGAAGGGTTGGGATTTTAGGGACGCATTTCAGGCGATTAGGTCTAACAAAGGATCAACGGGTATCGGTCCAGACAAGTCTGTTGCGTCATAGGGATTATCGTACACGGTATCATATCCCATGTCTTCAAATGAGGCGATCGTCATTTCGGAGACATACCCGCCGGCATCGACGTAACCCGTCATGATTTCTTCTTGAAATAACACTTCATCCCAGTGCCCTCCGGCCGTTCCTGATCCACCATCAGTTTCCACTGGTACACCCAATAGGGAACCCAAATCTGCGTTAGCGATTGATGCAAATTCTGTCTGATATACATCGGTTGCATTGGACCCTGTAAATCGAATGTCCCCGCCTGCAACTGACCCTGTGGTTAATCCCATCAATGACCAAAGCGTTCCAAAGCCAAGCGCGTGCATCATCTCATGAAGCACAATGGTTTCCCAATTTCCAAGGTCAAACTGATTTTGTGCATCTTCGCTGTCAAATGTCATTGAGCCGGTTGCGGTTAAATAGCTGCCGTCGTTACGGATATAATCCGGTCCTGCACTGCCTAAAACGCCTCCAACACCATCTATCCCTTCAAGGGTCGCTGTGATTGTAATGTCATCTATGGCAATTCCATTGATCACCGCATCCGGGATATCAGCCAGAATGATGGAACTCAGATAATCCGCTGCGTCGGTAAATGCAGCCTGCAATTCGGTAGTCCACGTACCATGAAATTCTATGGTCACATTATAGGATGAACTGGCTGGCCCGCCGCTTGTATAGTCGCTGACCGTCCCAGTGTCCGGAGGGGTAATAGGCTCTGCGTCGTCCGGACGTCCATATTCAGCATTGTCATCCCCCGGGGCAGGGCTAGGAGGGGTGTTTTGAGTTGGGCCAGGGATTGCACCGCTTGGGCGGCCCATGTTTGTCGGCTCCTCAGGTTCCGTTGGCTGCGCTGTTGGGGGTTGGGGTGTTTCGCTGTCGGTGTCCTCTGACAGTGAGGTGTCTGGTGTGGTGCGTCCATCGGTGACGGCCTGCGTCGTCGCTGTGACCTCGATAATTTCTATGGTGTCAGAGTTGGCCTGATCTTCATCGGATTCTAAGTCCGGAAAATAGAGGACATCGGTGTTTTGGAATTCAAAAGAGTCCGCGTTTTCAATCGGGATATTAGAATCTTGTGTTTCAAACTGTGGCTGTTGGCTTGGGCCAGTTCCTTCAATAGCTGGTCGGCCTGTAAACAACGAATGGTCTGCGGCTAGATCTCTCCGGTCGCCAGACCGATCTGACCGGGGCCCCGTGAAGTTAGAAAACCCCAAATGCCTGTTCGAATTAAATTCTCTCATTGTGGGGCCCTCGAAAATTAAAGTAAATTTTTTGACGTTTGATTTTTCTTTAACATAGCAGTTTAAGTCTGATGTTGGATAGTCAGTACACCAAAAGTTGCATCAAAAGCAAAACAGCGTCGATTTTTTTGTTTTAATCTCCAATAGCGTAGAGGTGCTTGATTTTGAATGCAATCTAACGTTGTTAGCTTTGCTGAACACTTAGGGACCACAAAGTGATCGAGTTCCGATGTGATGAAAGACAGGTTGAGATCGGCCCCTTACGGCAGAATGCAACTACAGAAGCAACACGGCTCTCGTACGGAAAGATCGATGCTATATGATTAACCTATTAGGGTTAACGATTGTTTTCAGATGGAAAAAGGCCCCGCCAGAGGTTTGACGGGGCCTATTAGTTTCGATTGTGATCAAGTTTAGCCGTGGAATTTGCTCATGACCAAAGTGGCGTTGGTGCCACCAAAACCAAAGCTGTTGGACAAAACCGTATCCAGTTCAACGTTGTCGCGACGGGTGGTTACGATTTCATCAGCATGTAGGGTAGGGTCCAGCTCGGTGACGTTTGCCGATGCGGCAATGAAGTTGTTTTCCATCATCAAGATTGAATAGATCGCCTCATGTACGCCGGTTGCGCCCAGGCTATGACCTGTGAGCGATTTAGTCGACGCAATCGGAGGTGTGCTGCCTTCGCCAAAGACTCGGCGTACGGCCTGAACCTCGGTCACATCGCCTGCAGGCGTCGAGGTGCCGTGGGCGTTGATGTAATCGACTTTGCGGTCACCAATGGTTGCTGTCGCAAGCTTCATTGAACGTTCGCCGCCTTCACCGGAAGGGGCTACCATATCGTGGCCATCGGATGTTGCGCCGTAGCCAGTAACCTCACAATAGATTTTGGCACCACGGGCCAACGCATGGTCAAGTTCTTCAAGCACGACAACACCGCCGCCGCCGCCAATGACAAAGCCATCCCGAGTGGCGTCAAACGGACGAGACGCCGTAGCTGGCGTGTCGTTATATTTGGACGACATTGCACCCATCGCGTCAAACAGACAGGACAGCGTCCAATCGACTTCTTCCCCACCACCGGCGAAAACGATATCTTGCTTACCCATTTGGATTTGCTCAACACCATTCCCGATACAATGGGCCGATGTAGAACAGGCCGATGTGATCGAATAGTTGATGCCCTTGATTTTGAACGGGGTCGCCAAGCAAGCCGAATTTGTCGATGACATACAGCGGGTGACCATAAACGGCCCCATACGTTTGGGCGCGCCTTTTTCTTTGACGGTATTGAACGCGGTAAAGAAGTTCGATGTCGATGGACCACCTGACCCCATGATCAGGCCAGAACGTTCGTTGGACACTTCGTTTTCTTCTAGTCCGGAATCGGCAATCGCCTGTTCCATAGCCAAAAAGTTATAGGCTGCGCCCGGTCCCATGAAGCGTAGCTGACGTTTGTCGATCGAGGCCGCAAGATCAATCTGCGGAATACCGGCGACTTGGCTGCGAAAACCATTGGCGGCATATTCTTCTTCGCGGATGATGCCGGATTTTCCGGCCATCAAGGATGCGGTAACCTCGGTCACATCGTTCCCAATCGGAGAGATGATCCCCATACCTGTAATTACGACTCGGCGCATTGCGCACTCCTCCTGTCTGGGAAACTTAGCTTTCGGACAAAGCCACTTTCATGTCTTTAACCTGATAAATAACTTCGCCGTCGGCTTCTACAATACCATCAGCAACACCCATGGTGAGGCGGCGCGTTTGCAGAGCTTTGGTAAAGTCGATTTTATACGTCAGCATTTTGCGTTCTGGGCGCACCATACCGGTCAGTTTTACTTCGCCAACACCCAGCGCATAGCCACGTCCCTGCCAGCCACGCCAGCCAAGATTAAAGCCCGTCAGCTGCCACAGACCGTCCAGCCCAAGGCATCCGGGCATGATTGGGTTGCCGGGAAAGTGACAATCAAAGAACCAAAGCTCTGGTGTTATATCAAACTCGGCGATGATATGGCCTTTGCCATGGGCACCGCCGTCTGCGCTTACCTCAGTGATACGGTCCATCATCAACATCGGCGGAGCCGGAAGTTGTGCGTTGCCGGGGCCAAAAAGCTCTCCGCGTGCGCATTTCAGAAGGTCTTCTTTGTCAAAGCTGCTCGGGAAATCCGACATGGTCACGGGCCCTTTTTGTCTTCTCAATAAAATTGCGTTCATCCCCTGTACCAGAGGGCAATTGCAAAGAGCAAGGGAACCTGATGCTTGCTGCGACTCATTTTCATTTGAAACTGGCGAAATTCACACTCTATAATAGAAAGAGTCGAAACATTTGGATAAGCTACGGATATGACACCCGAAGCCAACATACGCGCCACAACATGGCTGGCCCAATCTGACCTGCGCCCCACAAAGCAGCGCACAGCGCTAGCTGAAATGTTGGTCGGGGATGGCGAAAACCGCCACGTCACTGCTGAGAGCCTGTTTGAGGCCGTCGGTGACAGCGGTGAAAAGGTTTCTTTGGCAACAGTTTATAATACGCTCAAAGCGTTTTGTGAGGCTGGGTTGCTACGAGAGATCACCGTGGATGGATCGAAATCCTATTTTGATACCAACATCACAGATCACCCGCATTTCTATTGGGAAGACAGCGCGACTCTCACCGATGCCCCAGCAGAGCAACTCATCCTTGCTCGTGTCCCTGACGCCCCGGAAGGGGCTGAGATCGCCAAAGTCGATGTGGTGATCCGTCTTCGGAAGAAATAAACGAAGCCTTTGTTCAGGTTGATAAGTTTCCATGGGATGCGACAAAGCGATGTTGAATGGGACGTCAAGCTGCCCTAATCAATCGATATGAAAATACTTGCTATCTCTGGTAGTGGTCGCGATGCTTCTACGAACACCGCAATGTTAAATGCTCTGTCAAAGATTGCATTGCCATCCCACCACGTCACCGTCTATTCGCACATTACCGATTTGCCCGTATTCTCACCTGACGCAGAACTCCTGCCGCTTCCAGGTGCTGTTGTTACGTTCATTGAGCTAATCCGGCAACATGACGCGCTCATTTTTGCCAGCCCTGAATATGTCAGAGCAATTCCCGGAGGATTGAAAAATGCGATTGATTGGCTTGTCTCTCGGGACGAAATCATAGGTAAACCAATTGCGATTGCGCATGCCTCTCATCGTGGGGATGATATGCTTGCCCAGTTACGCCTTGTTTTATCAACAGTGAGCGATGGGTTCTCAACGGATGATTTCCTAAGATTTGAGTTGATGAACCTCACCCCAAAAGAGGTTTGGATGGTTATGTCGGAACCCGCAGCCTGTGCTCGGGTTAAGGATTATCTCAATGGATTTACCACCCCTCATGACTAAGCCAGAGGTGGGGCGGCTTGCGTTCGGCCCCAATTTAGGGCTTAGAAACCTGTGGTGTTGTCTGAAATTGGATGTTTGGAGTTCTAAATGAATAGGTATTTTTTCGGCGTGGTTTTGGCAGTTATTTGCGCCTTGATATTTGGCGTTCAGTTTGGGTTGCTTTATTCTCAGGCTGTGTTGCTGTTTGGACTTGTCGCGGCAATTTCCGCTCCATTTGTCATTCATAAAATCCCGGGTAAGAACCAATCTCTGGTTTTGCTTTTTCTGTTAGCGATTTTTGCGTCCTACCCTTTCAAAAAACTCTTTCAAATTGATGGGTTTTTTGGCGAGTTTTTGGTGTCGCTTGGTTATATCGTTCTGCTTTATATCATTGGGTTTGGTTGGAGGCGGAGCTGGACCTAAGACGAAGTCATCTGCGGTCCGTCCCCAAAACGACAGAACGCCGACCAAATGGCCGACGTTCAAAATCTAATAGTCGGGTTTGACTGAAAATCAGTTAATCGAAACGATCTCAAAGTCGAATGTCAGGGCTTTGCCGGCCAGCGCGTGGTTTGCGTCTAACATGACTGACTCTTCGGTGATTTCAATCACAGTGACGGGCATGGCGCGGCCATCAGGGGCCTGCATTTGCAATTGAATGCCGACCTCAAGAGGAATGTCCGCCGGTATCTGATCACGTGGCACTGCTTGTTTTGCCTCTTCATAAGCAGGGCCATAGGCCTCTTCGGGCTCAATGTTCACGACTTTTTTCTCGCCGGTGGTCATGCCGGGCAGCGCTTTATCAAGGCCAGGGATGATCTGGCCGGACCCTACTTTGAATTCCAATGGCTCGCGGCCCTCAGATGAATCAAAAACGGAACCATCAGACAATGTGCCTGTGTAATGAATGCGGACGGTGTCACCCGATTTAATTTCGGTCATCGTGCTTCCCAATGTTGGTGGAATGAAAAAGGCTGCATATGTGTAGCAGTGACTTTGTATGGAAACAACGACGCCTCTTAGCGATGCGCCGTTGTCCGGAGAATAAGTAGGATCAGCCGACGAATGCGTTTATCGCGAAAAAGATGATCGCAGATAGGATGGCCGCGGCGGGTACTGTAATGACCCAGGCTGCGATGATCGTCATAAAATGAGACCGTCGAACCAGTTTGCGTCGACGACGTTCTTCTGGGCCATAGGAGGGGCGATCAGGCATAGACATCCGGGCTTTTTTAATCCGGCGTTCTGCATCCCATTCACGAAAGAACCCAACCCCAAACACAGCTCCGACAGCAATATGGGTGGAGCTGACAGGCAGGCCAAGCCAGCTTGCCACAATGACGGTTATGGCTGCAGATAGTGCCACACAATAGGCCCGCATTGGGTTGAGTTTAGTGATCTGACTTCCGACCATCCGGATCAGTTTTGGTCCAAAGAGGAACAAACCAAACGAGATTCCAAAGGCCCCAATGACCATGACCCACATAGGAATGCTAATGGCATCGGTAAAGTTGCCAGATTCAAGCGATTGAACAATCGCGGCCAATGGACCAACCGCATTTGCCACGTCGTTTGCCCCATGGGCAAAACTCAGCAATGCCGCAGAGACAACCAGCGGAATACCAAACAGGGTTTTGAGCGATTTGTTCCGGTTTTCAAGTCCTTCGGATTGCTTGCGGATCAGGGGAATGGTGATCAGCCAGATCAGCACACCAAGAACCGCGCCAATCATCAGGGCGGTCGTGATGTCGATCTTGATGATCTTTTTCAGACCCTTCAACGCCAAATAGGCAGCAAAAGCCCCAGCCATAATGCCAACCAACACCGGCACCCATTTCCGGGCGGCTGCGATTTTGTCTTCTTGATAGATGATGCGGTCCTTGATGAACCACAAAAAGCCCGCGGCAACCACACCGCCAAGTACGGGAGAAATCACCCAGCTGGCTGCAATTTTTGACATCGTCCCCCAGCTGACTGCTGCAAGGCCCGCCGAGGCAATCCCGGCACCCATTACGCCGCCCACAACCGAATGTGTGGTCGAAACCGGAGCACCGACCCATGTCGCGAGATTGACCCACAAGGCTGCGGACAACAAAGCCGCCATCATTGCCCACATAAAAGTTTGGGCATCTCCCATGCTTTCTGGGGCGATGATCCCCTTGGCGATTGTGGATACCACGTCCCCGCCTGCAAGTAGCGCGCCAGCGCTTTCAAAGATGACGGCGATTGCAATGGCTCCGCCCATAGACAGGGCGTTGGCGCCAACAGCAGGCCCCATGTTATTGGCGACGTCATTCGCGCCAATGTTAAGCGCCATATAGGCCCCTAGACAGGCAGCGATGATGACGATGAAGCCATTGTTGGCTTGTCCAAAGAACAACGCTGCGGCCAAACCGGCGAGCAGGACAAAAACCAGAGAGATCCCCGGACCAACAAGAGGCCGAGACACATAACTGGTGGCAAGTTCAAGATTTGAGAACCGTGCGAGGTCACGGTCGAGTGTTTCTAGGTGACGTGGATCACCGTTTTGATCAGACATGATTTGATCCCCCATGGATTTGGGGCACTCGTTGCTTATAATGTAGCATAACGCAAGAATAGCAGGAAAATATTAGGCGGCTGTTTTAAAACTGCCGCACAATGGCCTGTAATTCGCTCTCTTGTAGTAGGGACGCCGCGTCTGATGTTTTCACCCATTTCCGTTTGCGTTGATGCGCTTCGGGAAAGGTTTTGGACAGGGCTTCTACTTCTAGTGGATATACAATTGTTTCCACAGGATAGGACCAGCCAGATGCTTTTGTTTTATCATACGTATACCGGCCGATTTCCGTCGTGTTCGTCTCACCCTTGATGACGCCTGCCTCTTCCCATGCTTCCTGTCTTGCAGACTCGGCGGCGTTCTTACCGCGCATGGGCCAGCCTTTTGGGATAATCCAACGACCGGTGCCTCGGCTGGTTACCAACAACACTTCTTTATCGATGCCTTCGCCGCGATAACAAAGCGCTGCAACCTGCATACGCTTTGGGCGTTGCAGCATAAGCGCAAAGAAGTCGTACCAGAGAATTTGTAAAACCTGGGTCATTGTGAAACCGCTCAATTTTTTATTTTTATTGTCCCACAGATAGTTAATCTTGTGTAAAAATGCAACTCATGCCCCAATCAGAGCACGAATTAGTGATTTTGCATTTGCAGAATTTGCGGCTTGGTGGGGGGAGGGTCGGTTTTAAAACACACTGCGCAAGCGAAGGCCGACAAGGGTAATACTGCTTTGGCTCGCGTTATCCAGTGGATTATCGATATATTGAATCGACGGCGTGATCTGGAGGCCGGGTGACAAGGAAAACCGGTAGAATGCTTCGATCGTGCGCTGACTGCCGGGGGTGTCCTTGGCCTCGGCCCAGTTCAGGCCGATCCCTGCCAGATCCGTGTTGCGTCTAAAATAGCCAAGCCCTGCGGAGACAGATTTTTCATGCAGGGCAACAGTTCCCTGAGAAATGCCCGCCCGTAGGAATGGCATCCACGTATTATCGATAAACCAAGCACTCGAGAAAGAGGCGCCGTAATCCTCTGGTGTGCCATCGTCTAATTCATCGGAATGCCAAAGGGTCAGGTGAATATTATCAAAATAGACGCGGTCAAATCCGCTGGTGTATCCAATCTCAAGGCTTTTAAAGAGGTTTCCATGACTGAACACATCCAGATCGGGTGCGGTTGGATCACCGGTCGCATCGGCCAGGCTGCCAACGACGTAAACGTTCGATCCAAGTTGTGCCCCAAACGCTAAACCTATTCCTGGGTTTGGCGCATTGATGGTTGGGTTCGTATTAAACGCTAGATTTTGAAATGCAGTATAGGGGCTTACCAGACCGTAGATATCCAGAAAGTCCGTCACGTCAAGCTGCCCGGCTTGAATGGTCCAAGCGCCGTCTTCGGCGCGCTGGGTCCAAAAGAGATTTGTCAGCATCGTGCCATTGTCATTAAAGGCCGTGCCTGTGATTGAACGCGCGCCACCATCAAGGCCCAAAAATTGAGGGGCAAGGGCTCCATAGGCGTGCCTGTTCTCAATTTTGAATGTAAGGGAGCCATTCTCAGTGGCCTGCCAGCTCCCATAAAATCGCGCGATCCCGCTTGCGGCCTCGCCTTCGCCCGTGTCTGCGTTCGACCATTGCCCAAGCACAAGATAATCTAGATTAAACGTAAATCCTTTTTGGGCTAGTTCTTTTTTCCGGTCTGTCCAGCCCGGCGCAATATTAGCGGGGAAATCAAATCGAAATTGGGGGTCCGTTAGCCCATCGCCAGGTTCCAGATCCGCCTGAACCGAAGACGGTCCTGACAGGCCCTGAGCAAATGCGCCCAATGCCGTGAGGTGTAACGCAAAGAGTGTAATAAGAAGGATACGGACCAGTCTATGCATATATTAAACCTGATTTACCGAGTGATGGATTTTAAGAGTGAAGCCCGTGTGACGGGATCTATTTTTGGTGGCGGGTCTTTTTGAAATGGATTGCTCACGACAGGGCTGAACGTAAATGTGGCGGTCCAATCCTCTGAAAAAGCATCTGGCTGGATGACATTACGTTCTACAGAGAAATTCAACTTTATGAGACGAGAGCCAATGGCAGACGTCTTTGCGATTGCGAGCTGTACCGGTACGGTCCATTCCTGACCGCTCTGGGCATCCCAGTTATACTTGATTGTTGGACCTGTTCCGATTTGCCAACCATCCCCAAGACCGTAGAAGAAAAAATATTGAAGCGATGTGAGGGATGTATTCTCCCCGCTACCTCCGATTTTTTCATTGTGAAACGGAAATATACCGGCAACGCCCCAGTCAAAACTGCGAACAGCTAGAAAACTAGGCCCCAATACCCAATTATCAGACGAAGAGTCCGTCCCGGTGGGAATGCTGCCAACCACGCCAGCCCCAAGTGTCCAATCATCGACTCCCCATGAATACAAAAGATCAAATGGGATATCGCCGACGGCGTTCAGTTGCGAAAATCCAGTGCCCGTCGCATTGGGGCGTGGTTGGTTCCAAGCATAACTAAAAGCGGGTCGGAAAATCAGGTTGTTGCCGTTCGAGAGAACGAATGGCAGTACGGGTTGAAAGGTGAATGTGGTGCTGTTTTGATTATCCGCACCTGGTAAATCGCCTGCGAAACTGCGGTATTCCAGTTTAAAATTCATCGTTGCATTTGCAGCGCCAGGGTTTGCCAGCTCTTTCGCCAATTCATCGATATTTGGTCCGACCTGTGCCTTGGCGATGTGCGGCAAAGTGCTAACAAGCAGGGCAAGAATTGCGTTTGGAATACTGTTCATTCGGATATCTCTGAGGGTGAAGAGGGAAGTGCCCCAGTTGTACGCAGTTTTTCTGCGAGCGATGTAACCCAATCATTGTTGTCTGGCATTTTCATATTAGAAAGGGATTCAATTATCTGGGCTTCCATCTGAAAAGTGGCATTCATTTGGACCAAACCATCGACAATTCGAAAAGCTTCCTGCGTTGGGGCAATTGTAAGGTTGCCAGTTAAACGTACAGGTTCATGGGTGAATCTTGGCTGCCAATTCTGTGTAACATGTACACGGATCATTTGGTTCGCATTGGGGGGAGGTGTATGGCTGCACATCCCGCGTTCAGGAACCAGATAGGCAATAGGCCTCCCGTCATTATCATGTGGCGCTGCAATTGCATATCCCACCAAGGTTACGGTTTTCCCATCAACGGCAGGATTGCCTGTTGTCGCAGCCGCCTTTCGAAGATCTGCAACAATCCACCTTTGATCAATAAGCCAATCTACGTCGATGCCAGCATCTTCCATACGGGTCACAGCGCCCAGTATTTTTTGTTCAAGGTCGGATGTTTGAGTTGCCGATAGGTCACCGTTGGACAGTGTCCCTCGTGTCTGGACAATGGTTTTGAGGGTTTCAATCTGATCGTAGGATAAATCTTGATATGGATCGTCAAAGGTTTGCGTTGATTGATCGATAAGATCCGGCCAATCCACGGTCTCTGCTGCTAAGCAGCTATTGCTTAGGGTTGCAAATAAAACGAATGCCACCAGATGCTTCACAGATTCACCGCTCTATACAGTTGTCCAGCTTTCCAAAAATTAACGCAGGGCGATCCAAGGTACAGAAATCGCCCCGCGCAGCACTCAATTCAGAGTGTTTTTGTAGATCTGCCCGTCTTTCATGATCAGATTAATGGTTTCGGGGCTGTCAGGGCGTGGATCGGCGCCAAACCATTGATCACCCGTGCCGACGATTGAGAAATCCTCAAAAGGGTTGCCATCCAGCAGCAGAATATCAGCATAAGCGCCTTCTTCGATGACACCAAGTTTTCCGGCAGGGTAGGGGTTCATGAAATCGCCCGTCATTGCCGCGATTTCGCCGCCCACAGAAGTCATCGCCACCAGAGACGTGTGCGCGCCGAAAAATTCATGCGCGAGGTGTTTTTCATAGGCAACTTGAATGTTGCATGCGGCGACCGAGCCGACGCAATCGGTGTGATGACCGCGCTTGGCTGGGCACTCACGCATATTGTCGATGTAATTTACAAATGCCGCACTTGCAGATTTTGCCTTGGCCAGACTCGCCGGAACGTCTTTAACGGCCGGAATTTCAAGAAGGCCGGGGTCAAATGCGGTCAAATTTGTGGTGATGTAAGCGCCTTTTTCCTCCATGAGTGTACCGATCTCACAATCATACATGAAGCCATGTTCGATGGATCGAACTCCGGCCTCCAATGCGGACAGGATTGCCTCTTTGCGATAGGAATGTGCCATGACATAGCTGCCGTATTCATTCGCGACCTGTACTGCGGCTTTGATCTCCGCCTGAGATCCAGCAAGGAGTTGCCAAGGATCAAATGCCGAAACAGCGCCACCGGATTGCATATATTTAAGCTGACTCGCCCCCATGCGAAAGTTGTTCCGTCCGAATTTTTGGACATCAGCCGGGTTGTCGACTTCTTGTGCCATGTTCAAACGGCTGAAGTTCGACGATTCTCCGACGGGCGATGTATAGTTGGCAAAATCGGCGTGGCCCCCTCTGGTACCAAGAAAAGCACCGGATGGATAAATGCGCGGGCCAACGATGGTTCCGGCATTGATTGCACGCTGCAAGCCACCGTTTTGACCGCCTGCGTCACGGACCGTTGTAAAGCCTTGCATGAGGTACATTTCGGCCGATGCGACTCCGGCGATGGCCAGATCCTCCCATGTGCTGTTCGCCTCCATTGAGGGTAATGTGGGACCGGGTAACATAAAATGTACGTGGTTGTCGATAAAGCCAGGGGTCAACGTTCTACCACCGCCATCGATTACAGTGGCCGCTGGGGCCTCTATTGCAGCGTCTGAGACCTGCTTGATAAGATTACCCTCAACAAGCACCGAACCACCTTGGATCAAGGTCTCGCTTATACCGTCGAAAATATTAACATTGGTAAAGAGGGTTTGTTCTGCTGCGTCCTGTGCCTGCACGGATAGGGCAGTGAAGGTCAGCGCGACAGCGACTGAGAATTTACTGAGTTTCCGAATCATTATTACTCTCCCACATAGTTATCTATGAATATTTTATAGATAGAGTATTTTGAATGTCGGCCAGTTTTGAAAATATTGACGAATAGTTTATAAATAAATGGCCCAACAGAAGTGTTTTTTTGTGTATCAGTGTAAGAAATTCCTTTTTGAAAGGTGGCCGAATGAACAATGCAGCAGATGGCTTTATACGATTGATGTTGGTGCAGCCATTTGTTCTGCATGTTGAAACGCTTGGAATAAAAACTGACTCGGCATTTAGGGCGATGGGGTTGCGGCCAGATATGGTGCGGGATCCCAGTGTAACAGTTCATGCAGAGATCATGTATGGGCTGTGCAATGCGTTATCAGTGCTGGCCGAAGATCCATGCCTTGGCTGCCACGTGGGTGAGCAGTTTGATATAACCCAATGGCCTCCGGTTGCAAATGCGGCACAAGGGGCCCGGACCGTTGGGGAGTTTTTGTGCCGGTACCTATTGAAGGTCCCACAAGAGGCGAGTTCTGTGCGTCACAGGCTAACCGTTGAATTAGACCGATCGCGTTACGAAGTTCAACGATTGCTCACCACCCGAAATCCGCCACGTCAAATAGAAGGGTTCGGGATCAGCATGCATCTGCGGCTGTTGCGTATGGCCGTTGGTGCGGATTGGGACCCTTCCCAAGTTATGGTTGAAACCCCATTTCCCGAAGCCGTTCCGCGCAATTACATGGACATTAAAATTGCACGGGCGGAATGCCCGGGACTTATTCTGAGCTTTCCCCCTGCTTGGTTACATGCCTCTCCTGATTTGAATGTTGCGGGGCGTGTTGCGGCGGTATCTGATTCTGTCTCTGATCTGTCCATGATTTCGGCGTTGCGTAGTGCAGCGATGCCATATGTTGCAGATATTTCAGCAGGTTCCCAAGTACTAGCCGAGGCGCTGGGTCTTGAAGTGAAAAGCCTTGAGGCGGCGCTGCGATTGCACAAAACCACCCCAGCGCGGGAATTCAAACGTTTGCGGGTCGATCTGGCCCGAGAGGCCTTGGTTTCGACTGATAAGACAATTGCCGAAATTGGAAGATCATTAGGGTATTCCGACCAATCCCATTTTGCGCGTTTTTTTCGATCTCAAACGGACCAGTCTCCGCAGGAGTATCGCCGCATCCGTAAGCCTTAGTGCTGGGGCCAAAACGTATGTCACATGATATTTCTATCCTGTAGCCTGATCAAAAGCTCGCTGACATTTGGTTATTTTCAACACCAAGAAGGAGAACCGCCGTGCATTCCCTTATCACTTCACAGGACATTGATGATTTTCAACGGGATGGCGTTGTTTTGATCAAAGGTTTGTTCAAAGATCACGTCGATGAGCTCCGCAAAGGGATTGAACGGAACATGATAAAACCGGGCCCCTATGCGGCTGAGAATCTTAAGGCGGGCGAAGGAGGGCGGTTTTTTGATGATTATTGCAATTGGAACCGAATTCCTGAATTTGAAGAGGTCGTGCGGACCTCGCCGGCGGCAGAGGTGGCGGCTGATCTGATGTGTTCAAACCGTGTGCAGATGTTTCATGATCATGTTTTGGTAAAAGAACCGGGCACCTCAAAGCCAACCCCATGGCATCAGGACGGGCCGTATTATTTCGTCGATGGAAGTCAGAACGTTAGTTTTTGGTCTCCTATGGATGCGGTTTCCAGCGCAAGCTTAAGGTGTGTCGCGGGAAGTCATGCGTGGGAAAAACCCGTTCTACCGACACGTTGGCTGGCAGAGACGAATTTTTACCCAAAAGATGACGCCTATATGGCAGTGCCCGATCCGGATGCTGTGGGGATGGACATCCGCGAATGGGAGATGGAGCCCGGAGATGCAGTTGCCTTTAACTTTGGCACGCTTCACGGCGCCCGTGGAAACACGTCATCCGCTCGCAGACGGGCGTTTTCGTTACGCCTACTGGGGGATAATGCTCGCTATGTTACGCGTCCCGGACCAACGTCGCCTCCATTTCCCGGTCATGGTATGCAATCCGGAGAGAGGCTTCGTGAGGATTGGTTTCCGATCATTTTTCAGCGTTAGCTCCAAAAACCCTTGGTTGAGATGTCGGCATTCGTGGGGCATTTCAACAAAAATCACGCGAAGGCTGACAGGGCCTGTTAGAGGTGATGACCACGCAAGAAAATTAAAGAGAGCAGGGCGCATCTATGTGGCAAACTGGGTTGTATGCGGAAGTATCTTACAGGGATGCACGTGCTTGACAGGTCGTTGCCGGGACATCAAAAGAATAGAGCTCTGATAAGGTGGGTATCCCGTGGAATTTATTCTTGTTTTAGTGTCTGCCTTTTTTGCGGGTGTTCTCAATACCATCGCTGGAGGCGGCACATTTTTGACGTTCCCAGCACTAGTCTTTGTGGGGGTTCCCCCGGTCCTTGCGAATGCAACCAGTGCTGTTGCTGTCTTTCCCGGCTATTTTAGCGGTGCCTACGGCTTTAAAGAGGAACTGCAACGCTTTGATCGAACGCGACTGTTAATGCTGGCGGCCGTGACCTTTGTGGGGGGCTTGATCGGTTCCCTCTTGTTGTTGGTATCCTCAAATGAGGCTTTTTCCGTCGTGGTGCCGCTGCTCTTGTTGGCATCTACGCTCGCCTTTTTATTCGGAGAACAGATCCGGTCATGGGCTGCACGGAAAAGTGCCTCAGTCCAGCCTTATGGAACCACCGGCCTATTGATCGTGAGTATCTACGGCGGCTATTTCAATGGTGGGTTGGGGATCGTTTTATTGGCGCTTTTTTCTTTGTGGGGGATGACCCACATCCACGAAATGAATGGGCTTAAGACAGGTTTGTCTTTTACGCTTTCGGCGGTCTCTGTTGCGATCTTTGCGATTGGCGGGTTGGTTCAATGGGATTATGCATTGGGCATGATGGTTGCGGCAACCCTTGGTGGGTATGCTGGGGCTCCGATTGCACGTATTTTGCCGAAATCAAGCATTCGGGTTCTCATTGCTGTTGTGGGATTTACCATGAGTGCGGTGTTCTTCTGGCGTCTGTTTTGACACATTCAAAGGTAAAGCCTGCGAAATCAGCCAATTGCGCAGAATAGAAACGGTCGTTGGGTGTCTTTGTTCACGTGGAAAGACCACATAATATCCATCCATTGTGGTCACCGTATTTAAGAAAGGTTGACAGAGGCGCTGGGCTTTAAGGTCTGCGTCCACAAATGCCTTTAACGTCAGTGCCACCCCCTGCCGCGCAATCGCGGCGTCAATGGCCAGAGATGTTTGGCTAAAGTTCATCGTCTTCATTTCAGACAAATGGGTGCCGGGCAGAGCATTTTCGAGGAACAAGGGCCATTGCCCGTGAGTGTCCTCTAGTAGCACGTGGTGTTTCAAATCCTTTGGGGCATTGATTGGGTGCAAGCCGTGAGCCAAGTCTGGATGACAGACTGCGATGATTTCGGATGCGAATAAAGATGTCGCCACAAGACCCGGACCAAAAGGTGGTTTTCCTTGCCGGATTGCGATGTCTACGCCGTCTGTTTGGAAATTGGCCAGCGTGTTGGAGGCATCAAGACGCAACCGAATATCAGGGTGATCCTGCGCGAACGCACCCAGCCTTGGGACAAGCCATTTTGTGGCAAAGGATGGTGTAGAACTTATGGTGGCCACTGTTTCATTGGGCGCAAGGTTTTCGCTTGCCTCTGCAATCATATCAAAGGCGCGACGCAAGGGTGGAAGGTATCCTCTCCCAGCATCTGTTAGGGACAGGCCTCGGGGGAGGCGTTCAAACAACTTGATGCCAAGTAATGCCTCTAATGCACGCACATGCTGCGCAACAGCGCCTTGTGTAACCCCTAATTCTTCTGCCGCAATTCTGAAATTTAGGTGACGCCCTGAGGCTTCGAATGCTTTTAGGGAATTCAAAGGGGGTATGTTACGCATCTGAGCAGTCCATGGTGTAGTTTTTCTATAGGCTTAAGGCAGTATTACTGATTAGTCAAAAGGCGGATCATTCATCATATTGGGTTTAACGGTTCATGGAGTAGAACAAATGTCTGACAAAAAAGTTGCAATCATCATTGGCGGCGGAAGTGGTATGGGCGCAGATAGTGCGCGTCGATTGGCGGCTGACGGGTTTAACGTGGCCATCCTGTCTTCATCAGGTAAAGGCGAAGCGTTGGCTCAGGAATTGGGGGGCATTGGTGTAACAGGCACCAATAAATCCAGCGAAGATATCCAGAAATTTGTTGATGTCGTTAAAGCGAAATGGGGCAGGGTGGATGTCTTGGTCAATTCCGCAGGCCACGGTCCGCGCGCAGCGATCCTAGAGATCAGCGACGAAGATTGGCATGAAGGTATGGAGGTCTATTTTTTGAACGCGGTGCGGGCCGCGCGGATCGTTGCCCCGATAATGATAGAGCAGAAATCCGGTACGATTATCAATATCTCTACCTTTGCAGCCTTTGAGCCGGATCCTGTATTTCCCACATCCGGCGTCATGCGGGCGGGGTTGGCTGCCTATTCAAAGCTCTTTGCCGACAAATACGCAGCTAATAATGTGCGGATGAATAATGTTTTACCCGGCTTTATCGATAGCCTCCCTGAGAATCCTGACTTCTTGGCCAAAATTCCTTTGGGCCGCTACGGACAGTCCTACGAAGAAATTGCTGCAACCGTGTCTTTCCTTGCTTCAGAAGGAGGGGCCTATATTACAGGGCAGAACATTCGAGTAGATGGTGGCATCACCCGATCTGTGTGACCCAGTCGTCTGAAAAAAGGGGGTCAGCCGGTTGATGGCTGACCGCATTATTGGCCGGTTTGATATATCTCCGTTTCGGCCGAGGCTGCGATATACGGGGCGAGGCTTCTGGAGAAATGTTTTAAAAAGTCATAGGAAAGTGGTGAATTTCCTCCGGTTGCGGGACGCAAAAGCGATAACCGGTGAATCAACTGCGGTTCAAATGGACGAATTTCGATTCCCTTGCCTCGGAACTCTTCGGCATCCAGAATACTAACGATAGAGACACCTTCGCCCTGACTGACGATCGTGCAGGCAGTGGTAAATTGTCGTACTTCGATCCAAGAGTTAAGGGGTTCTCCGCTATCTCCAAAAACCCGTTCCAGATGATGGAAGAACGGGCTATCACGTCGAGAGTGGATCAGTTTCTCATTACGCAAATCGGCAGGGGTGACTACCGTATTGTCTGTCAGGGGATGGCCCGTCGGGAAAATACATACTGTCCGTATTGCAACATCAGTGCTTTCAGTTGCGGGATGACTCCTAAAGCCATCGGTGATTCCACAATCGTATTGCTGGCCGACAATCCATTCCAAAATCCGTTCCGGTCGATCTGGCTCAATCGTTACCGTGACACCGGGGCGATCCTTCAGAAAACTGGTTAGGACTTGCGGAAGATGGCTGGTGGCAAAACCGGGCAAACAGGCGATCCGCAAATGACCAACGGATCTGTTTCTTAGATTGTGTCGTAGATCTTCTAGGTGATCCAAACTTTCAAATACCCGGGCCGTCTCCAGCAACATGTATTCGGCCTCTGTCGTGGGAATCAAACTGCCACTTTCCCGACGAAAGAGTGGGAAATCGACGGATTTTGTAAAATCATTTAACAGTCGGCTGGCCGCTGGTTGTGAAATTCCCAAAGCTTTTGCTGCCCGTGTCACAGAACCTGTTCGTGCGGTCTCTCGGAATGCTTGAAGCTGTCTTAGCTTAAAATTCAATGGCTTACCCTCATTTTTTCAGAATGTCGGACGATCACCGGTACGTGAAGTATAATGTAATGTTATTTTTTTGTCATAATTCTTTTACTTGAGTTATTTTTTTTCACACGTAACGTAGCGACCATATACCAACTGGGAGGACAACAATGTCTTGGAAAACAATTTTTGCAGGCACAGTGGCTTTGAGTGCTTTTGCAACCATGAGTGCGGCCGAAACAGAGATTAGCTGGTGGCACGCCATGGGTGGGTCAAATGGAGAGCGGGTCGATAAGATCGCGGCTGATTTCAACGCTAGCCAGTCTGAATACAAAGTTGTTCCGACTTACAAAGGCAACTACACTGAAACAATGACAGCCGCCGTGGCTGCGTTCCGTGCAAAAGAGCACCCGCACCTTGTGCAGGTTTTCGAAGTGGGCACAGCGACAATGATGGCCGCTAAGGGTGCGATCTATCCTGTTGAACAGCTTATGATCGAAGCCGGTGAAAACTTAGATAAATCTGATTATCTATCGGCCGTGATTTCATATTATCAAACACCCGAAGGCGAACTGCTTTCAATGCCGTTCAATAGCTCTACACCGGTTTTGTGGTACAATGCTGATGCATTGAGCGCAGCTGGCGTTGAAGCGCCTACAACTTGGGCAGACGTGAAAGCTGTTTCTCAAGCCCTTGTCGATAATGGCATGGAATGTGGTCTGAGCTTTGGCTGGCAGTCTTGGGTCTTGATCGAAAATTTCTCGGCTTGGCATAACCTTGAGGTCGGCACCAAAGAAAACGGCTTTGCTGGATTTGATACTGAATTCACCTTCAACAATGAACAAGTGGAAGCGCGTCTAGATGATATCGCGTCCATGTCCGAAGGCAATCTGTTCAAATATGGCGGACGCCGCGGCGACAGCTTGCCCCTGTTCACCAACGGTGAATGTGGCATGTGGATCAATTCTTCCGCGTACTACGGCTCGATTAAGTCTCAGGCAGAGTTCAACTTTGGTCAAACAATGCTGCCACTGGACACAACAATTGCAGATGCACCGCAAAACTCGATCATCGGTGGTGCAACGCTTTGGGCGCTGGCAGGTCACGAAAGCGAAGAATACAAAGGTCTGGCTCAGTTCTTGACATACCTGAGCTCTCCTGAAGTACAGGCTTGGTGGCACCAGGAAACTGGCTATGTGCCGATCACCACTGCAGCTTATGAGCTGAGCAAAGAGCAAGGATTCTACGAAAGCAATCCTGGTACTGACACAGCGATCCTTCAGCTGAGTTTGAACACACCGACGCCGAATTCCCGTGGTATTCGCTTTGGTAACTTTGTGCAGGTTCGTGATGTGATCAACGAAGAAATGGAAGCACTTTGGGTCGGCGATAAAACGGCCAAAGAAGCTATGGATGCTGCCGCTGAACGGGGTGATGCCCTGCTGCGGAAATTCGAACGCACTGTCAAATAAATTTGGCTAATAAGACGACCCCCGGCATTCAAATGTCTGTCGGGGGTCTGCGTCGTGCATCCTTATTCCCAAATCGAGACGATACATGCTAAAACGCGTACACTTTCCATCTTCGCCACTGCCATATTTGCTGGTGGCGCCGCAGATCATCATCACCTTGATCTTTTTCATGTGGCCAGCAAGCCAAGCTGTCTATCAATCTTTCCTCGTCGAAGACGCTTTTGGACTTTCTTCAGAGTTTGTCTGGTTCGAAAACTTTTCCGTTTTGTTCAGTGATGAACATTATATTGCGACATTCGGAAGAACAATTTTCTTCTCAGCAGCGGTCGCTGTAGTTTCGATGTCCATGGCTTTGATCATGGCCGGTTTTGCAGACCGTGTTGTGCGTGGTGCTACGGCCTATCGCACGTTGTTGATTTGGCCCTATGCTGTCGCCCCGGTTTTGGCCGGCGCGTTATGGGTTTTCATGTTTAATCCGACCTTGGGGATCTTCCCCTATCTGCTTGATATGGTGGGCATTGACTGGAACCATTACCTGAACGGAAATCAGGCCATGATGTTGGTGATTTTCGCAGCTGCATGGAAGCAAATCGCTTATAATTTTCTATTCTATCTTGCTGCGATGCAGTCGATACCACGTTCGGTGATCGAAGCCGCAGCGATTGATGGCGCGGGCCCACTGCGACGGTTTTGGGACCTGATCTTTCCGTTGATCTCACCGACAACATTCTTCTTGCTTGTGATCAACGCTGTTTACGCTTTTTTCGATACATTCGGCATCATCCATGCTGTGACACAGGGTGGGCCTGCAAACTCCACAACGATCCTGGTCTACAAAGTGTTTAATGACGGATTTGTCGGCTTAGATCTTGGTGGATCAGCGGCACAATCCGTAATCCTGATGATCTTGGTTGTTGCAATGACCGTTGTACAGTTCCGCTTTGTGGAACGGAGGGTTGAATACTAATGGTTGAGAATCGTCCCGTCCTGAATCTGGTGTCTCATCTGGTTCTCTTGTTTGGTATCTGCATTGTTGCGCTGCCAATCTGGATCACATTTGTCGCCGCTTCACATGATGCCGTGCGTATGACGCAAGCACCTATTCCAATGCTTCCAGGGGGATACTTCTGGGAGAACTTTAAACAAACTCTGTTCGGCGGAGGGCTCGCTGGAACTGAAACAGCACCCGTCTGGCGGATGTTACTTAACAGCCTTGTCATGGCGTTAATGATTGCCTTTGGCAAAATTGCGATTTCTTTGATTTCGGCATTCGCGATCGTCTACTTTAAGTTCCCGTTCCGTATGGGTTTTTTCTGGATGATCTTTATCACGCTGATGCTGCCGGTTGAGGTGCGTATCTTGCCCACTTTTGAGGTGGTCGCAAAATTGGGAATGCTGAACAATTATTGGGGGCTATCTATTCCTCTGATCGCGTCTGCGACTGCGACGTTCATGTTTAGGCAGGTCTTTTTGACCATCCCTGATGAGATGTTAGAATCTGCTCGAATCGACGGCGCGGGTCCGATGCGTTTCTTTTGGGACATTCTAATCCCGTTGAGCCGCACAAACATCGCTGCGCTGTTCGTTATTCTGTTCATTTACGGCTGGAACCAGTACTTGTGGCCGCTGCTTATCACGACAGATACCGACATGACGACGATTGTGATGTCGATCAAACAAATGTTGGAGGCCGCAGAACAATCTCCGCAATGGAACATCATCATGATGACCGCGTTGCTCGCAATGATCCCACCGGTCTTTGTGGTCGTCGCAATGCAAAAGCTCTTTGTTCAGGGCCTCACTGAGACAGATAAATAGGCAGAAAACATGGCTTCAATTACACTAAATAACCTTGTCAAAGCCTATGGCCAGACAGAGGTACTTCATCACATCGAAGGTCAGATCCAAGACGGGGAACTGGTCGTTATCGTGGGCCCGTCCGGCTGTGGTAAATCTACGCTTTTGCGTATGGTTGCCGGGCTCGAAACGGTCACAAGCGGCGAGATCAGCATTGGCGACAAAGTTGTTAATGATCTGGAACCGGCGCAGCGCGATATCGCGATGGTGTTCCAAAACTACGCGTTGTACCCGCATATGTCGGTGCGTGAAAATATGGCCTATGGTCTGAAAATTCGAAAAATCAGCAAGGCAGAGATCGATTCACGGGTTCAGGAAGCAGCCGATATCCTTGAGATCGGGGCTTATCTGGATCGAAAGCCGCGCCAGTTATCTGGTGGTCAGCGTCAACGTGTTGCCATGGGCCGTGCTATTGTACGCAACCCACAGGTCTTTTTGTTTGATGAGCCGCTCTCGAACCTTGATGCAAAGCTTCGGGTTCAGATGCGGTTGGAAATTCGAAAATTGCAGCAGCGCCTGGGGGTAACTTCGATCTATGTGACACATGACCAAGTTGAGGCCATGACATTGGGTGACCGGCTCATGGTTCTTAATGGTGGATATGTTGAGCAATTTGGCACACCTATTGAATTGTACAATAATCCTGCGACGGTTTTTGTTGGTGGTTTTATCGGTAGTCCGGCAATGAATTTCATTCCGGCGTCTGCTGATGGGACTGCGGTCACTCTGGAAAATGGGGTGTCGATCAATGGTGAGGGTGGAGTCAATGGCCCTGTGACCCTTGGGGTGCGTCCTGAACATCTGATCGTTGATGAGAACGGTCCGATCCGGATCACCGTATCCTTGTTTGAGCATTTGGGCGCAAACACGCTGATGCACGGTACGCTTGAAAACACGGATGTTGAGCTTACCGTCAGTATACCGGGGCATGTGGACGCTGAAACGGGTACCGCTCTTGGGTTCTCTGCGTCACCGGATGTCTTGCATATATTTGATAGAGACACCGGCAAACGGGCGTTGCCATGATCTCATTTCCTCAGCTTGACGCGTTTCGCGGGGGCAACGGTATTACTCGAGTGATCGGGCATCGGGGTGCGCGCGGCGTCATGCCGGAGAATACGATGGAAGGATTCAAGTTTACCATCGATGTCGGGATCGATGCCTTGGAGTTCGATGTCATCCTGACCCGTGACCGTATTCCAGTGATTACCCACAATCACTATTTGTTGGGGGCGGCAACCCGTGAGCCGAATGGCCGCTGGATCACCGGGGAAGAACCAAAGGTGTCGAGGCTGACATTGAAAGAGTTGCAAACTTTCGATGTCGGCGGGCTCGATGGGAACACCGTTTATGGCCAGCGGTTTGCGGATCAGGTGTTCCTGAATGATATTCGCATTCCAAGGCTCAGCGAGTTGCTCGATCTCGCCGCCAGTCCGGGAATGGAGGGCGTGCACCTCTTGTTGGAACTGAAATCCGACCCGGAGGCGATTGATGATAAGAATGAACGCGCGGATGTTGTTCAACATGTCGTCGACGAGGTCCGTGCGCGAATGCTAGAAAGTCGTACGATCTTGCATAGTTTTGATTGGCTGCTTTTGGATGAATGCCGAAAAATCGCGCCGGATATGCCGACGTCCTATCTATCGCAACTTCCGGAAAGTTCAGAAGATCCGAGCGAGGAAACTTCTATTACTATCGGTCCAAACTATAAGGAACTGACGACCTCTTTGCCGCGGGCCGTCAAAGAGGCTGGCGGTCAAATGTGGTGTCCTTATTTTGAGGACGTCACACCAGATCTCGTCGCCGAAGCCCATGATCTTGGATTGTTGGTGACCACATGGACGGCCAATGAAGCCTCTGACATTGATAAAATGATGGATGCCGGTGTTGATGGTATCGTCAGTGATCACGTCGGCCGGGTCCAGCGCTGCATTTTGAATCGAGGGCAACGTTGGGTTCCATAGGCCCTCCAAAAGCTAGCAGTGTGGCCGACAATTGTTTTTCGTCAATTCCAGAACGATACAAAGGTCAATCTGGATTACGCGCAAGCGACACAGGAGATTGAAAAATACATAGATCGTTGTTTTGTAGTGCCTCGGGAAATATGTGGCGCCGGCTAAATGTCACGCGCCATAGAGTTGTCCAGCAACCCTTTGCGAAGGTGGTTGCGCATTGCCGTTCCGGCGCCGTTGGAATCACGCGCCTTAATAGCTTCGGCAATGGCTTGATGCTCTGATCGAAGGCTCTGCTGGTAATCAGGCAATTTCTTTGGTTCCATTTGGTGCAATGCATTCGCAGGGATGATAAATGGGCCAAGGAACCTCAGAAAATCAACCATATACGAATTCTTAGTCGCGTTTGCGACTGCAAGGTGGAACGAGAAATCTTCTGTTTGGCCCAGCTCCCCGGATAAATGCGCCGCGTGCTGTTTTTGGATGGCTGCCTCGATGCCTTCTATATCTGCATCTGTCCGGCGTAAGGCGGCCAATTCAGCATTTGAGACCTCCATATGCAAGCGTAATTCCATGGCTTGCTCCATGTGATCCTGCTCGCTGAGGTCCTTGCTGCACAGACGGAATGGCTGCTGACTGATGTCTTCGCAGACGAATACGCCACGGCCTTGGTGGGCCTTGACCAACCCGTCAACACGTAAAGACGACAATGCCTCTCGTATGACGGTTCGGCTCACACCGAACTGCTCCACAAGTGCACCTTCTGTCGGTAGCTGCGCTCCTGGTGCGAAATCGCCCTTTTGGATTCGTTCTCGCAACTGATCTGCCACGCGTTCGCTTAGCTTTGGACGCATTCCCAAGGCCAAATTTCCAGACTTGCTCATGATTTCGACGCTCCCGTGTTCCCCTACCTTACTACACGCATTCATTTATTTAAGACAATGGCGGTGAATCTTACCTTGTGTCTTGCTTTTCCATAATTCGTCACTCATCATACAACATATGATATCGAGAGGACGCTTAAGGTCGATATCGTGAATTAATTTTTGGGAGGACCAAATGACACTTAACCGGAAAATAATTACGCCATTGATGGCAACAATGATTGGTGCAGTCAGCGCAAACGCAGCAGAATTCGATCTGACATTTCAGACACATTTCAGCGCAGAATCTCTAAAGGGCAAAAACGTCCAAAGCTTGGTCGATGACATCGAACGGATGTCTGGCGGACGTGTCGACATTGAAATGTTCTATTCAGCCTCATTGGTGAAGGCGACGGAAACATTTGATGCGGCTGTAAATGGCATTCTTGATGGTGATATGACTGGCGCGGCCTACCAAACCGGTAAAGATCCCGCTTTCCAATTCGTTGGTGATATTCTTGGTGGGTATGACACCCCATGGGAAATGTATTCATGGTTCTATTACGGTGGCGGCCTCGAAGCGGCGCAGCCTTTATATAACGAGCATGGAATGCACGTTGTGGGGTGGTGGATTTCTGGCCAGGAATCTTTGTCTTCTACAAGTCCTTTGACCAGTGTTGAGGACTTCAAAGATTGGAAGTTCCGTTCCCCTCCAGGCATTCAGACCGAAATTTTTGCCGATCTCGGTGCGAGCCCGATTGTGATGGATTTTGGCGAAGTTTTTACCGCGCTCGAAACCAAAATTATTGATGGGGCCGATGCGTCCAATATCGCCACGAACAGCGAAATTGGACTTTATGACATTGCCAAACATGCGACGTATCCGGGGTTTCATTCAATGCCCGCAGACCACCTTGCGATCAATAAAGAGGTTTGGGATTCACTACCCGACGATATCCAAGCAATCATTGAGGTTGCCATGGAGAAAATGGCTTTCCGCGAAACCCTTAGTCATTCGGTTGAAATGGGAGCCGCCGCGCAGGCGGCTCAGGCCAATGGCGTTACGTTGTATGATTGGAGCCCAGAGCAACGTGAAGCTTTTCGGACGTTCTCTCGTGCGAAATGGGAAGAATGGGCGGAGAAAACACCGCAAGCTGGTGAGCTGGTTGATAGCCACATTGCATTCATGAAGCAAATTGGCCTGATCAGCCAGTAACTGTAGCTGGAGCGGCGGGTGTTGTCGCTCCACCATACATTGGAAAGCCAAATCCATGCCAAAACTCGACCCATCCGGCTACCTGTGGATTGCCGCCTTGGGCGCCTTCGTGCTCCTTTGGATGTTGCTTGTGGCCCCCAGACTTGTGCCGATATTGTCGCGTGGGCTTCATAATGCAGAAAGCCCGCATTTGACGTTGATTGACCACGTAACGCTGCGACTATCCTCTTTGTTGATGTTTTTCGTCGCCATAATCACCAGCATTATGTTGTATGAGGTGGTCATGCGATACGTGTTTGCCCGCCCGACGATTTGGGTGGAAGAGCTTTCGCGCTGGCTGGGTGGGGTGATTTTTCTTGTTGCCGGGCTATATGCGATGCAGCAACGCACCCACATCCGAGTGACCATCGTTTATGATATAGTCAATCGCAACGCCCAGCGTATCATGGATGCTTTGGCGACTGTATGTGTGTGCGTATTCTGTTGGGCCGTGACCTGGGGATACTGGGGAAACGCCATGCGGAAATTCAGCACATGGGAGCTTTATGGCTCTGCGTGGAACCCGCCAATTCCGGCGATCATGAAGCCATTGATTTGCATCACCTGCGTATGGATGAGCATTCAAGCCATTAATAATCTAATTGTCGATTGGCGTCGCGATACAGCATTTGTACCGGCGGAGGACACATAAGTGGGTATCGCTGAACTTTCACTTCTACTCATTTTGGGCATCATCGTTCTTTTGGCGATCGGCGTTCCGCTTGGGTTTGCCTCTGGTTTTTTGGGGGCTCTCGTTGCCTATTGGAAACTCGGAGATCGGGGATTCTACATCCTTGGTCAACGGATGTATGACCTGACAATCGAACATGCTCTGCTGGCGGTTCCCTTGTTCATATTTATGGCGATGCTGCTAGAACGTAGTAACATCGCTAAGGATATGTATGACGCTATGAGCGTTTGGATGTCGCGGACCCGTGGTGGGATTGCGATTGTTACCTCGGTCATGGCAATGATCATGGCAGCTATGTCCGGTATCATTGGCGGCGAAATCGTGTTGCTTGGTCTTGTGGCACTGCCTCAGATGCTTCGACTGAATTATGATAAACATCTCGCGTGTGGAACGATCTGTGCCGCGGGGTCTCTTGGCACAATGATCCCTCCGTCGATTGTTTTAATCATTTACGGGGTGGTTACAGAAACATCCATTCATTCCTTGTTTAAGGCTGCGCTAATTCCCGGTTTGCTCCTTGGGTTTAGTTACATTGTCTATATTGCGATCCGCGCGCGGTTGCGCCCCGAAGATGCGCCACTGCCGGAGCTGGATTATGAGGTCACGTTACGGGACAAGTTTATCGCGTTAAAAGGGCTGTTGCCGCCCATGTTGTTGGTCGGCGCAATTCTTGGCTCCATCTACGGTGGTATCACAGGAATTACAGAGGCCGCTGCAATTGGCTGTATCGGAACTCTCCTGCTGATTGCCTTACGAGGGGAGATGTCCGTGTCTCTCTTTATAGAAGCATTGCAACGCACCATGCGCTCAACTGGGACAATCATGTGGGTCACGTTTGGAGCCACCGCACTGGCAGGAGCTTATTCCCTAGCGGGGGGCCCAACCTATATTGCAGGATTGATCCTTGGGCTGGATGTTCCGCCTATGGGGGTTATTTTGGTCATGATGCTGATCTTCTTATTTCTCGGAGCGTTACTGGACTGGATTGGGATCGTGCTTTTGGTCATGCCCGTGTTCCTACCCATCGTGATGGGGATGAATCCCGCCGATATTGGTCTACTGGGAACCTTGTCGCCGTCGCATGTGTCGGTATGGTTTGGCATTCTGTTCTGTATCAATATGCAGGTCAGTTTTCTAAGCCCACCATTTGGACCTGCGGCGTTCTATCTGAAATCGGTCGCGCCTGCGGGTATCTCTCTTGGGGACATCTTTAAAGGGTTTCTCCCTTTCATAGGTATCCAACTTCTTGTGTTGGCGGTGATGATGGCTTTCCCAGAGATTACCACCTTGCTTTTGCATTAACGCGGTTCTCCCCGGACGGGGGTTGGGTTTGCCTGACCCTCGTCTGAAATTACAAAACTAAACTCATCTGGCGAAAGGCCAAATTATGATCAACAAAAAACCAGAGGCCGGCGGCCTTCTTCCCCAATTGTCTTTTGATAAGCTGGGCGGAGGCACCCTTACCGTTGGCGGTCCCAAAACTCGATACACGCTATTTATCGTGTATCGTGGCAAGCACTGTGGCCGTTGCAAAAAATACCTGAATGGGCTGCAAACCCGTGTTGCAGATTGGGAGGCTGCGGGATTTGACGTTGTTGTAGTCTCTGCTGATCCAGAACACAAAGTACAGCTCGATGTGGCTGAATTTGGTTGGGAATTTGATCTTGGGTATGGATTGACCGAAGCGCAAATGGAACAGTTGGGTGTTTATATTTCCGAACCCTTGTCCCCAGAAGAAACGGATCGTCGTTTCGCAGAGCCAGCCGTATTCTGTGTGCGCCCTGATGGGATCAATCAAGTTGTTTGCCTGTCGAATGGTCCAGCTGCACGCCCAGATCTAGATGAACTATTGGATGGGATGAAGTTCAATATCGAGCATAAGCGGCCGGCTCGTGGTACGGTTTAAGTAATCGAGGGGAGGGGGCAGCTTAATACTTGCAAAACATGCCCCCTCCGTAATTTTGCGATTTGCGCTTTTTCTATTGAGGCATGCGGGTATTGTTGCCCTCTTTATCTGTTAGAACTGTGAATTCAGCGCAAGAAGCGATGCCCGCTTGACAAAACGTGTTTATATAGTTGTATATTACAATTATGTTTGAGTATGAAAAAGTAACACTGCATTGGGTCAATCGTTTGGGCTTTCTGGTCCGTAAGGAATTGCAGGCTGCATTTCGCAAGGCGGGCCATGACGTTAGCCCCGAGGATTGGGCGATTTTGCTCGTCCTGTGGCGCAAGGGTCCTCAAAGACCAAGCGCGATTGCGGATGTAACGGTTAAAGATAGAACCACTGTGACCCGTCTGGTGGATGCGATGGTCCGTAAGGGGTTGGTCGAACGCAAAGTTGACGACAAGGATCGTAGGGGCAGTATTATCGCCGTGAGCGCGCAAGGCACAGCTCTGAAGTCTGAACTCATCCCTATCGCAAAGTCCATTATCGATAGGGCGTTGGGTGAAATCCCTGCGGATGACATCGAAACGACTACCCGAACACTAGAGGCTATGACGCAAAACCTTCTTTCGGGTCATATCAATAAAGGAGCTAAGCCATGACTGGTTATAACTACGATGGGTTCTCAACTGGCGATTATGAATTTGATCGTGTCGTCGGTCCAGGAGTTGGGGAGCGTGCTCCTGATTTTCCGGTCACGCGGGCAAATGGAACACCTCAGTCTCTTTTAGACTTTGCAGGGGACTTCTTAGTCTTAGAGATGGGAAGTATTACATGCCCGTTGTTTCAAAGCCGCCGTTCTATCATGGAAGGTTTCGTTGGCCGGAATCGAGTCAGTGGTGCGGTCCTATATGTGCGAGAGGCACACCCCGGAGCCGATATCCAAAGTCATAAGAATATTGAGGCAAAGCTGAAATGTGCAACGCGCTTGATATCGGAGGATCACGAGACACGGACTGTACTTGTGGATGACTTGCAGGGCACCGTACACAAAGCATATGGAAGCATGCCCAATGCGGTTTTCATTATAAATAGAAATGGGTGCGTGGTGTTTCGGTCGGACTGGAACAATCCGTCTGCAACAATGGCCGCAGTTGACGCGCTCCTAGAGGGACGTGCTATCACCGCAAAGAGTTACTTTCGTCCAGCGTCTCCGCGGGCGGTTTATCGTACTTTTACAAACGCAGGTCCTGGGTCCGCGTCAGACTTTTTCAAAGGGCTTCCGGTCCTCATCTGGAAGAACCTTATCTGTCGCAATCTTAGGTTACTGTTTAATCGGACCAAGTCGGGTCACGACCAAACCACTTGTTAAAGTATCCCTCAATGCTCGTAAGTGATTATAATTCCAAAATGATTTGACGATCAGGATTTTTTGGATTTCTGATCGGATCTCAGGACAAGTCAGAATTTACGGCAAAATATGCCTCCGAAAACTAATTTCACCTTTTTTCATCTTTTTTGAAAATAGCGCTTGCGACTCTTTGGGAGTAACCTTAGAACCCCCTCTACCGGCGGCGCTGATGGCGCGGTTGGGACACTGGACGGGACGCTGAGGCGGTCAAGACGGTGGGCAGATTTGGACGATACGGGCCGTATGCGCCG
>JBDWMA010000026.1:0-4112 GCA_039972875.1 Pseudoruegeria sp.
GATGCGCTTAACACCAGCCTTTACGACGCCCACCTGAATAAGGCCGTGCCAAACCTTCGGAAATAAGAATTTCCCCGAGGTTCTGACCCCGCACGAATACTTTTCCAAGGTGTCGTCCGTACTTGTCTTTTCCCGGCAAAAGTAGAAGATCGACCCTTCCCGCTGCCTTCACAAGTGTACGTGCCCGAGTGGTTGCAAGATTACCTAAGTTTTTCTCATATGTGCATTTGGCATTGCGTGTTTCAGGCGTATCAAACCCGACAAGACGGACGCGCACACGCTCAGGTCCGACAGACACGGTATCACCGTCTATCATATAGATGTCGCTGCTTTTATACTCAGCGGCTGATGTCGCCGCAGCGAAGCAAGCCACTGTAAGAAAAAAAGATAATACAGCAAATATCTTCAAAGTTCACCTCTCAGCCGACTGGTGTGAAATGATGGATACACATTACTCTCTAGCTAAGGTCTGGATAATGCGCTTTGCACCGTCCGTGCAATATCACCGCTGGCTTGTTGGACCTCGGGCAATCTTTGGCAATTATTCCTAATGCTGTTGGTAAAGCCGTGTTACGACCAACCAACTCAATGAAACGATCTTTCGAATATCGTCCAGTTCTCTTGCATTCGCTGCAGTGGATCGTGACATGTTTATAAGGGTAATCCCAAGCTTTCATCAAAATCCCCATTCTCGCAATTTACGTCGTCTCGACGGGAACAAAGCGAATTACAGTCTTTTCTCTATCGCACCAAGGACAAACATCAATCTCTCGATTATATTCTAAAGTACATGACAGCACTGAAGTTATATGTTGTGCTTGTTGGCGTTGCTTCAACGAAAGACCTTTTGCAATACAATCGTCACATATTGGCTTACCGTTAAGCCCAACAATAAATTGAACAATTCGTTCTGGTAGTGTTTTCATTGATTTTCTAACTAATTGGTGTGCCGTTGTTTTACCTTTGCTGATCCTTCTGTATCCGCTTTGTTTCCGTGGGTACAACCTTAGCTTGTGATACATGTTTAATTCTCCGCGAAACACGGAGCGGTTTTTCAAAATATCCTGTACTTTCTCTTTCGTTCGAAGGTGAAACCATTCGATGCCTCGCCGGTCTCTTTTGCGAAACGGATCTCACCGTAATCGCCTTAAAAGGAGGGCTTCACATTTGCGCGCCTATGGCATGGAGGTTGTCGAGAGGTTCAGCATTTCGTCACCGGCTACTCTGTCAGCTCGGCCCGTATGTCCTTGGTTTCTCGCGTCGTAAAACCAACCTTGAAAAGATCCCGTTCACAACGAAACAGCATTAGATAGACAGTGCCCCAAGGACAACGAGAAAAATTTAACCAAGACCGCCACCATCTTTGCTTACTTTGTAACCGTGGCGATCCATCAGAACTTTGTAAAGTCCACCGGTTAATCTCGCATGGCGATTTTCGACAGAGTCGTCGGACAAAAGTGATTGCAGATTACACATGAAATCTACCTCTCTACCAGTCATGGCATTTTGTGCTTTCGAAACCAACTCATTCAAACAGGAGTCGTCTGGGTGATTGCCCTCTTTCAGCATCTCACTGAGTCTTATCCATACACTATGTATTTCTTCGTAGCCTCTATGAGTATCCTGATCATTGGGCAAAGCGCTTAAATCAATTTTCTGAGTTTTCATTTGTCTGCATCTTTCTTGGAAATCGCTTCATCTGCATCAAGGACCGCAACATCGGCCCGCAGATTTTCAGCATTATTGTAAAGAGTTGATTTACTGACACCTTCGAGCTGGTCGGCGATTTGGACAAATGAATGGCCCTCTCGCATGAGCTGCACGACTTCATTCCATTTGTCCGAACCCGGCTGAATGACCGCCTTCCGCCCAAGAGATTGACCTCGCGCCTTTCGCGCCGCCAGACCAGCCTTTGTGCGTTCAGCGGTCATCTCGCGCTCCATTTGCGCGAACATGCCAATCATGTGAAACATGTGCTTCCCCGAGGCTGTGTCGGTTTCGATCCTCTCTGTGATAGAAAAGAGTTGAGCTTCGCGCTTGCGGATCAGATCGGCGGTTTGGATAAACTCCGACAAATTCCTGCCAAGGCGGTTCAACTTCCACACGACAAGCCCCGCGCCGGGACGCATTGCCTTCATCGCATCCTTGAAACCGGGTTTACCGGCGATGGAGCCGCCGCCTGCTTGATCTGTGAGAATGCGATCCCGATCAACACCATACTTCACCAACGCGTCGATCTGCATGTTAAGGGGCTGATCTTCGGTCGATACGCGAGCATAGCCAAAGAGTGTGATGGGTCTGTCGTCTTGTGTCATTCCCTTGAAATAGCAGTTCATGACACAAGCGTAAATATTTTTGGAACAAATAAATGGAATTTTTGTTGACTACTTTTTGTTATTGGAATAGTTTGTTGGAAATTCTAATAATGGAACCAAAGATGATTACCGAAGATCAAATTCTTGCAGCATTCGAAGAAGCCGGCCATGAGTACCTGGACATGGACGACATTGTTGAAACCAAAGAAACGTTGGATGATTTCAAAGTAAGTGCTCAAACATGGTCTGAATGTGCGGAAATACACGACAAAGAATATTCCGGCTTTAAATCTGTTGAATTTGGCGGAGTCCAAGTCAACCCCGGCCAACCACGTTATGCTCTGACCGTGATCGATTTTGGTAAAACTCGCTACGCCTACAAGATATAAATCCAACTAACGCCGGAAGATGACGAAATGAACCAATTCATCGTATTAAGTGCTTATGATCCCCACTGCTGCGCATTAAAATCTCACGTTCAAGCGGAGCTTCGGACTCTAACTCAATACCTCAGTCAAAATTCCAACTAAGGCCCAAAAAAAACATGTCAGATTTCAAAGACACCCCGCCTTCGTGGATCAAACGCATATATTCTTACCCATATCGATGGGGTATCATGCTTATGTTCGCCGTGTTTGTTCACTTTTCCGCTAAATCAAACTTAGCAGATTTGGGCTCGCTGTTGTTCATCCTCAAGTGGCTGATTTTGGCGGGGCTGTGCTTTGAAGTTCTGACTTTCATATTCACAAGCCGCACGTTCGGATTTCAGCCCGATCATAGCGACGATCAGTAATTTCAACAAACGCCGGAGGTTGACGATATGAACCCGATGAGCCCAATCATCGCATTAAGTGCGTCTGACTCCCACTCCGTAGCAGCAAAATCTCTCGCTCACAGTAACGTTGATGCAAGCATTATCGTTTGTCTGATTTTGACGATCGGTTTTGCCCTTTTCGGTTTGGGAAGAATTAACGGGGCAATCACGCTCTTGTGGGCGACAATATGTTCGGCTGCGTTAGCTGGAGTACACTTCATATGATCTTAAAACTAATGAGATTGTTAGGTTTCTCTTTCGAAGCGCTTCGTAAGGAGCACAAATACGATGATGATTTGCTTGAGATACGTTTGCTCAAAACTGGCCTAATCGACAATGGTCTATATATCGTAGGTTCAATCTTTCTTGTTTGGGCTGCCCTCCATTTCGACCTGCAAAAACCCCTCAAAGCACTAATGGGAATTTCTGCATCATTTTGGGCTCTAACCTCTGTCTTGGAAATTCAAAGAATTCGCAAACGATTGGCTAGCCTTAATGCCAAAATATCAAAATAGGCCCCTTAAAAAAGATGGAATAGTCATCGGCTCTGGATAACTAAAAGGCGCGACCCATGGCCCCTGCCCCACCTAAAGGTGGGCCACCGCGCTCTAGACCAAAGCCGTAAAAACGGCTGTGGTCCGGAGACTGAATGCCTTCCCCTCCCTGTGGCCAAAGAGCCCTGGCGACTGTCTCCAAGGAGCCAGACGTCAGAGCGGCCACATCGTCGTTTAAAACAGTCAGTCTCCGCCCTAAAGGGTCACGATCGTTCGCTACGCCTGGGGCGGCGGATCAAAGATCCACCACATTTCCTGATTTGGCTTGGGGTTCGGCTAAAGCCGAATACCACTGCACCAGCTTTAGGGAGGCTCTGCCTCCCCCGCGTAACAACCCAAAATAGACAAGGCCGTGTCCTCGCTGCGCTGCGGGCCGCACCAACCTTATCGATTTTAGGTGGTCACGCACCCCCTCCGCACTTCCGCAGT
>JBDWMA010000027.1:0-5403 GCA_039972875.1 Pseudoruegeria sp.
GACACAATTATGCTGCGAGCGCGGCAAATTGCTTGAACGCGAGGATACTTGTATTGGCTAATTGACCCTTGCGGATCATATGTGCAGCTTCGATCCCAGCCAATGTTGCAGCCGCAGAATGGAACGCTTTGAAACCGAGCATTGGCCGTGTAATCCGTTTGATAAACCTGTGATCCTGTTCGACGATGTTGTTGAGATATTTGGATTGAACTATATCGATGATCCCTCCTCTTCCCGTGAATTTGAGGATGACATTTAGACTTTGCAGACCGGCCAAGTTGGCTCCACTTTTGTCGATGGCAATACGATCTGGGATACCGTTTGTGGCAACTGCGCGTTTGAAAAACCGCCGCGCAGCAGCTGTATCGCGGCGCTCTGACAGCATGAAATCAAGGGTTTGTCCGTCACGATCGACTGCGCGATATAGGTAGACCCATTTCCCGCGAACCTTGATATAGGTTTCATCCATTCGCCATGAAGAGGCGGTTGGCTTCTTTCTGGCCTGGGCATTTGCAGCGATCAGCGGTGAGAACTTCACCACCCAACGGTTCAGCGTGGCATGATCGATTTCAACACCACGTTCGGCCATGATTTCCTCAAGGTCACGATACGAAACCCCGTAGCGGACATAGAAAAACACCGCATACAGGATCACCGACTTTGGATAATGGCTGCCCTTGAAATCAATCGTCATGTTTGGGCAACTGCCTTCAAATTCAAAGACCCGCAGCTAACACAACACGACCTCACTGCCCAACACACAAAAGTTTGCGACAGAACCCGCCGACAAAAGCTGATCAGTTGCAGGCGGTGCAAGACACTCTGAAACGTCTTGGTGTCTCCGATCGTCAGGCCGTTGTGATAGGTCACAACGACACTGACCACACACATGTGCATGTGATGGTGAACCGTGTTTGTCCTGCTACTGGCAAGGCTGCGAATATGGGCAACGATCAAATCAAGCTGTCTGAGTGGGCATTGCAGTATCGCAAAGAGCGAGGTGAGGAACATTTCTGCCCGCAGCGTGAAGAGAACCAGAAGCGGCGCAAGGGTGAGTTTGTCAAAGACGGGAGCATGTCACGCAAGGAATGGGTGGCATGGAAGAAATCACAGAGCAAAGATATCTGGGACAGTTTCCGTGCGGATCGTGCGATGGCCAGTGCATCGCGCAAGCCCCAGTACGATGCCTTGTGGCGGCAGAAAGAAGAACGGTTTGCATTGCGCCGTGATGAAATCAAGGCGCTTTACAAGCCGATCTGGCGCGATGTGTTTAAACGCCAGAGCCAGGAACTGAAGGATTTTGATGCAGGTTTGACCAGGCGAATTACGTTCGCCCTGGCGCAGCCCAAAGGGAAGGTTCTGGGGGTGGTTCAGGCGGTCATTGCCAAGGGTGATCTGCGGGTTGATTTTGTGCGCAAGCAGGAGGCTGAGCGTGCGGAAATTAGTGGTGGCCAGAAGGCGCGTATTGTCGATGCCAGCCGTGAGATTAACAAGGCATGGAAGTATGACCGAGACCAGTTGAAGACCCTGCACAAGGCGCAGGATCAGCAGGTCTACGACAACACGCAGGTCAAATCCAATGAGGTGTGGCAGGATCGTTCGTTGGACAAGTCAGGGCAGGATTTTGAGCAGAGTGCCGACCGACGCCGCCCTGCGAATGAGCAGAACCGCAAGACGTTTGAAAGCGAGTTTGGCAGTGACAAAGAGGCCATGGCTGAGGCACGTAAGGTTCAAGAGGAGATCAAGAAACGAAATAGGCAGCGTAAGGGTGGTCGTGGCCGGAACCGTGATGATGGTGGGCGCGATATGGAGCCGTGAACATTGAAATCAGGCACCCACAGCAAGCGTTGTAAAACCGTTCACTTTTAGAGCAGGGGACGAAATTACATTATTTCAACTTCCACTTTTGCTCCTCGCTTTTCGAAATGTTTTTCAACTGCGATCTTGATTTTGTGTTTCTCGTCATGGGTGACTTGTATGTCTGCAGGACGAATCCAAGTATGTTTGGGTAGAAACCAGTAAATGAGACTCGTTCCTTCATTCGGAGCAAGCCTTTCACCTTCTAACGTTAATTGTTTGTCGTCTTCTGAATACTCTAAGACGTTCACACCTCGCATTTTGATACGAAATGGTTTTTTTGAAAAAATACCCATTTTTAGTCAAAAATATTCATGATGTACTGAACGCCTCTATTGTCGAGGATTGGCTGTTCGATTCTACCCCAAACACTTTGTGCTCCCCGATTTCGTGTCCCTTGAAAAACTGTCGCTTGTTGGGCGTTGCGCGCAAATCTAGCTGATGCACCAGCCCATAGCCCTTCAAGGCGAGAGAAATTACTAGGAGTTGTTATTGCATCTAGTGCTCTGCCAGCTAGGGTCATTTCCAGTGTGGTTGCGCCGTTTGCTGCCGCATAGCTTTCGGCTGCCGTTCTGGCGCTCGTTCCTGATGTTGCGCCGCGCCCGCTCCAGAATACGCGATTTGTGTTGAGAGAAGCCATCACCCCCGTGTAAGTCCAACGACCTGCTTTATATAACAAACCAGCACCACTTCCAATTAAAGCGGCGTCTAGGACTACGCCATCACCGCTTGCTACTCGCCCACTGGCTAACAGTGAATTTTCGGCGTATGCTTGCTTGCTTTCAGGGTATGAGCTGTATGGATACCCGTGTTCCGTGGGGTCATAGGATAGCGAGTTGGTATAGTTTTCAACTTTAGAGTGAAATCCAGCATACGCTCTTTCGGATGTATTTCCAAAATTTCTGTCAGACCAACGTGATCCAGAATCGCCAAATGTATTATTGAACGAGTTTTCCCCAAACACGCCATCCCATGCTTTATCAAGCCACGAGTGACCGCTTGGGTCATACCTATTGATTGGGTCGTTCCCTGAGTAGGCATAACGGTTTGTGCCAACTCCCGGTACCGTAGGATCAAGGGTGTCCGCTTGAATGAACATCGCTGACGCTTGCGACGCAAAAAGCGTAAAGAGTGTGGTTAGAATGAACTTATGCAAAATGCGGAGCATGAATAATCACCTATAGCGTGTAATTTCAATCTGACGTTATCCTATCTTCCCAAAGCACGCCAACCCAAAGATTCTGCTCTGTCAAACATGCCTTGGTTAACGCGCTGAAGGTAAGCCAGATAGGGGCGCTGATCTTCTGGTACGTCCTGTGCCGTGGGGTATTTCTCGTGAAACTCTGTGCGTAGGAGATGGTAGGCCGCTGTAGCCTTCTTCACCATGATGTAAGCGAACATTGGGTAATGTTCGATCAGGATATCTGCCACAGCCATGGCGTCATGATAGCGCCCTTCTGTGATCAGCTCTTCTACGATCACGGCGGCGATAACGGCGACGGATTGTTCCGCATCCAATGGTGTTAGAAACACGCCGTTAGAAATAGCTGCATCGGTGATGGGCAGCAGATCACGATAGTGCTGATCACGTGCGCGCCCTGCGCCACTTGTGGTCTCTAAGTTGTGTGTTGCGCCCTGATCATCGGTGAACTTCACGAATACATGCAGCGGTGCCATGGCTGGCGTCACGTCCAGCCCCAGACGTTGGCCAAGGATGATGAACAGAAACGGCATGGTGATGCAGTTGCCACGCCGATCCTGAATGTAATCAGACAGTAATTTATTCTGCACATCGAGGCCGTAGGGATCGTCATGATCGTAGCTGAAGGCGCGGCCATCATTCCACGCCCCTGCCTGATAGATGTAGCGACGGATGGTTTCGACTTTATCCCAGCTCGTTGCGTTTGGTGGCAGCATGGTTTCGATAGTGGCAACCATTTGGTCGATCTGGGCGAGCTGTGCATCCATATCAATGGTGGGATCAATCATGCGATCCACTTCGATTTTCACGCGGGCAAAATCGAGGCTGGTCATGTCACGGGTGAACAGCTCACGCGCGTCTGCGCGGATATCCGCAAATGCGGTGGAGGCAGTGATAAAAAAGCTTACGATAACTATGAAGGGAAGGCGCATTAACGTTCCACGTTAAGATGATGTCATCGTTGGTTTTTCTGTTTTTTGCAATAGTTCACAAAGGCAGCGCCAGTGCTCTTTGGTGGTTGTCCTTTGGCGGTCATTTCTCGTGCGAAATTTATCCATTTTTCACGCAGGGCGTAATAATCCCAGCCCTTTTCGCGAGCGATCTCCCGTGCCTTGTCGTCTGCCCATTCAGGTATACGGATATCCTGTGTCAGGTCGATCTGTTTGGTTCGGGGGCGGAAGGTCACAAGGTCTTTGTCATCAAGCTCGATGCGGTAAAACGGCGTGTGATCCTCTTCGATGATCTCGCGCAGGTTCAATCTGAACTTCTTTAACGGCGCGTTGCTGCCTGTCTTGGCTTGCAGTTTCTCAAGGCCGATATGCCACTTTGGCGATTTTCCGCAGTGCTTGCGGGCAATCTCGTAAATCCGGCGTTCCAGAGGGCGGCGAAGGCGGAAGTAATCCTCGGAAATCGTGACAACGTCGTTTGACTCAATCGCCCGCATGAACCAATCGGAGAGGATCACTTCACAATAATCAAGACGGCCACGCTCATCGTCTTTGAATACAAATCCACTTCCCGATTCAATCAACGAGAAGAAGCGTGTTTCCCGCCTTCCGCCAGTCTTGATATCTGTCTGAAATACAGTGCCTGAGAGGCGTAAAAACGCTGCTTTAAGGCGTTTGTAACTGAGGTCGTTAGTCGCCCTATTTGTAGCAATCATTAGTTCACGCGCAGAGAAGCGCACACGGTTGCCGATTGGTTTCCCTTGGTTCTTCATGTGCATCAACTGTGAAACACAGAAGATCGGGATATCTTTATCAAAGATGGTTGGAAGCCCGTGCCCTGAGGGCGAAATTTCCAGCTTATTATCGTTAGATTGATAGATCAGATGCCTGTGATCGGGCTTGGTGGCCAAGCTGAAAATCGGATGCTCCATCGAAGCCGTGTCGTCTTTCGGCACAACGTCCGCGATATCGAGAACGAAGAAGTCTTTCTGAGGGTGACGAACGGGAAGCAATGCCATGAATCATAATTCATCTGATTTTCGCACTATCAGGAACCAAATAATTCGCACTATCAGGAACCGCGGGCAGTCCGTTGTGTGGACTAACAGGTTCGCACTATCAGGAACCAAAAATATGAAATCCAGATTCGCACCTTTCGGAACCCAGATTCGCACCTTTCGGAACCTATACACAGGCCATCCCCTTTATTCATAAGGCTCTGACGAATCCGTAACTCACTACGTTAGTTAACTAAGTGGGACTGTTGCATTAACTGAATGCCGGAAAAATCGAAGCAAACCGTATTCTATATCTAGATGCTTGGAACTTTCGGATGTCAACATCTGGTACGCAATTGCGTGTCATCTCAGTCAATTTCGAACCCAATTAGGTTAATGC
>JBDWMA010000028.1:0-24573 GCA_039972875.1 Pseudoruegeria sp.
GCGTTGTTGCTGACCACCGGAAAGTTGGTGGGGATAGGCGTTCAGAACGCGTTCAGGGTCAGGCAGTTTGACATCCCGCACCACCTCTAGCGCGCGGGCACGGGCCTCGGCGACAGAGATTTGTTCGTGATATTGGGGGACTTCCATCAATTGTGCGCCGATGGTCATCGCAGGGTTCAGGCTGGCCATCGGTTCTTGGTAAATCATCGCGATGTCGCGACCGCGGACCTGCCGCAATTCATCGTCGTTCATATCGGCCATTTCACGGCCTTTGAACTTGATGCTGCCACCGATGATTTTGCCATTGCCGCCCAGATCACGCATGACACCAAGCGCCACAGTGGATTTGCCACACCCGCTTTCGCCGACAAGGCCCACGGCCTCGCCGGGGTTCACGGTGACAGAAAAATCCATCACGGCATCGATCTGGCGCAATCTGGTCAGAAAACTGATCGACAGCTTGTCAATTTCCAGAACTGGAGGGGTATTGGTCATCGAACCTAGTCCTTTTGAGAAGCTTCACGCAGGCTGTCGCCCAGCAAATTCAAACCCAGCACAAGCGTCATAAGGGCCAAAGCGGGATACAAAGCGGGGTGGGAATAAAGCGCCAGCAAGCGACGGGCTTCGTTGATGGTAGATCCCCAGTCCGCACTTTCCGGTGTCAGGCCTAGGCCAAAGAAGCCAAGCGCGCCCAGAAGGATGGCCGTGTAGCCAATGCGCAGGCAGAAATCGACAATCAGTGGGCCACGCGCATTGGGCAGGATTTCCCAAAGCATAATGTACCACGGACGTTCACCTCGGGTTTGGGCGGCGGCCACATAGTCACGGGTCTTGATGTCCAGCGTCAGGCCACGGACGATGCGAAACTTGGCAGGGGCGCCAACAATGGCAACGATGGCAAAGATGTTTTTCAACCCCGGCTCAATCAGCAACAGGCCGGTTGGATCATAGTCAAATGCCGTTCCCAGATAGCCCCAGATGCCAATAACCAAGGTCACCGCGATCAGGATATTGCGAAGTTTGGGCCGTACATAGAACCGCGACTGCCAAAGTGTACAAAAGAAGATAGTGGGGAAGATAAAGATCAGTGCTGCCAGAATGTTAGGCACCGAGGCGCGCCAGACATGGTCACCGCCAAAGCTGAATGCGGGTCCTCCGGACCGGATTTCCGGTGTCACAAGCAGATAGAACAACAAGATCACAGGAAAGGCGATGATCAGGTTTGATATAAAGGTCAGCGCGGTATCCATACGGCCCCCGAAGTATCCGGCAGGCAGCCCCAGCGTGATACCAACCATAAAGGCAAAGAGCGTCGCGATCGGTGAGATCGTCAACACGATCCGCGACCCTTCGACCACGCGCGAAAACACATCGCGGGCCAGATTGTCGCCGCCCAGCAGGGCGTGCGGATAGATCCCTTCGGCAGGGGCGCGCAGCGCAGATCCTGGGAGCGCATTCTTGAGACCACCCCAAGTCGCATAGGGATCATGGGTCATGATCACATCGGCAAAGATCGCCGTGAAGACCCAAAAGCTGACAAGGGAGAAGCCAATCACCCCGATACGACTTTCAAAGATCTGGCCGTAAAGACCAGTATTGCGACGGGTCGAAAAGGACGGGATCATGACAATCGCCATAGCCACCCAGACCGGCCAGAAACGTATCGTAATTTTCAACAGGTGGTCGAGACCAGCAAGATTTTCCATGAGTGCAGCCCTTTATGATACCCGAATACGGGGGTTCAGGTAGACATAGCCAATGTCAGAGATCAGTTGCGTCAGCAGCACGACAACCACAGCCACGATAGAGATGCCCATCAACAGCTCGATGTCGTTGTTGCCTGCGGCCTGAACCAGTGACCAGCCAAAGCCTTTGTAGTTAAAGATCGTCTCGACGATCACAACGCCCGTCAGCAGCCACGGAAATTGCAGCATGATAATGGTGAAGGGGGTGATCATCGCATTCCGCAACGCATGTTTCAGGACGATGGCGCGAAATGGCACACCTTTCAGGCGGGCGGTGCGGATGTATTGCTGGGTCATCACTTCGGCCATCGAGGCCCGTGTCATGCGCGCAATGTAGCCCATGCCGTACAGTGTCAGTGCCGTCACCGGTAAGGTGAAGTTCGAAAAGGTGATGTCCCTTAGCGCGGTCGCAGCAGAGGCTTTGAATAGGGTAGGCCCTTCGATCAGGCCCCATTCCACAAAATGCGGCGAAATGCCGGAGTTCTTGGAAGCAAAAACCGCAATGAGGATAATCGCAGACACATATTCAGGGGTGGAGGTTGTGATGATCGCAAAGGCGGACAAAACGCGGTCCATCAAAGATCCTTCGCGCATGCCTGACAGGATGCCGATCAACAGGGCCAGTGGCACCATCACACACATAACGGCCAACATCAGATAGCCGGTTTTGCCCAACCGGTTGGCAATGGCGTCGGTGACTTCGATCTTGAAAACGCTGGAAAACCCAAGTTCGCCTTGCAGAATGCCACAGAATTCCGGGGCAATTTCAGCGGGACGTTCGGGGCGCGCGCAACGGGTGTAGGTTACACCATCGGGATCGGTCAACTTGGGCGACGGCACAATGCCCAGCCATTGGCCATAACGGGTTACAACGTTCTGATCGTAACCATGTTCTGCCAACCAGCGCGTTACTTCAGCGTCGCTCATCCGGGCGTTTGCTTCGGATTTGGCGAGCTTTTCAAGGTTTGGCGTCAGGTTTGTCAGGAAAAAGACGATGAACGTCAGACAAACGGTCGTCAGCAGCATCACCCCGAGGCGACGCAGTATAAAATGAGCCATGGTGCTACCTGTCGAAAGAGAATGGTACCGGCCCGAAGGCCGGTACCTTTTGGCGTAACGCGGTTAAGCGTTCGCCCAGCCCCATTTATAGAGCTGCGGGAGGAACGAAATATGGGGTTCCGCACCGATTACATCCGGTTTGGATGTACGGAACAAGGACCGCCAGTAGGGTTGAATGATGACAGCATCGTCAACCATGATCTGTTCCAGCTTGACCATAACTTCGCGGCGTTGATCCGCATCTGCAAGGGCCACTGCTTTTTCCAAAAGGGCATCAAATTCAGCGTTCGAATACCCTGCTTCGTTCCATTTGGCGGTGCTTTGGTAGCAGATGCCATAAAGCTGAACACCCAAGGGACGGTGGTTCCAGTCTGTGATGCTGAACGGATATTTTGTCCAGTCATTCCAGAATGTTGATCCGGGCATCACGGTACGTTTGACGTTGATGCCTGCGTCGCGCAGCTGAATGGCAACCGCATCGGCAGTGTCCTTGCGGAAACCCCCATCAATCGAGATCAGCTCATGTTCAAAGTCGGCCATGCCTGCTTCGGCCATCAGCGCCTTGGCGCCCGCGGGATCATGCACTGGCTTGCCGATGTCGGCATATTCCGGATGTGCAGGGGCAACATGGTGGTTTTCAGCCGCGCTCCCTTTGTTGTTAAACCCAAGCTCAAGCGTCAGTTCGTTGCTGACAGCCATCTGCAAAGCCTTGCGTACCCGGACGTCCGCATAAGGTTTTGTACCGCCAACTTCGGCTTTCTGGTTTGGACGAATGACAACTGTCGAACCGGTGTCGATGGATTGAACCTGCCAGCCCAAGGCTTCCATCAGTTCCAGATGTTCGCTGGGCGGGTTGTATGTGACGTCGACTTCTTCGGCTTCGACCGCGCCAAGAACGGCAGAGGTGTCGGTGCCATAGTCAAGGAATTCAAACCGATCGACCCAAGCGCCGGTGCCTTCGCCCCACCATGTGTGGTCTGTGTTGCGTTCAACAGCTGCACGCACGCCAACCTCAAATTCGACGGGCTTGTAGGGGCCTGTGCCAACCGGATTGGTCAACATGGTTTCCGGCGTGTAGCTTTCTGGCACAACCAGCGCAGGATAATCTGCAAGGCTTGGGATGATGGTGATGTCAGAAGACACGCAGGTCAGCTGCACGGTGTGGTCATCAATTACCTTGATAGCGCCATCTGCGGCTTTGTTTGTGGCGCTGTCGACAAGTGTCTTCAGACGAGACGCCATTGAGTTGCCTTCGACCTCTGCGTCACACCAGCGTTCAAGATTGCGCGCGACGTCCTGGGCGGTAAAGGTTGTACCATCGTTCCATGTCACGCCCTTGCGGATGTTCAATGTATAGACGGTAGCATCGTCATTGACGGACCAGTCTTCCAGCAGGCGCGGTTTGAACGTGCCGTCGTTATTATACTCAACCAGATATTCCAGCCAGTTGGAGGCGACCATCGCCATGGCAGCAAAGTCGAGAGTTCGTGTGTCTTTGAACGCATGTACGCCAACTTCCAGACGCATGGTGCCGCCGCGCGTCGGGGTCGCCGCATTCGCAGGTGTGGCCATGCCCAGCATGGCATAGGCAGTTGTGGCCGTCGCCCCAAAGGCGCTGGCCATGGCAAGAAATTCGCGGCGATCCACTTCTGTGCCCGATTTGGCAGCTTCTGCGGTTTCGTTCAGCGCATTGGGCAATGCGTGCCCCTTGCGATTGGTGAATTTTGAGATCAGTTTCATGTGGTCCTCCCGGTTTCGAGGCAAAACGTCTCGGGGCCACCGGAAACCCGGCAACAGCATGGGTGCGATGTCAGGAACCTGTTTTGGTTCCATTGTGGCTCAGAGATTTTGCTGGCCTTACGGTGGCGGCGAACAGGGCCTCAAGCAAGATTTTTAGAGTGATAAGAATTAGCAATAGTTTGAATGCGTAAAATTTATGAGTAACGCAAGATTCGACCCTACATAGAATCGCAGTTCTTTTGTTCACCCCTCGGCAAAAGAGCCAGTTCTATCATGGAGTTGCCTATGTGCGCGCAGATGTCAAAATCCTGTCGCCCGCGCTAGTTTAGACCAGCGCGGACGCGTTCAATCGCATTACTCAGCCGCGATCGTTTCAAGTTCAATGCCAAGCGCATTCGGCACGCCCGCACCATAAGCCGGGTCTGCCTTTGAGCAATTGCGAATATGGCGGTGCTGAATTTCCAGCCGCGCAGGCCCAATCGCGCGGGCGGTGTTTTCGAACAGAGCCTGCTTCTGCGCTGCCGACATCAGACGAAACAGATTGCCCGGCTGGGAAAAGTAATCGTCATCTTCGCGGTGATTCCACTGATCTGCTGCCCCCTCAACGCTCAGCGGTGGTTCCGTGAAATCCGGTTGTTCCTGCCATTCACCAAACATATTGGGTTCATAGCCGATGCGCGAACCTGCGTTACTGTCGACCCGCATGGCGCCATCACGATGATAGGAATGGTAGGGACAGCGCGGCGCGTTCACAGGGATCTGCGCGTGGTTCACTCCAAGGCGATAGCGCTGCGTGTCGCCATAGGAAAACAAATTACCCTGCAACATCTTGTCAGGTGAAAACCCGATGCTGGGCACGACAGTGGAAGGAGCAAAGGCGGACTGCTCTACCTCATCAGCATGGTAATTGTCGGGGGTGCGGTTCAGCTCTAGCTCTCCGACTTCGATCAGCGGATAATCGGCATGGGGCCAAACTTTGGTCAGTTCGAACGGGTTCAGATGATAGGATCCTGCGTCCCTTTCTGGCATGATCTGCACGGAAAGGGTCCACTTGGGGAAATCCCCCGATTCGATACTGTCGAACAGATCACGCTGATGGCTTTCGCGATCCCCGGCTACGATCTGCGCTGCTTCTTCGTTGGTCAGGTTCTTGATGCCCTGCTGCGTCTTGAAGTGGAACTTGACCCAGAACCGTTCATTCTGGGCATTGATGAAGCTGAACGTATGGCTGCCAAAACCATCCATGTGCCGATAACTGGCAGGTAGGCCACGATCCGACATTACGATGGTCACCTGATGCAAAGCCTCGGGTAGGTTAGTCCAGAAATCCCAGTTGTTGTCCGCACTGCGCATATTGGTGCGCGGGTCGCGTTTGACGGCGTGATTGAGGTCGGGGAATTTCATCGGGTCGCGCAGAAAGAAAACAGGCGTGTTGTTGCCAACCAAATCCGTCACGCTCTCGTTTGCGCAAAGTCTGCGTTAACATCCGTTGAGAAATGTCTGGAATGGCCCGGTTGATCGCCGAGAACCTGTATTCGCCCCCACGCAACAATAAGATGACCAACAGGCTCCATTTATCACAAATTTGCCCAAGAACTGTTCGGATTGGGCACATGTTGTGACCCAACTCTTCGTCCGTTTGTTCACTTAGTTTCATTTATTTTCCAGCTACTAAACGTGCGTGCTTCCATGCTGCAATTTTACTTCCTTAAAGTAACTCACTCTCATTAAGAGGGCGCCAATTACATATGGAGATCAAAATGAACCACGCCCTCAAAACTCTTTTTTCTGCTACGGGCATCAGTCTCATGGCCGCCGCACCTGTTGTCGCCGACACCCGCACCATCGCTGTCGAGAATATCCATAACGGCATCATCGCCGGAGACAGATCTCTCATCGAAACGCACGTCGCCGAAAATATCATTCCCCATAACCCAAGCGCCGGACCAGGCCGGGACGGCGTACTGGCCTACGTAGATTTTCTCACTACATTGGACGCCCCAGTTCCATCAAACGTTGTCCGCGTTCTTGCTGAAGGCGACCTTGTCGTGATCCAGCGCAAGGTCGACTTCGTTGGCCCGAAAGTATCCTTTGACTTGCTGCGTTTTGAAGACGGTCAACTGGTTGAATATTGGGATGCGATGCAGCTTTGGGTCGATGACACAGCATCTGGCAGATCAATGACAGATGGTCCGACTGACATCACCGATCTTGCCGAAACGGAGGCCAACAAGGCGTTGGTTACGAATTTCGTGACCGATGTGTTGATGCAGGGCAAATTGGAGACATTGGAAACCTATCTTGCGCCGGAATACATGCAGCATACTCCGTTCGTGCCAGACACGCTGGACGGGCTGAAAGGTTTCATCAGCTACATCGGCGAACAAAACATCGAATTCTACTATTCGGAAATCCACAATGTCGTCGCCGAGGGCGATTTTGTCTTTGTCCAATCCGAGGCATCTATGATGGTAATCCAACTGCATTTTATGATTTGTGGCGTGTTGATAACGGTGTGATCGTCGAACATTGGGATGTCGTGCAAGAAGTGCCCAGTGAATTTGCGCACGAAAACGGCATGTTCTAAGCCTCCGCCAGACAATGGTGTCGCTCTCTTCTTAGAGCGCGCCATTGATGCGGACGGTCAACTAGTGGACTTTAAGCTGACTGCGCGGAGAGATGCAAAGGCTGCCAAAGCCTTTCTCAACAAAGCGATAGAACGTGTCTGGCTCCACAGGCCAGTCTCTATATGTACGGACAAAACACCGACATATCGCAAAGTCAAACGAGATATAAATCAACGTTATGATCCGCATATCGACAAAAAGTATCGAAACAACCGAGTTGAAAGTGATCACGCTGCCCTCAAAAGGTTGCTAGGTTATCGGCAAAGCTTCAGGTCATTGAGGTGCGCGAAGGCGTCACTGCAAGGAATGGAAACCATCAGAACGATTAAAAACGGACACATTCAGAACAGACAACCGGGAGTACAAGGAGAGGTCGCCTTTGTTCGCCGGCTATTTGATTTGGCTGTATGAAAACAATCTGTTATGGTGAAAATCTGAGCTTAGAACGTCAATGGAACAGTCCCATCTTGAAACAATGGATCATAAAGAAGACAACTTCGTCACTTCATTTCTTGAAGCTGTGTTGATTGAAAATTTACTATACTATTTACCATAATATAGATTATAGGATAAAAACAAAACGGGAACGCTTAGGCTTCCACTCACCCAAGTCACCTATTGCTGTCGATCCAACGCGACAGTGCTTGGCGGTCTTGGTGCGTTTCCCATGGCAACACCTGGCCAGTTCTTTGGGAGATTTGACGCGCGAAACTCAACTGTTTCCCGGTCACAGGCATCTGATGATAGTCGTTCGACTGAATATTTTGAGAACTCTTGTCGGTTTCTACTGATGACGACTGCAGCATCACGTCCTCCATCTTTGTTCGACTCGGTATATAGAAACTAATGGGAGCGGGATCAGCATGTATGGGTATTGCCAATAAGCGATACAACATATTGATAAGCCGAGATCCAATTCGCTAGGCTGGGATGCCCATGTTAGGATCTAGAACGACAAGAGAGCATGTTTCTTGGGCCCCACGATCCGTTAGCGGCCCATTTTCGTCATCTCCCTTGCAGGTGTGCTGCACTCCATTTTACCAAAGCAACCTTACATTTTCTATCTGTGCCGCGGCCAATACCACACTCTTTCCTTCACTTCGCACTGATGCGAAACTGGCGGCATGTCTAAGAAAACACTGAATCACGCGAACCTTAGCGCCCTCGGGTCAGATCGTCTCGCGGACCTGTTAATGGAGGTCAGCACCGGCAGTGCGGATATCAAGCGTCGGCTGCGTCTTGAGCTGAGCCACGATCTTGGCCCCGCAGAATTGGGCCGCGATGTGCGCAAACGGCTTGTAGCCTTGCGTCGATCGACAAGCTTTGTTGGGTGGCGCAAACGCAAAGCACTCATCAAGGATTTGCAGACCCAAGTCGATATGATCATTGGCAAAATCGGGCCTACAGATCCTACCCTAGCCTTTGACCTGCTATGGCAGTTTTTGGAACTTGCACCGTCTATCTATGAACGCACGGACGACAGTCGCGGCGATATCGGCGATGTGTTTCGGGGGGCAATCCTTGCCTTTGACGACATCGCCGAGCGCGCACTGCTTGATCCGACAATTCTTGCCAGTCGAGTCTGGGATGCCGTTTCTGACAACGGCTATGGCGAATTCGACGGGATCATCGGGCTGGTCGCACCTGCGCTCGGCGAGGCGGGATTTATTCACCTCAAATCATTGGTCGCGGCATATGCTGATGCGCCGCTTGACGACGTGGATGACGAACATGAGGCAATCCACTTTCTACGCGAACTGCGCAGCAGCAATGGCAATTACCTCGCCGAACAAAAGGCGGCGCTGATCAAGATGGTCTTGCAAGATATCGCCATAGCCGAAGATGATACAGGCGCTTATATCGCGCAGTATTCCCAAGACGATCTGACCCGTCCGGGCATCGCGGCCGAAGTTGCGCAACTGCTGCTGGCCGAAGGTAAATCGCAAGAGGCGCTGGCGTTGCTAGAAGCTGCCGATCTGGAGGGTTGGGCATTTCGGCAAGAAAAATGGGACGATGTATTGATCGTTTGCCTAATAGCACTTGACCGAGTGAACGATGCACAAGCCCATCGCTGGAAGCGGTTTTGCGAGACTTTGAACGCCAACTATCTGCGTGCCTACTTGAAAGCCCTGCCCGACTTTGAGGATATCGAGGCCGAGGATCGTGCAAGGACCCACGCGCTGCAATTCCCGGATGCGATGACGGCTTTGCGCTTCCTGTTGGAATGGCCTGACCATGTTAGCGCCGCGGCACTGATACAAGAACGCATCGATGAACTCGACGGCAACCACTACGAGATCCTCACGCCTGCGGCAGAAGCTTTGCGCGATCGCCACCCATTGGCGTCCGTTCTCATATGGCGAGCCATGATCAATTACGCGTTAGGTCAAGGCCGTGCAACGCGCTACGGCCACGCTGCAGATCATCTGAAGGATTGCGGATTGGCAGATGCCCAGATTGAAGATTACGGGCTTTTCCCAACGCATCAGAGCTATCTCCGAGCGTTAGAGTCCCGCCATGACCGAAAAACGTCCTTCTGGAGCAAGATGTCGCCTGCCCGATAGGATCTGCAATTCCGGTCATTCTCTGCGCAGTACACGAACTCATAGAGAGCGGACGAAATGTGCTTTCGCTGCGCTTGCACATATGACTGCTTTCAGAAAAATAGATAGATCGACACGTTCATTATCGTCTGTGATCAAAGCGTCTCAGTGTGAGCATCAGTGTCAGTCTTACATGTTGTCTGCTGCCTTTTGCTGGGCGAGCCATTCGCTTGGGTTTTTGCCCGTTATCCGCAGAAATTCTCGGTTGAAGTTCGATTTGGTATTAAAGCCTGAAGAAAGCATCGCATTGGTGATGTTGTCACCTGACACAAGCTTTGCTTGGGCTGCCTTTATCCGCGCTGCGTTGATGTAGCGTGAGACATTACCCCCGGTTGTTCTGTTGATTGCAGCAGATAATTGTTTGGCAGGAACAAGCAGTCGGCGCGATAACAAAGACAAAGTAAGCTCTGGATTCAGATAGAGGTTTTGCTGTGCCATGAGCGCATCAAGCTTTGCGATGATCTCTGCATCTTGATCCGAAACAAGCGGTTGGGCATCATCATCCCCCGCGTCGGTATTTTCGGTCTCAAGCGCTGTTGAAAGGCTCAACCCTCCGACGATCAACAACATGACGCTGGAGTAGATACTGATGATCCATGGTTGTAAGTAACCTGCCCCAAAAAGCTGTGCGCCTACAATCAACACATCTGTAAGCGCCGCCGCTATTAATGCCCCACCAATGATCTGCCAGATATAACCAGGCAAATCGCCCGCCTCCAGCCGCATCCGTGGCATTGCGTCAGGTCCTTGCAGACTTACCCACAAAATTGCCCCCCCGTATCCAACAGACAAGGCGGGGATCAATACATCAAGAAAATCAGGGGCAACGCCAAGGCTGACAGCAGCGCATAAAGGGCCAAGCAAATTAAGGTAATCGACAGGCAAGCGATGGCGTACTGCTGATGTTTGAAATGCAACCCAGGCCATTGGTGCAATAAATGTGGCTGTCACGGGTTGAAGTAACGAAAATCCGCAAACACCATAGTGCTGCGCAAGTGAGATGATCACACCTTGAAGCGCGCATACCCCTAGCAAAATGCCCAGTGGTCCATGCTTGCGGTCAATGAACCAAATACGGATCAACAACGCCCCGAGAAATAGCGAGCTTATCAAAGGTATAGGAAGGCTTGGCATTATTCGATCCGTCGCTTTTATATTTTTTGTGTTTACGACCTAAGACGGGATCTTGGCGACCTTAAACCGGTTTTAGGACGCACGAAACAACGAGTTTGGGCCAAATAGCGTCATCGCAACTTAATAGGAGCATGACCCATGAAATTGGCCCTCACAATCACCGCAGCCCTTTGCACAGTCGCAACAACAATCTCAGCCGAACCTGCGGGGTACGCCCCGTTTAGCGTCGAAGCCCCCCACCATCAAAGAGGCATGATTGGCGCAATCTGGTATCCATCCATGGGCGATGGACGCGCCTTTGATTTCGCGGACAGCGCAGTCTTTCACGGTGTCACAGTTGTCGAAGAGGCCACTTTGCAGGATGGGCAACACCCCGTTGTGCTTCTTAGCCATGGGATGGGTGGCAACATCCGGTCGTTGACTTGGCTTGCAACGCAATTGGCTGAACAAGGCGCAATCGTGGTTTCCGTTAATCACCCGAACTCGACCTGGGGCGATTTTGATATGCGTCTTGGTTTGCAACATTGGACACGGGTGCAAGATCTAAGCCTTGCACTGGACACACTCTTAGATGATCCAAAATTTGCGACGCATGTTGATCCGAACAGGATTATGGCGGCTGGTTTTTCGTACGGTGGCTGGACCGCTCTTTCTATGGGTGGCGTGCGCGGTGACCATGCAGGATATGTGGATCACTGCGAGACATATGAGGCTCAGTCCAGTCACTGCGCAGGCCTCGCACAAATCGGCGTCTCCGTTGAGGACATAAGCGAAACAGCATGGAACGCGTCTTTTGCCGACCCGCGCGTCACGCACGTCACTGCGATTGATCCCGGTTTGATTTGGGGGCTGGATGGTGCTGCAACAACAGATGTCATAGACAACGTTCGTCTGATTGGCTTGGGCCAAGGTGAGGATCGGTTATTTGCGGTCGATTTCGTACAAAGCGGATTTGATACATTACTGCCAACAGCGCAAATCGATACGATCGCACCAGCGATGCACTTCACAGCGCTTCCGCTGTGCAAGCCGATGGCCGAAGCGATCCTTCAAGAAGAACAAGATGATCCGGTTTGTACTGATCCGGCAGGCACCGATCGGGCGGCAGTACATGATACGATCACCCGCCACATCCTAAGTGACTTGGGATTATAACGAACCGCTTGTTATTGTGTCTGTTTCCCAAACGCTTGGGGAGCAGACATTAAAACGCACCGCAGCATCAGTAAGTTCGGGCTCAAACCGGACTTGCGGCAGTGCGGCAACCAAAAATCAACGGTTCGGCGCAGTTAAGGTCGGCTATGCGGACTTTCCAGCCTTTTGCTCGCGCGGCTATTGCTGGCGCAGCATTTGTCACCAAAACTGCCGTTTAAACGGCTCAACCATGCTGGATCTCAATCTGACCAGTCATCGCAGGGTGCAAGAACACATATGTCGCGGACTGTCTTGTCGAGACGGTTGCCCAAAGAAAGCGCAAGCACATGTGGTTTGAACAGCGCCCTAAGCAAAGGTTCGGACATAACAACGCCTCGCGCCGGCAGGTGGCTTTGTTTTGGTGTCTGATTTATTTATGTCGCGGTCGATCCGCGTTTTAAAAGGCGCGGTTGAACCAGTTGGTCACTTGTTTCGGTATTTTCGCCTTTGATATTTGAAATGATCGCCTCTGCAGCGGCGCGGCCAAATCGACTGGCGCTCTGGGATACGGTCGTTAAGGTCGGCGACGTGTATTTCGACATTTCAATATTGTCATAGCCTATAACGGCTATTTCTTCGGGGACCTGTCGCCCAAGTTGGGAGATCGCGGCCATGGAGCCGATGGCAAGCGCGTCACACAGAGCCATGACCCCATCAACCTTGGCCAGCTTGGTGCCAGCATCCATTGTTGCCTTGAAACCAGCCGAGAACGTCAATGGGCTGTGAACAATTCGGACGTCGTCTACATCGAACCCATTCATGGACCATTCCTGTTGGAACCCTGAAAGTCGATCCATCATCCTGGAATGGCGTTCGGGCCCTGCCAGCACAAGAATGCGGCGTCGACCCAATTCGGCAAAGTGTCTGGCAGCGATTTGGCCCCCGAGGAAGGAGTTATCCTTGAAGGACGGGATGTCTTCGTATTCGCCTGAATCAAGGGCAATTGTGGGAGTCTGGTTTTCGTTACGCAGCAGTTTGGCGAGCCCGCCTGATATGCTTTCGAGAAGAATGGCATAGCCGTCGGCGCCGCGGGCTTGGAGGAACTTCATCTGCTCGACTTGCCGTTCTTCCTGCCCGTCACAAATGGAAATCGTCAGAAGAAATCCCTCGTTGAAACAGACCTCTTCGAACGCTTGCACGACCTCGGAAAAGAACGGATTTGTGGATCGCTCGACCAACATTGCAATCGTTTGGAACGACCCCGCCTTGAGAGCCCGTGCCGCTGAATTTGCCTTGTACCCCAAGGTCGCAATCGCGGCTTGCACCTGTTCTTTGGTCTTGGGGCTGACATAGCGCGTGCCGTTGACAACGTGAGATACGGTAGAGATCGAAACGTTGGCGAGCTGTGCAACTTCTTTTATCTTTGCCATGCGGTGTCTCGTCTTGGAAAGGGGTGCGCGTGCATGCGTTGTGACACGTTCTGAGCAAGATGAACACTATCGCAAGAGAGCGCAAATTTTGGCCTGCTCTCAAACAATGTAACCCCGCATCCCGATCAGGATGCGGGCTTACAACCGATTTGTTTATTCTGCGTCGATCACTGTGATGCGGCCATCGGTGTAGGGCGTGTAGGGCCCATTCTCGACGAGGTAGTCGGCGACGACACGCTCAAGACCCGGACCGAAATCATAGGCGTTGGTGGCGTCTTCGAACATCGCATACCCATCACCGCCGTTGCGCATGTAATTGTTGGTGGCCAACAGGTAGGTCGCTGCTTCGTCAACTGGCGAACCTGCGATGGTCACATCCGACACACGCGCAAAAGGGGCATTGTTCAGATCAACAGTAAAGGTGATGCCCGCGACCTGCGGAAAACGCCCTGCACCATCTTCCATTTCGCTGACGCCATTTTCCAATGCGGCCAAAATGTCGGCACCTGTGGCTTCGAACGTTGCCAGCGTGTTTTGGAACGGCAAAACCGTAATGATCTCGCCCATGGTCACTTCACCGCTGTCAATCGTGGCGCGAATGCCGCCGCCGTTCTGGATCACCCCAACGACGCCTTGGTCCGCCGTGCGATCCAGCATGGCATCGGCCACAAGATTGCCCATGGCGCATTCCATCGCGCGGCAGACCTCGCGCGATCCTTCGATGACGGCGGTGCTTTGCGACACAACCTGCACCATCAGATCATCAATAGGGCCGGCCAGTTCGGTGACGCGCGTTGCAATGGCTTCGTCTTCGGCCACAGAGGCATCCAGCAAGATCGTGTCGCCGGTCGCTGATGTCACATTGCCCGCGTCATCAAAAACCAACGTCAGGTGCCCGACGTATTTGGAATAGGCATAGGCCTGCACGACCGGTACATTGCCGACCATCGTCGGATAGGACATCGCGTCTTCGTCTGTGTTGGACATCAAGGTGTGGGAATGTCCGCCAACAACGGCGTCGATCCCATCCACGGCTTCGGCAATCGCCATGTCCATGTTCACGCCGACGTGGTTCAACGCGATGATCATATTCACACCATCATCCGTCAACGCATCGACATCAGCCTGAAGGCTTTCGATCTCATTGGTAAAAATAACCGAGTCAGACGGTGATGACGTTTCGGGTGTATCCGCCGCAAGTGCCGAAATGATCCCAATGCGCTGACCGCCAACCTCAAGCACCACGTGATTGTCCACGATTCCCGCCAAAAGATTTGATTGGCTGACGTCGATGTTGCCAGAGATCACAGGAAAATCCACACCGTTGGCAAGTTTGGCCAAACCTTCATCGCCATCATCAAATTCGTGGTTGCCCACAGCCATGGCATCGAATCCGATCGTGTTCATGAATTCGATTTCGGCATCGCCCTTGTATGTCGCGTACATCAGCGACCCTTGGTACTGATCGCCCGCATCCAAAACGATCACATTTTCGCCTGCCAGGTCTGCCCGCAACTGGTTGATGACAGTTGCCACGCGGGCCACGCCGCCAAAGCACTTGCCCTCGGTGTTGTCTTCAACGCTGCATGTGCCGTCAAACCGGCTGATTGGCTGAATCCGGCTGTGAAGGTCGTTGATATGAATGACGTGCAACGTGGTGTCGGCAGCGGCTGTTGTGGCCAGAAACCCCGATGCCAGGACCGTGGATAGCTTCAATTTAGATGACATTTCTAACTCCGTTGTTGGTGAGCCTGAGGCGCTCTGCGGCATCACAGGTATTCAAAGTGGTTGGACGTTAACGGAAAAAAACGTTTGCGCAAACGTTTTTCTGGCGCTATCCAATTCGCTGGGGGGAATCAAAACATGAAACATTCACTTTTCACATCGACACTCATCGCATCCGCTATGGGCTTTGCAGGGATGAGCATTGCGGAACCCGCAGTTGTCTTTGACCTTGGTGGTAAATTCGACAAATCGTTCAACGAGGCCGCCTATACAGGGGCAGAACGCTGGGCGTCCGAGACGGGCGGAACTTATGCCAACTTTGAGATCAGTTCAGACGCGCAGCGCGAACAAGCGATCCGCCGGTTTGCTGAAACTGGCAAAAGCCCGATTGTTGTCGCCGGCTTTGCATGGGCCGCGGCCTTGGATACTGTGGCGCCTGTCTACCCGGATACCGATTTTGTCATCATCGACATGGTGGTGGACCAGCCCAACGTCCGCTCTGTCGTGTTCAACGAACATGAGGGGTCCTATCTTGTCGGCTTGATGGCTGGCATGGCGTCTGAAACAGATGTTGTCGGCTTTATCGGCGGCATGGATATTCCGCTGATCCGCAAATTTGGCTGTGGTTACGCCGAAGGGGTTCTGGCGGCCAATGTGGACGCCACTGTCATCACGAACATGGTCGGCACAACGCCGTCGGCGTGGAACGACCCGATCAAAGGATCCGAGCTGACGTTGGCGCAAATCAGTCAAAATGCCGATGTGGTTTTCGCAGCGGCGGGCGGCACCGGCGTGGGTGTTCTGCAAACCGCCACGGATCAGGATATCTTGTCAATTGGCGTTGATTCCAATCAGAACTATCTCCACCCCGGGCAGGTGCTGACCTCCATGGTCAAGCGGGTCGACAATGCTGTGTTCAGCGCGCTCAAAGGGGATGGCCTGATCGCAGAAGGCATCAATGTCATGGGCGTTGCCAATGGTGGTGTCGGTTACACGTTGGACGAATTCAACGACGCAATTGTGTCAGACGACATGCGCACAGCGCTGGTCGAGGCCGAGGCCGCAATCACGTCAGGTGCGTTGGTCGTGCACGACTACATGTCAAACGAAAGCTGCCCCTTCGTGCAGTTCTAACGTCGGTGTTCTCCCTGTCGGTCGGGCTGTTCGCGGTTCGGCCGACGAAGAACCTGTCTTTCATGAGGATCAATATGCCCCAAGATTGCCCTGCGATTTCCATTCGGGATGTCTCAAAATCCTTTGGCCCTATCGTTGCTAACAAAAACATCACCTTCGATGTTATGCCCGGCACAATTCACGGGATCATTGGTGAAAACGGTGCGGGAAAATCGACGCTGATGTCGATTTTATACGGCTATTACAGGGCTGACACAGGCGACATCGCGATCAACGGCCAACCGGTTCAGATTGCCAACAGCCAAGCGGCTATCGCGGCGGGCATTGGCATGGTGTTCCAGCATTTCAAACTGATCGACACCTTTACCGTGCTGGAAAATGTCCTGCTTGGTGCAGAAGGGGGCAGGGTTTTGCGTGGTGCGATGGCGGATGCGCGCACATCGCTTGAGGCTTTGTCGCGGGACTATGGGCTTGAAATCGATCAAGATGCCTTGGTGTCCGATATTGGCGTCGGCATGCAGCAGCGTGTCGAAATCCTTAAGGCGCTGTACCGGAACGCCGAAATCCTGATCCTTGATGAACCAACGGGTGTGTTGACCCCCAAAGAAGCAGACCAGCTTTTTGCGATTCTCAAACGCCTGCGTGGCGAAGGAAAAACCACGATACTGATCACGCACAAACTGCGCGAAATTATGGACATCACCGACACGGTCAGCGTCATGCGACGTGGTGAAATCATCGACACATTGCCGACGTCAGGCTGCACACCGCAAAAGCTGGCAGAGCTTATGGTGGGGCGCAAAGTCATGATGCAAGTGGACAAAGCCGTGGCCAAACCAGGCCCAGCTGTGTTGCAGGTCAAGGGTTTGAGCGTGACAGACGAGCGTGGCGTGCAGCGGGTCAAAAGCATTTCGTTTGACGTGAAAGCGGGCGAAATATTGGGCATTGCTGGTGTCAGCGGCAATGGTCAATCCGAAGTACTTGAAGTGCTTGGTGGATGTTCGGCGGCACAGGGCGACATCACACTGAACGGCGACGCCTTGCCATTGAAGGGCCGTGGATCTGATGCCGCCAGTCGTCGCGTGGCGGGTATCGGTCACATCCCCGAAGACAGGCACCGCGATGCGCTGATCATGAACCATACCGCATGGGAAAACATCGCCTTTGGCTATCATCGCAGCCCGAAATTTCGCCGCCATGGGATGTTGATGAACGACGCGGCCATTCAGGCGGATACCGCCGCCAAGATGGAGCGCTTTGACGTGCGTCCCCGCGATCCCTACCTTGCAGCCAAGAATTTTTCCGGTGGCAACCAGCAAAAACTGGTGGTCGCCCGCGAGATTGAGAATAACCCAGATCTTCTGCTTGTCGGCCAACCCACACGCGGCGTCGATATCGGGGCGATCGAATTCATTCACCAGCAGATCATCGCGTTGCGCGATCAGGGCAAAGCCATTCTATTAGTGTCGGTCGAACTGGACGAAATTCTTGCCCTGACTGACCGGGTTATCGTCATGTTTGATGGCGAAATCATGGGGGAGCGGCAGACGGCGCAAACCAATGCCAATGAACTTGGCCTGTTGATGGCCGGTATGCGTCAGGAGGCCGCGTGATGTTCGCGCTTCCTAAATGGGCGGACATCGTCTTTGTCCCAATGCTATCTTTGTTGTCTGCGGCGGTGATTTCAGCGTTGTTTGTGGCGGCCATTGGGGAAAACCCGTGGCTGGCTGCCAAAGTGATGGTAAACGGCGCGTTCGGATCCAGTTACGCGTGGGGTTATACGCTTTATTATACAACGAATTTCATTTTCACGGGCCTTGCCGTGGCCGTCGCGTTTCAGGCGCGGATCTTCAACATCGGTGGCGAAGGTCAGGCGATGTTGGGTGGTTTGGGGGTTGCTTTGGTCTGCCTTTATATTCCATGGCCGCATTGGTCGCTGGCGCTGGTGGTCTCAAGCATCGGCGCGGCTGCCTTTGGTGCGCTTTGGGCGCTGGGGCCTGCGTATTTGCAGGCAAAACGTGGCAGCCACATTGTGATCACCACGATCATGACGAACTTTGTGGCCGCGGGCCTTTTGAATTATCTGTTGATCGGCCCCATCAAGGGTGAAGGGATGGCCCCCGCAACCGCCAAGTTTCCCGAAACAACAAGCCTGCCGTCGCTGGCCGATTTGCTGGCCCCCATTGGCATTCCGTTTTCGGCACAATCCCCGGTGAACATTACCTTCCTCGTCGCGCTTGTCTCTGCATTTTCGGTCTGGGTTTTGATCTGGAAAACCCGGCTGGGGTATGAAATCCGATGCTTTGGCCAATCGGTGCGCGCAGCCCAATACGCCGGAATAAGTGCGTCGAAAATCACCATTGTAGCAATGATGATATCGGGCGGTTTGGCAGGCCTGATGGCGATCAATAATGTGATGGGAGAGGCCGAAAGCTTGGTCTTGAATGCCGTCGAGGGGGCGGGCTTTATTGGGATTGCTGTCGCCTTGATGGGGCGTAGCCATCCCATGGGCGTCGTGCTTGCCGCCGTTCTGTTCGGGGCCCTTTATCAAGGTGGGGCCGAACTTGCGCTGCAGTCAAATATCCCGCGCGACATGATCATCGTCATTCAGGCCTTGGTGATCATTTTCACAGGTGCGCTGAATAACATGATGCGTGCCCCTGTTGAGTTTGCATGGTTCATGCTGCGTGGCCCACAAACCAGAGGGACTAAAGACTAAGATGGATATAACAGCCTTATTTGATCTTGCCGTGCTTGACGGTGCCATTCGATTTGCAGTTCCGCTTTTGTTGGCGTGTTTGGCGGGCCTGTTTTCAGAACGCGCAGGTGTTGTGGACATCGGGCTGGAAGGCAAGATGCTGATGGCGGCGTTCATGTCTGCGTCGGCGGCTTATGTCACAGGCAGTGCTTGGGTTGGGATGCTGGCCGGGGTCGCAGGGGCCGTTGCGCTGTCGCTGTTGCATGGGCTGGCGTCGATCACCTTTCGCGGGAACCAGCTGATTTCTGGCGTGGCGATCAATTTTTTCGGGGCAGGTGTAACAGTCGTTGCCGCCCAAAGCTGGTTTGCACAAGGCGGGCGCACGCCGCAGCTGTCTGGGGCCGCCCGTTTTGAGACCCTAAATTGGCCCGGCGCGTTGACAAAGATCCGAGAGATTAACGATGCACCTTTGGTCATGCGCATCTATTCTGAACTGATCTCAGGCCATTCGATCATCACCTATCTGGCTGTTTTGACGGTGCCGGCGACATGGTGGATTTTGTACCGAACACGGTTCGGGCTGCGGTTGCGGGCGGTTGGTGAAAACCCTGCGGCTGTCGACACCGCCGGCATTTCGGTCGTAAGGTTGCGCTATAGCGCTGTGATTATCTGTGGCATTTTATGTGGCGTCGCAGGGGCTTATCTGGCGACATCCCTTCAGGCGGGCTTTACGCGCGATATGACGGCGGGGCGGGGCTATATCGCCCTTGCAGCCCTTATCTTTGCGAAATGGCGACCATGGCATGCACTTGGGGCGACCGTGCTGTTCGGGTATTTGCAAGCGCTTTCACTGCGACCTGATGTGGTCGAACGGATCGCGACAATCCGAGTGCAGGGGCAATTGCTTGACGTACTTCCCTATCTGCTGACGATCCTTATTCTAGCCGGGCTGATCGGGCGGGCGATCCCGCCGCGTGCCGCTGGCGAACCTTATGTGAAAGGGCAATAGGATGTCGGCGACTGTATTTAACCTCGGCTCGATCAATCGGGACAAAACTATTAAAGTGCGGCGTTTCCCCTGCCCCGGTGAAACCCTCGCTGGGCACGAGGCCTCGACGTGTTTGGGCGGAAAGGGGTTGAACATATCCCTTGCGCTGCACCGTGCGGGACAGCTCGTCACCCATATCGGCGCAGTTCATAAGGACGACGCTGATACGCTAGGTGAAATCGAACGATTTGGGCTCAAGACTGAGGCGATTGAACGCGCGGATCATGCAACAGGCGAAGCCTATGTGTTGCTAGACGATGACCGCGAAAACGCTATCATCTTATGCGCAGGTGCCAATACCGAAATTTCGCGAAACCATATCGATCAATGTCTTGTCACAGCCAAACCTGAAGATTGGCTGGTTCTTCAGAACGAAACCAACAACCAGCACTACGCCGTCGAAAAGGCCCGTGCGAAGGGCATGAAAATTGGGCTTGTCGCAGCCCCTTTTGACGCCGAATTGGTGCGGTCACTTTCACAGCATCTTAATTTGCTCGTGTTGAACGAGATCGAGGCTGCGCAGTTGGAACAGGCACTGGCCACGACAATTGCCAAGATCGGCATCCCCCTCGTTGTCGTCACAAAAGGCGCGGACGGCGCGACTCTTTATCGTGATGGAATGCCGCTTCATATCGCAAGCCTTCCGGTGAAACCCATCGACACCACGGCGGCGGGGGATACGTTTTTCGGCTTTTTCCTTTGCGCTGTGTTGGCAGGCCTGTCCGATATAGACGCTTTGCGCATGGCGAACGCGGCCGCAGCCCTGTCGATCCAGACCTATGGTGCTGCACATTCCATTCCGACGTTGCAAGACGTCCAAGAAGTCCTGAAAGGATACCCAAATGAAGACAATTCTTGATACAGATCCCGGCGTCGATGACGCAATGACGTTCTATTATGCGCATGCTTCTGCACAAACGGACCTGGTGGCGATGACCACCATTTTCGGTAATGTCACGGTCGAAGACGCGACGCAAAACGCGCTGTGGCTAGCGGAAAGTGTACAGACACAAACCCCCGTCTATGGTGGCGCGCAAACCCCGCTTAAGATCACGCCAAACACCCCCAGCGCCCATGTTCACGGCAAACACGGCTTTGGCGACATGATCGACCGCACCATTTCAACCACTGCCGAAGCCGAAAGCGCGGCGGCGTTTTTGGCGGCTGAGGCCGCGCGTAAGCCGGGCGAATTGACCGTCTGCGCCATCGGCCCGCTGACCAATATCGCACTGGCGTTGGATATCGATCCCAACTTTATCGCCAACCTGCGCCAACTTGTCATCATGGGCGGGTCTCTTGAGGCGGGCGGAAACGTCACCCCCCACGCCGAGGCGAATTTCTGGAATGACCCCCATGCCGCCAACAAAGTGCTGACCGCCCCCGGTACTGGCACCGTCATCATCGTGGGGCTGGATGTGACGACCCAGATTTCGTTTTTCCAAAGCGATTACGATGACATGGCGGAAAAGTCTCCCAAAGCGGGAGGGTTCCTTAAGGACATCGGTGAGTTCTACATGCGGTTCTATGAGACGGTGACTGGGAAATATCAGGGCTATTTGCACGACCCCGCAGCGCTTATCGCCTGCGAAGCACCGGAACTGTTCACCATGCGAGACGTCAGGCTTCAAGTGATCACCGAAGGCGAAAACATCGGGGAAATGGTACCGCATGCTTTCTCAGAACGGGTGTGCAAGATCTGCATGGACGTCGATATCCCCGCCGTCCTGAACCGTTATAAAACTACCATGGCGACGTTGCCCTAACCCTTTCAAAGACAGTTGGACTAAAACCTATGACCCAGAATCTTCAATCTTGGGCCGATGTTGCCCCGCGTCTTATCGCTGTAGCTGCGGGACGGGATGCCGCCGATCTTGTGATCACGGGCGGTAAACTGGTGAATGTCCAGACACGTGAGGTGTTGGAGGGCTGGCAGGTGGCTATTGCGGAAGGGCGGTTTGCCTATGTCGGGCCTGATGCGTCCCATTGCATTGGCCCAGATACCCAAACGATCGACGCCACTGGCCGTTATCTGATCCCGGGGCTGTGTGACGGGCATATGCACATCGAAAGCGGCATGCTGACGCCCGCTGAATTTGCCGCCGCAGTGATCCCGCACGGGACCACGACAATGTTTACCGACCCCCATGAGATTGCCAATGTGCTTGGGCTTGAAGGCGTGCGCATGATGCATGACGAAGCCCTAATGCAGCCGGTCAATATCTTCACCCAGATGCCGTCTTGTGCGCCCTCTGCGCCCGGATTGGAGACAACAGGGTTTGAGATCAGCGCCGAAGATGTGGCCGAAGCCATGGGTTGGCCGGGGATTATTGGTTTGGGCGAAATGATGAATTTCCCCGGTGTCATTAATGGTGATCCCCAGATGTTGGCAGAGATGGCCGCGACGATGAACGCTGGTAAAACCGTTGGCGGGCACTATGCGTCGCCCGATAAGGGGGCCGCGTTTTCGGCTTATGTGGCGGGGGGCGCAGCGGACGATCACGAGGGCACAGCAGAGACGGACGCGCTGGCGCGGGTGCGCAACGGCATGCGCTCCATGATGCGACTGGGATCAGCGTGGTACGACGTCGAAAGCCAGATTACCGCCGTGACAGAACGCGGTCTTGATCCCCGCAATTTCATCCTGTGTACCGATGATTGCATGGCCGAAACACTTGTGAACGACGGGCACATGAACCGCGTTGTCCGTCATGCGATTGAGTGTGGTTGTGACCCGCTGGTGGCCTTGCAAATGGCGACGATCAACACGGCGACCCATTTCGGGCTTGAACGCGAGTTGGGCAGCATTGCACCGGGCCGTCGCGCGGATGTGATTGTCACCTCTGATCTGAAATCACTGCCGATCGAACAGGTAATTGCGCGCGGCAAGACCGTCGCGATCAATGGGCAGATCACCGTTGAATGTCCGCATTTCAACTGGCCAGACACCGCACGCCAAACCGTGCATATGGGCAAAACACTGGACGAGGCGGATTTTGATATTCCAGCCCCCGAAGGCGCGAACGCCGTCACCGCCAAAGTGATTGGAGTGGTTGAAAATCAAGCTCCAACCAAAGCGCTGACCTTTGAACTTCCCGTCACCGAAGGCCGGGTGCAGGCTACGGGCGAAGTCTGTCAAATCGCACTTGTTGAACGCCATCGCGGAACGGGCCATGTGTCAAACGGCTTTGTATCTGGTTTTGGATATACCGGCGACATGGCCATCGCCTCGACCGTGGCGCACGACAGTCACCACATGATTGTTGTCGGCACATCGCGCGCCAACATGGCGCTTGCGGCAAACCGGTTGGGTGACGTCGGCGGCGGTGTGACCGTTTTCAAAGACGGCAGAGAACTTGCGCTCATCGAACTGCCGATTGCGGGACTGATGTCCGACAAACCCGCCGCCGAGGTCGCAGCCCAAGCCAAAAAGATGATCGAGGCGATGGCCGTCTGCGGTTGCACAATGAACAATGCCTATATGCAACATTCTCTGCTGGCACTCGTTGTCATTCCTGAATTGCGGATCAGTGATCTTGGGCTTGTCGATGTCACGAAATTTGAATTGACCAATGTGGTTGAGATTTAGATCGCGCTGGATGGCTTGAGTTTTCCTTGGACCATCCGGTTGTTTTTTACAAATCGCGTTGGGGCCGGGCGTCCTTTAACTTCGTACGGATTTAGCGTTGTCCAAAGCGGCATACGATCAATTGCACAGGCGAGATACCTCAGGGTATTGCGTAGCAATGTCCCGAGAAGGGGTTTTAAAGAACGTTTCAACCATGGAATTGTCGTAACAATTACCTTTGCCGCTCATTGATACCTTGAAGCCGTGCTTTTTCAGACGTTTTTGATACTCGTTGGAACAATACTGCGACCCGCGATCCGTATGATGAATGCAGTCCTTGGGCGGCTGTCACAGGGCCACCGCCATGTCCAACGCCCGGATCGCCAGATCCCGCTTCATGCGGTTACTAACGGCCCAACCGATGACGCGGCGAGAATACAAATCAAGGTTAACGGCTAAATACAGCCAAGCTTCGCTGGTCCAGATGTAGCTGATGTCTCCAGCCCATTTGTGGTTGGGACCATCAGCTGAGAAGTCCTGATCCAGCAAATTGGGCGCAATGTTGAACGTGTGATTGCTGTCCCCCTCTCGGCAGATTGCTTTGCAATCGCCTGCCGGGCAATGGTCGTCGCCTTGTATTTCTGGGTTCTGACGATTTTGATGCCATTCTCACGCATCAAACGACCAACGCGACGGTGACCGACATTCAAGCTCAATTCTTGTAACTCTTCGGTCATACGCGGCCGCCCATAGCTTTCCAGGCTGAGGCGGTACTGCTCACGGATATGGACCAAAAGCACCATATCATCATGCTAACGTTGGCTCATCGGGCGCACCTGCCAAGCACGCCCCCCCCGCGATGTGACCCGCATAATCTGGCAGAGAAACTCGACAGACCATTCTTCTTTCCAGGCGTCGATGAAAGCAAATC
>JBDWMA010000029.1:0-9358 GCA_039972875.1 Pseudoruegeria sp.
AAGCCCACTTGTCAGCGCGATACGCACCGCATCTTGCCGGAATTCGTCCGTCCGTTTCAGTCCCCTCTCGGGATCATGCTTCGCATAACCCTGCCGGGCGGGGCATAGTTCATCGCCTTTGTTGCAATAAATGCTATCAAAAGAACGGCATCAAACCGCGACAGGTCCAGAGACCTCACGCAATATGTGATTAGCAGGGACATGTGCCTCTATATCAAAGTCGTAAAACAACCGCCCCAGAGCTTCTTGAACACCCATCATCATCAAATCCCCACTCACCCTACAATAACGAGAGAAGCAAAGGACCTGCCGCAAAGCAACAGAGACTTCACCAACGAAATAGGCCCATAGTCGCAAATGCTGCGATCTGCATGAACGTCAGCTATTGTCTCATCGAGACAAACTTGCTGCGGAAAACTGGCGAGCTCGTTTCAAATCACACGACGCCCATTTTTTGGGTTGCTAGTCCCATGCTGAGGCAAGAACCTCGAACGCCGCTTTGACGTTTGGATCTTTGGCGCGGGACTTCAGAGTGATAAAGCGGAGCGATGTTTGGATCGACACCTGATCGGCGACAACAAGACCGCGCGTTTGCATTTCATCTAGCGCAATAGATTCCCGACAAAGGCTAAGTCCAACCCCAGAGCGCACCATCGCTAACATGGACGGTTCTTGGTCCACCGAACAAACGTAGTTGGGTGTGATGCCGTCCTCGGACAGCTCGGCATCCAAAAGCCGGCAATGGACCGAGTCTTGAGGCGTGCCGATCCATGGCAGATCGGCCAGCGCCTGCCAGTCTTTGCCAATAACGCGATCCTCCCATCCTTTCGGAGCCAGAACTTGGTAGGTGAATGTTGTCAGCTCTCGTTCATGGAAAAGGGACGCTCCGTCGAGTTGGTCGGGATCAATCGCGGGTTCGTAAGGGGCCAGACTTCCAAGATAGAATCCAACATCGATGTGGTCAGCAATGATACGGTTGATCACCTCGCCGCTCATACCGTGCGTAAGTTTCGTCCGCAAATCAGGGAACCCTTCCACCAACAACGACAAAAACTGGCCCAAGCGGATGAACCCTGGATCGACAATGGTGCCGATACGCAAAGTGCCGCGCACATCGCCGCTGACCCTGCGCGCGGTTTGGCCGAATTCGGTCAATGCGGCGCGCACCTTTTCAGCCTTCGCGATCAGTGCTGTTCCGTCCCGTGTCAGTTCCAGCCCTTTGGACGTGCGTGTGAACAACGTCAGGCCTGTATCTTGCGCCAAACGCTTCAGTTGCAGGCTGACAGCGGGCTGCGTCAGGTGCAATTTTTCGGCTGCTCGCGACACGTTTCCTTCGCGGGCCACAGTGATGAACGCATCAAGCACGCGGATGTCTTGAACGGATCTCAATATAAGTACTCCTTATAATGTAGGGTGCCAATATTCATTGGATTGTGATGTTCAAAGTCGACATATTGCCAAAGAACTCAATATCGGAGCGTTCTATGACTATTCACCCGATCGGACATTATATCAACGGCAAATCATACGCTGGTGCGAATGCTGCAACCCAAGCCGTGTTTAACCCGGCAACAGGTGCCCAAACTGGGATCGTTGATCTTGCACGGGTCGAGGATGTGGACATGGCTGTTGCCGCGTCTCAAAAGGCGTTTCCGGCGTGGGCCGATATGCCACCGATCCGGCGCGCAAGGTTGATGAACCGCTTTCTGAACCTGCTGAATGAGAACAAGGATGACCTGGCCCGCGCGATCACGCTCGAGCATGGCAAGGTTTTCACCGATGCTCGTGGCGAGGTTGAGCGCGGCATTGATATTGTTGAATTTGCCTGCGGAATCCCGCAACTGCTTAAGGGTGATTTCACCGACCAGGTGTCTACGGGGATCGACAACTGGACCCTGCGCCAACCGCTGGGCGTTGTTGCTGGTGTGACCCCGTTCAACTTTCCGGTCATGGTGCCGATGTGGATGTTCCCTGTCGCAATCGCCGCTGGGAATACCTTTGTTCTAAAACCGTCGCCCACGGATCCGACGCCCGCCCTGATGTATGCGGAGTTGATGAAAGAGGCAGGCTTCCCCGATGGCGTGTTTAATGTGGTGCAGGGCGATAAAGTCGCTGTTGATGCCCTATTGGCCCATGACGATGTGAAGGCCGTGTCCTTCGTTGGCTCTACGCCAATTGCAAATTACATCTACGAGACCGGAGCGCGCAACGGCAAGCGGGTGCAGGCCTTGGGTGGCGCAAAAAACCACATGTTGGTGATGCCTGATGCAGATCTGGAAAAGGCCGTCGATGCGCTGATCGGTGCGGCCTACGGTTCGGCAGGAGAGCGTTGCATGGCGATTTCAGTCGCGACCCTTGTGGGGGATGTTGGCGACAAGATCGTGCCAATGCTGGCCGAGAGGGCCCGCGATCTAAAGATCAAGAACGGGCTGGAGCTGGATGCAGAGATGGGTCCGGTCGTGACCAAAGCAGCCCATGATCGCATCAAAGGTTACATCGAAAAAGGTGCCGCCGAAGGCGCTGACCTTATTGTGGACGGGCGCGATTTCACGGTCGAGGGCTTTGAGGACGGCTATTGGTTGGGCGGCACTTTGTTCGACAATGTGACCCCCGATATGACCATCTACCGCGAAGAGATTTTCGGCCCTGTATTGGCCTGCGTTCGCGTCAAGGATTTCGCGGAAGGTGTCGATCTGATCAATGCCCATGAATTTGGCAACGGTGTCAGCCTGTTCACCCGCGATGGCAATGCTGCGCGTGAATTTGGCCGCAAGATCCAAGTTGGCATGGTTGGCGTCAACGTGCCGATCCCGGTGCCAATGGCGTGGCATGGGTTCGGTGGCTGGAAGAAAAGCCTGTTCGGCGACACCCATGCCTACGGCGAAGAAGGCGTGCGGTTCTACACAAAACAGAAATCGATCATGCAACGCTGGCCGGAAAGCATTTCGAAGGGTGCTGAGTTTGCGATGCCGGTCGCCCAGTAACCGCGTCACTTTGGGAGGAGGCAGACCATGCAAAATTCAAAAGACGAAAAACTTGATGGCGGCCCGCTTAGTGGGATCACAGTCCTTGATTTTTCGCGGGTTCTGGCAGGGCCATATTGTACCATGGTGCTGGCCGATCTGGGCGCGCGGGTCATCAAGGTCGAAAAGTTCGGCACCGGTGATGACACACGGGCGTTCCCGCCCTTCGTTGACGCTGAAAGCGCATATTTCATGTGCTTTAATCGCGGCAAAGAAAGCATCGTTCTGGACATCAAATCGCCCCGTGATCGGGAATTGCTGGAACGATTGTTGGACACATCCGACGTGCTGGTTGAGAATTTCCGCCCGGGCGTGATGGACCGCCTCGGTTATGGCGCTGAGCGTTTGGCCAAGACCCATCCGCATCTGATCTATTCGTCTATTTCCGGCTTTGGCCATTCTGGCCCGATGTCTGATCTGCCGGGCTATGACATGGTTGTCCAAGCCATGGGGGGCGTGATGAGCTTGACCGGCTGGCCCGGTGAACGCCCGGCCCGTGTCGGCACCAGCTTTGGTGATTTAGGCGCGGCTTTGTTCGGCGTTATCGGCATTTTGGCAGCCCTTTATCGGCGCACACAGAACGCACAGGGCGAGCGTGTTGATATCGGCATGCTCGATTGTCAGGCCGCTTTGATGGAAACCGCTCTTGCTCGGTTTGACGTAGAAGGCAAAGTGCCTACGCGCACTGGTGATTGCCACCCGTCCTTGGCGCCGTTTGAGACGTTTCAGGCCAAAGACGAACGCTTTGTGATCGCGGCAGGCAACGACCAGCTGTTCCTGCTGATGGCCGACGCGATTGGCGCGCCGGATTTGGCGATGGACCCTGATTTTTCGTCCAATGATCTGCGGGTGCGCAACCGGCCCAAGATGGTCGCAGCCATCGATGCCGTGACATCCAAAATGCCGGTGCAGCACTGGTTGGACGAACTGAACGAGGTCGGCGTGCCCTGCGGCCCCATCAATACGATCGACCGGATCCTCGATCATCCGCAGCTTTTGTCGCGTAATATGATTGTGCAGGTCGAAGGCAAAAGCGCCAAGCCATTCCGCACTGCGGGCAATCCGGTAAAGTTGTCAGCCTATAAAGACATAGATCCGGCAACCGCACAGGTGGCTCCGGCGCTGAACCAGCACCGCGAGGACATCCTCGCCGAAGTTATGGCCGACGCAGAGGCCTATGACCAAAACCAAACAGCCAAGAAACACGCACAAACCGATGCCGAAGACTTTGGCTGGGCGTCTTTCGGGCTAAAGCGCTGACACCAGACGTGGGAGAAAAACCAATGACAGCCAAGACAGCAAAATCAAAAGCTGAAAAATCCGCCGAAAAAACCATCGAACGCACAACGCTTGAGGAAATCATTGTCGAGCGGCGCGAACATGTCGGTTTGATCACGTTGAACCGCCCCAAGCAGTTGAACGCCCTGAACCTGCAATTGGCGGCCGAGGTCATGGCCACGTTAAAGGCTTTCGATGCGGATAACCGTATCGGCGCTGTCGTCATCACCGGCAGCCCGCGCGCCTTTGCTGCGGGGGCCGACATCGAAGAAATGGCGGAAAAGACGCTGGTAGAATTGTTGAGCAACGATATTTTTGCCGATTGGGACCAGATGCGTTTCATTCAGAAGCCCGTGATTGCTGCCGTCAGCGGCTTTGCCCTTGGTGGCGGGTTTGAGCTGGCGATGCTGTGCGATTTTATCATCGCGTCAGAGGATGCACAGTTCGGTTTGCCCGAAATCAAGCTCGGCATCTTGCCCGGCATTGGTGGCTCGCAGCGGCTGTCGAAATCCATCGGGAAATCGCTGGCGATGGACATGATCCTGACGGGCCGCACAGTGGACGCAGTCGAGGCCAAAGCCTCTGGCATCGTGGCACGTGTCGTCCCGGGCCACGAGCTTTTGCAAACCGCCCTTGAGGCCGCCCATCAGATCGCCGGACTGAACGCTCCTGCTGTAGCAATGGCCAAAGAGGCCGTGAACTATGCGTTCCAATCCAATCTGTCCGAGGGTGTGATGCACGAACGTCGCTTGTTTCAGGCAGCCTTTGCCACTGACGGCCAGAAAGAAGGTATGGCCGCATTTGTTGCCAAACGCGCGCCCGTCTTCCGCAACCGGTAATCAGTCGGGCCCCTATGTACACCATGTCGGATCAATCGCATATCACAGTGGCGCAAGCTGGCCGGATCGGGATCATTGGCCTTAACCGCCTGCAGGCCATGAATGCGCTTACGCTCGACATGGTGCGCGACATTGATCGGGCATTGGACCGGTTTGAGGACGACCCGACCATTGATCGCGTGCTTCTGAGATCCGACACGGATCGCGCGTTTTGTGCGGGTGGTGATATGCGCCGGATCCGCACCCTATCATTGGCGCAAAATTTCGCAGACGCCGAACAGTTCTTCCAAGAAGAATACAGCCTGATCCAACGCATGTCCGGCTATGCAAAAACCATCATCGCTTTGGTTGACGGGGTCTGCATGGGCGGGGGCTTAGGTCTTGTCATGCAATGCGATGTCCGCGTTGCGACGGATCGTGCCCGGTTTGCCATGCCCGAAACCGCAATTGGGTTTTTCCCCGACGTCGGCGGCAGCTATTTCCTGCCCCGCATGCCGCATTTTGGCGGCTTTTGGATGGGCCTGACCGGCGCGCACGTTGCGGGCTTTGATGCACAAACGTTGGGCATTTCAACCCACATGTTGCCCCAGGACGATGTAAATGGATTTGAGAGCGCGCTTGGCGTGCCTGAGGCAGCGTTGGACACTGTCCTAGAAAGTTTTTGCGCGGTCCCCGGCTATCAAAGCAGCATGTTAAGCCTTGCGGCCAATACCATGTGTTTTGATCAATCGACGCTTTGCAGCATCAAAGACTGTTTGTCAAAACGCACTGCGGTAGGATCAGAATCCGCGCGTAAGACGCTTGATAAAGTCTCACCGCGCAGCCTGCAAGAAACCATGCGGTTGCTGCGACGCGGGCGGGACGCGTCGCTCAAAGACTGCCTTGCGCGTGAATTTGAAGCCATGCAGCGCGCCATCCGCCATCCCGATCTGGCCGAAGGAGTCCGGGCTGTGTTGGTCGACAAAGACCACGCACCCTGCTGGCAATCAACACCTGTCTTAACGCAAACATGAAAGTCGTATCATGACCGGAAATTCTCAAGAGTTTGACTATATCATCGTGGGTGGCGGATCGGCAGGTTGCGTTCTTGCCAATCGCCTATCTGAGGATCCCAAGAACCGTGTTCTGCTATTAGAAGCAGGCGGCAAAGACAATTATATCTGGATCCATATCCCTGTCGGATACCTGTATTGTATGGGCAACCCTCGGACGGATTGGGGGTTTAAGACCAAGGATCAACACGGGCTGAATGGTCGTGCGCTGAACTATCCGCGCGGGCGCGTGCTTGGGGGGTGTTCGTCGATCAATGGCATGATCTATATGCGCGGCCAGGCGCGTGACTATGATGGCTGGCGCCAGATGGGGAACCCTGGCTGGGGCTGGGACGATGTCTTGCCCTACTTCAAAAAGTCCGAGGATTACTATGCAGGCGAAGACGAAATGCATGGGGCCGGTGGCGAATGGCGGGTTGAGGAACAACGCCTGACATGGGAGATTTTGGACGCCTACCGTGATGCCGCCGAACAGGCCGGGATTGCGAAGGTCGAGGATTTCAATCGCGGCGACAACGAAGGTTCGGCCTACTTTCGGGTTAACCAGCGGGGTGGCTGGCGCTGGAACACATCCAAAGGCTTCCTGCGTCCTGTGAAGTCTCGTGAGAACCTCAAGGTCGTCACCCAAGCGCAAGTCCAGAAGGTCTTGTTTGAGGGCAAACGCGCGACGGGTTTGGACGTGGATGTGCGTGGCGTGAAAACCACCTACAAAGCGCGCGGCGAGGTGATCTTGTCCGCAGGTGCAATCGGGTCGCCGCAATTGCTGGAGCTGTCGGGAATTGGCAATCCAAAGGTTCTTGGCGCACAGGGGATTGAGGTCGTTCATCAAATCGATGCGGTTGGTGAGAACCTGCAAGATCATCTGCAACTGCGTACTGCGTTCCGCGTGGAAGGCGTGAAAACGTTGAACCAACGCGCAGGCTCGCTTTGGGGACGCATGGGGATTGGGCTTGAATATGCCTTGAAACGGTCAGGGCCGATGTCGATGGCCCCCAGCCAGTTGGGTATCTTTGCAAAGTCCGGGCCCGAGGTCGAAACCGCCGACCTCGAATTTCACGTCCAGCCATTGTCGCTTGATAAATTCGGCGATCCTTTGCATCCGTTCCCGGCCTTTACGGCCAGTGTCGTGCCTGTCCGGCCGCAAAGCCGCGGTTCGGTGCATATCACGTCAAAAGACCCGAAGTCCCATCCATCGATTGACCCCAACTACCTGAGCACCGAAGGGGATCGTCAGGTTGCGGTGCGTGCCATCCGCCTTGCCCGTAAAATCGCAGATCAGGCTGTGATGGCCAAATACAAGCCCTCTGAAATCAGCCCCGGTGCGGCGTATCAGTCGGATGCAGATTTGGCCCATATGGCTGGCGACATCGGTACCACGATTTTTCACCCTGTCGGTACGTGCCGTATGGGGCCGGATGATGCCGCTGTCGTTGGGCCCGACTTGCGCGTGAACGGGATCGAGAACCTTCGGGTGGTTGACGCCTCTGTCATGCCGACAATCACGTCAGGCAACACAAATTCACCCACAATCATGATTGCGGAAAAGGCGGCTGATATGATCTTGGGCCTATAGAAATCTAGAACACCTTTCAAAGAGACCGCGTTTTCGGCCGATATCCCAGTTGATCCTACACGTCTGCAAGATTGCCCGAGTTGGAAGTACCTGTTGCAGGAATTCGATGCGTTGTATCGCATGGGGTTCTCTGGTGGCAGCGCCATCATCCGCAGCCACCGCAAACGCGTGCGCGACCGATTATCCAATGCAGTCAAATCCAACCCGGTTATTCTTGAAAACCTGCAACACCTTTGCCGGTGACAGCCCACTTGCCGCGCGCTTTGGACCTTGGGGAACGTGGCGCAATGCAGGACCTGGCGCGTGCCTTGCGCTAAAGCGACCGTTGATTTGGGCGTTACCGCCATCATTGAACGAATAGAGCGGTCACAATTCTCGGTGAACGCGTTAATTTTTGAAGCTTTGGCAGCAAATCAAGACAAGCGTTATGCGAACGGTGAGCTTAAGGGGATTGCTATGCCGAAGTTCTCCGATTTAGAGCGAGCCATCGAGAGCCTACAAGCTAAATTATGAAAAAAGATGAATTGATTTTTGATAGTCGATCATTCTTGTGCGCTCACCGACTTAGCGGTAGATAGCCAGAAATACACGCTTTTGGGGTATCGCTTGTGAAGGTCGAAACGCGATTTGTCGTTCTTGCAGCGGCCCGTTCGGGCAGCACGGCTTTGACGACAACACTGAACACCCATCCCGATATTTATTGCCACGGCTCGCCATTTTTTAGGGGTAAAAAGAACCAGCTGGCACTGCTGGACGAAGTTCAGAACGGGCTTGATTTGTCCAAACTAGAGACAGATCCCGGCGGTTACATGTATGATATTCTCAATTTCACGCCGGGACCAAAATGTGTTGGCCTCAAAGCTTGGCCAGGTCAAATCAGGTCTTCGTTGCGCGCAATCTCCTTGATGACAAAGGACCCGAGCATAAAAAAAATCGTACTCAATCGCAAAAACCATCTGGCGTGTTTGTCATCTTTTGAGCTGGTGCGCTTAAAACAATCAGCCCGACATTTGTTTGCGGATGGACTGCCCCGTCCGCAAATCGACTTTGATCGAGAGGCATTCCTTGAGTATGTCGAAACGCGGTCATGGCTGTTCAATTGGTACGACAAGAAATGCAAACATGGATATCTTGAAATCCCGTATGAAGGGCTGATGACAGACGGGATTTACAAGATTGTTGAGCACTTGGGGTTGGATCCCATCACCTTCAAGGCGCGTACGACCAAGCGAAATACCAGCGATGTATTGGGCCGCTATAAGCCGGAATTTCACAATGAAATCGTGGAGTGTTTGGATGAAATCGGCCACCCAGAATGGGTGACCGAAAAGTAACAGTTCATTTGTCTACAAAATGAAATCTGTGACTGAGATTGATTGTAGATCATCAAGTTTGATCTGCATATCCGCAACGCCCTCACCATCGATATCAGCACGAAGCAGCACATATGGGCCAAAAGCACCATATCATCATGCTAACGTTGGCTCATCGGGCGCACCTGCCAAGCACGCCCCCCCCGCGATGTGACCCGCATAATCTGGCAGAGAAACTCGACAGACCATTCTTCTTTCCAGGCGTCGATGAAAGCAAATC
>JBDWMA010000030.1:0-46045 GCA_039972875.1 Pseudoruegeria sp.
GTTTTCGATCATGGGACAAGCGCCACTAAGATCTCTTTTCGAAACGGCCTTCGGCTTACCCGAAGCTTTTGGACAGGCCGACATTGATTTCCAACTGGGTGTCTTTCAAGACCGCGCGGAGCGATATTTTGGGGTTTCGGACCCTGCTGAATTTGCCGATCCCGAAATTATGGACCGCTTGGTCAGTACTTATTTTGCCAGAACTCAACTAGATGCATCTGGCGCAGGTGCATCTGGTGCTGCGATTGCTCTAACTTTGCTGCAATCTTGATGTAAAATTGCGAAGCTTTATGAACTGATGGCTTGAACGTATGATCTTTTCGTTGGAGGGGTAGTTTTCCAATTCAATTTTCTTGATCCGCTCGTTCGGCATTTGCCGCGCGTCACCAATCTTCGGTGATATCGAAACGTTTGCCGCGCACCGGCACAATGGCGAGCTGCGTCAACCAATACCATTTTCGCAGCACCTTCGCGCACTTTTGATGAGTGCGTTTTGACGACTTTTTCATGACGCTCCATCCTGTTCATGAGTTATAGCTTCCGGAAAATCCGGAGCAGTTAAAAATATGGTTTAGAAAAGCAGAACGTAGATCAGATCCAAGTCACGCCCGTGCGCTGGTTTGAGTTGGTCGTCTTGAATTTGTCCGACCGGCACGTCTTAACACCAGTTTTATCTGGTCAAAACTATGACGACAGTCCTGATTGTGCACACTACCCATGGCTTCATCGAGTGGTGACCAAATTTGCATTGCCGCATCTATCGCAGGATCTGTACCTTGACTGTAAAGTCCTGCGGTGATCATCATTTGGTTCTGGGCATAAACGCTGAGGTGTTTACGAATTTCGCCAATCGTTTGGTTCTCTTCCTTCGTCGCGGCTTGGGGTAAACTTCGAGATACGGATCGCAATACGTCAACGGCAGGAAACCGACCCCGTTCAGCGATGGATCGGTCAAGCACCACATGCCCATCCAAAACACCGCGCAGTATATCTGCAACGGGTTCATCCATATCTGATCCTGCGACCAAAACGCTGAACACCGCCGTGATATCGCCTTGACCTGCGGCCCCTGGCCCTGCGCGCTCGCAAAGTGACATGATCAAATGTGAAGTCGACGGAGGAAACCCGCGTAACACTGGTGCTTCACCCGCAGCGACGGCGACTTCGCGGTGCGCCTCTGCAAAGCGGGTTATCGAGTCTGCCAATAAAAGGACCGACAAGCCTTGATCCCGAAAGTGCTCAGCGATTGCCATAGCTGTCCAAGCACAGCGACGACGCATCAAGGCAGCTTGATCCGAGGTTGCAGCCACTACGATGGCGCGCGCACGACCTTTCGGCCCCAAGACTTCATCAACGAAATGACGTACTTCGCGACCGCGTTCGCCAATCATAGCGATGATCACAATGTCTGCCGACATTACTTTGGCCAGTTGGCCCATAAGGCTGGATTTGCCAACGCCTGAACCAGCAAAAAGGCCGATGCGCTGGCCGCGTACGATGGGTAGCATTGTGTCAAACACGACATGCCCAGTGTCCAGTCGCGCGCCCAATGGGCGTCGCGTTGCGGCTGCCGGCGGGCTTGCTTGCAAGGGACGCGAAACCAACCCTGGCATCAGGCGCTCACCGTCTAGTGGGTTGCCGTCAGGGTCAACTATCCGCCCAATCCACGATACATCTGGCGCGATCCCGATGTTGCGACCAAGGACGACTCTGTCAGCGATCGCAATCCCGTCGATCGACGCGTCAGGCAGCAAAATGGCACCCGTCGGAGTTAATTGAACAACTTCGCCTTTAAGAGACGTCCCATCGCGACGCGTTATCTCTGTGCGATCACCTATGCGCGCATCAGAATCCAAACCGGTTACCGAAATCATGCCGCCCTGAACGCCGGTTACCCGTCCAACAGTGCGTGCCACACAAATTTCGGACAAGTTTTTTTGGATCAATTTCAATCGAGCTGTTTGTTTCATCGGTTTCTCCTGATGCGTGCAAACAGTTTTTAAAGGAATCACAGTTAAGCCTTGGTTGAAATTACACGAGGGAGAAGCCCCGATGTTCCAAAACCTAACCGTTTTCGAAACTGCGCACGCAATGGCAGTTCATGCTGGTCAGCGTCAGGCCGTGATTGCCCAAAATGTGGCCAATGCGGACACGCCCGGATTCGTGGGCCGCGACTTGCCCAGCTTTCAGGACATTCACGCAAACAAGAGTTCGGATGCGTCGATGCAACGGGCGACGCGGGCCGGACATTTGCATGGTGCGACCAACCAAAACATCGATGGTCTAGTTTACGAAGACCGTTCTTTTGCGTCTCCGGATGGAAACTCTGTTTCGGTTGAGACTGAGATGATGCGCGCAACTGATGCTAAACGCCAGCATGACCGATCCCTCGCTATTTATAAGTCCGCAATGAATGTTTTGCGGTCAAGCCTTGGTCGCCAATAAGGAGCAGATGACATGAATGAATTTGCTAAAGCGCTCAGCATTTCAACAAGCGGGATGCAGGCCCAATCGACCCGGTTACGCCATTTGTCTGAAAATATATCGAATGCAGATACGCCAGGTTATCGGCGCAAAACGATCCCGTTTCGCACTGAATTTGATGCGGGCGGCGGCGTCGCCAAGGTCGAAGTTGGTCGGATGTCACTGGACCAGTCAGAATTGGAACAGGTTTATGATCCGTCACATCCGTTGGCTGATGACGCTGGATTTTTCAATGGATCGAACGTCGATCTGTTGATCGAACTTGCGGATGCCCGAGAGGCACAACGCAGTTACGAGGCAAACCTAAAAATGTTCGAACAAGCGCGGCAGATGTCTTCCTCGCTTATGCAATTGTTGCGTCGTTAAGCGACGTATTTCCCAAGGAGATCCAGAATGGATTCAGCAGCACTTTCCGCCGTACAAAATTACTCCGCTTCCCGGGCGGCCACGCAACCGAGCAACGCATCGGGCGACAGCGTGTTTGGTCGCATGGCGATGGATTTTGCCCAAACCCTTGCCAATGGCGAACAGGTGGCACAACAATCAATGACCGGTGATGCCGATCCTCATGCGCTCGTGCAGGCGCTTGCGCAGACTGAATTGGCCGTCGAAACGGCTGTGACGGTACGCAATAAAGTTGTCGAAGCGTATCAGGAAATTCTTCGGATGCCTGTGTAAGATGCTGAATGAAGTGATCTTTTTTGACACCATGCGGCAAGGGCTATGGGTGGCGGTAATCGTCTCAGTGCCAATTCTTACCGTCGCGTTGGTCGCAGGCGTTTCAATTGGTTTGGTACAAGCGTTGACCTCCATTCAAGAGATGACGCTGACCTTTGTGCCAAAGTTAGCAGCCATCATGGTCGTTTTCTGGATGTCGATGGGATTCATGACGCAAACGATGGTTTCGTTCTTTCACGAACGCATCATTCCCTTGATAATCGGAGGTTGAAATGGACAGTTCTGGATACGTGACATTGACACGGCAGTCGGGCCTTTTGCGCGAAATGCAGGTTGTTGCAAACAATATTGCCAACGCTGCGACCACAGGCTTCCGCCAGGAAGGTATGATATTTTCCGAGTATGTTTCGAGTGTTCGAGGCGGCCCTTCATTATCCATGGGGCAAGGAAACGTGCGGAACACATCTTTGGAACAGGGCGCGTTGACCCAAACGGGCGGCACGTTCGATTTTGCCATTGAAGGCGACGGGTATTTTTTAGTCGAAACGCCCGGTGGGGAACGGTTGACCCGTGCCGGTAGCTTTACCGTGAATGGAGAGGGCGATCTTGTTACCCAAGACGGCCATCGTGTTTTGGATGCAGGAGGAGCGCCAGTTTTCATTCCACCGGATGTTGGACCGATTGCGGTCGCCCCCGATGGAACGGTCAGCGCTGGCGGCGGTTTGATTGGTCAGATTGGTCTCGTCTCGCCAGTGGATCCGCGCGAGATGGTGCGCCAAAACGGAGTTATGTTCGAAGCCGATGAGGGGTTCGAACCTGCTGAAAATGCGCGAATTATGCAAGGTTTTGTCGAGGCTTCCAACGTCGATTCCATCGGTCAACTTGCACGGATGATTGAAATCCAACGAGCTTATGAGATGGGTCAGAGTTTTCTTGATTCCGAAGATGAACGGGTCCGTCGTGCGATGGATGCCATGATGAAATCCCAATAAGGAGAGTCTAATGCGTGCCCTGCAAATCGCCGCCACCGGCATGTTGGCCCAGCAAATGCGAGTCGAGACGATCTCGAACAACCTCGCGAATATGAGTACAACTGGTTACAATGCGCGTCGCGCTGAATTCGCGGATCTGCATTACCAACAGGCGGCACGTCCGGGATCAATTAGTGCTTCAGACGGAACCGTTTTACCCACTGGCGTGCAGCTTGGGCTTGGTGCTCGGCCGACTGCGGTGGCCGTTCAACTTGCTCAGGGATCGCTGGCTGCGACGGGTGGCGATTTGGACGTTGCAATCGATGGCCGTGGATTTATCGAAGTCACTTTGCCAACCGGATTGACCGCTTATACCCGCGACGGTGGGCTTAAACGCACCGGCGAAGGGGTCATAGTGACTTCGGATGGATACCCAGTTTCGCCAGAAATCGTCATTCCAACGGATGCCCGCAGCATATCAATCAGTGCCGACGGAGAGGTCTACGCCTACTTCCAAGACGCAGTGGCCGGAGAGCTCGTTGGTCAGTTCAACCTGACCGGATTTACGAATGCCAAAGGGCTTGAAGCATTAGGAAGCAATTTGTTTTCTGAGACTGAAGCGTCGGGGCCTCCGATCACAACGACTCCTGGATTGGATGGTTTGGGCACATTGCGACAAGGCTATCTTGAGGAAAGTTCAGTTGATGCTGTGCGTGAAATCACTGAACTGATCGCGGCACAACGCGGTTATGAAATGAATTCAAAAGTAATTTCTGCTGCCGATCAAATGATGAGTGCAATGACACAGGTAAGATGATGCGCGCATTTTTGTTCCTTCTGCTATTTTCATCTGCAGCATTTGCTGACGTGGTGACCCCGACGCGAACGTTGCGCCCTGGTTCTTTGATTACGGCGGAGGATCTGTCGGTTAAGAGCGGCGAACAAGTGGGTATGTTCGATCGTGTTTCAGATGTCGCCGGGCAAGAAGCACGTGTGGCACTTTATGCCGGTCGGGCGATCCCGTTTGCCGCGATTGGGCCACCCGCGTTGATCAACCGAAATCAAATTGTCTCGGTGCATTTTCAAACATCAGGCCTACGGATCAGTACAGAAGGACGTGCTCTTGAGCGTGGTGGTATTGGTGATCACGTTCGCGTCATGAATCTTAATTCGCGCGCCACTCTCTTTGGGTTCGTGCAAGCCGATGGTTCTATAGAGGTGAAGCAATAATGTTTTATGAATTCAAAATCCATCCGCGACATTGTGCAGCCTGTGTGTGGCTTTTGGCCGCTGCGGCATGCGGGCGGATTGATCATTTGGGGAAAGAACCTTCGTTCTCGAACCCGTTGGCTACCCAAGAACATTCCGCAATGATTACAGCGTCTCTCCCGACGGTGATAGAGGAGACAAGTGCGCTGGATCAGGCTTCGCTTTGGAGTGGGCAACGTGGTTCGTTATTGGGCGATCGTCGCGCGGTTCAACGAGGTGATATTTTGACGGTGGTCATCGAAATTGATGAAGGGGCGGAAATTTCAAATGAAACTGACCGCTCCCGGACCGCATCGGAATCCCTTGGTATTCCACAGTTGGGCGGGCTGTCTCAAAGACTCGATGAAAATTTGCCAGAGGGCGCGTCAAGTTCGGAGTTGGTATCTATAGACTCAAGTAGTTCGTCCGGCGGTGATGGATCCGTGAAGCGCAATGAAAAACTGACTCTTCGAGTTGCGGCTACAGTTGTTGACGTTTTGCCGAATGGAGTCTTGTCGATTTCCGGTTCGCAGGAACTTCGCGTGAACTTTGAACTCAGAGAACTGTTGGTAACTGGGTATGTTCGGCCTGAAGATATCTCTCGGCAAAACGAAATCACATATGACAAGATTGCCTCTGCACGGGTGTCTTATGGCGGAAGGGGTCAAATTACTGACGTCTTACAACCGCGCATTGGTCAGCAGGTTCTCGATGCTGTCTTACCCTTTTAGGAGCTTTATTTGATGACGAAATTGTTTCCCCTCATTTTGCTTTTGATCGGTGTCGGCGCCGGAGTCGGCGCTGGCGTTTTCCTAAGACCTGAAGTGGTGCCTGTTGTCGAAGATATGGATTCTAAAATGGAAGAAGCCGGGGGGGGGGAGGAAATAGATGAGGGCGATCCGGCGAGTGAATACGTTAAAATGAGTAACCAATTTGTTGTTCCGATTGTGGATGGTGATTCTGTGAAAGGATTGGTTGTTATGTCGCTAACCCTTGAGGTGATCGCTGGTCAAAAGGACGCTGTGTACACAAGGGAGCCGAAACTGCGCGACTCCTTCCTACAGGTCATGTTTGATCACGCCAACATCGGAGGATTTGATGGGGCGTTTACAAACGCTAGTAACCTTGCAGTATTACGCGGAGCATTGCTGGAAGTGTCTCAAAAGGTGATGGGTAAACAAGTTACTGATGTGTTGATTGTCGAGATTGCCCGTCAGGACTATTAATCTCGTTTATTTCATAAGAGAATGATCGATGATTTGATCTAATATTAATTTCTGCTTAGATTGTAGTTGTTTTCCGATTTCCTGACCTGCTAGGCGTTCCGCGGTCATTTTGCGACCATGAGTACTGCGGTGCTGCGCTAGCAAAGTTTCCTTTTGCGCCAGGATTTGGGCCAATTCCATATTCAGCTGCCTCAGTGTCTTCCCCAACCACTGTAACCAAATCACATCGCCGCCGATCATACGCATTTTTTCCTGTTCGGGAGGCTGCGTTTGTGTTTCACTGGTTAATGTGCGTAAACGAGCAATTTCCACGCGCAGCTTATCTTCATGTGCCAAAAGATATGATACAGAGCGCAGACTGTGTTGATATTTCAACTCGGACAGAGTTTTCAATTGATCAAGATCCATCGGCAAACCCACCACGTGCCCGTTTTCGCATCTCATCTGCAAAGCGTATTGCCGCGGCTACGGCTTCGTAGTGCTCCGGTGGGACTTCGTCGCCGATATTCGTGATGGCGTACAAAGCGCGAGCCGTCGGAGGATTACTGTGAATCGGTACTGCGGCTTCCATTGCGATTTCTCTCATACGTAAGGCAATTTCATCCACACCCTTGGCGACGCAAGTAGGTGCGGTCCCCGCTGCGCGTGCCCATTTCAGTGCGACGGCATAATGGGTCGGATTGACGACAATGACATCGGCATTTGGTACATCCACCATCATTTGTTGGGCGGCAATAGCTTGGGCCCGTGAGCGCCGTTCTTGTTTTAGATGTGGGTCACCTTCCGAGTTCTTTGTTTCGTCCATGATCTCTTTACGCGACATCCGATTTTTTCGAATGTGCTCCTGATGCTGCCAAAGTGCATCGATTACTCCCAAAGCGGCCGAAATCAAAACTACAATTATCAGGAAAGTAACGCATAATTCGGCCAACATCATGACTACAACACCAGGTGCGCTGTGTACGATGGCGATCATTTCCGGCAGGCGAGTATTTAAGAATGCTGCCAAGCAGGTGGAATAAATCACCAATTTAACGAAGCTTTTCCCAAATTCAAAAAATCCACTACGCCCAAATTTCTGTTTTGCGTTTTGCAATATTGAAATGCGAGACATCTTGGGTTGCAATTTACTTGGTGCTACGACGAAGGCCCGTTGTGCGAGGATCGCGCCTAGCACTGCGAGGCCAGGCAAACTAAAAATGGGCGATAAAAACAGAGCAGTATGCCATAAAATATCGCCCATTATGGCGCTTGGACCATCTGCAAAAAAAACATCGGCCATTTCGGCAGATTGATCAAGAATACCTTGCATCTGCGAACCGAACCCCACTACGGCCTGTATGCCGGTAGCGAGAAGTGCGATAGTTAACCCGGCGTACCCCGCAGCGGTTTGAAGATCAGTAGATTTAGGGATTTCACCCTTTTTACGGGCTTCAAGTAATTTTTGCGGAGTCGGATCAAAGGTCTTACCTGAGTCATCGACGTCTCCGCTCATGGCTTGTGTCCAAGCGGGTTGGCCATGAAATGATCAAGGAATGATAGCCAATTCTCTAACATCGGCGGGGCGGAAAGAAAAAGAAGAAATAGAGCGCCGAGTGTAATTATGGGGGCGCCGACAAATGCGACCATTAACTGCGGCATAGCTTTGTTTATTACACCAAGCGTAAGATTGTATAAGGTAGAAATAAGTACGAAAGGGGCAGCTAACACAAAAGCTAATTCGAATGCGTGCGCGATTTGTGCCGTCCCCCATTCTACCACGTCGTTACCTGGCGAAAATAACCCAATTGGAAGCAAGACATAGGAATGGATTATTAACATACCCGCTTTGACATGCAAACCAGCTGTAACGGCGAGAGCGACGGCACCCACGGTCAATACATAACCTATTGCAGGCACTGGATCGATCGCTGCTCCACCAAGAATTTGCGATAGAGATGTTGATTGTGCAGCGATTGAGCCGGCTGTTTGCAAAGCTAAAATGAGTAACCGGACACCAAGTCCCAATAACACGCCTGATACGGTCTCAGTTAAAACAAGAGTCACAAGGACCTCTAATGAAAATGGAGGGGGGGAAGCCGGAATTGCGAATGCAACAATTAAAGTAAAGGCTATCGCGACGGCGATTTTGATGCGCAGGGGCACTGATTGTTCGCCAAATCCGGGTAGTAATGCTGTTGTTGCCGCGACGCGCAAAAAAACTACAAAACCAATCCAGATCGGTGTTTGCGCGAGCATCATAAATTCCGCTGCATTTGTCATGCTGCTACGACCCCAACAAGAGCAGGGCGAGCATCAATTCCGATTTCCTCGAAGGATAAAACTGGGTTGGTGATACCTTTTGCTCGCATTATTGTTTTAACGAAACGTCGACGTCGGGTATTTGTTACTATTGCAGGGAATATTCCTTGGTCGCTGATATTTTGCAGTTTGTCGGACATGTTTTCAGCTAGTCTGTTGAACAGCTCCGGTGGCAATGCCACGTCGATGCCTCTCTCTGCATCGACCTGATAGTTTGTGAACGTGTCTTCCCACTCGGTGGCAAGTTGAACGAGTGGGAGGCTCCCATCCGACCTTCGCATTTCCGCAACAAGTTGAAATCCGAGACGCTGGCGTACGAGCTCACAAATAGCTTCGATTTGAGCGTTTCTTACTCGTGCTTCTGCTATCGCCTCTATGATAAGTGGTAGATTCCGTATGGAAACTTGTTCTTCCAACAACAATCGGAGAACAGCATGCAGAGTGTCGATAGGTACTTTATCAGGAATCATTTCGTCCAACATTTTGCGGTTGGCTTCGGAGCGCGCTGAGTCAGTAATATTTGTCATTTCTTGGAGTAGTCGCCGCAAAGATTTTAGAGTAAGCAGTCGGCTGAAATTCTCTTTTACGACTTCTAAAAGGTGGGTTGCTAAAATTTCAGTAGGAGTGACGATCGTGACTCCAGCTAAGGCTGCCGCTTCTTGATCTTTTTGTGCGATCCATCGAGCTGGGGCCCCGTAAACCGGTTCGGTGGTGTCCAATCCGGTTGGCATTTTAATGGTTTCATCTGGCTTCAAAGCAAGAATGTCAGTTGAACGCAATATGCCTCGGGATTGCTCAACACCTTGAATCCGGAGAACGTAGGCGCCATTGGTTAACGCAGGATTATCAGTTAGCCGAATTTCGGGTAAAATAAGACCAAAAGTGGAGGCCACATGAGTTCTCATATTGGCGATGCGTGCATCAAGTCCAGTTCCAGGGTCTAGGACTAAATTCACTAGATCAGGCGCAAACTCTACGTGTATGTCGTCAAGTTCGAGTATATCGCCAAGTGATTTTTCATTTGTCACTACGGGTAGTAGATCGTCCGATGACATTTCCTCGGCTTCAAGAATTGGTTTCTTCTTTATCATGAAGGCCGCGACAGCTAGGCCAAGCCCACCAAGCATAAAAGGGGCAAGTGGAAGGCCGGGAACGAGGCCAAACATCACCATTAAGACGGCGACCGTGGCCAACGCAGCTGGATGCTTGCCCAGTTGATTGAAAATTGCAAGATCAGCTGCACCCTTTGCGCCTCCACGCGCAAGAAGGAGAGCTGAGGCGATTGAGATCACAACCGCTGGAATCTGGGAAACCAAACCATCGCCAACAGTCAAAATCGCGTAAGTCTCGAAGGCGTCAGAGAGCGGCATGCCGTGAACAACGAGTCCCATAACAAGCCCGGCAAGGAGATTAAGCAATGTAATGAGTAGGCCAGCGACAGCGTCACCCTTTACGAATTTTGAAGCACCATCAAGTGATCCAAAGAATGTTGTTTCAGCTAATTCTAATTCGCGACGTTCTTTAGCTTCCTGATGGGTGATGGCACCAGCGGACATATCGCTGTCGATCGCAAGTTGTTTTCCGGGCATTCCATCGAGAGCAAAGCGCGCTCCGACTTCTGCCATTCGCGTGGCACCCTTTGTGATTACCATAAAGTTGACTATCAAAAGGACACCAAACACAACAAGCCCAAGGAAAACACTGCCGCCCATTACGAATTGTGCAAAACCTTCGATCACGCCTCCGGCAGCGTGAGTTCCAGTATGACCTTGTCCAATGATCAGTTTTGTTGACGAAACATTCAGCGATAATCGCAACATAAGGGAGGCTAAAAGGATGGTTGGGAATGCAGAAAAATCTAAGGGTCGTTCGATAAATAACGTAATCGTAAAAATCAAAATAGCAAATGAGAAAGACGCCGCTAAACCGGCGTCAAGTATCCAGGCAGGCATAGGCAGGATCATCATGACAATGACAGCCATCAGCATTACGGTCAATAAAACTGTAGGGTTGAAAAAGGTGTTTGGGTTAAATTTCATTCTTACTGCATTCATGACATAAGTATTCACCAATAAGGAGAGTTTTACTCGATTTTTTAAGATCAGTTGATGTGGAAAATGGGCGAAAACGGCCTTGCCAACACCCTTTTCGAAAATTGGGGTACCTTTTCCACAGATTTTATTTGAATGGGGTGAGTTATATCAAAAAACCCAGTTATATGAAATTATTCAAGCATTTCGTACTTAGGCACACTGAATGTCGCGTGAAATACAAACTTGTCTCAATTTTCATCATACCTGACCTGGATCTCGTTCTGTGATGTGGTCATGATACGGATTGAGGAATTTATATTTAGTAAATACAAACTACGAAATGAATTATAGGCGATTGTATATTTGACAAGCCCGCTAGTCTTTGATTTTCCGGCGCGGTACATTTACCTTCGGCCGTTCTAGAATCTTGTAGAGCTGCTCGGTTACACGCCCTTCATGCCGCGCTTAAAGATGTTGTAGAAACCCTCAACCGTGTTCTTGTGGATTTCGCTATCGTTGTAATCGACATACTGACCAGCGCTGTGTTGGGTCTAACCGTGGGCGTCAAATACACGGCCAGCGCCGATGTTCTGATACTGGCTGGCTTCGTCGGTCATGACATAGGCTTCCTTGGCGATGTTCTCTCGCAGCGTAGGGATCAGCGTGGACTTCTTAAGGTCGTCCACAAAGACGGTTCAAACTGGAAAAAGCAGGTGCCTAGTAAACTAGGGGCACCTCAGGGAGCATCACGATCATAGGACTACATTTTTTATAAGCGCATGTCGGTTGGAATGTGAGCGATGGGTGAACCGGTCCCATTCGGCGGTGGTCGCCATCACTTTCACCATGATCTGTCTCAACCCCAGCCCCAGCGTGTCAGACCCACAGTCGATCTTTGGCGCAATCGATTTGATAGTCGAAGATTAACTGTCAAATTCACCCTGATGTTCGAACACCATTCGTTCAGCACGCTCGCGCAGTTCAGATGACTATTTATTTCCACACTTGTTCCGTCCCATAACCCAGATCCTTACTTTGGGATCTTCGGCATACAAGGAGCGGGTTAGCTACCAAAAGATTTTGAACTTGGTAAAAATCTCATGGGATTCATTATGTAAGGTTGATGGAGTTCTACGGCTGAGTTGTGCAATCAGGTTGCGTTCAATGTCACCTCAAGCGCGCTTACTGACGTGAAGATAGGTGAATGGCTGAAGCCAGTTTTGTCCAGCTGTAGATTGGGGTGCCGTTGGGCCAGCAGGCTGATGACTTCTTCGACCTCCATGGTGACGGCATAGCGCCCCACGCATGAGAAAATGCCACCCCCAAAATTGAGATGTGGTGGTTCGTCGGTACGGTCGATGTCAAAGCGGTCCGGTTGCGTATAATGGCGCGCATCCCAATGGGCGGCCCCGATGTTGGCAAAAACCGGCGTCCCTTTGGGCAGCAGTGTGCCTTCGATTTCTATGTCTTCCATCACTTCACGCGACGTGGAAATCGAGCGCGGGTGGAACCGCATAACTTCGCGCACAGCGGCAGGCACCAGCGTCGGGTCAGCGCCAAGGCGCGCCCAGACATCAGGTCGCGAGGCGAGCTCGATCAACGCGATGCCAATTTGGTGGGATGAATTGTCGGTGTTGGCCTCTGCCAGTTTCACGACCCAATTGCGTAAGTCGGAATCGGATAATTGCCCCGCATCAGTCGCGCGGATCAGGTCGGACAGTAGATCGTCCTTGAGATCTGCGCGCCGCTCCTTGATCCGTTCATCCACAAAATCAAGCAGCCCTTCGAACCCGGCGACAATGTCTTTTGTGTGCTGCGGGTCGCGTGTGTGAACCTGTTGCACAGTGTGTGAGGTGCGTGCCACGTAAGACGCATATTCAAACGGCGCGCCTGTCCAATAGCAATAAACTGCGGATGGGATCGGATCACAAAGGTGCGTAATCAGATCAACCGAAGTGTCAGTTGGGATCGCATCAATGACCCGCGTGATGACGTGTTTGATGTCTTTGCGGAACCTTTCCGACGCTTCGGGGCCCATCAGCTTGGTCACCGGGATGCGCAGGTTCCGGCGGCGCGGCCCACGGTTGTGATAAGAAATTGAGGCCCGCTTGTAATCCAACGCGCGCCCTTCAGGCAGACCCAGAACATCCATCAGTTTTGGGTGGCCCGTGCCAAGCTTGCGATCCACAATTGCGTGACGGCACAGGTCATAATCCAACAATTCCACACCGCGTTCGGAACGTGCGATTTTCCAACGACGCGCGCACTCAGCAAGCATCTTGAACGGGGCCGCTTGATATTCGGCAGCTTCAAAATCGATTTTGGGAAGGTCGTCGACGTGTCTCATGGAGCGTCCTTTCAACGGTGGGCCATTCAGATTTTGATCTGAACCGTGCCCTCTTTGGTGCGGGTTTCGAATGTTATCATGGGGCGTGTTGCAGGCGGACTAACGGGTTTGCCGTCCCGCACATCAAAGGCGCCCTGGTGCAACGGGCATTCTATCACGTGGCCGTCAAAGTACCCGTTGCACATGTCTGCCCCACCGTGGTTGCACAGGGCCATCGACGTATAGACGCCGCTTGGTGTGTCATAAACTGCCAGCTTGCGCGCGCCCAAAGTGACGGGCGTTACCCATCCGGTTTCAAGTTGATCGACCGTTATAACATCGGTCCAGAATTTTTCGCGGGCCATGTTGCTAGCAACCTTTTTCGCGCGTTTTGTGCGCATGGATTTGACGCAGGATATCGACATGCGCCCCGATGTACCCGCCGGACTCGACATGAATATGATCTTTGAGCTTTTCGTGCAGTTTGGGAAGGGTGTGAAACGGCACGGACGACACATAGTGATGTTCGGCGTGGTAGTTCATGTTCCACCCCAAGAACCGCCAAGGCAGGGACACAAGGTTCGTGCGGGTGTTTTCATGCATTTGTGGGACCGTGGGGCGGCCAACATGTTCGGTCATGCGGATAAAGCGCATCACCGGTTCGCCCAAAACCACCGGAATAACCCAAAGCCAGATCAGCCCCCACCAGCCGGTGATGGCCATCGCCGCGAACACCGCAGCATATGCGCCAAGCATGACACGCGCATCGCGGTAGACGGCTGCGTGTTCTTCTTGCGGAATGAACTTGAGTTCACCATCGCTAAGGGTGCCACGGGCATGACGGAAAACTTCCGTGAATTTATTACGCCAATACGGGATCGCCGTCAGATAAAACAGGTATTCGCCATAGGTTGTTGGCGTTGGGATCTGTTCGGGATCTTCACCCGTGACTTGGGTAAACGTGTGGTGGTCGCAATGTTCATACCGAAAAAAGCGATGCGGCAGCATGATGATGAACCCGCAGATTTGCCCGGCAATGTCGTTGTATCGGCGGGTACGGAAAACGGTATAATGCACGCATTCATGTTGCAGCGAAAAATGGTGTACCATTACGATCCCCTGCACAAACATCGCAGGCCAGATCAGCCATGAATTCCATGCAAGGATCACCAAGGTCGTGGTGCTTGCCAAGACCAGCGCCCAAATCGCCAAGTGCTGAAACGCGGCAGCGTCTGAACGTTGCATCAGGTCTTTCAACTCTGCGCGGGACAGTTTGCCTTCGGCCAAGGCTTGGGTCAGTGGCGTTACAATGGGTTGCGTCATTGGCCATCCTGACAGGTTAGAAAAAGGCGATCATGCATGCGGGCGTTTCCTATTTTTCCAGACGTCGAAACAGCATCGACAACCCAAAACAGATCACAAAGTAAAAGGCGGCGGCCGTCAGCCATGCCTCAAATATCAGGCGGGTCGACGCGACAAGTTCTACGGTTTTGAACGTCAAGTCCGGCACCGAAATCAGCGACACAAGCGAGCTGTCCTTGATCAGAGTGATGAACTGATTGGCCATAGGCGGCATGACCTTTCGTAAGGCCTGCGGCAGCACGATATAGCGCATTTCTTGAAAGCGGTTCATCCCAATCGATCGTGCGGCCTCTCGTTGGCCGTTGTCGACAGATTGTATGCCTGCGCGCACAATTTCACCGACAAATGCGCTTTCAAACAGGGCAAGAACGATGACGCCAGAAATCAACGCAGGAAACCGGCGCATGTCGCCAAAAAAGAACACCCAAATCTCGGCGTCGTCGCTGCGGGCAATGCCGCGCGCCCAGCGGTCTAGGTTTAACGCGGTAATCAGTTGTTCGGACAGGAAAAAGAAGAAGATAAAGATGATCACAACGGGCGGTACATTGCGCAGAAACTCAAGATAGGTGCGCGCCAGCATGCGGATCGTGAGATTGTTCGCGCATCGTGCGATGCCCAAAACCACCCCAAGGATCAACGCAAGGATACTGGAATAAATGGCAATGCGGATCGTGGTATAAAGCCCTTGGATCAACAGGTTTGCGACCCAAGCGTCTTCGCTTTCTTTGTAGCGGTACAGATAATTCGGGATTTTATCCCAGCGCCAGTTATAATTTAGCGCCGTTCCCATGCGCGCCGCAATGATGACCGCCAGCGTAATGACGACACACAAGATGACATAGTCCATCCAATGTAGGCGTTTGAGGAACTTGAGCATAATGGGTTTCCAGCGACGAAGTTAGACGGGCCACGATAGGCCCGCCCATGTGTTAATTATTGCTCTGCAACACTGTCTTTCCAGTCGTTGCCACGGAACCAATAGTCGTGACGTTCCTGCATCCAGCCTGTGCGGGTTTTGATACCGATCCAGTTGTTAAAGAAGTTTTCAGCATCCGGGTCACCCTTGCGGAATGCAAAGCCTTCGCCCGCCGCTTGGAACGCTTGATTAAAGGGCACGTTCACCGTTTCAGAATAAAGGCGCGCGTATTCGGACGGGGACGGTTCAGCGCCCATTGTCGCGTGCACGTTGCCGTTCAGGACCTCTTGATCGGCAGCGCCGTCTTCGTCGAACAGTAACAGTTCAGCTTCGGGGAACATTTCAGCAATCACAGTCGCTGGCGTGGCACCACGGCGCGCCGAGAAAGTCACATCGGGGCTGTTGTAGTCTTCAAGCGCAAAGCCCTTGGTCAACTCGTTATTGGCCAAAATCGTCAGGCCGGAATACGCGTAAGGGTCTGAAAACGCGACGGTCAGGTTGCGCTGCGGTGTGATCGTCATACCCGAAATGATGACATCGAATTTGCCTGACACCAGCGCCGGGATGATACCGTCCCACGCGGTCGGAACGAATTCGACCTCGACACCCATGTCCTTGGCCAATTCGCGACCCACATCCAATTCGAACCCAACCAAATCACCGTTCAGGTCACGCATGGACCAAGGGCGGAAAATGGAAAGGCCAATGCGCAATACACCGTCTTGCTTGATGGTCTCAATGACCGACGCGCTCGACAGCGCTTGGCTGGCGTTTTGTGCCGCGGCGGGCAGCGTGAAGGCGACCGTTGTGGCCGCGGCAAGGGCAAGCCCGGCCATACGTCTTGTGAAGTTCATGGATTTTCTCCTTGGTAAGTTTGCTAAGTTTGAACTGTGTATTTTGCTTCGATCGGCGAGACGCCGATCGATAAGATCAAGGTCAGGACAAGATAAACGGCTGCGATGGTGAACCAGATTTCAAAGCTCATGTAGGTATCTGAAATTAGATTCCGGCCTATGGTCGTCAACTCGACAACCGCGATGACGCTGACGATGGCCGAGCTTTTGATCAGGTGGACCATTTCACCCGTCATGGGGGGCAACATGAATTTCACCGATTGGGGCAGGATAATATAGCGGTAGGTCTGCGCCTTTGACATGCCGATAGATTTCGCGCCTTCCCATTGGCCCTTGGGGACCGAATTGATCCCTGCGCGGAAAATTTCCGAGATCAACGCCGCGTGAAACACCGCCAGGCACATGACGCTGGCCGTATAGCGATCAAGGTCGAACACTGGGCCAAGCACGTAGTAAAACAGGTACAAAAGCACCAAGATCGGCATGTTGCGCACGAATTCAAGAAAGCCGACGGCCACAGCGCCCCCGACAACCAAACCAGACAGCCGCAACAGGGCGACAATCAGGCCAAGAAGGGTCGCAAAGAAGAACGCAGTGACCGAAAGCTGAATGGTTTTGACAAGACCCACCATGATCTCGCCCCATTGAAATCCGTCATCCGTCAACCTGTAGAAATACTGCGGCATCCGATACCATTGCCAATTGTATCCCATCGCTTGCGCCCCTGAATAGGCCAGCCAAAAAATCCCGAAAACGACAATCAGATACAGGCCGACAGCGACCGGCACGGCATTCAAGAACGACTTGATGTTTTTTGGGGTTCTCCTTGGCATCTAATGTTCCAGAATTTGACCAAGGAAAGCGCGACAACGGTCACTTTCAGGGTTGGTAAAGAACTTCTCTGGCGGGGCAACTTCCACGATTCGCCCCTCTTCCATGAAGACCATCGTGTCGGCGACCTTGCGTGCAAAGCCCATCTCGTGCGTGACGCACACCATGGTAATCCCAGTTTCCGCCAATTCGACCATCACATCGAGAACCTCGTTGATCATTTCGGGGTCCAACGCGGATGTTGGTTCATCAAACAGGATGATCTGCGTTTTCATGCAAAGCGACCGCGCAATCGCGACCCGTTGTTGCTGCCCTCCGGACAATTGAGCGGGGTATTTGTCGGCTTGTTCAGGAATGTGGACCCGTTCGAGGTATTTACGGGCGCGCGTTTCGGCCTCTGCTTTGCTGATTTTTTGAACCTTGATGGGGCCAATTGTCAGGTTTTCGAGGATGGTCAGATGCGGAAACAGGTTGAATTGTTGAAAGACCATGCCGACTTGTTGGCGCAGACGGATCAGGTCTTTGCTGTCTTCTTCAACCTCAAGCCCATCAACAACAACCGTACCGGAATTGTGGATTTCCAATCCGTTCAAACATCGGATCAGGGTGGATTTTCCGGACCCTGACGGACCGCAAATCACGACACGCTCACCTTTGCTCACCTTAAGATCGATATCCCGAAGCGCCTGGAAATCGTCGTAAAATTTAGCCACACCCGATACTGAAATCATCTGTTCGCGCATTGCATCAGTCACCAGTTAGACCGTTTTTGATTACGCTTGAACCAGTTGGATAAGCATCTCTAGGGCGTCCTCAAGGTCTTGTGGCTGTTCGATCCCTCGGGAAATCATCATGGCGCCTTCAAGGCTGGAAACAAACATTTTGGCAAACTTCGCGGCGTCTAAGTCGGTGCGAAATTCCCCTGTGGTTTGCCCATCGCGCACAGCACTTTCGACCCATTCGTTTTGCGCGGTGAAGAACACTGCGACTTCGGTTCGAACTTGGTCGGGCAACGATGCCACGTCGGCTGCCAACATGCCCCCCAAACACAACCGCCCATGTTCGCGCAGGGTCGTGACAAACAGGCCCCCATATGCGCGCAGCAGATCCGTGGCTGTATCGGCCTCAAGCTGTGCGACGGCTTCTTTGAAGGCCTCATTATAGGCCTGCGCCGTCGCCTCTGCCAAATCTGCCTTGGTTGCATAGTGATAGTGAATGCTTGCGCTTTTGATGCCCACGCTTGCGGCAACATCGCGAAAGCTAAAACCGTTAAATCCGCGATCCATGATCAGCATGCGCGCTGATTCCAAAATGTCCAAAGCCTTGCTTGAGGGATTAGCTGCTGACATCACGATCTCCTTACCTACCTAGTGCTAGATAGACTGTTGACAGGGGGAATGCAAGCTTCTAGCAATTGCCTACCTAGTACTTGATAGACAGAGGGATAACATGTCAAATCTTAAACTGAACCGACGTTCATTGCTGATCGGCAGTGCTGCAACGACACTGGCAGCACCAAGCATCGTCAGCGCGAATATTCTTGGCGGTGGCCCGCTTGGTCAGGGCACGACGCCTCTCAAGCATGGCATTGTAACCGTTGCCGATTTTGGTGACGTTAAGATCCACAGCTACCAAAGCCCTGACTTGACCGGCTGTGTAACCACGCATGTTATCGAAACGCCTGAGCGTCTTGTATTTGTGGATGGTCAGCGTTCTGTCATTTACGGACAAGAGGTCCGTGACTACGCCGAAGCCACAGGCAAGCCGGTTGATCGCATGATCATTTCGCACCTGCACCCCGACCACTGGTTTGGTGCCTATCAGTTCCGCGATGTGCCGATCTATTCCTTTGCTGAAACGCAGGCCGAAATTGACCAGTTGGGTGAGTTCTTTATCGAAATCAGCATCGAGTCGTTGGGCGAACACGTGCCACCAACAAAAGTTGTGCCAAACCGTGTGATCGAACATGGCGCAACCGAAGTCATCGACGGCGTCACCTTCGAATTCCGTCACGTGACGGATGCGGAATCTGACAACATGATGACGATCTACCTGCCAGATCAGAAGGTCCTGATCGCGCAAGACATGCTGTACAACAACTGCCACTTGTTCTGTGGTCACGGCAACTTTGACGGTTGGAAAACAGGCTTGCTGGATATGCAAAAAGACACGTCATTCGACCTTGTCTTGCCGGGTCACGGCCCAACAGCCGGATCACGTCAGGCCATCGATGATGCTTTGGTCTATCTTGATTACACGCAAGCTGCCTATGCCAAGGCCGCCACGGGTGATGAGCTGAAGGCGGCAATTCTGGAACGTTATCCATCCTATCTTGCGGCTGGTTTGGTCGACATCCAAAACCTGTTCTTGTTCCCGAAAACATAAACCAAAAATCACCGCGGGCCCGCACCTTGTGCCCGCGGTGACATTTGCCCTACCGTAAGTATACAACGCGTTTTCGTAACACATCGGAGAGAAGCATGACTGGTCCCTTAAACGGTGTGCGCGTTATTGATTTGACCACAGTTATTTCCGGACCGCTGGCCACTATGACATTGGGCGACCAAGGGGCCGATATCATCAAGATCGAACAGCCCAATGGGGGGGATTTTTCCCGCCATGTTGCGACCCGTCGCGGCGGGATGTCTGCATCGTTTTTGAACAATAATCGCAACAAACGATCCGTCACGTTGGATTTGAAAACAAAAGACGGCTTGAACGCGGTGCAATCGATGGCCGCGCAATCCGATGTGTTCATCCAAAACTTCAGACCCGGCGTCGCCGACCGCCTTGGGCTCGGGTATGACGCATTATCAGCGCTTAATCCCAAATTGATCTATGTCTCAATTGCGGGTTTCGGACATTCTGGTCCGTTGGCGCATAACCCCGTCTACGATCCGTTGATCCAAGCGATTTCCGCCCTCACAACCGTGCAGGCCGGATCGGACGAGGACCGCCCCCGCCTTGTGCGCACCATCCTGCCCGATAAGCTTACAGGTATCCAAACAAGCCAAGCCATTGCTGCCGCACTTTTTGCCCGCGAACGGACTGGTGAAGGACAGCACATTCAGATTTCCATGTTGGACGTGATCATCGCCTTTTTGTGGAGCTCGGATATGAACGGCCACACATTTGTCGGTGACGAGTTGGAGCGCGAAGAGGCGCAATCCTACATCGATCTGATCTATGAGGTGGCAAATGGGTTTGTCAGTATTGCGGTGATGCAAGACAAGCAGTGGAAAGGGTTCACAGAGGCGGTCAGCCGTCCTGATCTTTTGGATGACCCACGGTTCGCCACGCCAGAGTTGCGCGAAGTCAATCGTGATGCCCGCCTTGAAGCGATCCAAGATGCGGTCAAAGGCTATGACATCGCAGATCTTGTGAAACTTTTGGATGCTCAGAATGTGCCGAACGCGCCGGTTCTGACACGCACACAGATGCGCCAACACCCGCAGGTTTCGGCCAATGGGGTTGTCGTCGAAACCCTGCATCCCATCGCGGGCCTGTTGCGTCAGGCCCGCCACCCGTCTCAATTTTCTAAAACGCCTGCAACAATACGTCGTCCCGCACCAGCGTTGGGGGCTCATACCCTCGAGGTTCTGGCCGAATTTGGGATTTCCACATCTGGAGACACAGATAAATCTTGATCGATTGCGCTTAAGAAAAAGGGCGGATTGGCATCGCAGAACTGCCAAGATGCAAAAGTGTTACAAAGGCATTCGCTCGCGGTTTCCTTAAGTCATGAGAGGTTGAAAAGGGGCGCTACCTTCGCCCCTTATTTTTCTTTTTCATCCAAAATGGCGGTGTGTCACCCGCTATCATGCAGCCGTAAGGATCGATGTAGTCGACAATCTCAGCCAGACCAAAGCTGTTGATCTGACGCACGACATTGGCCGCGTTTTTGTACGACGACGGCAGTTCAGGCGCATCAACGGCACCGGCCGGAAAATGGATATCCAATCCTGCCATCTCAGCCACCAACGCTTGCTCTGCTGTTATGTTCGCCATCCGGCGCTTATCCGACAAGCTAAAGCGCTTTTTGTCACTGGTTTGCACAATCTCGACAAGTTGACCTTAGCTTATTGGTAAATCGTGGTCGGCCAATGCCGTCAACAACACATCCACCGCCACCCACCCTTGTGAATCGAGTGTGAGGTCAAGCTTCTTTGGTGTGTGGCGCAAAACCTGCGCTAACAATCGGCTCACCCTTTGTAAGTGCTTTTTCTCTTTTTTGTCATCTTCTTTAATTCTCTTGGGCGGACAGATTTCCGACCCATTTCTTATGATAAAACGTCATGCGTTCTTGCACGGAATTTGCTTTGTCATTGGTCAGTAACGTGACCAAACTGTCGTCTTCAGGTGCCCCGACCGTGATCAGATAATCAGCGGCCAGGTTGCGCAGTTTGGCGCTTTTGTCGTGACCGATGTGACGCAGGACCATCGCACGGGTTGTCGGTGAAACCTCTACTACTCGGTTGCCCCGACGCGGAACTTTGCGACGTAGGTTAAAGACCTTGTCATGCCAGATCCAATCATAACCTTCGATCCAACGGGCGTGTCCAGTCAACAAGGTCTCGACGGCTACAGCACGTACAAATATCGATTGGGCACGCAGCGCCAAGTCGGGCAAAATCCAATCGTAGTGAGGACTACGCAAAAGTTGCCGTAACGAACGTGCCAACGGCCCAGTTGCAGTTTCCACGAACGTGGTTTTGACAAGCAACGGCCAATCATAATGGGCCACCAACATCTGCGCCACTGCTGCACCACCGCGTTCCCAACGGGCAACACGCTCCAGCACAAACAGGCAAAGCGGAACCATCTCCGCCAGATCTAACTTCGGTAGAACACTCTCAAATCGCGCAAAAGCGGCCTTTCTAACTGGAGCCGCCCAATCGTTGCACCGCAGTAGAAGTGCCGTCAACGCGGCCGTGTCTTCCATTGGTGCAACCTGCACGGCACGTTCACGCAGGTGCCCATCTGCGGCATGTATTGCAAGCAAAGCAATGTTCGGGTTTTTGGCAAATTGCACGTCCCAATCAACAGAACCTGACTTAGTAAACCACGAGGTTATTCCGAATGCAGCCCGCGCTGGTGCACGATACGCTTTATTACGAAACGGTCGATCTAGTTGGGCCAATTGCTGCGGGCTTAAAAGTTTGCGACGCTTTTCAAACAAAGACAGCGCAAATGGATCAAGCTTGCCATTTGCAACCTGCCACGCGGCATCAAAACGAGATATGTCTTTGTTCAGTTTCATCTTCTTTACTCTCAAATCACACTACATACCGAACATGGCATTTACAGGATGAATTTCCGCCAGATTTCTTTGGCTGGCTTTGCACTAGCACGGGCCTGAGGGGCCCCACGATGGGCTATACCCTCCTGCAAACTTGTCGACATTTCTGGCAATGGTCCCCCGCGACAAAGGTTCGGCGAAACGGTATCGGCTCTACCAACTGAGCTACTCTGAGAAGTGAAATCAGAGACGGAATTCGAATCCGCAACCCTATCATTAATGTAGTTCTACCAGCATTTTCCGGATTATGTTCCTTTCAAAACGTTCCAGGATGTCGGCACTTTCATGCTTAAATTCAATAGGTTAGGTCAGACGGGCAAGGAGTTCGTGAGACGGCTCATTCAACAGATGTAGTCCCACTGGCATTCCGCCTGACCCTATATTTTAGACCTCCACAGACTTGATTTGGCCGACCCAGTGGCCTTGCCCCATCTCTCCGTTCGCAAAAGCCGCGATTTGACCAAATACCGCGTCCGAGAAGGGACGGACATGAATAACATGCCAATGCCTGCCTATTGATCACCAGTGGGCACCCGGCTTTCTGCAACGCTGAGAACTGCAGCTTCGAGCCCAATGTTCTATTAACCGAACCTTGTACCGATGTCCGCTTTGTTGACTTGGGCTGTTTAACGGTAGCTATAATAAAAAGCGTGAGTTAGACGTTCCCAATAAGTGAGGCTGTTTGGCTCAGACAAGCCCGGTGATCCTCCGGTTTTTGCAATGTACGCCCGGCCGAATGGTGAACATGATGACTAAAACTATACTGCTAACCGGTGCGAGCCGAGGCATCGGCCATGCCACGGTAAAGAAGTTCACGAAAGAAGGTTGGCGGGTTCTGACCTGCTCACGTCAGGCGTTCGATGACAATTGTCCTTGGCCGGGTGGGCAAGAAAATCATATCCAGCTTGATTTGTCCGATCCGGCAGACACGATAAATGCAGTCGAGATCATTCGAGATCGTCTAGACGGTAAGTTGCATGGGTTGATCAACAACGCGGGTGTGTCGCCTAAGGGTCCTGACAATACGCGACTGAATACAATGAATACCGACCTCATGGACTGGGGAAAGGTCTTCCATGTTAATTTCTTTGCGCCTGTTGTCTTGGCTCGGGGTTTAAAAACAGAACTTATGGAGGCTAAAGGATCCATCGTAAATGTGACCTCAATTGCAGGGTCTCGCGTGCACCCCTTTGCCGGTGCCGCCTATGCAACATCAAAGGCAGCTCTTGCTGCCCTGACACGGGAAATGGCGCATGATTTCGGGCCATTCGGTGTCCGTGTTAACGCAATTGCACCAGGTGAAATAGAAACGTCCATTTTGTCCCCCGGCACCGATAAAATTGCTGAAAAATTGCCTTTGCAACGTATGGGCAACCCCGACGAAGTCGCAGACGTGATTTTCTTTTTGTGTTCGGACGCATCTTCTTATGTCAGCGGTACAGAGATCGAGATTAATGGCGGACAACATGTTTAAATCGATGGGGCTCAGGTCAGATGTTTGAAGTAAAGGCTTGATTATTCTGTCGTAGCCAACGGTATCGTTCGGGCGGACTGGCGAAAAAGGGCTATGGTTCAATCGCAGCGAATGCACACTGTGTCTGACCTATGACCATTAGCCTGTCAGACATCTGTGCTCACAACGAGCGACTACGTTGTTAAAGTTGATCAGTTACGAAAGTGCGTTGGGCTTGTGCTTGGAAGGTGCTGCTCTCATCGCACCAACTAAGAGCAGCAAAGATCTGGCGACTAAACGTCGGGAATTCATGGTGATCCGACTACTGTGGTATCAACGCGTTACGCACACTCTCCCTCGCAACTTCAATGAATGATTAGATTTCAACTGATGTCTTCTAGGCAAATAGCTTCATACCGAAGTTCAATTCTTTGGTCCGAAACAGGATCATAAAGTTCGGCGCGAAACTCAGCAGCCGGACGGACACCACCGATCGCTGGAAGCGTTCCGCACAGCATTGCCGAGTTATCGGTTTTTTCGATGTGTGCGCAAAGCGTTGCGAGCGGCAGAATCTGTTCCAGGCTGCCATCCTGATACAACACCCAATTTCCGTCCTCTTTTATCCATGAGCGTAGCTTCAGCTGATCGGCATGATCACGCACTTGGTTGAAATCCCACAACGTCGTGGCACAGACCTTCGCGCAAACTTGTTTGGATGCAGCAACGGATATGGTTTCGAGCTTTCGATCCGTATGATCAGATGCCAGCCCCAACCATAATTTCCCGCCATGATTAACCAAAAATGGTTCTGCTTCGCCAGATGTCGCGGTCCCTAGGACTTGAACAGTGTCAGCTTGGGTCAACAACCCATTCGACACTTGATAAAACAGTGGGGTTGTCGACGGAGGAGCAACACCAATTTCGGCCAATTCATCAATGTGGTGCTGAACTGCTGCCTGATCGCGCCCTGTCCAACCCGCCACGACAAGACGCCCGATAACAGCATCAAATTGCGTGGATCCTATGGAAAACTTCATAATTTCGTCCCCTTCATTTGTTTCTTAAACGGCCCATCGCAAGACCAGTGTGTATGCACTTCACCTCACGAGGCAATTTACGAGCACCGCATTGCGGGCCTCACTTTATCTTTCCGTAACCACCACCGCCGGGTGTTTTCATCACAAACACGTCGCCAACCGCGAGCTGTGCCTCATCGTTGCCTCCCAGTTCATTGATTTGGCCGTCCGCCCGTTCGATACTATTTTTACCGACGCGACCCGCTGCGCCACCAGCGGTGCCATGCGGTCCAACTTTGCGATGCGACGACAGAACTGTCACTGTCATCGGTTCGAGAAAGCGCAACCGCCTTACAATCCCGTTCCCGCCGACAAATTCCCCAAGGCCACCCGAGCCATTCCGGATTGAAAACTCATCAACCCGCACAGGAAACCGCGTCTCCAACACTTCGGGGTCCGTCATGCGTGTATTGGTCATGTGACTGTGAACCGCACTTGTGCCATGGAATCCATCGCCGGCCCCGGTGCCGCCACAAATGGTTTCGTAATTTTGATGCACATCGTTGCCGTAAACAAAGTTATTCATGGTGCCTTGGCTGCCTGCAATGACGCCAAGCGCGCCATACAGTGTGTCTGCGATAGCTTGACTGACCTCTGTATTGCCCGAAATCACAGCGGCAGGCGCGGTAGGGTTGATCATACTGCCTTCAGGAACAACGAGGTTCAGAGGTTTAAGGCATCCCTCGTTCATTGGGATGTCGCTGCCGACTAAAGTGCGGAACACATATAAGACAACCGCGCGACAGATCGCCATTGGCGCGTTGTAATTAAATTCATTCTGCCCAGAGGTTCCGGTGAAATCGATGGTCGCTTGCCGCGCCGATCTATCAACCGTAATCGCCACCTTGATCTGATCTCCATTGTCGAGCGGATAGGTGAAATCACAATCGCGCAGCACATCAAGTACACGGCGCACGCTTTCTTCGGCGTTGTTCTGCACGTGCGTCATGTAGGCGTGCACAGTGTCCAAGCCAAACTGCTGAGTGATCTTCGTCAATTCACTAGCGCCCGTCGCATTGGCGGCAATCTGAGCGGACAGATCAGCCATATTCTGATCGATATTGCGGCAAGGGTATTGGCCAGAGGCAAGCAATTCGCGTGTTTGAGCATCGCGCAATTGGCCTTGCTGCACCAATAGGAAATTGTCGATCAGCACGCCTTCGTCTTCGATGACGCGGCTGTCTGGCGGGGCTGAACCCGGCGTTTTGCCGCCAATGTCTGCGTGATGCCCCCGGCTGGCGACGGTGTAGATGATCCGCGTACCAACCTCGTCGAAAACAGGTGTGATGACCGTCACGTCAGGCAAATGGGTGCCGCCGTTAAAGGGATTGTTCATCATGAACACGTCACCGGGGCGGATCTTGCCTGCGTTTTGGCGTAAGATGACCCGCACGCTTTCGGACATAGAGCCTAAGTGAACAGGAACATGCGGCGCGTTGGCGACTAGATCGCCTGCTTCATCAAAGATCGCGCAAGAAAAGTCATAGCGTTCCTTGATGTTGACCGAATAGGCGGTGTTGGCAAGCGTCGCCCCCATCTGATCTGCGATTGACATGAACAGGTTATTGAACACCTCCAGCATGACCGGATCGACCGATGTACCGACGGCCTCTTGGCGCGCAACCGTAGCTGTTCGGCGCAGCACGAGGTTTCCTCCGTTCACGCATTCTGCTTCCCATCCCTGTTCAAGGATGTTGGTGCCTGTTGGTTCAGTTAGGATGGCCGGACCTTGAACGATCTGTCCCGTGCACATTGTTTTCCGGTCAATCACCGGCACATCGCGCACCTTACCGTTTGACCACATTTGAGAACGCTTGGGGGCAACCGCTGCCCCATCTACATCAGGTAAAGTCACGGGTTCACCCGTCGCCCCGATCGCTTCGGCGGTCAGGACATCGATCAGCAACGTTGCGTTTTCAGGAACAAACCCGAACCTTTGCTGATGTGCCGCCTCAAACGCTTTTGTCATTTGGTTCATAGTGCCAAATGGCACTTCAATGGTTTGTTGCGCACCGTCCGGGCGGATATGCGCCATCGCCGCTGTGGTGATCTGTTCCAGCGAGATACCCTGACCAACAACCTCGGCCTTGGTGATGGCTGTTAGTCGTTCCAGAACAACCTCGGCGTCTTTGATCTGATCAAAACCTAATCCAAATTGATGTTCACGCATCGCGCGCACATCGGCCAAGCCCATACCAAAGGCTGACAAAACGCCCGCAAACGGATGGATGAAAGCGCGTTCCATCCCAAGCGCATCAGCCACCAAGCACGCGTGCTGCCCGCCCGCCCCACCAAAGCAGTTCATGGTGTATTTGGTGACGTCATAACCACGTTGAACGCTGATCTTCTTGATTGCGTTTGCCATGTTTTCCACGGCGATCCGCAAAAACCCTTCGGCCAATTCTTCGACTGACATGTTGCCGCCGATTTCTTTAGCAAGGATTTCGAACTTTGCCCGTACGGCATCGACATCCAATGGTTGATCGGCGTTCGGCCCAAAGACGGGTGGGAACAGATCTGGCTGCAATTTACCAAGCAGCACGTTGCAATCCGTCACTGTCAGAGGACCACCACGCCGGTAAGCCGCAGGGCCGGGATTTGCCCCGGCACTTTCGGGGCCAACCTGCATACGACCATCGCGGTAGGACAAGATTGACCCGCCACCCGCCGCAACAGTGTGAATAGACATCATCGGCGCACGCATCCGCACACCTGCGACTTCGGTTTCAAAACTACGTTCGAATTCGCCCGCGTAGTGGCAGACGTCCGTGGACGTGCCACCCATGTCAAAACCGATCAGCTTGTCGAAGCCAAGTTCAGCCGCCGTGCGGACCATGCCCACAACACCGCCGGCGGGACCAGACAAGATCGCGTCGCGCCCTTCGAACAAGGACGCATCGGTCAGGCCACCGTTTGAGCGCATGAACATCAAACGTTCGCAGCCACCTTTTGCTGTGCCCAATGCGTCAGCGACCTGTTTAACATAGCGCCCTAAGATCGGCGACAGGTAGGCATCGACCACGGCGGTATCGCCGCGCGAAACGATCTTGATGAGGGGGCTTGCCTGGTGGCTGAGGGAAACTTGGGTGAAGCCAGTTTGTTCCGCTATCTGCCCCAGTCTTTGTTCATGATCGGGAAAACGATAGCTGTGCATCAAGGCAATCGCGACGGAACGATATCCACTACCATATGCGCGCTTTAACGTTGCACGCGCATGGGTCGTATCAAGCGTTGTTATGATCTTGCCATCTGCGCCGATCCGTTCTTCGATCTCGATCGCATCATCATAAAGCAATTCAGGCAGTTCGATATTAAGATCAAACAACCGCGGACGGTTCTGAAACCCGATACGCAATAGATCCCGCATGCCTTTTGTGATCAGCAGCAACGTCCGTTCGCCTTTGCGTTCCAATAAGGCATTGGTCGCAACCGTTGTGCCCATCTTCACGGCACCGATTTGACCACTTGGGATGGCGTCATCCGGGTCGAGCCCCAACAACTCACGAATACCATGAACGGCAGCATCAGGGTAAACTTCGGGGTTTTCAGACAGCAATTTATGCGTCCGCAAGTCGCCCTTTGGCGTCTTGGCCACGATGTCTGTAAATGTGCCGCCACGATCTACCCAGAATTGCCACATGAGGCATGTCTCCTTTGTTTGCGGGCGTGTTTCGGCCCGCAGTATTTTGGTTTTGAAAGGAAGGTCTTTTACTGCAATGCGTTTGGCAGAAAGAGTGCGATGCTTGGGAATGCGATAAGCAGGAAGGCCATTGCCAACATGGTTAGGCAGTATGGCAACGCGCCCAGCATGACTTCATTCAAACTGCCAGATTTGCGAGCGCCCTGCACCACATATAGGTTCAGACCAACCGGTGGCGTGATTAACGCCATTTCGATGAGAACGATCATCAAGATGCCAAACCAAACAACATCATACCCTTGGGCGGCGACCAACGGGACGATAATCGGAATGGTCACAACCATCAGCGACAGCGTTTCGATAAAAAACCCCAAGACGATGTAAAGGACGACAACAACAAGGATTGTCTTAAGCGGCGTCAGACCAAGGCCCGTCATGAATTCTGTTAATTCGCGGCCTAGCCCAGCCGAGGCGAGCGTGAAGTTGAGGAAAGAGGCCCCAATTACGATCAGCATGATCATGGATGTGATCTTGACCGTGCCCGTCAGGCTTTGAGTGATCATTGACCACGACACGCCACCAAACACCAAGGCAATAACGAATGATCCTGCGACCCCGACTGCCGCGGCCTCTGTTGGGGTCGCCCAACCAGCATAGATCGAACCAACAATCATACCAAACAAGATCAGGATCGGAACCAGATCGATAAGAGCACGTAGCATTTGTGCAAATGGGAACGTGCGGCGCGTGCCACCCAAATCGGGACGGATCAGGCAAATAACCACGGTAATCGCCATAAACCCAATCGCGAGGGCAATGCCCGGAATGAGGCCCGCCAGGAACAATTGCGGGATCGATGATTGGGTCAGAAACCCATAGACAATCAGATTGATCGACGGTGGGATCATGATGCCCAAGGTGCCGCCAGCTGCAATTGCGCCCGAAAACAGTTTGGGATCATAACCCAATTTTTCTGCTTGCGGCATCGCCACTGTCGCCACAGTTGCAGCTGTTGCCACGGATGATCCTGATGTGGCTGAAAACATCGTCGCCGTTGCCACATTGGCATGCACCAATCCGCCCGGAAGCCAAGACACCCAACGATCCAAAGCCGCATAAGTCCGGGTTGCAACCCCGCTGCGCACAAGGATTTCGCCCAACAGAACAAAGAACGGGATTGCGATCAGGGTCGTTGAATTCGAAGACGACCAAACCATATTGCCAAGGCCGCGCGTCAACGGAAAGCTTGAGAAAAACGTATCAATCCCAAAACCTAAAAGGAACAACACAATACCAACGGGGATAGACAGCGCGAGCAATCCCAACAGCCCGACAGAGACATAAGCGATCATTGCAATGTCTCCTGCTCAGCAAACGCGCCAACGAAATTTTCCGTCTCGGAATGGCGGCGTTTCAGCAAAAGGCTTAGAGCCGCAAGCGTCGTCAAAGTTGTCATCAATGCGAACCAGACCCAGCCTGCAAACCATGGCAACTGCACCCAGACAAGCGGTGTTTCCAGCGGGGTGTTTGCCCGTGATCCATTGTTGATGGACCGTGCTAACACGGGCCACGCTTTGATCGCGATTGTGACGACAACGCCCGACATCACAATCATAGAAAAGACATCAAACAACGCGCGTTTAAAGCCATCTGCACGACTGCGTAAAAGGTCAATTCGGACATGCCCCAACTCAAGCAACGTATAGGACATGCCCCACGAGGTCGCGAGCGCCATAGCGTAGCCCGCTATCTCTTCAGTGCCGCCAAAGGACGTACCGATCTGGCGCATAATGATGTCTGCCAGCACAAATCCTGCGCAAAGCAGCAAGCCAAAGCCAACAACAAGGGCGACCCCTTTGTTGATAACTCTCAGGCTATGTATCATTTTGAGTTCCATGCTTCAGTACGCCCTTTGACCGGTCGATTAGTTGATTGTTACGCCAACAACTTTACCAACGCTGTCATTCCAGCGCTGCGCCCAATCACCACCGGCACGCTCGGCCCAATCTGGCAGAACTTCGCTGGTCAGAATGTTACGCGCAGTGTCAAAGTCCGCGTCGCTGACGTCAACAAGAGTCATAGAGCGCGCATCACCCGATGGGCATTCGCCATTGCCGGTGAGGCAAGCGATGTCGTTGACCAATGCATTTTGTGCGCTGGCCCATGCAGGGTCTTCAAACCCGCTGACGACTTCGCTTGAGATGAGGGCCTGCGTATCCGCGTCCAAGCTGTTCCACTTATCCAGGTTGATCGCAGTCACAACGGAATCCCAACCACCCAATGGGATTGGCATTAGATGTGTCGACACTTCCCACCAACCAGCGCTGTAGCCAGAACCGGCACCCGTGACTGCACAGTCAACCGTACCAGTTTGCAGCGCGCCGGGGACTTCACCAAACGAAACGCTTACGCTTTCCGCACCAAGTGCCTCCAATAGTTTCGCGGTCATCCGGCCAGACGCACGGATTTTCAGACCTTCAAGATCGGCAAGGTTGGAAATCTCTGCGTTACAGAACACGACTTGCGGCGGGTATGGTGCAATTGCGAGGACATGCGAATTGAAACGATCCCGATAGATATCGGAAACCATTGGGCGTGCCGCATCGACCATCGCGCGGGCTTCATCTGCCGTCAGCGCAAGCAAAGGCACATCCAAACCTTCCAATTCGGGCGCATCAGCTACGGCGTAATCGGCAACTGTCATTGCAACGTCATAGACGCCTTGACCAAGCAGCGGGTAAATGTCGCCAAGACCAAGGCTCATGGCGTTGTGCGTTGTCAGTTCAACATTGATGTCGCCACCGGACGCGGCGGGCAATGTGGTGCTCCAAAACGGGGCTTCGTATTGGTTGTGCAGCGGAAGGCTGGACCAGCTGCCGACGACTGAAAGATCTTCGGCCATGGCGGGTGACGCCAGTGCAGTTGTTGCGATGAGCCGTGCAATTGTTTTTTTCATTTTCTTAGTTCTCCTTGTTGGTTTCGTTTTTTGTTAGAATGGTCGTTTCAGCATCTTCGGCGACGTCCGAAATCAGCATGTGCCCCGGCGAGTGGGTTATGCAGATCGGTATTTTCGCATCGAGAAGGACATTCTGAGGGGTCACACCGCAGGCCCAATAAACCGGGATTTCGCCCGGCTTGATCTCCACAGCATCGCCCCAATCCGGCTTGGTCAGGTCCGCGATGCCAATCTGTGCCGGGTCACCCACCGCGATCGGCGACCCATGCGCCTGTGGGAATTGACTGCTGATTTCCTTGGCTTGAGCAACCTGTGCTTCGGGGATCGGTCGCATTGTCACAACCATTTGCCCAGAAAACCGACCCGCCGGTGCCAGATCAATGTTCGACCGATACATCGGCACGTTACGACCTGTCTCGATATGTCGAACCGGAATGTCATTGCGCAACAGCGCGTTTTCGAACGTGAATGAACAACCGAGCGCGACAGTCACTAGATCCTTTGACCAGACATCCGACACGTCCGTCACTTCACCACTTAACACCCCATCGCGAAAAATGCGGTACTTGGAAACGTCACTACGGATATCAATATTATGACCAAGGGTCGGCAGGTTTGGATTGCCAGTGTCGCTCACGCCAACGACAGGGCATGGCTTTGGGTTTCTTTGACAGAACCGCAGGAAGTCCAATGCAAAATCTTCAGGAAGAATGGCAAGGTTACATTGCAGTTTACCTGCAGCCAGACCAGCGGTGTGGCCGTCATACGATCCGCTGCGAATGGCCGCGCGAACTTGCCTTCCACAGGACAGTTTTAAATCCGAGTGTGATACGGCCTTTGAGTTCATCGCGATCGCTCCAGTGATGTCACATTACCATCACATGGGATCGATCATTTATTCAAATTATCATTATGTATCAGTAGTGATAGAAAATTTGAAACTACTTGGGGTGCGATGCGTCCCATTCCAATGCTATGGAGCGTGCAATTTTCGCACTGTTTTCAACAAGAAAACTACGTGGTTCAGACAGATACGACGCGGTAAATACCAAAGGTTGCGGTCGAAAGCCCGGATCAAATTCAATGATCTGCCCGGACTCCACAAAGTCGTTCGCAAGGGCTCTGGGATAGGGCCCGACTGCGATTCCAGCTGCAATCATCTTTAAACTTGCCGACAAAGATGCAGATGCAAACACCCGCGCTTTCGGCCCAATCGTGCGCGAAAGCTCCGACATCAGTTCCCGGTATGGACGTGTTTTACTGGAATAAGACATGACTGGAATTTCGGCCAAATCCGTGACTGGGTTCGTTGCCGCGCAGTACCAATGCAACTCAAAGGGTGGCAGGGCAACATTTTCCACGGTGAATTCAGAAACGGGGCCCATCAGGAAAACCAAATCGAGCCGACGATCAAGAAGTGCTGCACGCAAATTCAGAGAAATATCGACGGTTAGATCGACATTAACGCGCGGGTATTCTTCATTGAACGCCTTAAGAAACTCAGGCAGCCATGCCTGCGCAATCGTTTCCGAAGCGCCAACGCGAAACAGCCCTTCCGTTTCTGCTGGATCGGCAACCCGCTGCTTGATCTCTTCTTCAACGAAAAGCATCTGCTCCGCATAAGACAGCAACAGCATACCCTGTTTTGTTAGGACAAGGTCCCCGCTTCCCCGTTCGAACAGGGACACCCGTAGCTCTTGCTCAAGGTTCGAAATCCGTGTGGACACTGCAGGTTGCGACAGATGCAGACGATCGGCTGCTTTCCTAAAACCACCGAGCCGAGCGACCCAAAGAAAGGTCCGGACTTGTTCAAAGGTCATTCACGCATTCACATTTTTTATCGAAAAGGAAGTGTACCCATAAAGGGAACCCTGCAAAAAGTACAGTTTGCTCGAAGTAATTTGATGCGATTGTTTGCGAGTGTGAGCGCTTTAACAGTCTTTCTTAATGGTGACATTCGTAGGCGTTGCAGCATTGGTCAAAGAGGATTGTCTGTAATAAAAACCATTCACACCTTAGTTTTAGCAGTAAGGGTCGGCCGCCGACGACCGAAGAGCTAAAAGAGATCGGATTGGATGGCGGTCACTGCGGGGTCAAGTGCCGTCTCTCGGCAGACGATACGCGGTATCGATGAGTGGCCCGTAAACATAGGGATACGTCGGACGGTAATACGGCATCAAAGTAGTCATGTGTGGCAAGGCTGTTTCTAGGGCGATGCGACCGTTGAAGCGTTCTTCATAGCCATCAATCTCGTGATATGTTGCGTAAACTAATTTGGATTGGTTCTGCGAAATCTCGCGGGCATCGAAATTGTGCTCTGCACTCAAGGTAGAAAGCCCCGAGATCAAGCTATCAAATACGACAAACGTCGCTAAAAAAGGTGCAATCGGATTGAAAACAAGGTTTGGGCGTTTGAAGGATTGGCAATGTGTAGCCGCCCGTTTTGCTTTCTCTACGGGTTTTTCGCTAGGCCATCGCTCTCGCGGCTGCTGCTACATTCCAGTTGCGATTCCTGAGTGTCGGGCTTTTGGACAAAAAAGAATAAATTTCCCCGTGTGTTATCGTTCAAAATGTGAATTATTGTCCGCGGTTGCTTGTAAGGGCGCCGGGATCAAAAGTGTTGTGTTGTGCGCCACGAAGAGTGCAGTGTGTGTAAAATTCTCTGATCGCAAAGACACCCAATGAAACTGCGGTGATCAGGGGGTATTGGTAAGGGACGGTCGGGGATATGGTATTGCTAGCCAGGCTTTTTGCCGGTTTTTGGACGCTTGCATTGTTGTTGTCAGGCGCAGCCTGGGCGACTCCTTTTACAACAACCGTTCCGGGTACATCGATTACGCTGCCTGATGATTACCCCGAAGCGGGTGGTGTTGCCTTTGTCTTTATCGGCAACAACGGAAACTTGTATTTCCAATTCTCAAACCCCGAAGGCGCATTTCGTGGCTTTAACAGCAACGGCGTGCCTACACAGTTCCGCGGCAACCCTTTCACCATCAATGATCCGGTCGTGCTGGACTGCGGGTTTTCGACCTGCACTGATTATTTCGGTGGTGGCATTCAAGAGATTCACATCCGGTTCTCAGCTTTTGACGGTGATACCCAGGTCAATGGATTTGACGAAGACGATATCTCGCTCATCTTGAATGGCACGAATGTCGGGTCGTGGTCAGGTCTGACAACTGAAATTACCGACAATGCGGGCACTCAGAGTTTTGGATTTGCCAATGGTTTCGGCAACAACACCTTCAACACCGGCTGGTTTTCGTCCACAAACCCTGGGTTGTTGAGTAACATCCTGACGACGAACCAAACAACGACACAGGTTCTCGACGATGATCCCAATGATAACTTCTGGGATTTTCGGCGCGGCAATAATCTGACCAACCCCAGCATCGTCACAGTTGCGCCGGGGTACACGCTTGCCAAGACGGCGAACGTCACCGATTTTGACGCAGTTGGTGATGAGATTGAGTATACATTCATCGTCACCAACATCGGCTCGGTGTCGATAAGTGACTTGTCAGTATTTGACGATGTGATTGGGGCCGTATCCTGCGACACGACGGTGATTAACTCTACCTCTTTGGGTGGCACCCCAGAATCTGCGACGTGTACGGCAACCTATGAAGTCACCCAAGAAGATGTCGATCGCGGCTTTGTTACAAACACTGCCAATGCGGAAGGCACACCTGACTTTGGTGAATTGGGCACACTGACGGATGAGGTGACGGTTGATGGTCCGGCTGCAGACCCAATCCTGTTTGTTGAAAAGACATCAACCCTTGGTGCTTTTGGTAATGCTGATACAACGGTCCCTTACAGCTTTCTGATCCGAAACGATGGCAACGTTACCTTGTCCAACGTGCAGGTTAATGACCCTCTGTTGCCCGGTCTTGTTTGTAGCCCGCCTGACCTTGCTCCGGATGCCGAGTTTACTTGTTCGGGCACCTACACCGTTCTGCAATCCGACGTCGATGACTTTGCCGCCAATGCAGCGGACACGCTAGACAACACCGTAACTGTCACAGCCGAAACACCGGCTGGCGCAGGGGTCACGCAAACGGATGATCTTTCGTTGCCGGGTCCTGCCGCAGCGCCGGGCATTGATGTTACTAAGACTGCTCAGGTGGCAGAATACGATGCAGTAGGTGATGTCCTAACCTATCAAATTCGAGTCGATAACACGGGCAACGTGTCTTATCCGGTGCCGACGATTACTGATGTCCTGACCGCAGGTGCGACATGCCCCGCAGGCGACATTGCACCGGGGTCTTTTGTATTGTGTACAGCGACTTATGACGTCTTGCAGGACGACATCAACGCAGGGCAGGTAGATAACGAAGCATCCGCCGAAGTGACAGTTGGTGGCGTTACAGTATCGGATTCAGATGAAGCCACGGTGCCGGCAGTGCAAACAACAGGCCTGACGCTGGATAAACGTCTTGCCAGCGCATCGCCCAGCAACTTTGCAGCGGAAAACGTTGGCCTGACATATGAATATATCTTGTCAAACACGGGTAACGTGACCCTGTTGACGCCAACCGTTACAGACGATCTGGTGCCTGTTTCTTGCGTCGAAACAGAAATATTACCATTCACTTCGATTACATGTACCTCGGATACCTATCTGACGACGCAGTTGGATCTGAATGAAGGTGATGTGACGAATATCGCCAGCGCAACTGCAACCCAAGCCGGGCCGACCCCGACGGCCATCACGTCTAACACCGATACCGTCACAGTGCCCGCGGTGCAGCAACCTGAACTGACGCTTGTCAAAACTGCCCCGCTTGTGGATGCGATCGATTATGTCGAGGGCGCGATTGTCACCTATTCCTTTGAGGTCACGAATGACGGCAATATCGATCTGACCACAGATACGGTGAACGCATCCAACATCACCATTACAGATGACAGGATTGGCACATTCACCTGTCAGCCAACGCCGCTTAATGTTGGTGACAGCATCACGTGTACAGCCGATTACGAACTGACCTTTGCCGACATTCAGGCAGGCACGGTTGTGAATACCGCGACAGCGTCGGCAGGCGCGGTCGAGTCTGATCAAGTCAGTGCCCAAATCGCGCCAACCTTCATGCCCAGCATCGGGTTGGTCAAAGCGGCCACTACGGCATCGGTTGGAGAAACAACAGATTCAATTTCCTACACGTTCGAAGTGACAAACACGGGCGATACAACTTTGATCCTGCCCGATAACGCGATCAGCATATCCGACCCGTTGCTGAGCGCCGTGGCGGATTGTTCGGCGCAACCGGCGTCGTTTGCGCCGGGAGACAGCTTTGAGTGTGTTGGCACGCGCAATGGTGTCACTCTGATCGAACTTGACGCAGGGCAGGTCGATAACGCAGCGACAGCAGCCTTTGATTTCACCAACAACGGCACAACCATCGCCATCACGTCGAACGAAAGCACAGCAACGGTGCCCGTGATTGCAGACCCTGAAATGGTCTTTACCAAATCTGGCCCGCCACAGTTTGATGCCTTCAATCAGTCCCTGACATACACCTTCGAAATTGAGAACACCGGCAACGTCACCCTAAGCGAAGTCAGTGTCACCGACCCGTTGATCCCCGGTCTGGTCTGTACCCTGACGGATGTTGCGCCTGGCGCGACTGATAGCTGCACGGGTTCATATTCGGTCACCCAACCCAATGTCGACGCTGAGGTCATCAACAACACCGCCACAGCGACAGCGATCCCTACTCAAGGTCCACAACTGAGCGAGACCGCTTCAGCCGTCGTGCCAATCGACCCAACGGTCCCTTCCATGACAGCAAGCCTGACCAAGCAGGCAAGCACGCCAACCTTTACTGCTGTGAACGAACAGATCACCTATACGATGTCCGTGGCGAACACAGGCACGCAGACGCTCAGCGACCTTGTGGTCACTGACGTTTTGGACCCCGCCTTTAGCTGTGACATCGCGACATTGGCACCAGGGGCGACGGACACCACGTGCGTTTTTGTTCATTCTGTTACGCAAGCGGATATCGATGCTGGGCAGGTGGTGAACGTCGCCACATTGGCCTCGCCTGAAATCACGACGCAAACTGCGACTGAAACTGTGACTGGCCCGGCACGTACCGCAACGTACGAATTTGAAAAGCGGGTTAGCGGCAACTATACGGCTGAGAACGATGTCGTGTCTTACACCTTCCGGGTGGAGAACACAGGCAACGTCACTCTTAGCAATTTGGTGGTGACCGACCCGTTTTTTGGTGCACCCATCAATTGTACAATTCCGTCTTTGGCCCCCGGAGCGGTTGATTCCACCACCTGTGTTGCGGATTACACCATCATACAAGCTGACGTTGATGCAGGATCGATCACGAACACCGCCGACATTACTGTGGACGCCCCTGCGGGTGTTACTGATCCGGCCGATCAAGACAGCACGGCAGTTAGCACAGGCCCAGCCGAGAACGCCGCCATAAGTGTCGTTAAAGCCTTTACTGATGGCACCTATTCAAGCGCCACTGACAGTGAGGATTTTACTTTCACTGTTACGAACGATGGCAACGTGACCCTTACAAATGTTGTTTTAACAGATCCTATGCTTGGTTTCACATGTACGCTGGCGGATTTGGGCCCCGGCGACGTGGCAACCACATGTGACGACGGTTCCCCGCTGACTGCGACGCAAAACTTCGACCAAAGTGATGTGGATGCTGGCAGCTTTACCAACACAGTTGAAGTCACTGGCGAAAGTGCTGTGCTGGCAACTCCGGTTGATGCCAGCGACGAAGTTACAGTCACTGGTCCGGCGCAGGTGCCTACGATTTCCTTGGCCAAGAACAGCACCTTTACTGGTACTCTTGAAAGTGTCGGGCAGGTTCTGAGCTATGATTTTGTTGTCACGAACACAGGCAATGTGACTCTAACTGCTGAGATCAATGTCGCGGATGATTTGATTCCAGATGTGTCTTGTCCTGCGATAACGGGTGCAGGCATTGCACCGGGTGGAACGTTGACCTGTACTGGGTCTTACGAAGTCACACAAATTGATCTGGATGCGGGCGAAGTACTTAACGAAGCCACGGCGAGCATGACGCAGCCCATCGTTCCGCAGAACCCGGGCGATGATCCTTTCATCACGATCTCATCCAATCTGGCGACTGCAACGGTTACCGCAGACCAGCAACCTGAACTGCGTTTGGAAAAACGGGTTCAAGCCGGGTCAGCTTCTAGTTTTGCCGACGTGAATGATGTGGTGACCTTTGAATATGTTGTGACCAACATCGGCAACGTGACGACGACAGATCCGATCACCATTGTGGATGACCAGATCGCCGGCACGCTGGCGTGTACCGCCGCACCCGTTGCGCCGGGCGCAAGTGTCACGTGCGACCAAGACTGGGTCGCCGAGCAAATCGACATTGATGCTGGTTCTGTAACAAACATCGCCACAGCGTCGACGGTTTTCGATGGCGCCACAGTGGATTCGGGCACCGACAGCGTTACTGTCAACGCCATTCAAGCGCCTGAGTTGTCGATTGTTAAAACATTCCTGAACTCCAGTGATCCTACGGCTTTCAACGAATTCGATGTGCTGACCTATGAAATCGTCGTAACGAACACGGGCAACGTCACAATCGATGCGCCTATCACGTTGACCGACAATCTAAGCATCCCGAGTTGTCCAGCAGTTCCTGGTGACGAATTGGCTCCGGGTGACACGCTGACCTGCCCATCGACGCACATTGTGACCGCCAATGACATCGCCTTGGGCTCGGCGACAAACGTTGTCTTTGCGACGGGTTCTTTTGACGGATCACCTGTACAATCGCCCAGTGACGACGCGATCTTTCCTGTGGATGCTATGCCTGCGCTTAGCCTGACTAAGACGGCGCGCGCAGACAACGTGCCCTTTGATACGATCGGGCAGATCATTACCTATGACTATGTGGTGACGAACACGGGCAATGTCGGGTTGGCAGGTGAGATCACTATCGAAGATGATGTGATTGGCACGATCGCCTGTAAACCGGCCGCGCCGCCCACTCTTGCAACAGGAACCAGCTTCGATTGCGAAGCGACCCATGAGATCACGCAAGACGATATTGACCGTGGTTTTGTCACCAATAATGCGACCGCGCAGACGCTGTTTCCGCCGGAGAGTACCTTGCCGACGCAAGTCGTATCCCCCAACGCAGAAGAGACCGTTTTGGCGGATGAAGACCCTGAACTGACGGTCACCAAGGCCCAAATAAGCGGCATCGCCACTGCCAGCGAAGGCGACACTTTAACCTACCAGATCACGGCACTGAACAGCGGCAACCAGACCATCGCGGGCGCGTCGATCTCTGACCCACTACTGCCAACGTTGACGTGTACAGTTGGCGGCTCCGCAGCCCCGGCGAATGTGATTTTGTTGCCGGGCGATGCCCTCGTCTGCGAAGGTGACTACGTCGTCACGCAGGATGATGTGGATGCGCAGACCTTGATCAACACAGCCAGCGCCACAGGTACCGACCCGCAAGGTTTGACCATCAGCGATGATGACATTCATACGCAGGATATTGACGCCCCGGTTGTCGCGATGACCGTGAACAAGGCCATTCTGCCCGATCCCGGCGCAGCTGATGCATTCACCGACCCAGGACAAGAGTTGCAGTTTGTCATCTCGGTTCAGAACACGGGCAACATTACCTTGAGCGAAGCCGTGATCACCGATGATCGTTTGGTCACTCCGGTCAGCTGTCTTGTTGGTCCGATTGAACCGGGCGAAACGGATGACAGTTGCGTCTTTACCTACACCGTAACTCAGGCTGATTTGGACGAAGTCAATGGTGTTCCGGGTGCGCAATTCAGCGGCTTTACCAACACGGCCACGGTTGTAGCGACGCCAAATAACACCGCCCTTGATCCTATCAACGATACTGCAGACGTATTTGTGCGTGGCCCACCGCAAGATCCCGCCTTTAACCTTGTCAAAGAATCCACCACTGACGAAATTATCAGCTTTAACCAACGCATTGAATATACCTTTACTGTTGCAAATACTGGCAACATCACGCTGTTCGAAGAACCCCAAATCGTTGATGACAAAATCGGCACTTTCATCTGTGAAGGGCTACCTGTGGGTGGCATCGCCCCAAGCGAATTCTACCAATGTACAGCCGAATATTTTGTCACGCAGGCTGATCTGGATGCGGGCTTTGTCACCAATACGGCCACTGCGACCTCGAGCGAGGTTGAAGACCCCGTTGTTACCGAGCTGACTATCGATGGCGCGCGAAATCCGGACATTTCGATTGTCAAAACACCCAATGTCCTAGCCAATGTCGCTGAGGGCGAGACGATCGACTACACCTATGTTGTGACCAACACTGGCAACGTGACCCTAACCGGTGTCACGTTGGTGGATCAGCATACCAGTGCAGCAGGTACTGCACCGCTACCGATTACAGGCGAAAGTCTGACGGGCGACGTCAATGAAACCGGCACGTCTGTGGACACAGACGGACCTGGAATTTTCACAACGCTCGGCCCCGGCGACACCGTGACCTTCACGGCTGAGTTTTCTGTGACCCAAGATGACATAGACGCTGAGATCAGCATTGATAATACAGCGACCATTACTGGCCTCAGCCCGGATGGAACAACCCCGCAAGACACAAGTACCGCCAGCGTAACACTGGAACTTGGCGATCCCAGCCTTTCAGTTACGAAGACAGCGGATTCGACTGGTGTGAGTGATCCTGCGGTTGTGGGTGAGACGGTTTCTTATCGGATTGAGGTTGCGAATACGGGCAATCAGACGCTGACGAACGTTGATTTGACGGATAGTTTTGTTGACGGGAACGATGTTGCTTTACCGATCACGCTGACGCTGGACAGTGGTGACGATGGTATTGAGGACGCGCTTGAGGTTGGCGAAACTTGGGTGTTCATCGCGAGTTTTGATCTGACGCAGGCCGCGATCGACAGCGGCGAGCTTGAGAATACAGTCAGTGTGACGGCGGACGATCCGCAAGGCGAAGAGCAGACGGACGCATTGCCGGAGCCTGTTATTGTTGATTTGTCGCAAGATCCCGGCCTTGAGGTCGAAAAGTCGGCGGATTCGAGCGCTGTGACCGTTCCGGCGGAAGTGGGCCAAGAGATCATTTATACCATCGAAGTTGCGAATACGGGCAACGTGACGTTGACCGATGTCGAGTTGGATGACACGTTTGAAGATGGGGCAGGGAACCCGCTTGCGATTGAGCCTGTGTTGATCAGTGGCGATGACGGCGTGGCGGATGTGTTGGAAGTGGGCGAGACTTGGGTTTTCCAAGTGACCTATGCGTTGACGCAAGATGTGATTGACAGCGGCCTTGTAAGCAACACGGTAAGCGTTGATGCCGAGGACCCGACAGGGGCATTGATCGAGGATGCGATTGACGCGCCAGTTGAGGTGCCACTATCGCAAGATCCGGCGCTGGCGCTTGTCAAATCGGCGACAGTTGTGACTGGCCCTGATGGTCGGGTCGATGCGGGTGATACGATTGCCTATCGCTACGAAGTCACGAACACGGGCAACGTGACGCTGTTTGACCTAAGCGTCACGGAAACTGGCTTTACGGGCCTTGGTGTCACGCCTGTGCCGGTCTTGGAAAGCGGCGGTGCTGATCTTGACGGCGAAGGGGACGGGATTGATCTTGCGGTGACGGGGGGCACGGTTGTGTTCCTTGTGGATTACGTCCTGACGCAAGAAGACATTGATGCGGGCGAGGTCGAGAACGCGGCCACTGCCAGCGCGACACCACCGATTGGCGCGGCGATTGAAGATCTGTCGGGCAGCGCGGTTGATAATGACGATCCAACTGTCACGCCTTTGGTCCGCGCACCTGGGTTGCAGACGCTGAAGACGGCTGTTGCGAACCTAAGCACGCCGCCTGCTGTGGATGACGTGATTTTTTACACGATCTCTGTTGAGAATACGGGCAACGTGACTCTAAGCGCCCCGGTGCTGAGCGATGACATCACGACGGCGACTGGCGGGATCGAGGCACTTGAGGCAGCCCCTGCCTTTGATGGCGGCGATTTGAACGACGACGATTTGCTGAGCGTGGGCGAGACGTGGACCTTCACGGCCGAATACCGTCTGACGCAAGAGGCGATTGATGAAGGTGGCGTAGAAAACACAGCCACGGCAACATCGCAGGACCCTGAAGGTGTCGACATCTCTGATGTGTCTGATGATGGGGTTGGGCCCGCGGATGGGGATGACCCGACGGCCACGACATTTGATCAAACGCCTGCGATTGCAGTTGTGAAGGCTGCGGCCCTTGATCTGGGCGATGACGGCGTGGCGAGCGTCGGCGACGAAGTGACGTATACCTATACCGTCACGAATGAGGGCAATGTCAGCCTTTTGGATGTGACGTTGGAAGAAACCGCCTTTGGCGGGGCCGGCACGACGCCTGTACCTGCACTGCAATCGGGTGGATCGGACATTGACGGCGAGGCGGATGCTGAGGATCTGGCCGTGGGTGGCACGATGATCTGGCAGGCGATTTATGCGCTGGAGCAGGACGACATTGATGCGGGCGAGGTGAGCAACCAAGCCACGGTCGGTGCGGACACAGAAACGGCGGGCGGTGTCTCTGACGTGTCGGGCGATGCGACGGACAATGACGAACCAAACCTCCTGGATATTCCGGAGGTTGAGGGCATATCAGTCACGAAGACTGCGGATTCGACTGGTGTGAGTGATCCTGCGGTTGTGGGTGAGACGGTGTCGTATCGGATTGAGGTTGCGAATACGGGCAATCAGACGCTGACGAACGTTGATTTGACGGACAGTTTTGTTGACGGGAACGATGTTGCTTTGCCGATCACGCTGACGCTGGACAGTGGTGACGATGGTATTGAGGATGCACTTGAGGTTGGCGAAACCTGGGTGTTCATCGCAAGCTTTGACCTGACGCAGGCCGCGATCGACAGCGGCGCGCTTGAGAACACAGTGAGTGTGACGGCGGACGATCCGCAAGGCGAAGAGCAGACGGACGCCTTGGCGGAGCCTGTTGTTGTTGATCTGCCGCGCGACCCTGGTCTTGAGGTCGAAAAGTCGGCGGACTCGAGTGATGTGACTGATCCGGCGGTTGTGGGCCAAGAGATCATTTATACCATCGAAGTTGCGAATACGGGCAACGTGACGCTGACGGATGTTGTGTTGGATGACACGTTTGAAGATGGGGCAGGGAACCCGCTTGCGATTGAGCCTGTGTTGATCAGTGGCGATGACGGCGTGGCGGATGTGTTGGAAGTGGGCGAGACTTGGGTGTTCCAAGTGACCTATGCGCTGACGCAGGATGTGATTGACAGCGGCCTTGTAAGCAACACGGTGAGCGTTGATGCCGATGACCCGACGGATACATTGATCGAGGATGCGATTGACGCGCCGGTTGAGGTGCCACTGTCGCAAGACCCGGCGCTGGTCATTGTTAAATCGGCGACAGTTGTGCCGGGCCCTGATGGCCGCGTCGATGCGGGTGATACGATTGCCTATCGCTACGAAGTTACGAACACGGGCAATGTGACCCTGTTTGACCTAAGCGTTACGGAAACTGGGTTTACGGGTCTTGGTGTCACGCCTGTACCGGTCTTGGACAGCGGCGGTGCTGATCTTGACGGCGAAGGGGACGCGATTGACCTTGCGGTGACGGGGGATACGGTTGTGTTCCTTGTGGATTACGTCCTGACGCAAGACGACATTGATGCGGGCGAGGTCGAGAACGCGGCCACTGCCAGCGCGACACCACCGATTGGCGCTGCGATTGAGGATCTGTCGGGCAGCGCGGTTGATAATGACGACCCGACTGTCACGCCTTTGGTCCGCGCACCTGGCTTGCAGACGCTGAAGACGGCCGTTGCGACCCTAAGCACGCCGCCTGCTGTGGATGACGTGATTTTTTACACGATCTCTGTGGAGAATACGGGCAACGTGACCCTAAGCGCCCCGGTGCTGAGCGATGATATCACGACGGCGACTGGCGGGATCGAGGCGCTTGAGGCAGCCCCTGTCTTTGATAGTGGCGATTTGAACGACGACGATTTGCTGAGCGTGGGCGAGACGTGGACCTTCACGGCCGAATACCGTCTGACGCAAGATGCGATTGATGATGGTGGTGTTGAAAACACAGCCACGGCCACATCGCAGGACCCAGAAGGTGTCGACATCTCGGATGTGTCTGATGATGGGGTTGGACCTGCGGATGGGGATGACCCGACGGTCACGGCCTTTGATCAGACTGCGGCGATTGCGGTTGTGAAGGGTGCGGCCCTTGATCTTGGCGATGACGGCGTGGCGAGCGTCGGCGACGAGGTGACGTATACGTATACGGTTACGAACGAGGGCAATGTCAGCCTTTTGGATGTGACTTTGACGGAAACCGCCTTTGGCGGGGCGGGGACGACGCCTGTGCCTGCGCTGCAATCAGGTGGATCGGACATTGACGGCGAGACGGATGCTGAAGATCTGGCTGTCGGCGGCACGATGATCTGGCAGGCGATTTATGCGCTGGAACAGGACGACATTGATGCGGGCGAGGTGAGCAACCAAGCCACGGTCGGTGCGGACACAGAAACGGCGGGCGGTGTCTCTGACGTGTCGGGCGATGCCACAGACAATGACGATCCAAACCTCCTGGATATTCCGGAGGCCCCTGGCCTTGAGGTGACCAAGACCGCTGATGTGACAGCGCTGGCTGATCCGGTGGTCGAAGGCAACCAGATTACCTTTACGGTAACAGCAGAAAACACCGGCAATGTGACGCTGTCGAATATTGTGCTGACGGATACGTTCACGCGCCGCGACGGCACAGAGCTGTCGCTGGAACCGATACTGCAGCCCGGCGATTCCGGTGTGGCTGGTGCGATAGATGTGAATGAAACTTGGATTTACACTGTCACCTACACACTAACGCAGGCAGATATCGATGCAGGCGGTGTAGAAAACCAAGTGGTTGTCGACGCTGAGACGGATCAAGGCACGCTTGTTTCGGATACGTCCGATGATGGCAATGACGCAGATGGTGACACCGCTGGTGATCCAACGCTTGTGACTATTGGTGGCGAGCCTGAGATTTCCTTGGTTAAGCGCGAAGCCATCGGTTCGCCCAACCCATTTGATGCAGTGGATCAGGTGATTTCTTATGCCTTTGACGTCACCAATGACGGCAACATCACGTTAACGGCCCCGATCCAGATCAGTGATCCGTTGATTGCGGGGCAGGGCACGGGCCCGATCAGTTGCCCGGCGCCGCCAATTGCGCCCGGTGATACTGTCACGTGTACAGGCAGCTACCGCGTCATGCAGGAAGACCTTGATGCGGGGCAAATCCTGAATTCGGCCACGGCGCTGATCGAACAACCGCTTGTGCCACA
>JBDWMA010000031.1:0-4722 GCA_039972875.1 Pseudoruegeria sp.
GTCAACATAGCGTGGACCTGACCTCGGTGGTGGGTCTCGTGATTAAAGAGCTCAGCAGCACAGAAGGCCGTTGGTCTCTCGATCCGGGTTGAACCGTCCCCGGGATACCAAACAACCTTACCGTCGAGGTCAGCATCGACCAATCGGGCCGTCCATTCTTCGATTTCCTCGTTGCGTTGTGAACGCAGCGCTTTGAAATCATCCCAATTCGATGGGCTGGCAAGGGAGTGCTTGATGGTCTCCTCTGGGCGTCCGTTGCCCTTTAGTCGCTCCAACATCAAGGCATCAGCCCAGTAAAGATGGTTCAGAGTAGCCGCAATCGATTGGAAGAACGCACCTCGATCCTTCCAGCGATCCGCATTTGTGAGTCCATCGGCGGCACTTACCAAAGAGGTGTTTTGCCATGTATTGTAGCGGGCCATGAGTCGGCAGTATTCGGATGAGATCATTTTCTCAGCCTCCAATGATATTTAATGTGGGTTGATTAAGGGACGCTTACTGGAAGCGTCTTGTCTGGCGCAATTCGACACCGTGGTGTCCGTCACAGTCCTCTTGAAAAGGAGGCTAATGCGGGCAGATAACTACGTTAATTTGAGTCATTTAAGGTGTAACGTCAAGTGTCGGGTATCACCACCTAGTCCATATTGCGGACTTTGGGGCCGTTCCAATAACCCTCGTTTTTGTCCAAGCACCCTGCCCTGCCCAGGATCAATCGCTTAGATAGGACAAAAACCCCCGGCAAAATCTTTGCAGTTTTGGCAGGTTTTTGTCACACTGAGGCATGATCATCGGATATGCCCGCGTCAGCACTGACGACCAGAGCCTGGATTCACAGACGGATGCCCTCTCGGTAGCCGGTGCCGAGAGAGTCTTCGCAGATAAGATCAGCGGGTCGAGGCGCGCCCGCCCGGAACTGGACAGAATGCTGGAGCAGCTCCGCGACGGCGACGTTGTGACCGTCACGAAGTATGACCGCCTTGCTCGGTCTCTGAAGGACCTCCTGGAGATCGTAGAAGCGATCCGCGCGCACGGTGCCGGCTTTCGGTCCCTGGCCGAGGATATCGACACCACGACGCCGGCAGGCCGTCTCGTGTTCCATGTCTTCGCCTCCATCGCTCAGTTTGAGCGCGAGCGGATTTCTGAGCGCACTAGAGAGGGACTGGTTTCAGCTCGTAAACGAGGCCGGATCGGCGGCAGGCCCCCTGCCCTTACAACAGCTCAGAAAAACGAAGTACGGCAGATGAGAGACCAGGAACATCGAGCTGTTTCAGATATCGCAAGGCTGTTCAAAGTCAGCGAAAGAACTGTTCGTCGTGCCTAACTGGCCTTTTCATGCCGGAGCTGGTGTAAGAGCAGGAAGCACAGCATAAACCTCATTTATCATCTGTGCCTGTGCAGACTTTATATCGCCCTGAATGTTGATCCGATAATGATAGAATTGCGCCCCTGTTGGAAGCTTACCAATACGTTCTAAGCGTTGGCTGTCGCCTTCATTCGTCGGGGAGAACAATACACCAACAGGCGCTTTCGCAGCCGTTACATGGCTAATAATTTGATATCGATCTGCCTCTTTGAGCTTAGGTTTGTACTTTACTTCGCCAAGCCCGATTACGTCTTTTTTTGAACGACGAAAGATCAAGTCAGATTTGGTGGGATAGACCTTGCTGTCTACAAAAAGACGCCCTTGATGCTTGTTACCATCGAGGACGGCGATGTTGTGTTCGCGCAGGCCTTGCAAGAAGGTTTGACGCACAAATCGCTCAAAAATATCGTCCAGATTGAAGAGAAAGGAGGGAAGTTCCTTCCCGCCAGGTTCGAAGGTAAATGCGATCCCACCTCCTGTTAGAAGGAGCTGATACACGCGCAGCATACCGGCGTAATGCTCGCGCAGGCGAAGCGATACAGACTGATCTAGATCGAAATCGTGTGAGTTTGGTTCACGTTCTCGAACGCGCTGAAATGCATCTAAGGCTAGTTGAATGAGGCGACGTTCTGCTTGCCAGTCATCGTTGGGCGGGATCAACCGCGCAAACCGTAGGCAAGCTGCTTTTACGACCCGATTGACGGGTGAATCTAAACCAAACTCGAATACACTTGAGACGGTATCAACTGGGTTTCCGCGTGAGAGGTAGCGGCTGATGGTAGGCCCAAATTCGACGCGAGGTGTATAGTACCCTGTTCGCTGACGTGGATAATAACTGCGCTCGAAACCAGCAGACAGGATTGCTTTCAGATAGTGGCAAAAACTGCGAACTAGGATCTGAATAGGCGCAGGTCTGTCGCTTGTTTGATAACGTCGAATTGTAGGCAGGATGTTTGTATAAGTTTCTCCCCCAACCTCTAACATGGTCCACAAATTGGCTATGGGAAATTTTGGAACAATATTCAGGGTGATTGTACTTGTTAGAGGCAGATAGCCAATTAGGCCAAGAGCCATCAACCGTGCGCCCCCCGCTGTGTCCTTGATCTCGATCGCATTGAGGGCGCGCGTTTCAGAAAGGATCAGCGATCGACCGTTGAGATCAAACAAATCAGAACGGGGAAAGTAACGCGTTCCCCTTTCTTGTATTTCGATTACGCGGGTTGGGTTAGGCATGACCCTTAACCTTGCGCGTCATCTGTACCGGCAGCCTCTGCCTCCTCATCAATCTGTAAGAGTTGCTCAATCTCGCCCTTGAGTGCCTCGTAGCGCTGTCGGTCGTGAAAGAGCGTGCGCTGAAGCCCAAGCTGCACTCGGCCGGCCCAAACATCAGCTAGGTCGTCAATGCTTTCCACTTTTAAAAAGTTGGTATGCCCAAATCCAGCGGGAAACGCCTCCGTCAAAATATCGAAGATACGAAGAGTGCGCGAAAGCACTCTATTCTCCACGCCCTTTTCCTTTAGAAAGCTCTCCAAGAATACTTTGTCCGGCTCCATCATGATGACCACAAAGCGCCGCAAAAGCGCATCGTCCAGGTCTGTCACGGAACGATCAAATGGATTTGCCGTCGCAAGCACGATAAGATTACGCGGCAATGTTGTCGGCTCACCGGAAATAGCGAGGGTGAATTCTTGGTCACGATAGTCGAGTTCGAGATATGTCAGAAGCTCGCCAAAAATGCGGGCCACGTCTCCTCTGTTCAGCTCATCGATGACTAGGACATAGAGTTTATCGGGGTCTTTCGCGGCCTTCTCTGCAAATTTCAAGAAATGACGGCGCTCAAGGACGTACGTAACCCCGTTATTATTCTCATCTTTGGAGACAGCAGGACGGAATCCCTCCACAAAATCATCATAGCCAAATGCAGGGTGAAATTGGAGGAAGAGAACGCGGTCGTCCTCGCCATCGGCCAGGAAGGCGGCGATGTCATGTGCCCATCTTGTTTTCCCTGTACCTGGAGGTCCAGCCAAAAGAAAGGAGTGGCTGGTGTTCTTGGCAATGGCACTCCTTACAACTGAAAGTATTGGGTCATCCGGACTGATCAGGTTTTTCTTTGCTGGTTCATTGGGAGCCTGTGCTGGCGTTGGGTTAGCCAAAAAGGCCTCTAAGCGAGGTGCAAGCTCCGCTAAGAACTGACCATTTGTTGGTCTATCAGGGATTGTGGCAGGCCAGGCCTTATCGGGATTGAGTTTGAAGCGACCAATATACGGTGCTTTAAGGGCCTCCAAACCCAACTTATCTTTCAGCAGATGTTCGTGGAGTTCCTGCCATGAAGAGACGTTGTCTGGAAAACCCGAAAACGCGAACAACCAAACCATAAAGTCTTCAAAATCGAAGGATGATGGAATCGCGCTTTCAAATGCTGGTTGAAACGCGTCGGTTAGCCGAACAGTCGCCTTCTCCCCCTCAACTTCTCCGCGTTGACGCATCTCGCGGTATCCACGACTTGAAAACAGATTGCCCCACATCTTTGTGTCCTGACGGACCATGTAGTCATCTGCGAAGTCGCCGCGATGCCAAGTGACACCCTTCAAACGAGGCCGCAGAAGATTATTTCCACTCGCAAATGGTGGGATATCGATTAGTGCGCCGTTAAAAAAGTTGTCCAAGAACTGGTCAGTACCAAGGTTCTTGGACATATCGACAAGCTCTTCTGTGCCGACGTCGTTTGATGCAAAGACAAATGCTGGTATCAGCCAGTTTGCGCTATACTTTTGAAGTTCTTCAATGGATGCCTTAATCGTTTGGATTTCGAAAAACTTCAAATTTATCTATCCCTTTTTTCGACCAGGCTTTCGGAAGTTTGTTTTGTTTCCTGCCCATTGATCCCAGAGACCTGATGGTTTGGCAATCTTTTTGTCTACTACCTGCCAATCAACGGGATAGTGTCCATCGGATTCTAGCGTGCTTTCAACGTAGTCCAAATAATCGTCACTCATATCGACCCCAACCACGTTGCGATTGTGTTCTAGGGCCGTGAAGATGGTCGTGCCGCTTCCGACAAACGGGTCGAGCACATGCCCGCCTGGCGGGCTGCCGACTTCAATGCATCGACGGACAAGTTCTGAGGGAAATGCTGCATTGTGTTTCGCCCGACGGTTCCTCTCAATCGGGATGTTCCAAACATCTTCTTCGACAAGCTTCGAGCGGTCAAAGCTGTAGAAACGCGATTTCGAGAACATGAAGACAAATTCGTACTGCCTGTGCGGGCGGTCTCGTGCGGTTGGTTCAACAAACGCATTGCACCTATTCCAGATTATTGAACTGCGTAGCGTCCAACCTCTTTCTTGCATCGCAAATGC
>JBDWMA010000032.1:0-367472 GCA_039972875.1 Pseudoruegeria sp.
TGGGACGTACTCCAAAACAAGGGCCGTGAGAGGACAGAAAGACGTTCAATAGGATTTAACTTCTGCCTCCTCATACCCAAACCACTCCAAAAATCAGCCCTGCGACAAATACTCATATGCCCAAAAATCTATACGTAAAGGCTTACGTCGCTTCACCCACAGCATCAGGATAAGCACCCTAGGGTCCATCAAGGCATGACCAGTATGACTATGAACAACCGACCAATATAACCCGATGTTATCGAGGGTTATGTACCGTTCATCTAAGTAAAAAAGGTGATGCTTCCGGTCATTAACTTCTAACGAAAATTCATAAAACAGAGCCACTTATGGCTCTTGTGTTGGCTCTGACTTCTCCCCAGAAGCCCAATCATCAAATAATTAGGACCAGATCAATCGCAAAGAATTGAGGACGTACAACAACAAAAAGATCACCCAGACATCCGCAAACAAAGGGGCTATCGGACATCGCCACCCGCAACCTCATCGCAAAGAAGTCATGATCATCATTTTGGCAAAACCTGCGGGCCAGACCAATTTTCTAGAATCAAATTTCACTTGTTCACGCCTTGGGCACTGGCTTGTTTGCCAGCGCTAATACGCGACGCTGTTCTAACCCAAAATTTCTGATTGAATTCAGAGATCTCTGGTTCGGATCGCAAAACACATACAGACCAACGAAGTAAATTCGCCGCAGTTTAGATCAAACCGCACACAAAATAATCAATTTGCAGAGAATGACCTTTGAGTGGCTGCATTCTGCAAAAAAGTTTCTTCCTACCTCGCACCAAATAGTGGATCAGAAACCGATAAAGTAATTCTTCTGCGTGTATCTAGAACATAACAATACACCTGAAGGCGGTGACCCAGAACGGTTAGAAGAGCGGAAACCTGCCACTTCTATCCAATCATGAAAAGGAGTGGTTCAGTTCTGGTAAACGGTAGTTAAAACAATCTAAGATTGTAAGTCGAATGTGGGGGCATACTTGGCGACGCGGTCAAATGACAAGCATCGCTTTAATGTGCTTAGGAGTACGAAGTGAACGAAGACGAAATGGACATGACTGAAGTAGTCATCAGCGATAACAACGCATATTTGATGGCGATGGGCGAAGATAGCAGGATCGAAATCCATGCCGCCGATGTCGAAAAGGAAAGCTGGTCACAGCTTGAAATAACCGCCAACGTTGGCGATAGCACCATCACAGTTCAGGAAACGACCGGTTGGGAAATTGGTGACAAAATCGCCATCGCATCGACATCCGATGAATGGAGCGAATCCGAAGAATTTACTATTTTGGATATATCCGAAGATGGCAAGACGATCACCCTTGATGGAGATCTGACTTACAGCCACAGGGGAGAAACCCTGCATTATGAAAACGGCCTTACCGGTGAAAACGCGCTGGAATGGGACGTAGAAATCCGCGCCGAAGTCGCGCTGCTGACACGCAATGTGACGATACAAGGCGACGAAGACAGTGTTGAAGACGGTTACGGCGCGCATACCATGGTCATGGACGGGGCCGAACAACATATCGAGGGTGCCGAATACTACCGCGTTGGGCAAGTCGACGAACTCGGGCGCTACCCGATTCACTGGCACATGCTGGGCGATGCAGAAGGACAATACGCCAAAGGCGTGTCAGTTCACGAATCCTACCAAAAAGGCTCGACCATCCACGGGACGTCAAACATCCTCTACGAAGACAATGTCATCTACAATACCGTCGGCCACGGTGTGTTTTTTGAAGACGGGTCCGAAAACGGCAACCAGATTATTAACAACCTTGTGTTCAATACCAAGGAATCCCAAACCGGCCTACCAATTCCGACTGACGCAGAAAACGCATCCAGCTTTTGGATTGAAAACCCCAACAACGTGTTCATCGGCAACCACGCGGCTGGTTCAGAAAGCAACGGGTTCTGGATCATCCCCGCTGCAACACCGCACGGCTTGTCGGCTAAAGTTGACGTAGGTGACGCCGGCTTGCTCAGCGATCTAATCTTTATCGACAACGTCGGCCACTCGGCAGGCGAAGCAAGCGACGCGGGTTCTGGTGGCACAGGCAAAATCCTCGGCATTGACGGACGGCTAACCGACGATTTGGCTTTTCGGCAATCAACCCTCGAAGCAGATTTTGCATCGATCGATGGCTTCACAGCCTACGGTGGGGAAGTCTGGTCCCTGACCCATGAAATGGTGTTTACTGACCTCGCCGTTATCGGCGCTGACTTTTTCTCACGCCATGGGAATTACGTCGAGAACGCTGTGTTCGATCGCGCCACGGTTTCCCTCTATCGCGATGGAGGAAACCAGTATTCAGATGTCTATGCGACCAACTGGACCCGATTGCTTCACGGGGACAGCGACCATTTGGACACGGCAAATGCTCTCAACAATTTTACCCTTGATGACAACAGCTATTTTACGTTTTTCGATGATCTTAATGAGCAACAAGTCACGCTTGATCTAGACGGATCAGTGACCGGCATTGTAGGGGCGTTCATCACACCTGACGGCGAAGGTGCCCTATTCAGAGCCTCTCCTGATGCTGTTCAGATTGATGGAATTGCAGGCTATGTCAGCGAAAACACCATCGGTGCGACTGAAATCACGGCGCTGGACATCACTGGTAGCGTCCGCGTTGTGCGTTCCGACGGTGAGGAAGTTACAGACCTGCCCATTTCGGAAGATTCACGAAGAGCTGGTGATGGGAATTCCGATGCAAACTACGAGATTTACACGTCCACCGGCATGGAACGGGACGTTGCATATCTTCTCGACTTTGAGGACCTGCCCGAAGAACTGATCCTCAACCTCACTGGTATTCGGACCGGCGAAAGTGCCGTCTACGAAGTCCCCGGCATCGCTGGTAGCTTCACGGTCACGGATGGCGCAACAGAAGTCCTCAGCTATGACGATCTGCTAACCAGCGGAACCTCTGCCTATTATGTGGACTCAAACAGCGGTAGCGTCTTTATTCGTCTGGTCGGTGGCGAATCCGCAGTCGACCCGGACCGCACTGTGACCGATTTGTTGGCGGATTACCGCGCCAACGCGTCGATCACGTTAGCCATCACAGGCGACAACAACACCGTCGCCCATGGCGCACGCGAACTGTCTACCGACCTGCTTGCTGCGGTGGATGCTCAAGCCCCTGCAACGATCGCCGCTGCCCCAGAAGCGCTTGAGGCCGAAGAGGCCGCTGGCAACAGTGACTATGAGTTGGTGCGCTACGAATCCACCTCAGACACGACGGTGGTTACAGAGGATATGGCGCGTTGGTCAGATGCCTCCACTTGGGGAGATGCTGGTATTCCCGGTGTGGATGATATTGTTGTCATCGGCCCCGATCAGACCGTTGTTCTAGATCAAAGCACGCTTGTGAAGGGTATCATTGTCAATGGCGGAGAGTTGATTATCGAAGATGGGGCCGATCTGACCATTGATCTGTCCACCGATTATCTGCTCATCCTTAATGGCGGTCTGTTTCAAGCAGGAACCGAGAATGATCTGTTAGATACAGAATTCACGCTCACGTTGGAAGGCGACGATCCAGATATGGATTTGTATGTCACCCAAATCCTGGCGGGGGATGTGGCCAATACGGTCTTTGCAGATGCCCAAGTGGTAGAAGCACCTCTGACAATCCAGACAGAACTGATCGGCCAAACCGGTGATCTTGTGATACAACAGGATGACGCGAGCCAATGGCATACTGTTACCTTTGAACAGGCGATGGACGACCCGATTGTTGCAGCCTCTGTGGTTACGATGGACGGCGAGAATGCCGTGCACATACGCGTGCAAAATGTCACGGAAACCGGATTCGAATTCCAACTCGAAGAGTGGGATTATTTGGACGGTTATCACATGGAGGAAACGATCTCTTGGATCGCGGTTGAACGCGGGGAGCACACGCTTTCGGACGGCTCTGTCATTCAAGCAGGATCGACAGGGGTTAACAGTGAAACCTCTGGTATCTCTTTCGACAGTGCTTTCGACGAAGGCCCAATCGTGATCGGTCAGGTGGCCAGCGAAAACGGCGGAGATGCCGTGACTGACCGCATATCGGACGTCGATCAAGACGGGTTCAATGTGTTCTTGCAAGAAGAAGAAGCGGCCGACTACGCCGGTAAGCACATGATAGAAGACTTCCACTGGATCGCGTTTGAGGCTGGGACACACGAGAACTTCTCTGCGAGTAGCGTCGTGGCGAATGCTTCGGGGACTGTAGTCAACTTTGACGACAGCTATAACGGCGCTGTGTTGGCCGATATCCAAACCTTCAATGGCAGCGATACGGCGTCCGTACGGATCAGCGACTGGGCCAACCTGTTGATCCAAGAAGAGCAGTCAAAGGATAGTGAGGTTAACCATTATTTCGAGGACGTCGGGTTGATCCAAACGGATGAACTCCTCTTCGCCTAAAGAAGAAACAGCCCAAAATACAAACCGGCGGACCAAGCAGTTGCTTGGTCCGTCTTTAAATTGAATGAGCGCCGTACGACACATTGTATGAGATCCATAGACTGTTACTCGCAAACCAGTGAACGAAACTCTGCCCCACCCGATGCGGCCATTCCGGCGTTGAAATATGATAATGCTCGTGGAAACGCCGGGAAAATGCATGATATTCTCTTCGCTGGCATATTAGTTGAGTTTCGCACGTGGCACATTTGATGTCTTTGACATCCTACACTCCAAGGTTCTTCTCTGCCTTTCACACCGTCCACGCCTCAGTGATTAGAATGTGCACAACCGCACTCTTAACAATTTGCTTTATTTGGCCCCAATGAAACTGACTGAGAAGGAAGAAGAAGCCGTTCGTGCTTCACCGTTTGCTGATACGTGGCGGTCAATTGCGTTTCATTTTCATAAGGTGGATGCCGGCATTGCAGATAAAATTGCTATTCACTGCTGTCACCCTTTTACAGATCTAACCGGCAATTTGCTTGACGCTTTCATTTCCTTCAGTGACAGGTTCGACCTGATGCTCGATACCCCCGGGATACGTCGTAGGGTTTTATCCACAAAAGCGCTGTAATCGTCCAAATCGCGTGCCACGACGATTAACAAGAAATCATCTTCGCCAGTTGTGTTATGGCAGGCAAGAATCTGAGGTGTCGTTTCGACAATTCGTTGGAACTCTGCCATTGTCGTTTGGTCATGTTCAGAGCAGCTGAGCTGGACAAATGCCATAACCCCAAGGCCCAATTTGCGCCGATTCACGTTGGCTTGATACCCTTCAATAACCCCGGAATCTTCAAGCTTTTTGAGCCGTCGCCAGCACGGTGTCTCTGTCATTTGAAGATGTTCAGCCAATTTCGCATTGGTCATCCGTCCATCATTTTGAAGAAGATCGAGGATTTGAGCATTCGCAACATCAATCTCAACCATAAGTTAGAAACCTCCAATTATCAGGTAAATCTTAGCATAAACTTCCTAAAAATATGAGATTTTGGGGCAGTTTAGCAAGGTAATTCCCTTTATCCATATGATAATCTTTGCTTCATATCCCCAGACCGAAAGACCCCACGATGAAAGCCGTTCTGTTCGAAAAGTTTCAAGAAGCCCCTAAACTTGTCACTGTTAAAGATCCAACCCCCGAACCACATGGAGTTGTCATTAAAGTCGAGGCGACGGGAGTCTGTCGCAGCGATTGGCATGGGTGGATGGGACATGACAGCGACATTGACCTGCCCCATATCCCAGGCCATGAACTGGCCGGAGTGATCAAAGCGGTGGGAAAGGACGTCAGCAATTGGAACGTGGGTGACCGCGTGACGGTCCCTTTCATCTGCGGTTGCGGCACATGCAATGAATGCCATGAAGGGCACTCGCAAGTCTGTATGCATCAAGAACAACCAGGCTTTACCCATTGGGGCAGTTTCGCGGAATATGTCGGGATACATCAAGCTGATTTCAATGTTGTTGCCCTACCTGAGGACATGGATTTTGCAACGGCTGCAGGCCTTGGGTGCCGCTTTGCGACGTCGTTTCGGGCTGTTGTGGATCAAGGCAAGGTGTCGGCAGGACAGTGGGTCGCCGTTCATGGCTGCGGCGGCGTTGGCCTTTCAGCGGTGATGATTGCCAATGCGGTCGGGGCCAATGTCATTGGGGTGGATCTGGACCCGACCAAACTTGCACTGGCAACCGATCTTGGCGCTGTCGCCACGATCAACGGGGCCAATGGAAATGTCGTAGAGGCAATCCAAGAAATCACAAAGGGCGGGGCCCATGTGTCGATGGATGCATTGGGGCACCCGACAACCATGTCCAATTCCATCCTTTGTTTGCGTCCACGTGGGAAACACGTTCAAGTCGGCCTGATGTTGGGTGACCACGCCGCTCCGAACGTGCCGATGCCAAAGATCGTGGGACAAGAGATTGAGCTTTTGGGGTCCCATGGAATGCAGGCCCACCGATATGGCGCGATGCTCGACATGGTTAAAAGCGGCAAGCTGGACCCTGCCCGACTTGTCGGGGACCGGATTGGCTTAGATCAAGCACCAGAAGCATTGACTCGCATGGACGAATTCCAGTCTGTTGGCGCAACCGTCATTACAAAATTCTGAACGGCAGGCAGAATGAAAAGGACATCCCGTGTTTGAAAAGGTAGAGGATTACCCCGTCGATCCCATTATGATCGGTGCCGATTATTTCGAACAAGACCCGCGCAAAGACAAACTAAACCTAACCGTCGGCATCTATCAAGATGACGCAGGTCAGACCCCGGTTCTTAAGGCTGTGAAGCAGGCCGAACAACAGCTGATGGCCACCCAGACCAGCAAGTCCTACCTCGCCCTAACCGGGGACGCAATTTATTGTAGCGTGCTAGGCAATACTTTGATGGGTGATGCATTTGATGACATGTGGGTCAGTGCGCAGACGGCAGGCGGGGCGGTTGCCCTGCGCGTGATGGCTGATCTTTTGGCACAGATGCCCCAAACGCCCACAGTCTGGTTGCAAACACCGACATACGGAAACTACATCCCCATCCTGACTGCCGCTGGTGCACGCTTTGCCCACGTTCCCTACTATGACGCAATCAAGCGTGAGATCACTTTTGAACAAATGCTAGACGGCTTGAAATCCGGAAAGCAAGGCGATGTATTCTTGATGCAGGGTGTCTGCCACAATCCCACAGGGGCCGACATGACTGCTGCGCAGTTTGACGCCGTACTGGACCTGTTAGAGGCGCGAGGCATAATTCCTTGGATCGATTTGGCCTACCTCGGGTTTGCGCAGAGTTTTGATGCTGACTGCGCCATGGCCCGCAAAATTGCATCGCGGTTCCCTGAATGCATCGTTTGCGTCACGCTTTCCAAATCCTTTGGCATCTATCGGGATCGCGCAGGGGCATTATTCGTGAAGACCAAGACTGCTGATCGTGAACGCATTCAGCGCGCGGTCACCGCAATCGTGCGATCAGGGGCATCGCATGCACCAGATCACGGGCCATCCGTTGTACGCACAATTTTGCGAGACTCAGCATTGAGAAATCTGTGGCTAAAAGAGCTTGATCAAATGCGCGCAAGAGTAACGCAACTGCGTCAGAACATCGTTGCGACGGAATATAATACCTTTGGCACCGATAGGCTATCCTACATGGCGAGTCAGACCGGTATGTTTTCGCTGCTGCCATTATCGACAGCACAGGAATTGGCCCTTACACGCGATCACGGAATTCATGTTGTCAAAGGCGGCCGTATGAATGTCGCTCGGCTTGGTCCTAGGGATGTAAACATGTTGATCAATGCTGTTCGTGATGTAACGATGTGGACCTAGCTACAGCTGATTTGTCTCAATACCGGCCCTGTGTCTTAACGGAACTTGGCCGTGTCATTGGCGTTAACCCCACAATACGACCTAAAATCTTGCAACACTCCAACGTTTCAAGATCAAATTGCGTTACCGTATGAGCGCAATGCCAGTCGGGTTTACTCCTCTCGTCGGAAGGACAGAAAAATATATTTAGCTAATAGAAAAAGCATCAAATGTGAGACCCAAGCGGGGCCCTCACCTGTCCTTCTAATATCAAAAAAATAGCCAATGGGGCCCATTGAAAGTCTTTTGCATTCACAACCAATATCTCAAGCAGGTGACACATCAGCCTATACGAATTCAAGAGCTAGAAAAATAGTGCTGATAGAAGATCAAGTTGGTCTAAATCACATCGCCACGTCACGACCATGACACAACAAACTTCCAGTCTTTATGGAAGAGATTTTTGCAGTACAATCCATTATTATCCCAGCAAAAATCACATTATCATTTTGACTTTACAGCTACGTCGGGATCCTCAGCGACGTCGCCAATTTTCGCAGAACGCGCTGCCTCTGAGCCTTTTAACAAAAGCAGTTTAGATTTATCTGCGTTCATGGCTTTACCTTTCAAAAATACTGTTAATGCTGTGACGTTAATAGGTTCATTAAAATCAGGCAATCTTTTATGTCCCAGCAAGACCCAACCCTTCCGCAACAAAAGTTAATGGCATCCTGGCCGGGTCAACCAGTTGATAAAAATGGCATTCTGAGGGTCCTGAATGAAAGCGGATCAAAGACACCTATTCTGTGGATCTTTAACGGCGCTAATGAACCAGAAATTCTGGCAAAATCACTGGGGGAAGATCAACCCCTGTTTTTCTCGCGTTCTATGCACCTGATTGTTCAGCCAAATGACGACCGGGATCTGGTTCGCAAAGTTCTAACTGATTACCTATTCAAAGAACTATGCCTACACCTCCCCGGTGTGAAATTGGATATGGGTGCAAATTGCCAAGGCGCAGGTATGTTGATGGGCCTAAGCATTCTGTTGCGTGCGCGTGATATCGACGTGGAACGCCTGTTCCTAATCAACTGTCGATTGCCTGATGTCCCCACGAATTTACCTGCACTTTTGATTTACGGGGATCAGGATCAACAACATGATCCGTTCAGAAGCAACCCGAAGAGGGCCAATGAACGCGCAATGAAACTATTTTCAAGCTACCAGAGAGTCATGATAAATGCACAACATGGGCGATATTTTACAACTGAATCGATTGAAGAAATCGTTGATCGCATGATGGCATTCAGATCGTCATTGCGCCTTTAAAAGAGATTTTACCTCTTCGGCAAATTCTTCTACGGTTGGATGAAATAACAGAATTGAGGGTGCAATTTCAATTCCAAGCTTTTCCTCAAGTGCCGTGCACAGCTCAACAAGTGTCATTGAGTCACCTCCGAGGTCAAAGAAATCGCTTTCAAGCACAATATCTTCGTTCGGGAATCTATTTTGGAACACGGTGATGACCAGTTGCTGAATTTGATCAAAAGTCGACAAAGCTCGTTTCCTTTTCGGTTGCCACTCTTTTGAGATCACGTAGCGAAATTTTGCTTGCTGCATTACGAGGCAATTGAGCACGCACCAAGATTTTATCAGGCCAGCGATAAGACGCCAGAATTGACCTGATATGATCCACGACCAGTGGCGTTTCCGCCTCCACCGCCAAATATATGCGGTCATCTGCTGAACCGTCCGACTGAATGCAAAACGCGAGGCAATCCCGAATGCCCGCAACGCCTTTCACATCCAATTCAATGTCCGGTAAACTTACATTTATTGACTTTCGGGTCGCGATTTGGGCCGACCGGCCATGGACAAACAAGTACCCCTCTTCATCGAGCCAACCAAGATCACCAGTGTCGATGGGCACTGCGCTATCTTTCCAACCAGCGTTCACAACAATGCGTCCAACTTGGCCTGTTTTGCAAAGCTCACCTTTTTCTGATTCAATCCGAACAGCCATACTCGGAAAGGGTCTACCGACCGAGTTTGGTTTTTCAAGTATTTCACCTCCCGATAAGGCAGACACAGCGCCTATGCCGCTCATCGAATATAAGTTTTTGATCGACGGCGTTAAGACTTGATAGGCCTGCACCAAATTCTCTGGTGTAATTGGACCTCCGACGGACGTCATACGCCTGAGATGCGGGTAGATTGGGCGATCAATTTCCACGGCGTTATCTTTATGAAACGCGAGCAAATCCTCAATAAGCACAGGCGGAAGTCCAACGGATTGAATCTCCGTTCTGAGCAGAGCCTGATGAAGTTCGCTCGTTTTAAAAACGAGTGGTAAGGCCAGTATAAATTTCCCATGGATCAAGAGTTTCATCCAGTGAGACAATATCGCCCCAAACGCGAGGCTCCCGACAATAACTGCTGGAAACGGGGAGTGTGAGTTCAACAAAACAGCCGATGATTGCATCCCACTTAGAATGGTTCGGTGGGATACGCGTCGAAAACGTGGCAATCCCGTTGTCCCTGAAGAAGATCGAATGAGGGCCACAGCATCACAAGACCCGGATGGAAAGCTCAGCGCATCAGTAGTTTTGACGGCGGTGATGTCCGCAGGCAAAAGCCCAAAGCCCCCTCGTCGTGCAAAACTTTTGGAATCCGTAAATATTGCCTCAACGTCAGCCCTGTCTTGTGCAGTCCTTAATTCATCAATTCTTTGCCTTGGATCAAGAAACAGAGTTGCAGCCCCAAGCGACCACAGGGCAATACATGCCTGAATTCCTCTTAGCTGATCAACAACAACTATTGCGATTGATGCGCCAGCCTCAACGCCCTGCTCTTTGAAAAACACGGCCAATGCCTGTGCAGATTGGATAACATCCGCACGCGTGTAACATACCCCACCTTGCTCCACACAAAGAGCATCTGGATCCGTTTCGGCCATTTTCGCGATAATGGTCCCAATGTTGCACGGATCAGAGCCCATCGAGTGTGACTCGTGCACTATCAAACAAATCCTGACCAAACTCGGTTAATTTCGCGTGTTCGGCCACTGTCTGTTCGCAATCTCGAAAAGCGTCGTATGCACGTATTTGCTGCGCTCGCAAATCACTTTTCCAAGGGACGTCATGGGCCGCGCTTAAAACTGCTTCAGCGGCAACGGTCATTCGAGCCGATACCCACATTGCGTGAAAAATGCCCTCCATCGGGCGCGGTTGTTTCCGAAGGGGCGATGTGTAAACCGCACTGGCATCATTCAATAAGATCGGATCGTTCAAATGATATAGGAACATTTGTTGATGAGAACTTTCATGGACAAAGGCCATCAACACTGCCTCTACAGATTGAAACCCCAATGGGTTCATCAAAATTGATCCAAATGCATCGAAAACCGCTGCCCCACCAAAACGAAGGCCGGATTCAGTATCACCCACCGCGAAATAAATCTGATTTGCGAGCAATGACAGCTCTTCACTCCAGGTCGGCGCGGATTGTTTCAATATATCAAGCGCACCTGTTATCAGCATTGCCCCGCGTTCTACATCAGAATGTTGTGGCGCGACCAAAGCTGTCGTCAGCCCAACGTCATCTGCAAACGCGCGTTTCAGAAGGAATACCTCATCCTTATGCAATACATCCTCAGACAGCGGTTTAGTCGAAAAGCTATGTGGTGCCCAATAGTTCCATTCTTGGATGGTCTTGATAATCCGAAAGAGTTCAGGAATTTCAGATGTATCGTCATCAAGAACGGCCTTAAGTAATGCACCATGCAATGCAAACAGAGTGGGACCCGGATATTTTTCGCCATCAAAGATGAAACTGCGCAGCTCGGCCTCTGTGATTGGAGAGCCAAATTTTGTCACCAAAACATCAAAAATAATATGGTGCAGCGACGTAAACAATCGTGATTGTATCTCGCCTCGCAACTCTGTGACCCGTGCTGTATGAGGAAGAAGATAGTCTTGCATTACGCCAAACCTGAGACAAATTGCGTGGTCATTCCATCTGCGGATGCGGCCCCAATTTTGTCAAGTCAGAAGGGTATCCACCTCGTATTATACACCTGAAAAATAACTACATTTCGATATCGTATGCGGCTATTACATTCGGTAAAAGATCGGTTCAGGGTCAAGCCCAGCCCTAAGCATTGCAATGATCACTTCCCTTTTTCAACAACAGACCGGTTAAACGCAGATAAATCTGAAAACGCCTCTATACAATTGCATCTTGGGGTCAGATAATTCTGAACAACGAGCAAAGGATACCGATGATGACCCTTGAACTGTTTGATCTTACCGGATCGCGCGCGCTAATTACCGGGTCCAGCCAAGGGATCGGCTTTGCATTGGCACGCGGATTGGCTGGCGCGGGTGCAGACATTATAATAAATGGCAGGGATACCGAGAAATTAGCCAAAGCCGCTTCGACGTTGGAATCTACAGGCATCAAGGCCCATCAGCTTGCCTTTGACGCCACGCGACATGAAGACGTCAAATCTGCAATCGATGGATTTGAATCCGCAATCGGGCCCATCGACATCTTGATCAACAATGCGGGCATGCAACACCGTACCGCGCTTGAGCATTTCCCAGCAGATGCATTTGAACAATTACTGCAAACCAATATTGCATCGGTGTTCCATGTGGGCCAGGCGGTAGCGCGCCACATGATCGAACGCGGTAGCGGTCACATTATCAACATCGCTTCTGTCCAAACGGCCCTCGCCCGTCCCGGAATCGCACCCTATACTGCAACCAAGGGGGCCGTTGCGAACCTGACCAAAGGCATGGCAACAGATTGGGCGCAGTATGGGTTGAATTGCAATGCAATCGCCCCCGGCTATTTTGACACCCCATTAAATGCGGCGCTGCTAGCGGACCCCGAATTCAACACATGGCTGGCCAAGCGCACCCCAGCTGGTCGCTGGGGCAATGTAAAAGAATTGGTCGGGGCAGCTGTGTTTCTATCCTCAGCCGCCTCTAGTTTTGTGAATGGCCACACGCTCTATGTTGATGGCGGAATTACCGCGTCGCTTTAGGACATAGCCTCTGCATCCAACGCAGACTTTGATCCGTCGGTCCCACCGGCTTGTATTCTGCCCCTAACGGAGCAGAATACCCAAGATCCGTAATCACTTGAAACACATGGGCATAGTTTACCTCGCCATGATCAGGCTGGCCCCGATCAGGCACTGATGCGAACTGAATATGACCAATCCACGGCAGTAACGCCGAAAGCTTGTGCGACAGATCTCCCTCCATCAATTGCACATGATAGCAATCAAACATCAGCTTTAGATTTGATGCATCAACCGCCTGAATGATGGCCAGAGCTTGATCCGTGCCCTTTAGGAAATATCCTGGTGCGTCATATGTATTTAGTGGCTCAATCAGGATTGTCGTCCCCTGCCCTGCCGCTCGAGTACAGGCATATTTCAAAGTATTCACAAAAGTCTGTTTGGCGGCTTCTCCAGAGGCGATGCCGGCCATCACATGGACATTCAAGCACCCAATTTCTTTTGCGTAGGTGAGCGCTTCGTCTATGGTCTCGCGCGCCTCATCTTCCCGACCGGGAACCGCAGACAAACCAAATTCGCCCATTGCCGCATTTCCCCGTCGGGTATTCAGCCCCAACATGGTAAGCCCTGTATCTTTTAGTACTTCAGCGACCTCACTCGCAGACTCATCATAAGGCCAGTGACATTCAACCGCATCAAATCCGGCCAATTTTGCAGCACGGATGGCCTCAGGCAGCGGTCGGTCCGCCCATAAAAAACCAAGGTTGGCTGAGAACTTCATCCAACCAACCCATTGTTTAAATCAACTGTCGTCACGTGTTTTCCTTTGATAGGACAGCTAAAAAACTGCCATCCCGGATAAAAACTGATCGTTCAAAGCTGTGAACACTCGGGCACGGCGGTTAAAACAGTTCCGTCCTTAACGTGTTGCAACAGATTATCCACGGTCAAATCCCCCATTGCCGCACGTGTTTGCACTGTGCCGCTGCCGACATGCGGCAACAGCACAGTATTGGGCAAATCACGCAACGCCTGCGGGACAGATGGCTCTGCCGCAAACACATCTAATCCGGCCCAGCCAAGCTTACCATTTTGCAAGACTTCAATCAGCGCCTCTTCATCCACCACAGTGCCCCGGCTGACATTGATCAACGTCCCTTGAGGGCCCAGCGCCTCTAGAACCTCTGTATTTACAATCTTGTGGGTCGACGAGCCACCCGGCGTGATGCAGATCAGCACATCGCAATCGCGGGCCATCTCGGTTAGGCTATCATAGTATCGATAGCTGACATCTTTCTTTGACCGCGAATGGTAGACGATGTTGGTCGTCCAAGGGGCCATCTTATCGGCAATGGCTTGTCCGATCCGACCCAATCCTAAGATGCCCACCGTTTGCCCATCCACAGAGCGGGTCAAAGGTGCATTGCCATTGTTTTCCCATGCGCCAGATCGCACATATGCATCGTCCCGCAGGACTTCTCGATAACAGGATAGCAAAAGCAGAACCGCTGTTGTCGCGACCTCTTCGTTCAGGACATTTGGGGTGTGGGTAACGATGATCCCCCTGCGTACTGCTTCATTCGCATCGATGGCATCATACCCAACGCCATACCCGCTAATGACCTCTAGATTCGAAAGAGACGCCATTAAGTCCGCCGGCACGCCATCATGGCCGTTGGTAATCACATGGGTGATTTTATCTGCTGCAAAATCATCGAGCTGATGAATACGAAAAACCTGTGACAGCCTTTCGCTCATGGCCTCAGTTATTCCGCCAATCTGAAGAAGATCACGCATCTTGTTTCACATTTTGACGCTGTAGACCCAAACCCTGAATCCTGAGTTCCATAGTGTCGCCAACCTTTAGGTAAACCGGTTCTGGCTTCATCCCCATACCAACCCCAGGAGGCGTTCCCGTGGTGATGACATCCCCCGGATGCAACGTGAACAAACTGCTGAGGTGTTCGATGATTTCGGCCACTGTAAAGATCATCGTCGCCGTTGATCCGGTCTGCATGCGTTTGCCGTTCACATCCAAAGTCATATCTAGTGCCTGAGGATCTGCGACCTCATCACGAGTGACAAGCCACGGACCAGTCGGGCCGAAAGTGTCACAAGATTTACCCTTGGTCCATTGGCCGGTCAATTGGGTTTGAAAATGACGTTCTGACACATCATTCACGATGCAATAACCGGCCACATACTCCAGCGCGTCTTCCTTAGAGACATATTTCGCCTCTTTGCCAATCACCACGCCCAGTTCAACTTCCCAATCAGTATGGGTCGACCCGCGCGGCATAACCACATCGTCGTTCGGGCCGACAATGGCCGAATTGGCTTTGAAAAACAAAATGGGATGTTCTGGAATGGCGGCCCCGGTTTCCGCCGCATGATCTGAATAATTCAAACCGATACACAGAAATTTCCCAATATCCCCAACACAAGCCCCAAGACGTGGAGTCCCCTCCACTACAGGCAGGCTTGCCGGATTGATGGCACGCAATTTGGCCAGACTTGCATCATCGAGTGTATCACCCGTAATGTCCGAAATGTGTTCTGACAGATCACGTAAGACACCCGTATCGTCCAACAAACCCGGTTTTTCTACACCCTCAGCACCATAACGTAAAAGCTTCATAACGCGTTTCCTTAGTGATTGTCGCGCGGCATGGATTTGCGCGCAATGTCTTGAAATTGATCGGCACCTTTCAGGGTCATGCCCTGATCAAGACGTCCAACATTCTCTCGGAAGATGACCTGCCAAGGCGACTGGCTGGCCGGCATATCGTAACCACCATTTGCCATTAGGGTCTGGGCGCGCTGGTTCAATTCATCCAAAGGCACCAACATATCTGCGGTCCCCTTGCCCAAATCAATACGCACCATATCCCCGGTTTTAAGCAATGCCAGCCCCCCGCCGTCAGCCGCTTCTGGGGAGGCATTTAGGATAGAAGGAGACCCCGACGTTCCGGACTGTCGCCCGTCACCAATACAGGGCAATGCTTCAACGCCCTTCTTGATCAAATAGGACGGAGGCCGCATGTTTACGACCTCAGCGGCGCCCGGGTACCCCTTCGGCCCTGCCCCGCGCATGAAGAGCACACATCGTTCATCAATCTTCTCAGATGGATCATCAATCCGGTGATGGAAATCCTCTGGCCCGTCAAAAACAATCGCGCGCCCCTCAAAGGCATTGGGATCCTCTGGGTCAGAAAGATACATCTTTCGAAACGCCGGGGAGATCACCGAAGTTTTCATGATCGCGCTTTCGAACAAGTTGCCAGAAAAATTCAGGAACCCTGCCTGTGCCAACATCGGATCTGTCGTCGTTTTAATGACATCCTCATTGCTGGTGCGATGGGATGAACAGTTATCCCCCATTGACTGGCCATTCACGGTTACAGCTTCCGGGTTTGGTAACAAACCACCTGCGATCAGCTCCCCAACTACAGCAGGAACACCACCAGCGCGTTGATAATCCTCTCCCAGGTATTTTCCGGCGGGCTGCATATTCACCAATAACGGAATGTCATGACCAAAATTTTGCCAGTCGTCATTGTCCAATGGCACGCCCAAATGACGTGCAATCGCATTCAAATGGATTGGTGCATTGGTTGATCCGCCAATCGCTGAATTGATAACGATCGCATTCTCAAATGCTTCACGGGTCATCACATCGGACGGACGCAAATCTTCCCACACCATATCAACGATCCGCTTTCCGGTTTCATAGCTAATCTGACCGCGTTCTCGGTAAGGCGCTGGAATTGCAGCGGAACCTGGCAATTGCATCCCCAAAGCCTCTGCCAAAGAATTCATGGTCGTCGCTGTGCCCATGGTATTGCAATACCCCACAGATGGGGCGGATGCGGCGGCTATTTCCATGAATTCATCGGTATCAATTGCACCGGCCGCGAGCTGTTCACGCGCTTTCCATATGACCGTGCCAGACCCCGCACGTTCGCCTTTCCACCAGCCATTCAGCATAGGGCCTACAGACAGTGCAATTGCAGGTATGTTGACCGTTGCGGCGGCCATTAGCAGGGCTGGCGTGGTCTTATCACAGCCAATGTTCAAGACGACCCCGTCCAGTGGATAGCCAAATAGAGTTTCCACCAAAGAGAGATACGCCAGATTGCGGTCAAGTGACGCCGTAGGACGTTTTCCGGTTTCTTGTATCGGGTGCACAGGCACCTCAATACAGGTTCCTCCAGCCGCAATAATTCCGTCCCGCACCCGCTTTGTCAGTTCTAGGTGATGGCGGTTACAGGGCGACAAATCACTGCCCGTCTGTGCGATCCCAATGATCGGTTTTCCAGATTGCAACTCTTCGCGTGTTAATCCGTAGTTCAAATACCGTTCCAGATAGAGTGCGGTCATTTCCAGATTATCTGGATTCATGAACCATTTCCGAGACCGGAGGTCTTCTTTAGCGACTCGTTTTGGTGAGTCCTGATTGTTCTTATGGGTCATTGGCCTGACCAACCTCCATCGATGATATGTGTGTGCCCGGTGGTGAATGCGCTTTCGTTACTAGCAAGATATACGACAAGCGCGGCTATTTCCTCGGCTGTGGCTACGCGGCCCATAGGCTGTCGAGAAACAAATTGTGTCATAGCGTCGTCATAGCTGCCTAGCTCCTTACCAAGCGCCTCAACCCGATCATGCCAAGATGGGCTTTCGACCGTCCCCGGACAGATGCAATTGCATCGAATGCCCTGAGAAACGTAATCAACCGCAATCGATTTTGTTAGGCCCACAACCGCCGCTTTGGTCATTCCGTATACAAAACGGTTGGGCGCACCAATGATCGATCCAGCAGCCGAAGACATGTTAATGATCGACCCATTTCCCCGCGCAAGCATCCCCGGCAAAGCGGCTTTGACGGTGCGCACCATTGAACGTACGTTCAGATCGAGCGCAAACTCAATTTCGGTGTCAGTCGCATCCATAATTGTGCCGTGATGCACAAAGCCAGCACAGTTGAAAAGAATATCAGGTTTTGCAGTTTCGATGCCGTCCTCGACACTTTTTGTGTCCATCGCATTAAGTTCGAAAATTTCTATATTTTCGAGATTCTCATCCCGAATCGTAGACAGAGCATCCATATTAATATCGGTTGCAAAGACCTTTGCCCCCTCACGCGCCATGGCGATAGCACTGGCACGCCCGATCCCTTGACCCGCGGCAGTTACCAATGCGCGCTTACCTGCAAGCCTTTGACCTGATGTCATAATTTATCTCTTCCCTCGTCCAGACATGCGCCATATCAAGACGCAAATTATGCGGTGATTCTTAGAATTTCCATCTGCCCCACGGAACCCGCTGGTGCTTTTTAACGGAGACGTTAGCCTATGACAGCGCCACTGGTTTGACCATATCCCATACGAATCCACCTTTTTAAGGAACCGCCAAAATGAGTAAATTCTTCAAAATCACGTTGATCGGCACAGGTCTGATGGGGGCCCCAATGGCACGTAATTTGATGGCCAATGGTCACGATGTAACGGTCTGGAACAGAAGCCCTGAACGCGCGGCACCCTTGGTAGCGGAAGGTGCTAAAACCGCCAGCACAGCAGACCAAGCAATCGCCAGTGCCGAGGTGATCATCACTATGCTGTCAGACGGATATGCAATTGAAGAACTGCTACAAAACAGCCCGTTCAAAAATGCCCTGACCAAAGGCATGATTTGGATAGACATGTCCAGTGCAAGACCTGAGCACGCCCGTTCCCAATCGGCTGAATTGAAATCCTTGGGAGTATTGCATTTGGACGCCCCGGTGTCCGGTGGTACAAAAGGGGCAGAAGCCGGGAGCCTTGCCATAATGGTTGGCGGATCGCCCGAGATCTTCGAACAGGTAAAACCAGTCCTAAATGCAATGGGACGACCCGTTCATGTAGGACCATCTGGGACGGGACAACTGTGTAAGCTCGCCAATCAGACCATTGTAGCCGTAACAATTTCTGCAGTTGCCGAGGCGACCCTGCTAGCCGAAAAAGGCGGTGCGGATCCGGCCGCGTTGCGCGCGGCGTTAAAGGGCGGATTTGCTGATAGTATCATTTTACAACAGCACGGAGAACGGATGTCAGACAGGAATTTCATTCCAGGCGGCCCATCCAAATTTCAGGTGAAAGACCTCGATAACACTCTCGAGGAAGCGGCCAATGTCGGTCTAACGCTGCCGGCCACACAAGAGGTTCGCAATCGGTTCGCCTATTTCTGTGATTCACTGGATGGCGCTGATTTGGATCACGCCGGATTATATCTTGAGCTTAAGGCCCGAAACGGCCTGACTTAACCGCACCTCTGCACATTGAGGAAGCGAATCCTGCCGTGATACAAGGATCGCTTGCCTCAGTCCCCCAACGTATCACCAACCAAATGGCGTTCCAGATGTTCATGAATCCGCTGACGTGTCAGATCCTCATCCCCTGACATCACAGCCTCAAGGATGCTGGCATGATGTTGGATATTCTCTGAAATAAAATCGAACCGCATATCCACCACCATCAGCTGTTGCCGAAACTGCGCATAAATCCGGCCATGCATCTGCTGCAATGTGTCTGATCCGCAGGCAGAGATCAGAGTTTGATGGAATTCCTTTTCGGAAAGAGACCAAATATCGGCCAGCGTTTCCGGATTCTCGCACCCTCTGATTTGCTTTTCAATATAGCTCAGTTTGTAGTGCGCCGCGGTTAAACGGGCCCCCCAAGAGACACCACCATTTCGAATTGAAAGCACCGCCCCCTCCCCTTCGAGCAGCACCCTCAGGTGCGTAAGTTCTGCAAGTTTTGTTGCGGATTTTTCGGTGACACGAAACCCGCGTTGTTCCTGAAATCTCACCAACCCTACAGTGGACAGCCGAAAGAGCGCCTCTCTGACGGTGCTCGCAGAGCAGCCAAATTCTTTGGCTAAGAGTTCGGCGCGCAATTTTGCACCATGTTCAAAACCGTTAAAAATCAATCGATCTTGTAGCGTCGTGTATATATCTAATTCTTTGGACATTACTGAACCTGAGTCTTTTAAGTAACTTGCAAAGTATCGTAAATAATTTCGAAAATATACCAAAATCTCGAAATTTTATAAAATACCATATTTTTCTTGCTGGATTTAAATCCACCCCCTAGTCTAACCAAGTATTCCCAAACCGAGGCGGCTAGACCTCTGATGGGACACGTCTAACGTCTGGGAGGACATCATGAAACTATTGAAGACAGCAGCCTCCGTGGCTGTCGCTGCGGCTATGGTCGCAGGTCCAACGCTCGCCGAAACAACAAGCCTACGCATACAAACACATTTCTCGCCTGAAACGCTATCTGGCAAAATGGCCGCGAAATACATCGAAGACATCTCAGAGATGTCGAACGGTGAAATCGAAGTTGAGATGTTCTATTCTTCCTCGGTCGTAAAATCGGTAGAAACTTTTGACGCCGCAGCGACAGGTATTCTGGATTGTGACATGACCGGCGGGGCCTATCAGACCGGTAAAAACCCGGCTTTCCAGTTTGCAGGCGATCTTTTGGGTGGCTATCAAAATCCATACCAGCAGATGGCGTGGCTCTTGCATGGCGATGGCCGGGCAGCTGTGAATGATCTCTATAATGGGTACGACATGCAGTTCATCGGCTGGTGGATTCCGGGACCGGAATCGCTGGCCTCAACCAAGCCAATTCAGACCGCTGCAGATTTCAAGGACTGGAAATTCCGCTCCCCTCCTGGTCTTGCAACCAAAGTATTCGCAGCACTTGGTGCCTCTCCGATTGTTATGGATTTCAACGAAATCTTTACCGCGCTTGAGACTGGCATCATCGACGGAGCCGACGCGGCGAACCTGACCAACAACGTTGGCCTTGGACTGTATGACATTGCAGAGCATACGAACTATCCGGGTTTCCACTCCATGCCTGCTGATCACCTTGCCTGTCGCAAGGACGTTTGGGAGGCGATGCCTGCGCATCACAAAAAAATCATGGAAGTCGCAATGGACAGCCTCGCGCTTCATAACGCAACCATCAACGAAGTCCAGAACGCCCAAACAGCCAAGGATCTACGCGCCAAAGGCATCAACTTGTATGAGTGGGCGCCAGAAGATCTAGCGGCCTACCGTGCTGCCGTTCAAATCGGGTGGACAGAATTTGCAACAACACCAGAAGCGAAGAAACTTTTGGAAAGCCACATCAGCTTTTTGAAAGAAATGGGCGCGATGCAATAATTCACCTCCCTTAGTGGAGCGAAAAACACGGCAAGGCTGTTTCGCGATAGCCTTGCCATTTTCATCTCAGGACCCTTGTCACCGTGAAAATCTCCCGCATCATCAGCCATATATTGCAGTATGACATGCCCGAAGTCCTAGGGTATTCGCAGCAGTATTACGCAAAGCGGACCGCACATCTGATAGAGGTTCAAACCGACGACGGGATCACGGGCTGGGGAGAATGTTTTGGCCCCGGAAACGTGGCAATCGCCAACAAGAGTATTGTTGAAAACGTGATCCAGCCGATGGTTCTTGGCCACGATCCCATGGATCGAGATGTGATTTGGCACAAGGTATATAACCTTTTGCGAGATCATGGACAAAAGGGCATGCCACTGCAGTCCTTGTCGGGTGTGGACATTGCCTTGTGGGATATTGCTGGAAAAGTCACAAACCTTCCTCTGCATAAATTAATCGGTGGTGCACACCGCAGCGATGTCCCCTGTTATGGCTATGGGATGATGCTGCGCGATGAACCCGTGGATGACTTGGCAGCACGATTTACCGACGAAGCCGCTGAGATCAAAGCCATGGGCTTTCTCGCGACCAAAATGAAGACCGGCTTTGGTCCCAAACCAGATGTCAAACTCTGCGAGGCTGTTCGACGAGGTATTGGGGATGAATATCCGTTTATGGTTGATGCGAACCACTGCTACACCACCTCTGATGCGTTTTACGTCGGACATGCTTTAGATGAACTGGACGCCTATTGGTTCGAAGAGCCAATCGCCCCCGAAGATCAGGATGGCTACCGCGAATTGCGCGCTGGGTTGCGCGTCAACATTTCGGGCGGAGAAGCTGAATTCAACCGCTGGGGCTGGCGCAACATTTTGGAAAATCGCGGTCTCGACATCGCCCAACCCGAAGTATGTGCTTTGGGGGGGATATCTGAATATCTGCGGGTATTGGCTTTGTGCCACGCGCATTTCACACCGGTGGTCAACCACGTCTGGGGCAGTGCAATTGCCGTGGCTACTAACCTGCATCTATTGGCGGCGATGCCCCCCTTGCCCGGTGGGCTACACCCGTGGGAACCGATGTTAGAGTTTGACACAACAAACAATAAATTCCGCGACGACCTCCTGACCCAACCATTAGACATCCAGCGCCAAGTGAAAACAAATGGCGGTCGCGTAGCAATTCCTGATGGCCCCGGAATAGGGGTAGAGCCGGATCGAGACTTCATCAACCACTACACATTAGACGCGTGAGCAGAAGGCGACCCCGATGCAAAAAAGTACTGGTGGAATAATAGAATGGCTATTGCCCCTTGCCTTTGTCGCTACGATGAGCTGGCTCATTTGGCACCTCCCGGCATTTATGCTGGATTGGACGCCTTACACGTCTGACTCTTTGCGTGATCAGGTTGAGGCAATTTATGTACGATCAGATGTAACGCCCAATTTGTCAGGCATATTCGGCGGGCATATTGATATTGTCGATTTAGCGGCATTGATCCTCTCGCCTATTATTGCGGTTTTTGGCATCCGGACGGTCCGCACCGCCCCAATGGAATACCAGAGTGCAAATAGAATTGATCGGGCCGCGTTATTCATTGGCCGCGTCACGATGATGATGATCGCAATCATGACCATCGTAATGCTCTACGAAGTTTTCATGCGCTACATCATGGAAAAACCGACCGAATGGGCCAATGAAATGACGCTGTGGTTTGCGAGCTTCGTCTTTTTAACCTCTGGGTTTTACGCCATGCAACAACGCAGCCATATCCGGATCTTCCTTTTGTATGATATTGCGCCGCGCTGGTTGCAAAGAGTGTTTGATTCATTTTCAACGTTGCTGATCGTGCTGTTTGCCTTTTTCCTTGTCTACGGAAGTTACAAACAGGTATTCGTAAATAAACTATATAAATGGGAGCTTTATGGCTCGGCGTTTAATCCACCAATCCCCGCCACATTGCAGCCCATGGTCCTAATCGTCATTACACTGGTTGCCCTTCAAGCTGTGCTGAACCTCATCGCGGATTGGAACAAAAATCCCGAAATTCACACCGATGAGCCAGACGAAGAAGAAATAGAAGCATTGAAACGTGCCGTGGGGCAAGAATAATGGATATTGGAACAATCTCGTTGATCCTAATGTTGGCTCTGATCGCCCTGCTGGCCATCGGAATGCCACTTGGCTTTGCCTCTGCGTCCCTGGCCGTTCTTGTTCTGGTGATGAAATTTGAACCTGCTTTGCTGCTCAATCCCTTTAGCTTTGGGGATGGTATGTTAACAGGGCGTCCGGGTACTGGGCCGCTTTATATTCTTGCGCAGAAAATTTACGGGCTCTTAACGGATTACGTCCTGATATCAGTGCCGTTATTTATCTTTATGGCGTCTTTGCTGGAACGTTCTGGCATTGCCAAAGATATGTATTCCTCGCTGAATGTTTGGCTGTCGCGCACACGGGGCGGCATCGCCATTGTGACCTCTATTATGGCCGTCATTATGGCGGCAATGTCTGGTATTATCGGGGGCGAAGTCGTCTTGTTGGGTCTGATCGCGTTGCCCCAAATGTTACGGCTCGGATATAATCAGAACCTCGCGATTGGGGTCATTTGTGCCTCTGGATCGCTCGGAACAATGATTCCGCCGTCTATCGTTTTAATCATCTATGGCCTGATCACGGAAACCTCGATCAAGGCGCTCTTCACTGCGTCCTTCATTCCCGGTTTTATGCTGGCCTCAATGATTATCACTTACATCGTTATCCGTACTCAACTGCACCCCGAAGACGCCCCACTGCCTGAACCGGACCCCGAAGATCCAGAACCAACCGAAAAGCGCAAATTGTTCGGCGCATTTCTGAGCATCGTTGTCGCCGGATTTTCAGCGGTTTTGTTTATCCGCGCCGCGTTTTTTGAGATCTCCGGCTCAAATGCCGCCAGTCAGGGGGACCCCGCCCGCCTTGGAACGATCCAACATATGCCGTGGCTTGCCGGGATCACTGTTATTTCTCTAATCTTGATCTTTTTCATCTTTGGTAAAGAGCGTTCAAAAATTGGCTGGGACATGGGCAAGGGCCTCGTTGCGCCACTGGTCGTGATCGGCGTTGTTATGGGCTCTATCTATGGTGGGATCACGGGCATTACAGAGGCCGCCGGAATGGGTGCAGCAGCTGTTTTGGTCATCGCGATCCTGCGCGGCGAAGGCTCCTTTGCATTGGTTTGGGAAAGCCTGATGCGCACGTTAAAATCCACGGGCACCATAATCTGGGTGACCATCGGCGCGGCCTCTTTGGCTGGGGCCTATACCATTGCTGGTGGACCACAGTATGTGGCCGATCTGATTGTGGGCAAAGACCTTCCGACGATGGGCGTCATATTAACAATGATGATTATCTTATTGTTTATGGGCGCATTCATGGATTGGGTTGGCATTGTATTGCTGATTATTCCGGTATTTTTGCCCATTGTGCTGCGCCTCCCGATTGAGGAAATCGGGTTCATCGGCCAACTTGAACCGCAACATGTGGCCATCTGGTTTGGCGTTGTATTCTGCATGAACATGCAGGTTAGTTTTCTATCGCCCCCCTTCGGGCCTGCGGCATTTTATTTGAAATCTGTGGCCCCGCCTCACATCAGCCTCACTGATATTTTCAAAGGATTTTTGCCATTCATCGGCATTCAAATCCTAGCCTTGGCTGTCCTACTTATTTGGCCCGGTATCATCACGCTGTTGCTCTGACGGAGAGATCAAGATGCGCAATAAGCTAGCATCAAACACCCAATGGACCCGTTGCACACTGATGTTAAGCACCCAATCCCCCCACCAAACAGGGATCACGTAGTGAAACGCATTCTTGTCTTAGGCGGAGGGCTAATTGGCATTCGGCACATAGAAGCAGTGCAGGCCAATCCCAGGTGCGATCTTGTCGGATTGGCAGATCCGGACCCATCCATTCCCACGGATGTTACACGGTTTAGAACCATGGCTGATGTAAACACCCATGTGGATGGTGTGATCATAGCCACCCCGACGCATCTGCACACGCTCCACGGTGCGCAAGCCGCCGCTCGCGGCTGGCATATCCTTGTCGAAAAACCCGTGGCTGGAACCCTTAAGGATGCACGTTCGTTAGAACTGAAACTTCGCGATTCCTCGGTCGGATCGTTGGTAGGACATCATCGCCGATACCACGCACGGGTTCAACAATTGCGCGAGCTTTTGCTAAATGGGGAAATCGGCCAAACCGTCAATGTCTCTTTACTTTGGGCGATGCGCAAACCAGAGAGCTATTTCCACGACAATTGGCGCACAACAGATGGCAGCCCGGTGATGATCAACCTTGTCCATGACATCGACCTTCTGCGATTTTGCATCGGAGAAATCACCGACTCCACAGCCCTTCGTGGCGCATCGACACGTGAAGGAAATCGGATCGAAAGCGGTGCGATTGCCTTGTCATTTGAAAATGGTGCGACGGGCTGCATTAGCTTTGCGGACTCTTCACCTTCGCCTTGGGGCTTTGAGGCAGGCACCGGGGAAAACCCAAACATCGGCACAACGCGGCAAGATATGATGTGGATCACCGGTACCAAAGGGGCCGTTAGCTTTCCGTCAATGACCTGTTGGAGCGGGACCGATTGGGGCAAACCAGCACGCAGAACTTCTCTGGCTGTTTTGCAAAATACCAAGCCACCTCTGGATGCGCAACTGGATCACTTTATCGACGTCATGGATGGCGCAAAGCCACTGATAGACGTTGCAGATGCCACGCGCACATTGGCCGTTGCAGAAAAAATTCAGAGGCAGCTGTCCCTGCAAACCGCACCAACGGCCCGCCAACCCAAACATGAATCAATCAACCGAGCGCATTAAAATGCGCCAATTGAACAATAATATGCGTTTCGAAAGGAAACCCCATGAACAAACCAAAAATAGGCTTTATTGGCCTGGGCCTGATGGGTGGCTCAATCGTGAGCCGCCTGCAGGACCTCGGGTACGAACTGACAGTTCTGGGCAACCGCGACAGAACCCACTTGGACGCCGCCATTGCGCGCGGCGCTAAAGAAGCCACAACAGCAAACGACGTCGCCAAATCCAGCGACATCGTCATGTTGTGCATGGGAACCTCTGATCATGTCGAAAGCCGGATGCGCGGAGATGATGGAGTCATTGCGGGGCTTCGCCCCGGCGCAACGGTCATTGATTTTGGCACCTCTTTGCCTGCAAGCAGTCGCGCCTTGGCTGCAGAAGTCGCCTCCATTGGCGGTCATTTTTTGGATGCCCCTTTGGGTCGAACGCCAAGCCATGCCAAAGACGGACAACTTAATATAATGACATCAGGGGACAAAGACGCCTTTGAAGCCGTTGAAAGGACGTTAAAAGGTCTGGGTGAGAACGTCTTTCATCTGGGAGATATCGGGGCGGGTCACACAATTAAACTTATCAATAACTTCTTTGGCATGACCGTGGCCAATGCCATGGCCGAAGCCTTTGCGATGGCAGATGTCACGGGCGTTGACCGCACGCAATTATATGATGTCATGTCAGCCGGACCTCTGCATTCAGGCATGATGGATTTCGTCAAAGCCTATGGCGTGGAAAAAGAACCGGCCTTGTTGGCCTTTGCCATCAAAAATGCCGCCAAAGATGTCGGCTACTATGCACGTATGGCCGATGATGCCGGTGTTGAAAGTATTATGTCCAAAGGCACCCTCGCCGCACTAAACGATGCCCGCGACAATGGCCAAGCGGACGATATGGTCAGTCAAATGGTGGATTATTACGTCACCAAATTCAAAAGGTAACCCATGGCCGTCCTAGCGCAATCCAACAAAGATCTGCCCCGCCTTGGCATCCTCATGATGCTTGTCGCTTGGTTGTTCTTTTCTGTGGTTGATACCGGAGCCAAATGGTTGGCCGTCGCAGGAATTTCGGCATTCCAGCTCGCATTCATGCGCTATGCCAGTCATTTTTTGATTTCAATCGCGGTCATAGCCAAAGGCGGCATAACAAAAGATCGGTTTAAAACCGCACATTTCTGGCAAGTTGTCAGCCGGGCTTTACTGCTGGTCTCAGCAACGTTGTTCAACTTTTACGCACTGCGTTTTTTACCCCTGACGGTCGTTTCGGCCATCATGTTTTCAAGCCCGGTCATCGTCTGTTTTCTGACAGTCACAATGCTAAAGGAACGCGTGGGTCCATGGCGGTGGTGCGCTATATTGTTAGGGTTCATTGGCGTGCTGATTGTCGTTCGGCCCTTTGGGACTGTGTTTCATCCGGCGATGCTGTTGATCATCTACAATGCTACGGCTCTGGCATTATATTCTTTGATGACCCGCAAGCTTTCTGGGATCGTCGCGGTAGACACAATGCAGTTCTATATGGGGGCGGTTGGGACATTTGTACTGATGCCCTTTGCATTCTGGACGTGGAGGCAACCCGAAACGCTCTGGGGTATGATCGTGTTGATAGGACTGGGCGTGATGGGTTGGGGCGGACATCAATTGCTCACCAATGCGCATCGGTTTGGAACCGCAAACCAGTTGATGCCTTTCACCTATTCCTTTCTGATCTATGTCGCTATCTGGGGGTATTTGTTCTTTGGCACCGTTCCGGACACATTCACCATTCTTGGTGCCATTGTGATTATGGGGGCTGGCCTCATCATCTGGAAACGAGAACAGACATGACGAAAATTGCGAAAATTGAAGCCCAAATTTTCGACATCCCACTTGCAGAGGTGCTTTCAGACGCAAAACATGGGGATCACACGTTCTTTGAGCTGATCACCGTCACCATTACCCTGTCCAACGGAAGCAGCGGTACAGGTTATACCTACACCGGTGGTAAAGGCGGACGCGCCATCCGCGCAATGATCGAGCATGATTTATCCGCGTTTCTCATCGATAAATCAGCAGAAAAAGTAGAGGAAATATACGAAGAGATGCAATGGCATCTGCATTACGTCGCACGTGGTGGGATTGCGTCTTTTGCTATTTCAGCGATTGATATTGCGCTTTGGGATCTGCGCTGCAAAGCCGCAGCCCTGCCCCTGTGGAAAATGCTCGGCGGGACAACCAATCAATGTCGGGCCTATGCGGGTGGCATAGATCTAAACTTTCCATTGCCAAAGTTACTAGAATCCATTCAACGTTATCTGGATCATGGGTTTAACGGTGTAAAAATCAAAATCGGGCAACCCACCTTGGCGGAAGATATCAACCGTATCAATGCCATCCGAACCCTAATCGGACCGGACGTCACTTTTATGGTCGATGCTAATTATTCAATGACTGTTGCCCAAGCGATTGCAGCCGCCAAGGCCTTTGAGCCGTTTAATCTGACATGGTTTGAAGAACCCATCATTCCTGACAACTACAAGGGCTATGCTGAAATCGCAGAATACACCAACATCCCATTGGCGATGGGAGAAAACCTTCACACACTCCATGAATTCGAATATGCGGTGAATGACGCGAACCTTGGGTATTTGCAACCAGACGCATCCAATTGTGGCGGGATCACAGGATGGATGCAGGTGGCCATGCTCAGCCGAAAACACAACATTCAGATCTGTTCCCATGGGATGCAAGAGCTTCATGTCAGCCTCGTTTCAGCACAACCCAATGCAGGTTGGATCGAAGTCCATTCCTTTCCAATAGATCAATATACAACCCGCCCTCTGACTTTAAAGAACCACATGGCGATTGCCCCAGATACTCCGGGAATTGGTGTTACATTTGATTGGGACAAGTTGCATGCAGCTCATAAGGAAATGCACTCGTGAAATTAGGTACAAGAGCTGAATAACCTCATAAAAAAGGGAGACGTTGAATGAGCGTCCTTTCAAGTTTCGGTCTGGCCGGAAAAACGGCATTGGTCACCGGCTGTAAGCGCGGAATTGGCCGCGCGATTGCCGAAGCTTTGGCTGAAGCCGGCGCAAACATTGTAGGAGTCAGCGCCACATTGGAACTCAAGAACAGTGCGGTTGAAAAATCAGTGCAAGCGCTCGGACAAGGTTTCAAAGCGTACCAATGCGATTTTTCTGATCGGGCTGCGGTTCGTGCATTTGCGGCGCAATTGGAAACAGACGGCGTTGCCGCTGACATTTTGGTCAACAACGCAGGCACCATTCGCCGTGCCCCTGCAGCCGAACATTCCGATGCAATGTGGGATGAGGTCATCGATGTAAACCTGTCGTCTCAATTCATTCTTGCCCGCGAAGTTGGTCGTGGAATGATCACCCGTGGATCAGGGAAGATCATTTTCACCGCGTCTTTGTTAACCTTTCAGGGCGGCATTACAGTGCCCGGTTATGCCGCTTCCAAAGGTGGTATAGGGCAATTGACCAAAGCGCTTGCCAATGAATGGGGGGGCAAAGGTTTGAATGTGAATGCCATTGCCCCGGGATATATTGCCACCGACAACACTCAGGCTCTTCAGGATGATGAAGGTCGATCCCAATCGATCCTTGATCGTATTCCGCAGGGGCGTTGGGGCAAACCAGAGGATTTCGCCGGACCAGCTGTCTTTCTATCGTCGGCGGCCTCAGATTACGTCAACGGAGAGATCCTTGTCGTGGATGGCGGGTGGATGGGCCGTTAGATCAGACGACCGATCCAACAAACGAACAGACCTCATCCTATTGAACACGGATGAGGCCAAAAGCTGCGGCCAACAAAGAGGTATGATTGAATGTCGTTGTTAGATGAAAATCGACTGTTCCCCGTGGATCCAAAGGGCCGTGGCCTTGCACAGGAGTTGTATTCCAGCGTTAAAGATCTGCCTATCATCAGCCCCCATGGTCATACCGATCCCAGCTGGTTTGCGGACAACAACCCGTTTGAAAACCCATCCTCATTGTTTGTGACGCCAGATCACTATGTCTTTCGTATGCTGTATTCACAGGGGATCAGCCTGGACGCTTTGGGTGTTCCGAACAGCGATGGCACAAAATCAACGGCTGACCCTCGCGAGGTTTGGCGGTTGTTTGCTTCACATTATTATCTGTTTCGCGGCACTCCGTCCCGACTTTGGGTTGATCATGCCCTACAAGAGGTGTTTGGGATCAATACCCCACTGTCACGTGACACCGCGGACAAAGTTTACGACATAATCGATGAACGTTTAGCCACCCCCGCATTCCGGCCACGGGCCCTTTTTGATCGGTTTAACATAGAGGCCCTTGCCACGACCGAAAGCGCCGTGGACTCCCTAATCCATCATGGCAAAATCATACAATCAGATTGGAATGGCCGGGTGATCACCACGTACCGTCCAGACAATGTGATCGACCCGGAGTCCCCTGCCTTTGTTGCAAACCTCGCCACGTTTGCCGCAATCACCGGGGAGGACACTCTGACTTGGCAGGGGTATCTTGCGGCCCATCGTTTGCGGCGTCAGGATTTCATCGCCCATGGTGCAACCGCCACCGATCATGGTCACCCCTCAGCCGCAACAGCCAATTTGTCGGACGCAGACTGTCAGGACTTATTTGATCGGATTAAAACCGGGGCGGTAACACCTGCAGACGCAGAACTATTCCGGTCACAGATGTTGACTGAAATGGCAAAAATGAGCTTGGATGACGGGCTGGTCATGCAAGTTCATCCGGGATCGTCTCGTAATCACTCATCTGCTATTTTTGGCAATTATGGCGCTGACAAAGGCTTTGATATCCCCCGCCGGACGGATTTTGTCACGGCCCTGCGCCCCCTCTTGGATGTGGCCGGTCATGACCCGAATTTTACGCTGATCGTGTTTACGCTGGACGAAACGACCTATGGTCGGGAATTGGCGCCTTTGGCCGGAGTTTACCCCGCTCTAAAGCTCGGCCCCGCGTGGTGGTTCTTTGACAGCGCCGACGGAATGCGTCGCTTCCGCGAGATGACAACCGAAACGGCCGGGTTCTATAACACCGTTGGCTTTAACGATGACACCCGTGCCTTTTGTTCAATTCCAGCCCGTCATGACGTGGCCAGACGGGTGGATTGCAGTTACCTGGCCTCTCTTGTGGGAACTGGTCGCTTAACAGAAACCGAAGCCTTTGAAGTTGCCGCAGATCTGACACATGGTTTGGCAAAAAAAGCCTATCGCCTATAGTCTATTTTTCAATTTCAGTTGCCCCGTGAACAATAACATTGCCCCCGCCTGTCAAAATAGGACCAAGCAAGGCCTTAAATTGGACATCACCCCGCAGGTTATCTACCCATGGATTGAAACAAACTGCTGTTTTCCCTGCACAATGGTGGTTCGCATTGTTCCTGCACATACGCCGGGTCACGCCAGCAGAGGTGTTTCATGATCCATTTCTGCAATAAGGTGTTGAGGATAGATGTGCTCGATTGACGCCCGAATTGGGGGCAATTGGTGCACACAAGCAATGACATTGACACAAAAAATCCCTCGCAGACAATCCAAGGAGCGTTGGATCGTCAGCGAAGGACCACTTGCCGAAGCTGTGTTTCTATTTCTCTAGTTTGAGAAAATAATCAAAGATTTCAGGGACATTTCCGTCACCCATTCCAGCATCCAATGCGGCCTGAAGATTGGCGGATGTACCTTGGGCGATTGGCGCACAGGTGCCCATGTCGTCAACCATTTGCACAAAATAGCCCAGATCTTTGTTCGCATTGGCAATCGAGAAACCAAGGTCGCTCACACCGTCGACTGCGTATTTCCGGCAGAATTGCATGAACGGCGAATTTGAAGGGCCAGCCGACATGATGTCAAAAAGTTGCTGACGATCAATACCGGCGCGATCTGCAACAGCAAAGGCTTGGCTCATGGTGCAGACCGTAGTCATCCCCATAAAGTTATTGATCAGTTTGGCTGTGTGCCCTGCCCCAAGTGCGCCGAGGTAAAATACGTTTTCTCCTTGAACGTCCAAAACGGGTTTCACTTTGGCATAGGTGTCTTCGTTGCCAGCAGCCATGATGTTCAAAAGACCATCTTTGGCGTGTGCAGGTGTACGGCCCAAGGGCGCGTCGATCATGCCTGCCCCAGCGGCAGCCAGGTCCGCGCCAATTTTTTGCGTAGATGCCGGAATAGACGTGCCGAAATCGATCAGGACAGCGCCTTCTTTGATGCCAGCTAAAATACCATTATCGCCGTAAACAAGGCTTTCAACGACGTCGGAGGTCGTCACGCACAGCATGATGATATCGCAGGCCTGTGCCATTTCTTTTGGGGATGAAACTTCGGTCGCACCGCGCGCAACCGTCTTGGCAACGGCATCTTTGTTGCGGCCCATTACGACCAGCTCAAATCCATTGTTTTGCAGACATTCGGCCATGTTGCCGCCCATTAGGCCTAGGCCGATAAATCCGATGACTGGTTTGCTCATGACAGATTCCTTGTTAGAGTTTTATTTGATTTATTGTTTTTCATTTTGTTTCCGACATGGCCCCTATTGCGGCCTTTGCGACTTCGAGGTCCTGCGCCGGAGAGCCCGAACTGACACCAATTGCGCCCACGACTTCGCCTTCAAAATGAACAGGAAGGCCTCCCGCAAGCACCACCATCCGCCCCCCTAAAGTCGATTGCAGACCGTAAACCGGTTTTCCGGGGAGGCAGACCTCGCCCAGTTCATGGGTCCCTTTTCGGGTCCCAGACGCTGTAAAGCTCTTGTCGATTGCCAGCTCGATGCTTGTCACTTTAGCGCCGTCCATGCGCTCAAATCCAAGCAAATTGCAGCTTTCATCCGTCACGGCGATGCACATAGGCACACCAATTTCGTTGGCCTTTGCCCGTGCGCCGTCAATCAGCGCATGAGCATCTTTTATGTCGAGACGTTTAAGGGTTTTCATAGGGTCCTCTCAAATCGTTCATTCTGCTGTTCCAATTCACTCATGCGCGTCATCTTATTGCACAAGCAAGTTTGGCAATGTCAGCGAGATGGCAGGCACAAACGTGATCAACATCAGCGCTGCAAAAATCGCGAAATAGAACGGCCAGATTGTTTTTACCGCTTGTTCCATCGGCAATTTACCGACCGCACAGCCCACAAACAGGCATGTTCCAACCGGAGGTGTGCACAGGCCTAAGCCCAAGTTGACCAAGAGGATCATCCCAAATTGCAGAGGATCAATGCCAAGAGCATTCATCACCGGCAAGAAGATCGGCGTACAAATCAGGATCAAAGCTGCCATGTCCATGATCATCCCGAGGAGCAACAAAACACCATTGATCATCAAAAGGATCAGGATCGGATTTTCAGTGACCCCCATCAGGAACTCAACCGTTTTGGTTGGCACCCGGTAAAACGTCAACATATAGGCAAAAGCCCCAGCACAGGCGATCAGGATCATAACCATTGAGGTCGTACGAACCGATGACACAACGGCAATTCGGAAGTTTTCCCAAGTGATGCTGCGATAGACAAGCAGAGTAACAACAAAGGCGTAGATCGCGCCGAATGCGCCAGACTCTGTTACAGTAAAGACACCTGACAGCACACCACCAACAATAATCACCGCTGTCATAAGACCCGGAATAGCACTTGCAAAGGCAATCGCAAGAACTGTCCAACCAGGGAATTTTTCGGCCTTATAGTTCCGTTTGACCGCAACAACATAGGCTGCAACCGCAAGACAGATACACATCAGAACACCGGGAACAACACCGGCCAAGAACAATTTCGAGATGGAAATGGACCCGCCTGTCGCCAGAGCAAAGATGATCATATTATGGCTTGGCGGAATAATAATCCCGGCAATCGAAGAGGTCACGGTCACGTTTACAGCGTAATCGGCGTCATATCCTTTGTCTTTCATGACCGGGATCAAGATCGAGCCAAGTGCAGAAATATCCGCAATCGCAGAGCCGGAAATGCCACCAAACAGCATGGATGAGAAGACGTTCACAATCCCCAAACCACCACGGACAGCGCCAACGGCGGCCTGCGCAAAACGGACCAACCGGATTGCAATACCGCCATGGAACATCAGTTCACCAGCGAAAATAAAGAAAGGGATCGCCATCAAGGAAAAGACGTTAATCCCGGCAATCATCCGTTGAAAGCCGATCAAAAGGGGCAAACCTTCGAACCAAAAGGCGGATAGGGCTGCGATACCCAGCGCAAAGGCGACCGGGGTGCCGATACAGACACATAGGGCAAAAACCCCAAGAAGAAGCATTAGTCCCATTGTTAACCCTGATCTATATTATCTTTGCGGTGATCCTGCCCACAAGCAAGGCGGATCAAATGGCCGACGGAAAAAAGAAACAACAAGACGCCACAGATCGTCAGCGGGAGAGACCGAAGCCCCTCGGACCACTGAATCAGTGGGATCAATGTATTCCATTTGAATTTTGTGAGTTCGAGACCGTACCAAAACATCATGATCCCAAACCCTGCCATCAACAGGTCGGTTATAATGACAAACACGGTGCGTACCGGCGACGGTACTATATTACGAAAAATGACCACAGACAGTTGCGTGTGCTGATGCACACCAACTGCGGATCCAAAAAATGCGATGACCATCACAAGCAAAAGCGAAACTTGTTCCACCCAGGTTGGCGTATCATTTAGGACATAGCGGCCAAATACTAGCCATGCGAACATCACTGTCATTGTGACAATCGCTGTTCCTGCCAAAATAACACATATCCGAGCAATGAAATCGAATACGGTGTCCATCTTCTTAAGAAAAGCGGGTGGTGCTTTTGTATCGTTCATGAAAAATCCTCCGTCAAAAAACACCCGGCACCGACAAATCGGGCCGGGTGTTCTATGACTTTTGAAAGTCAGGAATTACTCAGTAGATTGAGCGATTTCTACCAGTGCTTTCATGTCAGGGTTCGCTGTCAAATATTCAGAATAGACAGTGTCCATTGCAGATTGGAATGGGCTTTTGTCAGCGATCTCGTTGACCACAATACCAGCGGCTTCAACATCTTTACGAGCTTGACCGGACTGAACATCCCAAAGCTCGCGCTGATAAAGTGCAGCCGCTTGGGCAGCGCCACGCACTTCTTCTTGCAACTCAGGAGACAGCGCGTTGAATTTATCTGTGTTGACGCAGATACATTCAGGAATGATCAGATGCTCACTCAAAGAATAGTGTGTAGTCACTTCGTAGTGGCCAACGTTTTTAAAGGATGGGAAGTTATTTTCCGCACCATCAACAACGCCAGTTTTCAACGCTTGCTGTACTTCGGAGAAGGCCATGGGGGACGGGTTGCCGCCCATAGCGGAAATCATCGCTGTGTACAGATTGTTGTTCATCACCCGGATTTTCAAACCTTCAACATCGTCCGGCGAGTTGATAGGTTTTTGGCTGTAGAATGAACGCGCACCCGCATCAAACCATGCGAGGGGCAGAACGCCAGCATCGGCCATACCTTGGGCAATAATTTCGCCAGCTTCACCGTCCAGAACGCGGAACATGTGTGGGACGCTTTTAAAGATAAACGGCAAAGACACGAGGTTTGCTTCTTTTACCATTGGGCCAATTGGACCAAGGTTAAAGTTACCAACTTCGATCGCACCAATGCGGACCTGCTCCAACGCATCAGGTTGGGACCCCAAAACACCACCGTGGAACACATCAACGGTCACTTCACCACCTGTGGCTTCGTCGACCAGCTCTGAAAAGCGATCCATCGCGTCAGTATTTGGGTGACCGTCGTGGTGAACGTTCCAAGCGCGCCAGTTATCAGCAGACGCAGATGTTGCAATAAGAGCGACTGCGGTTGCAGTTGCAAAAAGCGACTTTGAAAGTTTCAAGTTCATGGGTTCTCCTCCCCGTTATATATGGACAGTATTTGGCGGCCGATGACGTTAGGAGGTTATCGATCTAAAAGACCGCCTTCCCCCAAAGCCGGAATCACTGTACGCTCATTAGGAGACTAGTATCCCAGTAAAGTCAACAGTGGGTGACTAGTATCCAAGTTAATATATACGTTCTATTTACGGCTCTGCCCTGCAACGGGTTGAAAAAATTAAATGACAGATCGAATAAGGGTGAGAAAATCAGTGAAAATCATTGAGAGGCGAACCACCACAGATGCGGTATACGAACAACTTCACGAAGAGATTGTAGCGCTCAAAATCCTTCCCGGCACCAAACTCTCTGAGACAGAAGTTGCCCGTCGCTTCGGGGTGTCACGTCAACCCGTGCGCAATGCTTTCACAAAGCTCGGCAATGAAGATCTATTGGTAATACAACCCCAAAAGGCCACGAGAGTGCGTGGGTTTTCGATGGATCGCGTCTCTCTTGATCGATTGGTTCGTATAGCAGTTGAACTTGAAATTTCTCGGTGTGCAATGGAGGTTTGGAACGCCGATTGCCAGATCCAAATTGAAGAAAACCTCAAACTTCAAGAATCATCCATAAACACAGGTAATATAACAAAATTTCATGAACTTGATTATGAATTCCATCGGCTAATCTGTGAGCTAAGCGGCAACCCCTTGGCGTTTGAAGTCATCCGAGATTGCAAGCAAAAAGTAGATCGTCTTTGTGTGCTAAGTCTTTCAAAGGACAGCGAAGCAATATCGGTATTGGCCGACCACCGAATGATTGCCGAGGGCATGGCATCCGGTGATCTGAAAAAAGCACAAGCGACAATCCGAAAACATCTGTCACGCCTTGATGATACGATCGCCTTTATTCACGAAACGCATCCCGACTACTTTGAATAGAGCACAACAATTTTTAAATCGGCTCAGGCTGTGCCGCGTTCGGGGCGATCATTGTTGATGTTGAAAGTCATGCCGTCCAACAGCTCGACCAAATCTGGTCGCGCAGCAGGGCCATTTGAAATATCGACCAGCATCAATGTCCCGTTGGGGCGAATACCAAAGGCGCCCGGTTCGGCAAACAAACCCGTTGTTTCAGCTTCGGACAACGGCTCAGAGACATACAGACCAAGAGAGCGCATCTGAGGTTCGGTCAGCCCATAGCACAAATCAAAATCCCAGCCAAATTCGGCTTTATCCTCAGCGGCTTTGTCTTCTGTATCCGCAGACAGGACCACAACATCCAGAACAACGGTCCAAGATTGAAGCGCGTCGTTCAATTTGTTCAAAAAGCGCTTACAGCGAGGGCAATGTTTTCCACGATAGACAAATAACATCGTCCAGCGATCTTTCTGCTGACCAATTGTCACGATGTCTTCGCTTCCAACGATTGGGAAGCTCATTTCTTCTACTTTTGCACCAACATTGGGTTTAGATGACGTCATTGGATGTCCTTTTAGAGATTTGGAACTTGTCAAATTGAGCCGGTTTCTTTCCGGAAATACTTATGTACATAAACAAGTTAGGTTGAAAACTTCACCGGATACACTCTTCCGTGATTAAGCGATTTTTTACATCAAGCTCCTTACATCAAGGAGGCCTTGAGGTATTCAGTATGCAATCTTTTGGCTGGCGGGGCACTCTCCTGAATTTGCTCAATAATTCCATAAGGTTCCATCTTCAAGCCGGACGACGGGGTGGCTTCCTGGTCTATAAGAATAACGTTCTGCTTCACGTTCATCAAAATCAACACCAAGCCCCGGCCCATCACTGACATAGAACATCCCATCACGCATCTGATGTTCTGACGGAAACAGTGCATCACATTCTGATGTCCCCAAAACAAGATACTCTTGGATGCCAAAGTTTGGTGCCCAAGCATTCAAATGAGCCTGCGCGGCCATTGAAATCGGTGAATGGCTTGGCGCGCCATGAAACCCTGTACGGACATGATGCATCCCGGCAAGATCGACGATACGTTTTACGTGGGTAATCCCACCTGCATAGGTGACGGCCACCCGGATGAAATCAATAAGCTCGTTTTCAATGAGCTTGTTACACTCCCAGATCGAGTTAAAGACCTCACCGATAGCAATCGGAACCGTGGAGTGTTGCCGGATCATGTTCAAAGCATCTTGATCCTCTGCCGGTGTCGGATCTTCGAGCCAATACAACCCCACAGGTTCCACAGCTTTGGCAAACTCAGCGGCTTCGCGCGGTCGCAGACGGTGGTGAACATCATGCAATAGCTTTAAATCTGGGCCAAACTTATCCCGAATCTCAGCCAAAGCGCCGGGCATGTATCGCATGTAACGATCCGTGTCCCAGATCTCCGTTTTGGGGCGAATGCCGGTGAAATCAGTAATGTAGTCACCATCCGTACTTTTATGGTCCGGAACCGCGTAACTGGCAGTGGGCATCCCCGGTATCCCGCATTGCACACGCACTGCCTTATAGCCTTGTTCCACATAGCGCGCGACAGAGTTCATTAGATCCGGCATATCCGCGCCAGTGGCATGGGCGTAAACCATTGCGCCCTCTCGGCTTTTGCCGCCAAACAATTGATAAAGCGGCATATTCGCCAGTTTACCTTTGATGTCCCATAGCGCCATATCAATCGCACCAAAAGCCGCCATGGCGATTGGTCCGCGCCGAAAATAAGCGCCACGGTAAAAGAATTGCCAGATATCCTCTGTTTTGCGTGGGTCCAATCCAATCAAGTTAGGGATCAGAAATTCCTGTAAATAGGTGGCGGGCAGACTTTCACGATTGTTCAAGGTGGCATCGCCAAGGCCATAGACACCTTGGTCCGTCTCTACCTTTAGGGTGACATAGTTTTTTCCGGGGCCACCCACAAAGACCTTAGCACCAGTGATTTTCATAACTCAGCTCCGCTGTTAAAGGTCCGTGACATCCACCCAAGCATCAGATCGGCGAATAATATCGATGATATTCTGATAGAGGCTGCCTTGGGCAAAATCGGGATAGGCCGAAACATTTTCGCCAGAGATGTCACGCACGAACAGATCCACTAATTCGTGCCAACATTGCTCTGTTTCGCCCAATCCGGTTGGAACACGATCAATAATATCGACCGGTGTTTCCACGTTCGCCCAATCTGTACCGTTATAAACGGACAAAGGCCCCGATCCATAATGCCCATTAAGGTAGATCGCGCCTTGGGTGCCGTAGATTATGATGTGATCTTCATGTTTGCGCGGTACCAGACCTCCGTGTTTAAACAGAACCGAGATCGGTTGCCGTGCGAGCGAGCTCCCCAGCCGCGCCATGACCGTATAGGACCATTCCACATTGCTGTCCCCCCACTCCAATGCGGGATCGTTCAGATCCTTGGGAATAAAAGCGCGGCGTTGGGTTAAATCGTGAATTCCGTCCACCTTTGGGGCCCAGCCCAGATCATCTCTCACGTCTCCGGCCAGTTGGAGAATTTCCCCATCGATCAAGGCCTGCGCAATGGCCAGCGAATGGGTGAAATTATTGTTCAGCCTCCCTCCCCCGTCCTCAGCACGATGAGACCAGCCAAAAGGAATACCCCGTTCAAGATTAAAATGGGAAATGCACTCTACTTCTGTGGGTTCCCCTATCGCGCCATCCGCAATGAGGCGTTTGGCGTGTTGCACACTTGGTGTGTACTGAAAGCTGGCCGCATAAGCGTTTTTTATACCCTTGGCCTGGGCCAAGTGAAATAATTCGGTCGCCGTATCACCCCGCGTGGTCATGGGTTTGTCGCAAAAGACATGACACCCCGCCGCTATTGCTTGCTTGATCGGTTCGTAATGCGCCCCGCCCGGTGTGGCGATGGACACAATATCTGGTTTTAGATCGGTCAAAGCGGTGGCCCAATCCGTTCCGCCATAGGCGATTGCCAGATCCGTCGACACATCTCGCACAACGTGATCCGTACGCCCAACGATTCCAACCACTTCTGCCCCTGCCGCCCGGAATGCTTGCGTGTGTCCTTTGCCAGCAAACCCTGTTCCGGCAACAAGGACTCTGAGCTTTGCCATTATCCCATTCCCCTCATCGGTTGCCGTGCCTTTCCCGAACAGCGGTATCGACCACCGCCCTGTTTCGAACGAAAATAAAAGGGCTTTCCATGCACCACGGCGACGTATGCCGAAGCGATTTCATCTATACCGGCAATACATCTATGGAGCATTTCTTGCATCAATTCCTCGTATGAACATTATTTCAACTGCGCGGTGCATCCACCGAAACATCAGATGTTTTCCAATCCCCACGCCACAAGCGGCGATGGAAAAACGGAAACTTCAAAAGCTCTTCCCAAAACATGAGCGACAAGACCCACACTGGATGCACATCAAGGATCAAAACTGCAAAAGCAGTTACCGGGATACGGAACAACCATTGCGACCAGATAAAAATATGCATGACATAAATCGTATCTCCACTGGCCCGTAGCGTGTTTCCACACATCGCATTAGATTGCTTCGGGAAAGGAAGAACCAGCAAGACAAAAGCAAAACTCGTCAGGATACTGCGGGTTTCAGCCGCCAGCTGCGGATACAAAAGGTTTGGCGATAGGCAAAGCCCCAAATAAACCATTGAAACTAGGGATGCGTTGACAAAAGCCGCCCGCCACGCTGAACTCAAAAATCGGTCAAGCACGGCTTCGCTGCGTTTTTCGCCCAAAAGCTGGGCCACGATAATGCCCGAAGCTTGCGCCCACTGCATACCAATTGTTCCGGCGACCATGATCCAAGGCATGATCAATGTCATTGCTGCAAACGCCGCGATGCTCATTTGCGAAAAAATCAGCATACTAAAGCGAGATGCAAAATTAGAACTGACAAAGGTGATCGCAATCGGCCACGAAAACGCCATATGGCGCTTAACTGTTGGGAAAAAAGATCCGTTTCGCCACCCTTTGATATGCCAAAGATGCCCATCAAGTCGCCAGAGCTGTAAACTAAGGAAGCTGGCCTGAATCAGGATTGCAATCGCACTGCCCATCGCGGCACCAGCGACCCCAAAGGCAGGCATGCCAAAATACCCATGGATCAACACTACGCTGGCCAGAATATTTACGGGAACCGACAGACAATACCCATACAACGGCAATCTGGTCCGTCCGCAGCCGTTGAAATGACTGCCAAGGTTTTGCCCCAACGCCTCTGCCAAAATCACAAAGGAAAAGATAGACAGATAGCTCCAGGCTTGCGCCGCCATCGTTGGGTTCGGGGCCATCATTCCCAGTACTGTCTGACCAAAAGCCAAAATAGAAATCACCCCCATGATCCCGATAGACACACCAAGAGACAGGCCCGATACCAGAACGGATTTCATGAACAGCGGGTCTTTTGTCCCATAAGCTTGCGCTGTTCTGATCTGCAAAGCGTTGGAAAAAGCAAATACCACCCCCGAGACAAACCCGCCGAGCGCTGCGGCCAACCCCATGGCGGCCAGCGATGTTTCCCCTAAAGAGGACACAAGCCAACCGTCAATCACCACGGTTCCATGCAGAAAAATCGCCTTGAGCGTCATTGGCCACGCAAGCGACAACACTTGTCCTGCGCCGGGCGCAGGGTGTGCCTCTTTTGAGATCGGGGTCGCGGTCATGGGCCGGTTCCGTAACTGCGCGTCTCTTGACGGTCAGACCACAAACGGGCCGAACCGCCTCTAATCCTCAGCGCTTTCAAAGTAATTTGCATTGGTGGCAGTGATCTGTTTGATCGTGTCGTCAAGTCGCGAAAGATGCTTCATCCCTGACGCGGTTGCAGCCTCCACATCGTGGGCCAAAACAGCCTTTGCTATCGTTCGGTGATCATCCACAAGCTCTGGCATACGTTGTTCTTTCTCAAGCCCTAACATACACAACCGGTCAACTTTTGCCTTTTCTTCGAGGATGACTTCATAGGCATAATCTGCCTGTGCAACCGCACATAAAATTTTGTGAAAATCGTAATCAAGCTGTCCAAAACGTTCGACATCATTGGCGGCAACAGCCGCCTCTTGATCAGCGATTGCAGACATCAGAACTGCCTCACATGCGCTGTCACAATAAGTCGCCGCACGGAGCAAAACCTCTTTTTCGATTGCCGTGCGCACAAAACGGGATTTTTCAATGCGACGCATCGAAAACCGACGCACTTCGGTGGCGCGTTTTGGCCTGATCAACAATAAATCAAGGTTCGCAAGCCGACTAAAGGCATCCCGAACAGGTTGCCGAGATATTCCAAATTTTGCTGCAATTTCAGCTTCTGAAATTCGGTCTCCCGGCCTTAATTTCAAAGATGAAATCTGCTCATGCAGGTGTTCAAATACATCATCGACGCTCGTACGCCGTTCTTTTTGGGCAATAGCCTCAGCCATAGTAGTCCCCCTTCCGAGCTGCTTTGTTGAGATCAACCTATCAGGAAAGCTTCTAGTATACCAGACTAGTATTTCAGTTGGACAACTAGCATACTAGATCCAAGTGACTGATTCGATTGACGCAAGCAGCCCGCTTGGGTTGCGCCATAGGGAGGGGACAATGTCCGGAGTAAATCTAAGCGGTATCGTAAAAGCTTACGGTGCCATTCAGGTGGTCCATGGGATCGATTTAACTGTAGCAGAAAAGGAATTTGTGGTTCTTGTTGGCCCTTCCGGCTGTGGAAAATCGACGACATTGCGTATGATTGCTGGTCTTGAAGAGATCACCGGTGGTGAACTGACAATCCACGACAAACGCGTAAACCGCGTCGCCCCAAAAGACCGTGATGTGGCCATGGTTTTCCAGAATTACGCGCTCTACCCTCATCTAAACGTCGCAGATAATATGGCTTTTGGCCTACGCATCAGAAAGATGCCAAAAGAAGAAATCAAAACAACAATCAAAGATGTCGCTGAAGTTCTTGGCCTGACAGAGTATTTGGATCGCCGCCCTGCAGATTTGTCCGGGGGACAACGTCAACGGGTTGCCATGGGACGTGCCATCGTGCGCCACCCCAAAGTTTTCCTATTTGACGAACCTCTTTCAAACCTCGACGCAAAATTACGCACTCAAATGCGCGCAGAAATCAAGCGGTTGCACAATCGTCTTGGCGTTACATCCGTCTATGTGACCCACGATCAGGTAGAAGCGATGACGCTGGCGGACCGGATTGTTGTCATGAATGACGGTGCAATCGAGCAAGTCGGTACCCCGATGGAGTTGTTCAACAATCCTGCAAACGTCTTTGTGGCTGGGTTTCTTGGCTCTCCGCCTATGAACCAAGTCAAAGGAATCCTGACAGAATCCGGCGTTAAAGTTGGTGATATCGAGCTATCGCTTGATCAACCGACAAGCAGCAACGCTGGACGAAAAGTCATCGTGGGTATCCGTCCAGAACACGTCACACTGACCGCTGGAGAGAAAACCTCCTCTATGCCGATCTCACTTGATCTCGTTGAACCGCTTGGCTCTGAAGCGCTGCTTCACGCTCGTTACAATGACGCCAATTTTGTTTTCAAAGCGGAAACCCATGGCGACATAGAACACTTGACCGGTGTTCAAGAAGTGCACATCCCCGGAGATCTCATCAAACTGTTTGATGCGGAAACCGGCCGCGCCCTAACCTTAGGAGCGTGAGAGGATGGCCGATAGACAGACATCTTCAACGGACGGAGAGACCTCTGGCTCAGTTGCACATAACGAAGGGCGCTGGACGCGGTTATATGATCACCTAAAACGGGAATGGCAGATCTATGCCATGCTCTTACCCACGATCATCTGGTTTCTCGTCTTTTTGTATAAGCCAATGTACGGGCTGCAAATCGCCTTTAAGGATTATTCGATTTTCCGCGGCGTTGCCGGAAGCCCTTGGGTTGGACTTGAACATTTTGAGTCCCTCTTTACCAATGATCAATTTCTAAGAGCGATCTCAAACACGATCAAAATTAGCGCTCTGAACCTTATTTTTGGGTTCCCTGCCCCGATCATTTTGGCATTGATGTTCAACGAAGTTCTCAACGCAACCTATAAACGTACGGCCCAAACCATCGTTTATCTGCCGCACTTTATCTCTTCGGTAATTATTGCAGGTATCGTGATCACAGCGTTCTCTCCAACAGCGGGTATTGTGAATACCGTCCTTGGATGGTTCGGACTGGATGCGGTGTATTTCTTAACCCAGCCTGAATGGTTCCGTCCGATTTTTGTCGGCACAGGCATCTGGCAAGAAGCTGGTTTTGGATCCATCGTTTTCCTCGCGGCAATCGCTGGGGTGAACCCATCATTGTATGAAAGCGCCGTGGTGGATGGGGCAAACCGCTGGCAAATGATGTGGAAGATTACCATCCCATCGATCCTGCCAACCATCTTGATCATGCTGATCATCCGTATCGGCAACGTCATGGAAGTCTCTTTTGAATTGGTCATTTTGCTCTATCAGCCTGCAACCTACGAAACGGCCGATGTGGTGAACACTTGGATCTATCGTCAAGGCCTACAGTCGGGACAATACGACCTTGCTGCTGCTGGGGGTCTGTTTAACGCTTTTGTCGCCTTTGTTCTGGTGATGACTGCCAACACTCTGTCGCGTCGTTATTCGCGCACTTCGCTCTGGTAGGAGGATCAAATCATGATGAAATGGAACCTCTATTCGCGCGGCGACAAATTTTTCGCAATCGTCGTCTCTATCTTAATCGGTATGTTTACCGTCGCAACCTTGTACCCGTTTATCTACATTGCTGCGGTCTCATTTAGTTCAGGTTTTGCCGCGACAGCGGGCAAAGTGGTGCTGACCCCGATCGATGCAACGCTAGAAGCATACGGATATATTCTGAAAGATCCGCAGTTCTGGATCTCTTACCGCAACACGTTCATTTATACGATCGGTGGCACGATCATGAGCATGTTGTTCATTATTCCGGGGGCTTATGCCCTGTCACGACCACAACTAAAGGGGCGTCGTTTCTTTAACCTCTTTATCGCTTTTACCATGTGGTTCAACGCAGGTCTGATCCCGTTCTTTTTAAACATGCGCGATTTGAATCTGTTGGACAGTATGTTTGGCATCATTCTGGCCTTTGCGGTCAACGCCTTTAACATCATTCTGCTACGCAACTTCTTTGAAGCCATTCCACAAAGCTTTGAAGAAGCGGCCCGAATGGATGGTGCCAATGACCTGGAGATCTTGTGGAAAGTGTTCATGCCACTGTCCAAACCAGCCATCGCGACCATTACACTGTTTTGTATCGTGTCCCGCTGGAACGGTTTTTTCTGGGCAATGGTCTTGCTGCAAAGCGAAGATAAGATCCCTCTTCAGGTCTTCTTACGCCATACAATTTCGAACCTCAGTGATGATGACGAATTTGCGATCGTTCAGACGGCAGCAGGGTTTAGTGCCGAAACCGTGACCGCCGCGATCATCGTCTGCTCAATCGTTCCAGTTCTGATCGTTTACCCCTTTATCCAGAAATACTTCGAGAAAGGCATCTTGCTCGGGGGAGTCAAAGAATAATGAAAACGCAAATGGGAGGAAATCAAAATGCGTAAACTTAGTCTAGTTGCGGCGTTGCTTGCGGGGAGTGCAATCACCACGCCAGCCCTGGCGGACGGCCATCTGAAGATCGTAGATGGTGACCCGCTGGAACTGACCATCCAAATGAACCATGCCCGTTATCCCGTCTATGAGGAAAGCTGGCCCGTTGAACAGACAGCGCGCGACTTGACCAATGTTCACCTTGTGGATGTCACCGTTGGCGCCAACATGCGGACCGACGAGAACACCGGTCGGACCGAAGCACTGAACTTAATGTTGGCCGGGGGCAATATCCCTGACATCGTCGGGTCCAGCCGGATCAAAGACTTTGTAAATCAATACGGTCCCGAAGGCGCATTCTTGCCCCTGAACGATCTGATTGACGAACATGCACCAAACCTGAAGGCCTACTTTGCAGAACGCCCTGAAATCGCTGCTGCGATCTCTGCGGCAGATGGCAACATGTACTACATCCCTTACCTTCCTGATGGGAAATATGGTCGGGCATACTGGATCCGCACAGACTGGCTGGACGCACTTGGTCTGGACGTCCCAAGCAATGTCGAAGAATTCGAAGCCGCCTTACGTGCTTTTAAAACGCAGGATCCAAACGGCAACGGTTTGGCAGACGAAGTCCCTTATTTCGCCCGCCAGTGGCCTGAACTTATCCGTTTGGTAACACTCTGGGACGGTCGCTCATCTGGGTCTGATACCTATCACGACTTCTATGTCGACGAAGGTCAGATGAAACACCCCTATGCAGAAGAAGGGTACCGCGAAGGTATCAAAAATCTTGCCCGTTGGTATGATGACGGCCTAATCGACGCAGAAATATTCACACGGGGCAGCTCCGCACGTGATTTCTTATTGTCTGAAAACCTAGGTGGGGCGACCCATGACTGGTTTGCATCCACATCCGGCTATAATCGCTTGTCCTCAGAGATCGATGGCTTTGAATTTAAAGCAATGGTTCCCCCGGCCTCCATTTCTGGCAAACAGATCGAGGAGCACCGTCGTATCCCGATTAAACCTGATGGCTGGGCGATTGGTCACACCAATGACCATCCGGTTGAAACCATCAAGTATTTTGACTTCTGGTTCACCGAAGAGGGTCGTCGTCTTGCCAACTTTGGCGTTGAAGGCGAACACTATGATATGGTGGATGGCAAAGCCATCTTTAAGCAAGAGTTCCTTGATGCGGGGCCTGTAAATCGTTCACTTTATCAAGTCGGCGCACAGCTGCAGGGTCGTGGTTATTACCAAGACTACGGGTATGAAATCCAGTGGTCTAATGAGTTCGCGCTGGAAGGCATCGACCTTTATGATCAAGGCGACTATCTGATCGATCAATTCCTTGGCGTTGCATTCAACGCAGACGAACAGAAGGTCTATGATCGCTACTGGGGATCCCTACGCGACTATATGCTGGAGCGTCAGCAAGGTTGGATCCTTGGCAACGGCGATGTCGAAGCAGACTGGGACGCATACTCAGCACAGCTTGAAAAATTGGGTCTGAGCGACGTGCTTGAAGTCATGCAATCGGCCTACGAACGTCAGTATGGCAAGTAAATCTTGATCCTCAGGGGCGGCATGCACCGCTGCCCCTGATTTCCCCTTTTCACCTTTCAGACGAAATGAATGACCGATGCCGGAATCTGCACTTCCTTTACTTGATGAGCCAAAAGCAGGCCGTTTGACGATTCAATATGGTCCTAACTCGGACACAGCGATTGTCGAAAACCCACCTCGTTTTACATGGATTCCAGTGATTGACGATGAAGCGGCCTATGTCCTGCGCATTTCTTCTGATCCAAATTTCAAAAAGGCCAAAACACGGGTCTTTGAAGATATCCGCGTCAATTTTTTCACCCCGGATGAGACTTTAAGTCCGGGGCAGCACTATTGGTCTTATGCAACATGGGATGCTGAAACAGGCAAACCAACAAGCGGCTGGAGCTGCACCAGGGGCTTTTCACTCGCCGACGGTCTGACCGAAACCCCTATTCCCTTGCGCGATATCCGCCTAAACAATGTGCCTCAAACGCACCCACGTTTGTGGATGACCCAAGATCAGTTGGGTGATTTCAAAACCACCGTCAAAGCAGACCCGACCCATTGCACATGGTCCAATTTCTACGAGAAATCCGTCACCCCGTGGATGGAGCACCAGGTCACCAAAGAACCGGCCGGTTATCCCAATCATCAACGAACGGCACCGGTGTGGCGCAAAACCTATATCGAATTGCAAGAGGTCTGGTATGCGATCCGGCATCTCGCCATTGGTGGTGTAGTAACAGATAACGCCGTCATGACCGCCCGCGCCAAAGAATGGCTACTTGAGGTTGCATCCTGGGATCCGATGGGCGTCACCTCGCGCGCTTACACAGATGAATGGGCCTATCGCGTTTGTAATGCCCTCGCATGGGGCTATGACTGGCTCTATAACGACCTCTCCGAAGAAGAACGCACAACGGTTCGCACCGCACTCTTGGAACGCACAAGGGACATCGCTGAACACGCCATCCTGAACGCCAAAATCCACCTCTTTCCCTATGACAGCCATGCGGTGCGCTCTGTTTCTTTGACGATTATCCCAGCCTGTATTGCCCTGCTAGGGGATGACGAAGAGGACGAAGCCCGCGACTGGTTGAACTACTGCATCGAATTTCTGTCCACGGTCTATTCCCCTTGGGGCGATACCGACGGTGGCTGGGCTGAAGGTACCAATTATTGGATGATGGGCATCGCCTATCTGATCGACGCTGCAAACCGTCTAAAATCCTTTACCGGTCTGGACCTTTATAAACGACCGTTCTTTCAAAATACCGGGGATTTCCCTCTGTATTGCAAGGCGCCGAACACGCGCCGCGCGACCATGGGCGACGACAGCACCATGGGCGATTTGCCCTGCATCAAAACCGGCCTAAACATGCGTCAATTCGCTGGCGCGACCGGCAATGGCGCATATCAATGGTATTGCGACGAAAACCTGCGCACAAATCCCGATACTGAAAAGGCCTTTTACAATTGGGGATGGTGGGACACCAATTTTGACGAGCTGGTTTTCCGTACGGATTTCCCTGTTGTTGAAGCCACACCACCAGAAAGTGGTCTGCGCCATTTCAAAGGTATTGGCTGGGTTGGTGTACAACACGCGATGGATAACCTGGATGAGCATGTACACTTTGTGTTCAAATCCTCCCCTATGGGATCTATCAGCCATAGCCACGGGGACCAAAACTCTTTCTGTATGTCCGCCTATGGTGAGGATCTGGCCATTCAGTCCGGTCACTATGTCGCCTTCAACTCTTCGATGCATCGGAATTGGCGTCGCCAAACGCGGTCCAAGAACGCCATCCTGATTAACGGCAAAGGCCAATACGCTGAAAAAGATAAATCCAAAGCGATGGCCGCCACGGGTCGTATTATTGCCGCCGAACAGCATGACGACCACATCTTCATCCACGGCGACGCAACCCCTGCCTATCAAAGCCTATCGCCCGAAGTGACCCGTGCTGAGCGTGAAATCTATTTTGTCCGTAATTCGTACTTTGTGATCATCGACAAAGTGGATGCGGATACACCTGTTTCTGTTGACTGGTTACTGCACGCCAACAACCGTTTTGAACTGGGAAAATCCTCGTTTCGCAACACAGGTGAACGGGCGGGTTTCTACGGTCAGGTTGTCTGGTCGGAAGCTGGCAAGCCTGACATCACACAGGAAACCAATTTCCCGGATGTAGACCCTGCCGACTACGAAGGCTTGCCTGTCAGCACATTCCTGACGGCGCGCTATCCAATGTCGACACGTCACCGGATTGCGACACTGCTGGTGCCTTACAAATTGGATGCCCCGAAGCGAATTTTTAATTTCATGGATGATCAGGGGTATGACGCTGATCTCTATTTCACAGATGCCGATGAGAACACTTTTAAGGTGGTCCTCAAAAAGCTAGCCAACACCTAAATCGCGCCCGCATTAAAAGCGGCACAAAAGTAGAAGAAGAAGGACAAACATGAAACTTGCAGGAAAAACCGCAATCATCACCGGCGGAGGCCGGGATATCGGCTCCGCTGTTGCCAAAAAACTCGCATCCGAAGGTGCTAACGTGGCCGTCAGCTATTTTGAGAGCTCAAAAGGTGCAGATGCCACCGTTGCAGCAATTGAAGCTGCGGGCGGTAAAGCCATTGCAGTTCAGGCTGATTTGAACACGCAGGATGGCGTCGACAAACTGGTTGGTGCGACAGTTGATGCCTATGGCACTGTCGACGTGTTGGTAAACAACGCAGGCGGTCTGATCGCGCGCAAAACCATCGCCGACATGGAACTGGCCCATTGGGAGGCCGTCATGACGCTGAACCTGACCAGCACATTTATGATGACCAAAGCATGCCTTGAGCATATGAAAACCGGTGTAATCGTTAATCTGGCAAGCCAAGCTGGCCGTGATGGTGGTGGACCAGGTGCGGTGGCATATGCCACGTCCAAAGGTGCAGTCATGACCATGACCCGTGGCTTGGCCAAAGAGCTTGGCCCAGACATCCGCGTCAACGCGCTTTGCCCTGGCATGATCGATACCGATTTCCACAATATCCACACCCCAGACGCTGGACGCCGTGGCTTTGAAGCCAATGCCCCTTTAAAACGTCAAGGTCACGTGGATGATGCTGCGAACCTTGTATTGTTCTTGGCCTGTGATGATAGCGCGTTCATCACTGGAACGAACATGGACCTCAATGGCGGCATGCTGTTCTCGTAAGTTAGGAATTGAAATGACAGATTTTCCAGTCGTACCCACGGGTGAAAACGTCACGCGCCAGGTCCTTTCGGATTCTGCAGAACTGATGGTCGTTGCGTTCCGGTTCGGTGCCGAAGGTGCCGAAGGCGCTCTGCACAACCACCCACATGTGCAATCGACCTATGTCGAGAGCGGGCGGTTCCTGTTCACATTGGGGGACGAAAAGCGCGAAGTTGGACCCGGTGACAGTTTCGTCATCCCAAGCGCGCAAACCCATGGCTGTGTTTGCCTTGAGCCCGGTACGCTCGTGGATTGCTTCACGCCACGTCGCGACGATTTTCTGTAAATCGCACCAACGATTCGGAAACGCGGTCTCCTGATAGACCCCAATAAAAACACCTCAACCGACATATCCACTATGAATCGGTTGGGGGCACGAAACGTCTGAACGGACATATTGGCGCTTGATGCACCCATTGCCTCGGTGTTGAACTGGCGGATTCACTTAAGAATGCTGAACGCATTGTGCAGTTCTTCTTCACTTCAATAAACACTTAACGTTGAAAAGGTGTCATCTCTCCTTTCCTGCATTGACCTGAACGCGTGAATTCCCAAATCTTGGATATTATGCGGTTTCGGCAGCCGTTTCGGCCCTCAAACCGCCCAATTGCAAAGCGCTGTGCGTTTTTTTTTTGCATTTAAATTTCTGAGTTCGAAAAAAGCTAACCATTTTATTCTAAAGCGCCATCCAAAATTGAAATTATCGGCACTGGTAACTAGTCACTTTGAGGTGTGAGCACCACAATGACGTGGCGCCTCCGATCTGGCAAAGAAGCTATCCCTGAAACCCCAGCTCCCTATGGAGCCAGGCAAAGGTAACGCTTGCTATGCCTATAGAGCGTCTTGTCATTGTTGGTAACGGTATGGCCCATGGTCGTATGTCGGAGCATCTCGTTGAGACGGCACCAGACCCAATCAACATTCGTTGCAAAGCGAACGCCAAACACAATTTGGGCACTGATGCTGTTGGGGCCGTCGCCCATACAGATAAATGTCCGCACAAGACTGGCCCGCTGAGCCAAGGCATTGTCCACGACGGCTGCAAGACACGCCGGCGGCCTAACTGGGTGGTCGCGCTTGATAGCAGCACAGCGCAAGACGCTAACGAAGACCAACCCCAATCATTCCCAATCAAGATGGATGGCGACGCCGTTTTGCTTGGACTTTACTCCCCTCCCACAACGCAGGAACTGGCAACATGTCATATGTAATACCCACCGAATTCGCGGAAAAGATGATCGACGCGGGCGAATCCAAAGTCTTAATGTCGACGAAAGACACCCTAATCCGGTCGTACATGGCCGGCGCTATTTTGGCCCTTGCGGCAGCTTTCGCAGTCACCATTGCCGTAAACACGGGCAGCTTCTTGGTCGCATCCTTACTGTTCCCCGTTGGCTTTTGCATGCTCTACTTGCTTGGTTTCGACCTGCTGACAGGCGTGTTCACACTTTGCCCTCTGGCCGTTATTGCGAAACGACCGGGCATCACTTGGAAGGGTGTTTTCCGCAACTGGGGTCTAGTGTTTTGTGGCAACTTTGCGGGTGCACTGACGACAGCTATCTTCATGGCGGTGATTTTCACCACCGGATTTTCCCATGAACCAAATGCGGTCGGACAACGGATCGGTGCGATCGGTGAGGCCCGGACAATCGGCTACGCTGCTGCGGGCGCATCGGGTTTTCTAACCGTCTTCATCCGCGCTGTGATGTGTAACTGGATGGTGTCCACGGGTGTTGTCGCCGCAATGATGTCCACATCGGTATCTGGTAAGATCATGGCGATGTGGATGCCGATCCTGGTGTTTTTCTACCTTGGGTTTGAGCATTCCATCGTGAACATGTTCCTGTTCCCATCAGGCATCATGCTTGGCGGCCAATTCACTTGGGGAGATTACCTGCTCTACAATGAATTCCCAGTGATTGTAGGTAACCTTGTTGGCGGTCTGACATTTGTTGGCGGCATGATCTACTCCACACACTACAAAACATCACCAAAGCGCAGTGTTGCTGGTGTTGGTACACCTGCCGAGTAATGGATAACGCTCCTCGGCCTGATGATCAGGCCGAGGGTTTTCGCCGAGGAGCTGCATTTGAACTTGTATCTTTCAGATCTGGACCAGCTTTCAGCTTCTCTCGGTCAGGCGTCCTGCAAAGGGCGCAAGGCTGTAAACCAAGATTTTCATGGTGCGCTTGTCCCTGACGGGCGCGCACTGTCCCTAAAAGGGATCACCGTTGCGTTGGCAGATGGGATTTCAACCTCCGAAGTTAGCCACGTCGCAGCCGAAACAGCCGTGAAATCATTGCTTACCGATTACTATGCAACACCCGATAGTTGGGCCGCGCAAACGGGGATCTCAACAGTCATCAATGCGACAAACAGTTGGCTGCACGCACAGACAGCAGGCACCACTTCAGGTGATGTGGATCGTGGCTATGTTTGCACCATCGCGGCCTTAGTGCTCAAGGCACGGCAGGCTCATTTGTTTCACGTCGGTGACAGCCGCATCTGGCGAGTGTCAGGCGCATCTTTGGAACCATTGACACAAGATCACCAAAGCATGGGCATGCTGTCAGCTGCTTTGGGCGCGCGGCAAACAATTGAAATTACGTATAAATCAGTCACACTTGCACCGGGGGATGTCTTTATTCTGACAACAGACGGCGTTCATGAATTCTGGGCACCGTCAGATGTTATTGCACGTATCGCAGAAGGAGATCTGCAGACCGCAGCTGAAGACACTTTATCCGCTGCACTTGAGGCAGGCAGCCCCGACAATATGACCGTGCAAATAGTTCGAATTGATGCATTACCGACTGGTCATAACGGTATAAACTCGGACGCTTTGACTTTACCATTTCCTTCTATCCCAAACGCCGGCGACATTCTTGACGGATACGAAATTCTACGGACCATTCACGGGAACCATCGATCCCATTTATTTTTAGCAAAAGCCCCCGACGGCACGAAAGTTGCCCTTAAAATTCCGGGGTCTGAAACCCGCAACGATCCAGAACAATTACGCCGCTTTGTGTTAGAAGAGTGGATCGCGCGGCGACTTACGAACCCACACCTGCTGAATGCGCCACCTTCCCTAGAAACGCCACGCACCTATCTTTATTCAGTCACCGACTACATCGAAGGCCAAACGCTGCGTCAGTGGATGGCCGACAACCCAGAACCATCACCTGAGCAAGTTCGTGACATCGTGGAGCAGACAGTAAAAGGCCTGCGCTCTTTTCATCGTCGCGAAATGCTGCATCAGGATATCCGGCCAGAAAATATCATGATTTCAGCCGACGGCGTCGTAAAGCTAATCGATTTTGGCGCAGCTTATGTGGCTGGTGTCCAAGAGGCCGCCCCCGTCCCAGAGGAAGCGGGCATTTTAGGCACCTACCAATACACTGCCCCTGAGTACTTTTCGAACGAAGTTGTGAGTTTTCGATCTGATATGTTCTCAATCGGGACAATCGCATACGAGATGCTCACCGGACATTTGCCATATGGCACCCAAATCGCCAAAGTGCGGAGTCCCCGCGATCGGGCGGCTTTGCGGTACCGGAGCGCACAGGGTGATACACGGGCCATCGCACAGTGGATCGACGAGGCATTGGCCCGCGCCGTGCATTCCGACCCCTATAAACGATATGAAACGTTTTCGGATTTCATCAGGGATCTGCGCAGACCATCAGCGGCTTATCAAAAGCGGCATGCGCGACCTTTGATCGAACGAAACCCGCTCAAATTTTGGCAAGGATTGACGATAGCACTGGCTGTCCTCTCAACCGTTCTTGCCGCGCAACTGATGAAATAACCAACTCAAACGAAATGGAGATCCCAATGCTGACCAAAGACGACGTAACAATCATGATCCTAGAGGCCAAAAAGAAAGCCGGCCTTGGCTGGGAAGACATTGCAGCAAAGATTGACATGTCGCCGGTTTTCACGCACTCCGCTTGTGTCGGCATGAACGCATTTCCGGCCGATAAAGCAGCTGCACTGGGGAAGCTTCTTTCACTGTCAAATGAGGCCGTGGGCATCCTTGTAGAAAGCCCAACCAAAAACTTCGCACAGACAGTCCCAACAGACCCTTGCATCTATCGTTTCTATGAAATCGTTGGCGTATACGGCCCAACACTTAAGGCCTTAATCCACGAAAAATTTGGCGACGGCATTATGTCCGCGATTGATTTCGAGATGTCGGTAGAACGAGAAGAAAACCCCAAAGGCGACCGCGTTAAAGTAGAAATGAGCGGTAAATACCTAGCTTATAACGCTTGGTAAGTCTGACGGTCATGAAAAGGGCCTTTGGCGCGGACTGACTCTTTTAAGTTTATTCCTGTAAGCGTTAGGGCGGCCTTAGGACCGCCCTTCATATTTTACCGCCAAAAAACTTAGGCCCGATAAGGATTCCGATCTTAAACAGGCTTTCGCTCAACGTTCGTAAACATGCAAACGTTAGAGTTTAGGCAGCATTGATCAAATCGGGCTCACAACCGACCCTAGTCCGGTTGCATTGCCCGCATTGCCGACGTTGGTTCACGCTACTTTGTGGTGAGCACCTCGCCAAACACATCATCAAACCTTCTGCGAAGGGCCAAGTCCAGATCATCCATCGTGACCGGCAAACCCAGGTCCACAAGGCTCGTCACGCCGTATTCGGTGATCCCGCAAGGTACGATGCCGCTGAAATGATCCAGATCCGGTTCAACATTGATCGATATGCCGTGAAAGCTCACCCACTTGCGCAGGCGAATGCCAATGGCAGCAACCTTATCTTCGGCGCACGCGCCTGTGATGGTCAAAGGTTTATCGTCCCGTTGCACCCAGACGCCAACACGTCCGTCCCGAATTTCGCCTTTGACGTTGAACTCGGCCAAAGTAGCAATCACCCATTCTTCGAGCTGATGTACAAACTTGCGCACGTCCCGTCCGCGTTTGCCCACATCCAACATGACATAGGCGACGCGTTGGCCGGGGCCGTGATAAGTGTATTGTCCGCCTCTTTTGCTGTTATAAACAGGAAAGCGCTCCGGATCGGTCAAATCCTGAATGTTAGCACTGGTACCAGCCGTATACAGGGGGGGATGCTCCACCAACCAGATACATTCTCCATGGGTGCCTGCGGCGATCCCATTGGCCCGTGCCTCCATAAATGAGACAGCGTCTTCATAGCTTAGCAGACCGTCATGCGTGATCCATTCGACCATGGTAAAGGGTTCCTTGCTGGGGCGTCGTTTGTGAATGATCTGATCCAAAGCAAATGTCCAGTGCTGTAGCGAGAAGCGAGGAACGAAGGTTTTTTCACTTGGCACGCATTTTGCTCTTTTCAAGCGCGCGCCATAAAGCTACTACGCCCGCAACCACTGGACTATTGCGGTCGTGGCGGAATTGGTAGACGCGCAGCGTTGAGGTCGCTGTGAGGTAACACTCGTGGGGGTTCGAGTCCCCCCGACCGCACCATCTATAAATTCCCTCTGTGGAATTTTCCTTAGGCACACGAATAGAAATTCTATTGGGCCAGTTCTAGCTCCCTCAATTCAGCTGTATTGGATACCGACTGTAAGGGACGGTTTTTTCAGCTTGAAAAGCTTTGCATTTCATAAATGCGTCGCTCTTGTCTTCCTACCAAACAGTTTCAGTCGGATTGCTGGCATCTATGATGAGATTGAGCAGCGCCTCGATCTGTTTTCGAAGACTGCTAATTGGCGGGTGTTTGATTGACAATCTCGATGGCCTTATGGCCCTTATGGTCCCAAGCGTATTTGATCTTCTGCGTCATCAGATTGATAATGATCTGCTGGTTTGTATCGCCCGCACGAGGTCGCCGACGTCATCTTCAATTTTATCGCGCGAAGGAATTTCCGCGGCTATCATAGGTCTTTGTCTATCAAAGATGGCAAATAAATCGTTAGGAAGAGCCCTTCTACCAAGGCAAGTGCAGCGCCACACAGCAATCGCCACAACTGACAAAACCATGCAAGGCGATGCCATCACGGTGTGCTTGTAGTCTTATATGATTTAACTGTGATCAACCGCTCATGATGGTCCTTAAGCCATAAAATGCCATATTCTCTGGCTACAATTCCGGCCCGCGAAGTTTGAATAGCTCATGGTTTTGAGGACGATTTATTGTTTCACAACCCCAAATTGGCCATGGGGAAATCGGGAGAATATTTTAAGAACCACTTTACCTCCGCCTCCACATAGAAATGACCTGAAGCACCATCCTCAAGAACCGTCCTCAATCACGCCCCGTATGATTTCGCCAACGTCTCGATCGGGAATAGTTCTTCTCCTTGACCTTTGATGGTCTCATACTCGTAGCCATAAGGCGCGTTGTGAATCCAACAGCTAGATTGCGTCCACAAAAAAGCACATGATTTTCACCAATTGCGCCACTCGGCCTAGGCGCTGGAAAACCGTGATCTCAAGGTCTGCATCGCGGAATTTATACTATTTCGCTGCGGCTGCCCCGATGTGTGCTTTTATATCAGGATTCACCTCGCTCAATGACAATCCCGTAGAGATCATGCACAGCAGACCTGTCAGATTTGAGCCCGAAACCCTCAATAAGAGATTGAACAGATGTAAAACTAGTTTCAGTTTCATGTTGCGTATGCGGCCAGTCGCTGCCCCAAACGACGTGGTCGTCTTCAAGTTTGTACAAAAGGGCAGAAGCATGGTCGCTCAGAGCAAATGAAGTACGGTAATGAGCGGAAAATTTGAAATAGAGCATTGAGGTATCGTGGAGGCTTTCCGTTGCCATGATCAATGGGTCTTGTTTTGGACTTTGCTCAGATGGCAAGCCGAAGTGGTCGACAACGATCCGAACACCCTGATCTGTCACGCGCGCAAGGACGGGCGCAAGCCTTGGGCCCTCGAGATGAACTTCAAGATGAAGATTACGTTGGCGCAATTTTCCGAGAAACATTTGGGCCGTTGCTGAAGTCAGGTCAGGTAGGTCTTTTCTGCGCACGAGATTCCACCGAACACCGCGCACCCCTGCGGCAACCAAACAGTCTAGCGTGTCGTCTTGGACATCCAGCGGCACAACCGCTACGCCAGCGAACCGCTTGGGGTCCAATTTTGCAAGGGCTGTACAGAGCTCGGAATTGTCGAATCCCAAGAAACTAACTTGAACAATAACACCACCTTTGATGCCGTGCCGTCCTTGAAGCTCTAGCCATTTTGACAGTGGAGCGGGTGATGGTGGCATGTAACGCGCATCAGGGACGGCGGTGACATTTTCATAGATATGCGCGTGGCAATCAAAGTTAATCATTTTTGCCTTCTCCTCTATTCATCTATATGACTAGTTGACTGTATGGGTCAATCTCGTATATGCGTCTTTCAGGAGGAATTTATGACTACAGGTTTAAACACTACAGATGATCGGCTTCCGGCATATGTGCGGTTACGTGATACGCTGACGTCTCGCATTGCAAATGGTGAGTGGACAGCAGATCAGCCCATTCCTTCTGAAGCACGCCTCGCGAAAGAATACGGCTTGTCTATTGGTACAGTGCGCAAGGGCGTTGACGGTCTTGTCAGCGAGGGCCTACTGGAGCGACGCCAAGGCTCCGGCACTTTCGTTAAAGCCCCTTCGTTTGACGCTACTCTTTTTCGGTTTTTCCAATGGCGAGAAGCGGATGGAGCGCAATTGTCGATCCCGTCTAGTCAGTTAATTCTTCGCAGTGCTAGCACCGCTCCTACCGAGGCCGCGGACGCATTGGGCACATCTGATGTCATCAAGATTGTGCGCTTACGAAGTCTGTCCGACCTTCCAGTACTGTTTGAGGAAATCTACATCCCAACCGCCCAGTTCACCGGCTTTGAGAGCTTGCCGGAGACCTCGTTAGGTCCGTTGCTCTACCCTCTGTATTTTGAACATTTCGGGGTTTTAGTGAAACGGGCCATCGATGATCTGTCATTCGGCACAGCCACCGAATCCGTGGCCCCACAGTTGCGAGTGCAGACGGGCGACCCGCTCGCCGTAATCCGCAGAACGGCCTTTGATATCGAAGGCAAACCTGTTGAATGGCGGATTGCTCGCGGAAGTGCTGCTAAATTCCGCTATCGCAGCGAAATTATCTAAATTTCCAATGCACTTAGGGAGAGAGACTATGAATATCAAAACTACGTTCATCAGCTTGACTGCGGCTGCAGCCTTAGCGGGCCCAGCGAACGCAGAATACCCAGAACGAGCTATCGAACTGACCATTCCAGCGGGTGCAGGCGGCGGCACAGATACAAGTGCCCGCAAATTGGCGATCCTTCTGGAAGAGGCACTTGGCACCTCTATTGCCGTGCTGAACGTTGGCGGAGGGGGAGGCTCTGTTGGTGCCTCACAGTTCATGCAGGTCAAACCGGATGGCTATTCCCTTTTCGCAACATGGAACAGCCCATTGACCACCGTGCCTCAGGTACAAAACGTAGCCTATTCTCTCGACAGCTTTACTCCTATCGCGTCGACATCTGAAACCGCGTATACTCTTTGCGTCAATGCGGACTTCCCTGCTGCGACGGGTGAGGAATTCCTCGCTGAACTAGCTGCAAACCCCGCCAAATACACATACGGGAATGACGGCATCGGCGGTACGATGCAGCTTGCGGCAGAACGTGTTTTCCAATCCAAAGGGATCGAGGCCATTGCCATTCCATTTGGCGGAGCCGGTGAGACACTTCAGAACTTCCTAGGGGGCCATGTCAATATCTATGGCGGGTCAATCTCTACCGTTCTCCCCTATGTCGAAACCGGCGAAGCAAAATGCCTATTAGTAACATCAGCCAATGACGTACCGGCACTGCCGCAAGCCTCCGGATTAGAAGCACTGGGTATGGGCGACAAGGAAACCCTTCTGTGGCGCGCAATCCTTGGGCCAAAAGATCTGGACCCAGCAATCGTGACAAAACTGGCTGATATCATCGAAGCCGCTGTCAACGATCCGAGCTATGTCGAGTTTCTGGCCACCAAGGGTGAAATCCCGAACGTGGTCAAGGGTGCAGATCTTGGTGCTCGTCTGCAGGCCGAATTCGACGCGCTTGCAGAGGTTTCCAACGGTCTCGGGCTGTAATTGATGGAAAAGCGTCAAGATATCGTGCTCGGTCTCATCTTTGTGGTCCTAGGTATAGCAGCCGCATGGATAGCAACCTCCTATAATGGCGCCGGCGGTATCTATCCTATGGTGCTTGGCGCCATCTTGACGCTTCTCGGCGGAACGGTCACCTTAAAGGCCGTCCGCGCAGGATCAACAGAGGCACGCATTCTCATTAATGCACCCTCCAAGATGATCACGGCGGTTACCATCGCCATTATCTATGTCGCGCTTGTCCTGCCACTTGGCTTTTATTCATCTTCCTTCCTGTTAATGCTTGCGTTGCCAATCGCTTTAGGATTTCGGCAAGGGGTTTACGCATTGATCGTGGCTGCTGTGTTCATGTTAATCGTTTACCTCGTCTTCTCGGTCCTTTTGGAAAAACCCTTGCCCAGAGAAGCTTTGGCACCACTGCTTGGGTTTGGAGGCTAAATCATGGAATTCTATACTCAAGCTCTCAGCAATGTCCTGACGGTTTGGCCGTTGATGGCAATGATTGGCGCGACCCTATTGGGCGTGTTTATCGGGGCACTGCCTGGATTAAACCCGGTTATGGCCATCGCATTGTTGCTTCCGCTGACCTATTCGATGGATCCACTTGTTGCTCTGGCGATGGTGGCCGGAATTTACAATGGCTCTATGTATGGCGGTGCGATCCCCGCGATTCTGCTGCGCATACCCGGTACACCTGCTTCGATTGCCACAACATTTGATGGCTTTCCTATGGCCGACAAAGGTGAGGCAGCCAAAGCGTTGAAAATCGCTTGTTGGTCTTCGGCGATAGGTGGCATTGCCAGTGCAATTGCATTGATGACAGTTGGCCCGCTTCTCGCACGGGTCACGCTCTTCTTTGGTCCAGCTGAGTATTTTTGGATCGCCATCTTCGGAATGGCTTCTGTGGGTGTTATGGTTGGATCTGACCCGGTCAAGGGTATCATGGCTGCGGTTCTGGGTCTACTCATCGGCACCGTTGGGATCGACAGTCTCTCCGGCCAAGCCCGCTTTACCTTCGGACAAACATGGATGCTGGGCGGGCTTGATTTGATTGTTGTTCTTGTTGGTCTCTACGCATTGCCACCGGTTCTGCAATTGGCTGAAAAATGCGACCTGAAGGGGCTGTCTGCCGCCCAACTCAAACTGACTGACGTTCCGTTCAAACCCGGAGAAATCCGATCACTGGTTCCAACGTGGATCCGGTCTTCGGGAATCGGGATCGGTGTCGGCATTCTACCCGGTGCAGGCGGCAATATTGCTGCATTCCTTAGCTATAACGCTGCCAAGAATGCATCCGGTGACCCTGACAGCTTTGGCAAAGGCAACCCACAAGGTGTAGCCGCTGCAGAAAGTGGGAATAATGCCGACAACGCAGCATCCATGATCCCTGCGCTTGCTTTGGGTATACCCGGCAATGTTGTAGCGGCGCTTGTCCTAAGTGCATTGACAATCCATGGGTTACAACCCGGACCGCAACTCTTTCACCAAAACCCGATCCTTGTTGGTGGGTTCATGATGGAAATGCTGATCACATCGCTGCTAATTTTTTTGCTTGGCGGTGCTGTCGCGACACGCATATTCGCACAATTCCAAAGGCTACCCGGCGTGTTATTGGTGCCATCAATCCTGATCCTAATGTGTGTAGGCGTCTATGTGATAAACGGAAGACCCATTGACCTTTGGGTGATGTTGCTGGCAGGCGTAGCGGGATACTTCCTTGAGAAAGTGAACGTTCCATTAGCCCCCATCATATTAGGGATGATCCTTGGGCCGATGGCCGAACAAAGTGTAAGACGTGCTCTGTTGATCAGCCGGGGAGACGCTACCGAATTGCTGACCCGCCCGATATCTGCGGCATTGGCCGTTGCTACAATTATTGTGATCGCATGGCCCTTGATCAAAGCCATTCGGCGAAAAAGAACTGTATTATCCGACGTTGAATGAACACAGTGTGAATGGTCTCATACTGTGGCTTGCTGCGAAACGCAGACAACCATGGATGACACAGCATCGGTCAAAATTAACTCATACCGGTCATTCACGGCAAACTGGGTCAATGACAATTTCGGCTCCCGTTTGTAGTCTTGACTGATGGCATTGCGCTTGCAGTCGCAGCCGCCAATAACCACCTTAAGTTGATAACAGTAAATCAAAAAGGATTAGAAAGAATGGGAAAAGGTCAAGGAAACGGTGGCGGATGGCCAAGTCAGACAGGAAACCCCTCTGGCGGTGGTCGCTCAAACGGATCATCTAGCGGTGGTAGTGGCAAATAATATATTTCATGGCTATCATCTTATCGGTAGCCGTGAATTCTTCTCCAAAAAACAACTCGATCTACGCAACGAATTGTCAGTCACCCTCTCAATAACACTCCTTTATTGACACCGGTGCGAAATCGCCTGTCCTTTCGCGCCCCCCCCCAAAAAAAAAGGCCCCTATAAAACCTATTAAGTTGCTAAAGGTTTTTTGGCTCCACCATGAAAACCGACTTTGTCGCTATTTGCGGCATCTTGTTCATTAAGATCAATTTATCTATTTCTCCCTGTGAACAAAATTCCTGGTCCCCTGCGACAATCCTCCTGTTTCCCCGGCGTGCAATTGAACTAATGTCTTTATAAGGAACGCGTAAGACTTAGCCAAAGGCAATTGATATGCTCAAAACACTACTCATTTCATTCACCGCAATAGCTCTGGTCTCCCCCGCCTTTGCCGAAGGGGATGCCGCCAAGGGCGAAAAATCCTTCAAAAAATGTAAGGCCTGCCACATGATTGCGGATGGGGACAACATCATCTTTAAAGGCGGTAAAACCGGCCCAAATCTGTATGGTGTCCTTGGCCGCACGGCAGGCACCGTTGAAGGGTTTAGATATGGGGAAGACATTGTCGCAGCCGGTACAGCCGGCCTTGTGTGGGACACAGACAATCTGGTGAGCTACTTAGCAAACCCAAAGGGTTTTCTACAAGAAACCCTTGATGATTCCGGGGCAAAATCAAAGATGTCATTCAAGCTCGCAAAAGGTGGCGAAGACATCGTTGCATACCTTGGATCCGTCGCTCCAGCTCAATAACCAAGCTATATTAGAAAAAAATGCGCGCTGCGGCGCTCTGATACATTGCTCCCGCGCCTCTTGATGCTTAAGAGAGGTGCGGAACGCGTTGCAGGGACGACTCCCCCTGTGGCTAAACGAATTTTGGGACTGGGAGGCACTACATGGCGGACGCAGCCATTCAAGGCCACGAACACCATGACGATCGCGGGTTTTTTACCCGCTGGTTCATGTCAACAAACCACAAGGACATCGGGATTCTCTATCTCTTTGTTGCCGGTGTGGTTGGATTTATCTCTGTAGCCTTTACGGTCTACATGCGCTTGGAACTGATGCACCCTGGTGTGCAGTACATGTGTCTGGAGGGCGCCCGTTTTATTGCCTCCTCTGACGTCTGTACTCCAAACGGACACCTCTGGAACGTGATGATCACTTATCACGGCGTTCTGATGATGTTCTTTGTGGTTATCCCAGCCCTGTTTGGCGGTTTTGGTAACTACTTTATGCCGCTGCAAATCGGTGCGCCGGACATGGCGTTCCCCCGGATGAACAACTTGTCCTTCTGGATGTATGTCACCGGCGTTTGCCTTGGGGTTGCTTCGATCTTATCCCCAGGCGGCAATGACCAACTTGGTTCTGGCGTGGGCTGGGTTCTTTACCCACCGCTCTCTGTGAACGAAGGCGGCATGTCTATGGACCTCGCAATCTTTGCGGTTCACGTCTCTGGCGCCTCTTCGATCCTGGGTGCGATCAACATGATCACAACCTTTCTAAACATGCGTGCGCCGGGTATGACTCTGCACAAAGTACCGCTGTTTGGTTGGTCGATCTTTGTTACCAGCTGGTTGATTTTGCTGTCTTTGCCTGTTTTGGCGGGCGCGATCACAATGCTTCTGACAGACCGTAACTTTGGAACAACCTTCTTTGATCCATCTGGTGGCGGCGATCCGATCCTGTATCAGCACATCCTGTGGTTCTTTGGACACCCCGAAGTTTATATCATCATCGTACCGGGCTTTGGGATCATCTCTCAGGTGATTGCAACATTCTCGAAGAAGCCAATCTTTGGCTACCTGCCCATGGTATATGCGATGGTCGGTATTGGTGTTCTGGGCTTCGTTGTTTGGGCCCACCACATGTACACCGTTGGCATGAGCCTGACGCAGCAATCCTACTTTATGCTCGCCACAATGGTGATCGCGGTGCCCACTGGCATTAAGATCTTCTCTTGGATTGCGACCATGTGGGGCGGTTCGGTTGAGTTCAAAACACCTATGCTTTGGGCGTTTGGCTTCTTGTTCCTGTTCACCGTTGGTGGTGTAACTGGTGTGGTATTGTCTCAGGCTGCGGTAGACCGTGCCTATCACGATACATACTACGTTGTTGCACACTTCCACTATGTGATGTCCTTGGGCGCGATCTTCTGTATCTTTGCAGGGATCTATTACTGGATCGGCAAAATGTCCGGACGTCAGTATCCTGAATGGGCAGGTAAACTGCACTTCTGGATGATGTTCATCGGTGCCAACCTGACATTCTTCCCACAGCACTTCTTGGGTCGTCAGGGCATGCCACGTCGTTACATCGACTATCCAGAAGCCTTTGAGTTCTACAACACACTCTCAAGCTATGGTGCTTTCCTGTCGTTCGCGTCTTTCGTCTTCTTCATCGGGATCATTTTCTACACATTGACCCGCGGTGAAAAAATCACCGAAGACAACTACTGGAACGAATATGCGGATACACTGGAATGGACACTGCCGTGCCCTCCTCCAGAGCACACATTCGAGACTCTGCCAAAGCAAGAGGACTGGGACAAAGGCCCCGCCCACTAAGGGCGGCCGGTTAGAACCCAATGCCGATTGAATGGCACATCAATCCAGACGGGGCCCCGGAACATTCCGGGGCCCTTTCTTATGGGCATGCCTCAGGTGTTCCCTATGCGCGGGTCACGCTCTGGCCACATCAATCCCTGACTCCATTTGGTTTTGTGCTGTTTATCGGAATAACCGCTGGGCTGTTTCTAATGCCGCTGCTGGCCGTTCTCGGATCCCCAATCCTTTGGGCGTTGCTGCCATTTCTTCTGTTTACGATCATGGGGGTTTGGTACGCCATTCGTCGTAATCAGAAAGACGCCCAAAAGACCGAGGTCTTGACCCTGTGGTCTGATAAGATCACGCTGCACCACACCGCAGGCCGCACCCCCACCCAAACGTGGGAGGCCAACCCCTATTGGATCAGTACCGAGATCATTCCAACAGGTGGACCTGTGCCAAACTACCTAATCCTAAAGGGCGGCCCCAGAACGGTAGAGCTTGGTGCCTTCCTCTCAGAGGAGGAACGCCCTGCCCTGCGCCATGACCTTGACCGTCATATCGGCCGCGCCCTCAGTCATACTAGCCACTGAGATGCCCTGCGCGCCCGTTGGGTGGCCCGTGATACATTCCGATCAAACCAAGCCCGGTCTACATCAGCCCCATTTAAGCGCCCGCTTTATTTCAACCGAAACCGATTGCGTAGGCCGAGGCCAAGGAAGAACAGCAAAATGACGCCAAGGATGGTTTGGACGCCAGAGATAAAAACCATCCAATGCGGGAGATTGACATAAAAGTCCGTGCCAAAGAACCGCCGCCCCATGCCAAGAAAAGAAAACAGATTGGTGAAACTTAGCCCCCAAGGCAGGCCTGCAGAATAGTCCTGCCCCGCCATTGATTTTTGCCATTCATAATTCGCCAGAAAACAAACGACGCCCGCCAGCCAGACACAGAACAACGCCGCAGCGGGTCGAAAAATACTCTGACCAAAATCAGAAATGAATCCGTACCACCAATGTGGGCTGACCAGCCGCCAAAACCGCCCAAACCGCTTTTGCAGCTTTTTGGCCTCCACCTCTGATGTAAACTGCATTTCGCGATTGAAAAAGAACCGCTCTGCCTCGACCTGCCCCTGTTTCGCCACCACATGACGCAGCGCCTCACAAGAGGCCTTTGCCTGTTCTGGGGCGTTTTGTGTGATCTGCGGCCAGTAGTCAGACTCTGCCAACAAAACCACATTCTCATGCAACACCGCCCCGGTCAGATCGGGGTAATGGCTATAGAACCGCGCCCCGCGAAAATTTATAGGTTTTTCAAAGACAGCATCTTCGAAGAGAATCCGGCAAACCCCTTCCTCTCTATCGGTGTCGGATGGGTGACCGAATTTGGCATCTATGAACCTAGCCAAACCGCCAAAAGTTGCGAAACTGAAATTTGTGCAAGCGCTGAACGTCGCAGATCTAAAATTCGTGTCGGCATTGAACGTCGCGAATCTGAAACTGGCGTTGGCGCTGAACGTCGTGAATCTGAAATATGTGACTGCGCTGAATGTTGCGGATCTAAAATCGGAGTCGGCATTAAACGTCGTGGATCTGAAATCGGTGTCGGCATTAAACGTCGTGGATCTGAAATCGGTGTCGGCGAAAAACATCGCGGAATTGAAATCAGTCTTGGCTATAAACCTCACAGATTTAAAACTGGTTTTGGCGCTGAAAGTCGAGGAATGGAAAGAGGTAGGTGCGCTGAAAACAATCTTCCCCCATATAGCTGCACAAGAGAAAGCTGTTTTTGATAAATCAATATCTTGCCGCGGGTTTGGGAAGTCTGGAATAATGAATTCTTTACCGTTTCTCCGTCTCATCTCATGTCGAAAGAGTTCCTCAATCTCCATTTTAAGACGTGGAAACAATCTAAGTTCGGATTCACGAACTCCAGACGTTTCGGCAAAAGTTCTCAGGATTTCCATATTTAATGCACTTCCCGCCCAAGCATTCCAGGCCCGGCGGTTCTTTTCATGCAGCTCCCAATCAATCTCCTCCCCGTCCTGCTCCCCATACAAGGTGGCCAGCACATACCAGGGGTTTTCATTGGCGGGTTTTAAATCGGGCATCGAAATAGCTTTCTGTTGCAATGACAGAAGCCTACGGCCCATCCTGTGCAAAGGGCAAGGGATTCACGTTAAAGCTGTGCCAGAACGACAAAACCCCGCGCGGTGGCGGGGTTTTGTAAATCTGCTATCAAAGGGGCTTTAGGCCGGCAGGCCCGTCGTGCCGAGCGTTTTGGAAATGATGTCATGCCCCATCCAATAGGCCGCGCTATCGGCCACCCAGCTGTTGTGCAGCATGATGTGCCCACAGGCCGTAAAGACCAGCGTGCTTAGATAGGATGTCATTAGATCATCACTGTCTTTATGCATGGCACGCAGCTGCGCTGAGCTGTTGAGCATCAAATCCATCTGTTCTGTCTGGTTGTGCTGTGGCCACGTCTCAAACGTTTTGACGAATTGCACAAAATCCGCACCGTGGTAGGTATCCAGAATGCCTTGCATAGTCGCAAGCGCCTCTGCACCATCGGTCAGTTTCGCCGCACACGCCGCTTTGACCTCATCCACAAATCCAGCACTTTCGGCTTCGTTTGCCAGCGCGGAAATCAAACGATAGAGCGGCAATTCCACCCCAACAAACAAGCCCGACGAATTGGTCAGGATTTCAGGCGCATTATAGACGCTGGCGTTCACCCCCTTGGCACGGGCATCAGCGGCGGCATCCTCTAGACGGATTTTAGCAAACCCCTGCAAATACGGCACATAAGTCTGCCACGTATAGGCGCCATCGATCAGGCATTCGGTGCCGTGATAGCCATAGGCCACATAGTTGACCTTGCCCCCAGCGGCTTCGAGTTCTGATTTCAGCGTGGACGTTCCGTCGACCAAATGGGTCAATGTGCGGGCGGTGACTTCTTCAAAAGAAATCTCACAAGCGCGGCCCATTGGGCTTTCCCAAAAGGCTTGACTGGACTGCGCACGGGCGCCCTGCCCCTTAAAGATACGATTGGACACGGCCAAGACCCGCTTGGATCCCGGAATACCGCCTGCCATCGTATGGGCGAACAGTACATTTTTACCGGCCGGAATATGGGGACGCAGAGCCTCCAGATAGGCGGCGACTTGGCCTTTGAACCGGGTCTCCCCCTTTTGGCGGCCCATCTCAATGGCGTCAAAATCAAGCGCGGCGGTTTCCCAGTCCTTGCCCGTTGCATTCAGCATTTCGATCAGGGTCTGACCGTTGCCCATGTCTTCTTTGTCAAAGCCAGCTTCAAGTGGCACATTCACAATCGGTGCATGGCCTTTCTCTGCAAGCTCTTCTTCGGTCAGAGGGCGCATGTTGCCCTCGGCGTCGCGCCGTCCAACCGTGCCGTAAACTACGGACATGCCAATTTTCTCAGCGGCATCAATTAGGCCGTTTACATAGCCCCGCCCGAAAACCTCACCAAAGATGACCAATACATCGCCAGCGCCATAACCGGCCGTGGCTGGAACAGAGCGGATTGGATTAAATGGCGTCATGGGACGAACCCTCTTCTTAGCTATATCTGTTAAAGCGGCCCGTGACCCAACGTCACCAGCCGCTATATATCACCTGCATCGCCACAGCGACGAGGTCAAGTTCATATGTCTTTGCGCACCAGAGTGTGGTGAAGCAGGCATACAACCGGGCTTTAGCCCAGCTTTGCTTTCACAAGTCCACCCGCGCGTCCAAAATCCATTTGCCCAGTGTATTTGGATTTCAAAGCGCCCATGACTTTACCCATGTCCCGGATGGAGTCAGCGCCCGTGCTGGCAATCGCAGTTTCGATTGCTGAGGCCACCTCAGATTCGTTCAGCTGCTTGGGCAGGAACTCTTCAATGATTATGACCTCGTCGCGCTCTTTTTCAGCAAGCTCTAGTCGCCCGCCTTCTTCGTAGACGCGCGCACTTTCTTGGCGTTGCTTCACCATTTTCCCAAGAATCCCTAGGATGTCAGCGTCAGACACCTCACCTTCTCCGGTCTCTCCGCGCAGCGCGATATCTTTGTCTTTGATCGCTGCACTGATGAGCCGCAAGGTAGACAGACGCGTCATGTCCTTGTTTTTCATGGATTCCTTCAGCTTCTTGCTGATATCTTCTCTCATTTTCATCCGTAAACCGTTCCCCAGTCTGCTCCGGGTATTCCCCAGAACTTTGGACCATACCTAAATCCAGTCGATTAGACAACCGACCCGGCAATAGACTAAGTTATTGTTTTTTAAAGATTTTCAAAATCACCTTTCGCCTTGACCTTGGGCAAGCCTCCCCTTAGTTTCCCGACAATTTTGTGCCGAGGAGTCGCCCATGTCCGCCGCAGCAAGTGCCCTGTCTGCCCCCGTGAAACCTACCGCCTGTCTGGCTCTTGCCGATGGAACACTTTTTTACGGCTTTGGCTTTGGAGCCGAAGGGAGCTGCCAGGCAGAGCTGTGCTTTAACACAGCTATGACCGGCTATCAGGAAATCATGACAGACCCCTCTTATGCCGGGCAAATCGTGACATTTACTTTCCCGCATATCGGCAACACTGGGGTGAACCCTGAAGATGACGAGACAGGCGATCCTGTGGCAGCCGGAATGGTGGTCAAATGGGACCCGACTGAGCCGTCAAGCTGGCGTTCCACCGAGGAACTCGGGACATGGTTGGCCAAACGGGGTCGCATTGGAGTTGGCGGCATTGATACCCGCCGCCTGACCCGCGCCATCCGCCAACAAGGGGCCCCTCACGCTGCATTGGCCCATAATGCAGACGGTGAATTTGATATCGAAGCACTGGTCGCTCAAGCGCGTGGTTTCGCAGGCCTCGAAGGCCTCGATCTCGCGAAGGAAGTAACCTGCGCCCAGTCCTATGTTTGGAACGAAATGCGTTGGGCTTGGCCAGAAGGGTATAGCCCTCGCGCAGAGGCCGGTCACAAAGTGGTTGCGCTCGATTTTGGCGCAAAACGAAATATCCTTCGGTGCCTTGCCTCTGCTGGCTGTAACGTGACGGTGCTACCGGCAACGGCAACAGCCGAAGACGTTTTGGCCCATAACCCCGATGGTATTTTCCTATCCAATGGCCCCGGCGATCCCGCAGCCACAGGATCATATGCTGTACCAATGATTAAAACATTGTTGGAAACCACAGATTTACCGGTATTTGGTATTTGTCTAGGTCACCAAATGCTAGCGCTCGCTCTTGGGGCCGACACAATCAAAATGAATCACGGCCACCACGGTGCGAACCACCCCGTTAAGGATCTGGACACCGGCAAGGTTGAGATTACATCGATGAATCATGGCTTTACGGTCGATAGCCAAACCCTGCCCGAAGGTGTCCTCGAAACTCATGTTTCGTTGTTTGACGGGTCGAATTGCGGAATCCGCATGGCAAATCGCCCGGTCTTTTCGGTACAGTACCACCCAGAAGCCAGCCCCGGCCCTCAAGACAGCTACTATTTGTTTGAGCGGTTCGCCGAAGCCATTGCAAAACGCAACGCAACTTAAACATCCATTAACCAAAAAAATCATAGGCTTTTGAGGTTCCATCCGGAGTCTTTAAATGCCTATGCCAAATCTTCGGGTAATACCCTTTGAAGACCAGCTTGTCGGGCATTCACCACGCCCGGTTAATCACGCTTCCTTAAGCGAACGTCTCATTGCCGACGGTCACCTTTCACCTGAGGATCACTCCCTGACCGTTGCACTCCGTCAACGTGAAAATATCTCTGTAGAAGAAATTCTCCTGTCCCATGGGTTAATTTCCGAAGACATCCTCTCACAGACTTTGGCACAATTGTGGGACGTCCCCTTCATAGATGTGCTTGTTAACCCCTTGGACACGGGTCTCATTGATCAAATTGGGGTTAGACGATGTATACGGCATAGTTTTTTACCTTGGCGAAATGTCGGCGGCGGTGTCGTGATCGTCACCTCAGACCCCACGCAATTTAATGAACTGCGCAACATGCTCCCTCCGGATTGGGGGCAATGTTTTATAGCCGTAGGGAAAAAATCTGATATCAGAACCGCAATTCTACGAGCGCGATCAGATCATTTGGTGCAGGAGGCGGAGCAAAAGGTTTGGCCCAAAAACAGCAGTCGCCTTTGGAACATAGATCGGTATACCACATTTCTACTGTTGGGCGGTTTATCTATTGGGCTCTGTTTTGCCTTCGACTTTTTCCTCCTTTTTACATTTTCCTGGGCATTAATAACGCTCGCAATGCTGACGGGGCTGAAGCTGGCTGCCGTCGTGACCGTCTTTCGTGACGAATTGTCCCCCAAGCATCACGGACCTCATTTACCGACCCAATCCAAATTGCCCGTTGTCTCTATTCTGGTGCCGCTTTTCAAAGAAAAGAGTATAGCGCAGCAACTGGTGAAACAGCTTGAGCAGTTGGATTATCCGAAGGAACTCACCGATATACTCCTTATTGTCGAGGAAGAGGATCTGGTGACACAGACTGCCATAGAGCAAACTGACCTGCCCAGTTGGATCGACGTCGTCAAAGTGCCAAAAGGGGCTGTACAAACCAAACCACGCGCCTTAAATTATGCGTTGGATTTTTGTCGAGGCTCTATCATCGGTGTCTACGATGCTGAGGACAAACCCGACCCAAATCAGCTGCGCGCAATCGTCCAAAAGTTTTACCAATCAGCCCCGGATGTCGCCTGTTTGCAAGGGGTTCTCGATTTTTACAACCCGCGTACGAACTGGCTTTCTCGTTGCTTTACAATAGAGTACGCTATCTGGTTTCGACTGATGCTTCCGGGTATGACCCGGTTGGGATTGGTTATCCCACTTGGGGGGACAACATTGTTTTTCCGGCGCAACGCCCTAGAAAAAGTGCGGGGTTGGGATGCGCATAATGTGACAGAAGACGCAGATTTAGGGGTGCGGTTGGCGCGCCAAGGATACCGAGCTGAGACCGTGAACACCACCACGCGCGAAGAGGCAAACTGCCGCTTATTCCCTTGGATCAAGCAACGGTCGCGTTGGATTAAGGGCTATGCCATCACCTATTTTGTACATATGCGACGCCCGCTTAAACTATATAAAGACCTTGGTCCGCGCAAATTCCTTGGCATCCAAATTCTCTTTGTCTGCTCGCTATCACAAGTCCTGCTTGCCCCCCTATTATGGAGCTGCTGGTTCATGTTTTTTTCCTTGCCCCATCCTTTGACTGGGTTACTCCCCACCGCAGTCTTTTGGAGCAGTATCCTATTGTTCTTAGTGTCCGAAGTGATTGGCATTATCATCGGAATAATCGCCGTGCGCCGGAAGGGCGATCGATGGCTGTCCAAATGGGTTCCAACTTTGCACTTTTACCATCCCTTAGCTGCATTCGCCGCCTACAAGGGCTTTTTTGAATTGTTCGGGAACCCATTCTATTGGGACAAAACAGAACATGGCATTCAGATCGAAGACTAAAAACGATCCGTATTCGCATCCACTTTTAGACGCGTTTCAAATGCCTGCGAGATATGATTCCGCAAGGCCGCATAGGCCCCGTCACCGTCTGCGGCCTCAATTGCAGTGACAATTGCATCATGCTCCGCCAACGCTTTTGCCCCACGCCCTTCGACGGCCAATGATGTCGTCGCCAAAAGCGCCATCGTCCGGTGCACCAAATCCAACTGCTGCACCAAATACCGATTGTGGCTGGCCAAATGAATTTGCTTATGGAACCGGCGATTTGCGCGGGACAATGCCTCTGGATCATCAATGATCTCACGATCCTCTTCGACCATAGTTCGTAATACCCGCATTTCTTCGGGTGTTGCGTGCCGAGCCGCAAGCCGTGCCGCAAGCCCCTCAAGCTCTGAACGTACAACATAAAGCTCTGCCAGTTGATTATGATCCAAGGATGCAACGATCAAACTGCGTCCATCTCGGGTCAAAAGGCTTTGCGTTTCAAGGCGTTGCAAGGCCTCGCGGATCGGCGTCCGCGACACACCAAACCGCTCTGCCAGGTCACTTTCCACCAACCGGTCTCCGGGCCGATATACCCCCACGTCTATCGCCTCAAGAATTAGGGCATATGCATCTTTTTGAGAAGTCTTGGTTTCGCCCATCAATCTGGCTCCGGTTTTATATTTCCTTAACCTAAGACGGCTCACTGTCGGGGTGCAAGTCATTGTAGAGATTGAACCTCTGTGCCAGTCACTTTAAAGATCAGTCATGGTTGCAAATGCTTTCTCACACGTGCGGCACTGGGTCTTTGATCTGGACAACACGCTTTATCCTCCCGAAGCTCGACTGTTTGATCAGATCGAGGTTCGCATGACAGCCTATGTCATGGATGCGATCGGGGTGTCCAAGGCCCGCGCAGATTATTTGCGCCAATACTACTGGAAGGAATACGGAACAACACTTGCTGGGCTGATGCGAGAACATGATGTCGACCCGGCGCCCTATTTGACCGATGTCCATGATATAGACATGAGCCATCTAAGCCAGGATCCTGACCTTGCCATGGGAATCAAGAATTTGCCGGGGCGCAAAATTGTCTACACCAACGGATGTGCCCCCTATGCCGAAAAAGTTTTAGAAGCCCGCGGGCTATCCGGCCTATTTGATGCTGTTTACGGTGTAGAACATGCGGACTTCCGTCCAAAACCTGAGCAAGAAGCCTTTGAAAGCATATTTGCACAAGATGGGATTACCCCCCCAATTGCTGCCATGTTCGAGGATGACGGTCGCAACCTTATCGCACCGCACAAGATGGGTATGAAAACCGTGCATGTTGCGCCGACTGCAGCCCCTGCTGATCATATTCACCACCACACTAACAACCTCCCCGACTTTCTGTCGCACCTGATATAGGGCGACAAGCCCCCGCAAACTCCTATATGCAAGGATACAGCGCAAACAGGAGTTTACCATGGCCACACTCACAGCTCGCCCCCCGTTCTGGCAGCGTCTGCTTTTTGTCATTCCGGTTCTGGGATGGATTCTCAAAGACTACCACGACGGGCAGGATGCCAATATCTGGTACCACCTGATTATTGTCGTAAGCTTGTGGATGATCTCGGGCTTGACATTTGGTGTGGTTGGAATTGGCCTGCCTGCTGTGATGATGGTTCCCGTCATCTTTGTTATTTTGTTTCTCATCACTCTGGGTTAACTCCGCGAAAGGACAAACCATGGATCGGCTCCACTGCGATGTATTGATTTCTGGTGGTGGGGTTGCAGGCCTGACGGCGGCGGCGGCCTTCGGCAGTGCTGGGTTTTCGGTCATATGTGTTGACCCTCAACCACCGGTCACAACAGCAGATGCACCGGGAACGGATCTTCGGACCACCGCCTTTCTTCAACCCGCACGTGCACTTTTGGATCAGGCGGGACTATGGGATAGACTTGCGCCATTCGCAGCACCCCTTCAGGTCATGCGCATTGTAGACGCTGGAGGAGAAACCCCAGAGCCCCGCATCATTAAAGATTTCGACGCCGATGATATATCTGACGCGCCATTTGGATGGAACCTACCCAACTGGTTGCTGCGGCGTGAGATGATGGACCGGTTAACCGAACTTGACTGCGTCACGTTTTTGCCCGGCGTTGCGACAATTTCGGTCTTAACGCGCACCTCAGAAGCGTTGATTAGCCTTTCTAACGGCACCCGCGTGGCGGCACAGTTGTTGATTGCCGCAGACGGTCGGACTTCATTTGTGCGAGATGCCGTGGGACTCGGTGTCAAAACCAAACGATACGGGCAAAAGGCACTGGCATTTTCCGTCACACACCCAATTCCTCATGGTAATGTATCCACGGAAATTCACCGATCTGGGGGGCCTTTTACATTGGTGCCTTTGCCTGATCGCGACGGAATGCCGTGTTCTTCAGTCGTCTGGATGGATACAGGCCCCAACGCTGTGCGGCTTAAAAACCTGCCTGTTGACGCATTTGAAACAGAAATGAACGAACGCTCATGTGGGTTGTTTGGCCCGTTGAAGCTGGTCACAGATCGGTCAATTTGGCCAATGATTAGCCAGATCGCAGATCGTTTTGAGAGTGAACGCACGGCCCTAATTGCCGAAGCCGCCCATGCGGTGCCCCCAATCGGGGCGCAAGGATTGAATATGAGCTTGGGGGATACTCAGGTTCTGTTGGATCTGGCGATGAATGCGCCGACAACGATTGGGAATGCAGCGATGTTGCACGCCTATCATCGCAAACGGCACCCAGAGGTTAAACTACGCGTAACAGGGATTGATGCGCTTAACCGGGCCTCAATGATGGGCTCTCAGCAGATGCGAGATTTGCGGGCCGGACTGTTAAATAGCCTATATTCCGTGACGCCTGTGCGTAAAACGTTGATGAAAGCAGGTTTGGGGACACGCTAACAACACAACGCCCCCTGACTATTTTCACCTCTCAGAAATTAGGGATTACCCTTTTTCCCCAAAGACCGTTGAAAGCGCTTTTTCAAGCCTATCAACGCTGGCGTCTACGTCGTAAAGTTTATCTAACCCAAACAGTCCTAGGCGAAAGCTTTTGTAGTCAGGACCTTCATCGCATTGAAGCGGCACGCCCGCGGCGATTTGCATCCCCAAAGCGGCGAATGCTTTACCGGCCTGAACCTCTGGATTGTCGGTATAAGACACCACCACACCGGGGGCACCAAACCCTTCGGCGGCAACGGATTTAATCCCATATGATGCAAGTCGTGTGCGTACGCGGTCGCCTTGCTCCCATTGCGCATCCCGCAGCTTGGCAAACCCATAGTTCCGTGTTTCAAGCATCGTATCGCGGAACGCTTTGAGGGCGTCAGTTGGCATGGTGGCGTGATAGGCGTGCCCACCGCCTTCATAGGCCTCCATGATGGACAGCCATTTGCCTAGATCCACTGCAAAGGATGTCGATTGAGCGTCTTTGGCGCGGGCGGCAGCGGTTTCATTCATCATGACCAGACCGGCGGAGGGAGACGCTGACCACCCTTTTTGCGGCGCAGATATTAAGACGTCCACACCGGTTTTTTTCATGTCCACCCACGCACAGCCTGAGGCGATACAATCCAACACAAAAATCGCACCAACAGAATGGGCCGCAGAGGCAATTTCTGTAAGATAATCATCAGGAAGGATCATCCCCGAAGCCGTTTCAACATGCGGGGCAAATACAACGTCGGGACGGTCATCCTTTATACGTTGAACAGCCTCTTCAATTGGGGCGGGGGCAAAAGGTGAATCGATCTCATTGCCAACCCGGCGGGCTTTGAGCACCGTCTCCTCTGACGGAATGGAACCGGCTTCAAATATTTGCGTCCAACGATACGAAAACCAGCCATTGCGGATCACCATCACTTTTTTGCCTGTCGCAAATTGACGGGCAACGGCCTCCATCGCGTAAGTGCCACCACCGGGAATAAGAGCGACGTGTTCAGCGACATAGACCTCTTTAAGCATGGATGAGATATCCCGCATAACCGATTGGAAAGACGCGGACATATGGTTCAAAGAGCGATCGGTAAAGACGACAGAAAATTCAAGAAGCCCATCTGGGTCAACTGTATCCAGCAAAGAGGTCAAGATCATATTCCTTCTATGAAACATCCTGTTCATCCGGTGAATGCACCCGGTCACAGGGATGAACTGAGTTAAATCCGCTGCCCCATCAGATTGCAACTGTTCAGATTGACACCAGTAAGGTCGATCTGAATTTCTGAAGAAATCATCCAATAGGCCCGGGGCGCCTCTCTTCACTGAGCAAGACGTTAGCCTCAACATTGCCAACACCGGGCATTGTCATAATTCGACGGCGCAACACACGTTCAAAATCAGCCAAATCCCGCGCTACCACGCGCAGGCGATAATCATACATCCCCAAGACATGCTCAACAGATTGGATCTCTGGGATGGCAGATATGGCGCGTTCAAAATCCTCTAGGCTGACACGTCCTTTCGTGGCCAATTTCACACCTAAAAAGACGGTTACACCGAACCCTAACGCCTCTCGGTCCAGCACCAAACGACGCCCTGCAATCACCCTTGCATCCTGAAGGCGCCGTATACGTCGCCAAGTCGCCGGCTGAGACAGGCCAAATTTGCGTCCCAAAGCACCCGCGCTTTGGGTTGCATCCAGACTCAGCGCGCGCAAAATTTGGCGGTCTATGTCATCCAATTCGATCATAGTGGCAGCGCCTCGCTGGATTTAATTGTCGCGACTTGCATCAAGGCCTCAATATCGGCGATATGCGGCAGGGTCAGGATACGGGTCCGATACACCTCTTGATAATGTTTCATATCGCGTGCCAACACAGTTAACCGGACATCCACACGTCCCAAAAAAGTCTGGATCTCATAAACCTCAGGCACATCCCGCGCGGCCTCAATAAAATCATCAAAGGCCCGGGTCTGTGTTTTATCAAGCGTTACCCTCAACGACACATCGACACCAAAGCCCAAAGCTTTCCAGTCTATGACAGCCTGCTGCGCTTTGATAATTCCGGCCTCGGTCATTTTTTCAACCCGCCGCCAGCAGGTTGCCGTCGTGATCCCTGCCCTGTCAGCCAATTCCGACATAGAAAGATCTGGTGCGGCCTGAAAGTGGCGTAGAATGCGTCTATCTGTATCGTCGAGCATGAAAAATTCACAAATATTATTTCTGACGAATAGAAATTTACACAATCTGCCAAAAACTTCAATCCATACCCGTGCACATACGGCATATCTGCGTATTGTAGCGTTCAGAATATCACCCGTAAGGAAGGACCGCTGACATGCGCGTTTATTACGATCGCGATTGCGACATTAACCTAATCAAAGACAAAAAAGTTGCCATTCTCGGCTATGGCTCCCAAGGCCACGCCCACGCGCTGAACCTGCGTGACTCTGGCGCGAAAAACCTTGTTGTTGCTCTGCGCGAAGGCTCTGCCTCTGCGAAGAAAGCCGAAGGCGAAGGCCTGACAGTTATGGGCATCGCTGAAGCTGCTGCTTGGTGTGATGTAATCATGTTCACCATGCCCGATGAGCTTCAGGCTGAAACATACAAAAAATACGTCCACGACAACATCAAGCCGGGCTCCGCAATTGCGTTTGCGCACGGTTTGAACGTGCACTTTGGTCTGATTGAACCAAAAGAAGGCGTTGACGTCATCATGATGGCGCCAAAAGGCCCCGGTCACACCGTTCGCGGCGAATACGTCAAAGGCGGCGGCGTACCTTGCCTTGTTGCTGTTGACGAAGACGCATCCGGCAAAGCGCTGGAAATCGGTCTGTCCTATTGCTCCGCCATCGGTGGCGGCCGCTCCGGCATCATCGAAACCAACTTCCGCGAAGAGTGCGAAACCGACCTGTTCGGTGAACAAGCTGTTCTGTGCGGCGGTCTGGTTGAATTGATCCGCTGTGGTTTTGAAACTCTGGTCGAAGCTGGTTACGCACCAGAAATGGCCTATTTTGAATGCCTGCACGAAGTGAAACTGATCGTTGACTTGATCTATGAAGGCGGCATCGCCAACATGGATTACTCAATCTCTAACACAGCTGAGTATGGTCAGTATGTCACCGGCCCACGCATCCTGAATTACGACGAAACCAAAGCCCGGATGAAAGACGTTCTGACAGACATCCAGCAAGGTAAATTCGTACGTGACTTCATGCTGGAAAACGCTGTTGGTCAACCAACCATCAAAGCGTCCCGTCGTGCAAACGACGAGCACATGATCGAAGCGACAGGCGCAAAACTGCGCGGCATGATGCCTTGGATCTCTGCTGGCAAAATGGTCGACAAAGAAAAGAACTAAATCGTACGAGATTATATGTTCTGACAAAGGGGTGCCGATCTGGTGCCCCTTTTTGATTTAAGACAGGCGCACAGATGACAACCCAACCCACACGAACAGACTGGTTCAACATCATTCTTTTAGGAGTGGTCTGGGGTGGTACCTTCATGGTGATGACCCTTGCGCTTGAAGGCTATGGCCCGCTGACGGTGGCATGTGCACGCACCACTCTGGGCGCGCTGAGTCTGTGGGTGATGATGTGGGTTGCCGGGGTGAGGGTTCCGCAGATCACCCGTGAACTTGCGGTGTCTGTGTTCTGGATCGGGATGCTTTCAACGGCCGTTCCGTTTTTACTGCTGAGCTGGGGCTTGACCCATGTGCCATCAGCCTTTGCCGGGATCTCCATGGCGGCAGTACCGCTGTTTGTCTTGCCTCTGGCACATTTTTTCTCTGATGAGCGGATGCAATTACGAAAATTTATTGGCGTGTGCCTTGGTTTCGTTGGCGCCCTTGTTTTGATTGGTCCCGGTTTGATGGAATTAGGCCAAAGTGCAATGCCACTGGCCCAACTTGCCTGCGTCGGAGCAGCACTTTGTTATGCAATCTCATCGGTTCAGACACGCACTTGCCCCCCTATTCACCCGATCGCATTGTCTGCCTTGGGTCTGACGGTTGGCGCGGCCTTCCTTATCCCGGTTATGCTTTTGGGAGAAGGCGTGCCCCACATCAGCGAGACACGTCCAAGCCTGGCTATCGTATTCCTAGGCTTTGTTCCGACTGCCGCGGCAATGTTTTTACGCACGAGTGTCATCCAAAGTGCGGGGGCTGTGTTTATGACTCTGGTGAATTATCAAGTGCCTGTCTGGTCGATGATCTTTGGTGCTTGGATCCTATCCGAAGCCCTGCCGCTCCGGTTTTTCACAGCTCTGGCCATGATCCTAACGGGGTTGATTATCAGTCAGTTCAACAGTTTGCGGAAATTGTTCTTACGCCCATAGCAGTGCCGCAGATTTGCACAAAAACTGTGCGCACCGGCCCATTGTCACAAAACAACCCGCTTACCATTTGGGTGAGATGACACAGTCAATTCACACCAGACAGGGTTTGCCGGAAGAGATGCGAATCCTGCTTCGGGATTACCCGCGCGACAGCTGGCCGGGTCACCCGAATTTCGCCGCTTCCGTTCAAAATTGGATGGGGGCTCATGCTATGTTTCGCCAATTGGGAACCATCACCCGAAGTGACACAGAAGCGTTTTTGAACAAGAATACGGATCCAGATCGATATGCCTCTCGGCTTGGGCATTTCGGCACTCTTTTGGTGCGTAATTTGCATGGGCACCATACGTGGGAAGATCGATCGTTCTTTCCCGAACTACAGGCAGCAGATGATAGGTTTGAACAGGGGCTGGAAACCCTTGAAGCCGATCATAATGTTCTGGATGAAACGCTAGATCGCTTTACCCGCAGCGCAAATCGGTTCCTAAAGCTAAGTCATTTGAATCCGAAGCAAGCCCATGAAGAAGCGTCAGAGCTACGGGATCAAATCGAGGCCATTCAGGGGTTTCTAAACCGCCATTTAGCGGATGAAGAGGATTTGGTTGTACCAATCATCTTACATTATAAATTGCGTGGATAAAGGGTTGGGGGCATTTGCCCCCGGCCTTAGACAACCCTGCCCGTCACCTAAACACGGCGCTAAGCTACAGCCTGCACTGCCCCAACGATATCATCGATGACTTGTGCGAGCAGACCGGGATCTTCGCTTTCCCCCATAACGCGGATTAACGGTTCAGTACCTGACTTGCGGATCAGCAATCGACCATTGCTTTGCAAACGTGCCTCTCCGTCGGCAATTGCCTCTTTGACGGTCGCCACATCAAGAGGGGTTTTATCCGCGGCATACCGCACGTTTTTCAAAAGCTGCGGAACAGTTTCAAAGCTCTTGGTAAGTTCGGATGCTTTTTTTCCAGTCGCGGCCATTTCGGCAAGGAATTGCAAGCCTGCGATCAAACCATCTCCGGTGGTGGCGTAATCGGTCATGACGATGTGGCCCGATTGTTCACCCCCAAGATTGTATCCTCCGCCACGCATGGCCTCAACCACGTAACGGTCGCCGACAGAGGTTCGTTTTAATGCAATGTTTTGACTTGCCAGATAACGTTCCAAACCAAGGTTCGACATCACTGTGGATACAAGCGTCCGCCCGTTCAGACGACCTTCGTTGGCCCAACGTGTGGCCATTAGCGCCATGATTTGATCACCATCAGCAACTTGCCCGGTTTCATCAATGATCATCACTCGATCTGCATCACCATCCAAACAAATCGCCATATCCGCACCGTGCTGAACGACCGTTTCAGCCGCCGTCTGAGTATACGTCGAACCACATTTGTCATTGATATTGAAACCGTTGGGCGCCACGCCCACGGGGATAACCTCTGCCCCCAATTCCCAGAGAACCTCTGGCGCGGCCTTGTAAGCGGCTCCATTGGCGCAATCTATAACGACCTTTAGTCCATTTAGGCGGGTCCGCGTTGGGAACGTTGTTTTCGCATATTCGACATAGCGCCCCATGCCATCCTCAATCCGTTTGGCACGTCCAATATTTTCGGGTTTGGCAGGTCGAATATCACTCCCTAAAACGATGCTTTCGATTTCTGCTTCGGCCTCATCGGATAATTTAAAGCCGTGCGGACCAAAGAATTTAATGCCGTTGTCATGATGCGGATTATGACTGGCCGAAATCATGATACCAAGGTCGGCGCGCATAGAACGGGTTAAAAAACCGACAGCAGGTGTGGGCACTGGCCCCAACAATAAGACATTCATCCCGGTAGAGGTCAGCCCTGCCGTTAACGCATTTTCGATCATATAACCCGACAGGCGCGTGTCTTTTCCAATCACAACCCGATGGCGGTTCATCCCATCCTTACGGAAATACCGCCCCGCTGCCGCGCCGAGCTTCAATGCCATTTCTGCTGTCATGGGATAGGAATTCGCTTCGCCCCGAACGCCGTCGGTTCCAAATAACTTTCGGCTCATGCTGCACACCTCTTTGTTCTTTATCGCGTTCCGGTTTGGACCGCCTGCATCAGGTCTAAGGCCTGTTTGGTCTCTTTCGTATCATGGACCCGCAGTATCTGAACACCCTGCACAACCGCTGTCAAAGCGACTGAAACAGACCCAAATGCGCGGTCTTCTGCCGAAACGGCACCGCTGATGTCACCAATGAAACGTTTACGTGATGCACCAAGCAACACCACACAGCCAAGGGCATGAAACAAGCTGATGCGTTGCAGTAGGGTTAGGTTGTGATCGATGGTTTTGCCAAAACCGATCCCGGGATCAACGATGATGCTATTGCGTGGTATACCTGCGGCTTCTGTTGCGCTGACCCGCTCTTCAAGAAAATCGTACACATCCAAAAGCACATTGTCATAGCAGGGGTTCGATTGCATGGTTTCCGGGTCACCCTGCGCATGCATTAAACATACCGGCGCTTGATGGGTCGACGTTACCTTCATCAAGGTGGGATCATAAGTAAAAGCATAAACATCATTTACCAAGGCCGCCCCGGCCTTAAGGGCCGCCTCAGCTACCCCGGATTTGCGCGTATCAATGGAAATCGGGCCAATACCCTCATCTGATAGGGCTTGTATAACAGGCGCAGTCCGTCCAATTTCGACCTCAGCAGGTACAAACGCAGCACCGGGGCGCGTCGACTCCCCACCAATATCTAGAATATCGGCACCGGCTGCTTGCATCTCTTTAGCGTGGGCAATTGCCGCGCCCGGCTCAAGGAACTTCCCTCCATCCGAAAAGCTGTCCGGCGTCACATTGAGAATGCCCATCAAATTTGGGCGCGAAAATCCCAGACCAGCGATTGGGGCACGTCCTTGCGTCAAGCGATCGCTAATAAGGCTGGGCAGTGCATCCGTTGGAATAATCTGCGGGGCGGCCAAACGGGACAGCACCTCTACATGAGAAAACCAGCACCACCCCCCAGCAAGGGGTAAGGCCGTTGCTGGTCGAGCTGGATCGATTTGTGGGATGGGTCTGTAATACTGTGTCATACCGATTATGTTGATGGAAACAACGGGTTTGGCAAGGCTCAAACCAAGGCAAAGCCGTCCAGTTTCATATACCGTTGAGGCGCATTTGTTAAAACGGTTTCCTCAACATCGATAAACATGACTTCTGCCGCGCCCATCTCATCACTCAGCCACGCCGTTAACGCAGCCGTTTCATGCGGAGGGGCATTGGGTCCATCAACCGCGTCCAGCACCATCTTTGACGGCGCCCATAGGCTCATTTGGCCATGTTTTAGTCCCCAGTCCAATTCTGTACGGCTATCGACAACAACGCAGCGACCATCCAAACCCGCCAGCACCCAAGCATTCTGTTCAATCGCAAGTAAATCAATACGACGTTGAACAGCTGCAGGAACAGATTGAGGCGGCGTTGCTGTGCCCAGAGGAACGCATAGAATGACCGGCAAATCTGCAGCCTCTAGAGCATCTAACCAACTCGAAAGATGTGGGCTTTGTAATACGGTGTTGGACATCAGAACAATCCGTGGGGCGACATGATCCTCTGGCGCGATATCATCAACGATCTGCACAGGAACCTGCGCACGGCTGCGCACAATCTCAACGCCAAGCGCGCCCGGACCCCGGTCAAGCTTTTCGATTCGCACAAACACCCGCAACGCTTGTGGCGCCAACAAAATGCGATCAGCCACCCGCTGCGCTAGCGTTTCTAATAGGTTCAGGCGTTCGGCAGCCAATTCAAAGGCGATTGCCTCCGTCAGCGTATCATATGACAGAATCTTATCGACATCATCATCCACGGGTGCGTTTTGCGGTAAGACCTCAACCACGATGTTAAAACAGATCCGCTGTGTAGTGCCCCGTTCCGCCTGAAACGCACCGATTTCAACTTCAACTGTATGATCCCGCAAAGAGATACGATCCCTCGGATCAGCCCCAGCAGTTGCGGCGCTTCGTTCTGCAGGGTGGGCAAACGCAAGGTGAATATCTTTGGTCATGTTCGATTAATCCGATAAGGCATCAGGGCTGCGCCCTACATTTAGGCGCTTTTACCCTAACTTCCCAATCAGAAAAGCCCCAATCCGCGACCGTTTCTTATCGTTTTGAGACTCGGATAGGCTGACGATAGAAATGATGCACACCGATTGTCGCCGTCCGGGGGAATTTACGGGCCCAAGATGGGTTCACTGATTTTGTATGATAATGAGTCGCCCCATCGGTCAAAGACAGTGTTTCCGCATCCATGACGGCCCGCGCAATTTTGCTCACATTCGCATAGGCTTTCTTTTCACGAATGACTTCGGCATGGCCATCACATGTAAATGTAAACTGACACTGGTATTTCCGCCCTGTACCCTGATGGATAACACCACAGATAGAGTTCGGATAAGCCGACGATTTAACCCGGTTCAAGATAACTTCGGCGACAGCAAACTGTCCCTTTATGCTTTCCCCACGCGCTTCAAAATAGAGCGCTTGAGAAAGACAAGACCATTGCTCCCCACCTGACGCGGCGGGTTGCTCATTCAGCCATTTTTTCGTGTAAGAAATACGAGTGCCAAGATTATCCGGACGCGGCAACGGTTTCAAAGAAGACGTCAGCTGATTCAAATATCCCGACTCAAGTCCGGACAGCGCATCGCGCTCCCCCAACATCAATCGATCCATTTGGCTACCGACCAAGGCAGACGGATCGGTGCTAGAGCTAAATGTCTCGCTGGCTTGCAAAGACATCACGCTCATACTTACCAGCAACCCTGACACGGTCAGAGCCTTACGAAGCTGCATCCACATACGTCACCTAAATTAATAAAACCCTAAAACAGGCAGGCAGCCCCCAGGCCACATTTAAGGACGCGTCTTAAAGCACTGATTTTGTTGAGTCTACGGTTCAGAGCTCTTTATCGAAAAATCGGCGCATTTTTGCACGACTCAATTTGATTACCCGCTTGACACGGTGAATTTTCCCAAAACACACCATACCCAAAGAGACCTTCAACACATTGTGATCAATACCTTTTTTCGAAGTTCATCCCTTGATCCATAAGGACAAATTGTGCAGCGGAAAGACGCGCAACAGGAACCCGAAAAGGGGAGCATGAGACGTAGTGAAACCCTGCCCTGCGACAAAATGCGATAGACTCCGGATTGCCGCCATGCTCTCCACAGATCGAAAGAGTGATTTGGGGATTCGCTTCGCGTCCCCGGTCCGAACCGATTGTCAAAAGCTCCCCAACGCCTTCGGTGTCGAGGATATGAAACGGATCTTCGGGGAAAACTTCTTGCTGAACGTAATGATTCATAAACCGACCAGCATCATCGCGGGACAAACCATATGTCATTTGCGTTAGATCGTTTGTCCCAAAACTTAGAAATGCCGAATGGGCCGCAATATCACCGGCCCGCAACGCGGCGCGCGGTGTTTCCACCATGACACCGAGCTTATAATCAAAATCCTCGCCCAACTTTGAACGCACCGTCGCGGCCACCGCATCAATCCGGGCTTTTACCAGCTCAACTTCGCGCTTCGCACTGACCAAGGGGATCATAATTTCAGGCACCACAGGCACCCCACGTTTTTGAGACGCAATGGTCGCTTTGAAAATCGCACGCGCTTGCATGTCATAGATTTCCGGCAAGCTCACACCAAGGCGTACGCCCCGCATTCCAAGCATTGGATTGACTTCCGACAGCGCTTTGACACGACGTTCAACCACAGACAACGGAACATCCAAAACCTCGGCCAGTTCCCGCATCCCCGTTCTGTTGTTCGGTAAAAATTCATGCAACGGCGGATCAAACAATCGGATGCAAACCGGCGTACCTGCCATAATGTCAAACAGCGCCGAAAAGTCAGCGATTTGCATAGGCAGCAATCGATCAAGCGCCTCTTGTCGATCCTCAGGTGCATCCGCGAAAATCATTTCACGCATTACCGTCAATCGATCCCCTTCAAAAAACATGTGTTCCGTACGGCACAGACCAATGCCGTCCGCCTGAAACCGGTGCGCAGTCAGTGCATCTGCCGGCGTGTCCGCATTTGCACGGACTTTGATATCGCGCACCTCATCCGCCCAACCCAAGAGGGTCTGGAACGCGTCATCCAACCCCGCTTCGATCAATAACGTCTCTCCGGCTAGCAATTCGCCAGTTGTACCATCCAGAGTGACCATATCGCCTTCTCGCACGCGGCGGCGATTGGGCAACAACAACATATTAGTCTTTTCGGAAAAAACGATATCAGAGGCTCCAACGACACAGGGCACACCTAGGCCGCGTGCAATAACCGCCGCATGGCTGGTCATCCCCCCCCGTTCTGTCAGCACAGCACTGGCCGCATGCATCCCGCGCACATCCTCTGGCGTGGTCTCACGACGCACCAAAATGCAGGCTTCGCCCTGTGCCGCACTGGCCTGCGCCGCAACAGAACTAAAGACAACCCGCCCACGCGCCGCGCCCGGACTGGCGGCAATCCCGCGCACCAGACAATCCCGCGGTGCATCAGGGTCAACTTGCGGGTGCAACAATTCGGACAAGGAACGCGGCTCGACCCGCATCAAGGCTTCAGCCGGGGTTATAACCTCATCTGTTGCCAAATCCACGGCGACCCGAACTGCAGCCCGCGATGTGCGCGGCAACCGCACCGCATCCAGAATATTCAGCGCGCCTGAATCAATTGTAAATTCGATCTGCATTTCTTCGCGCAACCGCACTCGGCATCGCTTACCGAACTCTAATAACATGTCGAACTGATTGGGGCATTGCTCTTCTAAGGATGGTCCACGCGGATCCTTGGTCAGAAACATCTCCGCCCCATCAGAAATAAGCGCATCTCGCCCCTGACTCTGGCGTTTGTAACGCCCCGTGATCTGCGGTTCTCCGGTGATCCGATCCACAAACTGAATCACCCCAGAACCACTGCCAGCCCCGCCCACACCCAGTGCCATTTCCTGAACAATCAAACCCAGCCCGGCGTCCGCGGGGGCGCCCCGCGCTTGACGTAACAAACGCGCGGTGGTGCCATTCCATGCCCGCGCCATCGACCGCAAAACTTCGCCCAATTGCTGCGCCGGGTCTTGCGGAAAATACTCGTCTGTTTCGTCTTCATAGGCCCGCAACGCGTCACGCAACCCTTCGGAACTTGATAGATTTCCCTCAGAAAACATATCGGGATCTAGCCGCGCCACGTGGATGGAATAGGCCTGAATAAACCGCATATAGATGGCGTTTGCCGCCTCTTTGCCGACAGTTTCGACCATATAGGCGTGGCGCGCATCATTCATACCGATGTTTAGAATGGCCCCCGGCCCCCCCCAATCGGGATCTTCAGAGCTGGGTCGAACAGACACCAAAGGGACATCGCCAAAGCTCGCCATCATCCCATCCGTATCCGGAAGGTGCCCTTCGGCGATGGCTTGCACCGTTGGAAAGGACAACGCCAAAGTCCGTGGCACCGGTAAATCTAACCGCACAAGGCGCTGCAGGCATTTCGCCCGCCCGCCATGGGTGGTGATTGCAATGGGGGCGGTGGGCGTGATTTCTTTGAAATCAGCAAAGGCGTCAAGTTTCTGCAATGCAGCAATCCTTCTGGTGCCTCCGCAGAATACCCAGACCGGCAGACGAAACAAGCCTGCCGTTCTCTGAGCATTCGATTAGCCCTCGATCAGGGTCAAATCCGCGACGGGGCTACAAATACTGCGGATACGGTGCAACAGGTTCAAACGGTTGCGCCGAATGACGGCGGAGTCCGCATTCACCTGCACGGCCTCAAAAAACGCATCAATGGGTGCGCGCAGCGCCGCCATAGCCGCCATTGCGGCTGCGAAATCTTCGGCCTCGATGGCCGGAGAGATCGCCCCCTCTGCCTGATCGAGCGCAGCGAACAAGGCTTTTTCCACATCGTTTTCGGCAAATTTCACATCCGCCCCATAGGAATACTCAACCCCATCCTTTTTCTCTTCTGCCGTAAGAATGTTGTTGGCGCGTTTGAACCCCTGCAACAAGTTTTCCCCATCATCGGTGCCCATAAAGTCCTGCAGGGCGCGCGCACGGTTCACCAGCAACGTCAGTTCGTCATTGCCGTCCATCGCGAGGCAAGCGTCAATTACATCATGACGAATGCCTTGATCACGGAGGTAGGTTTTCAAACGATCATGGAAAAAGGAAAGGAGGTCTGCGGTATCCGCTCCTTCGTATCCTTGTGACATCACAGCCTTCAAGCTAAGACGGAATTCATTCTCCAACACCAACCGGATTACACCTAACGCCGCTCGGCGCAGGGCAAATGGGTCTTTAGACCCCGTTGGTTTCTCATCAATGGCCCAGAACCCCGTCAGGGTGTCGAGCTTATCGGCCAAAGCAACGGCCACAGACAGCGGCGCGGTGGGCACGTCATCGGATGGCCCTAATGGGGAATAATGCTCTTCGGCCACGGCAGCGACATCGGACGGCAAGCCAGCAGCCTCGGCGTAATAGCGGCCCATCAGGCCTTGCAGTTCCGGAAACTCATAGACCATTTCGCTAGACAGATCGGCTTTGGCGATTTTGGCGGCCTGTTCGGCCTGATCCGCATCCGCCCCAATCAGAGGCGCAATTTCGCGGGCAAGTGCTGCGATGCGGTCAATCCGCGCCGCTTGTGTCCCGAGTTTATTGTGGAAGGTCACATTGGACAGGCTTTCGGTCCAAGTCCCCATATCGGCCTTGGCCACGCGCAGGTCGTTCTCCCAAAAGAATTTCGCATCCGACAGACGCGCAAATAGAACTTTTTGGTTCCCCGCCAGAATGGTCGCACCGTTGTCTTTGGTTTCACGGTTGGCCACTGTGATGAACTTTTCAATCCGGCCCGTTTTGGGATTTTTCACCGAGAAAAACTTTTGGTGCTCTTTCATCGACGTCTGCAGGACCTCAGGCGGAAGGCCAAGAAAATCTTCTGCAATATCACCCATCAGCACGACGGGCCATTCAACCAGCCCGGCAACCTCTGCCAGCAAACCTTTGTCGTCCACGACTTCTAGGCCATTGGCAAAGGCCTGATTGGTGGCATCCGCCCAAATGTGGTCGGCGCGTTCTTGGGCGTCCAGTACCACGAAGTTGCGTTTCAGTTTACTGTCATAATCTTCATAGGAGGTCACAGCAAATCGCCCTGCCCCCATGAACCGGTGCCCTTCGGTGGTATCGCCTGATACAATCCCGTCAACATCCATCGGAACAACGGTGGCGCCAGTATCGTCGGTCAGAATACAAAGAATAGAATGTAACGGCCGCACCCACCGTAGGGTGCCACTGCCCCAACGCATGGATTTCGGCCAAGGGAAGTTGCGGATGGTCGCCTCAAGCACTTCGGCAATAATCTCCGCTGCTGGCCGGCCCGCTTTTTCAAAAGACGCAAAATAGACCTGCCCTTTTTTGTCGTCGCGGATCTCCAGATCATCTATCGTCAACCCGGTGGATCGTAAAAACCCCTCAATGGCTTTTTCGGGCGCACCGACTTTGGGGCCTTTGCGCTCTTCTTTTAGGGTTGGGCTTTCGGCCAAAACACCGTCCAATGTCAGGCACAAACGCCGAGGCGCCGACAGTGCGCCGGCCCCCGCATATGTCAAACCCGCATCGACCAAACCATTTGTCACCAAGCGTTTTAAATCAGCGGCCGCTTTGGCCTGCATTCGCGCTGGAATTTCTTCGGAATAGAGTTCGATCAGAAGGTCTGGCATTGGAGTGTCCTAAAACGACAGAAAGATTTGGATGACAATCGCATTCGCAATATCAACAAAGAAAGCGGATACCAGCGGAAGGATCACAAAGGCAACAGGTGAAGGGCCATAGTTTTTGGTCACAGCCGACATATTTGCGATTGCCGTAGGGGTTGCCCCCAAAGCAAAGCCGCCAAAACCAGCTCCTAACACCGCCGCACGATAGTTACGCCCCATCACCGGGAACAGCACAAAGAGGATAAACACCATCGCCACAGCGGCCTGTGCGACCAGCACAAAGGTCAAGGTGGTACCCATTCCGGCAAGCTCCCACAGCTTTAGCGACATTAGTGACATGGCCAAAAACAAGCCTAGGGTAAATTCAGAGATCATCGCCAATGTCGGTGTTCGGCTGACGGTTGGGGCTTTGGGAAAGAGCAAAGGTTTGACGTTCCCAACAACGATGCCCATCAAAAGGCAAGGCACGAACACCGGTAGCATGATACCGGCCGCCGCAATGGTTTCATGCAGACCATACCCCAGCAAGATTGAGATATTCATCACAAGGATGACCTCCATCAAGGTCACATGGGTGATGTTGCGTTTTGCAGCATCGTCATAGGCGATACCAACGGATTGCTCTTCGTTTTCACGGGCCGGTGTCAAGCCCTTGCCCTCAATCAGGATTTTCGCAATCGGACCGCCAATCAGCGCAGCCACCACCAAGCCTAGGGTCGCCGTCGCCACCCCAAGCTCCTCAAGACCCTCCATGCCAGTCAATCGCGCCACCTCGGGGGACCACGCAATCGCGGTACCATGCCCTCCGATCAGGGCGGCAGACCCAAAGAGGATCGACATCTCTTTTGGAAGGTCAAACAAAATGGTCGCAAGCAGGCCGACTGTGTTTTGTAAAAACAAAAACACAATGGTGAGGATCAGCAAAAAAACCAAAGGCATGCCCCCCCGCACCAGATCGGACAAGCGTGCATTCAACCCTATGCCTGTAAAAAACATCACCAACAGAAAATCGCGACTTTCCAGCGAAAACGTAATTTCAATATCAAAGACCTGATAGAGAACCAATGTCACAATGGCCGCCGCCAAACCGCCCGTGACGGGTTCGGGGATGTTGAAATTTTCTAGGATCTTAACTCGGTGGGTCATTGCCGCACCAAAGAGATAAACCACAATCGCGAGGGAAACCGCGATGAACTCTGGGACCAGGATCGTCTGTGTCATTCGTTTAATCCCGGTATTTTTCGTTCAATTGATGCCAGACATAGGCGCGCCCATCCTCATAAACCGCGATAACCCGATCGATTCCATCGCCGATGTCACGTTCTGATAGAAACGCAAATGCAGTGCCCGTCTCAAGGTCTGCGCCGATTTGTTTTGCATCATAACATTCAAACCACGAAGGGCCTGTGGTTGGTTCAGCCGCCTCATAAGTGACAAAGGTTTCCGTCAAAAGGGCCACAGACATAGGTGTGGAAAAACAAGCGCGAAACCGTAGCGGGGAGCTGTTCGCATCAATCCCCTGAAATGAGTCCACCAGGATCGGCTCAGGTGTGTCCGTCACGAGATTGGTCAATTGCAAGACAACACCCGCTTCTTCCTCATAAGAGACTTCTTCGTAAAAGGCATAAGTCTGCAAATAGTAAATTGCGATACCTGCAATAAGTGCGGTGGCCACGATGGCAGCTCCTGCGATTTTTCCGGTCATGAATTGGCCCTTTGGATGTCTGTGGCGCGATAAGAATCTTTCGACTTGCCCCTGACGACTGCCCATATCACTGTGCCCCGATGAGGTAAAACACTGGCTGCAAAAGGGCACCTATGGAACAGGCATTTGTAATTTCAATGTTCGGAGCGTTATTCGCGGTCATGAATCCGTTCGTAAATCTCCCGATTTTTTTGGGCCTCACGGACGGACAAGACGTCGCCAGTCAACGGAAAACGGCCGTTCAGGTAGTGGTTTTCACTAGCATAATGTGCGTGATCGTCGCGTTGGCCGGATCTGCTATACTTTCGTTCTTCGGGGTTTCAATCGATGCCTTTCGACTGGCCGGCGGTTTAGTCTTGGGCCACATCGGTTGGAACATGCTGAACGGAGAGGATAACAAATCCCATCACGGGACATCCTCTGAGAAAAAAGACCTATCAACCACCGAGAGTGTTGCGTTCTATCCGATGACATTTCCAATGTTGGTGGGCCCCGGGACGATTACGACCCTGATCTTGTTTGCGGAAAAAGCCAGCAGTGTGCTTAATATTATTGCCTACGCGCTGGTTGTGACTTTGGTCATTGGTATTTTGGGGGTCGTGTTTTGGTTCGCCAGCACGATTAGTCAACACATGAGCACGACAATGCGCGTAATTATGACCCGTATTATGGGCATGATTCTCATGGCAATCGCAGCAGGGATGATCACCGAAGGTGCCAAAGCCCTATTGCCGGGGCTTGCCTCCTAGGGACGCTCCACTCAGTTATCTCCGCACAAAGCCCCCTGTTGATAAAGGGGGGCATATACAAATCAAAGCGCAGACCGGTATTCCCAGTCTGCGCTTTGTTTAATTCCTTGGTACTAAATGGCCTTAAGCCGCAGCGCCGCCGGCTTCTGTTTGTACAAAAGCATCGGCACATTGTTTTGCCAGCGTGCGGACGCGGCCAATATAGGCCTGACGTTCCGTTACCGAAATCACACCCCGTGCGTCCAAAAGATTGAACAAATGGCTGGCCTTGATGCATTGATCATAGGCCGGATGCGCCATGATGATACGCTTACCGGTTTTAGGATCGATTGCCTCTTGAGAAAGAATGGCTTCACACTCGGCTTCGGCCTCTTCAAAGTGTTTTAGCAACACCTCTGTATTGGCCACATCAAAATTCCAACGCGAATACTCTTGTTCGGTTTGCCGAAAGACATCGCCATAAGTCAGCGGGATCGCACAGTCTGGGTCGTTGTAGGGCATGTCCATCACGTGATCGACACCCAGCACATACATCGCCAGTCGTTCCAGACCATATGTCAGCTCACCCGAGACTGGTTTACAGTCATGGCCGCCAACTTGTTGGAAATAAGTGAACTGACTGACTTCCATACCATCGCACCAGACCTCCCAGCCAAGCCCCCAAGCACCAAGTGTGGGTGACTCCCAGTCATCTTCAACGAAACGGATGTCGTGCATCTCCATGTCGATGCCGATGGCCACAAGGCTCCCAAGATAGAGGTCCTGCAAATTGGGTGGGCTGGGTTTGATCAGCGCCTGAAACTGGTAGTAATACTGCAACCGGTTTGGGTTTTCACCATAACGGCCATCCGTCGGACGGCGAGATGGCTGAACATAGGCCGCGGCCCAGTGGTTGCTGCCCAGCGCACGCAGCGTTGTCGCAGGGTGGAATGTCCCTGCGCCGACCTCCATGTCGTAGGGTTGCAACACAGCACAGCCCTGTTTGGCCCAGTAATTTTGTAGCCGCAGGATGATCTCCTGAAAGCTTTTTGGCGTGGAATTTTCGTTCGACATGCCGACCCTCTTTGGCGTAATGGCGTTTCTCTTAGGCGGTTGGGCTTACAGCGTCAATCATTCGGGGGCCCCTCGTCCACCATAAGCGCTTGAGCGGCCGCGCAAGTTGCCCCCACATGATCAGACAATGGCAACCGACCAGCGTTGATATCCGAAATCGGCACCCAAGCCGCCTGAAGTGCGTCATCTGCGGCCACTGGTGCGCCCTCCGGGGCCTTACACAGCACCCCAAACATAACATAATGGAACCCTTCCTTTAGGTTTTCCATGTGGCCCATCACTGACACCGGCTGGGCAGTTACCCCTGTTTCTTCTAGCAATTCACGTGCTGCAGCCTCAGTCAGACGTTCGCCGAATTCAACGCGCCCCCCGGGAAAACCCCATAGCTTTGCATCAGGTGGGTTTTTGCGTTGCACCAGCAACGCATGAGTATCAGTCACAGTGACCGCAAGCACCGCAATTTCAGGCCGCTTCTGCATCTATTTCCGCCCCTGTCGCCAACACACCTTTTATAAGATGCGTTAAATCTGCATCCCGCGTTCTGTGGTTGGTAATGTTCACGCGTATCGCCAATTCTTGGTTCAAAATGGTTGTCGATACCACAGCAAGACCACTTTCCTGCAACCGAATAACCAGTTCGGAATTGATCGCATCACTATCTACCCTGCGACGTGGAAGGTATTTGAAACAAACAATACCAAGCGTCACCGGATTAACCCTGTGCAATTCAGAGGTTGCATCGACCAAATCGGCAAGCAGTCTGGCCTGTCGACAATTCTCAGCCACGGCCTCCCCCAAGGCTTTGGTGCCATGTTCCTGCAAATGCGCCCAAACTTTTAATGCGCGATATCCTCTGGACAATTCAGGCCCATAATCCACAGGCCAGAAATCACCCGCTGCAAGGCCACGGGTCGCGGGGGCCAGATAAGCAGGACGTTCTGAAAAGGCGCGCAGCTGCACTGAGGCGTCCCGGATCAAGATACACCCAGCATCATAGGTCACATGCATCCATTTGTGAAAATCAAACGCCAGCGAATCCGCGCGCTCCATTCCCTTAAGCAAAGGCGCCAACGCTGGGCTAAGGCGCGCTGCGGCCCCCAATGCCCCATCCACGTGATACCAAAGCCCCTGTGCCTGACATAGATCTGCAAGAGCCTCTAGATCATCAATTGCCCCGACATTCACCGCACCAGCGGTTCCAGTTACAAAAAAGGGCCGCAAGCCTGCAGCGCGATCTTCAGTCATCGCCGCCTCCAAGGCTCCAAGATCCATTTGAAAGGCGTCGTTGCAACGAATCTGCCGCAACCGATCAGACCCCAATCCCAACAAATCAAACGCCCGTGCCACACAGCTGTGGGTCTGCTCTGAGCAATATCCAACGAGATCAAGGTCAGAGAGCCCTTTTTTGCGGATATCAAACCCCAAAGCGGTTTCACGCGCGCATTTCACTGCAATCACTGTCGCCATTGATGTGCCTGAGGTTAAAAGACCACCTGCACTGGCCGGAAATCCCATCATCTCTTTGCACCACCGCAACACCGATTTTTCTACATGGATGCCCCCGTGGTCTCGCCCCCCCAAGTTGGCATTGATTACAGAGGTCGCGATATCAGACATCAGCCCACTGGCCGTTCCCGTACCATGAACCCATCCCCAAAACCGTGGATGCGTGTTTCCAACCCCATAGGGCAGCATGCCTTCTATGGCGTTACGGACCTCAGATGGTGATTTTCCGAATTCAGGGACCTTAATATTCAGCTCGGCTTTTTTCGCATCCGGTAAAGGGGTCCAAACGCGCCCCTCTTCGGCCTGTTCCAATTTATCTAAAGCCGCATCCAACATCTTATGGGCGTCGGCCCGAAACCCAGTCCAGTCTTTAGGATCAAGTTTACCCGTTGCCATATTTGTACCCTCACTTTTTCGTCATCGTTAGTGTGCAACAGTCGCGGGGTCAAATGAACTGACTTGGCAATCACATCGTGCAGTCTATGTTGCAACCCATTAGCGTCATCAATCACACCGGTTGCGCATTTGGATCACGGACACAGATGATTAAATTAGTAAAGATTGCGGCATTTCTCATTGCCGTCTTAACCCCTCAACTCTCTTTGGCTCAATCCAGTTTTTGGGTTCAGGTTGAAGCTCAACCCAATCTACGTAAAGCACAAGAACGCGCCCGTGCCTATGCGGGGGCATTTGAGGATGTAAACGGCTTTGCCATTGGATCCGGATGGTATGCCATTGCCATGGGCCCCTATACTGAGGACATCGCCCAACTACGCCTCCGCGCGTTGCGCCGCGAAAACCTCGTACCCCGCGACAGCTATATCGCCAGCACCGGCGATTTTCGTCAACAGTTTTGGCCCATCGGTGGAAGCGCTCTGCGCCAACCGTCTTTGACGACAACGCCCACACTGTCGGAACCCACCGCACCCGTAGTCCCGGTCGTTATTGCAGATGAAACACCGCGTCAGGCCCGCCAAAGCGAAAGCAAACTTAAACGCAGCGAAAAACGCGAGTTACAGAGTGCCCTAAAATGGGAAGGTGTTTACACTGCTGGCATTGATGGTTCTTTTGGCGCAGGCACCCGCCGCGCAATGGAGGCTTATCAAATTTCTATTGGTGCCCCGGCTACCGGCGTTCTTACCACTAAGCAACGTGATACATTGATGTCCGCCTATCAGGCAGAAGTCACGGCGCTTGGCCTCACTCAAGTGATCGATGACACCGCACTGATCCAAATCGATCTCCCTATGGGTGAAGTTGAGTTTGACCGCTATGAAGCCCCTTTTGCGCATTACGCGAGTAAAAACAAAAACAGCGCTGCCCATGTCCTGTTGATTTCTGAGCCCGGCGACAGCAACACATTGGCCGGATTGTATGACATCATGCAGACGCTGGATATTGTCCCCCTTGAAGGAGAGCGGAAGCTGAGCCGCAACAGTTTTGTTCTAAGCGGTTCAAATGATCGTCTGCAATCTTATACGTATGCACGGCATTCAGAAGGCGTGATCAAGGGGTACACCTTGATTTGGCCCACCAATGAAAGCCGCCGTAAGGATAAGATCCTTGAAACGATGAAGGCGAGCTTTACGCCTTTTGGGGACGCCGCGATGTCCCCCACACGAGGCGCGCGCAACAGCGATCAAGCTGTGGACCTTCTGGCAGGGTTAGAAATTCGCAAACCTACACTGTCCCATTCCGGCTTTTACATCGATAACAAAGGCACTGTCCTCACCACCGCAGCGATTGTGGGAGCTTGTGAACAGGTGACCTTGGATCAAACCTATCTGGCGGAAATCAGCAGCGTCAACGAAGCGCTGGGAATCGCAATTCTAAAGCCGAAAGAACGTATATCGCCGATCGCTTATGCAGCATTCGACCTGACCCCCCCACAGTTGAAATCGGAAATCGCGGTGGCCGGCTATTCCTATCAAGGTCTATTGGGCGCCCCTACCGTGACCTATGGAACCTTGGATGATTTACGCGGCCTTGCTGGGGAAACGGGGCAGCAACGTCTGGCCCTGAACGCCCTGCCCGGTGATTTTGGCGGCCCCGTATTTGACACTGGTGGCGCTGTTGTCGGGATCCTGTTGCCCCAGCCCGATTTGGGTGCGCGCAAACTTCCTCCAGAGGTTAGTTTTGCGGCAAAATCAGGAGCAATCAATCAAGCTCTAACCGCCAATGGTGTGAAGCTGTCTCAGGCCCGCGGGATTAGCGGACAGATGGACCCAATCGACCTTTCGGGATTGGCAGCAGATATGACGGTTTTGGTGTCCTGCTGGAACTAAGCTCTTTCAACACGCTCTCAATTCCTAAGAGGCCTGCCAGCACATTTTAATGTCTGGCAGGCCTTCTTCATTGTCACCCTGGGTACCACCCACCGCACAGAACCCCGCTTTGTGATAAAACGCTTTGGCTGGTTCATTCTGCGCAAGTATCCACAACTCTAGCTTCGTGCGATCCTGCATGGCCAATTGCAATAATCCGGAACCAAAGCCCGAACGTTGAACAGCGGCATCAATATACAATGCCGTAACCACGTCATGATCCCGCAAACAGAACCCGACGACCTTGCCGTCTTGGCGCAGGGCAACCCACCCCTCAATTGCGGCAATTCGATGAGCAAAAAACGCGATCATGGACGCTCTGGAATGCAGCATTGGCATCCAATCCGTCTGTGCGATCCAGTCCCTAAGGATATCAACACAAACCGATGCATCGTTTGGACAGGCTGTTCGATATTTCAACGGTTTACGACTTTGCCAACGCTAACAAAGCCTGGACATGCAGCTCCAATGCGTCGACAACAACATACCCCGGATCATGTCCCCCAAACACAAGGCCTAGGTCTGTCCCAGCCAACAGCACAGCAGTGGCCCCTTGCTGCAAAATCATTTCAGCCCCAGCCTCAAAGAACAACGCCCTTTGGGCGTCTGAACAAATGCCGCTCATCGCGACGTCCATATAGGCCTCACCCAAATTGACTGGGTCTGTCGGGCGCACGACCTCAGGCGAATTTAACATCCCAAACAGGGCTGTTTTCAAAACCGGTGGGCTTCCTAATAGCCCAAGTCGTTTGATGCCCTGCTTGCGGCAATGCTCATCAATTACGTCTATTCCGTTCAGCAAAGGCACGGCGGAATCTACGGCTGTTTCAGCAAAACAGAAATGTCCTGTGAGGGCCGTGATCAAGGCGATATCACATCCCCCGGCCTGCAGTTGACTCAGATGATCTGAAAACACCGCAGCTTGTTGGATTCGTAAATCCTGCGACGCATTTGCAGTCAGAACAGAAATATCCGCATGCGTTATTGTCAATTTCAGAGGTACAGCAGCCTTGGCAAAGCTCGAGACTAGTCGCTGATAATAGGCAATTGTTGCTGCGGGACCGATCCCACCAATAAGGCCAATGTGCATGAATGCCTCCAAATTATTGCAGGATTATCCCCGCCAGAATTGTCGTGTAAAGATCGCAAATACGGCCAGTAATTCAAGCCGCCCAATCAACATCGCTGCGCATAATAGCCATTTGGCAGTATTGTTCAGGCTAGCGAAATTCCCAGCGGGTCCGATTTCCCCGCCCAAACCGGGGCCGATATTCCCGATGGCCGTCGCCGCCCCAGACACCGAGGTGATGAAACTAAGACCCGTCATGCCTAACAGGACCGAAAACACACCCAGCGTCAGAAAGAACAGGATAAAGAACGCCATAACTGACCCAAGCACGTCTTCACTGACCTTGCGTCCATCATAGCGGGGCACAAAAACACCGTGAGGGGAATGGATTCTTTGAATTTGGGCTTTGATCGCGGAAAACAGAATTTGATAACGAAAAATTTTGACTGAACACGCGGTGGAGCCCGCGCACCCCCCGATCAATCCGACAAAAAACAACAGCACGACCGGAAACGTCCCCCAAAGCATGTAGTTTTCAGAGGCATATCCAGTTCCGCTCAGTACGCTGACGACGTTAAATAAAACATCGCGAAAAGCCGTTTCTGCTGGCAATGCGTCATGGGACATTCGCCAGATGGATACCACCAATACCAATATGAAAATTACAACAAAAAATACGTGTACTTGGGTGTCTTTAAACAAGGGTTTTGCCGTACCAGACAACACTTGCACGTATCTTACAAACGGTAAGGCCGCTAGGATCATAAAGACACTGGACACATATTGGACACCGGGCCCAAATGCCCCAAACGAGCTGTCGTAATTGGCAAACCCACCCGTAGCGATTGTGGTCATAGCATGGACCAGCGCGTCAAAGTTTCCCATGCCCATGCCGATGTAGGCCAGCATACAAATAACGGTTAGCCCAAGATAAATCACCGAAATGCTTGAGGCAATTTCAGTGGCCCGTGGCAGGATTTTTCCCATTGTGTCAAAGGATTCAGAGCGGAAGATTTGCATCCCCCCAATGCGAAGTTCCGGAAGGAACACCATAGCCACAACAATGATCCCAATTCCGCCAAACCATTGCAACATACCTCGCCAAAGCAACAAACCGCGTGGCAAAATCTCTATCCCGTTCAGGACTGTTGACCCGGTTGTGGTTAACCCCGACATGGCCTCAAAAAACGCATCAACGATCGTAGATTCCGTAGCACCAAACAGAAACGGAAAGCAGCCAAAGATGGGCAATGCCAGCCAAACCCCTGTGGTCAAAAGGAAGGTTTGCTGAATGCTCAGTCCCTCTCCGACGCCGTTCACGCAAGCCAGCGCCATCAACCCACCAAAAAACACTGTCAGAACAGCACTTTTAAGAAACGTCTGCCATTCGCCATTTTCTGCGACAATGTCAAAGGCCATTGGAATCAACATAGTTAACCCAAGACAGGCAACCAAAAGTCCAATGACATATCCAACGGGGCGTAGATCAAACATGATCGCAGGCTTGGACAGGGGGCCGCCGGGTGTCAAGCAGGCGAAGGTGTTTCCCCCCTAAAGCTGTGACCTGAAAAGCAGGGTTATCCGACGTGAAACAACGTATTAAACAATTTCGGATCAAGGCTCTCATTCACAAATGTGTCGCCCTCGGTCAGCACACTGACCGCATCATGGCTGTGCAGGCTTTCCTGATGGCTTGCAATAATACGGAAATCACCCACCCGTTCATCAGCGAGCAGTTGTTCAGAGAACAAACGCGCCGCGTCTTCCACAAAAATGGGGTTTGCTGCGTTCAACTCTGCAAAGGCCTGCTCATCTTCGCGCTTTACCATCACTTGCGTTTCGGTGGGCACCGCGACACGACACAATTCGATTAGATCCTCAAACCACAAGCAGTCCGCCTCATCGTGCATATGTACCGAAATCCGAGCCACAGACCGCTGCGAATGCGGTGTCGCAAGCTGATCACGAAATTGACGGGCATGTTCAGACAGTTCAAGGGAACAGGGGCACGTCGATGAATACACATAATCCAAATGCATAATCTGTTTGCGAATACCGTCCTGCTCTACCAATTCCAACGCAATATCGTAGTATTGAAATCCATCAAGTCCCGACCGGAGAGAATGCACTTTTAACGGGAAAGAAAACCTCATCAAAATTCTGGCATCAAAACTCTCGAGATCAGATTTATAGTCATCCAGAGCCGATTTAATCACCTCAAAGCTGAATGTACGCTCTGAATGTTTGTAAAATGTGCGCATGATTCGGGACATATTTATGCCCTTTTTCTCCGCCTCGAGGCTCACCGTTCCGGTGACAGAAGTCTCAAGCGTGACGTCGCCATTGTCCCGAGAATGAAAGCGGATCGGTAGTCGAAAATTAGAAATCCCCACATGCTGGATTGGCCTAAGTGCGCCTTTAATCAGGCTTTCAGGCCCATTCTGCAAATCTGGAAGGCTCGCTTTATAGGCCTCATCTACAGTGAACTCTTCTGGATAAGCCCTTGCCAGCGCAGGGTAATTAGACGCCCCCTCCTGAGGAAGCAGTCGCGAGACAGAAGGGTCAAGCTCTGCGACCTCAGTGACAGAGGCATTTGTCGCCCATTCCTTGAGCGTGGCCAAAGCCCGTTCCGCCTCTTCGCGGGTGGGCGTTTTATGCGTTTCGGGCACTTGAATGTTCATCACCATCCTCCACTTGCGTCGTCGCAGACCACTAAGCTAGGCAGTTTGTCGCATATTTCCAATGGTTTCCTTGGATAATATGCGACACTTGGTGTTTCATAATGCCGCCAATGCCCTCTTTAGATCGGCAATCAAATCCTCTGGATCTTCGAGCCCAATAGACACTCGCACCAAAGCATCCGAAATGCCCAGCGCGTCTTTTTGCTCCTGCGGAAGGCGTTGGTGCGTGGTCGTCGCCGGATGGGTGACGATGGATTTTGAGTCCGCGAAGTTGTTTGAGATGATGAAAATTTCCAGCGCATTCAGGAACCGAAAACACGCGTCCTTTCCGCCTTTGATCTCTATTGCGAGGACCGTCCCGCCTGAAGGTGCCTGTTCAATGGCAATATCATATTGCGGGTGGCTTTTATGAGTTGGGTAGGACACCCGTATTAGGCTTTCATGCCCGATAAGCGCTTCAACAACCCTAAGAGCACTCGCTGATTGCGCACGCACGCGCAGATCCAGCGTTTCAAGAGCCTTTAGGTGGGTCCAAGCCGCAAAGGGGTTAATCGCCCCTCCCGTGTGTTTCATATAAGCTTCGATCGGCCCTCGGATCAGGTCTCTGGAACCGCAAATGGCCCCACCAAGCATCCGCCCCTGCCCGTCTACATGTTTGGTCGTGGAATACACAACAAGATCCGCGCCCATGTCAGCGGCATAAGAGAACACAGGCGTGATCATCGCATTGTCAACAACGACCAAAGCGTCGTGCTTATGGGCAACGTCAATGACATATTGCAAATCGATCACTTCGAGCGTTGGATTAGAGATCGATTCTAGAAACACCAACGTCGTATCAGGACGGATTGCAGCATCCCATGCAGCTTTGTCCGTGCCGTCAACCAACGTGATTTCAACACCAAAGCGTGCTAAGATGTCCTCAAGCACATACAAACAAGACCCAAACAGCGCCCGTGATGATACCACGTGGTCACCGGCCTTTGTCAGCGCCATTAATGCGCCATTAACCGCCGCCATGCCCGATGTACAGGCAAACGCATCTTCGGTGCCTTCAAAGGCCGCAATGCGGTCTTCGAACATCCGATTTGTTGGGTTGCCATACCGCGCATAGATAAATTCATCTGGACCGCTATTTTCAAACCGCGCCTGGGCGGCCTCCGCGGTTGGATAAACAAACGCCTGAGTCATGAACATGGCCTCAGATAGCTCACCGAATTGGCTGCGCCGGATGCCTCCGTGAATGGCCTCGGTCCGCTTACCCCATTTTGTCATTGTCTTATCTCCCGACATAAAAAAACCCCCACCGCCAGTTACGAGCGTCGGGGGTACGTCACAGCGCATCCCAGACCTCTTTAGCAGCATATTTAACGTGGCCCGCAATCCGGTAAACAAATCGCCACGGTAGCTGTTGGATAGCCTTGCACAAGCAAATGGTCAAGATCTGTCACGGTGGAGTAACTTAATTTTCACCACTCTGTCGTAAGTATTAATCAACCTGCTCTCATCGTTTTTCGGCGCAGAGCTTTGAAATGCCACTACATACGATAAACACACAAGACGGGCGTCTAATGCGCCCCGATGCGATAGATTTATGCGCAAAAGACATCGGTGACATTCTGGCGACGTCGTCAGGCGGGCCAATCATTGTCATGATTCATGGCTACAAATTTTCGCCCTTTGCGGTGAAACATGATCCGCATCGACACATCTTGGCAGCGCATCCCGACCAAGACAGCTTTAAAGCCATATCGTGGCCCAAACACTTGGGCGGATTGTCTCAAACACAAGACGAGGCTCTTTGCATTGCTTTTGGCTGGCCTGCACGTGGTTCTATCTGGTCCGCCTACCGAGAGGCGACAATAGCGGGGGGTGCTCTTTCAAAGCTGATATCAATGTTAAAGGATCAGACGAAACGTCCAATTGATGTCATCGCTCACAGCCTTGGAGCTCGGGTGTTTCTAGAGGCAACGCGTATTGCACTGGAGTCTTCTGTGGAACGGGCTGTCTTGATGACGGGGGCAGAATTGCGACAACAGACACTTTTGGCTTTGCAGAGCGAAGCCGGAAAATCGGTACAAGTTTTAAACATTATCAGTCGAGAAAATGATCTATATGATTGGATGCTTGAAACAGCGCTAGACCCATTGAACCTACAGTCGAGGTCTTTGGGGCATGGGCTGGAAGGGCAAGTCCCTAACTGGTTGGATTTGCAGCTAGATCATCCTGATGTGATAGCAGGTCTTGGCCGGATCGGATTTCCAATATCGACATCAAATCGGCGGATCTGTCACTGGTCCAGCTATCTGCGCCCCGGAGCGTTCCCGCTATATCGCGCTTTTTTCTCAGAACGTACCCGCGTATCTCTCGACAACCTTCGCCCACAACTTCCACAAACACTTACACCACGTTGGTCCAGACTGATGGCTGTCCGCCTGCCACAGTTGCCACGGACAACACCTGCACTGCGCCCATGACCACCTATCTGAGCACACAGACTCCTGCCGTTAGTCTGCGGAATTGGCGCGCCGCAACTGTCGTAACCGTTCCCTTTGCGCGGCTTCGACATGGGCTCGCATTGCGGCCTCTGCGGCCTCTCCATCCCGTGCGTGCAGCGCATCTAATACATGTTTATGCCCAACAACAACGTCTTTGGCGCGCTCAAGGTTCAACAAAGTACTTGGCCCCAGAATCAGCAAGGTCACTTCTAATCCGATCATAGATTGAGCGAGATATCGGTTCTTTGCTGCATTTGTGAGGGTCCTATGGAATTGCCTGTTGATGTCATAGGCTTTGCGCGGGTCATCTATCGCCCCAACAAAGTCTCGGTGAATTTCTTCGAGTTCCGACAACTCAATATCAGAAGCCGCCCGCGCAGCCATGCGGGCTGCGGTCCCTTCCAGAACGACCCGCATGTCATATAGCTCCATCACCTCTGCGTAATCCAATTGACGCACTGTTGCCCCAACACGCGGTATATGACGCACCAACCCGCTGACTTCCAATTGCCGGATCGCTTCCCGAACCGGCGTTCGACTAATACCTAGTCTTTTTGCCAATTCGGTTTCGGTCAGCCGGTCACCCGGTTTCAGACTACCGGCTCGGATCTCTGCCAAGAGACGATCATAAGCGCTTTGCCCCTGGCCCATGTTTTGACCAAAATTCGGATTGGTTTCTGAAGATTTCTTCAACTTTCGCTCCGCTTGTCATCTTGCATACATCTGGATACAAAGGGATTCTATTCAGGTCAACACAGAAGCACACAATGTTCACCCGTGCCAGAATTCTTACCGTTATAATCGCCAGCCTTGGCACAGTCGTGTTCTGGGGCCTCGGCTTGCCTCTTCCGTTTTTGTTCGGACCCATGTTTGCCTGCCTGATTGCTGCCCTTTGTGGCGCAAAACTTGAGGGATTTGGACAAATTAGCGTCGCAGCACGCACGATCCTTGGTGTGGCCGTTGGTGCCGCAATCACACCGGATGTTGTGGACCAACTTCCGCAAATGGCGTTATCCGTCGCTCTTATTCCTGTGTTCATATTCCTATCCGGATTGATCGGTTTGCCGTTCTTTCACCGAATTTGCGGATTTGACCGTGCCACAGCCTATTATGCTGCCATGCCCGGCGGATTGCAGGATATGGTCGTCTTTGGCCAAGAGGCTGGCGGGGACGTCCGCGCATTATCTTTGATCCATGCAACTCGGGTTTTGATCTTAGTGTCTTTGGCACCAATCCTTATGACGACCTTGCTGGGCGCGTCGCTCGACAATCCTCTTGGTGCACCACTGCAGGACCTTCCTTTTTCTGAAATGTTGTTGATGATCGCAGCCGCCCTTATCGGCTGGAAGGGTGGTGAAAGGATTGGTCTGTTTGGTGCATCGATCCTTGGCCCGATGATCTTGACCGCCACCCTTAGTTTAACCGGTTTCATCCATACGCGCCCCCCCGCCGAAGCTATCTTGACGGCCCAGTTTTTACTCGGCTCAGCAATTGGCGCTTTTTATGTCGGCGTTACCCTCAAAGAACTTCGCAATACGGTTGTATCAGCTGTGGTTTTTGTCCTCATCCTTGCCATGGTGGCCACTGTTCTGGCAGAAATTGTGGTTCTCGCCGGGTTCGCGCAACCTCTCGAAGCCTTCTTGGCCTTTTTCCCTGGAGGACAAGCAGAGGTCACCATGCTCGCCATTGTGGCTGGTGCCGATCTTGGTTTTGTTATCGTGCACCACCTTACCCGAATTATCGTCGTGATCGTTGGCGCTCCCATCATGGCCAACCTATTGTTTAAAGATAGAAACATCTCGTAATTAAGACTTCATCCCGTTGACCCACATTTAAAACATGACCTTTACGACATTGACGCAAACGCACCCTGTGTATTGAACGAATAACTATATTGGATCGTTATGAAGTTTCCCTTTTCCTTAGTCCTTCCTGCCTTTGTCTTCACCCTACTAACGGGCTGCACCTCAGCGCTTTTACCCCCTATTCAAACATTGCCCACCGGAAAGGCGATCGCTTTGCAAACAGTCCTCTCCGAAAACAGCGGAACATACGGGTGCATTAACTACCAACCCAGCAGTGACAGCTGCAAAAGCCAAATCACATTCTCATTGACGCAAGAGGGTTATCAATCACGGGAAACAGGCGCGGCCAGCAGCTTTGGCTCCACGCAAAGAATCAATGTGATTAGCAATGGTACCTTTAGAGGTGGACGTGGCTGCATTTCACATTCCGATGTCACAGTGGAAGCGCCCTCTGATCAATCCGCGCAAAGCTTCGCGCAGAAATTCATCAGAGATACCATCATCAGATATGGTGGCGTGTGCACAACGATGTACACCGCATCAAATGGATACGTTGCCCGCACCGTTGGGGGTGACGGCCGCATTTTCCCTCCGGGAGATTCTACGATCCATTTCTTTGACGCGCCCAAAACAATCCGAGCACAATAAGATCTAGGTAGACGATTTACGAATATCCTCTACCGGATGCAATTTCCGGTAAGGTTTCAGATGTTTCGGCTCGTTGATCCAGCTCGCCACGCCCCCTAAGATGATCGCACCATAATACAACGACATTAAAAGTTGAATCATGACCAAGGCCTGCACCATATACTGATCATGTCGGGGGGAAATATCACCATAGCCTAAGGTCGTCGCAGACACGATACTGAAATAGACGCTTTCAAAATAAGTAATCGAATACGCAATCCCAATGTCCATATTCACAGAGAACCCAAACCGAAAGCAGTAATAGAACACCCCGAAACACAATATGAACTGCGCATAACCGAATATCATTTCAAATGTTGATCGAAAGGCACTCGCTGCAAACCGAGAGATGAAAACAATCGACGTGTTGATCATCATGATATCCATCAAAATCAACGCTGCCCCAAACGCCGGACCAAAAAGCCAAACCCGTGGCATATCATTTGCAAAAACCAGACTTGCACACCACGCCATCACGAGGATCATTATGGTTCGCATGGTGTTATATGTGCCGACATGCCCCCGAAATTGAAGCCCGAACCAATTCCACCGCATAGGGCTAAATTCTGTTTCATACCGATAGATAAAACTTTCGGCGATGGCCCAGAACTCACCGGACTGAGGTTTAATGACCCTGCAGACATGCGTGCGTTCCGAGGCCTTTTGATTTGGGCACTGCACAAAATCGCCCAACAGACCGTTGGAGCGGACTTCACCAAAGCTTTCACGGCAACGCCCACAATAGATTATGGGTGTTGCGTGCATTACACCGAAACTGTTGTCCTGATCTGCCATTCTGCGAGTTACCCCTTGTAATCTAGGAGCAATTTAGCAGGCCAGAAGTTTCTGCCAAGCCCCTGTTATCGCAGAACATGCACGGCACATTTAGCGTGTCGCACCACGCGCGCCGCGGTGGACCCTAGAAAATAATCTTGCAAGCCAGGCCTATGAGAGGCGATCATAATGAGATCCACGTCGTGATCTTCGGAATAGGTTTGAATTTCCCGAGCGGGATGGCCCACAGATAGTTTTGCCTCGGCATTCTCAAGATGCGCAATATCATTGTTCAAACGATCAAGAACCGTCTGGCGATTTTTCTCAAGATGATCCTCAGGGATCTGTTGTGCGACATAACCCGGTATCGTTTCAAGCACCGTAAGCAATGTTAAGCGACCATCTTCAGACAAAAGGCGCTGTGCAAGCTTTAATGTGTCATCAGTTGTCGCCGGGTGATCCGCAGCAATTGGAACAAGGATATGTTTATACATGGTTTCCTCCTGTTTATTTCAACTTTATAACACAACACAGGCTGATACACATTGATGTAAGTCAGCCGGGTTTAAAGTCCAAAAAGGTCCGTTATGCCAGAGCCAAAACAGTCCCCAATCCGCCCAACCAATGATAAGGCGCGCGCCCTAGCCCGTAACCTTATCATCAGCGCTCGTTTTGGCGCTTTGGGTGTCCTGGAGCCAAAGGATGGTTTTCCCATGGTGACCCGTGTGGCAATTGGAACCGCACCAGATGATGGCAGCCCCATTACCCTAATATCCTCGTTATCGGCCCATACCCAAGCTTTAAAACACACGCCTCATGCGTCCCTACTGCTCGGAGAGCCCAAAGACCTTGGCGACCCACTCACCCATCCGCGCATTACACTGCAATGTCAGGCAAATTTTATTGACCCCACGTCTGAAACCCACAAAAAGATGCGCCAACATTATTTGCTGACGCATCCCAAATCGAAACTCTACATTGATTTTGCAGATTTTTGCTTTGTACGCTTCTCCGTTCAACGCGCCTATCTAAACGGCGGATTTGGCAAAGCTTTCCAGCTTACGGCTGCGGATCTAACTAATTAAACAGGATTATCCATGCGGGCCGTTACGTAAACTTCCCCACGACACGAGCTGCCCCAACTCAAATGAACCTGATTTTTATCGTCACCCTTTTTAACACTTGTATAGGGCATCGAATAAACCGTCGAACTTCCAGACTTAATCGCCCCTGCGGACACGACCCCAGTGACACGTCGACTGTAGCCTTGAAACGGAAAATAGGGATCCGTTTCGACAACCCAAGTGCTTGCATCACTGGACTGCGTATGTGTCACAGAAACCGGATTAAAGATTGGCTCATTGATCGAATGAAACGTGTTTCCTTGTACGACCACATTTTTACTTAACCCCATATCCAATCCGGCATAGGTCTCGTCAACTGCATCAACACGATCAATAGACCCATTCAACGCTCGGAATGTATTCCCAGAAATATTCAAACCGTTCAGAAAGTGTCCTTGGCCATAGGGTTTTACTACAATCCAATTAAACCAAGGCGCGACGTCATTTACTGTAAAAATGTTTGAAGAGATCGTAAGCCCGCCAAAAGAAAATTGATTGTCAAAATCGCCAGCGGTGTCATGCTCATTGGTCAACTCCACAAAGTTATTGTCGATGTAATTCCCCGTCAGAGTGGTTTTTAGGTTCACGTTACTGAACACCATTCCAGCCTGCCGAATCCCGTTTGTTTCGCTATCTCCTTGGAACCAATGGTTTCCAATAAACATATTGCCGCCACCGGCAAGGACCCCAGTCGTCCCAAACCGCACAAATCGATTATCTCTGATTTTGGCGTCGTTTGAATTGACGTTGAATGCAATTGACGTCCGATCCTGAGCACGAAGATCCTGTTCTGAAGAAAGAAATTGGCAGCGGTCAATTGTCAGCCCCTGACAGCCCTTACCAATTGATGTAATTCCCCTGTCCTTTGGCTTAGTCATAAAGCAGTCCCGAACATGGAAAATTTTTCCATCCCTTGCTAGCATAATCCCACTTGCGATTTCAGCACATTGAAATTCAATGTCGTCGAGTGAAAATTTATCCAAAAGGCCAAATCCAGAAAAATCTAGCGCATATTTATGGCGTGTAAAAGTATAGGACTGCGTGCCCGAGGCATCAAACAGCGGCAAGCTGATTTTTATCGAGGCATTCGAAATATCCACAGATTTTACATAGACTTCGCGCCCGACGCCTGCGCCGGTTACACGTGAACCAACCGGAATATTTGCAACATTCGAGACATCTGAAAGCGTCTTGTTGTCAGATGTTGAATACGTCGCCTGCGAGGTGACCACTGTGTCGTTCCACGCATTGGAGCTCTCAACATTAAACTGTCCATTGCGCACGACGCGCCTGGTGGCAAAACTATCCAATCCCGCAACATCCGCCACATCGATCGGCTCCGATAACTCTATTCGTCGCCCATTCAAATCCAATGAGTCGTGGTTAGAATATTGGAACAACGCCTGCAGAGCTTTTTTCAAAGCGATGAGTTCATCCCCAAAGGCGTCAATATAAGTCGACAGTTCATAGTTTTTAATCAAGATCAGTCGCTTGTTATCCGGCATCGACAAGGAACCTTCAAATCGCACTGGATTATCAAGGGTCAGGTGATCACCTATGTGAAATGTCCCCGCTGGCACCAACACCGCACGACCATTCGCGTCATCATCCGCTGCTTCAAAAGCTGATATGTCATCCGTTGATCCATCGCCGACAGCCCCATAATCTCTGACATCCACCCAATCCATCATGTCACGTAGAAAATACGAAGTGACATCTTCGATCTGGATATCATCGACCCTCACAATACCGCCGTTACTGCCGGTAAGATCCAGCCCAAAGTGCCCGTAAATTGCCGACCGTCCCCATGGCATGTCGACACCATCACGCGAGCCCACCCCGACTATAGCTTGGACCGTTGTGACCTCTCCGTAAGCCGAAAGAACAACGGACGGTCCCACTTGCGTTACGCCACCCACGTTGTCGCCACTCCCATCACCGGCCCAACCCGCAACTTTTACAGTTGGCAAATTGCCAGACATTGCCTTGATGCGAACAGTAATCTGCAAATAGCAGCCCGGCGTGATTGGCGTTTGCCCCATGTAACGAATGTGTTGCGTATTGTCTGTTTTCAGTAGCTCCAGACAATCGCTAAAATCAGCGTCTGCCACCACAATCGCCGCATTCGCAGCCCCATTATAAGTGTCCTGACCGGGCGTACCATCTTCGCTGGACCAAACCGTTAACCCCTCTGAAAACGCCGGTGGCATAAAGACCAAACCATCTGTTATTGCCTTGTTCATTCTGTATCCCTTTGCTCGCTCTCCGGCGTCAAACCGGACTTGCATTCAGGGGTACAGCAAGAAGAGCTAAACCGGATTTAACCCTCCGTACGCTCGTCAGCTAGGCCCCTGCGCCGGGCGCGGGTAAGAAACGAACTCCGTTGATCCGCCAATTGCCATCGACAATAACCAGCTGATATTCAAGGAAATGCAGAACTCCGGACTGATCCTTGATCATTACGATTTGCGTTTGCATATGCCCTAAATCATCCGCTTCAAGAAATGTTACCTGTCCGGGCTCCCAAACCATCGGATACCCACTTTGAACCATTTGGCCAAAATTCTCGGGCGAGCCAAACAGTCCCTGAATGCTCGGAGATGCAAATTCAAACGCCTCGCCAATTGCGCCAGATTGAAACGCAATAATCTGATTTGATATGGTTTCTTGGGTGGTGGATTCTTGGGCGGCGACAGGCACTGCCAACAACAGCAGCGCGCCTCCGAAGTTTTTAATTTCCTTAAGCATACTTGTGCCTCCTAATTTACAAAGAAGTAGCGCACATCAGCATCAGGTCAATAAAAGCTCAGCTCTCGGCCTTTTCCTCAAGCATCAACCACTCCTCTTCCTTTGAGGCCAAAGCATCATGACGCTCAACCAATGCATCGGTGGCCTTCTGGAATTTTACAGGGTGATCGGTGAACAGCGCAGGATCAGACATTAACTCAGTCAACTTTGCAATTTCTGCCTCAAGCCGCTCCATCTCAGCGGGTAAAACCTTCAGTCGATGCTCTTCGATGTAAGTCAAACCAGTTGAGGCTTTTGCGCTCGACGCTTTTGCCGGTTCCCTTTTATTTCGCGATTTTTCTGCAACTGTGGCTGGATTGGTCTCTTGGCGTTGATTGCGATAATCGCTCCATCCACCGGGATAAGCAATGGCATGACCGTTGCCTTCCATCGCAATCGTCGTCCCCGCCACGCGGTCAATAAAATCTCGATCGTGACTGACCAGCAAAACCGTCCCGTCATAATCGCCCAACAAATCTTGCAATAAATCAAGCGTTTCAACATCCAGATCATTGGTCGGTTCATCAAGCACTAGCAAATTGCTTTCCCGCGCCATGATCCGCGCCAACAACAGACGCGCCTTTTCACCGCCCGACAAAGACCGTACGGGCGCACGCGCTTGCGCTTCGTCAAACAAGAACTCTTTCAGATAACCCACAACATGTTTTGGAACGCCACGAACCATCACTTGATCCGATGCCCCAGACACACTCATTTCTGGGTCGGTGGTCAGGTTTTCCCACAGGCTTTTGTTCACATCCAGCTTGGCACGGTTCTGATCAAAAACCGCCATTTCCAGTTTCGTCCCCAAAACAACAGAACCACTGTCAGGTTCAATCTCACCGATTAACATCTTTAAAAGAGTGGTTTTACCAACCCCATTGGGCCCGACAAAGGCAACACGATCGCCCCGCTGCACCTTTAGGGAAAAATCTGTCACAATACGCTTATCGCCATAATCCTTGTTCAGGCTCGTCACTTCGACGACCTTCTTGCCGGACTTTGGCCCAGCTTCCAGCTCCATCGCGGCAGTGCCCTGCCGTTTGATCTGTGAGGACCGCTGAGCCTTTAGATCCTGCAACGCGCGCACACGCCCCATATTACGTTTACGCCTCGCAGAGATCCCTTCAACCGCCCAGCGCGCTTCAGCTTTAATTTTACGGTTTAACTTGTGACGTTGATCGTCTTCCTCATCCCACGTTTTATCGCGCCAGATCTCAAAATCTGCGAAACCCTTTTCTTGGCGCCGCACAACGCCACGATCCACCCACAAAGTGGCGCGTGTCAACGCGTTCAAAAACGCCCTATCGTGTGAAATTAAAACATAGGCTTTGCGCGTTGTGCGCAGCTGCTCTTCGAGCCAACCGATAGCCTCAATATCCAAATGGTTGGTCGGTTCGTCCAACAACATTAACTCAGGTGCTTCGGCCAATAATTTCGCCAATGCTGCGCGTCGCTTCTCACCACCGGATGCGGTTTCAACAAGGCCGTCAGGATTAAATTTCAACCCTTCAGCAACCATTTCAACCTTATAAGCATCCATCGGATCAAGTTCGCTCGCCGCAAACTCACCCAGAGTTCTAAAACCGCTCAGATCGGGGTCCTGCTCCATATACCCAACAGATGTCCCCGGAGGCACAACACGCGTTCCCGCGTCCGCCTCAACCAAGGCCGCCATGACTTTCATCAAGGTCGACTTGCCAGAGCCATTGCGCCCAACAAGGGCCACCCGATCACCGGCTTGAACCACCAATGATAGGTCAGAAAAAATTGGATCTCCGCCAAAAGTAAGCGAGATATCGGAAAGCTGAAGAAGGGGTGCACGTGCCATACCAGCGGGCTACTGCGCCGCATGTCTAAGGTCAAGCCGCCATTCATGTGAAATAGCGCTGGCCCTGCGATAGAAACTAATCAAAACTGCTTATGAAACAGAAACGCATTTCGAGAATTCCCTCATGTCTCCCAAACGAATTTATGATCCAATCGTAGAAAAATATGCCGCAGACTCCCCCAATTGGGATGTCACGGATGTCCCATCCTTGCGTCAAATTGCACAGGACTATGCGGAATATTGCACTTTACCCATGCCGCCTCGGGACACAGACCCGGATATCGAAGAGATCGAGATCACAATACCGGGCGCGGACGGTACACCCGACATCCCGATCCGGATTTACATGCCCAATGGACGATCCGAACCGGGACCGAGCTTTGTTAATTTTCACGGCGGCGGTTTCCTCATGGGGGATTTGGAAAGCGAACACATCAACTGTATGAATATGGTACGCAAAGCCGGATGCGTGGCGATTGGCGTTGACTACCGCCTAGCTCCAGAACACCCCTTTCCGGCTGGGTTCGATGATTGCTACCAAAGCTACCTCTGGGTCCTAGAGAACGCAGCGTCTCTGTACATTGACCCAAACCGTGTGATCATCGGAGGTTCCAGCGCGGGCGGATGTCTAACAGCCGCCGTTGCTCTGAAAATTCGAGACACAGGCATCACCGCTCCCATTTTTCAGATGCTTTATTATCCTGTAATCGACGACCGCTGTAACAGCCCCTCAATGCAAAGCGGCAATGATTGCTACGTTTGGACCCAATCCAATTCCAAACAAATGTGGGATCACTATATAGGCAAAAACCGGAGCGACGTCAGCGCCTATGCGGCCCCTGCCCGCGCCACAGATCTGTCAAACCTACCCCCAGCGTTTATTATGACCTGTGAACATGACCCCCTGCGCGACGAAGCCATTTTCTTTGCTATGGATCTCATGAATGCCGGCACTCCTGTTGAGCTCCACAACTACCCCGGCACAACCCATTCCTTTGACCGAATGTCCCCCGCACCGATCGCTCGGCGCGCCGCAGACGATGCCATTCAAGCCGCCATACGCGCCCTAAATCCACCACCTCTGTTGGATTGATCCACGACGCCCCATTGCCCCGCCCCCCTTTGATCTGCTCTAATGGCGGAAACAAACACAAAAAACAGAGCAGCCATGAACACGCCTACGGATGATCTCCTCTCCGGTCCCAACAGTGACCACACCTATGACGCCTCCTCTATTGAGGTGCTCGAAGGGCTGGAACCCGTACGTAAACGTCCCGGCATGTATATTGGCGGCACCGATGAACGCGCCCTGCACCACTTGGTTGCTGAGGTGCTCGACAACTCTATGGATGAGGCCGTCGCAGGCTACGCCAACAGGATCGAAGTCGAACTGAACGCTGACTATTCCGTCACCATCCGAGACAATGGCCGTGGGATTCCCACCGATCCTCACCCAAAGTTTCCGGGGAAATCCGCGCTCGAAGTCATTCTCTGTACCCTCCATGCCGGTGGTAAATTTTCTGGTAAGGCTTATCAGACCTCTGGCGGCCTGCACGGTGTCGGCGCATCAGTGGTCAACGCATTGTCTGATTCAATGGTTGTTCAAGTCGCCCGTAACAAAGAGCTAGTTGAACAGCGGTTTTCGCGCGGCATTCCACTTGGCCCCGTTGAGAAAGTCGGCGCAGCCCCCAACCGGCGCGGCACCACCGTGACCTTTCACGCCGATGAACAGATCTTTGGCAAACACCGTTTCAAACCGGCCCGTCTGTTTAAATCCATCCGATCCAAAGCCTATTTGTTTTCTGGCGTTGAGATCCGGTGGAAAACCGCAATTGACGATGGTGAAACCCCAACAGAGGCCACGTTCCACTTTCCCGGCGGGCTATCGGATTACCTGTCGGAAACCCTTGGAACAGCCTCAACCTATGCCGATGCCCCCTTTGCCGGAACTGTCGATTTCAACGAACGCTTTAACACGCCGGGCAAAGTTGAATGGGCCATCAACTGGACCCCATCCCGCGACGGGTTCATCCAGTCCTACTGTAACACCGTCCCCACCCCCGAAGGCGGCACCCACGTCGCCGGGTTTTGGGCCGCTGTTCTTAAGGGCATCAAAGCCTACGGTGAATTGGTAAACAACAAAAAGGCCGCGACAATCACCCGAGATGACCTGATGACCGGCGGCTGCGCGCTGGTGTCCTGTTTTATCAGCGAACCGGAATTTGTCGGCCAAACCAAAGACCGCCTCGCAACGGTTGAGGCACAACGCCTCGTCGAAGGCGCGGTGCGCGATCATTTTGACAATTGGCTGGCTGCAGATACCAAATCTGCCGGGGCGATCCTTGATTTCCTGATTTTACGCGCCGAGGAGCGCCTGCGCCGTCGTCAAGAAAAAGAGACGCAACGCAAATCCGCCACCAAGAGACTCCGCCTGCCCGGCAAACTTGTGGATTGTTCCGCCACCAATCGCGAAGGCACCGAATTGTTCATCGTGGAGGGCGACTCTGCGGGCGGTTCTGCCAAAATGGCGCGGGACCGGAAAACCCAGGCGCTGCTGCCTCTGCGCGGTAAAATCCTGAACGTACTGGGGGCGGCCTCTTCTAAACTTGGCTCAAACGCCGAGATTTCCGACCTAACCCAAGCATTGGGGGTTGGACTAGGCACCAAATTCAACGTCGACGATCTGCGCTATGACAAAATCATCATCATGACCGATGCGGATGTTGACGGCGCCCATATCGCCGCGCTGCTGATGACGTTTTTCTTCACCCAGATGCGCCCGATGATCGACACAGGTCACCTCTACCTCGCTTGTCCACCGCTGTTCCGCCTCACCCAAGGGGCCAAACGCGTTTACTGCATTGATGAGGCTGAAAAAGACGCCCACCTCGAAAAAGGTCTGGGCGGTAAAGGCCGCATTGATGTGTCCCGCTTTAAGGGTCTTGGGGAAATGGATGCCAAAGACCTAAAAGACACCACCATGAACCCCAACACCCGCGTCTTAATCCGCGTTACCATTGACGAAGACGAACCCGGCGAAACCGGCGATTTGGTGGAACGTCTCATGGGTAAAAAACCCGAGATGCGGTTCCAGTACATTCAGGAGAACGCACAGTTCGTTGAGGAGCTGGATGTTTGAATTTTAAAGGAGATATTATTGTACCTTGCCTATTTTGATGAAGCTAATCACGATGCCAAAAACAAATTTACAATCTGTGGTTTAACTATTTTCAAAACAGAAAAACTAAAACTTATTAGCGATGAAATCGCCAATCTGAGAGAAGAATACTCTTTTACTTATTCCCACTCGTTAAAGTCATCCACAAGTACAAGGCCGAGTCATTTAAGCACTCAACAGCATGCCGAGATGAAAAATCGCGTCCATGAAATCGCAACTAAAAATGGGGCCGTCTTTGTTGGGTATTGCAAATTCAATGAGGATCATTCTTCAAACAAAGCAAACCGGAATGTCAAATTTGGTCTAAATACCCTACTCAAGAAGTATAATTTGTATTTGGAAGAGGCAAATAGTTACGGCACCGTCTTAATTGACCGGTTGGAATATCGTAAATCATACGAAGTTTTGAAGCAAAAGTTTCTGAGGGGGAATGAGTTTCCCAGGAAAGAAAAATGGGAGCCTCTCCCAAATATCGTTTCATATGGGATGACTTGCGACGGCGCATCTCACCTTGCATCGGTAAATGATATCATTACTGGCAGTTTGAGATATGTAAGCAATGAAAAGGACGCGAAAGTAAAGGGCATACTAGTCACGCACCTTAAAGGTTTAATGTGGTCAAAGAATAAAGTTTTCAAGGAATATGGTCTGTCGCTAAGGCCATTTAATAGAACTAAACTCTCGCCGAACGTCGCAATCGAGTACGAAGAGTTAAGGAAGTTTCTGAATTCGAGTTAAACAGCCCAGTCTTTTGTTCTTCTTTGCCACTGCAAAAAACAGCGCTCTTAGCGCCCGACACTGGGGGGCGTGAAGCGCCCTCCCGGGGGAGGGTCGGGCGCGGGGCGGATCGTGAATAATCCAGCCCAAAGAACAAAGCCGATTTTAATTGGCCATTCAACAACCAGAAACGCAGGGCATGTTGAAAATGGCCGAGACACCGCGATAGACAGCTTCAGCAACAACTAGGTGACAACCCTGCCCCACCTGCCTAGGCTTCGCAAAAAAAGGAGCGCATTATGGACGCCGTCACCGCCAAATACGCAGTCATCATGCTGGCCGCAGGGCTCGGCATCCCGATCCTCGCAGCACTGAACGCAGCCCTTGGGGTTCGGCTGGGCAGCCCTTTTGCCGCCGGGCTTTGCCTGTTTGCCGTTGGGTTGTCTGCCGCTGCAGTAATGGTGGTCATAACCGGCACAGCGCCTTTGGCCAAACTCCCCGGAACCCCGATCCACCTGTTTGGCGCCGGGCTGCTGATGGCCTTTTATGCGCTCAGCATCACATGGGTCGCGCCTCGGTTCGGGGTTGGAAACGCGGTCTTTTTTGTCCTACTCGGGCAACTCATCTCAGCCGCTGTCATCGATCACTTTGGCCTGTTCGGCGCGAAAATCTCTCCGTTGTCTTTGACACGGGCCTCAGGAATCGCCTTTATGGCAGCCGGGGTCTTTCTCACGCAACGGTTGTGATGATGTAAACCACCCTCTACACGAATTATTGCGCGCAAACCCACGTGACAGTACCGATAGGGCGCGATAGCGTTTGCTCATGTGGAGAGTCTTCGTTTTTGCGGTATTGATTTTAGCGGGTTGCGGGCGCCCCTTGACCCAATCAGAACAAGCGTTCATGGCGACCCTGACAGGTGAAACCCTCGACACCACCGAAATCAAACTCATTAAGAACGATTTTATCGGAGCCTTTCCCCGATCCCGTGCCGTGCGCCCCCGTACGACGTGCCGCGAAATGATCGTCCCTCCTATAACCACAGAACGAGTCGACATCCGAACCGCTGGAATGGTGGTGTTTAACAAAGTTCACCTCAATCCAGATTTCGCCATCTCAGATTTGATGGCAGGATATCCGGGGCAACTGAATCTACCGGCGGCGATGTTTTTAGCACATGAAATGTTCCACATCTGGCAATGGCAGCACCGCGACAGAACAGGATATCACCCGTTCAAAGCAGCCGCTGAACATCTAATCGAAGATCCCTACCTCTTTGATGACACCGCAACCCCCCGTTTTTTGGATTACGGATACGAACAGCAAGCCAGCCTTGTCGAAGAATTCGTCTGTTGTCGGGCGCTTGATCCCAAAGGGGCACGGACGGACCGCTTAAAGGCCCTAATTAGCCAAGCCATCCCGGTTCAGCCCATGTCACAGGCCACAGAGGTCCTTGTTCCATTGGATGGAATAGAACCCGGCCTTTGCCGCTGATCCACCCATTTGCAAAGCAGTTGTCATTTGCGATTGCCCGGTACAGGTTGTCTGAAATATTCCATTTTCGGAGCGTCATACAATGCCTGCCCTTTTAAAAACAAATGTCTCCGGCGTTATCACTTGGCTAGGGAGCGTACAAAACCGAGAGGCTACCTCCGCATCCGTTCAAGCCACTTCCTTGCGGGCGCGTTTTGATGGTGTGAATAACGAGGATCACGGCGGTCTGACACGCCCCTCCTGCGGACGGGTCACCTCACAATATCCAAGGGACACCGAAATCCGCAATACACGTCAACTTTCTATCCTCTCACATGAAGAGCTGGACGACATCGCACAAGCCATGGCGCTACCGGTTCTGGATCCCGCGCTCATTGGCGCAACGATGATCATTACCGGAATCCCGGATTTTTCCCATATCCCACCATCCAGTCGTCTTCAGACCGACTCTGGAACCACGTTCACTGTCGATATGCTAAACCGCCCCTGTCATATTCCAGCCAAAGCCATCAACAAGGTGCATCCCGACGCAGGAAGGGCTTTTAAGAACGCAGCCCTCCACAAACGCGGTGTGACAGCTTGGGTCGAACGCGAGGGGCCCGTGTCTGTCGGCGATACTGTGACGCTCCATATTCCGGACCAAAGGGCATGGTCGATGACAGAAACGATCCTCACAGGAAAATAACCACTCGTGCGAAACCCGTGTTTCAAATCGGAAACAACATTGGACGATTCCGACCCCGGACATGTCGGAAAAACGACGAGTAGGATGCGTGCTGGCCTCTATAGAGGAATAAACCCCACAGCAGATTTTGCCGGGGAGATCAGGGAGGCACCATGGCTTTTAAGACAGACATCGAAATCGCACGCGAGGCAAATAAGAAGCCTATTCAAGACATCGGCGCAAAACTGGGCATCCCCAGCGCTGAATTGGTTCCCTACGGCCATGACAAAGCCAAAGTCAGCGAAGCCTTTATCAAAAGCCTTGAAGGGCGCGAGAACGGTAAACTGATCCTTGTAACTGCAATCAATCCAACCCCTGCAGGCGAAGGCAAAACCACGACAACCGTGGGTTTGGGCGACGGGCTGAATAAAATCGGAAAAAACGCAGCGATTTGTATCCGTGAGGCATCCCTAGGTCCAAACTTTGGTATGAAGGGGGGGGCTGCGGGCGGCGGATATGCACAGGTCGTTCCAATGGAGGATATGAACCTCCATTTCACCGGTGACTTTCATGCGATCACATCAGCACACAACCTGCTGTCTGCCATGATCGACAACCACATCTATTGGGGTAATGAGCTGGAGATCGATGAACGCCGCGTCACATGGCGTCGCGTTATGGACATGAATGACCGCGCTCTGCGTGATACGGTCACCTCTTTAGGGGGGGTTGCGAACGGCTTCCCGCGTCAGACTGGTTTTGATATCACCGTGGCCTCTGAGGTTATGGCCATCCTATGTTTGTCGAACGATCTGTCCGACCTAAAGAGCCGTTTGGGCGATATGATTGTGGCCTATCGTCGGGATCGTTCCCCGATCTATTGTCGCGACATCAAAGCAGACGGCGCCATGACGGTTTTGCTCAAGGATGCAATGCAACCCAACCTCGTACAAACCTTGGAAAACAACCCTGCCTTTGTACATGGTGGCCCTTTTGCCAACATCGCACATGGCTGCAACTCTGTTGTTGCGACCAAAACCGCCCTGAAATTGGCTGACTATGTTGTCACAGAGGCCGGGTTTGGTGCAGACCTTGGTGCTGAGAAATTCATGAACATCAAATGCCGCAAAGCAGGTCTTGCGCCAGATTGCGTCGTTCTGGTGGCCACGGTTCGTGCGATGAAGATGAATGGCGGGGTCGCAAAAGCCGATCTGGGTGCAGAAAACGTAGATGCCGTGAACGAAGGTTGCGCGAACCTTGGTCGTCACATCGGCAATCTCAAACAATTCGGTGTGCCGGTTGTTGTGGCAATCAATCACTTTGTCACAGACACGGACGCTGAAGTTGCCGCAGTCGAGGCCTATGTCAAAACCCAAGGGGCTGAGGCTATTCTATGTCAGCACTGGGCTAAGGGATCTGCAGGCACCGAAGAACTGGCAACCCGCGTCGCAGAAATCGCAGATTCCGGTATTTCGCAGTTTGCACCTCTCTACCGAGACGAACTGAGTTTGCTAGAGAAAATTGAACGCGTCGCAACGTCTATCTATCGCGCTGACGAAGTGCTCGCTGACAAAAAAATCCGAGACCAACTGCGACAATGGGAGGACGCAGGCTACGGGCACCTGCCGGTATGTATGGCAAAGACGCAGTACAGCTTCTCAACCGATCCGAATCTGCGTGGTGCCCCCACCGGTCACTCTGTCCCAATCCGTGAGGTTCGCCTTTCGGCAGGGGCGGGATTTATTGTGGTGATCTGCGGTGAAATCATGACCATGCCCGGCTTGCCACGCAAACCTGCATCCGAAACTATTACGCTAAACGACGCAGGCTTGATTGAAGGTTTGTTCTAAGACTTGAGGGGCGGCGCATATCGCAGTACAGACATGCCGAAATCAATACGGAGTTCTGACATGATACGGGCCGCCCAAGACTGCCATTCTATGGCTGAACTTCGTGACTCGATTGATCATTTGGATCGTGAACTGGTTCATTTATTGGCACAACGCGCGAAATACATAGATCGTGCTATTGAGCTAAAGCCCGCAGAAGGCCTACCCGCCCGCATCCCTGACCGTGTAGAAGCCGTGGTGCAAAACGTCATTGAGACCGCAAAATCTGATGGGCTGGACTCTGCGCTTGCCGAACATCTTTGGCGACAATTAATTGACTGGTCGATTGATCGCGAAGCCCTGAAAATCGACCTCGTATAAACTCGACGGATGATGCCTCGGCGCGTCCGAAACATCCGAAGGAACATGAACATGACCGCACAAAGAATTGATGGCAAAGCCTTTGCCGCCTCCGTTCGACAAAAAGTCGCCCTGCATGTGGCACGTTTAAAAGAAGAACACGACATCACCCCAGGCCTTGCTGTTGTGCTCGTCGGAGAGGATCCCGCATCCCAAGTCTATGTCCGCTCAAAGGGCAAACTAACCGTCGAAGTTGGTATGAACTCTTATGAACATAAGTTAGACGCTGACACAGCCGAAACCGATCTGTTGGCGCTGATCGATCAATTGAATAACGATCCTGCTGTACACGGTATTTTGGTACAACTTCCCCTGCCCGCTCACCTGAACGAAGATCTTGTCATCAACAGCATTGATCCGGCAAAAGATGTTGACGGATTTCACATCTCAAACGTTGGTCTGCTTGGGACCGGTCAGAAATCTATGGTCCCTTGCACCCCTCTTGGATGTCTGATGATGCTCCGGGAACATCATGGCTCTTTGTCAGGGTTAAACGCCGTCGTTGTTGGACGCTCCAACATTGTGGGCAAACCTATGGCCAATTTGTTGCTTCGTGACAGCTGTACCGTCACCATTGCGCATTCCCGAACCAAAGACATCGAAGCTCTCTGTCGTCAGGCCGATATTCTTGTCGCCGCAGTCGGCCGTCCGCAAATGGTTACCGGAGACTGGATTAAACCCGGCGCGACGGTCATCGACGTTGGCATCAACCGCATTGATAAACCCGAAGGCGGCACCCGTCTGGTGGGGGATGTGGACTTTGCCTCGGCCTCTGAAATTGCTGGCGCAATCACCCCCGTCCCCGGTGGGGTCGGCCCTATGACCATTGCTTGCCTTCTGGCCAACACGTTGACCGCTTGCAGCCGCGCCAATGGCCTTGCAGAGCCCGAAGGTCTAACCGCCTAATATAGGATGGCGCAGTTTACTCTGCGCCATACGTTCTAATCCTTGAAATTCGGCTTGCGCTTCTGCATCCCCGACATAACTGCTTCCATTTGATTGGGCGTTCCAATGAGCGCTTGCTGTGCAAGGGACTCTTTCATCAAGACATCGGCAGGCGTTGCGAGCATTGTGTCCGTAATCAACTTCTTGGCCTGCCGCATCGCGTCCGGATTTTTAAGGGCAATCACCTTTGCGATCTCTTTTGCGCGCGCCAGCGGATCTTCGTTTACCTCTGTCACAATCCCCCAACCAAGAGCCCGGTCTGCGCCAATTTTCTCTCCGGTGTAGGTCAGCATACGGATCACATCCACGGGCATCAAATGGCGCATCTGCACAAAGCCCGACATATCGGGGACAAGACCCCAACGGCTCTCCATGATCGAGAACTGCGTATCAGGCGCGGCAATGCGAATATCTGCCCCCAGCATAATCTGAAAGCCGCCACCAAACGCATACCCATGCACCGCGGAAATAACAGGCATCGGCAGCTCTGCCCAAACCATAGCCGCCTGTTGAAACAGATTACTGATCCCATGGGTGCGCGGTGTTAGACCACCATCACTTTGCGCAACTTTGGCAATTTCTGGCATCGTAACAAGATCCAAACCGGCACAAAAGGCAGGCCCCTCACCAGATAACACAACAACCCGAATGTCTTTACGAGATTTCAAAGCCTCCCCCGCATCGACAATCGCATTGATCATCTTCACGTCCAGCGCATTGCGTTTTTCCGGTCGGGTGAGCTTAACATAGGCCACATGGTTGTCTTCGGTAACGTGAACGCGATCGGTCATGGGCTCTCTCCTGATTATTGACAGACTGCGGGTTCCCCCCCCCTCTGACAACCCTGCCGTTGCGGCACGTTTTCACAGGCGCTATGTATTCAAAAAGAAACGGAGTCCCTCAATGGCTGCTGCCAAAAAAATCACATGTCTGTCCTGTGCTCAGGTCAACCGCGTACCAACCGAGAAAATCACGGCCTCCCCGAAATGTGGAACCTGCGGACAGCGTCTGTTTTCCAGCAAAGTTCCAGAGGTCGATCTGGCAACCTTACAAAAGGCCGCGCGAAATGATGATGTTCCATTGGTCGTAGATTTTTGGGCCCCGTGGTGTGGCCCATGCAAAATGATGGGCCCCGAGTTTCAACGATCCGCAGCACAAATGTCGCCAGATGCGCGGCTTGTGAAACTCAATACCGAAGCAAACCCAAAGGCCAGCCAACGCTATGGGATCCGCGGCATTCCGACCATGGCTTTATTTCAAAACGGAAAAGAGAAAGCCCGCCAATCCGGTGCGCAAAAAAGCCCTGCAATATCTTCTTGGGTAAAACAACACAGCCGGTGAACACCTATTGGAGCAAATCAGGAAACAATATAGTAAGCTGTTAATCCAATGTACAATCCATTTCCCATCACACAGATGATCCAAACGGGTGAAAGCATCACTCATTTTCAGGTGTTCGGCGATCGCAACTCCGGCACCAATCTGGCCCGTGTTTTGCTGTCAGATAATACCGAACTTGACCATGTCGGCCACTATGGCTGGAAACATGGGATTCCAAATATGGTTGCCTTTACCCCGGGCGCGTTGATTGTGCTTGTCACACGCAACGCCGTTGACTGGAGTAAAAGCATGTACAAATTACCCCAGCGCTATGTGACAGAGGACCCAAACGTTCCGTTTTCAGAATTCCTGCGTACTCCGTGGTCCGCCAATGTCGGTCGCAAACCGCGTCGTAATTGGGGGAAACCGTGGTCCATGGGCTCACAAGAAATATGGGCAGGACAAGAGCTACAGCTCGACCGTCACCCTTTAACCGGTTTGCCATATCTGGACATCCTAGAGATGCGCAGCGTGAAACTGGCCGCAATGATGGGATTGGCCAATCGTGGGGTGTCTTTTGTACAAATCCGATTTGAAGATTTGCAAAAAGCCCCAATAGATTTCGTCACTCAAGTGTCAGAGAGTTTTAACCTTTCCAAAACGGAAACGCTGACCGCTCCGAAACATCGCGTATCGCCGGCGCGGTTTTCTGGTCGTGAACTTAAAATCCCAGATCCAATCCCCCCATCAGATCAGTTGTTTATCTTAACTAAGCTCGATGAAGCTATAGAGGCACGTGCCGGATATCGTTACGCTGCAGATGGGTCTGTATTGCTGCTCTAACGAAAAACGCCGCCAGAAATTCCGGCGGCGTCTAAATTATGTTATTGATGGATCAGGCCGAGGGTTCCGGCTCCATGCCACCATCTGGTTTTGACTTTGGTTTGGTTTTAGGGATCGCCGTAACAGATGCAGTGCCGCCGCTGTCCTGATGATCATCCTCGTCCTCACCACGTTTCAACGCCTCACCTTTGATCACTTTCATGATCTCGCTTCCGGTGAGCGTTTCATATTCCAACAACCCCTGAGCAAGGTTTTCAAAGCCCTCATTCTGTTCTGTCAAAACGCGTTTGGCTGTATTGTAACCTTCGTCAATCAGATCTTTGACTTTGTCGTCGATCAGCTTTTGAGTGGCCCCAGAATGGTTTGTACCACCACCATAGTTGCCCAAATAGCTCTGCTGTTCATTGGCGTAGTCCACATGACCCAACTCATCGTCAAACCCAAACTGCGTTACCATTGCCCGGGCAATTTTTGACGCTTGCTGGATGTCAGATGTCGCACCAGAGGTGACGTTTTCTTTACCAAACTTCAGCTCTTCAGCCACTTTACCCCCCATCGCCATAGCGATTTTTGAGGTGTATTTGGTGTAGCTCACACTCAGCTGATCCCGTTCGGGTAGGCTTAACACCAAACCCAACGCACGTCCCCGAGGAATGATCGTCGCCTTATGGATCGGATCATGCTGCGGAACATTCAGCCCCACAATCGCATGGCCTGCCTCATGATAAGCAGTCAACGCTTTTTCATCTTCGGTCATCACCATAGAGCGGCGCTCGCTGCCCATCATGACTTTGTCTTTGGCGTTTTCAAAATCTTCCATCGTGACGAATCGACGACCAATACGCGCGGCCATCAAAGCGGATTCGTTCACAAGGTTGGCCAGATCAGCACCAGAGAACCCCGGCGTTCCCCGCGCAATAATGCGCAGATCAACATCCGGCCCCAATGGCACTTTACGCGAATGCACGCCTAAGATTTTCTCACGGCCTTTGATGTCAGGATTTGGAACCTGAACTTGACGGTCAAACCGACCCGGACGCAACAGCGCTGGATCCAGAACGTCTGGACGGTTGGTTGCCGCGACGATGATGATGCCTTCGTTGGCCTCAAAACCGTCCATCTCAACCAACAATTGGTTCAACGTCTGCTCACGCTCATCGTTGCCACCGCCATAACCAGCCCCACGGGAGCGGCCAACGGCGTCGATCTCATCGATAAACACGATACAAGGCGCGTTCTTTTTGGCTTGTTCAAACATGTCGCGGACCCGGCTTGCACCAACACCAACGAACATTTCAACAAAGTCAGAACCGGAAATGGTAAAGAACGGCACACCGGCTTCGCCCGCAATCGCACGTGCAAGCAATGTCTTACCTGTGCCCGGCGGGCCAACCAGCAGCGCACCTTTTGGAATTTTGCCACCAAGACGAGAGAATTTTTGCGGGTTCCGCAAGAATTCTACGATTTCTTCGAGTTCATCTTTCGCTTCATCAATCCCAGCGACATCGTCAAATGTAACGCGACCTGATTTCTCGGTCAGCAATTTGGCTTTGGATTTTCCAAACCCCATTGCTCCGCCTTTGCCGCCACCTTGCATCCGGTTCATGAAATAAACCCAGACGCCGATTAACAATGCAAAAGGAAGCAAAGTCATCAGAAACGATGTTAAGCCAGACTGCTGCTGTGCTTTTGCCATGATCGGAACGTTGTTCTCAATCAGCAGGTTTGTCACCTCAGCATCGTCGGGACGAATGGCCATATAGTCTTGACCGTCGGTGCCACGGAACATGACCTTTTCGCCATCAAGCGTTACAGAGGCAACATTGCTACCCTCTACCGCTGTTACGAATTCCGAATAGCTTTTGGTGTTGGTGCTGATCGCGGAACTATTGCCGCTAAACAGATTGAACAGCGCCAAGATCAGCAAAAATGCCACGACCCAAAAAGCGATGTTTCTTGCGTTGCCCAAGGGGAACCTCCTCAAAACTTTATCGGCCGCCTCGCCAAGCGAGCAGCCACTTGTCTAAAATAAGGATCACAGCCAGTTCTTCAATGCGTTAAAAGCGATAAGAAGAAATCTTCGGGCTGGTTTTTGCTCGAAATTGCCAATTTATCGCCGACTCCGGCCAAAGGTGCATGACACAGCCGCTGATTTTGCCACAGACTGGGTGCCGATAACAAAACAACACGGGGTAGATTCTGCAATCGCCAGTCCGGAGATTGCCGCAATCCATCCTCTCCGAGGGCCCGGATCGTGAACCCTGCGTAGGCTGGATTGTCGACGACCCAATGAGAATCCCACACCTCAGGCGCGACAACTTCACAAGTCGCAACGGCATGAAGCTCCCGACAAATCAAAATCTGTCCCTTGGCATGCTTCAAAAGACATCCATGTAAGCTCTGGCCCCTGCCAGCCTCAAGCCCCATCCACGCATCGCACAATGCTGAAAATCGGGGACGATAAATAGAGGAAGACACCCACTGTAGCCCATGAGACAACAATCGATATCGCGTTTCCTCTGGAGCATCTTGCAATGCCTGCTGATTAAGCAAGATCGACCCCGCCCCAACCGTTGCGATGTTACGCGCCATCGCATGCGCGAATTGTGCCAAGGCGGCGCTCGCCATTTGCATTCTTCGCGCTGTAGCAGCCAATCGAGGTTGATCCAAATCCAAAGCTTCAATCACTTGCCGCGTTCGGACGCGGTCATACGTTGGATCATCGTTGCTGGGATCATCATACCACGGCTGATCAATCCCCCTCAGATAGTCTCGCAACTCGGAACGGCTCACCTCAAGCAAGGGACGCACCCAACGTACACCATCTGACGACATATCTTTTGCCATAGCAGACAATCCGTCAACACCGGACCCCCGCGCCAATCGCATGACCAATGTCTCGGCTTGATCATCCTGAGTATGACCAAGAGCAACTGTGTCGATCCGGTGGTCCCGCGCCCATCTTATAATGAATGTCCGGCGCGCTTGACGGGCGGCGTTCTGCTTATTTCCCAAACCATCCCAATTGGCCCACTGTACTGTGTCGTGTGGAATGCTCATTGTCGCACATAGGTTGGCGACAAAACGCGCCTCCTCAGCCGCTTCGGGTCGCAACCCGTGATCCACTGTGATCGCAAAAATCGAGATGTCTTTACCAATCGCCCAATCATGAAGCGCGCGCAACAAAGCAATCGAATCCCCGCCCCCAGAAACAGCAATGCCGAGCCGTTGAGGCTCGGCACTCTGCTCCGGCCAGACAGACCGGTTAAACTTGCTCTGAAAAGAGGTCAACTGCAGCCCAAAGACCGCATTGTGACCTGTGCATTTTGGGCAATGGGAGCAGAAGGGAAACGCGCGCCCACCTCACCTAACGTCACACAAGCCTCACTGGTTTGCCCCAAACCGCCCAGCGATACACCGAGCTTATAGAGTGCCTCAGGCGCACGTGGGCCATCAGGTGTGCCGCTAAAACTCTCTAGATATGCACGTGCCGCTGCTGAAATCTCTCCGAGCCCTTCATGAGATTCACCACGTTTGAAATGGGCCTCAGCGCTAAGCGGGCTACCGGGATATGTCTGGGTAAAAGCTTGATACCGATCTGCTGCCCCCCTCAGATCACCCTCTTCAAATGCTGTTTGCGCAGCGTCAAAATCAGTCTGTTCACCAATTGCCAGTTCTGCCCCTTCACCGGGCAAAGGCGTTGGCGCAGCTGGGGCCGCGACACCCGCATCCCCACCAAGGGTTGAGGTTTCCCCTAATTGGCTGATGTCCCCACCTTCCAATTCCACCAGCCTGAACTCCAGATCACCAATCCGATTGGTGCCATCGGTTACAACGCGGTTAAGGCGAAATTCAAGATCCTCACTCGAAGAGGTCAACCGTTGTAGTTCCGCCTCTATTGCATCCAGCCGTTCCAACGGTGAATTGCCCCCAAGATTGCCACCGGGCGCGCCCGTGGTAGACAGCTCTCGTTTGAGTTTTTGCACTTCGACGTACACCACGGACAGTTCTTGCCGAATATCAGCAAGAGTCTGGGACCGGTCCTGTGCAAGAACCCCAATTGGGGTAAACAAACAGGCCGACAAAATAAGGGCGGACAGACGTTTCATAACAGCTCCGTTAGCTTGTCAAACCACCGGCGGCCAAAACTGTGACAGCACGACGGTTTTTTGAATAACAAGATTCTTGTGAGCACACTTCAAGTGGACGCTCTTTGCCGTAAGTCAAAACTTGCAAACGACTTCCAGAAACGCCCTGAGAAATCAGGTATTCCTGCACCGCATTTGCACGCCGCGCGCCGAGCGCAAGGTTGTATTCCCGCGTGCCCTGTTCATCGGCGTGGCCTTCGATAACCGCAGTGTATTCCGGATTTGCGTTCAGCCACTGTGCCTGAGTTACAAGAATGCCTCTGGCTGTATCGTTAAGTGTTGACTGATCTACAACAAACAAAATGCGGTCCCCCACAGTTTGTTGGAAATAGGCAATAGAGGTCGGGTCAGACACGCCACCGTTTGCGCCTGCACCACCCGCGCCATAGGCATCGCCGCCGATCTCTCCAGCGTAATTATCGACATCTTTATTTGCGCAAGCACTGACACTCAGTGCCGCAACAACGAAAAGTGCTTTGGTTAAATGTTTCATTGGGTCCGTCCCTATTTATCGCTGTGGCGCAATGGCCAGAGATTATCATTGTCAGGCGCATCCGCAAGCCTGTGTTATTTTAATAACGGTGACCACGCAGGGTCAGAGGCCGCACCTTGTGTTGACACTTGTTTCAAATTCCGACCTGAAATATCGACGGAATACAATGCAGGTGCCCCATTTGCACCCGAAGAGGCACGAGTAAACATAATCACCCGTCCATTTGGCGACCAAGTTGGGCCCTCATCCAGGAAGGAAGACGTCAAAAGCCGTTCTTCGCTGCCATTTGTCCGCATCACGCCGATATGAAAACGGCCCTTATTTTGCTTTGTAAAGGCGATCAAATCTCCGCGAGGTGACCAAACCGGAGTACCATAGCGCCCAGCCCCACCAGAAATGCGACGCGCCTCGCCGCCGTTTGAGCTCATGATATAGATTTGTTGCGAACCAGAGCGGTCACTTTCAAACACTATCTGACGACCATCCGGAGAGAAACTTGGTGCCGTCTCAATAGACGGAGCCGACGTTAACCGGCGCTGCTGACCAGACGACAGGTTCATTGAATAAATGTCAGTATTACCACCAGCCGACAAAGAGAACACCACAGTGTTTCCATCTGGTGAAAACCGCGGTGCAAAGCTCATGGTGCCTGCCTGATCCCCAAGGATACGTCGGCCAACCGTCGCGACATCCAGCAGATAAACACGGGGAAATCCGGTCTCATAGGAGGTATATAAAACCCGGTCACCTGTCGGTGAAAACCTAGGCGCCAATACGATGCTAGATGAATCTGTCAGAAACTGAACATTCGCCCCATCATAATCCATAATGCCCAAACGTTTCAGACGTTTGTTTTTTGGCCCCGTTTCAGAAACATAAACAACGCGGCTATCGAAATATCCGCTTTCGCCCGTAATGCGCGAATAAGCAGCGTCGGCCACCTTGTGGGACATGCGACGCCAACTGTCTGTTGTGCCTACAAACTGCAAACCATCCCCGAGAGGGGCCCCCGAAAAGACATCGAACAGACGGAATTTAACGGTAAGCTTATTCCCGTCCACGCGCACAGCACCGGTGATCAATGCCTCTGCGTTGACCGCTTTCCAATCGGCATATTGAACCGGACTGTTAAAACTGGTGATGTTTGAAATATAGGCGCTTTTGGGGACCTCACGAAAGAGCCCGCTACCGGTTAAATCTGATGCCACGACCCGCGCCAAATCAGCGGCATATTGACCTGCCGCAGAATTTTCAGCGATAAAATCAGGCACCGCATAGGGCAACGGTTCAATCACCCCATCGGTGATCTCAATTCGGAGCGGTCCGTTTTGTGCCGCCACAGAGGTTGCAGTCATAGATACGCCCGCAAGCGCTAGGGCGAAAATCGTCGTCAGGAGCTTAGATCGGATCATTTGAACCTCATTCTCTCCGGGTTGAATACCATTTCAATTTCTTGCCAGTGGTCGAATTTTTCGCTCGGCAGCTCAAAACCTTTTGCACCACAGCGGATAATCGCACGCCTGGCAGCCTCATAGGCTTGTCCAGCAGACGCATCGTTGCCACCCTCAAAAGAGACCATCCGAAGCGACGAAGATACAGGTTTTCCATCGGGTTGCATTTCCATTGCCACAACAACAGTTGTGCGCAGAGCCTCGGATGACAAGGACCCAACGTTCCAGCACTGCGAAATCTGCGACACCAAATTGTTCTTTTCCCCCGACGTCAGCGGTGGGCCCGCCGGGGCAGCACTCGGCGCTGTGCTTGTACTGGTGGCGACACCAGCCAAGGCCGCTGCCACAGCCGCATCAACCGCATCCGTTTCAACATCCGCGGCTGGTGCGGTTGGTTCTGGCGCTGCTTCGGCCACAGGTGCTGGGACAGGACGGCTTGGACGAACTGGAGGTCGAGCAGATCGGGTCGGTGCCAGAGGTTTTGGCGTTTCTTCCGCCTCGGTCACAATTTCAGTGGTTGCGGCCTCTGGCGCTGTTTCTTGCTGGGCCTCTTCGATGACCTCGACTTCGGGCTCTGCTATGGGCGCGGCCTCTTGTTGTACAATATCATCGATCGCAACTTCGGGCGTCGGTTCCGGTGTTGGCTGTGGCGCAACACGAGGAACAGGCCTCGGACTACTGTCAATTGCCTGCGGTACAAGCGTCACCGTATCTGTCTGCGGAGTCTCAGGCGTTGGCGGCGCAAAATCGGTCACTTCAGTGGGAGGCGCAGGTTGAATGGGTTCCGGTGTGGCTTCAGGTTCTGCGGGCACTTGCGTGACATCGGGGGCCTGTGCCGTTTCAGGTGGAACATCAGGTGCCGGAGGCGTAACGGCCTCTGTCTCAATCGGAACGGTTGGGGCTTCTGGCGCAACTTCAGGGGCTGATGGCGCAATTGAGTCGGCGCTCGCATCAGGATTAGGTGTCGAAAGTGCCGCGAATTCCTCTCCGGAAATCAACGAAACTTCGGCCACCTCAACAGGAGGTAGCTTATCAGAGGATAACAACCCGCCAAAAAGCAGCCAAAAGATCAGCCCTATATGACCAATCCCCGAGATCTTTGTCCCAGTGTTAAGGGTATTAAAAGAAAACGCCACGCACCCGCGCCCCGCTAGCCGTCTTGGCCGTTTAAGGCCGGACCACCGGTGTCCGTCACCAGTCCGATGTTGTTAAAACCACCTGCGTTCAAGGCGCCCATGATTTGAACCACCGCTTCATAGGGGATCGCCCCGTCAGCGCGCAAAAAGACCTTGTCACTTGTGCGCTCGGTCGCAATAGCTCTCAGTTTAGGCAACAATTCATCCGGAGAAATTTCGGTTGTTTGCAGCACCAACCGCCCATCTGTAGCAAGCGTAATCGTTAAAGGTTCTTCCTGTTCTGTTGGCAGCGCATTGGCCGCTGTTTTGGGCAACTCCACCGGAACACCGACAGTCAACAAGGGCGCTGCCACCATAAAAATAATCAATAGTACCAGCATCACATCCACAAATGGCGTGACATTGATCTCACTCATGGCTTGACTGCGACGCCCACGACGGCGGCGTCTTGTACCGCCACCTGAATCTTTTTGAATGACACCTGCGCCCATATCAGCTGTCCAACTGACGAGACAAGATGGTTGCGAATTCGTCAGCGAATGCCTCATAGCCGCCAACAATACGGTCACTGTCAGCCGACAATTTATTGTAGAAAATTACAGCTGGGATCGCAGCCAACAGACCAAGACCTGTGGCCAACAATGCCTCTGCAATACCAGGGGCAACAACGGCCAAGTTTGTGTTTTGTTGCTGCGCAATTTCAACAAACGCGTTCATAATACCAATCACCGTCCCGAACAGGCCAATAAACGGCGCTGTGGAGCCTACGGTCGCCAGCAAAGACAATCCCTTGTTCATGTCTTCGCTCTCTTTAGCAATGGCCACATCCATAGAGCGATCAATCCGCGCTTGTGCCCCGGCGATCAAACCACCATCTTGCCGATGACTACGGCGCCATTCCATCATTCCTGCGGAAAATACCTTTTCAGAGGCCCCGCCGGGCTTTGAGCCAACCTTGTCAAAAAGCTCATCCAAAGGCTCACCTGACCAAAAGGCGCGGTCAAATTCCTCCGCGGACGCCCGCGCTTTGCGGTACATGATCAGTTTTTGAATGATAGTGGCCCATGACCAAAAGGACGCGACGATCAACATGATCATCACCAGCTTTACGGTCAGCGTTGCGCGCATAAACAACGCAAGGATCGAAAAGTCGATCTCTTGCGCCATCGCAAGGGTTTCGGTTTCCATATGCCTGCTCTTTTCTCGGTGTGGCCAAATTTATTGGCTCTGATTACCCCAGAAGATAGCGCAGCTTCACGGGGAAAGCCAATAAATGCGCGCCAATCCTAAAAAATTGCTGAATTAGTGCAAAAGCAGGCGAATATTTGCCGGCAATCGCGCCGGTTGCCCCGCCTCATTCAAGAAAACAACGGTCACGGTGGCCGAAAAAACCGGCTGCCCCTCGCGAAAGATGTCTTGTTGAAACACAATGCGCACACCAGTCACTGTTTCGATACGGGTTTTGACGTCCAGATGATCACCGAAATGGGCGCTCGCACGGTAATCAGATTCGATCCGTCGCACGACAAATATAGCCCCGTCCTCTTCTTTCAATGCACGTTGATCAACACCCAGATTGCGCACCAAAGTACTGCGGGCCCGTTCAATGTATTTCAGATAGTTCGCGTGATACACGATCCCGGCCATATCTGTGTCTTCATAAAAGACTTCGATCGGGTAAATATGTTCTGCAGCCACAAGCGCCTCTGTCAAAGCATCAGTTAAGATTCCTCTTACGCGGATGCAGGGTCCAAACCAATCCCGAAAAACAGGCGCACGCCGAAACATACGCCCGTCATTTTTAGAATTTCCAGCGAATGCCACCCATGACGGCACGCCCGTCTTGAAAATCGGTCGTATCGCCTGCGAAGGAGTAGTCACGAACGATCCCATAAAGCTCTAAGTTTTGGTCATCGAAGTTTTGGACCACAGCCAACCCAACCGAGCTGCTATCCGCGCCGACTTCGTAGATGTCACTGCCTTCATAGTAATCAAGCGAGAATGCTGTTGTACCGACTGTAAAGAAGTCTTGCTGATAACCCGCCTTGACATACCCGTAGGAGGATGTGTCGCCATCATCTGTTTGTCCTGCTGCAGCGCTTAAGCTTAGTCCCGTGGGTCTATGCAAGACCGATGCGGATCCGGAAAGAACCTCTTCGTCGCTGCCATTCCAAGAATACCCTAGACCAGAATCGACCTCATAGTCGCCATATGATTTGCCGTAGCGCACAGCGACGTCCATATATTCGTCGTCGTTTGTATCGCTCAGAACTTCCTGACCATAGGCAGCTGAAAAGGTAAAACCATTGATCGAAGGAGAGTCATAGCGTGCCCGAAACCGACGCGCGCCATCCATACTGTCAAAATGACTCGCGACTGTGCCACCTGTCAACGCATCCGACGTATCCCGCACCAACTGTCCACCTGCTAAATCGGTCACAGTAACTGTCGCAATAACACCCGTGCCCGAAAAATCAGCCCCTGTTACACCATCCGTTGCCATAGACCCCTGCCCGAAGGAAAAGATCCCGTATTGCCTGTTGCCAAAGACAACCTCCAAATGGCGAATATCGGTTTCATCCAAGGACCAGTCATCATCATGCTTATCTAGAATATTGACCGCAGAGGTTGAGGACGGCGTAATCCCAACCTCAAACAAACCATCCATTTGCCAACCGCCGCCAAGGATAGTGTTGGATTTAATGCCAACTCGCGATCCGGAGTTGTCATTGTCTACAGGAAAGAATGTCTCCGTTTCCAGACCATCATCATAGGAAAGAATGCCCTGATTGATCTGCCCATAGAAAGTAAATGTCGTCCCGCCGACCCCAAAGCTTAGATCACTTTTGTCAGCATCAAACTCCCGTCCCTCATCAGACAGTTCGGAAACAGCCGCTGCCAGTTCATCTTCGGGTACGTCAGTCGTCTGCGCAAATGCAGCCGTAACTGTCGTAGTACCCAGTATAGTGCACGCGAGAAGTTTGTTCAGGTTCATGTGAATCCCCAAGACTTTGGACATGCGCAAATTGCTATAAAATGCGTCAAATTAGACAAAAATAGCCGCCAGATCTTTGACGGTTACTCTGTCTATGTAGATGGCCATTTTGGGTATAGGCAACCCGTTTTATCAACCTTAATTGATGCAAGCGGATGTTTGCTATTCCCGAGAATTTTTCGCGCTAGTTTTCGCGCGGCAGTCTCGCAAATATACGCAATGCATGGGCCGGGTCTGTTGCACTAGACGGAAGGACATCAGCATAGGCAGCTTGAACAACAGCCGCAATTTCGGGGCGCAGTATAGTTGCACCTGTCTCTGGAAGAACCGCCAACGGTGACTCTTTGCCAAATGCCGTATCAGACCATAACAACACCGACTGCACCATCTGAGACAGCGACAGCACATCTGCTGGTATTTCCAACATGGCATTGTCCATTCGCAGAAAGACAAAACACGCTTGGATTGCACCTTGATCATCGAACCGAAAAATCCGGTATTGGTTGGCATCTGCGGTCTGTAACCTTGCCACCAAACCGCCGAGCTCTGGAATCAAACGATCAAGGTTCGGCGTTTCAGACAGCTCCTCCCAATCCTGAATAAAGAACACCATTAAGTTGGCACCCAATTCAGGGTCGGTTTCCGCTATACTGTGCCCCGCCAAAGACACGACGGCCTCAATTGCGCCTTTAATCGTGTTCAGAGTTTCCTCTTGAACACCAAAGATAACCGGCGCAATTGGACGCCCCCAACGCGCAAAAGCATATTGCCCATCTCGGCGAGTGAACAAGGCTTCGATTTCAGCAGGAGTCATCATGGTGGCCTCTTAACGGGATATGGCCGTTGACATAAGAGCAATGGCCGGGCTGATCAAGCAAGTATCATTTACCGAAAAGGTCGCTTTGACCCGGCGGTTTTGGCGCATCCAATCCCAAATGGTGCCAGCCTTTCTGCGCCAACATCCGCCCACGCGGTGTTCGCTGAACCAGGCCTTGCTGTAATAAATAGGGTTCAATGACTTCTTCAAGGGCATCGCGGCTTTCCGATAAGGCCGCCGCCATAGTTTCAATGCCAACAGGGCCCCCGCCATAGTTCTCAGCGATCAGTTTTAAATACCGGCGATCAGCGCCATCAAGCCCCAGATGATCCACACCCAAACGGCGCAAGGAACTATCGGCAATGTCCTGAGTTACTTTTCCATCCCCCTCAACCACCGCAAAATCAACAACACGCCGCAACAAACGCCCCGCAATACGTGGTGTGCCACGTGCGCGTCGGGCAATTTCAAGCGCACCTTCGGGGGTTGCCGGGGCGCCAAGCAGACGGGCCGAACGAGTCACGATCTCATTTAGCTCTGGAACCGTATAAAACTGAAGCCGCGTCGGAATGCCAAACCGGTCCCGCAACGGTGTTGTCAAAAGCCCCATCCGTGTGGTTGCCCCAACAAGGGTAAAGGGTTGTAATTCGATGCGAACCGTTCTGGCGGCTGGTCCCTCTCCGATCACAAGGTCCAGTTCAAAATCCTCCATCGCAGGATAAAGGACTTCTTCTACTGCAGGATTCAGGCGATGGATTTCATCAATAAATAAAACATCCCGCGCCTCAAGATTGGTCAAAATTGCAGCAAGATCACCGGCTTTTGCCAATACGGGTCCACTGGTCATCCGAAAGCTGACACCCAACTCCCGCGCCATTATTTGCGCCAACGTCGTTTTTCCAAGCCCCGGAGGCCCATAGAACAACGCGTGGTCCATCGCTTCCCCCCGACGCTTTGCACTTTCGATGAACACCTTCAAGTTTGCGCGGACTTCGGCTTGACCAATAAATTCGTCCAAAACCTGTGGGCGCAGGGCTTTGTCGACATCACCGGGCTGTGGCTCGGGGCGGAGATCTGGATCTGGTTCGCTCATTGATTACCCCTTCGGAGCCAGATGACGCAGGGCAGCACGGATCAACGCCTGCGTGCCGGCCTCCGGATCTTGACCTGCAACCTCTGCCACAGCCATGGCCGCTTCTGATGGTGCATACCCAAGGTTGGTGAGAGCAGAAAGCGCATCGGACTGAGCAGCTGCAGACATGTTCGGTCCCGTTGCAGGCGCTGGCGGCGCAGGTTCTATCACCTCAACCACCTCATCCGTGGCATTGCTCACCTCAAGGCTGGCATTTAACGTGCCCCCCATTGCCATGACGGCTGGCGCTTTGTCTTTTAACTCAATGATCACACGTTGCGCAGTCTTTGGACCAATCCCTTTGGCAGCTTTCACCGCATTCATGTCACCCAATGCAATCGCCCGAGACACCCCCTCAGCTCCTAATGTGCCAAGGATCGCCATCGACGCCTTTGCCCCAATGCCCTGAACACTCATGAGCAAACGGTGCCATTCTTTTTCCAACAAAGATGTAAAACCAAAAAGCTGTAGCAGGTCTTCCCTGACTAACAGCTCTGTATAAAGAGCAACCACCTCCCCAACTGCGGGAAGATGCGCCATGGTCCGATCTGAAATATAGACAATATAGCCGATCCCACGCACGTCGATCAGAACATGATCCGCAGCCTTGTATTCAACACGTCCTGAAATCTTACCAATCATACCCCAGCCTTCCGTAGTGCTTTTTGTCTGCTGCCTGTCTGCGCATGAAACGCATGGCAAATAGCAATCGCCAAGGCATCCGCCGCATCGGGCCCATTGATCAACGCGCCGGGCAGCTGAAGCTTCACCATATGCAGGACCTGCTCTTTCGCAGCATGACCCACCCCCACGACGGTCTTCTTCACGGCGTTGGGCGCATACTCCCCCACCGACAAACCCGCCTGCGCCGGAACTAACAACGCGATACCACGCGCCTGCCCCAGTTTAAGCGTTCCAACCGCATCCTTATTCACAAAGGTTTGCTCTACAGCAGAAGTATCAGGTTGAAACCGCGCCACCACATCGGTCAATTCGACATGCAATTGCAGCAACCGAACCGCCAAATCGCCGGGCGTAGAGTGAATCACCCCATTCGCAACGTGACTGAGTCGCGGCCCATCGACGTCAATAACGCCCCAACCGAGGTTTCGAAGGCCCGGATCAATCCCGATTACACGCATTTTTAACTGCTCTTTTTATGTTTTTTTACGAAGTAGCACGAAACGCGAACATTTGCTAGGCGTTCCGTCTTATCGGTTTTTTTGAAACCCAAGATAATAAACCGATTGGAACAATCAAAAACGACATTTCTCATTGGTAAAAAAGTCAAAAAGCGACAAACATTTGAACGACTTTATTCCTTTTCTTTAAAGAGTTTTTAGCCATATTTTGGCATGCAAAAATCACATAACAGCCATGCGATTTTCCATCTTGCTGCACATCTACCTTAGGCCTAGATGACGTTCATCAAACGCACAAAAATGCATCAACTTAACACAAAAAGAGGACGACCCAATGGCAGCTTTTGAAACAACTCACCCAGTAAACGGCACTGACTTTGGCGCTCGTTTTGGCTCTTTGCTCGCATCTGTAGTAGACTGGAACGACAAGCGCGTGACCCGCAATGCTCTGAGCAAACTCACCAACCGTGAACTGGATGACATCGGCCTAACCCGTGGCGACATCGAAGGCATTAAAGCCTGAGTTCACGCTCTTTCATAAGTAACAACAAAAAATGCCCTGTCAGCTTTCGCTGGCAGGGCATTTTCTATTGAACAGTTTCACTGGTTACAAAAATTTGACCTATTTTGGTAAGACGTATTTGATTTGTTCCGCGGTCCAAAGCGTCACAGGATCAGCCGTCATCATGAATGCCCCAATTTGCTCAATCGAAGTTCCGGCCTCAAGCTTGGCAAGACGCTGATTATACGTCGCCCCCCCCAGCTGGGCATAGAGGAACCCTTTGAACAAAAAGACCCCTACAGCCAAGATCAGCAACCCTTTGGCCGGAAATCCGCCATCGTGCCGCTGCCGACGTGGTGTCGCAACAATCAATCCATCATGGTTTACAGTATGCACATAGCCCCGCGACAGCTTGTTATGGCGCCGCGAAACACGTCGTAAACGTTTGTCAAAGTTCTGCAGATTGGCACTCGCCATAGCAGCCTCCAAAAGTCGGCCCCCACCGACAATTACAAAATACGACCCCAATTGAGACAAAAACAAGGCAACTAAGGCAAAATTTAGATAAATTCGGTTAGAATTATGGTTTTCGCTGCATCGTTAGCGTCGACCAGTCAACAATCTGCTCGTGATGAATAAGATTGAACCCATTCTGAGAATAAACCCCAATCACCTCTTCGGCCTGTTCATTGAGTAATCCAGAAAGAATCACATAGCCATCTTGTTGAACATGCGCAGCCATATCCGGCGCGAGACCGATTAATGGCCCTTTAAGGATGTTGGCAAATACCAGATCAAAGGGGGCAGCCTCAGCCAATACGGGCGCATCAAAGCCCGCAGCCTCTACGCATTTTACCCGCCCGGTCAAATTATTTGAGGCCACATTGGCCTCAGCAACGTCCACCGCGACCATATCAATGTCGCTCGCCAGAACATTATCGGGCCAGATTTTGGCAGCAGCCATCCCAAGGACAGCCGTGCCGCAACCGATGTCAGCTACGTTTGCCCCGACGAACCCATAATTGGCCAAACGATCCAAAGCCCGCAAACAGCCAAGCGTCGTGCCGTGATGCCCTGTCCCAAACGCCATTGCGGCCTCTATCAGCAATCCAACGGAGTCAGACGGCAAGCGATCTGCGTCATGGGAACCATAAACAAAAAAGCGCCCAGCCTCGACTGGGGCCAATTCGCGCTTAACTTTCGCCACCCAGTCTGTTTCAGGGAGTTCGGACACAACGAAAGGTTTCGCCCCAAAGGCAGTGGTGAGCAATTCCAGCCCAGCCAAGTCTGGCGCAGCTTCAAAATAGCCCCCAACTTCCCAAAGACCGGAATCGTCCTCAACTTCAAACACGCCAACACCGGTGGGTTCTGGAAACAGACGTTCCATCGCATCGCCAAGTTGGGTAGCGGCATCTTTGCCAGTCAGAGTTGTCAGTGCTGTAAACGTGGGCATGATAGGTTCTTTCAAAACAGGTAAAGGGCGCTTAGCCCTCAGGACGGAATTCGTCAAGTTTGCGCAACGTGCCTTGACCTACAAAGCCAACAACAACGCTCAGATCAAACGCCAGTTTAAACCGCCCCAGAACCCGCTATTCAGCAGGCGCGCCAGCAAACACACAAAGCTTGGTTTCGTATCCCGGCTCCGGATGACGGGGAATAAGCAGCGCAAGACAAAACGATCCTACAGAAACCCCAGCGGCAAATAGAAATACCAATGCCGGAGAGATCAGCCACAACAACCCCAGAAGCACGGGCAAAAATACCGCCGCAATATGATTGATGGTAAAGGCAACTGCTGCTGTCGGAGCAATATCCTGTGGGTCAGCGATTTTCTGAAAGTAGGTCTTTAGCGCAAGGGCCAATCCAAACAAAAGATGATCAACAACATAAAGGCTCGCCGCCAGAACAACGCCCCAGCTAAAAAAGTAAATCCCACCATAGGCGAGAAACACAATGGTCAGACCTGCATATTCGAACAATAATGCCCGGCGTTCCCCGAATAGCCCCACCAATTTACCCATCATAGGCGCAAAGATCATATTGGCGATCAAGTTAATCAAAAACAGGCTTGTGACTTCATGAACTTCAAAGCCGAATTTCTCGACCATCATGAACCCCGCAAAAACCACAAAGATCTGCCGCCGCGCCCCGGCAAAAAACTGCAGCGCATAATAGAGCCAATATCTTTTGCGCAGCACCAGTTCTCTGCGCTGTGGCGTTGGGGTTTCAAATTGTGGAAAAGCCAGCAGACAATATAAAGCAATTGCAGCCGTTATCCCCCCCGTAACCATAAAGACAATGTTGTAGCTCAGATCCAATGCCGTCCAGAACACCACAATAATGAGATACACAATAAGCGTCGTCGCAGACCCCACCGCGGACAACCATCCTAATGTTTGCGGGGCTTTTGCTTTTTCAATCCATTGCAACTGCAGTGATTGATTGACCGTTTCATAATAATGAAACCCGATTGAGCTAATCATCGTAATCGTCAGAATACCGTATAGACTAGGAAACCAAGCGGTCACAGCCGTGGCACAGCCCAGCATGATCAAAGACACCATACCCAAAACTTGTTCTCGAATGATCAGCAAAAGAGCGATCACACCGACGGCCAAAAAGCCGGGAATTTCCCGAACCGAGTGCAACAGGCCGATATCCGCACCATCAAAATTGGCAACATCAATGACAAAGTTATTCAACAAGGCAAGCCAAGTCGAAAATGCAATCGGCATCGCTGCCGCAATCAAAATCAACAACGCAATGGGGCGTTTGTTAAGCGGAAGCGCACCTGAGTCTGCGAGCATTACAGTTTTCATAAGAAACGGGTTACGCCTCTTAACCGCACATGAAAAGCGCAATCGCAATGCGACGAGCTATGTTGCCTATCTTGCAGGTCAAACGTTCCTGCGAGAAGTCGTCAAACCACGCTTTCCTCAGAAAAAATTCTGAGGATCAATATCGATGGTAAGACGCAAGTTGTTGGGCGTTTTAAACTGTCCGACCCAGTCGGTCAGCGCCTGTTGTAGGGCGGCGCCTTTTTCGGCTTTGACCAATAGCCTGACACGATGTCGCCCCCGAATGCGGGCAATGGGTGCGGGTGCAGGACCATAAACTTGCGCGCCGATCTTGCGCAGAGGGCTATCATTACGAGCCAACACTTGTCCAAAATCAAACACGGCTTGAACATCGGGGGCGGACAAAACAATCCCGGCCATCCGCCCATAGGGTGGCACACCTGCTGCCTCTCGTTCTCGTGCTTCGGTTTGCCAAAACCCTTCTTCGTCACCCGACACAATAGCGCGTATAACAGGATGTTCCGGTTGATAGGTCTGCAACAAAGCCACACCTTTGCGCTCAGAACGCCCTGCCCGACCCGCCACCTGCCGCATCAACTGAAACGTTCGTTCAGCAGCGCGCAGGTCAGACCCCTGCAGCCCAAGGTCGGCGTCAATCACCCCAACCAGAGTCAAAAACGGAAAGTTATGCCCTTTGGCCACAAGCTGTGTGCCGATGATGATATCGGCCTCACCCGCTGCGATTTTACCAATTTGTTCTTTCAAAGCACGCGCTGAGCCAAATAGATCTGATGACAAAACCGCCACGCGGGCCTCAGGAAAGGTTTCTGACGTTTCCTCAGCAAGGCGTTCCACACCAGGGCCAACTGGTGCAAGCCGGCCTTCAACTCCGCAGCTGGGGCAGGCGTCTGGCATGGGTTTGGTTTCCCCACATTGGTGGCAAACCAAACGTTTTAAAAACCGGTGCTCGACCATTCGGGCGTCACAATGATCACAACTAATCTGATGCCCGCAAGCCCGACATATGGTCACCGGCGCATACCCACGGCGATTGATAAACAGGAGCGATTGCTCCCCCCTTTCCATCCGCGCCAGAACTTCTGCCTTGAGCGGATCAGAAATCCAACGAGCACCTGGCAACTTTTCAGGGCGCATATCCAGCGCTCGCATCTCCGGCAGCTCTGCTGACCCATATCGAGATATCAAATCAATGCGTCGGTACTTTCCAGCTTCGGCATTGGCCCAACTTTCAAGCGAAGGGGTCGCGGAGGCCAAAACAACCTGTGCAGAACAAAGGGACGCCCGAAGTACCGCCATATCCCGCGCCGAATACAACACACCGTCCTCTTGTTTATACGAGGTGTCATGTTCTTCATCAACGACGATCAAGCCAAGATCTCGAAAAGGCAAATACAAGGATGAACGGGCACCAACGATCAACGATGCCCCCCCCTCTGCCACCATGCGCCAGCACCGTCGACGTTCGGTCAACGTCACGCCCGAATGCCATTCCGCAGCGCGACCGCCAAATCGACGTTCCACACGATCTAGAAATTCTGCGGTTAGTGCGATTTCAGGTAATAGAACAAGTGCTTGCCGTCCGGCACTAATGCAGGCTGCAACGGCCTCAAGGTAGACTTCTGTCTTACCCGATCCGGTTACCCCTTTCAAAAGTGAGGTGCCATAGCTGCCGCTTTCAATTCCCGATATCAAGATATGTGCGGCGTCTGATTGTTCTTCCGACAGATTAACCTTGCCGAAACCCGGATCCAAATTGGGATACGGAAGATCCCGCGGAGAATGCTCCTCTCGGACAACACCCTGTTTGACCAACCCTTTGACAACTGAACTGCTGACGCCTGCCATTTCAGCCAGCTCTTTGAGGGTGAACGCAAGGCCGCCGTACTCCTGAAGGGTATCGAGTACGCGGCGACGAGCCTCTGTTTGACGATCTGGCTCCCCCTGTCCCAATCGATAAATTTTCCGCATCGAGGGCGGATCACCTAGTCCGGGTGAACGGGTGGCAAGGCGCAACATTTGCGACAGCGGCGTAATAGTATAGCCAGCTACTTTTTGCAAAAACGCCCGCATTTCAAATGCCATTGGCGGTACATCCAAAACTCGCGAGACAGCGCGCGCTTTAGAAAGGTCAAACCCGCCTAAACCTGGGCCCCAAACGACCCCAATCACTTTGCGTGGCCCAAGAGGCACCTCGACAAAAGATCCTAGAAAACAACCCCCTGCAGGAGATTTATAATCCAAAGGTCGGTCCAAAGGCTGGGTGGTCAGAACAGCAACTAATGTGCCTTCATCAAAATAACTCTGGTCCTGATCCAATGAATCGCCTCTTTGGGTGCACTGTTCTGATGCAGGATATCGCTGCCCCAAGCAAAGGCCAAGCGGTCAATCTTACCGAGTTTAGGCGACGCATCAGAGAGACACACGATCAAAGAACTTTGGATGTTATGCGTTTTTTCTCAGCATTCCTTGAAAACACATGTATAAAAGCAAAAAATAAGCAGAGGCCCTGCATGTCGAGCACAGCAAAAATAACTCATGCCCTGCGTGAGCAAATTATTTCAGACCCTGAGGTCATCCTTGAAGATCAGGATGTTATGCGCGCCCTTGTGGCGGCCAATGAAAAGGCACTTGGGGGGAATATCGTCGATCTTCGCGGTATCGCGATGGAACGGCTTGAGGCCCGTCTTGACCGGCTCGAAGATACGCACAGATCTGTCATTGCCGCCGCTTATGAAAATTTGGCGGGCACCAATCAGGTTCATCGTGCCATTCTTCGCATGTTGGACCCTTTTGAGTTCGAACAGTTCCTCAAAGATTTGGATGCCGATGTTGCAGAGATTTTGCGCGTTGATTGCATTCGGCTTGTACTGGAAACGGCACAAACGAACGACGACCCCGTGGTCCAACGGCTTGGCGACGTATTGAGCGTAGCCGAACCCGGCTACGTCGACAGCTATCTCACCTCTGGCCGCGATGTTCCGGTGCGTCAAGTTACACTCCGTCAAGTGATACCCGATGATCAGCAAATCTATGGCGAAGCGATGGACTGGATCCGATCTGAAGCCTGCATCAGACTTGATTTTGGCGAAGGTCGTCTGCCCGGTATGTTGGTGTTTGGTGCCGAGGATCCGCATCAGTTTAAACCCAATCAAGGCACAGACCTGCTGGCGTTTTTCGGAGGTGTTTTTGAACGGGCCATGCGTCGCTGGCTGTCATGACCAGCCTGTCCCCGGCAGCCACAGACTCGCTTGAAAACTTTCTGGCCAGCCAACGCGCGCTTAAGGACATTGCTGATAATACGATCACGGCCTATCAAACGGATATTCTGGGGTACATGGCCTTTTTAGCCAATCATTCTGGTGGGGCATTTGGGTTAAGTCAGCTTAAAACAGTAACCCTCTCCGATATGCGCGCCTGGATGGCCCATGAACGCGGACGTGGCACAGCCGCCCGATCCCGAGCTCGGTCGTTATCTGCAGTCAAAAGCTATTACCGTTGGCTCGCGGAACGCGAAGATTTTGACCCCACAGCCGTGCTCTCTGTGCGCTCCCCCAAATTCACCCGCAAAATCCCCCGCCCCTTGGCCGAAGATGCCGCGCGCGCGATGATTGATACTGTAGAGCTTCAATCAGATACGCCCTGGGTCGCGGCACGTGATTTGGCGGTGATTACGCTGATGTATGCGTGTGGGTTGCGGATATCGGAAGCACTTGGCCTAACCGGCGCGCATGCCCCATTGCCCGATGTTCTTCGGATCAAAGGCAAAGGCGGCAAGGAACGTATCGTGCCGGTACTACCTGCCGCAAAAGACGCTGTACAAGGGTATTGCCACATCTGCCCATTTGATTTGACCAAAGACAAATCTCTGTTTCGCGGAAAACGCGGTGGCCCGCTGAACCCAAGATTACTGCAAAAAACGGTAGAGCGGGCGCGTCTGCAACTTGGCCTACCCGCGACGGCCACACCCCACGCCATGCGACACTCTTTTGCGACCCATTTGTTAAACGCTGGGGGGGATCTGCGCGCTATTCAAGAACTGTTGGGGCACGCATCCCTGTCGACCACTCAAGCCTATACAGCAGTCGAAACCGCGCGGTTGGTGGATGTCTATGAACGCGCCCACCCAAAGGCATAATCAGTTGCATTCTGCCGCGCATTGTTTATGAACGCGCGATGACAGCAAAATTACGTGCTCTTTCCGTCCATCTTTTGACCGCAACCGGCGCCGTATTTGCAATGCTCGCCATGCTTGCTGCCGTCGAAGAACGATGGAGCTTGATGTTTCTTTGGCTGGTGGTTGCATTTGCCGTTGATGGCATCGATGGGCCACTTGCCCGACGCTACGATGTGAAAACCAATGCGCCACAATATGATGGTGTTTTGCTGGACTTGATTATTGATTACCTCACCTATGTCTTTATTCCAGCCTTTGCCCTGTTTAAATCAGGGCTGTTGCCCGGTTGGGTCGGGTGGCTTTCAATCATTCTGATCACCTTTGCCAGCGTCATCTATTTTGCGGATACCCGAATGAAAACAAAGGATAATTCCTTTGCGGGTTTTCCTGGGTGCTGGAACATGCTTATTCTGGTATTGTTTGCGATCAAGCCAGAGCCATGGGTCTGCATGATCACCGTCATTCTTTTGACCACGGCCATGTTTACCAACCTAAAGTTCATCCACCCGGTACGAACCAAACGGTGGCGCGTCATTTCATTGCCAATGGCATTGGCTTGGACATTTTTTGCGGGATGGGCCGCTTGGGTGCATTTCTCTCCGGAAAGTTGGGCGCATTGGGGGTTGGTGATCACCAGCGTGTATCTGATCTGCGCAGGCATCGCACAACAGCTCCTGCCAGAGAAAGCCTGATCAGAACATTCGCCTCAGTGGCTGTGATCTGTTGGGTTTAGTTAGATCAGTAATCCAGCGGCTTTCTCATGGCGCAAAAGCGCTACTTTTGTTTCAACGCCCCCTGCACCTGAAAAACCGGTAAGCCCTTTGGCCCCCATAACCCGATGGCACGGAATTAAAACTGGGATAGGATTGCCCCCACATGCACGTCCTATCGCCTGTGCTGGGGCCCCAATCCGTTTAGCAATATCGCCATAGGTCACAGTTTCACCAAACGGAATGGCCTGCATTTCACGACAAACCATTTGTTGGAATTCAGAACCGTTAACTCTCAAAGGAAGGTCGAACACCTCAAGCGCCCCGTTGGAATAAGCACTGATCTGACGACATCCCTCTCGGAGCAAAGGGCTATCATCCTTGGTCTCTGATCGTTCCCACAACAAGCGGACAATCGCATCATCTTCCTCAACCAGACCTAAGGGGCCAAACTGAGTTTCAACAGACATAAAGCCCAAAGCCGCGACTCCATAATCGTACGGGTTCCAGATGAAGTGATACCCCTAAATAGGCCCCACCCTTTATCCCACAGTGCCGCAGACATCACTGAAGCACAAATCAAAATGTTGAAAACGAAAGCGAGGCGGAGCGTCTTCACTGTAGCAATGCACAACAAAAAAGCGCACTTCACGTCAACCAAGCCGCGATCCCTATGGTCGCGTACTCAATAAGAGGCAGTGGCTGGATCACCAACCACTGCCCCAATGATTATACTTAACGGATTTCAGATAGTAGAGCTGGATTCACAACAAGGTTTCGAACACCGTGTGCGTGATCTTCGTCAAAGATGTTGCCCTGCAACCATGTATCGACAGAACTGATCGACAATTTTGCGACATCTGGACGAACACTCCATGTGACTTGAAATTTGGAGCCTACCTCATTGTAGCCCGGCCCCGTCGTCGAGCCCGCGTACAGAATTGGAACTCCGGTGTCGGCAGGAATATGCAGCGCCTGATGTACACCGTTCATTTCCTTGGTTTCCGCTAATTCAACAAAATCCAACGCATGATCGTCGTTGACCAGAACAAATACTTGGGTTTCTACGCGTAGTTGCGGATTGTTGATCGCATCGCTCAGACAAGATCCTAATGTTGCACCAGGGGTGACTTGTGCCGTTGTGTGAACAAAGTGGACCTCAATCGTGTCGCCGGGTTCCAGATCTCCGTGCTCTGACGCACCAACTGCGTGGTCATAAGGCGCCAATTCCTCCGCGGTCAGCTCTCCGTCATATTTATAACCAGTCCCAAACCCATGACCATCGCCATTACCTGCGTATGTTGTAAAGTTTCCACCTTTGTGCTCGGCGTTTTCATGAAAATGGATGTTGCATAAGTTCATGCTTTGATAAGCAGGGGCCGCTTCAAATGCGCGGTGATTTTCCCCTGACAGCTCATTTAGATCGCGCGGTGATTGCGGTCCAAACCCTGCCCCCTCAGTGCTAACTGCCAAAGCATGACGCTGTTCCGCGATGACATCGTCTGAAACCGGCCCATGACCTGCTGAATCCGCATATGCAGAAAGTCCAGCGAGAACCACGGAAGTGACGCTAGCTGTTAACAAAAGCTTCTTTTTCATTTTAGTCCCTTAATCTTTTTAAAGTGCGGCAAAAATTACCAACGCTCTTTGAACATCCTGCCTTTGCAACAAGATTTTGTAAATTACGCCCAATCGCATGATGACGGTCACCGATAACTCTCATTTTTCAGGGGTTGAGGCTGAACAACCTGTCGATAAAAGCAGTGTCGAAGGTCGGAAATGATAGAACAAAAGGCCAGAAGGATTGGGCGTGGGCTGAAAATACATGGCTGGATGATCCCGTGAACACAGCAGTCACGAAAGGGAACCGAATGTCATGAAATGCAACAAAAGGACGTTTCATGACGCCAATGCATGAACTAACCGCGTCAAAACCGAGGAATATCCCGTTCCGGTAAATTGCGTGGCATTGTTCAACCGCTTGAGTGTAGTATAAAGAGAGGGTGCCCAGGTCGCCCCATGATCCAAAGCATCTGCTGAATCTTTGCCGTCCGGAAAGTTTAGGGACCGCGTGACTATATAGTGAAATACCCTTGCCTCTGGCCTTGTTGTATCACATCAAAACGTTAAATTTGGAATTAGGTCTCTGGACGTGAAGCAAGACATAGGACGACTCATTGCAAGCACACCCGAGGGAATTCCATATATCAACGAGACCGACACATATATTGAATGCGTCTCGATAATTGGAACAAAACTCTTTTTTAATTTAAAGCTCCTGCCGATATTTTTCCGGCAAATCGATATCTGGTTGTTCATCGTATCTTTCATTTTATTGATGGTCGTGCTTGATCCAACCGATGTTGTCGACATTGTGGGCTATTGGAAGACTGCAGAAGTCTGGTCCGTCGTGGCCATCCTATATGTCGGTTTCACGGTGGGGTTAGTGACGACGCTCTATTTTGTGCTGAAAAACACCCGTATTAGAACAGTCATTCTACCCTTTGTAAGCTTGGCTGTTCTGAGTGCCCTAATTTCACTGGGTACACCGATTGAAAAGCTTTTCATCGGCGACCTTGGTACAAAAACCACGACAATCCCATTTCAAGACATCATGTTGTGCTTCATTGTCGAGCAAGTATTTTCAACACTTTATGTATCAATGGGGTTTCCCCTTATGATGCAAAGGTTGGAACATTCCAATATCCAGATAACGCCCATAAAAATGCGGCCAACTGTGACCGAGTACGCCGAGGACATCATTTCCTCATCGCTGCTTAGCGCCAAAACTAAAGATCACGATGTAAAACTCAGCAAAACCGCGTTGAAAGTTACAGACATTTGCGCGGCTTCGGCAGAAGAACATTACGTGCGGATTCAAACGGCAACCGATCAAGAGCTTATAAGGGAGCGATTTTCACAATTGATTTCAGAGCTACCCGCCGGAATCGGCTTTCAAATCCACCGATCCCACTGGGTGGCTTTTGCAGCTGTCGAAAACATCCTACAGAATGGTGCTCAACACAGTGTCATTCTTAGAAATGGGGACAAGCTGCCAATATCCAAAGCGCGAAAACGTGCCTTCAAGGAAGCTTTGTTGATCTATGAAGTACAAAACCGGTGACCCGCCTGTAAACTGAAAAACTCATCCTTTGAAAACACCGGGCTTTGCTCAGAGGTGTTTTCTCCTGCACCTCAAAATTTGCGCAAGTATAGCAAACAATTTTGCGCGCGGAACTTATAACAAATAAATCCGTATTTAATGTTACAAATCAACGAGTTAACAATTCAGAAAAATAAAATGCTGGCGCTCCCTGAAGGATTCGAACCCTCGGCCTGCCGATTAGAAGTCGGCTGCTCTATCCAGCTGAGCTAAGGGAGCGCAGTACAAACATAACAGCCCCGTCATACTGACAAGTATAAGGGACTTCAAAGTGATTTTTTGAAACTTGCAAAAATTCTGTATTTCAGGATCAATATAACCCTGTATCACGCGCGATCATGGCTGCCTGAGTTCGGTTTCTTGCACCCAATTTTCCGCATAAAGTTTTAACGTGTAGTTTGATGGTCACCTCCTGAATGCTCAGTTCCAGTCCGATTTCCTTATTTGACAATCCACGACACAAACCACCTAACACTTGCATTTCGCGCTGACTAAGCTTTTGGTCAGCGGATGCCCCTGCGCCCTCATCATCCGATGTTAGAAACTCAACCGGAGCGAATTTTTCTCCGGAAGCCATAAATCGAGTCGCATTTATAAGAGAGCGCGCGGATAGGGTTTTAGGAATAAATCCAGCGGCCCCTTCATCAAGCGCCTCTTGCGCCACAGCACGCGTGGCAACCCCAGACATGAGCGCAACGGGTGTGCCAGCCGCCAACTCAATTGTTTTGCGCATTCCTGATAGGCCGGACATGCCAGGCATGTTAAAATCCAGCAATATCAAATCAAAACGTTCCCCGGATTGGACTTTTTCAACCACTCCTTCGAGGTTTTGCGCTGTTGAAACTTCAATCTCAGCCTCGCTGCTCAAAAGCAACGACATCATATCAAGGACAAGGGCATGGTCATCTGCGATTAAAACGCGCAAATCAGTACTCCGAAATTCATTTTTCTCTACATAGTTCCATGGAATTAATACACGTCTGCTTATAGGCTCAATACACAATCGCACATTGATCAAACTATGCAAAAGAATAGCGTTCTATGCCAAAGAGTAACACAAGTATTTTTGGATTTGGGATAAAGAAGTTAAATTACGACAATCCGTTGGGGGTATTTATGAACTTTTCTTTTAGTGCCATGGCCGCAACCGCAGCTTTGATCATTTTCCCAACTGTAGGATTAACAAATGAAATCCACACCCCAACTGGGCCCGTTGTTTTAACCATCAAGGGTAACATTTCAAAAACCAACGTTGGCGACGCCATGGAATTGGACTATTCTATGTTGTCCTCTTTGCCGTCGGTTTCCTTTGAAACATCGACAATCTGGACGGAAGGCGTATCGGAATTTACTGGCATTCCGCTGGCCGCACTTCTAGACTATGTTGACGCCGATGGCCACACAATCAAGGCCTATGCAATCAATGATTACGCCGTACAATTGCCCATCGAAGGTCTAACGGAATCCTATCCAATTGTCGCCTTTCAAAAAGACAATGAAGAAATGACCGTTCGGTCTAAAGGGCCATTGTGGATTGTTTATCCATTCGATAGTTCTGCAGATCTTCAGACCGAAACGGTTTATGCACGAAGCATTTGGCAGTTGAACAAACTGGAGATCCTTGACTAAAGGGGCAAACCTTGAAAATTACAGACCCCCTGACAAGTTTTTTACAACAGTATCGTTACTTGTTTTTGACGGTGTTTGTCGCCACGGGACTCGGTTTTCTTGGATATCTTGCGTTAGAAACGCGCGCGCGTATTGATCTTCTTCAACGAGCTCCAAACGACAACGCTCGCTTCATTTTTTCTCAGCTTGAAATTGAATCTCTGCAGTTGACCAACGCTATGAAGGAGGCAAGATCAGGCGCTCCCGAAAAGCTATCTAACGTACGTCTACGATTTGACCTTTTTTATTCACGCGTACAAATTGTAGCAGCACGACAAAAAAACCCAGAAATGCAAAGTACCGGATCTCAGTTTGAATCGGTCGATGCCCTTCAGGACTATTTGTCGGACACGATACCATTCATTGATGGTCCAGATGCCGCCCTTTGGGCCGCATTACCTGCATTGGCCAACAGACTTTCTGACTTATATGGTGAAATTCGCAAACTGTCGTTAGAGACGTTGACACAATCCACCCAGATCGCAGACGACAGACGTAGTGAGATCCGTCTGTTGTTGCTTCAAACCAGTTCTGTATCTGGTGTTTTGGTGCTTGCCCTTGGGATCATCGTAGTGTTTTTGATGCGCCTCAGCCAAAAGACATCCAAACTGGCCCAAGAGGCCCAGCGGACCAGAGATCGGTTGAGGTCCACTGTAGCAGCCTCTCTCGATGCGGTCATTGTTGTGGATGAAGACAGCCGCATTTTGGACTACTCCGGCGCGGCAGAAACGATATTTGGGTACAAAAAAGAAGCTGTCCTTGGCGAGTTGTTACCGCCGTTGATGATACCTGACAGGTATCATGAATCACACTATTCTGCGATGAGGCATGTAAGCCTCACAGGTCAAAAGCACATTTCCGAAGACCGGCTTATCCAAGTCACCTCAAAACGCGCAACAGGGGAAGAATTCACATCCGAAGCTACAATCACCTCTATACCCAGTGTAAATGGTATTCTGTTTGTTGCTTTCGTCCGTGATATATCCGTGCGCCTTCAAGCCCAATCGGATCTTGTTGCAGCACGTGATCGCGCAGTGGCGGCTGAAAAAGTAAAATCGGATTTTATTGCGGTCATGAGCCATGAAATGCGGACACCGTTGAATGGTATGATGGCAGGGCTAGAGCTGATCGAGGGTGATAATCTTAGTGAAAAACAAAACCGGTATCTTAATGTTGCGCGCAAAACCAGTCACCAACTGTTAGGTCACGTAAACGACGTCCTGCAAATCTCTGAAATTGAGGCGGGTAAAATGCGTCTGTCTTCAGAATCATTCGCACCGTCGGACCTATTGGATGAAATCGCAGTCGCAAATGCGGCCATCGCTGCGTCAAAAAACATCCACCTTTCGGTGAAACCAATCACGCCAGAACTGACGACCGTTTACGGGGATCACCGACGGCTTAGGCAGATCATATTGAATTTGCTGGGAAATTCGATTAAATTCACAGAAAATGGCACTGTAACGCTTAAATGTGAAATTCAGGATTCAGATCAAGAACAGCATATTCTCCGATTTGAGGTTGAGGACACCGGAGATGGTATCGCCAAAGATGCGCAAACCATGATTTTTGAAGATTTCATAACTCTGGATTCCTCGTATCAGCGCAATACAAACGGCACCGGACTTGGCCTCAGTATTTCTCGCAGAATGGCGCGCGCGATGGGTGGAGATATCTTTGTTGAGTCCACTCTTGGTCAGGGGAGCCGTTTCTGGGTTGAACTTCCCTTTCCGCGCACCGAAGGGCTGGTTGAGGCCTTTGAAAGTTCAGGGGTGGAGACACCGAGTGTGACCCCATCCGCAGCGCGTGAAGTCAAAGTTCTGATTGTCGAGGATAATGAAATCAACCGCATGATTGCGAATGAATTTGTATCTTCCGTGGGGGCCACTGCAGTTGAAGCCCACAACGGGGAAATCGGCGTTCAGCTTGCGTCAGAAACACATTTTGACCTTATATTGATGGATATTAGTATGCCCGTGATGAACGGCCGTATTGCAACGCGCGCCATTCGTGAAAAAGGGGCCTCGATGCATACCCCTATTTTGGGGCTCACCGCCCATGCACAAAGCTCTGATATCGTAGGTTTCCTAGAAGACGGTATGCAATGTGTTTTGGTCAAACCAATCAATCAGGACCATATACGAACCGCCATTACAAAGCATGTGCTTCTACCCGAAAAGGGCGTACCTTCGGGCCCATCCCGCCGATTGGTGAATGAAAAAACTGTCCTAGAGCTACGTGGGATTTTAGGTCCCACTTCGTTAGAGGCTATGTTCAACAGATTTGCGACTGAAATGGAAACTGGATTGGACACCTCTCGGAAATCTTTCGAATTCCGAGAAGAATTTCATAGGCTTGCGGGTTCGGCGGGCGCCATGGGCGCTGTTTTACTTCAGCGTGTTCTCGCAGATGCCGAACAAACGCCTCAGCAAAGTAGTCCTGACATGGAGCTTCTTCAAAAGACATGGGGACTAACGCGCAAAGCCTATGCCGATATCGGCGTATCCTCCTCGGTGATCGAGTAGACATCGCCCCAAGGTTCATGATCTGCACGACGCTTTGTCACATATTCTATTTCAAAAATGGCCCTCCTCTTATATTAAAGGAAGGCCCCAAACACATTATGGAACGCGATCAATCGCGTGTTTCACGGATCAGTTTAAGAATGTCTTGCGCCGCATTTGGAATATTTGTTCCAGGTCCAAAGATCGCTTTGACTCCGGCGTCTTTTAGGAAGGCATAATCCTGCTTTGGGATGACACCGCCGCAAATAACAAGAATATCTTCAGCTCCCTGCTCTTTAAGCGCTTCAATTAGTTTTGGTGCGAGGGTTTTATGACCTGCTGCCTGTGAGGAAATCCCGACGATATGAACATCATTGTCCACCGCATCCTGCGCCGCCTCTTCTGGGGTTTGAAACAATGGACCGACGTCAACATCAAACCCGATGTCAGCAAAAGCTGTCGCAATCACTTTCGCCCCCCGGTCGTGGCCGTCCTGGCCCATTTTTACAACCAACATTCGTGGTCGACGTCCCTCGGCTTCGGCAAAATCCTCAACAGATTTCTGGATCGCCGCAAAGCCCTCATCACCCTCGTATGCAGCCCCATAAACCCCTGCAAGGGTTTTGACCTCGGCACGGTGACGCCCAAATGATTTTTCCATTGCCATACTAATTTCTCCGACCGTTGCACGGGCACGTGCCGCCTCAACGGCCAGCGCCAAGAGATTACCTTCGCCGCTTTTGGCCCCGACAGACAACGCCGCCAGCGCAGCATCACAGGCTGCCTGATCCCGTGTAGATTTGATCTGCTCCAAGCGGGCCATCTGGCTTTCGCGCACAGCAACATTGTCGACATCCAGAATGTCGATCTCATCCTCTTTTTCCAGGCGGAATTTGTTGACCCCAACGATCACTTCATCCCCACGATCCACCGCAGCCTGACGGCGCGCTGCTGCCTCTTCGATGCGCAGCTTGGGCATACCAGTGGCCACGGCTTTGGTCATGCCGCCGAGTTCTTCGATCTCTTCGATCAGCTTCCACGCCTCTTCAGCCAGATCACTTGTGAGCTTTTCAACATAGTAAGAACCAGCCAACGGATCGACTACGTTTGTTACTCCGGTTTCATTTTGCAGGATCAGCTGCGTGTTCCGTGCGATCCGAGCCGAAAAATCTGTGGGCAGTGCGATGGCCTCGTCAAATGCATTCGTATGGAGCGACTGCGTGCCCCCTAGAACCGCGCTCATGGCTTCATAAGCGGTACGTACTACGTTGTTATAGGGGTCTTGTTCCTGCAACGACACACCTGAGGTCTGGCAATGTGTCCGCAACATCAAAGAACCAGGCTTTTTAGGTTCAAACTCGCTCATGATGCGGTGCCATAAGAACCGCGCAGCCCGCAACTTGGCCGCTTCCATGAAAAAATTCATCCCAATCGCGAAAAAGAACGACAATCGCCCAGCAAAGGCATCCACGTCCAACCCCTTTGCCAACGCGGCCCGCACATATTCACGACCATCAGCAAGAGTAAACGCCAGCTCTTGCACCAGATTCGCACCAGCTTCTTGCATGTGGTAACCTGAGATCGAAATCGAGTTGAACTTTGGCATGTCCGTCGACGTATATTCAATAATATCCGAGATGATCCGCATCGATGGTTCAGGCGGATAAATATAGGTGTTTCGCACCATGAACTCTTTCAGAATATCGTTCTGAATGGTCCCAGAGAGCACCTTGCGATCATGACCTTGCTCTTCTCCGGTCACGATGAAATTTGCCAAAATCGGGATAACAGCGCCATTCATGGTCATCGATACAGAGATTTTGTCCAATGGAATACCATCAAACAGGATCTTCATATCTTCAACGGAATCAATGGCAACGCCGGCTTTGCCAACATCACCAACAACCCGTTCATGGTCGGAATCATACCCACGGTGCGTGGCAAGGTCGAATGCGACAGAGACCCCCTGCTGGCCCGCATCCAGAGCTTTACGATAAAATGCATTGGATTCTTCGGCCGTTGAGAACCCTGCATACTGGCGGATCGTCCAGGGACGTCCAGTGTACATTGTGGCACGAGGTCCCCGTGTAAAGGGTTCAACTCCCGGCATCCCCCCCATGTGGTCCAAGCCTTCAGTGTCATCAGCCGTATAGACGGGCTGAACGGCGATTCCTTCGGGTGTATTCCACGTCAGATCGTCCATCGGACGCCCGCGCAGTTCTTTTTCTGCCAGAGTTTCCCAAGTCTTTTTGCTATCGGTCATGAGCTATCCCTCATTCCTTTTCCAATGGGCTGATTAGGCCGCTGCCATCCGCTGAGATGACAGAAAATTCAACGTCACGGGGGATTTACCCGTGGCTTTCCGAAACTTCGTGCTTATATCTGAGGGAACAGGAGACTTTATGAAGACGCCAGTTGCCCTTGCCCTATCCGGGCTGTTTTGCTTTGCCACCACATTCGCCGTCGCAGATGATCTGCCGGAATTCGCTCCACAAGAGGCTACGGAGCTGTCATTGGACGACTTCAAATGGATCGCCCGACCGATTGTTGTTTTTGCGGATACTTCTGCAGATCCACGATTCCAACAACAGTTGGACCGCCTAGAGGCCGAATGGCCTGTCTTGGCGGACCGTGACGTCGTTGTCATCACAGATACAGATCCAGATGACCCCTCAGAAGTTCGTAAAAAATTACGACCGCGTGGCTTTATGATGACCCTCATCGCCAAGGACGGTACGGTCGCACTTCGCAAACCCCAGCCTTGGACGGTACGCGAAATCACCCGTACGATTGACAAAATGCCAGACCGTGAACAGGAAATTCGCGACCGCCGCAGCAACTGAGAGATCACACCAAAGCTCACTCGAACTCCATGATCACGTCATCTACAGCAAGGCCGTCACCAGCGGCGGCGTTAATTTTGCTAACCACAGTGGTCTTTTCAGCCCGGAGGATGTTTTCCATTTTCATCGCCTCGACCGTGCAAAGCGCCTGCCCTTCTTGGACGGTATCCCCTACAGCAACATCAACCTTTACGATCAGACCAGGCATCGGACACAACAACATTTTTGATGTATCCGGTGCTTGCTTCTCAATCATCAACCCAGCGAGTTCCGCCTGACGCGGCGTACGGACATGGACTTTTAGGTCCGCCCCACGGGTCCGAATTCGAAAACCACCGGAAATTTTGCCGACCTTTAGAACCAAGGGGGCATCTCCCACAGATAACCGCGCAAGACTGTCTCCCGGTGTCCAATCAGAGGTCACGCGCTGACTGCCCCCATCTTCAAATTCGACTGTCGATCCATCGGTGTCCGCATCGATCTTTACCGGGAAAGAACGCCCCTGCAACGATACAACCCAATCGGACCCAACCTTGCGTTCATGGTTGTCCATCCGGCCAGAAACACGGGTCCGGCGGATTTCAGCGACGCGGTGCATCGCGGCTGTCGCAGCAGCGATCCGGTGCAGATCCTCATCCGGCAAGCGAACACCTTGGAACCCATCGGGGTATTCTTCTTCGATAAAGGCGGTGGTGATGTTACCAGAAACAAATCGTTCGTGATCCATAACAGCCGAAAGGAAGGGCAAATTGTGGCCTATCCCCTCAACCTCAAACCCATCCAAAGCGACGCGCATTTCTTCGATTGCTTTTAGACGCGTCGGCGCCCAAGTGCAAAGTTTCGCGATCATGGGATCGTAATACATCGAAATTTCGCCACCATCGTAAACGCCGGTGTCATTGCGCACGACGGCTGCCACTGTGGTAACCTCCGCAGGCGGGTTGTATTTCACCAAACGGCCGATGGATGGCAAAAAGTTGCGATAGGGATCCTCGGCATAAAGCCGGCTTTCCATCGCCCAGCCGTTCAGCTTTACATCGTCCTGCGCGATCATCAGTTTTTCGCCATAGGCCACGCGGATCATCTGTTCGACCAGATCAACGCCGGTGATTAGTTCGGTGACCGGATGTTCCACCTGTAAACGCGTGTTCATTTCCAGAAAGTAGAAATTGCGCTCACCATCAACAATAAATTCAACGGTGCCGGCGCTGGCATACCCCACTGCACTGGCTAAAGCACAGGATTGTTCGCCCATGGCTTTGCGTGTCGCCTCATCCAAAAACGGGCTAGGCGCTTCTTCGATAACCTTTTGGTTGCGGCGCTGAATAGAGCATTCACGCTCCCCCAGATAAATGCAATTGCCGTGAGTGTCCGCCAGAACCTGAATTTCTATGTGGCGCGGCTGGGTTACGAATTTCTCAATGAATATCCGATCATCCCCAAAACTATTGGCCGCTTCGTTTTTTGAGGATTGGAACCCTTCGCGGGCTTCGACATCATTCCATGCAATGCGCATGCCTTTGCCACCGCCCCCCGCAGAGGCCTTGATCATCACCGGATAGCCGACTTGATTTGAAATCTTGACCGCATCCTCGGCGTCTTCGATCAGCCCCATATATCCCGGTACGGTGGAGACATTGGCGTCTTGGGCGATTTTTTTTGAGGTTATCTTATCGCCCATGCTCTCAATCGCACCCGCTGGTGGTCCGATAAAGGCAACGCCTTCTTTTTCCAAAGCTTCGGCAAACAATTTGTTTTCTGATAAAAACCCATAGCCCGGATGTACCGCTTCTGCGCCTGTTTGACGGATCGCATCCATCACTTTGTCGATGACAATATAGGACTGGTTGGCAGGCGAAGGCCCAATGTGCACGGCTTCATCCGCCATCTGAACGTGCAGTGCATTCCGGTCAGCGTCAGAATAAATCGCAACGGTTTGAATGCCCATTTTGCGCGCAGTTTTAATCACACGGCAGGCGATTTCGCCCCGATTGGCGATCAGGATCTTTTTAAACATAATGGGCCTCTGTCTTCCGGATGGGATGCGTCGGCGCCTGCTGGGCTGACCGGGCATAAAAAAGAGCGGATTGCCCAGAAATCGGGGCAATCCACCAAGAAGGGGAAGGGTAACAGTGTCGAAATTTAGGATCAGGCGTCCTGTTACACGCACTGATCACTTGTATAGCCTTGCACGGAGTTTGCGCTGTTTCAAAGCCCAACGTGATCGAGCCATTTGAATGGGCCGATACTTGCTGAGTATTTGATTCCACGCGCAAAATCATGCCGACCTCTACCCGAATATCTCTGGAAACGCTGCACTAGCGCGGGTGACATCGATCTTTAACAAAGCATCATAGCTTTCTGGATCAAACGGGTCCTCGACGGCGACAACTTCACGACCAAAAAACCAAGACAACCGCCCTGCATCCAGATTGCCGCGTTCAAATTCGGAATCGCCAAAATGCTCCCAAAGGGCGCGCATAAAGCCTTCGTCGGCGCGCCGATCTGGTGGGCGACGGTCACGAAAACGTTCACGCGCAATTAAAGGGGTAACCCCTTTCTTATTGTCACGACGAATGGTGAATTGAAAATCAGTTCCGGGCAATCGCCCCGGGAAGCCACGATGCTTTAGCATAGCTGGCCCTCCTTTATTCGGTAGACCAGGTGGCAGGCGGCAGGGGATGCCCCCCGCCCCAATTGGCGTTTAGTATTTTGTGTAGGTTGATTCTTCGACAACAGGCACTGGATCGACGTAAATAACTTCTTCTTCACTTGATCCACAGGCCGAAACAAAGGCCGCAATGCCAAGGGTGAGAATAACTTTAAGAGTTCCAGACATATAAAATTCCTATCATTTTCCTGAGAGGGCACATCAGCAATAGAACTGTCCCCTCGATGTTCAACGTGATGGGTCACAAATGTGTGACCCATCAATACACTACCCCAGAGAGCAGAGAACGAAAGGATTTTCTTTTTGGAACCAGTTACTTGCGAGAGGCCGCTCAAGACGTTGCGGTTGCGTCTCTCGGATAATACCAGATATTGATTAAATCCACCCATCAGAAGCCTTCCCATTCGCAACCCATTTCGGTCGGACGATAGGCTTCGAAATACTGCACCACTTCTGGCGCCATGTATCCGAATTCAACAGGCTCATCCGAAAGGGATATAATGATCTGATTGACCTTTGGGCCGATATTGGACAGGCGTGGTAAAGCATATGTATCACACAGGTGCATCATGTCAGGTTCTGCTTGGTCGAAGGCCACAGGTTGGCCGGGATCACCGATCTGCGGCGCAATAAAGCGAAACCGCATGGTCAGCCCGCTGGGCCCACGTTCGCCTGCTATGACATCGTGAAACAAAATTGTTTGCCCGGACGGCACAGCTATAGCTTCGGCGCTCACCGCATTTGTCACGCAAATACCCAAGATTGTCGCAAAGACCACAGGACGTAACATCAAGTTACCTCCTGAGAGCGTGCAGAGGCCAACCATCGTGATCGGTGCGACTCCGAATTCAAAAGCTCTTGGATCTGTGCCTCCAATTTCGCCTTCGGGAACGGATTGGCACTAACTCGTCCGCCTGCACGTACACGCAAACCACCTTCGATCGACGTAATCTCCACCGCAGGGGAAAACCCTCGCAACGATTGCAGCTTTCGCCACATGTCTTGGCGAATTTGATGTGCCAGTCGTCCTCTTAGGACGGTGGGCATTGTGGTCTCTGCCTCGATATCAAACTGCACAGGCAGCTGACGCGAAAGCGTCAACTGATCGTCTGTTCGATTGATATGCCAAATGCGCGCCACAATCTGTCCTTACAGCGGAATGTTATCGTGTTTTTTCCAAGGGTTCTGCAGCTGCTTATTACGCAGAGAGGCAAAAGCCCTTGAGACCCGACGGCGCGTTGAACGCGGTTGGATCACTTCGTCAATGAAGCCCTTTTCGGCGGCCACAAACGGGTTCGCAAAACGATCTTCATAATCGCTGGTCCGTTCGGCAATTTTGTCTGCATCCCCAAGTTCATTGCGATACAGTATTTCCGTCGCCCCTTTTGCGCCCATCACAGCAATCTCAGCGGTAGGCCATGCATAGTTGAAATCACCCCGCAGATGCTTAGACGACATAACGTCGTAAGCACCACCGTAGGCTTTGCGGGTGATCACGGTCACTTTGGGAACCGTCGCCTCACCATAAGCAAAGAGCAGTTTTGCCCCGTGCTTGATAACACCACCATATTCTTGGCTGGTGCCCGGTAAGAATCCCGGTACATCAACAAGCGTGAGAATTGGAATTTCGAACGCATCACAAAAACGTACGAAACGGGCTGCCTTACGAGAGCTATCAATATCAAGGCAACCCGCCAGTACCATCGGTTGGTTGGCCACAACCCCAACGGTTGCGCCCTCCAACCGGATGAATCCGGTAATCATGTTTTTGGCGTATTCTTCTTGGATTTCATAGAAATCCCCTTCATCCGCGACTTTGTGGATGAGCTCTTTCATATCGTATGGGGTGTTGGCATTGTCTGGAATCAATCGATCCAAAGACGCTTCGACACGACCTGGCTCATCAAAGAACGGACGAACGGGCACTTTTGAACGATTGTTCAGTGGTAGGAAATCCACCAGACGGCGCACCTCTGCCAGAGCCTCAACATCATTTTCAAATGCACCGTCGGCAACCGACGATTTTTTGGTATGCGTCGACGCGCCACCTAATTCCTCGGCGGTCACATGTTCATTGGTCACCGTTTTGACCACATCAGGCCCCGTCACAAACATGTAGGACGTGTCTTTAACCATGAAAATAAAGTCAGTCATCGCAGGCGAATACACAGCACCACCGGCACAAGGGCCCATTATCACAGAGATCTGCGGGATCACTCCTGAGGCCATGACATTGCGTTGGAATACCTCGGCGTAACCAGCAAGCGAAGCCACACCTTCCTGAATACGCGCCCCACCTGAATCATTAAGCCCAATGACCGGTGCACCGTTTTGCATAGCCATGTCCATGATCTTACAAATCTTTTGCGCATGTGTTTCAGACAACGAACCACCAAACACTGTAAAATCTTGACTGAACACATAGACCAAACGTCCATTGATCGTGCCCCAGCCTGTGACCACACCGTCACCAGCAGGACGATCCTGCTCCATCCCGAAATCGGTACAGCGATGGGCGACGAACATATCGAACTCTTCAAAGCTGTCTTCATCAAGCAAAAGGTCAATCCGTTCCCGCGCGGTCAGTTTCCCTTTGGCATGCTGAGAGGCAATCCGGCGTTCGCCTCCGCCTTTCCGGGCTTCTTCGCGGCGCGTCTCAAGCTCTGTCAGAATATCTTTCATCGGGACTCTCCTCAGGTGTCAGCGGTTATTTACGTTGAATTCCAAAGTCAGGGAAGCATTATTCAGTAAATTTGAATATTATTGGCAACCACAATTTTGCAAATTGCAAATCTGCAAATCACCACCTTAACAACCTAGGTTGACAAGTCCCGTGAGCGGAGGCACCAATACACTCATTCAAAAAACGATCGGTAGAACATGTCACAACACCCCGCCGTCCGTTTTTTGGACCGCAGCACAGCGCCACATGTCGTTACGCTCATTCTATTGGCTGGTGTATCCGCACTCAGCATGAATATTTTCCTGCCGTCCCTTCCGAATATGACCGTGTTTTTCAATACGGAATATCGCCTAATCCAATTGTCCGTCGCACTATACCTCGGGATCAACGCCATCTTGCAAGTCGTCGTTGGACCCATATCCGACTTTGTTGGCAGGCGTCCTGTCATACTGGTCAGTATGGGGCTATTTTGCATTTTCACGCTGGGATGCATCTACGCGACCACTATCGAAGTCTTTTTGGCCTTTCGCATGGCGCAGGCCGTGGTTGTAACGGGTATGGTGCTCTCCAGAGCGATTGTGCGTGACATGGTTCCCCAAGAAGAGGCCGCCTCCATGATCGGATATGTCACAATGGGCATGTCATTGATCCCAATGATTGGGCCGGCCTTTGGCGGGCTATTGGACACTGCATTTGGCTGGCAAGCGAATTTTTGGGCAATGTTCGTTGCAGGGGCATTCATTCTGTGGCTCAGCTGGGCGGACCTTGGTGAAACATCCACCACAAAAGGAGCAAGTTTCTCTCAGCAATTCGCGGAATACCCCGAACTGTTAACCTCGCCGAGATTTTGGGGCTACAGCATGACCGCAGCCTTTAGCTCCGGCAGCTTTTTTGCCTACCTCGGCGGTGCACCCTTTGTTGGCAGCGAAGTCTACCATTTACACCCCACCACACTCGGCCTTTATTTCGGCGCGCCCGCCATTGGTTACCTTATCGGCAACTTTCTATCAGGGCGATATTCAGTCCGTTTCGGCGTCAATCGGATGATTCTAAGCGGTACCATCTTTGTACTTATTGGGATGATCATCTCTCTTTCAATATTTAAATCTGGATTTGGATCGGCCGAAGTATTCTTTGGCTTTATGACATTTGTTGGCATGGGCAATGGCCTCGTTCTGCCAAATGCCACAGCAGGGATGCTGTCCGTGCGCCCGCATATCGCCGGCACTGCATCTGGCCTTGGCGGGGCGATTATGATCGGTGGCGGTGCAGCGCTATCTGCGCTTGCGGGTGCTCTGCTTAAACCCGGATCCGGGGCTTTTCCCTTGCTTTGGATCATGGTCTTCACTTCGGGCACGGCTGTTTTATGCATCCTTTTTGTAATTCAAAGATCCAAACAGATTTCTGCTTAGGCTTGCCTGATTGCTTTGCAAAATCTAATATCGCCTTAGCAAATCTGCAAAGACAAGGACTACGGGCTCTATGGCGACGCAAAAACTATACGCTGGCGTCAAACTCCGAGAAACACGCACGAAGCTTGGCTTGACCCAAAAAATCTTTGCGGAAAAGCTGGGTGTTTCCCTGCCGTATTTAAACCAAATGGAGAACAACAACCGCCCAGTTTCAACGGGCGTGATCCTCGCCCTTGCACAGGAATTTGGCTTTGACGTCACCGAACTTTCGACGGGCGATGCAGAACGCATGACAACGGATATGCGCGAAGCACTTGCTGACCCTGTGTTTGGCGACACCACACCCCCGTTGGCAGATCTAAGGCTCACCGCGTCAAATGCCCCTGCCCTCGCACGTGCCTTTCTAGAACTTCATCGCGCGTATCGACAAAACCATGAACGGCTTGCCTCGCTAGACGAAGCATTGGGACGCGAGGACGCCCGCGCACAACCGAGCCCATGGGAAGAGGTGCGCGATTTCTTTCACTATTGCGACAATTACATCGATGCGGTCGATCATGCTGCGGAACATTTCTCTTGTCCCGGCGGCGCTCGTATGGATCCAGAGAAACAGGCCCTCTCTGCCCTTTCAAATCTGGGAATAACCGTTGCCTATCAAACGGATGGTGGCTTACGCGGATATGATCCTTCACAAAAAATTCTGACGCTTTCAGCTAATGCCTCTCACGCAACACGCCGATTTCAGCTTTTACATCAATACGCGTTGATTTCTCAAAATGATCTTTTAGAGGCGACCCTTGATCTTGCACGGTTTCAAAGCGAAGCCGCCCGGAGCATCGCTAAAATCGGTATGGCCAACTACTTTGCTGGCGCTGCCTTGCTGCCCTACTCAGAGTTCCATAAAGCTGCGGCATCAACCCGCCATGACCTCGAACGCTTGTGCCAAATCTTCGGCGCATCGCTGGAACAAGTCGCCCATCGACTCTCCACACTTCAACGCCCCGGAGCAAAAGGATTGCCCTTCTTTTTTGTGGTTGTTGATCAAGCTGGGACCATCACCAAACGCCACTCTGCGACAACACTTCAATTTGCCCGTTTTGGGGGCGCATGCCCCTTGTGGAACGTACACAGGGCTTTTGAAACACCGGGGCAATTCTTACGTCAGCTCGCTGAAACACCTGACGGCATTCGCTATTTCTGCCTGGCCCGTGCGGTATCAAAGTCGGGCGGGTCCTACACAGCACCCGTACGTCGGTATGCAATCGGTTTAGGATGTGAAGTAAAACATGCTGGCGACATGGTTTATGCTGATGATCTTGACACCCGCAACGCCGGAGCCTTTGAACCAATTGGCATCTCTTGTCGGATCTGTGAGCGCCCGAACTGCCATCAACGCTCTGTTCCCCCATTGGAGCGCAAGCTGTCTGTTGATTTTCACAACAGAGACACTCTGCCCTACAAAATAGAGAGTTAAATCAAACAGGTTTTGTCGGAAAAATTATACACCGCGGTGGGAACAGGGAAGGGAAAGTTCCCCACCGCAGTGCGCTCCCTGTTGGAGAGCTGTCCTGGTTAACTTGCTTTTGTAAGCATGCCCCAGATTTCATCTTTTAGAGCCAGACGTTGTTTGCGCAATTCGGCCTCGTGGAGCATGTCTGTCGGCTCCACTTGCGTCTCCGCCCGATGCACATCGCGATTGATCGAATGGTACGCCTCTACAAGCTTGGAAAAATGAGCGTTTTCCTGCTTTAGCGTGTGGATCGCATCCACTTTGTCTGGAAACTCATCAGCCAGCTCATGGGGGGTATTGGACATTAACCTCTCCTTTTCACCTTGGTCACAAGGAAGGTAGAACAGTCCAACTGGTGATTCTTTGATCCGGATCAACATGGGTCCCTATTTTAAAATAAATGCCATGCGATCCGAATTTGGTTGTTTTCGCTGATGCCTAAACGAGCATCTAGGTTATCGTTGTGTTGCTTGCCAATTGGGGTGAATCCATGGCGTATCATTGGCTGCAGCCAACAGCCCTTTTCCCAAAATATGATCGCTGGCTTTTTCGCCGACCATAATTGATGGTCCGTTCAAGTTGCCATTGGTGATGCGTGGAAAAATCGAGCTGTCAGCCACCCGCAACCCTTCAACACCGATAACGCGGCATTCGGGATCGACCACCGACATCGGGTCGTCCGCCGCCCCCATTTTACAGGTACCGCAGGGATGATAGGCACTTTCAGCGTGCTCTTTGATCACCCCGTCCAATTCATCATCTGATTGGTACTTCGCACCCGGTTGAATTTCATGTTTTACAAATGGTTTAAACGCATCCTGCGCAAAGACTTCTCGTGTCAAACGAATACAGCGGCGGAAATCTTCCCAATCTTGCTCGGTAGACATGTAGTTAAACCGGATTTTGGGCGCATCTGCAGGATCAGCAGATCGCAGCGTGATGTCACCGCGAGATGGGGATCGCATCGGTCCGACGTGAGCCTGAAAACCATGCCCCTCAGCTGCAGCCTGCCCATCATAGCGCACAGCCATTGGTAAGAAATGATATTGTATATCAGGGTATTGAACCCCCGCTTTAGAACGGATGAAGCCCGCGCTTTCAAATTGATTGCTCGCCCCTAGACCAGTTTTGGTAAACAGCCACTGCGCCCCGATTACCGCTTTGGATATCAAGTTCCAGTGTTTATACAGCGTAATTGGCTGACTTGCCGCCATCTGAATGTACATTTCCAGATGATCTTGCAGGTTCTGGCCTACACCGGCGCGATCCGCAATCACATCAATTCCATGAGCCGCAAGGTCTGCTGCCGGTCCAATCCCAGACAACATCAATAGCTTTGGTGAATTGATAGAGGACGCCGCAAGGATCACCTCACGTCGCGCTCGGATCGTTTCGACCTTTCCGCCACGCTTTATCTCAACCCCAACAGCGCGGCCATTTTTGATAACCACCCGTTGCGCAAGCCCCCGCAGAACATCGCAGTTTTCCCGTTTCAAAGCAGGTTTCAGATAGGCATTCGCCGCAGACCAACGCCGTCCTTTCCAGACGGTTTGCTCCATCGGGCCAAAACCTTCTTGCTGTTCGCCATTGTAGTCCCCGGTGACCTCATACCCAGCCTGGGCACCCGCTTGTACAAATGCATCGTACAAAGGATTTTTTCGCGGGCCACGCGAAACATGCAGGGGACCATCGGTGCCGCGCCATGTCGTATCACCTCCATGGCCCCCCTCATGCCAAGTTTCCATCCGTTTGAAATAGGGCAAGACATCGGCATAGGCCCATCCATTGGCACCCGCCTCTGACCAATGATCAAAATCGCAGGCGTGCCCTCGGACATAGACCATCCCATTGATCGAAGATGATCCACCAATGACCTTACCGCGTGGCGTCGCCAAACGACGATTGTTCAAATACGGCTCTGGTTCTGACTGGAACCCCCAATCATACATCGACATATTCATCGGATAAGACAACGCAGCGGGCATTTGAATGAACGGCCCAGCATCGCTGCCCCCATGTTCAATCACCAATACCGACGCGCCACTTCCGCTTAACCGATATGCCATCGCACAGCCTGCAGACCCCGCGCCTACAATTACAAAATCCGCTTCCATTAAGGCCTTACCCCAATTTCCTGATATCACATACACCGCGCAGCGGTGCCACGCCCAACATCACACCAGCGCTTTAGCGCGCAGATGCGATGGCGGGAGCGTCCTAGCTTTTAGAACGCGGCTTCTACTTTCCCCATGCGCACATAGACCGATTTCAATTGGCTATAATGCTCTAATGCGCTTTTTGAGTTCTCCCGACCGATTCCGGACATCTTGACCCCGCCAAACGGCACTTCCACCGGGGCGTCATTATAGGAGTTGATGAAACAGCTTCCCGCTTCCATTTGCCCAATCACCCGGTGGGCACGCTGGATATCTTTGGTAAAGACCCCGGCAGCCAGTCCAAATTCCGTATCATTTGCTCGCTCAATCGCTTCTTCTTCGGTTTCAAAATCTAGAACCGCCATGACGGGGCCAAAGATTTCTTCACGTGCGATTGTCATGTCATCCGTCACATCCGAAAACACAGTTGGTTCAAGATAGAACCCATCCCGTTCCAACCGAGAGCCACCAAAACTCAGTGTTGCGCCCTCTTCTTTGCCTTTACTGATGTAGCCCTGCACAATGGCCATCTGCGCTTCACTAACCAGCGGGCCAAAATTGGTCGTTTCGTCCATAGGGTCCCCAATGACAGCAGTTCCAAGCCGTTCGGACAAGCGCTTCAAAAAGGCCTCTTTGATGCCTTTTTGCACAAAAACTCGTGTCCCATTGGAACAAACCTGCCCCGATGCGAAGAAGTTCCCCAAGATCGCACCGCCAACGGCATCCTCTAAATCGGCATCATCAAAGACTAAGATGGGGGATTTTCCACCCAGCTCCATAGTGACGTGCTTCATGCCATCCGCTGCGGCCGCATAGACTTTGCGTCCGGTGGGGACAGAGCCCGTCAAAGAAACCTTATGGACGCGCGCGTCTGTGACCAATGCCCCCCCGACATGCCCATAGCCTTGAATTACGTTGTAAACACCTGCTGGTAACCCCGACTCGTGCAGGATCTCAGCAACTTTCAAGGCACAAAGAGGTGTGTTTTCAGACGGTTTAAAAATCATAGAATTACCGCAGGCCAACGCAGGAGCGCCTTTCCAACACGCAATCTGTGTCGGAAAGTTCCACGCCCCGATCCCCACGCACACACCCAAAGGTTCCCGAACGGTGTATACCCAATCTTCTCCTAGCTGAATGTGTTCCCCGGTCAGACTACCCGCCAACCCGCCGAAGTATTCAAACGCTTCCACCCCACTGGTGGCATCCGCACAGAGTGTTTCTTGCAGGGGTTTTCCAGTATCCAGCGTTTCAAGCTCGGATAATTCGCGATTGCGTTCTCGGATAATATCTGCGGCGCGGCGCAAGATACGACCACGCTCTGCACCGCTCATAGCGGCCCAAATTTTCTGACCGGCCTGCGCGGCGGTTAGGGCCTGTTCGATAATCGACGGAGTTGCAGAATACACCTGCGCGATTTTTTCACCCGTCGCGGCATAGATCACATCGATGATCGCACCGTCTGTGTCCTCGACATATTGTCCATTGATAAAATGGCTGGCCACTGGCTGAGCGGAAACTGTCATATTTTTTGACCCTTATTGTAAAACGTGCAGCGTCGACCCTTAGGTCGGATCGCCAACTTGGATTTCAAGCATCAGGCAGCGAACGACCTGTTGTTTTGCGAATGCAGAATTTAGCGGCGCTGCACCAAGAGCTTGCCGAATGTATAAGCCATCGATCATTGCCGCGAGGGTTTCGGCCACATCTTCGGACCGCGCGCCGATCAAGGGCCGTAGATTCGCGAGCAAATTAGACCGCAGCCGCCGGTGGTAAATTGACAATAAGCGCTGCGTCTCAGGATTATTCTGAGATTGCACATAAAAATTCAACCATGCCGAAACGACATCTTGCTTGAATTGCCTCTCTGAGAAACTGGCGCCGATGATCGCCTCAAGTCGCGCCATGGGATGTCGAACACCATTAAGGGCTTGTTGCACATCTTTGCCATACCCCTTTAAAATATAGCGCATTGCGGCGAGGAAAATCTGTTCTTTCCCGCCAAAATAGTGATGCGCTAGCGCACTAGACACACCAGCGCGCTTGGCTATTTTTGATACCGTGACATCAAGAGACCCCGCCTGCCCAATCTCTTCGATCGCTGCACGCACCAAGGCCTCTCTACGAATTGGTTCCATCCCTAATTTAGGCATGCCATGTTCCTTAACACTTGCTTATTAAACTGTGATGTTTTTTAATTGACTCGTCAATCAATAAAAACTGTAAACACTCAGGGAGACGATAAAATGATCCTTCGCACTTCGATTTCCGTGCTGGCCCTTGCGGCCATCGCCGGACAAGCTGCTGCAGATTGCGGCGAAGTTAACTTTTCAGATGTGGGTTGGACCGACATCACCGCCACCACGGCTGCAACCACATTTGTCCTTGATGCCCTAGGCTATGACACCGACATTAAGGTCTTGTCCGTGCCTGTGACCTATACTTCGATGGCCGAAGGCGACATCGATATTTTCCTCGGCAACTGGATGCCCACAATGGAGGCAGACATTGCCCCCTACCGTGAGGCAGGCACCGTCGTCACCGTCCGCGAAAACCTGGCCGGTGCAAAATACACTCTGGCGGTAAACAAAGCTGCCATGGAATTGGGCATCAAAGATTTCGCAGATATCGCCAAATTCTCTGATGAACTCGACGGAGAGATCTACGGCATCGAGCCTGGCAACGATGGCAACCGCCTGATTCAATCGATGATCGATGCGGATGCCTTTGGAATGAAAGACTTGTCCGTCAAAGAAAGCTCCGAACAAGGCATGCTGGCGCAAGTCGAGCGTCTGTCCAAAAAAGATGAACCCATTGTCTTTCTTGGGTGGGAACCCCACCCGATGAATGCAAACTTTGACATGGGCTATCTAACCGGCGGCGATGAATTTTTTGGCCCAAATTTTGGCGGTGCGAGCGTGTTCACCAACACGCGTGCAGGCTATGTTGAAGAATGCCCGAACGTCGGAAAACTCCTGACAAACTTGGAATTCTCTTTAGCGATGGAGAATGAAATCATGGGCGCAATCCTGAACGACGGCGAAGATCCTGAAAAAGCGGCTTCTGCTTGGCTCGGTGGCAATCCGGAGGTCTTTATGGCGTGGCTGGATGGCGTCACAACCAAAGACGGTGGCGATGCTGTTGCTGCTGTAAAAACCGCATTGGGGATGTAATCCCCCACCCTTGTTCCGGCGCCGTCGGGACAAGGCCTTCGGACAACACGTAAGAATTGGCAGGCTCCACATCTGCCATTAGGGGATGGAATGGACTGGCTGACAGAGAATAAAATTCCAGTTGGAAAAGCCGCAGCTGCGGTGTTTGACTGGTTGCAGGAACACGGAGAGTGGTTTTTTGACGGGCTTGCTGTCCTGTTAGAAAACCTGATCGACGGAATTTTATGGGTTCTGCAAACCCCGCCTCCTCTTTTGATGGTTGTTATCTTTGTGGGTTTGACTTGGATGCTGCAGAAAAGCTGGAAAACCTGTCTGTTTGTGTTTCTTGGATTTCTGTTCATCCTTAATCAGGATTACTGGGAGGAAACCACCGAAAGCCTAACCCTTGTGCTTTCGGCTTGTGTTGTCTGCATGGGGGTCGGCGTACCCATAGGAATTGCAACCGCACATCGCCCAAAACTCTATGCGTTCATGCGACCAGTTCTGGATCTGATGCAAACACTCCCGACGTTTGTCTATCTGATCCCCGCCATTGTCTTTTTTGGGATTGGCATGGTGCCGGGGTTGATTGCCACGGTGATATTTGTGCTCCCTGCCCCAATTCGACTGACCCATTTGGGCGTAACCTCAACACCCACGCCCTTGCTTGAGGCCGCCGAAGCCTTCGGCGCAACCAAGTCTCAGACCCTGTGGAAAGTTGAATTCCCCTATGCGTTGCCACAAATCATGGCCGGTCTAAATCAAACAATCATGCTGTCGTTGTCGATGGTGGTCATCGCGGCTCTTGTCGGCGCAGATGGGCTGGGTGTTCCAGTTGTACGCGCCCTTAATCAGGTGAACACAGCATTAGGGTTTGAAAGTGGCTTTGTGATCGTTGTGGTCGCCATCATGTTGGACCGTATTCTGAGGGTGGAACGCAAATGAGCGCTGTAGAATTTGACAATGTTTCCATCGTCTTTGGCGAAAAACCTTCATCAGCATTGCCCTTGATGGATGAGGGCAAAAACCGCACCGAAGTGCAAAAGGCAACCAACCAAGTTTTGGGGGTTCATAACTGCTCGCTAACCGTAGAGGACGGAGAAATCCTTGTCCTGATGGGGCTTTCAGGATCCGGGAAATCTACGCTTTTACGGGCTGTAAATGGATTAAACCCAGTCGTTCGCGGGTCTGTGCGTGTGAATGACGGCAGCGATATGGTCGACATCACCAATGCCGATGCCGTGACTTTGCGGCGGATGCGGCAGAACCATGTTGCAATGGTCTTTCAACAATTTGGCTTGCTGCCTTGGCGATCTGTACGGGAAAATGCCGGCCTAGGATTGGAACTTAGCGGGCTTGGCAAAGATGAACGCGACGCCAAAGTGGATACGCAACTGGCGCTGGTAGGGCTATCTGACTGGGCCGATCGCAAGGTGGGAGAATTGTCTGGCGGCATGCAACAGCGTGTGGGTCTGGCCCGCGCCTTTGCGACCGAGGCACCGATCCTTTTGATGGATGAACCTTTTTCAGCGCTTGATCCGTTGATCCGGACCAAACTGCAGGATGAATTGCTGGATTTGCAAGCCAAACTGCAGCGAACAATCGTCTTTGTGTCCCATGATTTGGACGAAGCTTTTAAAATCGGTAATCGCATCGCCATCATGGAGGGCGGTCGCATTGTGCAATGCGGCACACCGCAAGAGATTTTCTCTGCGCCAGCCAATGAATATGTGGCAGATTTTGTGGCGCATATGAACCCACTGGGCGTTCTCTGCGCACGAGATGTCATGGAGCCTGCGCAAGGAATGCCCAGCAGTTCTGTTCCACCTGACGAAACTATCCAATCCGTCATGGATAAGATCACCGGCACTGGTGCGCCAGTTGGGGTAATGGATGGCGATCAATTGTTAGGTCAGATCACCAAAGATACGGTGCTAAATAAGCTTCTTGATCCGCGCGCATAATGGGCCGCGCAGGGGCTTTCCTCTGGCCGCAAATGGGATTGCCCAACAAAGATCATAGCAATTGCCCCTAGGCAGGCAGCGAATTGCTGCCTATCTAGCGCTAAAGGTTAAACAACAAAGGCTTTGGCGTGCGAATAGGTGATATTGCAGATGGCGTAACACGACAGGTTGAAAATCTGGGGGCCACGGTTTCTGAAAGCCTGTTTGAGCCCACCATCAGACTTGGAGTCACTGGCCTGGCCCGTGCTGGTAAAACAGTTTTCATCACGTCCTTGGTTGCAAACCTCTTAAACCGAAGCCGTATGTCGCAAGTCGCAGCCATTGCAAACGGCGGGGTGCGCACCGTATATTTGCAGCCCCAACCAGACGACACGATTGCACGGTTTGACTATGAAGACCACCTTGCGGCGCTGACCACAAATCAGCCATCATGGCCGGAAAGTACACGGTCCATTTCAGAGCTGCGCCTGTCATTTCGCGTCCAACCAAACGGGTTACTGTCTGGCCTCTCCGGCCCCAAAACCGTGCATCTAGATATCGTCGATTATCCCGGTGAATGGCTGCTGGATCTGGCGCTGATGGACCAAAGCTATTCCGAATGGTCCGCCCGTAGTTTGCAAAAAGCAGAGCAACGCGAGGCCGCAGCTGCCTATCTGGCCAAAGCAAATGAAACAGACAGCGCTGCAAAGCTTCGGGAAACCGATGCGAAAGCCTTGGCCGAGCTGTTCACAACTTATCTGAAAACCGCACAGGCACAGGGGTATTCTGATTGCTCCCCCGGACGATTTTTATTGCCCGGCGCTCTAGAAGGATCACCGGTTTTGACCTTTGCCCCATTGTCAGAAATTTCCAAGGCTCCCCGTGGGTCGCTATGGCGGGAAATGGAACGCCGTTATGAGGCTTACAAATCGCGGGTTGTGAAGCCCTTTTTTCGTGAACATTTCGCACGCATTGATCGACAGGTTGTTCTGGTGGATGTACTTGGTGCCATTCATCGTGGCCCACAAGCGGTTGAGAACATGCGAGAATCCATGGGCGATATCCTAAACGCCTTTCGTCCTGGCAAGAATTCCTTTCTGTCCCGCCTGCTGGTTGGGCAACGGGTGGAAAAGATCCTTTTTGCCGCCACCAAAGCCGACCACCTGCACCACAGCCAGCACCCGCAACTGACCGCAATTATGGATGCGCTCGTGCGCGACGCCAAAGACAAAGCAGATTTCGCAGGTGCGCAGACTAGTGCATTGTCCATCGCCGCATTGCGTGCAACCGTCGAGGAAACATTGCAACACAATGGCGCCCCCTTGGACTGCGTGCGCGGCACCTTACTAGACACAGGCAAAACAGCGGCATTTCACGCCGGATCGCTGCCCCAAGACCCGGCTCGCCTGTTAAACCCTGCCAGAGAAAGAGCAGAGCAATGGCTGGACGGTGATTTTGGCAATATGCGGTTTTCCCCTGCTACGCTTCGGCTCAAACCCGGAGAAGGCTTGCCCCACATCCGTCTGGACCGTGCCACAGAATTTCTGATCGGAGACCGTTTGAAATGAGCGATCCAAACCGCCCCGGCCCCGTCGTCATTGAACTCAACGATCAGGACGCCCCCTCTCCGGCTGAGGCGCCGCCTGTGCCGGATACCCAGACGCCGCAGGGTGCCGCGATGCAACAAATGGTACAAATCTCAGCCCGCCCTCCGTCGAAATTGGCGAAATGGTTCTGGTCAATTTTGGGGGCATTGATTTCGTTTGTGGTCTCAATTGCGGCGTGGGATTTTGTGGTCAACTTATTGGCCCGCAACCCTGTGCTCGGTGGGATCGCCTTTGGCTTGACGGCCCTGTTTGTTTTAATCTTATTGGTGATTGCCCTGCGGGAATGGTTGGCCTTTGCCCGCCTACGTCGTTTGGATCACATCCAACACGCAACAAGCGCTGCCCTAAGCAGTCATGACCTCGCGGCCGCTCGCAAAGTGACCAAAGAGGTCAAAGAACTCTATAAAAACCGACCTGAACTATCATGGGGTCTAAGCCGTCTTTCAGATCAACAGAATGAGGTATTGGACGCCGATGGGCTATTGGGGCTTGTAGAACATGAATTACTCGCCCCCCTTGACGCTGAAGCACGCAAAGAGATTGAATCCGCCGCACGCCAAGTTGCAACGGTCACTGCTATTGTCCCCTTAGCCCTTGCAGATGTGGTCGCTGCCCTTACGGCGAATATTCGCATGGTGCGCCGAATTGCCGATATCTACGGCGGGCGCGCTGGAACGTTGGGCAGCTGGCGATTGATGAGGACGGTGATCGGTCATCTGGTGGCCACAGGGGCAGTGGCTGTTGGCGATGACTTAATCGGTTCGATTGCTGGCGGCGGCGTTTTGTCCAAAGTCTCCCGCCGGTTCGGTGAGGGCGTGATCAACGGGGCATTAACAGCCCGTGTCGGTGTGGCGGCGTTAGAAGTGTGCCGCCCAATGGCCTTTACCGCGTGTAAAAAACCATCGGTCACTAGCATCATCCAAAAGGCGTTAACTGGCCTGTTTGGTTAAAGCATCGGCACCGCACCCGCAAGTTTGTGCAGATCCTCAACCCCCATTCGTAGACCCCGCCCAATCCGGTGGGCCAACGCCGAAAAGCTCTCTGCGGTTTCAGCAGGGAGTTGTTCGGCCAGCACAACATCAAAAAGCGCAAGCCACGGTGTAAAATGCGCAGCCATGACATTACCCGCATCCATATGCGTGCGCATAGGATTGCCGTTGTAGCTACGCTCCATCAAAATTGCATTGCGCCAAAATGCGGCGATCTTCGCTTCATGAGCCTGCCACGCCGCATAATCGGCCCCGACATGGCCAAGAAACACCGGGCCAAGCTCTGGGTGCACACGAATGCGCCGATAGAATTCGGCGACCACATCGTCGATTTGCGCAGCGGTTATGGGAAAACGTGCCAACATCAGGACGCCGGCAACAGGTTTAAATTTGCGCCAAGGTCTGGGTGACATCCCCGCAACGCGACAAGGCTGCCTGTCAACTCACCCACCGCCGTTGTAACAACGCGATCCACAATAAGATCTGGATTTTGAACGATGCCTTGCAGCTTCGCACGCATCTCGGCGGTGATCGCAGCCATAATATCCAAACGCTGCTGTACGTTTTCAATTTTGACATCCCGAACTGTACCGCTTGTCGTACGGATCTCTTGTAGATCACTACGTAAAGACACAATGCCCGAATTTAGTGTGGACAGCTGCTCTTTTACCGGCTCAACCTGTACCAACCCATCAGCAAAACTCTGGCTAATCGTTCCAGAAAACGCATTCATCTGCTTCATGGCCAACCAAGCAAAAACAAGGCACAGCAATACCAGCATCAACGTGGCATTCAGCAAGGCCAAACCAAGGTTCTTAAGCGCCTTTGCCAATCTGTTTTCTGTGGCCATCATTCTGTCCTTATCCGGTTTAAGTTCTTGTCGTCATTGTCAGCCCTCCCCCCATAAGGTCAAGGAGCCTTTTTGACCCACCCACACCTTAAGGTTGAACAAGCCCCCGTTTAGCAGCCTGCCGAATGGCTTTGGATATGTCCCGGAGCGGCCCAGAGACCAATCGATTGCATTGCCAGTACAATGGGATATCCAAATGAGGTATTTTTCCAAGCCCCACCAAGGCACCGCGGGCCATATGATCGCGCACCAAGATCTCAGGGTTCATCCCCCAACCGATGCCAAGGTACGCGCCCAAAACAAAGGCCTGCGTTGAGGGCAAATAATGCGAAGGTAACGATGCACCCTGCCCGATCTCTTGTCTTATCCACTGTTGCTGCAAGCCATCCTGCATGTTGTATGTCATTGCCGGGGCTTTCCTTAGGGCTGACAACGTCACACCATCGCGAAACCACCTATCTCGATAATCAGGGTTCGCAGTGGCGATATACCGCAATGCACCAAGCGGCGTTACATCACAGCCCTGCACTGCTGTTGACGAACTGCTGATGGCCGCAACGACTTCTCCACGTCGCAATAGATCTGCACTGTGATCCTGATCATCAATTACGATATCAAACAGTAAATCGCCCTGATCCTTTAACGCATCCAGAAACCACGTTGCAACGCTATCAGCGTTCACGGCGATCCGCACAATCGCGGCCGTGTCTGGTGACATCGCCTCCCCAAGGTCCTTGGTCAACCCACGTTCGAGCAAAGCGACTTGTTCGGCGTGGCGGCAAAGTTTTCGCCCCGTATCTGTGGCAACGCAGGGCTGTCCGCGCTGGATCAAAACAGCCCCCACACGTTCCTCAAGGTGCTTAATACGTTGCGAAACGGCAGAGGGCGTTATCCCAAGCGCTGCTGCGGCACCGTCAAAGCTGCCTGCGCGTTCCACAGCGGCAAGCGCCAACAGAGAGGGGTCCAAGAACTTCATTAGATTTTCTAATCTCGCGTTAGAAACTTAAATTTGTCTAAAAATAGATTTAGCCGTAATCAACAGCAACACAAGTAAGAGGAAATTGAAATGAGCGCGTTTTATAGTGGTTTTGCATTAAGCTTTGGCTTGATCTTGGCAATCGGCGCGCAAAACGCTTTTGTCCTACGCCAAGGCTTGCGCAATGAACATGTTTTACCGATTGTGCTCTGCTGCGCCGTTTCCGACGCCATCCTCATTGCACTTGGCGTTTCTGGATTTGGCGTTTTGGCCGCACAATGGCCGTGGTTGATCCCAACATTTCGGTATGGTGGCGCGGCCTTCCTAATATTTTACGGCATCGTAAGTTTTCGCGCCGCATATCAAGGAGGTGAAGCACTAGAAGCCGCTGATCGCATCCCTGCGGCCTTGCTGCCCACCGTGTTAACCTGCTTGGCTCTGACCTGGCTGAATCCCCATGTATATCTAGATACACTGATGCTGATCGGCTCTATATCCACCCAATTCGAAGGTCAAAAAATTCCATTCGGAATTGGTGCTGTCCTGGCATCCTTTGTCTTCTTTTTTTCGCTGGGATATGGCGCGGCGCTCCTACGCGGCTTTTTCGCAAAACCATCTGCATGGCGTATTCTTGATGTATTTGTTGGGACAACAATGTGGTTGATCGCAGCAAAACTCTTGTTGCATTAGGGTTGCTGCGCGGATCATTTCAAGGTTACCTCGGTCCCATGAAAGCATCGTCAAATTCTCCGCTGATCGGCGCAATGTGGATGGCAATCACGGGGCTCAATTTTGTGGCTGTCACCGCCACGGTAAAGATCATCGGCCCAGGACTTCCAGCAGCTGAGGCGGCTTTTCTTAGGTATCTATTGGGATTGGTGTTTCTCATTCCTTTGATGGGGCAGCTTGGGACGATATCATTGTCTAAACCGACATTAAAACTATTGTCTTTACGCGGTGCTGTGCATGCTTTGGGGGTTATCCTGTGGTTCTACGCCATGGCGCGCATTCCCATGGCTGACGTCACGGCGATGAACTACATGTCCCCGATTTATGTCACGCTCGGGGCTGCTTTATTTTTAGGAGAGAAACTCGCGTTTCGCCGCATCCTAGCCATTCTATGCGCATTTGCAGGGGTTTTGATCATCTTAAGGCCCGGCCTGCGTGAGTTGTCATCGGGTCACATTGCGATGCTTGGGGCCGCGCTTGCATTTGCAGGAAGCTATCTGATCGCCAAACGCGTCAGCGACAACCTAAGTCCTGGGATCGTGGTCGCAATGCTGTCAATCACGGTCACGATCGGATTGGCTCCTTTCGCATTTGCGGTTTGGGTGACGCCCGAGTGGCCCCAAATCGGATGGCTTTTTCTGGTCGCCTGCTTTGCAACAACCGGACACTTTGCCATGACAAAAGCATTTCAGGCCGCCCCCGTAACGGTAACGCAACCGGTGACATTTTTACAATTGCTGTGGGCGACCCTCATTGGCGCAATATTCTTTGCAGAACCGGTCGACAGTTGGGTTGTTGCAGGAGGCGTCGTGATCGTAATCTCGGTGAGCTTTATCACTTGGAGGGAAGCCCTATTAAAACGTCGAGACGCCAAACAACCGGTGGTCATCACGTCATAGTTTTGGCAACCAGTCAAAAAACTCAGCTGGATTTTTTTGCCAAAATGAAAGCAGAGCGTTGTCATTTATGGGGGGGGGCGCTATCGCAGCCCTATGCCTAGATTTGCACTAAAAGTTGAATACAACGGCGGCCCCTTTTCGGGTTGGCAACGTCAGCGGGAACATCCTTCGGTACAGCAGGCCGTTGAGGAAGCGTTGTGTAAACTTGAATCCGATGCACCCGGCATCGCGGCAGCGGGACGCACTGATGCCGGTGTACATGGTTTGGGTCAGGTCGCCCATGTGGATCTAAAAAAGGATTGGGATCCGTTTCGACTGTCAGAGGCATTAAACTACCATCTGAAGCCTTTACCCGTGGCAATCGTTGATGCGGCTCAGACCGATGATGATTTTCATGCCCGATTTTCGGCTGTCGAACGGCGCTATCTGTTTCGCCTACAGTCCCGTCGTGCTCCTCTTACTCATGAAAAGGGCAACGTTTGGCGGATCAACCATAACCTTGATGCGGATGCCATGCGCCAAGGTGCATCTCACCTCTTGGGCCTACATGATTTCACAACCTTTCGGTCATCGATTTGTCAGGCCCAGTCGCCTGTCAAAACCTTGGATGAACTCTCAATCGAAGAAATCGCGTTGCCACATGGTATTGAATATCGGTTCCACGTGCGGGCAAGAAGCTTCTTGCATAACCAAGTTCGCAGTTTTGTTGGAACCTTAGAACGCGTAGGATCAGGGGCTTGGGCACCGCAGGATGTGCGAGACGCATTGGTCGCCTGTGATCGCGCTGCATGCGGACCCGTTTGTCCTCCTCAAGGGTTATACTTGGGGCATGTCACATACCCCAATGATCCATTTGCGTGATTACCAAAGCAATCGCATGAGCGCGACGGTCAGAATCCCTGAGACCATAGAAACCGGCAAGTTTCGCGTTTTATAGGCCACAAGCAAAGTCACGGTGCCTCCCCCCCATTCGTTCATGCCACCGTTAAGCATCAACATAGCGACCAAAGCGATGATCAGGCAGCCGGGCAATGCATCCATGCCACGCGCCCACGCACCCTCTTGGGGCAAGTGCAGCGCCAATAAGAACCCGCCAATCCGGATTGCAAAGCTTGCTGCAGCAAGGCCAAGAATGGTGGCCCAAATATCAGTCATGATGTGTAACCCCTGCCGTAAATGCGCCCAAGGTTGCGCCAATGATGAGCCCCCAGCTTGCTTGGGATGGAACAAGGGCCTGAAACGCAACAACTGTCGCCCCGGCCACACACCAAGGCAGCACATCGCTTCGGCCGCGCCACATCCCCGGTAACAACGCAACAAAAACCGCGACAATCGCAAAATCCAGCCCAAACTTTTCGGGGGTCGGAATCCCATGAGACAGTAAAAACCCAAACGCCGTTGCAAGGATCCAGACCAAAAACAACAACAAACCGCCCCCAAAGAGATACCAGTAACTCGCCAATGCGCCTCGGGATTTAGCGGTTTGCATCAAGGCAACCGAAGCATCTGTTGCCACATAAACGCTCGCGACGACTTGCCACCAAGGTCGGTTGATCAATGCCCCTCGCATGCTCGCCGTAATCAAAAGGATACGCATGTTCAGTGCGGCCCCAGCGAAAATAGCAGCGCCCACACCCGCGCCCCCCATCAACTGATCAAAGGCAACCAACTGTGCAGAGCCGCCGAAAACAAGTGCGCTCATGCCTGTGGCTTGTGAAAACAAAAAGCCCGATTGAGCGGTAAGTAACCCAAATGCCATGCCATATGTGGCCGCGGCAAGCGCCATCGGCAGCATATCACGTGCACCAAGCGCCAGATCAGACCGGATAGAATGGTTTGGGAGAGCCGTCATGGGTTGACCTCATACATCGAACATCGTTCACTATAACGAACAATATGAGATGTTCGCCAAAAAATACAAGTGTATGATATAAAAAACATGACACCAAATGATCTAATCGCAACTGCAATTCATCGCGAACGCACCCGAATGGGACTGAGCCTGTCAGCGCTCGCCGTTAAATCGAGTCTCGCCAAATCGACATTGTCCCAACTTGAAGCTGGAAAAGGCAATCCAAGCATTGAAACGCTTTGGGCCATTGCCGAAGCTCTCAATGTCACTTTTTCAACCCTTTTCGAAGTCAGCACCCCGGATGTCAGCATAATACGTGCGCATGAAGGTCCTACCGTAGGATCAGATCATGCAACCTATCAAACCACCCTTTTAACAAACTGCCCCCCCGGAACTCGAAGAGATTTGTATCGTGTTGATCTTGAACCTGGCTCTATCCGATCATCTGACCCACATCCAATAGGAACCGTGGAACATGCCATGTTGTGCCATGGACAAGCACGCGTAGGCCCAAAGGATGCCGAAGAAATCCTCAATCCCGGGGACTACTATCGGTACCCCGCGGATCGGCCACATGTTTATGAGGCGCTTGAAGTGGGCAGCAAATTGATCGTGGTGATGGAAACGCGAGAATAGGGTATGCCTCTGAGCAGCACATTCACGGACGAAAGGACCTGTGCCTAGATTCCCGCCTTTCACGTTGCAAATTCTCTCTGTGCGTCCGTTTGGCGGCACGGTTCACCACCAGTTGTGCTGCATTTAGCCGCCGACAGAGACCATTAACCTCGGCTTGTGAAAAAACAGGTTCTCCCTGCCTCAGGACAAATTCGGCCAAATCACGTGTGTTCCACAGAACATTATCCGGCATCTTCGTTTTAGGCGATGCAGGCCCCACGAAAACCACAACATTATGCAAAGCTGCCCTCGGCACTGCCAACACATCTTCCAAAGTCCTTAAATGGCGGTAATTTTGTCGCAGCGGATTCTGGAACTTGAGCTTTTTGCGCGGAAAGCTCTGCGTCCAGCTTTTCTGGTCTGCGCCACCAAAAATCCAACCGCTCATATTCTTAGTTTCGATCACAAAGATCCCAAAACGACTTACGATCACATGATCAATTTGCGTTGTTCCGCCTCGCGACGGCAACAACACTTCATGAAATATTGTATAAATATCTGGGTCCAGCGCACGCCTTAAACGTAGCGCAACTTTGAGTTCTCCGATGCTGCCCAGCACGGAGGCCCTGCGTAAAATGAATGCAATCCCAAAACAAACAACGCCGACAAGAAAGATGTATATCACGCTAGGCGACATCCAATATGGGATGAAAACCAATTCCATAATCACAATATGTCACACGTCTAATCCCGAGATCGCCGAAGCAATACAAAAACCACTACGGCTCTTGGCTGAGGCGCTCTTCCATGACCTCAAACGGAACACCCGGTTCATCCTTGGCCCCCCGAATCACAAGAGACGTTTTCACACTTGCCACGTTTTCAGCGGCGGTAAGTTCTTCGGTTAGAAAGGTTTGGAAACTAGAGAGATCCGGTGCGGCACATTTCAGTACAAAATCCACTTCACCATTGAGCATGTGGCATTCACGAACCAATGGCCAATCACGGCACCGCGCTTCAAAAGCGCTTAAGTCGACTTCAGCTTGGCTTTGCAAGCCTACCATCGCAAAAACTTGCACTTCAAAGCCTAGCTCACGCGCATCGACATCCGCATGATAGCCACGAATATAACCACTATCCTCTAGGGTTCTGACGCGACGCAAACATGGAGGTGCAGAGATTCCAACCCGTTTGGCAAGTTCGACATTGGTCATTCGACCATCAGCCTGCAACTCCGCTAATATTTTGCGGTCAATTGGATCGAGTTTTGAGCCAGCCATGGGGGCGCCTTTATTTGTTTGCGCCAACACTATGGGAGCGCGGTATATTGCGCAATAATATTTCGTAATAGCGCAATAAAATTAATCTGATATCAAAATTAAATCTCATTCTGCACAGAACCGTGATGGGGGTGGAACAACCCTCTCCACACCTTTATATGCACGTTTCAATCAATAGTATGAGCGCAAGGAATGCCCCATGTCGGAGACCCGCAAAACCAAAGTCCTGATCATCGGCTCCGGCCCTGCAGGTTACACCGCAGGCGTCTATGCCTCTCGCGCCATGTTGGAGCCCATCCTCGTTCAGGGGATTGAACCCGGCGGACAGCTGACCACCACAACCGAGGTTGAAAACTGGCCCGGCCACACTGAAATTCAGGGCCCCGACTTAATGGTCAACATGGAGGCCCATGCCAAAGCCATGGGGACAGAGATCATCGGCGACATCATCACCGATCTGAACCTACAACAGCGTCCGTTTATCGCTAAAGGTGATTCTGGAACAATCTATGAAGCAGACGCGGTTATTCTTGCCACCGGAGCCCGAGCAAAATGGTTGGGTCTAGAGAGCGAAGAGAAATTCAAGGGCTTTGGCGTATCAGCCTGCGCAACCTGCGATGGGTTCTTTTATCGGGGGCAGGAAATTGTCGTCATTGGTGGTGGGAACACCGCCGTCGAAGAGGCGTTGTTTCTAACAAATTTCGCCTCCAAGGTAACTTTGATCCACCGCCGCGATGAATTACGCGCTGAAAAGATCCTGCAAGATCGCCTGTTAAAGAACGAAAAGATTGAAACCCTGTGGTTCCATCAGCTCGAAGAAGTCGTTGGCACTGACATGCCGCTTGGCGTTGAGGGCGTGAAAGTTAAAAACGTAAAAACCGGCGACATCACAGAGATCCCCGCCAAAGGTGTGTTCGTCGCCATCGGCCACGCACCGGCAAACGAGCTGGTCAAAGATCAACTCGAAACCCACATGGGCGGTTATGTTGTTACCGAACCGGGCAGCACGTCGACGTCGATTCCCGGTGTATTTGCGGCGGGCGATTTAACCGACCACATCTATCGTCAGGCGGTCACATCTGCGGGTATGGGTTGTATGGCTGCACTTGATGCGGAACGGTTTCTCGCCGATCAAGAATAAATAAACCAGTTATTAAAGTGAACGCCATTTTGCATCGCATTGCAGAATGGCGTTTTTTGTTGCGGCGCTTCGCCCTCTGGCGTGTCCCTGCAACCGTTTATAATACAACACAAATTCGAATACCAATTTCCCATTTGGGAAATTCCAACCTTTGTGGCAGGCTGTCCAAAGCGGAGGATCCCATGACCATTTTTGCAAGCCCATTTCCCGACGTAGCCCTGACAAACCTATCCATCACGGAAAGAATATTTGCTGACCTTGTGACACGGCCAAATGACGTCGTTCTCATTGACGGGCCTTCGGGGCGTAGCCTTACGGCTGCGGCGTTCATGGATCAGGTCAAACGGTTCGCAGGAGGCATAACAGCAGCGGGTTATGGATCAGGGAAAACCGTTGCTCTAATGGCCCCCAATATTCCGGAATATTGCGTCGTTTTTCATGGTGTCGCTTGGGCCGGCGGAACGATCACCACTCTGAACCCAACGTACACCAGCGCCGAAGTCGCGCACCAAATGAATGATTCTGGTGCCGACCTCCTCATTACGATCCCCGACTTTCTGGAAACCGCGCAGAATGGTGCTAACGGAAAACCTGTCCTTGCGATTGGATCCCCCGAGTTTGCTGCCCTCTTCGCAGAGCCGCAAGAGGCGCAGCTTCCAATTGATCTGGATACCCATTCAGTTGTCCTTCCTTATTCTTCTGGCACCACTGGCTTGCCCAAAGGGGTGATGCTCTCCCACCGCAATTTGGTGGTGAATGTCGATCAATCCATTGTGGCCGCCAATTTCCAACGCGGCGAGGTTTCTGCAGGCTTTTTACCATTGTTCCATATCTATGGACTGACGGTTCTCATGAACCTGCATCTGGCGGCTGGCGGCGTGCTTGTCACCATGCCACGGTTTGATTTGCCGCTGTTTTTGCAAATAAATCAGGATCATAAGTCTCGGCGGTGCTGGATCGTTCCCCCTGTCGCTCTTGCCCTCGCCAAACATCCGTTGATTGATGATTATGACCTTAGTCACCTAAAAGAAGTCTTCGTGGCGGCAGCCCCTTCTGGAAAGGAACTTTCCGATGCGGTCGCTGCACGGCTCGATTGCACCGTCGTTCAAGGCTATGGGATGACCGAACTTAGCCCTGTATCGCATATTGTACCGGGCCATCTGCCGCGTGCAGGGGCTTCTGGATTTGTCGTGTCCAATACCACGTGCCAAATAATCGATCCTGACAGTGGTCAGCCGCAGGCTGCGGGACATAAAGGGGAGTTATGGATCAAAGGCCCCCAAGTCATGCAAGGATACCTAAACAACCTCACAGCCACCTCTGACACCTTTTCTGCGGATGGGTGGTTAAAGACCGGTGACATCGCTTTAATTGACGAAGACGGCTACATGTTCATCGTTGATCGACTAAAAGAATTGATTAAATTCAAAGGCTTTCAGATTGCGCCTGCCGAATTAGAGGCTGCTTTAATTGCCCTCACGGGCATCACAGATGCGGCCGTGATCGGCATTCCAGACGACGAAGCCGGCGAAGTGCCCATCGCATTTGTTATTCGCACAGAGAATGGGCCGAACAACGAGGCCATTCATGCGCATCTAAAAGAAAGCCTCGCCCCCTACAAACAATTGCACCAGATTAGATTTGTAGACGCGATACCCAAGTCAGCTTCGGGCAAAATCTTGCGCCGTCTGCTGCGGGATCAAGTCGCACAAGAGGCTTAAGCCTCCATTTCCATGAAGAGGTCCCAAACTGGCAGGACCTCATCATTGTCATGGTACGCCATCAAAATTCGCGCGTTGGTACAACTACCCTTGAGCGGGCTCAATCATGTCCACCCGTGTCGCGTGACGACCACCTTCAAATTCGGCGTTCAGGAAAGCGTCAACAATATCCAAAGCCAGGCCTTCACCCAGCACGCGCGCACCAATCGAAAGCATGTTGGCATCATTGTGTTGACGGATCATCCGTGCCGAAAACGTATCCATACAAACACCACAGCGGATGCCATCGACCTTATTTGCGGCCATCATAATACCCTGCCCCGTACCACATAGGATAATCCCAAACCGGCAATCACCTGACGCGACACGTTGTGCAGCCGCGGCACCGTGGACTGGATAATGCGTGCTCTCTGTGGTTTTGGGGCCAATATCTTCAACCTCCCAACCCAGTGCAGAGATATGGTCGGCGATAGTCTGTCTAAGGTCTAGTGCAGAGTGATCACTCGAAAGGACGATACGTTTATTGGTGGTCATAAAGAAGGCCTTCGGTTTCCTGATGAGACTTGGATGCGTGCTGCCCCGGAGATCCATCTAAAGGCAGTTGCCCTTGCTCCGGTGCGCGATAAATAGCAGAGGCCAGATAGATGTCTACCCGCACGGTATGCGACTGGATCAGTGGGTTTGGATACATGGACAGGTTTACCCTACAAATGTTATGAATTTCATATCCTTAACCGAACTAGGGCAAACAGCATGCATCAATGGGTATCAGAGGCAATTGGTAAAATAGAGGCCGACTATCAACGTTCAGCTGATACACATTTGTTTAAAATTCCGATTCCAAAGCTTAGAAATATCGAAATCTATCTAAAAGACGAAAGCACCCATCCCACAGGAAGTCTGAAACATCGGCTCGCCCGATCCCTGTTTTTATATGCCCTCTGCAATGGTAAAATTGGAGAAAGCACCACAATCATAGAGGCCTCTTCGGGGAGCACCGCAGTCTCAGAGGCGTATTTCTCACAAATGCTGGGTTTGCCCTTCATTGCGGTTATGCCGAAATCCACTGCCCAAAGTAAAATTGACAAAATCAAACTCTATGGTGGTCAATGCCATTTTGTCGAAAGCGCGCCACTTATGCATAAGACAGCGGTTTCTCTCGCCAAAGACATAGATGGATATTTCGTCGATCAATTCCTCTATGCCGAACGGGCAACGGATTGGCGCGGCAATAACAACATCGCTGAAAGCATCTTTCATCAAATGCAAAAAGAGCGATACCCGGTTCCTCACACCTTGGTCATGAGTGCAGGAACAGGCGGAACATCCGCGACATTGGGACGGTATATCCGCTACAAAGGGTTCGATACACGGCTTGTGGTAGTTGATCCGGAAAACTCAGTTTTCTATGAAAGCTACAAGCAAAACAATTCGAATCTGACCTCCAAATCGTCGAGCCGGATCGAAGGGATTGGCCGTCCAAAAGTCGAAAAATCGTTTCAACCCGATGTGATCGATGACATGATTCAAGTCCCAGATGCGGCTAGTGTCGCCACTATCCTGTGGCTGGAAAAGATCATCGGTCGCAAAGCCGGTGCGTCTACAGGCACAAACTTGTGGGGGGCACTGCAAATTGCCGAAGGTATGATGGCAAAAGACAAGAGCGGATCAATCGTGTCACTGATGTGTGACAGCGGAGAACGGTATTTGGACACTTATTATAATCCAGATTGGGTCCGTCAAAACATCGGGGACATTCAGGCAAATATGGATCACCTGGATCACTGGCTTTAGGGAGGATTTTTGCCTTCATCTGCCACAAATAGAGGAGATACCTCGGTATCAGAATACCGGTTTTGTCAGCATCAACCATAAAATAGCAAGCACCGCACCAAACGCGGGAAATCCAAAAGCAAACCACCAGCGGTAAAGACTGTGATATCTCTCAGGCAGTGGTTGGCCCGCATCCCGCGCATTCATGGCGAGGTTTCGCATCTTAATCTGCATCCAGACAACCGGCAGCCAGAACGCGCCCACCAAGATATACAACGCAAGTGATAGACCGACCCACCCCTCCAACAGTGGCCAACCGACTTCGCGTGCCAGCAAATAACCAGTGATCGGTTGAAACATGGCTGCCGTGGCTGTGAAAACCGTATCTGCGAGCACGACAATGCCAGCGACATGCGCAATGAGGGTGGGATCTTTGCTCAGATTAGAAATAACCATGAAAAAAGCGATCCCCGCCCCAGTGCCCAATAGAACCGTAGCGCCAAGGACATGCAGAAAAAGAAGGACGTCGTAAGTCATCTTTCCTCCATCAATAAGCTGACCATGATGGCAAGAGTCATGACAGGCAAAACTTTGACCATCGGACCCAGAGGATCGGACCAAAGATCAGGCGCGACAATAAGGCCGCCAATCAGATAGGCCGCAGACAGCCCCATCATTCCGAGCGCCGCCCGCTTTGTCCATGGTCTCCACAATATTGCGATGCCAAGAAAGATATCAGCCACCGCCCCACCAACCACAGCCGGAGCGATCATCCAAGACGGTGCGGAACGGTCCGTTAACACGGACATGGCGCGGACCAGATCAAAGAGAGTTATCAAGCCCGACAATAGCCAAAATATCGCCAACGACGCAATTGCAAGAGGAAGCGCGATGTAAGCACGGGAAAAGAGCCTTTCTTGGCGCGTGGCCGGCAAGAGCGACAGAGTCTCATCCAAGGGTCGGCAGGGTTTACCTCCGGCTTTCTCCCAAATGTCTGGATTGCCGCGTATTCCGCCCGAAAGGACCAAAAGCGCTGTGGATCTAAGCGGCGAACGCCACCCCAGATGCCCAAACAGATCCGCAATTTTCCCTGTTATGAATACGAAGGGCGCTGGTATCGACGGGTGGGCAATCGGGGTCGGCCACCCCTGCCATCTGCGTACCATTGTCAGCAGATCCCCAAATCTGTGAGCCCTGTGTTCGGTAATATCCGCAATGGTTCCATCGGGAATTTTTCCTTGGGCCGATGCAACAACCGCATCGGCCACATCCTCAATAAAAACGGTCTGGATCAGCGCATTGGGCAATACATCCGGCTGGATAAAAGGTATTGCCGCGACGGCCCGAAGAAGGGCCGTCCCTCCGTAAGCCTCTGGCGATAATACAAGCGTGGGCCGCAGGATAATTGCGTTTTTGACGCGGGTGGAGAGGATTCCATCCCCCTGAGCTTTAGTCCGAAAAAAGGCCGTCGAAGCCTTTTCAGAAACACCAGCCGCCGAAATCTGAATAAACCGAACAGGCAGCGCCGCTGCAGCCTCAGCGAGGCGCGACACGGCCGTCACATGGATTGCTCTGAGGTTGTCTTTTGAACCATCCTGAAGTGCACCAGACGCATTCACGATGACATCGACACCGTCAAGTATCGCCAGCCATTCTTCAGATGTAATCGTTGGTATATCGCGGATAATCCATTCAGCTGTTGGGGCGACAGCTTTTGCAGAATAAGCTGATCGCCCAATCCCGGACACCTCAAACCCCGCCTGAGACAAGGCTCGCATACAAGCTTGCCCAATCAAGCCATACCCACCAAGAACAATCGCTTTGGGCATGTTTTGTCCTTTTCAATCCATTGATTGCACAAACTTGCTATCCCAATTGGAAAACAGGAACAACTCCGATCATTTGGAGCAATAATGAACACATCGAAGGTCCATCTTCTGATCAAAGTTTTAAGGAGCAGGGTCTTTCCTGCGAAGACTGCGGCTTTCGGTTTTTGAGGTCGAGAAAAAATCTGCCGAGAACAACTCAACACGTATTAGCTTGCCACTCAAAATGCAGAAAAGCCCCACCACTTCTGGCAGGGCTTTCCATTTCAATTGGTTGATTGGCTTAAGCGCCGATCAGGCCCATGCCTTCCAGCTTGAGCAGAACTTGCTGTGCGCAGTAATCAACGTCTGTACCAACAGTTTCGATAACCAGTTCTGGGTTAGCCGGAACGTCATACGGGTCAGAGATACCTGTGAACTCTTTGATTTTGCCTTCACGCGCCAGTTTATAAAGACCTTTGCGATCGCGCTTTTCACACTCTTCGATGCTTGTCGCAACGTGCACTTCAACGAAAGCACCGAAAGCCTCGATGTCTTCACGAACGGCACGACGGGTTGTTGCGTAAGGTGCAATTGGTGCACAGATCGCGATACCACCGTTTTTGGTGATCTCGGATGCAACATAACCGATACGGCGAATGTTCAGGTCACGGTGCTCTTTAGAGAAGCCCAGCTCGCTGGATAGGTTTTTCCGAACCAGGTCGCCATCCAGCAAAGTGGTTGGACGCCCGCCCATTTCCATCAATTTCACCATCAAAGCATTCGCGATGGTGGATTTGCCGGAACCAGAGAACCCAGTGAAGAAAACAGTAAAGCCTTGCTTGGCCCGTGGTGGCTTGGTTTTGCGCAGCTCTTCCACAACCGTTGGGAATGAGAACCACTCAGGGATCTCTAGACCTTCGGACAGACGACGACGCAGTTCGGTACCGGAAATATTCAGAACAGTAACATTCTCTTTATCTTCGATCTCATCGGCTGGCTCATACTGGGCGCGCTCTTGCACATAAACCATGTGCTTAAAGTCGACCATTTCGATGCCCATTTCTTCTTGGTGCTTACGGAACAAGTCCTGCGCATCATATGGGCCGTAGAAATCTTCGCCTTGGCTGTTGTTGCCGGGGCCAGCGTGATCACGACCAACGATAAAGTGAGTCAGACCGTGGTTTTTACGGATCAGGCCGTGCCAAACAGCTTCACGTGGGCCCGCCATACGCATGGCAAGGTTCAGCAAAGACATGTGTGTTGTAGACGCAGGATACTGGTCCAGAACAGCTTCGTAGCAACGAACGCGCGTAAAGTGATCGATGTCGCCTGGTTTACCCATACCAACAACAGGGTGGATCAACAGGTTGGCTTCGGCTTCTTTCGCAGCGCGGAACGTCAGTTCTTGGTGGGCACGGTGCAATGGGTTACGTGTTTGGAACGCAACAATTTTGCGCCAGCCCATTTTGCGGAAATACGCACGCAGTTCATTCGGGGATTCGCGACGCGCACGGAAATCATAGTGAACAGGCTGTTGGATACCAACAACAGGGCCACCAAGATAGATTTTGCCAGCTTGGTTGTGCAGATAGTTTACAGCTGGGTGTGCGGAATCATCAGCACCAAAAACCATTTCGGCTTCTTTAGCTTTGTTTGGTTCCCAACGGTCGGTAACCGTCATCGTACCAAGAATAACACCCTCTTGGTCGCGCAGAGCAATATCCTGCCCCAACTCAACAGAAGCTGCGAACTCTTCGGACACGTCCAGCGTAATTGGCATGGGCCAAAGTTCGCCAGTGGTCAGACGCATTGTTTCGACAACGCTATCGTAATCAGCTTCGGTTAAAAAACCTTTGAGCGGGTTAAAACCGCCATTCATCAAAAGTTCCAGATCGCAAATCTGACGCGGGGACAAATCCCAAGATGTCAGATCGGCAGCTTCCATTTTCATCTTCAGAGAAGATTCATACGAAACAAAAAGCTCCGGGATGGGTGCAAGGTTATTTTGCATGTTATTGGTCCTATGTTTTAAGGGAATCAGGCCACTTGTAGTGCCCGTAAGCTCTGCATGCAGACGGTCATATTCTGCGAACTTACGGGCGAGAAACTGGTCGGTCAGCCGGATCTTTTCGGCAGCGCCGCGGGTCGTGAGCACATATTCAAAGCGCCGGCGTTTGTCCGGGCCAGCCCGTTCGTTGATCTTGATCAACCGGATCTCTTCTGCGGACCGAAGCAAAGCATTCAGCCGCCCCAAAGAAATACCTAAGGCAGTAGATGTCGACCGCTGAGAGCCTTCAGGCGCTATCTCAAGCTGCCGCAGAAGGCGAAAAAGGAGGTCCTCCTCCTCTGGCAAATTGGTTTTAGCGGACGTATCCGTCATGGACTTCGACTCTCAGTGTGTTCACGAGTGAACGCATCGCATAAAATACCGCTTCAGCAAAGTCAAAAAAACGGCCATTGGGGGAATATTGCCGATGTGCGCTATTTGTCACGTGATTTGCACATTTCTTAGACACCAGCAAAGACTAGACACTTTGCCGCCAGTCGTCTTCACTAAGTATCCGCCGCCCTGATTGGATCACAATGACCCCGCTTCGCATTCCAAACAAAACTGCTCGTCATCTATGGCTGTCCTCTCAGGGGTTATCGTCAACTCCCACGGGCCCCCTTGATGTTCTGAACATCATTCGCACGCTAGGCTTCGTACAACTTGACACAATCCAAGTGGTCTCTCGTGCGCATCATCATATATTGTGGAGCCGCAACCAAAACTATCGTGAGCCAATGCTAGACCGGCTGCTCGGCCAAAATCGTACCATTTTTGAGCATTTTACGCATGATGCATCGGTCATACCCATGGAATTCCTCCCGATGTGGGAACGCCAGTTCAAACGCAAACAGGCACAGCTTGACCGCGCCGGATGGTACAAGGGATTGCCTGACGCTGCGGCCAGAGAACTTATCAAAACCCGCATTCGGCATGAAGGTCCTCTTTCAACACACGCCTTTGACACAAAGATAGACGGCCCAAAAAAAATGTGGGCGCGCCCCCCGCATAAATTAGCGTTGGATTACATGTGGTACAGTGGAGAGTTGGCCACCAGTCATCGCAAAAATTTCAACAAATACTATGACCTCGCGGAACGTGTATTTCCACACCCTATCGACGCAGGCGGCCTATCAGACCAACAACAAATCAATTGGCTCTGCACGGCGGCCTTAACGCGCATGGGGTTTGGAGCGCCCGGCGACATTCAACGATATTGGGATGCCGTCACCGCCGCAGAGGTTCGGGATTGGATTGCACGCCCTGGGACCGCATTGCAGCCTGTCGAATTTGAAACCGCCGATGGGCAATGGATCGCCGCCCATGCTCCTGCAGACATCGAGTCGCGTCTTGCCTCCCTGTCCTCCCCAACCAAAAGACTGCGCATCCTTAACCCATTTGATCCGGTCATACGGGATAGAAACCGCCTGAGCCGTCTGTTTGGATTTGAGTACCGCATCGAAATGTTCGTACCCGCCGCTAAACGAATTTGGGGATATTATGTATTTCCAATTCTCGAAGGCGATAAGGTCGTTGGACGCATTGAAATCAAAGCAAACCGAAAAAACTCAACATTGAATATCCTTAACTTTTGGCCAGAGGGCAATACACGCTGGACGACCGCACGGCATCAAAAATTAGAGGCTGAATTGGACCGCATGCGTCGCTTTGTTGGCGTGGATGTTATTGTTTGGGAAGGGCAAAACGCCGACGGATCGAACTCAGTCGCGCACTAGTGATTATAAGGTCAATTCACCACGCATGATGACCCGCCCCATACCGCCAACCTTGATCCCAGTGATCGCATCACGCGGGCCAAGAGCTTCGACATAACCTTGTCCAGGACGCCCCATCCAGTGGCCTTGTTCGGCAACAAACTTGGGCCCGGCAATTAATCCATGCCGCCAAAGATAGGCGCCCATACAGCCCGTCGCAGATCCAGTGAAAGGATCCTCAGCGGTGCTGGGTGGCGCAAGCAATAGTCGGGAAAACGTATCGCCGCTTTGGGTCTCTCCCCCAAAGTCACCAAGAATGGTTCCATCATTTGCGAAAGCGGATGACTATCAATTGACCGAAATTCTTGTAGCTTGTCCCTGTTCAGGACAGCCCGCCGTAACGCGTCCTTGGATCTGAGCACGGTAATACAGAACGGAGTTCCCGTTGAGACCGTTTGCGGAATACCAACAACATCATCCGCCTGTAATCCATACATCTCAGCGATGAATGCGGGGTCATGTTGTTGACCAAACTCCGGCGCGGCTTGGGTCATGGTGATCAATGCCCCGGCATCCGTAGTTTCCACCGCAATCGCCATTACACCAGCCCCAACTTCGAGCGTAAAGTCCGCGCGGCCAAAGGCCAGTGGTATCACTCCCCGATCCAACAGCGACGCAACTGTCGCAATGGTCGGATGCCCCGCCATCGGAATCTCTTTGTCTGCCAAATAATAGCGCACACCAAAATCCGCCACGTCTGACCCGATCAGATAGGCGCACTCCGATAAAGAGGTTTCCCGCACCAGAGCAAGGCGTTCCTCAATGGTTAAAGCAGCGGCCTCATAAACGACAACGCAACCGTTCCCACCAAACGGCCGCGTTGTAAAAGCGTCTACCCAGTCAAAACTGTAAGTCATTTTAGTGTAGGCTCACCGGCTCAAAGTCATGTTCTTTGGCCAAAATAAATGCCAAACGGCGACCATCAACCAACGCAAGCTGATCCCCGTCAGAATTGTGGACCGCAACTAAATCTTTGGCGTCCATTGCCTGCTCCTGCACTTCTTCAGGCAGGTCGTTAATCTCAATTTGGCGAATATAGACGATACGGTCTTTCGCCCCGGATGGGATTTCGAATTCGTGTTCCATGCTCCACCTCCTCAGGCTTTTGTTATTTCAATCGTTTGTACGATCGTTTCAGGCACTGCGCGACTCAGGTCGATATGCAGGAGGCCATTCTCCATTGCCGCTTCGCCGACTTCAACACCATCGGCCAAAACAAAACTTTTTTGGAACTGGCGTGCAGCAATGCCACGGTGCAGAAAGATTCGCCCGTCTGAATCATCAGATTGACGCCCCCGCACAACCAATTGGCGGTCCTCTACAGTGATCGCAAGATCGGCATCAGCAAACCCGGCCACTGCCAAAGTGATTCGATAGCTGTTTTCGCTGGTTTGCTCTATATTAAACGGTGGGTATCCGTCATTTCCACTTTTTGCGGTGCGTTCAACCAAGCGTTCCAGCTGATCAAACCCCAGCAAAAAGGGATGGGACCCAAGGGTCAATTTACTCATGTGGACGTCCTTTTCAAAGCGACTGTCATGTCTGGGCCCCAATTGGCGACCCGTTGATCTGAATATGGGGCCGATAAACCTGCTCCGCAAGAGATTCGCCCCTATGCGGATGATGCAAAACGGTCTATTTACTGAATTCTGCTGGTACAAAACGGACAATAACGCCTTTATGGATAGCCCCAAAGAAATGACCCACGAAGAGGTCCTGCGCGTAAAACTTGAGGTGCTGAAACATGAACACCGAGATCTGGATGACGCCATTCACGCACTTCAGGAAAACCGTCACCCGGATATGTTCACGATAAAACGTCTGAAAAAACAAAAACTCGGCCTCAAAGACAAGATCGCCCGGATCGAAGACGAATTAACGCCTGATATTATCGCCTAGAAAACTCTGTGCCCATTGCATCGCTTCGGCGTCTGGCTATAGTGCCGCTTTCTTTTTTGACGGGGCAAATGCGAATGACACAACCCAAAGTCGGCATCATTATGGGCAGCCAAAGCGACTGGCCCACTATGAAACTTGCGGCAGATATTCTTGACGAGCTCGGAATTAAGTACGAGGCAAAAATCGTATCCGCGCACAGAACCCCTGACCGACTTTGGAGCTATGGAAAAACCGCAGCCGAACGTGGGTTACAGGTGATTATTGCGGGCGCCGGTGGTGCGGCACATTTGCCCGGAATGATGGCTTCAAAGACACGTATTCCCGTGGTTGGTGTACCCGTTCAAACCAAGGCCTTATCCGGTGTGGATTCGCTGTATTCGATTGTGCAAATGCCCAAAGGATTCCCTGTGGCGACCATGGCTATTGGCGCGGCTGGTGCCTCAAATGCTGGCTTGATGGCTGCTGGCATTTTGGCCCTGCAAGATAATTCCCTCGCAAAACGTCTTGATGATTGGCGCGATGCTCTCTCTGACTCTATTCCGGATGAACCAAGTGATGTCTGACCCTCTCCCCCAAGGTGCAACCATTGGCATTCTAGGTGGCGGTCAATTGGGCCGTATGCTCTCTGTTGCGGCGTCTCGCCTCGGCTTCAAAACTCACATCTTTGAACCGGGGACCAACCCTCCCGCCGGTCAAGTTGCAGATGTTGTAACGACAGCAAAATACACCGACGAATCCGCATTGCTCGCCTTTGCCGATTCTGTTGATGTAATTACCTATGAATTTGAAAATATTCCGACATCCGCTTTGGACCTTCTTGAAAGCCGTCGCCCAATACGCCCTAACCGGCGCGCATTGGCTGTCAGCCAAGACCGTATGGATGAAAAAAACTTTCTCACCCACCTTGGCCTTAAAACCGCGCCCTATGCCAATGTCGAATCCGACGCTGACCTAGACCAAGCAATCGCCAAAATCGGAACACCTGCCATTCTAAAGACACGCCGATTCGGATATGATGGCAAAGGCCAAGTCCGTCTAACCGCTGCCACGGGGGCAACAGAAAAGTTGGCCGAACTGGCCGGCGCCCCCGCCGTTCTCGAAGGGTTCGTCAATTTCAGCCACGAAGTATCGATTATCGCGGCTCGAGGCCCGACTGGAGAAGTCGCCTGTTATGATCCCGGTGAAAACATCCACAAAGATGGCATCCTTGCAACAACTACGGTTCCCGCTCGACTGTCCCCATCTCAACGCACCGATGCGATATTGATGGCCGCCAACATATTGAATGCACTTGATTATGTAGGTGTATTGGGAGTCGAACTGTTCGTGACCCAACAGGGGTTAATCGTCAACGAAATCGCCCCACGCGTTCATAATTCAGGCCATTGGACCCAAAACGGGTGTAGCGTAGATCAATTCGAGCAACACATTCGCGCCGTTACCGGCTGGCCGTTGGGGGATGGCAAACGCCATTCAGATGTTGTGATGGAAAACCTGATCGGCGATGACATGGATCGAGTCTCGGAGCTGGCAACGAGAAGCAACACATCACTGCATCTTTACGGAAAATCCGAAATCAAACCGAGTCGAAAAATGGGCCATGTTAATCGGATCATTACCTAACCCCGTGCCCTGAAAAACCGCAGTTGCCCCAGTATCGGGGCAACGTCCGTGTGTCGCCCACAGAACGACCGTTCAAACTGAAACAATTTTCAGATATTATATTCTTAAGAACCGATACGTTTGAACAAAGATACATCTTGCAATTTCTTGCCACTACCCCCATGTTATTGCGGTGACGACAGACGTTATTTCTACCCGCCTCCTATTTAAGCAGCCGGTTACGATCTTTAACTACCCTGCTGCACCGACCCATCGCACTACCGCGGATGGTATTTTATAGGAGATACGGGCATGGCTAACGGCACCGTAAAATGGTTTAACACAACTAAAGGCTACGGCTTTGTAGCACCTGAATCTGGTGGCAAAGACGTATTTGTTCACATTTCTGCTGTTGAGCGTTCCGGCCTGACCGGTTTGGCTGACAACCAGAAAGTAACATTCGACGTTGAAAACGGTCGTGACGGCCGCGAAAGCGCTGTAAACCTAGCTCTGGCTTAAACCAGACTCGACGGTTTTTCCGTCAAGGTTTTAAAGAATTTGAATGCCCTGCCCGAGAAATCGGTGCAGGGTATTTTTTTGTCACGTGCCCAACTAAGCAATGATGCACCTTAGGGCCATTTGACCTGGAGAATCACATCGACAGTTAGGCTTGTGAAAGGCATTGCTACTATCCTAAAGCCATATTGGACGCGTTCAACCTTGGCTCAAACCTACAGCAGTCCACAATTCTTGGGTATTTTCTTTTCGATCGATCCTGATGGCTTCGCAAATGCCAACACACAGTACGGATACAGCTCTGGAACTTTCTCGTAAGGCGGCGTAGGTAGATTTTCAGGCAGCACTAAATCGTTGCAACTAAGCCGACTAAAAGGGTGCCAGTATTATGTATATCGACCCGATGACACGATATTCTGGGCGAGAACGACGCAAATTACGCGTCGGCTACGTATTGTACCAATTGGTTGGGCATCTTTTAACACCTATCTTAATACTAGTCTTATTTCTGCGGTCCCGCAAAGAGCCCCTTTACGGTGAAAACTTGGGCCATCGGTTTGGATTCATGGCCGCAAAAAACACTGGCTCAGTTTTCGTGTTTGCGGCGTCTCTTGGGGAAACACGCGCTGCGACCCCTGTTTTGCGACGCCTGTTGGATCGTGGCGAAACCATTTTGCTGACCCATTCTTCCGCGTCCGGTCTCGCCGAGGGACGCCGTGCATTCAACACTGAAATCGAGGCTGGAACAGTCGTTCAGGGCTACGTCCCCACAGATCTATTCTGGGCCCTGTCAATGTTTTATACACGTCACAAACCCAAACTTGGTCTTGTTGTAGAAGCCGAACTATGGCCCGGCTTGCTGATGGCGGCTCGGCGAAAGAACATTCCAATGTTCCAAATAAATGGAAATTACACCCAACGCGGCTTTGAACGTGATCAACGCCTCTCTGGCGGGTTTCGGCTGTTGTTTTGGCGACTCTACCAAATGGTATTGACCAAATCCAAGGAACGGGCTGAACGATATTCCGCCGCAGGGTTTCCATCGGATCACATTAAACTGGTTGGTGAGTTGAAATTTGATCTCGCTATTAAGGAAGATCAGACCAAAAAAGCAGAAACCCTATTGCAGGCTGCCCCCCCCCATGGACCGGTATTTGAAATTGTTTCCTCGGTTGAGGATGAAGAAGACAAACTCATCTATGTTTTAAAGTCATTGCGGGGCTCTCTTTCCCCCTGTCCGCATGTCGTATGGGTTCCGCGTAGCCCACAACGATTTGAAGCAGTTGCAGATCGTTTGCGTCAAGAAGGGTTCACCGTTGCCCAACGCAGCGCCTGCCTCGACGACGATTTTCAAATCAAAGACGGTGATCTTTGGCCGGATGTACTTGTCGGGGATTCCATTGGGGAAATGGACTTTTACTATAGCCTCGCGGATATTGTCTTTGTCGGAGGTACGTTAAATGCCTCTGGAGGACATAACATCATCGAACCCCTTGCATTGCAAAAACCGGTAGTGACCGGAGCATCTATTCATGGCATCTTGTACCCAGCCATAGAAGCAATGGACGCAGGTGCAATGCAAAAGTTCGATTCTGAAAAGGAATTGGCACTATTTTTGGCCAAAACTTTGAACAACGTTGAAAAAATGAAAGAATTCCGCGACAAGACACTTGGTTTCAATAGCCAACATATCGGCGCGGCGGATCGTTCTATCGAAGAAATAGCCCTCTATTTGGACAACCCCAATGAGCCTTAAAAAGGTTGCCTTGCGTTACGACGCCTGGCCAGAAATCGGCCTCGGGCATTTGCGTCGCGGATATTCATTGGCCTTAGAGTTAACTTCCCGCAACATTGATTATTATCATGTTGTTCCAGAACGGACAGTTCCAATCCTGCTAAGGGATGGCATCGCAGAGTCTCAGATCATAGTATGTGAGCCATTAAATGTTGATTGGCTCAGGAGCCGGCCGGATATTTCACATGTTATCACTGATTTCCACTGGCACGGAAACGCCCCGTCTGCCTCTGCTGAGGCAAGCCTGATCGCCTCAACAGGTGTTTGTGTAACTGTTATCGATTGTATTGCGCCAGACGACTACATTGATCAGTTTCCTGCACCGAATGCAGTGATAACTCCGTACCTAAACGCAGGAAACCTTCGTAATTCTCCGCCAAAAAACACGATTTGGAAAAACGGGGCCCGCTACTCCATCCTTTCTCCGGAATATAAAACGTGGCGCGCGCAGTCGGAAACATCTGCCTCTGGACGAATTCTGATTACGTGTGGCGGAAGCGATCCAGACGCTTTTAGTATCGATAGCGTTACGGCGCTTCTGCCATTAGAAACGCCTTTGGACGTGGTGGTTGGGCCTTTGTTTTCCAATCAAATAAAAGCAGAGCTAGCCGATCTTCAAAAAGCGTTTCCACAGATCACGTTGCACGATGCCCCCAAATCCTTGGCCCCACTTATCGCACGTTCCGCCTGTGTGGTGGGTCGACTGGGGTTAATTCGCTATGAGGCCGCCTGCCTCGGCAAAAACGGAATTTTTCTATCCGCGGGCACCGCCTACCGAGAATACCTCAACGGTTTCAAAGCTCAGGGGTTTGCTGAGATCTTTCTGGACGGAGACCCAAACGGGCGTTCAAATTATTTGAACCGACTACGTGACCTGTCAAATCCGAAGCTCCGCAAAATAGTATTCGAGCCGAACGCAACAGCCAAAGAACTGGTAGATGGAAATGGGGCGGCCAATGTGATTGATTTGATTATGTCGCTACCTGCAGGGAAATTACAATGAGCCTAACAATTGAAGGTAAAACCATCGGCGAAGACGAAAAGTGTTTTTTGATCGCCGAGGTCAGCGCGAACCATGATCGCGATCTGGAACATTCGCTGTCATTGGTCGACATTGCTGCTGATTCTGGCTGGGATAGCCTGAAACTGCAAACCTATGATGCGGATACGCTTACAATACGATCAAATCACCCTTCGATGGCCGTCGACCCGATTTGGGGTAAAAAAAACCTGTATGACCTTTATGATTCAGCAGGCATGCCTATGGAATTTCACGAACCTCTTTTCGCCAAAGCGCGTGATCGAGGTCTGCTGCCGTTTACGTCTATTTACGATCCACGTGACCTCGAATTTATTGAGGGGTTGGATTGTCCAATCTATAAAATTGCCTCGTTTGAAATGACCTTTGACGACCTCTTGGTCGCCGTAGCGGGCACGAAAAAGCCGTTAATCCTATCCACTGGCATGGCCAATCTAGATGAAATCACACATGCGGTCGAAATGTTGGATAAACACAATTCCGGTGAACTAATCCTGCTACATTGCTGTTCATCCTATCCCGCACCGTTTGAAAACATCAATCTGAATGCGATGCAAACCATGAAATCACGCTTTGGCAAGATGGTTGGGTTCTCCGATCATACCATTGGTGCGCTAGGTCCAATGACAGCCGCAGCAATGGGCGCCGTGGCCGTAGAAAAGCACTATACCAACGATCCAACTCGCAAAGGTCCGGATCATCGTTTTTCTGCCACACCAGATATCATGGCTGAAATCGCCAAAGGTATGAAGGATATCCATCAACTGAAGGGATCCTCTTTAAAACAAACGACCGAGGCGGAAGAAGTCTCTAAATCTATCGGTCGTCGATCGGCGTTTGCTTTGCGAGATTTACCTGCGGGTCATACAGTAACGGATCAAGATTTCAGGTTTATCCGCCCTTCAGCTGGAATTCCGCCAAACGACAAACCTGCGATTATGGGGAAAACCCTGTCAAAGTCGGTAAAAGCCGGCTCCCCTATCACCTATGAGGACATTGCCACTTGAGCACGCTTGCGATTATGCAGCCAACGTTCCTACCTTGGCTCGGATATTTTGCGCTTATCGATCAATCTGATCGTTTCGTCTTTCTTGATGATGTACAATTTTCAAAGCAAAGCTGGCAGAGCCGCAATCGTATAAAGGGGCCGCAGGACCCCATTCTTTTGTCTCTTGGGGTCGCAAGAAAGCCCTCCAAACCGTTGATTAAAGATGTAAAATTAGCGACCACTGGCTTTGAAATAAAACTATTAAAAACAGTCCAGGCCAATCTTGGACATGCGCCCTATTTTGATGTCGTGCAGTCAATACTTCAAAAGGCGTTCGATGCCTCTGGCGGCTCGCTATCACTGCTGAATAGGACGATCACAACACAAATTGCATCACGCTGTGGATTAGAAACAGAGTTTTCTCTTGCCTCTGAGGCCAACATTGAGGGCGGGGAAAAGGCCGATAGGTTGTTAGAGTTTTGTACCCATTTCGAGGTGACACATTACTTATCCCCCGTTGGATCCTATGATTACCTTGCCGAACACAACCCCTTTGAGGGAAGTCGCGTTAATCTCGGGTTTCAAAACTTTAATCACCCAGAGTATCCACAAAATTTTGGAGCATTTCAGTCACATATGGCGGCAATAGATGCTTTAGCACATGTCGGGCCAAAGGAATTTCTACCGCTGATACGGTCCGGAATTTCATCACCACTATCAATCGAAGAGCTTGCGAGGAAACAGCCATAAAACAGTATGATATCATCGTCGCAGGCGCCGGTTTCGCCGGGATATACGCCGCTTGGCGTTTGGCAAGATCCGGTTCTAAAGTCGCACTTGTTGAAGCAGCCGATAAAATTGGGGGCAACTTACAATCTCGCCCGTGGAATGGATATTGGGTGGACAACGGGACGCATAATTTTGACATCCGCACACCCATCGGAGAGGCTTTCTATACGGATATTCTTCAGGACAACATTCTGATTTGGGATGATCAACAATGGGCCTGCACCACAAATAAGACGTGGACAAACGGGTTTGAAATGCCCGACTTTAGCGTCGACAACCCAGCGTTGGCGCAACGCGCGTTGGCAGAATTAAAGGCGCTGGAAAATGAACCACAATCAACGCAGGTCCCTGATCGTTATTTGGATTGGTATCGTCTGAATTACGGCGCGACCCTGACGGAATCAATTATTCCAATGCTTCGAAAATATACCGGCAGCGACCCTGCTCTGTTTTCTGCAGATGCACGAAGCTCTTTGGGAATGTTTTCCCGCCCAAAACTGGGCAGCGATGCAGAAATGATTGAACTCAAAGAAAAATCCCCGTTCTGGGACGATCGTTTAGGCGTTTCTTTGATGTCAGGCGATAGACGGTTTGCTGGAAAAAGTACGAATAAGAAATTCGCGTATCCCGCGCGCCACGGTCTTAAAGGGTTCTGTGATGCAGCCCAAAAACGTTTGATTGAAATGGGTGTGGACATCTACACAGGCCATGGGGTCAATGCGATTTCAGACTCGGGTCAGGCGGTATGTGTCACCGCAGGTGATCAAACCTTCACCGCTTCCAAGTTATTTTGGTCCCTTCCAGAGGTGGTATTGGCCAAGATCCTTGATCTTGAGGTCGACTTGATGAGCAGCGCCGTCCCTGTAGGTACTTGCTTTTTCGCCTTTGAGGTCCCTGCGAACAGCGTTCAAGGCCCCGATTATCTTCAAGATTATAGCCAGGATAGATTGCCGTTCCGGTACAACAAAGTGGGTATTTACGGAGAGCAAACGAAATCAAATGGCAATACTTTGGTCACAGCTGAGGTCCCCAGCCATCCCGCAAATATTAAGGCGGTAATAACCGACGAAAACCAATCTCGCGCGTGGCAGGCACTGTTAGAAACAGGGTATTTAAAACCTGGAACCATCGCCGCCGACGCAATGTATTGGGGTCACCCAGTCGCCTATACAATGCCCAAGGCCGGATGGCGAACCCCCTATGAAAAGGCTCAACAGTTGTTCAATGACGTTTCGGAGAGGATCGTGGGTGTTGAATTTGGGTATAGAGGGCGGTTCAATTTTATGATGTTCTACGAAAACAAGCTACAGCACAAATTGTTGGGGACGACATGAGCCAGGATCTGATCTCACATTATCGGTCATTGCTGGCAGCACATGGCCCCAGTGCTCAAGCAGTTCAATGGGCTGATACCGCGACACAAGCCGCACGATTTTCGGTTTTAACCGATATTGCCCCGGATTTGGGGCGCGTTCTGGATGTCGGCTGTGGTCTTGCTCATTTACACGATTTTCTGCGCGCTAAGGGTCATGAGGGCTCCTATCACGGGGTGGATATCGTGCCAGAGTTCATTAACCATGCCACCGAAAAATTTAAAAGGCACCCAAACGCGTCGGCCAACTTAATCACGGAAAATACGCCACTGCCGTATTGCGATTACGCAATTCTGTCAGGCGTGTTTAACAATAAAATGGATGACAACTGGGGTTTTATGACGACAACCCTACGTCGGATGTTTGAAGCCGCGGATCGAGGCATCGCCTTTAACGCCATGAGCAGTCATGTCGATTTTCACGACGAGAAGTTGTTTTATGTAGACCCGATGAAGGTATTTAATTTCTGCAAAACCGAGTTAGGCGGACATCCAACACTACGCCATGACTACGCATTACGCGAAGGCGGATTTCCTTTCGAATTCGCAATCTACGTTTATAAATTACCAATAACTCCGGTGTATTGAACCAACAAATCGGGCTTTATAGAGCGCGAAATAATGCCTCGGCGCGCACCCAATCTTCGGGCGTGTCGATATCCTGCACCCGGTAACGCGGCAGTATCAACGGTTTCGCGCCAGCCCCAAAAGCCGCCCGCCCCTCTCGCCAAGCCACGGACGTGCCCCAGTAAAACTGGCCAACATCATGGTAGGCTTCCTCTAGGTCCTGTGAACGAGTCTTATATTGCGATGGGTCAAGCATCTCAAGCCGATCAACGTCTGTGATGCGGACAGCCCGCTGGATTGGAAAGGCAAAACTTGTAACCGGGATAACATAATCATTGCCAACAAGCTCTGATTGGCCGTGCCTGATGTCTTCGGGCTGAACAAAAGGTGCCGTTGCATAGAGGCAGCAAATTGCATCCGGTTCGTTCCCTTCATCCCTGAGGAAATCAAGCGTATGCACAATCACGGCCGCAGTTGTGGCGTGATCATCGGATATCTCTGCCGGGCGCATAAATGGTGTTTCCGCCCCCGCGCTATTGGCGACGTCGGCAATTTCGCGATCATCTGTCGAGACGATGATACGATCAAAAACACCGCTTTTTTGCGCGGCCTCGATGGACCATTGGATCATTGGTTTGCCGCAGAATTCTTTAATATTCTTACGTGGAATCCGCTTAGAGCCCCCACGGGCCGGGATCATACAAATGCTCATGCCAACGCGCTTTCAATTGCCGTGATCACTGTGGTCTGAGCAGCAGCATCCAATCCGGCATACAGCGGAATTGAGATGGACTGCGCATATGTCGCCTCTGCCACCGGGAACTGCCCCACTTGAAACCCAAGGTTTTGGTAATAAGGTTGTAGATGCACTGGGATGTAGTGAACATTGACCCCAACCCCATCATTCCGCAGCGCTTCAAAAAGGGCTCGGCGACGTTCGGCCTCAACGCGGATAATGTACAGATGAAAGGCTGAATAAGCCTCTGGATGTCGTCCGGGGCGTTTCAAAGGCAGATTGCCCAGCGCCGCATCATAGCGGTCCGCCAATAGATTACGTCGGGCGACAAATTCGTTCAGCCGTGTGGTTTGGCTTACCCCAAGAGCGGCCTGCATTTCAGTCATGCGATAATTCAAGCCAAGCTCCACCTGCTGATAATACCAAGGGCCATCACTGTCCCCCTGCATCAAAGACGGATCACGCGTGACACCATGGCTGCGAAATAGCGCCATCCGTTGGGCAAGAACCGGGTCCTGCGTGGTGGCGACACCTCCCTCGGCCGTGGTGATGATTTTCACCGGATGAAAGCTAAAGACCGTGATGTCGGAATAACGGCAATCTCCCACCGGTTTTCCCTGATACCCGCCGCCAATCGCATGAGACGCATCCTCGATAACTTTAACCCCATAGCGTTGCGCCAGTGCATGGATAGCTGCCATGTCACAGGACTGCCCACACATATGAACCGGGATCAGAACCTTTGGCAGGCATCCGTCGTGTTCTGCCTTCGACAACTTTTGCGCCAGCGCGGTAGGATCCATGTTAAAGGTATCACCTTCAATATCCACAAAATCGACCGTGGCCCCACACAACAAACCAACATTGGCAGAAGCAACAAAGGTGATGGGTGATGTCCACAGGATATCACCGGCCCCAAGGCCCAGCGCCAAACACGCAATATGCAAGGCAGACGTCGCCGAATTCACCGCGACAGCATACCCTGCCCCGGTGTGATCCGCGATTGCGGTTTCAAACGCGGGAACTTTGGGCCCTTGTGTTAGAAAATCTGACCGAAGCACATCAACAACAGCGTCGATATCCTCTTGCGTTATGTCCTGGCGACCATAGGGAATCATCGTTCGACGTACTGCGCCATTTCGCGGAAAGTCTCGTCGGTCAGCCAGTCCGCATTGTTGCCTGAGTTATATTCAAACCCTTGCGGAACAGGTTCACCCGTCTCACCCAATCGGTTTTCGGAAAAATCCGTGTGATGAGCAAATTGAATGGTTGGCTTGATCACGTAATGATCTTCAAACTCCAACGTCAAATGACTGTCATCCGCGGGGCACATGACCTCGTGGAGTTTTTCACCGGGACGGATACCAACGATTTTCTGAGGCAATTCCGGGGCCATAGCCGTCGCCAAAGCGGTCATATACATGGAAGGAATTTTAGGAATGAAAATCTCACCGCCCTGCATGCGTTGGAAATTCTTTAGAACAAACTGAACCCCCTGATCCAGCGTTATCATGAACCGGGTCATATCTGCATGGGTGATGGGCAACTCGGTCGCGCCCTCCTCCATCAACTTCATGAAAAACGGAACCACTGACCCGCGGGAACCAACGACATTACCATACCGCACAACAGCAAAACGGGTTTCGCGCCCACCAACCATATTATTGGCTGCAACGAACAGTTTATCTGACGCCAGTTTGGTCGCACCATATAAGTTTACCGGGTTGGCCGCCTTGTCAGTGGACAGTGCGATTACCTTTTCGACACCGCAGGATATGGCGGCCTGAATGACGTTCTGGGCACCGTGGATGTTGGTTTTGATACACTCAAACGGGTTATATTCAGCGGCTGGAACTTGTTTGAGCGCAGCAGCATGAATAACATAATCCACACCATCCATCGCTTCTTTTAGACGTTCGCCATCCCGTACATCCCCAATAAAATACCGCATGCAGGGTGCATTATATTTTTGCTGCATCTCAAATTGTTTGAGTTCATCACGCGAGAAAATAATGACTTTATTCGGGGAATAGTCGGCCAAAATGTGGTCGACATATTTTTTACCGAAAGATCCCGTTCCGCCGGTGATCAGGATGTTTTTGTTATTGAACATGCATTTGGCCCATTTGAAACAGCCCCTTTACGGGGCATTTGTTTCAGAATTACCTGTCTGACGACAAAGATGCCACGCAAAAAGCACCCATGCCTACCAGACAGCACGTTGACGGCGACGTAATGCCGATATTCTGGTACGTATTTCAGGGCGCACGGGCCCCTCTCTTGGGGAATCTAACAAGGTGGTAAACAGCGTTTCTGATGGGTTGCAGGAGAGCCGGTGTCCGCTCCAGCTTATTGCGCGCAAAATGTCCTCGGCCTTTTGCGGAAGACGTTCGGGGAGGGCACAATTATTTAGTTGCGCCCAAACTCCGGTCCAACATCGCCCCACAGACCACGGGTTATACCCCCCGCCCCCCAAAACTAAATAACGCGGCGACATCCCATTTAACGCAGCAACAACACTGCGGTGTGCGCCATTGGATAACGTCAATCGGGCCAACGGATCCTCTGTCAACGCATCCGCACCGCACTGCAATACAATTGCGTCTGGTTTAAACCCGTCCACCACCGGTACAATTAAATCAGACAAGACGGCCCGCATCTCTGTGTCGTTAAACCCCTTTGGAACCGGGATGTTAAAGACATTGCCAACCCCGACATCCTCCAGTTTTCCGGCAAACGGCCATCGGTTTTCTTCATGCACAGACAGGCACAACACCGAAGGATCCGACGCAAATGCATATTCAACCCCGTCACAATGGTGGGCGTCGATATCTATGTAGGCGATGCGCTCTAACCCATAGTTCTGCATCATCAGGATCGCCAAAACAGGGTCATTCAGATAGCAAAATCCATTTGCACGATCCGGGAGGCCATGATGTGTACCACCAGCCGGGTTATAAACCACGCCCCCGTTTCGCAACAGCTCTGCCCCCAACATTGAGCCACCAGCCCCCGTCGCAGGACGGCGAAACATCTCTGCAAAAACAGGATTAGACGGCGTTCCCAATCCAAATCTCTGCCGATCATCTGTCGTTGCAATTCCTGTCGCCTCAACCCGTTGCAACGCGGCAAGATATTCAGAATCGTGCCAAAGCGCCAAAGCAGACGGTTTTGCCCGTGGGCTGATCCTATACTGATCAGACGGCAACCATCCCAGCGCCCGAGACAAATCCATAACCGTTGAAACACGAGGCACCCGCAGCGGATGATACGCCCCATATGTAGAGGTTCGAAAAATCTCTGCTCCTATGAAAATTGGCTTTGTGATCGTGTATCCTTTCAGAGGGGACTTAAGTTTTTACTGGACTTTCAGTTGGGGCTGACTTGAAATACCATGCAACAAAAGGGCATATGGTTCACATTGAAAAAAAACGCAGCCCGGCGAAGCGGCTCTCTCAGGCAAAAAACGGTAAGTGGTACAGTGAACGCTGGTCAAATCAGGCAGCAACCGATCATATTGAGACGTGCAAAAAAACGGGACGTACGCACCCAGTTTGCGGCTCTTTGTTATCGCGTTAAAAACGGCAAAGTCGAGGTCTTGATGGTCACGAGCCGCGGAACTGGGCGTTGGATCATCCCAAAGGGGTGGCCGATGGATGGGCAAACACCCGCCGCAGCTGCCGCGACAGAAGCCTTTGAAGAGGCCGGTGTAGACGGTAGGGTCAAGGATATGTGTCTCGGAATTTATTCCTACCAAAAAGACGTTGGCGATGACGCTTTGCCTTGTGTGGTCGCGGTTTTTCCGGTCAAAGTTAAACGGCTGCATGACAATTTCCCAGAAGCCAAAGAGCGTAAACGCAAATGGTTTAGCCGTAAGAAAGCAGCAGCCAGAGTCAAAGAAAGCGAACTTGCTCAGATCATTCAGAACTTTGATCCACGCCGCCTGTGACTCAATCCCGCATGACATTTCCATTGATCTTTCTCCGGCCCTGCATAGATAGTGTAGCAGGCATGGGGAAATGGCATAAATAATGATCAAATATACGCTTAAATGTCCTGATGCTCATCAGTTCGACAGTTGGTTTCAATCCGCAGATGCTTTTGACAAGCTTTTGGCTGCGGGTATGACGGTCTGCCCGACCTGTGGCTCTTCTGAAATCACCAAGGCTTTGATGGCGCCGCTCGTCCGCCCGGCTCGATCTGCGGCCCCAAAACCTGCGCCAGATGTCCCGATGACACAAACCGCTTCGCCCCAAGATGTCACCACCGATGAAGAGCGCACAAAGGCTTTGGCAAAGCTAAAATCCGAAGTCGAAGCAAATTCCGATTATGTTGGTACAGAATTCGCCAAAGAAGCCCGCGCCATGCATCTCGGCGAAAGCCCGGAACGCGCCATTTATGGAGAGGCCAAAATAGAGGACGCAAAATCCCTAATTGAAGATGGCATCCCAGTTGCGCCGCTTCCGTTTCGTCCGACACGAAAAACCAATTGATTCAAATCAGACCCAATGGCCATATTCATCCCTGTCACATACCGTGAAATTGGCTGAGGTCTGCATCAGGCCTCGTTCAACGTTTCGACGCCCTTTCAATCGAAACAACCGGTTACTTTGAAACGTGGGATGGGGTGGCGCACCCCTTTTAGATGTTGCCCTATCTACCATTACAACCGATGCGCCCTGCCCCTTGCCCTTCGCAGCGCTGCGCCTTATGACAACCACGGCCCAGATAAGCACTTGAGGGAACGACCATGCCAACTTTGGTGATGAAATTTGGCGGCACATCTGTCGCAACCATTGACCGCATCCGCCGCGCAGCTAAACGCGTGGGCGTCGAAGTGGCCAAAGGATACGATGTTATTGTTATTGTCTCGGCAATGTCAGGCAGAACCAATGAACTGGTGGGTTGGGTTCAAGAAACCTCTCCGTTGTTTGACGCACGCGAATATGACGCGGTCGTCTCTTCTGGTGAAAACGTCACTGCTGGGTTGATGTCGCTAATCCTGCAAGAAATGAATGTCCCCGCCCGCAGCTGGCAGGGCTGGCAAGTGCCGTTGAAAACTACGTCGGCACATTCAGCCGCACGGATCGAAGAAATCCCGACTGAGAATATTAATGCCAAATTCGCCGAGGGCATGAAAGTTGCGGTTGTTGCTGGGTTTCAGGGGATCTCTGAAGAAGGCCGGATCACCACCCTTGGTCGCGGTGGTTCTGACACAACCGCTGTTGCATTTGCGGCCGCGTTTGATGCCGAACGCTGCGATATATATACTGATGTTGATGGCGTTTATACAACGGACCCCCGCATCAGTGATAAAGCCCGTAAGCTGGACAAAATCGCCTTTGAAGAAATGCTGGAACTTGCCTCTCTTGGGGCCAAAGTCCTGCAAACCCGTTCGGTCGAACTGGCCATGCGGTTTAAAGTGAAACTGCGCGTTCTATCCAGTTTCGAAGAACAATCAGACACATCCGGCACATTCGTGTGCGACGAGGAGGAAATCGTGGAATCCAATGCAGTTTCTGGCGTCGCCTATTCCCGCGACGAAGCTAAACTTACTCTGATTTCGGTCGCAGACCGCCCCGGCATCGCAGCGGCCATCTTTGGGCCTCTGTCTGAGGCCGGCGTAAACGTTGACATGATCGTACAGAACATCTCTGAGGAAGGTCGCACAGACATGACCTTTTCCTGCCCGACCGACCAAGTGGGTCGCGCAGAAGTCGCGATGAGCAAAGCCAAAGAAGATGGCGTCATCAACTTTCACGCGTTGGATGCAGATACAGACGTCGCCAAGATCTCTGTGGTTGGTATTGGCATGCGTAGCCACACCGGCGTTGCAGCAAAAATGTTTAAGGCTCTATCCGATGAAGGTGTAAACATCAAAGTCATCACAACCTCAGAGATAAAAGTTTCTGTGCTCGTTGATCGGAAATATATGGAACTTGCCGTTCAAGCGCTGCATGATGTCTTTGAATTGGATAAAGTTGCATAGAAAGGCCCCGATTAGGGACCATGTCGCAGAGTACAGAGAGCGAAAGCCGCAAATTACTGGGGCGCCTTCGGGATGCATTGGCCGAGGACAGTGCAGGACAGGCGCGCCTTGACCGAATCACGCATCTGATTGCTGATTCCATTCAGACCGAAGTCTGTTCCATTTATCTGTTTCGCGATTCAGAAACGCTGGAACTTTGTGCAACCGAGGGCCTGAATCCTGAGGCCGTGCATAAAACCCGAATGCGCCTCGGTGAGGGGTTAGTGGGGCGCGTGGCCAAATCGTCGCGCGTCGTCAATACAGCCAACGCCCCCCAAGAGCCCGGGTTTCGCTTTATGGCAGAAACCGGGGAAGAGATATTTTCCTCATTCTTGGGTATCCCAATCCAAAGGGTTGGCGAGCGCCTTGGTGTTTTGGTCGTCCAATCAAAAAAGGCGCGTGAATATTCCGACGATGAGGTCTACGCCTTAGAAGTTGTGGCGATGGTTGTGGCCGAAATGGCCGAACTTGGCGCGTTTGTCGGCGAAGGTGCCGCCCTGTCGGCATTGCACCAACAACCTGTCATGATCCGTGGAACCGTCGGACAAGAAGGTGCAACCGAAGGGAATGTGTATCTACATGAACCCCGTGTGGTCGTCACCAACCCGATTTCCGACGATCCCCACGCAGAACGTGAACGCTTAACTGACGCGATTGATGCCCTGCGGGTTTCAGTGGATCAGTTATTGAGCACCGCCTCAAGTGGCGACAAAGAAGAGATGCAAGTTCTTGAAACATATCGGATGTTTGCGAATTCTCGCAGTTGGCGCCGCCGTATGGAAGAGGACATCGCACGTGGTTTGACCGCAGAGGCGGCCGTTGAAAAAGAGCAATCACTGGCCCGTGCCCGTTTAGAGCAATCGCCAGATGCCTACATGCGGGAACGTCTTCACGATCTGGACGACCTATCCAACCGATTGCTACGTATTTTAACCGGCCAGGGCAGCGATACAGGCGCTGAAATTCCGGAAAACCCAATTCTTGTTGCACGAAATATTGGCCCGGCTGAACTGCTTGATTATGGTCGTCAGCTTAAAGGAATAATTCTCGAGGAAGGCTCTGTCGGCTCTCACGCGGCAATCGTCGCGCGTGCATTGGCGATACCATTGGTGATTCACGCCGACCGCGTTACAACAGAGGCACTGAATGGGGACCATGTTCTTGTTGATGGCGAACAAGGGATCGTCCATTTGCGTCCCGAAGACTCTGTCGCCACTGCATTTCGTGACAAAATCGCAATGCTGGCGCAGGCGGCGGAACGTTATGACTCCATTCGGGAGTTGCCTGCGCAATCAAAATGCGGTGCAACAATCCAATTGCTAATGAACGCCGGTTTAATGGCGGATTTACCATCGCTACCAACCTCAGGCGCTGAAGGTGTCGGGTTGTTTCGAACAGAGCTACAGTTCCTCATCCGAAATCATATGCCCAAACGCGCCGAGCTCGCCGCAATTTATGCGCGGGTTATGGATGCCGCTGGCGACAAAGAAGTCGTGTTCCGCACGCTCGACATTGGCTCCGATAAAGTCCTACCCTATATGAAACCGCAGGATGAACCCAACCCGGCCCTTGGGTGGCGTGCTATCCGTGTTGGCCTCGACAAACCCGGCGTTATGCGGATGCAACTGCAAGCCTTGATCCGCGCGGCAGCCGGGCGCCCGCTAACAGTCATGTTCCCCTTTGTGGCTCAATTCGACGAATTCCGCGAAGCACGCGCCTTTGTCGAAGCAGAGATGCATCGTGAACGTCGGCTTGGCCACGCACTTCCGAGTGCGATCAAAATCGGCGCGATGCTAGAAACGCCATCTCTGGCGTTTGCGCCAAAACAGTTTTTTGAGATGACCGATTTTATTTCCATCGGTGGCAATGATCTGAAACAGTTCTTTTTCGCCGCAGACCGCGAAAACGAACGCGTGCGCCGTCGCTATGACACCCTTAACGTTAGCTTCCTCAGCTTCATTGAGCAGATCGTTGAGCGCTGCAATGAAACCAATACCCCCGCATCATTCTGCGGAGAGGACGCAGGCCGCCCAGTAGAAGCGGTTTGTTTTGCCGCTATGGGGCTACGTCGCCTATCGATGCGCCCGGCCTCCATTGGACCGGTCAAAAGCATAATGCGTCGCGTGGATTTATCGGAAGCCAAGAACATCATTAATGAAGCCCGCGTTTCTGGCACACAATCAGTTCGCCCTGCAATCACTGAATGGCTAAGTAAACAAGGGATCATTGTTTAGAGTTTAACCACGAACTGTCCTAAACAATTAGGGTTTTTTCTTTACAAACTTTTGAACTTCGCCATGGACGCCCTTCCAGGCCCCTTTGCTCAATTCTAAACCGAGCACTCGGTCCGGGTTTGTGGGGGGCGGCATGGACACGTCCCTTAGGCCCTTAAAACCAAAGCGGCTGTAATACGGTTCATCCCCGACCAGCAACACACGCGACACGCCTAAAGCGATTGCGTTTGAAAGGCTTTCGCGCATCAAAAGACCGCCTAACCCTTCGCCTTGGCGCGTGGGGTGTACCGCAATCGGACCCAGCAACAACGCCTGATGATCGCCGATCAAAATGGGCCAATATCGAATGGCCGCTGATAGAATTGCGTCCCCATCACGGGCCACCAAAGACAACGCGGCCACAGGTGGCACACCATCGCGCAAACGATACGAAGACAACGCCTCACGCCCCGGTGCAAAGCAAGTGTCATAGAGGGCTTCGACCTCCCACCAATCTTGCGGAGTCTCTTTGGTTAACCTGTATGTCACTCGACATCCTTTTTTGACTGGAAACGCCCCTAACACGACGCTACCCCTAGGGTAAACCCAAAGGAGCACCTGATGTTTTACCGCCCCGCCGAAGGCCATGGTCTGCCGCACAACCCGTTCAACGCGGTGATCACCCCCCGGCCCATCGCGTGGATCTCTTCGCGCGGATCTGATGGCTCTGACAATCTGGCACCCTATTCTTTTTTCAACGGGATTTCCTATGATCCGCCACAAGTCATGTTTGCCACCACCAGCGACAAAGACGACCGTCCAAGGGGCAAAGACAGTTTGGCGAACATCGAATCCTCTGGTGTGTTTTGCGTCAACATTGTGGAATTTTCGTCCTTTGCCGCCATGAGCGAAACCTCTGGCGGATATGAGCGAGAGGTCGATGAGTTTGCCCATGCCGGTGTTGAAAAAGTACAATGTTCAGAAATTGACTGCCCACGTGTGGCCACTGCCCCGGCCAGTTTGGAATGCCAACTTGTTGACGTTATCAAACTGCGCGGCACGGCCAACTACATGGCCATAGGTGAGGTCATCGGCATTCACTTGCGCGACGATTGCGTCAAAGATGGCATCTTCGACATTACGGCCTATGAACCCCTCGCACGACTTGGCTACAGGGACTATACCAAAGTCAGCGAGGTCTTCTCTCTGAAACGTCCCGGCGAAACATAAAACAGGAACCTGAACTATGCGCGAAACTATGATTGGTGTGATTGGCGGATCTGGTCTCTATGAGATCGACGCATTGCAAAATCAGGTCTGGACCAAAGTGGACACCCCTTGGGGGGATCCTTCAGACGAGATCCTGACAGGCATGCTGGACGGCATCAAAATGGCCTTTCTACCCCGCCATGGGCGTGGGCACGTTCATGCACCTGCAGATGTGCCATACCGGGCCAACATCGACGCTTTGAAACGATTAGGGGTGACGGATGTTATTTCTGTATCCGCTTGCGGTTCTTTTCGCGATGAAATGGCACCAGGTGACTTTGTCATTGTGGATCAATTCATTGATCGCACCATCGCGCGGGACAAGAGCTTTTTCGGATCTGGCTGTGTGGCCCATGTCAGTGTCGCCCATCCCACCTGCCCCCGTCTTAGCGATGCCTGCGAAACAGCGGCCAAAGATAGTGACATAAAAGTACACCGCGGTGGCACCTATCTGGCAATGGAGGGGCCACAGTTCTCGACCCTTGCCGAAAGCAAAATGTACCGCGAAAGCTGGGGGTGTGATGTCATCGGCATGACCAACATGCCAGAGGCAAAACTCGCCCGCGAAGCCGAACTCTGTTACGCTTCTGTCGCGATGATTACGGACTATGACAGCTGGCATCCCGACCACGGCGAAGTCGACGTTACCCAAATTATTAAAACGCTGATGGGCAATGCAGACAAAGCGCGCACTCTAGTTGCAAAGCTACCAGACCTGCTTGGGTCTGAACGCGACGATTGCCCCCATGGCTGTGATAAAGCGCTAGAATTCGCCATCCTGACCGCCCCAGATAAACGCGATCCTGTTCTTGTAGCAAAACTGGATGCCGTTGCTGGGAGGGTCCTGTGATGGACTTTAACCTCTGGCTGACATTTGTCGCCGCCTCTGTTGCATTGTTGCTGATCCCAGGCCCTACAATCCTGCTTGTTCTATCTTATGCACTGACACAAGGTCGTCGCGTCGCTTTGGCCACAGCAACTGGCGTCGCCGTCGGGGATTTCATCGCTATGACCGCGTCCCTTGCAGGGCTTGGTGCGGTGGTACTGGCCTCAGCAGAAATGTTCACCTTGCTGAAATGGGCTGGGGCGGTTTATCTGGTGTGGCTTGGGATCAAGATGCTGCGGTCGGCTTCTGATGCCACAGTGGGCTCTCTACCCGGCGCGTCTCAAGTGGGTTCAAAATCAATCTTTTTCCACGCTGCTGCAGTAACCACCTTAAATCCAAAATCCATCGCATTTTTCATCGCCTTCGTTCCGCAATTCGTGCGGGCTGAACAACCACTGTTTCCACAGTTTGCAATTCTGACGGCCACTTTCGTCGGCCTTGCCATGTTAAACGCACTGGCCTACGCCTTACTTGCGGATAACATGCGCTCCCGTATTGAAAAACCGGCCGTCATGGTCTGGCTGACCCGAATTGGCGGCGGTGCTTTAATCACGATGGGGCTTTTGACCGCTACTTTGCGCCGCTCTGCCTGAGGACATCATGAAAAAAGACGTCAAAGACTACATTCGTACCATTGTTGATTTCCCTCATGAGGGGATCATGTTCCGCGATGTAACCACGTTGTTTGCCGACCCTCGAGGGTTTCGGATGGCGATTGATCAGATGTTGCATCCCTATGCGGGCATGCAGATTGACAAAGTCGTTGGGCTAGAGGCGCGTGGCTTTATCCTTGGCGGTGCCATCGCCCATCAACTGTCTGTTGGCTTTGTACCTATTCGCAAAAAGGGTAAACTACCGGGCAAGACAATCAGTCAAGATTACACTCTGGAATATGGAGAAGCGATTGTCGAAATCCACGACGACGCTTTACAGCCTGGTGAAAAAATACTTGTTGTGGATGACCTTTTGGCGACAGGTGGGACGGCTGAAGCGGGGATCAAATTGATCGAACGATTGGGAGCGGACATCATCGGTTGCGCCTTTATCATCGACCTTCCAGAATTGGGAGGGCGTAAGAAATTAGAGGCTCTGGGGATGGATGTTTTCGCCTTATGTGATTTCGAAGGTCTCTAATAGCCCTTGAAATTATGCAATTAATCCCCAGATAGGTAAGTACAACTTACATAAAACAAAGAGACATTAAATGGAACCAACTGATATCATCAACCTTATTCCAGCCGAAGGTTTGCCCGTAATTCTACTGGCGGCATTCCTCTTAGTTTGTATTTATCTAGGCGTTCGAATTGTTCCTCAATCCGAGAAATACGTCGTAGAGCGCTTTGGTCGGTTTCGCTCAGTTCTTGGACCCGGAATTAACTTTATCATTCCGTTTCTGGATCGCGTTCGTCACAAGATTTCTATTCTGGAACGCCAGCTTCCAAATGCGTCACAGGATGCGATTACCGCTGACAACGTATTGGTGCAGGTGGAAACCTCTGTGTTCTACCGCATCCTTGAACCAGAAAAGACGGTGTACCGAATTCGCGACGTCGATGCAGCGATTGCAACAACTGTAGCAGGCATTGTGCGCTCTGGCATCGGTGAAATGGAGCTGGACGAGGTACAATCCAACCGGCAGCAACTGATTTCTAAGATCAAAACCAACGTCGAACAGGCTGTGGATGACTGGGGAATCGAAGTCACCCGCGCTGAGATTTTGGATGTGAACCTTGATCTTGCCACCCGTGAGGCGATGCTGCAGCAGTTGAATGCTGAACGCGCCCGCCGTGCGCAGGTCACCGAGGCAGAAGGGACAAAACGTGCTGTTGAGCTGAACGCAGATGCCGAACTCTATGCGGCCGAACAAGAGGCAAAGGCGCGCAGAATTTCTGCTGAAGCAGAGGCCTATGCGACCGAGGTTGTGGCAAAAGCCATCAAGGAAAACGGCATTGAAGCCGCTCAGTATCAGGTTGCCCTGAAACAGGTCGAAGCTCTTGCCAAAGTCGGTGCCGGAGAAGGCAAACAGACTGTTCTGCTGCCAGCACAGGCGCTCGAGGCCTTTGGCGATGCGTTTAAAATGCTGAAAGGCGGTAAGTAATGTGGTCCCTTTGGTGGGTCTGGATGGCGGGTGGGCTTGTGCTCGCCATTCTCGAAGTCCTTGCCCCCGGATTCATCTTGCTCGGCTTTGCCATCGGAGCATTGATCGTTGGTCTCTTATTGCTGCTGCCCAGCTTTATCAGCGCCATTTTGGCAGGCTCATTGCCAATCACCCTACTGATTTTTGCAGTGGTCTCCGGCGTTGCATGGTACATTCTACGCCGCATGGTCGGTATTCGGGCAGGTCAGGTTAAAATCTCTGACAAAGACATAAACGACTAAAGGATGGCCCCTTAAGGGGCCATTTATCCCATAGGAAACATAACACCGGGGTTCATGATCCCGTTGGGATCCAAGGCCCTCTTGATCGCCCGCATCGCGACCAGTTTTCCCGGATCACCATATTTTTCGAGATCTCCAACTTTTATCCGACCGACGCCATGTTCTGCAGAGAATGAACCCCCATAGGCATGGACCATGTCATGTACACCGGATTTGACCGCCTCACGCAGATTATCGAACTCTTCGCGCGCATGTCCCTGCGGCGGGAAAACATTAAAATGTAGATTTCCATCCCCAAGGTGACCAAAGCAATTTACGCGCACCGGGCCCAAGGCCTCCATTGCGGCGGTACATTCCGGAATAAAATCCGCGATCTTGCTGAGCGGGATCGATATATCATGGGAGGATATGGACCCAATTCGCTTGTTCGCCGCTGGGATGTTCTCTCGCACAGCCCAAAATTCTGCCCGCTGCGTCTCGGAGCTGGCAATCAGACCGTCGGTGACCAAATCCTGCTCTAACGCTTCCGCAAATATATCCTCAAGTAGATCTTGGGCCGGGGTGCCCTGCCCCAAACCCAGATCAATCAGAACCATCCATTCTGGCATCTGAGCAAATGGCAATCGTACGTCCGGCATGGTTTCAGCCAAAAACTGTTGCCCCATGCGATGCATCAACTCAAATGCGCTTACCGCCCCACCGGTTTTGGCCAATGAAATCGAAAGCAATTTTAACGCAGCTGTGGGATCCTTGACCACCATCAGTGCTGTTCCTTGTTGAATGGCGCGCGGAAACAAGCGCAATGTCGCTGCTGTTATGACACCTAAGGATCCTTCTGCCCCGATCATTAGGTTTCGCAGATCATAACCGGTGTTATCTTTGCGCAGACGGGTTAGTCCGTTCCAGATTGTGCCGTCTGGCAATACGGCCTCAAGGCCCAAGCACAGATCCCGTGTATTGCCATATCGCAAAACATTGACCCCGCCCGCATTGGTCGACAGGTTTCCACCAATGCGACAAGACCCTTGTGACGCCAACGACAAAGGAAATAGCCGGTCTGCATTTTCGGCAACGTTCTGAATGTCTTGAAGGATTGCGCCTGCCTCAACGATCATGACATTTTCATCTGGCAATACTTGCCTGAATTTGGTCATTCGCTCTAGAGACAACACCACAGGAGCAGGTCCATCTGACATGATTTGTCCACCGACCAATCCCGTACCACCGCCAAAGGGTACCACCGCGATGCCCGCTGCGTTACAGGCTTTTAGGATTGTGGACACCTCTTCGGTGATGGACGGCGCCAGAACGCAACCGACCTGACCCTGATGACGCCCACGCGGTTCTTCACGGTAAGGTGCAGTGATTTCGCGAAACACTGGATCTGGTAAAAGGGCGCGCAGCTCTGACAAGAATTGATCGGTGACGGGGGATAACATTTTGGCTCCTTCTGCGACCTATCCGTTAAAAATCACGCCCCACATTGCGCTGCAAGTCAGAACTCTCTCTCAACCACAAAGCCTTGCTCCAAAACCAAAATCGTCGGGCGACGCGGTAAATTGCGCAATGAGAATGTCGCACTGGACGCGCCAGGCCGTTGAACGTCAAAAGTATCGGGCATCCCGGCGACAAATCGATCCAATGAAAATGAACCCTGCCAATGCATCGGGATAACCACAGCAGACCGCAGGCGCGTCAATATCTGTATCATGACAGGTAGCTCCACCGTCATGCCCCCATCAACCGCCGCCATGACGATATCCAGCCGCCCAAGCGCTGCATATTGCCCCGCATCTGGTTCATGATGAAGGTGGCCAAGGTGCCCAATACACAGGCCAGCCACCTCGAATACAAAGATAGAATTCCCACCTGTTTCGACATTATCCAATTGATAGGAGCTGCGGATGTCCGTTGGTACATTGCGGATAAGTATTTCGCCCAGATCAAGGTGATGATCCGCCGGTGTTCGTCCGTCACCCCACCCTTTTAACACATGCCCGATCCGTGGGTCTGGCCGGGCAGTCCAATGACTGGAATGCGCGTGGTTCATAGTCACCACATCCGGCAAGTAATCTGTTTCCCCCAGATATCCAGTAAAATCGGTTGCCACCCCCAATCCTCCAACCGTACGGAGCAAAAACGTAGAGTGTGTCACATAGGTGATGCGAACCGAGTCTTTTTCAACCTGATCGTCATAAGCTGCCTTGTGCAGATAGGTTAGACCAGGTGCAGAATTGGCCAAGGCAATACAATGGCTTGGCCGTCGATCCTGCGCCAAAGCAGCAGGTGCAAAGAGTAACAAAACGACTGTCAAATACCGGATCATGTGAACACCTCCTAATTACAGGATAGTGTAAAACAAAAATCTGTCACCTTTGGCGGGTGATTATCCTACATCTGTCCGACCGCGCCGATCAGACCGTAAATTAGAATAAAGCACATGGTTGCGCCAACGCCCGTTGATTTGAAGGTAGCTTTGAGCAACGCCTTCGTATTTGAAACCCGCCTTTTCCAAGACGCCTCGTGACGCGACATTTTCCGGTAAACAAGCCGCTTCGACGCGAGACAGATCCATGGTTTGAAACCCGTGATGCACAACAGCGTCGATGGCCTCTCTCATATAGCCATTTCGTGCATACCGTGCGCCAACCCAATACCCAAGGGTTGCCGACTGCGCAGGCCCCCGGCGCACATTGTCTAACGTAATGGCCCCAAGCAATGCCCCAGAGTCGTTGGCAAACAGAAAAAGCGGGACTGCGGTATCACCCGTAAAGCTGCGTTGCGCCCAATAAACCCGATTGGTAAAGGCCTTGCGGGTTAAATGGGCATCGGACCAACTGGGTTCCCATGGTTGCAGAAATCCTATGCTTTCTTCTCTCAGCGCGGCCCATGCACGGTAATCACCATGGGCCGGTAACCGTAAAAACATACGGTCGGTGATTAGCTTAATCTTGCGCTTCCGCGCCAACATCAGGCGACCAGCCGTTCGTTGATCTGAGCAATATTTGGGGCACCATCAACTGGACCATAAAGTGCAAGCGCCAATTGACGATCAGACACCATCCGTTCCGCAAATCCGCGCGCATCGGTTAGTGTGACGGAATCGATCCGCCCCACGATTTCATCCAGATCAGGCACACGATCCCAAATGGCTATCATACGCGCTAGCCGTTCGGCACGCGACGACGGGCTCTCGAGTCCCATCAATAAACCCGCCTTCATCTGAGCCCGCGCCCGGTCAACCTCTTTTTGAGACAAAGAATCGACGGATTCCTTCAACACATCCAAAGTCAGGTTGGTCAATTCATCGATTTGTCCGGCACTGGTGCCGGCATAGATCGTTGTTAGCCCGGTGTCGGCATAGGCCCCTGTCTGCGCAAAAATCGTGTAACACAGCCCGCGTTTTTCGCGCACTTCCTGAAACAGCCGGGAGGACATACCCCCGCCAAAGGCCGTCGAGAAAATTTGCGCGGTGTAAATATCATCGGATTGATATCCCGGCCCTTCAAAAGCGAGCGCGAAATGTACTTGTTCCAATTCTTTTAATTCGCGGCGTTCACCACCGTGAAACTTGGCCGGTGCGGGAATGATCACTTTGGACGGTTTCAGATGGCCAAATAGCTTTTCCGCCTCAGCAACGATGGTCGCATGATCAACACCACCTGCTGCGGATAAGATCATATGTTCAGGACCATAATGTTCCCCCACGAACCCAGAAAGATCATCGCGGGAAAAGGATTGAACACGTTCAGAAGGACCCAAAATCGTACGTCCCATGGGCTGATCAGGATAAGCCTCTTCTTGAAGCCAGTCAAAAATCACATCATCGGGCGTGTCCAGAGCCTGTCCGATTTCCTGTAGAATGACACCGCGTTCGACCTCAATTTCGGCAGGGTCAAACACCGGGTTCAGCACGATGTCCGCAATCACATCCAGCGCCAAAGGGACATCCGCAGATAACACGCGCGCGTAAAAGGCTGTCATCTCACGGCTTGTGTAAGCGTTGATATATCCCCCGACATCCTCAACCGCCTCAGCGATCTCCAAAGAAGACCGACGTTCCGTGCCTTTGAAGGCCATATGCTCAAGGAAATGCGCAATGCCGTTCTGCTCCACGCGTTCATGGCGGCCGCCGGCGGTTACCCAGATCCCAATCGAGGCCGATTGAAGACCGGGCATGTTTTCAGTTACAACGCGTACGCCGTTACTCAGTCGAGCTATTTCCACAGTCACTTAGCGATACGCTCCCGGATTAGGGTTTCAAGGGCAGCAAGGTCATTTGGAACTTTGGTGACGCGTTCTTCACGCGCAAACAAATCACCCATGCGAGTAGGAAGTGGCGGGCGAACACCAACGGCTTTCTCAACGGCATCCGGGAATTTCGCGGGATGAGCGGTTGCCAAAGTAATCATCGGCGTGGCCCCCAAATTGCGATCCCCGACGTGGGCCCCAATGGCGGAGTGCGGACAAAGGATCTCACCAGTCCGCGCATAGAAATCTTTGATGGTGGCATAGGTTTCGTCCTCTGACACTCGGCCAGACGCAAACAAGCCACGTAGTGTTTCCAACGCCCCTTGCGACACGCCAAAGGAACCACCAGTTTTCAGTTCATCCATCAACTGGCTGACGGCCCTTCCATCCCGACCATAAGCGTCAAACAATGCACGTTCAAAATTCGAAGATACCTGAATGTCCATCGATGGGCTGATCGATGGCGTGACTCCTTTAGTTGTATATGCACCAGTTTCCAAGGTGCGGTGTAGGATGTCGTTCTGGTTGGTCGCGATCACCAATTGTTCGATCGGCAATCCCATTTTCTGCGCGATATAACCTGCAAAAATGTCACCAAAGTTACCAGTCGGAACCGTAAAGCTAACCTTACGGTGGGGTGCACCCAACGACACAGCCGAGGAGAAATAGTAGACAACCTGTGCTAATACCCTCGCCCAGTTGATAGAGTTTACTCCGGCAAGACGAACCTCATCCCGGAAGGTCAAATCATTGAACATATCTTTCAATTTGCCCTGACAGTCGTCGAAATCACCTGCCAGCGCCAATGCATGCACATTCGCCTCTGATGGGGTCGTCATCTGGCGACGCTGCACATCAGACACCCGACCATCCGGGAATAAAATAAAGACATCAACAGCGTCAAGGCCACGGAAAGCTTCGATGGCCGCAGACCCTGTGTCACCAGAAGTTGCCCCCACAATGGTGACGCGTTCCCCGCGACGGGCCAGTGCTGTTTGAAACAGTTGACCGATGAGCTGCATTGCAAAGTCTTTAAATGCCAACGTCGGTCCGTGAAACAGTTCGAGTAAAAAATGATTTGGTCCAAGTTGCACCAAGGGTGCACGGGCATCATGACCAAAGCCTGCATAGGCTTTTTCGATGATCTCTCCGAATTCACTGTCCGTGAACGTGTCACCCACAAAAGGGCGCATTACACGAAAGGCAATGTCTTCATAGGATAAACCGGCCATAGCGGAGATGTCCCCATGGGACAGCGTTGGGATTTCGGCTGGGACATATAGTCCGCCATCCCGGGCAAGGCCGGTCAACATGGCATCTTCAAAGCTAAGCTCGGGCGCAGAGCCGCGGGTAGAGATATATTTCATGAAGCCTGAATCTTTACTGCTTTATAACTAGGGTCTGCGGTTGATACGCCACATAAAGAAGACTGTCATCCCCAACCAGACAATGGCAAGGCCAAACCACGTTAAAACATATTCTAAATGATCATTTGGAATGCTTGCAGAGTCCACCGGGAACGCCGTCGTCACAGGATCTGCTTCTGAGGTTTCGCGCAAAACAATCAACACCGGTTCCGTCTGCAAAGCCTTGGCCATTTCCGGGATATCACGGCCAAACCAGATATCGGCTTTTAGATCTGGTTCTGGTGTGGACGACGTGATCTCATCTGGCCAATGTAAATTGCCGATAATTGCCGCCTCAACGGGGGGGCGCAGGCTATCCTTTGCTGTGATGGGAACAAATCCACGATCCAACATAAGACGACGCCCCCCTGTTTCAAAAACAGACACGATTCTGTAGCTGGCCCCGAGCTTTTTAGTGCTGGCAAGAAACGTCAGTTCTTGATCTGTGATCCGGCCGATAGCCTTTACAGGCAAATATTGATCCTTTGCCTCTGAAGGGGTCGCCGGGACAATGACAGGCGCTGCTTTTATTCGCGTGTCGATCTCAGCCAACACGGTTTCTTTCCAGTTTAGCCGTTGAAGCTGCCACGTTCCGAGGCTGATCAGGATTGCAGCACCGCCCAGACCAAAGATCAGCGGTAGGATGATTTTTTTGAACACCATTACGGCCCTTTAAAAAGAAAAGCGCGGGCACCTCAATAGGCCCCCGCGCTCTGAATACAATCGAATGATCCGTCAAAGACCGCGTTTAGCCGCCCCAGACGTAAACTGCTGCAAACAAGAAGAGCCAAACAACATCCACAAAGTGCCAATACCATGCAGCTGCTTCGAAACCGACGTGTTGTTCTGCTGTAAAGTGACCCGCATAGGCCCGCAGCAAACATACAGCCAAGAAGATGGTACCGATCACGACGTGGAACCCATGGAAACCAGTCGCCATAAAGAAGTTCGCCCCGTAAATGTTGCCGGAGAACCCAAAGGCCGCATGGCTATATTCATAAGCTTGGAACACGGTAAAGATCGCACCCAACAAGATCGCGATGATCAAGCCGTTTTTCAGATCTTTGCGGTTGTCTTCATGTGCCAAGGCGTGGTGCGCCCAGGTGGCTGCACAACCGGAACATAATAAGATTAAGGTGTTGATCAAAGGCAGGTGCCATGGATCAAAGACTTCAATGCCAACCGGCGGCCAAACACCGTCAATTGCAGGGCTGTCTGGACCCATCGGGTAGATTGCGTGCTTAAAGAACGACCAGAACCATGCGGCAAAGAACATGACTTCGGACATGATGAACATCAAGAAGCCGTACCGCAGACCGATCTGTACGACACCGGTATGATCGCCCGTCTGCCCTTCGTGAACGACTTCTGACCACCAGCCGTACATGACGTACAGCACGCCCGCCAAGCCAGCGATAAAGAGCCAAGGCCCATTCTCATGGAACCAAAGCACTGCGCCAAACAGCATGACAAATGCGCCAACGCCGCCCAGCAAGGGCCACATCGACGGCGGGAGAATGTGGTAGTCGTGATTTTTTTCGTGCGCCATGATTGTTGTCCGTCCCTCGTTTCGCGCTTAAGTATCGTCGTCCAAAGTCGTCACGGCAAGAGCCGCAGTTTCTTCGGGCAGATCTGTTTCGTAGAAAGTATAACCCAAAGTGATATGACCGGTGTGTTTTGCATCTCGGTCTTTCACGATCTCAGGGTCTACATAAAATGTGACTGGCATCATTACTGTTTCGCCCGGCTGCAGAACCTGCATCTCAAAGCAAAAACAGTCGATCTTTGTAAAATAGTTTCCCGCAGAATAAGGGGCAACATTATAACTGGCAGACCCAGCGATAGGTCTGTCCGTCGGGTTGTGAGCCTCATAAAAAGCAAGACCGGTTTCACCGATCTTTAACTCCATCTCTCGCACTGCCGGTTTAAAGGTCCACGGCATGCCGCGTTCTAAGGACGCGTCAAAACGGATTTTGATGGTCTTGTCCAAAATAACGTCGGAGCCTGCAACTGATGTGTTGGTCACGCCGCCAAAGCCCGTCACTTTGCAAAACCAATTGTAAAACGGAACAGATGCCCAGGCCAAAGAGCCCATGACAACAACAACGCTTAAAGTCTGCACCAGTGTTTTATGCTTACCTGTCAGCTTCAATTGCTTGCCTCTTCAACGAGTTCAGTCCGCGGTGCATGATCAAAGCCCTGCATCGGATCACCGCGGGTTACTTTGACCACGGTAAGGCCAAAGACCAGAGCAACGAACCCTAGCAAACACAGACCAACCCCTAGGTTCCGTCCGAGCCGGCGGTGATGTATCTCATGTTGTTTTTGAATTGCCATAATTACCACCCGATTCCAAAGACACCCAGCGCGGCATCAGCCAACAAAGCTGAAAAGTGCAGGAAAAGATACAACAAGGAGATTTTGAAAAATCCCCGCTCTGTTTTGTAGTTATCTGCCTCGGCTTGAATTTCATCGCGACGCACAATATCAACAGCGCCTTTGATGAACCATGCGTTCATGACAACGGCCGTCACCGTATAAATCGGACCACCAATAGCCGTGAATGCAATGCCGATTGTGACCAAAGCCAACAACAAAGTGTATACAAGAATATGGGTCCGCGTCGCCTTGCGCCCATTGGTGACGGTCAGCATAGGAACACCGGCTTTGGTGTAATCATCATTCATGAACAGCGCCAACGCCCAGAAATGGGGAGGGGTCCACATGAACGTAATCGCGAACATCAGAACAGACTCGATGCTGATCCCGCCTGTTGCAGCAGCCCAGCCGATCATCGGAGGAAAGGCACCAGCGGCACCACCAATAACAATGTTCTGCGGCGTCCAACGTTTCAACCACATGGTGTAGATCACCACATAGAAAAAGATCGTAAAGGCCAAGAGACCCGCCGCAACAAAGTTTGTGGCCAAACCAAGCATCACCACCGACATGCAAGACAATGCAATCCCAACGGCAAATGCCTCTTGGCGAGTCACTTTGCCCGCAGGAACAGGGCGGCCTTTGGTTCGTTTCATAACCAGATCGATATCGCTATCGAACCACATATTCAGCGCACCAGAGGCCCCGCCGCCAATTGCAATAAACAGAATTGCGCAGAACCCTATAAATGGGTGTACCGGTGTTGGCGCGACCAAAAGCCCAACAAATGCAGTGAACACAACAAGCGACATAACGCGTGGCTTTAGCAACGCAAAATAGTCACCAAAACCGGCCTCTTGGGGGCCGGCTTTTGACTGTATATCGTAGCTTGCGTCACTCATGAACTGGCTTTCGTGTCATTGCAGGGCAGTCCGAAACTGCCCCGCTATTGAACTTAGTTGTTTGCGGCGACTTTGTAATCCATGGGCAGGCCAGCGAATTCTTCAATCGCGCCGACGAGCCATGCGTCATAAACTTCTTGGCTTACAACTTTCACAGTGATGGGCATATAGGCATGGTCTTTGCCGCAAAGCTCTGAACACTGGCCAAAATAAACGCCTTCACGCTCTGCTTTGAACCACAACTCAGCGATCCGGCCCGGTACGGCATCTTGTTTCACACCAAATGCGGGGATAGTCCAAGAATGGATAACATCAGCGCCCGTCACTTGCATGACAACGGTTTTGTTTACCGGCACAACAACGGCGGTGTCCGTTGCCAAAAGATATTCGTCTTGAGCGTAACCATGGGCCTCCAGGGCGCTTTTGCCGAGCAAGAAGCTGTCAAAACCAAATTCGTGATCTGTGTATTCGTAACCCCAGTACCACTGATATCCGGTAACTTTGATGTTAATGTCGCCTTCTGGAATTTCTTGCTGCTTGAACAAGATGGGCAGCGAGAACACACCAATAAAGATCAGAATTACGATTGGAACGAGTGTCCAAAGAACCTCAACAACAGAGTTATGTGTAAAAGTTGCAGGCGTTGGATTGGAACGCTTGTTAAAGCGAACGACCACATAAACGAGCAGCAAAGTTACAAAAATAACGATGATGGAGGTGATCCAAAGTAGCATATTGTCCAGCCACTGGATGTCGCGAGACAGTTCCGTCGCTGCAGGTTGAAATCCAATGCCATTCGGGATCGGCTTGCCGACCACCTCAAGATCACCCAAAGAGTCCTGCGCATATGCCGCAGTCGCTACGATGGTTGCCAAAACAGCTGCCCAGAGGCCCGAAAAAAGGTTCAGAAGTCGCATGTTCGTTTCCCGTTTGCGCATCAGCAGTTGTCCCCCGCCAAAGCGTCCGACCCAATTTGGCCGGAATCCCATTGTGTTTGCGCCGCTTGAAACCATATTAATGCGCGACGGACAAGCATCTCTTGCGCGGCAAAGAGCCGCTTTTGGTGCATGTTCCCAAAATAAACCGGAGAAAACCCATGTCAGACGGCCCGTTTCGCCCATTCGAACACAATTTGGATGCAAATTCCGCACTAAGGATTCTTTGCGACGCCACAAAAGGGGCCGATGATGGGGAACTATTTTTGGAGCGGCGGCGCTCTGAGGTCCTTTCATTTGATAACGGGCGCCTCAAAACGGCCAGTTATGACGCTTCGGAGGGATTCGGTTTGCGGGCTGTTCGCGGCGAAACTACCGGATTTGCGCATTCCACCGAAATGACCGAGTCTTCCTTGAAGCGCGCAGCCGAAACCGCAAAGTTGGCTGTTGGAGATGGCGGCGGCACTATGGCCCCTGCCCCGAAAAGCACCAATCGACGTCTCTATTCGGATGAGAGCCCCATCACCCAGCAAACCTTTGCTGGAAAAGTGGATACCTTGCGGGAAATTGATGAATTCACCAGAAACCTTGATCCGCGTGTGGTTCAGGTTTCGGCGACCATTGCTGCCTCCATGCAAGAAATTGAAATATTGCGACCGGACGGAAGTTTGGTTCGCGATGCGCGTCCCATGAGCCGTGTAAACGTATCTGTGATCGTAGAGGAAAACGGCCGCCGGGAATCCGGAATTCAAGGTGGCGGAGGGCGTGCGGGACTTTTGGGTTTAATCGATCCGGCCCATTGGCAGAACGCAGCTCGCGAAGCATTACGCATCGCTTTGGTCAACCTGCGCGCAATTCCCGCCCCTGCTGGCGTCATGGAGGTGGCCCTTGGCGCTGGGTGGCCTGGAGTTTTATTACATGAGGCCGTGGGACATGGCCTTGAAGGGGATTTCAATCGGAAAGGCACATCTGCTTTCGCGGGTCTTATGGGTCAACGTGTCGCCGCAAAAGGTGTTACAGTCCTTGATGACGGAACAATTCCCGATCGCCGTGGGTCTATAACTTTTGACGATGAAGGTACTCCGTCCGCCAAGAACACTTTGATCGAGAACGGCATACTTGTCGGATATATGCAGGATCGTCAGAATGCTCGGCTCATGGGTGTTGCCCCCACTGGAAACGGTCGCCGTCAAGGCTATTCCCACGCCCCTATGCCGCGCATGACCAATACCTATATGTTGGGTGGAAACACGCAGCCAGAGGATATCGTTGCTGATGTCAAAGACGGGATTTACGCGGTCGGATTCGGAGGCGGCCAAGTCGACATTACCAATGGGAAATTCGTCTTTAGTTGTACCGAAGCTTATCAAGTCAAAAATGGCAAAGTGGGCCCCGCCGTAAAAGGTGCAACCTTAATAGGGGATGGTCCAACTTCGTTAAAGAAAATCCGCGCAATCGGAAACGACATGGCGCTGGACCCAGGGGTCGGCAATTGCGGGAAATCCGGACAATGGGTTCCAGTCGGTGTGGGGCAGCCAACGCTACTTTTAGACGGCCTTACGGTTGGGGGCTCTTCTACCTGATCCGAGGTGATCATACCCAGAGCAGAGTTTCAAAATTTTGTTTATCTATCGTTAACCAAGCATACGCGATAGTGGCTCCACACACTAGGAGCCACGATGACCGCAGTACGCTTCTCTTCCGATAGCCCTGTTTCTATCCCCTCCACGGAAGAGGAAAAAGTATCGTGGCTCCGCCTAATCCGCTCTCATAGGGTTGGGGTTGTAACGTTTTTTCGCCTGATCCGAGAACATGGAACCGCCTCAGCGGCATTAGAGGCGCTGCCTGATGTCGCGTCAAAGGCAGGGGTACAGCACTATAGCGCTGTCTCCTGTCAGGCCGCACATCAAGAGATGCAGGCAGCACGGTCGTGCGGGGCGCAAATGATATGTTTCGGTGAGCCCCACTATCCCAGTTTATTAACAAAAATATCCGATCCCCCCCCGGTTATCTGGGCGATCGGAAATGCGGCCCTGCTAAACCGTCCAAGCGCCGCAATCGTCGGAGCCCGGAACGCATCTTCGCTTGGCACACGTATGGCTAAGAAACTGGCCACAGATTTGGGGAAGGCTGGATACACCATCGTTTCAGGCCTTGCCAGAGGCATCGATACAGCCGCCCACACAGCAGCAACAGCCTCCGGCACCGTTGCGGTGTTTGGCGGCGGCGTGGACGTCGTTTACCCCAAAGAAAATACGGCACTCGCCCATCTTATTCAAAAGGAAGGCTGCATCATCAGTGAAGCTGCGATTGGGCAGTATCCACAGGCCCGTCATTTTCCCAGCAGAAACAGAATCGTATCTGGTATGACCCGCGCCACTATTGTCGTTGAAGCTGCAGCAAAGTCGGGCAGCTTGATCACTGCGCAGACTGCACTTGACCAATCAAGGGATGTCCTTGCTGTGCCCGGACACCCATTTGACGCTCGTGCGAGCGGGTGCAATTTCTTGCTCCGAGACGGTGCAACCCTTGTTCGATCTGCAGAGGATGTGATCGAGGCAATCGGCCCTGCCCTAATCGCTCAGCCTGATCACCAAAGTGCTCCCGAGAGGGCTTTGGAAGCTGCCCCAGATATGCACCAATTGCACACCGATATACTCGCTCGGCTTGGCCCATCTCCTATTGCAGAGGATCAACTGATCCGGGACCTATCGCTTCCGGCCCCAGTGATTGCACCCGCCCTCGTCACATTAGAGCTGGACGGCTATATTGCGCGCCATCCAGGGGGTCTTTTGACCCTTGCATAGCAGCAATCCAATATTGTGGCATTGACATTCCCGCCATCGCAACCACATTTTGCCCGGCTATAAGCCAGTGGTCGAGTCGAGAAGGAATTGTATGCCCGTTGTAGTTGTTGAGTCACCCGCCAAGGCAAAAACCATTAACAGTTATCTTGGCAAAGACTATACTGTACTGGCCTCTTACGGACATGTACGGGACCTTCCTCCAAAAGACGGTTCCGTGGATACAGACAATGATTTTGCGATGACGTGGGAGGTGGGCAATGATTCCCGCAAACACGTCAAAGCCATCGCCGATGCTCTGAAAAACGATGACACGTTAATCCTCGCGACTGACCCTGATCGCGAAGGAGAGGCCATCAGCTGGCATTTACAAGAGGCGCTTACCAAACGTCGTGCAATCAAAAAATCTACAGCTGTCAGCCGAGTTGTTTTCAACGCGATTACGAAATCCGCAGTCACTGAGGCGATGAAAAACCCTCGGGATGTCGATATGGAACTCGTAGAGGCCTATCTGGCCCGGCGTGCCCTTGATTATCTGGTTGGCTTTAACCTGTCCCCCGTTTTGTGGCGCAAATTGCCCGGTGCTCGGTCAGCGGGTCGGGTTCAGTCTGTTTGCTTGCGTCTGATCGTTGAGCGCGAAATGGAAATTGAAGCTTTTAACCCCCGCGAATACTGGAGTGTTAAGGCAATTCTCTCGACCCCACGCGGTCAAGAGTTCGAAGCCCGCCTCACTGTGCTCGGCGGAAAAAAGCTCGACCGCTATGACATCGAAAACCAAGCTGCGGCTGAGGTTGCGGTTCAGGCCATTCACTCCCGCGATTTATCGGTCGCTTCGGTTGAGGCTAAACCCGCCACCCGGAACCCTTCCCCGCCCTTCATGACCTCAACACTGCAGCAAGAAGCCAGTCGTAAATTTGGTTTTGGCGCACGGCAAACCATGAGTACCGCACAACGGCTGTATGAAGCAGGCTATATCACATACATGCGGACGGATGGAATCGATATGGCACCAGAGGCCGTATCGGCCGCGCGTGACGAGGTTAAATCTCGTTACGGGGCTGAATATGTTCCCAGCTCCCCGAGGATATATAAAAACAAAGCAAAAAACGCCCAAGAGGCACACGAATGTATCCGCCCAACGGATATGTCACGGGCCGCAAACGATCTGGCGCGGCTGGAAGCGGACCAACGCAAACTCTATGATTTGATCTGGAAGCGAACGCTCGCCAGCCAGATGGAATCTGCGCGGCTGGAACGCACAACTGTTGATATTTCAAGTGATGATCAACAAGTGGTGCTGCGGGCCACAGGTCAGGTCATGATGTTTGACGGCTTCATGAAGGTCTACGAAGAAGGCCGCGATGACGCAGTTGTCGATGATGATGACAAACGGCTACCTCAAATTATGCAAGGCGAAGCCGCTAAAAAGGGTACAGTTTCCCCTGAGCAACATTTTACCCAACCGCCGCCCCGTTACACTGAAGCGTCTTTGGTGAAACGGATGGAAGAGCTAGGAATCGGTCGCCCATCGACCTACGCCTCTATCGTGACCACCATTCAGGATCGGGAATACGTAACCAAAGACAAAAACCGCCTGATCCCCGAAGATAAAGGCCGGATCGTTACAATTTTCTTGCTAAATTTCTTTCGGAAATATGTGGGTTACGAATTCACTGCCGACCTAGAAAGCAGCCTTGACGATGTGAGCGCCGGTGACAGGGATTACAAAGAAATTTTGAACAATTTCTGGCGGGATTTCTCGGCCGCCATATCCGAAACAACAGAATTGCGCATTACCGAAGTTCTGGACGTCCTCGATGATGCTCTTGCACCGCAGCTATACCCACCTCGTGAGGATGGCAGTGACCCGCGGATCTGTCCAAAATGTGGCCAGGGTCAGTTGCACCTCAAAACCTCTCGTACCGGTGGTTTTGTCGGCTGTGGGAATTATCCTGAATGTACATATACGCGCCCAATTGCCGGCGAAGGCGCTGATGGGGATGAACGGGTTCTCGGAGAGGACGCAGGCGACGAAATTCACCTTAAAGCCGGGCGCTTTGGCCCTTATGTTCAGCGTGGTGAACCTACTCCAGAGAATAAAAAACCACCGCGGGCCTCCTTGCCCAAAGGGTGGTCCAAAGAAGATCTGGATTTGGAAAAAGCCCTAACATTATTATCCTTGCCACGCATTGTGGGCATGCACCCCGAAGGCGGTGAGATCAAAACCAACTTTGGGCGCTTTGGCCCTTACGTGATGCACCAGCTTCCTGAGGATGCGAAACCGGTCTATGTGAATGTCAAAGATCCGAATGACGTGTTTGAGATCGGCATGAATCGCGCTGTTGAAATGCTGGCTGAAAAACGGGCTAACCCTGGCCGTGGACGCGGATCTGCCGCAAAGGCGCTGAAAGAACTTGGAGAACATCCCGAAGATGGTGGTCCAGTTAACATCATGGAAGGACGGTATGGTCCGTATGTCAAATGGGGCAAAGTAAACGCCACCCTCCCCAAAGATGTTGAACCTGCAGACGTAACCATGGAGGTTGCGACAGCTCTGATCGCAGACAAAGCAGCCAAATCTGGCAGTAAGAAAAAACCTGCCGCAAAAAAGAAGGCCGCTGCGAAAAAACCAGCTGCCAAAAAGAAAGCTCCAGCCAAGAAAAAGGCAGCGGCACCCAAAAAAGCCGACGAATAACCTGCACAGGTTCGATCCTTTGATTCTATTTCGCCAGCGCACATAATAGTGGGCTGGCGTTTTTACTTTAAAAAGGGTCGCAGTTCGCCTGTTTCCCAATGGATCTGCATAATCTGCTACAATCTTGGCGCCGCAACGCAGCATCTCATTGACACTGTCGTTACGTCGCGTCACAAAGTTGCGCGAAACAGAGCGTATGGGAGATAAAATTATGAAGAAGGTGTATGCCAATGCAACAGAGGCACTCGATGGCCTCTTGCAGGACGGCATTTTTATTGCCTCGGGCGGCTTTGGCCTCTGCGGTATTCCAGAATTGCTTTTGGATGCCATCAAAGATGCCGGTACCAAAGATCTGACATTCGCATCCAACAATGCAGGCGTTGATGATTTTGGCATTGGTATTTTGTTGCAAACCAAACAAGTCAAGAAAATGATCAGCTCATATGTTGGCGAAAACGCCGAATTTATGCGCCAATATCTGTCTGGCGAGTTAGAACTGGAGTTTAACCCACAGGGTACTCTTGCTGAACGCATGCGCGCAGGCGGCGCTGGCATTCCTGGTTTTTACACAAAGACCGGCGTTGGTACTGTCATCGCCGAAGGTAAAGACCACAAGGATTTCAACGGTGAAACCTACATCATGGAAGAAGGTATCGTTGCCGATATCGCTATCGTGAAAGCATGGAAAGCCGACGAAACAGGTAACCTAGTGTTCCGTAAAACCGCACGGAACTTTAATGCTCCGGCCGCGACCTGTGGCAAAATTTGCATCGCCGAAGTTGAAGAGATTGTGCCAACCGGTTCCTTGGATCCTGATACGATCCACCTGCCAGGTATTTATGTGCATCGTATCATTCAAGGCGATCACGAAAAGCGCATCGAACAGCGCACCGTACGGCAGAAAGGGTAAGAATATGGCTTGGGACCGCAATCAAATGGCCGCCCGCGCAGCACAAGAACTGCAGGACGGTTGGTATGTGAACCTCGGCATCGGGATTCCGACGCTGGTGTCAAACTACATCCCTGAAGGTGTCGAAGTGACGCTACAGTCAGAAAACGGCATGCTTGGCATGGGCCCCTTCCCTTATGAAGGTGAAGAGGATGCAGACCTGATCAACGCAGGTAAGCAAACCATCACAGAGTTGCCACAGACTGCTTATTTCGATTCAGCGCAAAGCTTTGCAATGATCCGTGGCGGAAAAATTGCCATGGCAATCTTAGGTGCGATGGAAGTTGCTGAAAATGGCGATCTTGCGAACTGGATGATTCCCGGCAAGTTGGTCAAAGGCATGGGCGGTGCAATGGATCTTGTAGCCGGTGTTGGGCGTGTGGTCGTCGTAATGGATCACACGAGCAAACATGGCGACAGTAAATTACTGAAAGCCTGTACTTTGCCTCTGACCGGTCAATCGGTTGTTGATCGTATCATTACCAATCTTGGCGTGTTTGACGTTGTCGAAGGCGGCCTGAAATTGGTTGAACTTGCAGATGGTGTCACGGATGAAGAAGTCCGCAACAGCACAGAGGCCACTTTGGTCAACTGATCTTAATCAGCATTTTGACATAGAGAATGGCGTCCAACTGGGGCGCCATTTTCCGTTTACCCATTTGTCTGCACGGACCGTATTGCAAATACACAGCCATCGGTGGCCAGCTCCGGAGGCGTTAAGCAAAGCCCGCGTGCCACAGTCCAAGCCGCGATTACTTTGGGGACATATGCGCGGGTTTCAGAATAAGGTGGAACACCACCGTTTTTCTTAACCGCATTTTCCCCTGCATTATAAGCAGCCAAGGCCAAAACTGGATCATTATCGAATTCCTTCATCAACCAATCCAAATAAGCGACTCCGCCTTTGATATTTTCTTTCGGAATGGAGCGGTCCTTTACGCCAAACCGTTCAGCTGTCGCAGGCATCAACTGCATTAACCCGTGCGCGCCGGCATGCGAGGTCGCCTTAGAACGGCCAGAAGATTCAATACCAATAACGGCCAACACCAATGCTGGCGAGACCCGCGTTCCAATGGTCGCCGCGAGGATATCAATGCCATAGCGTTCTGCGATATCTTGCATGTTCTGCAATCGAGGCGCTTGAATGGCTTTTCCAATTGGGGCTTTGGTCAACTGATTGATCGCGTCTGATAAGCGCCCAGGTCCACTTGAAGCAATATTAGGAGACACCCCCTGCCAAAACCAATCCGTCATGTCTTTCGGTAATTTTGGAGTAGTCTTTGGCACGGCCAGCGCGACGACCGCGGCCTCTTTTTTGACTTCACCTCGCGGTGTGGACGGAGCTGAGCGCCACTCAACCGTCTCATCGATTTGAACTTTGATACGCTTGCCAGCGGTCTTTCCAGGAATTTTGACGCGCTTAAAGGTGAAATCATTTTGCGTGGTCGATGAGTCCGCAAAAACCGGCCCCGTTAGAACAAGACCCATAGAAATAATGATACACCCGAAGCGCCGCTTTTTGCGGTTCACTGCTCTGCCTCGTTTATTCGTTTTTTCAATCATCGCAGAATCACAGAATTCAAGCCAGAAAAATGCGCCGATCAATGTTATTGCAGGGAAAAACTTGGCAAAAATACAAGTTTTTACGAGGACCTCTAATACAAATGGGGTCAATAACAATTTTAATTCAATGACTTAGATAGTATTTCTGTCGATATTATCAAACACTTAATATTGCGCGATCTATGCCCAATTCGCGCCCCAATCGGGCGTCTATATAGGATCATACCACGGCGGACACAGGGTCTGACCCGGTGAATGAACACAAACTAATCTGATCCTTTGGAGGGACACACTATGACTTTTATTAACAAAATCGCTCAGTTCAAAAACGACGAAGACGGCGCTGTAACTGTAGACTGGGTTGTGCTGACTGCCGCTCTGGTTGGCCTTGGCATCGCGGTTCTGTCCACCGTTGCAACCGGTGTTGACAACGTAAACACTGACCTGTCCGCATCCTTTACGTCTGGTCAAACATTCTCAAGCCAGGGTGACACTGTTACGGCCACAACAATCGACTAATATGCGCATGATCTGACATCAGATCATTCCAAGAAAAAGGCCACCTCAACAGGTGGCCTTTTTTGGATTTCCACCGCTAAAGTCTATTTCCGTCATGTCACAAGAAATTGCCTCTCCGCGGCCAAAATCAAGCCCCATTCGTAAGGATAATGAAGCAAGCAATAAAGTGTCTAAAAATTGGCTCGTGTATGGTTCGGGCCTATTATTGTGAGTGTTGATCGAGTGATATTTTGGAGGAAAGAACGTGAATAAACTAAAAAAATTACATTTATTCAAAGAAGACGAAAACGGTGCAGTCTCGGTTGACTGGGTTGTTCTGACAGCGGCCCTAGTAGCGATGACGATAGCAATCTTACCAGCTGTATTCGTTGGTGTAGACAATACAGCTGACAATATGGAGGCCTCTTTTGATAGCAACGCCTCTTTTGCCGAACAAGGCAAAGACGTTGTCGCCACGACAGTGGGCCAATAGATTAATAGCTTTCGACAGGACCAGAACGTCAAATTTTCCTGCTTTGATCACTATTCTGCCCCTTTTCCCGGATACAAAAATTAACGAACAAGTGTCGATCCAGTTTGGCACTCAACTCTCTGATGGAGGACAATACAATGCGAATGGTTTTTGGTTTGGTGTTGATGCTAGGCCTTGGTTTGGCTGGCTTCGCCGTCTACATGGCCAAGGACTATGTTGGTGCGTACGAAAAAGCACTAAAGGCGGAACGTGCTGTTACGGCCCAAATGGTCCCAACTGTCCAAGTTTTTACAATGAAACGCCCTATCAAATATGGGGAAAAAGTTAAAATTGATGACGTACAGGTTATCCGCTGGCCAGAAAATGCAATCCCAGAGGGTGCATTTTTGAAAGAAGAAGATCTATTTCCAGACGGTGAGAACAAATTACGTACCGTTGTTCGGGCGATGGAAAAGGATGAGGCACTCCTAGCGATTAAACTCACGTCCCCGGGTGAAGATGCTGGCATTACGTCTCGATTGACAAAAGGGATGCGAGCATTTGCAATTCGTGTGGATGTTTCAACGGGTGTCTCTGGCTTTTTACGACCAGGAGATCGTGTGGATGTCTATTGGAGTGGACGCAGTCAGGACAAGGAAGTCACAAAGCTCATTGAGGCCGGTGTCCAACTTATTGCGGTTGATCAAGAATCCAACGAAGATCGAAAAGAAACCAAAATTGCGCAGACAGTCACTGTCGAAATTACTCCACAACAAGTTGCATCGCTGGCCCAAGCCCAAACAACTGGCCGACTGTCTTTGTCCTTAGTGGGCGCAGAGGACGATACAATCGCGGAAGCCATTGAAGTGGATCAGATGCGGCTTCTCGGCATTCAAGAAGCGCAAGAAGAAGTGATCGTTGAACAGCAAGTCGAGAAAGTCTGTACAATTAAAACGCGGCGCGGCGCCGAAGTTCTACAGATTCCGATTCCTTGTACGAACTAATTTTCAGAGGGTAAATGCGTGAACCTGCGATGAGACAAATCGCAGGTTCATTTTCTTTTTCGAACATGTGTTGCTCGATAACGACAGTGCTAATGCAAGAAATAAGATAGTTTATTGCATAAAATCAACATCTCGGTCATTATTTTGGAAATGGTCATAAGAACCGTCAATGAAGTGATCATAGAGGCAGGATCACATGAAGCTTAAAAGTATATTTTCCGCATTGCTGATCGGCACAGCGTTGATCACAATGGAGGCCCCCGTAGCGCAGGCTGAAACACTGCGCGTTTTGCGTGGTTCGGTAACCAGCGCTCTGGCCGTACCGATGAACAGGGCTGTTGTCGTCGAAAGTGAAACCCCTTTTGCAGAACTTTCAATTGCGAATCCGGGCATTGCTGACATCTCTACACTTTCGGACCGCACGATCTACGTTTTGGGAAAAATACCCGGACGGACAACCTTGACACTACTTGGGGTTGATGGTGGGTTAATCGCAAATGTCGAAGTTCAAGTTACACCCGATGTAGCTGAATTCAAAGAACGTCTGCGCCAGATCCTTCCTGGGGAAAAAATCGAGGTGCGCACGGCGAACGATGGGATTGTCCTTTCAGGTACTGTCTCAAGTTCTTCGCGTCTTGACCGAGCGCTTGATCTCGCAGAACGCTACGCCCCCGAGCGCGTGTCCAATCTCTTGGTGGTTGGCGGCACACAACAGGTTATGCTAAAGGTTCGGTTTGCTGAAATGCAGCGCTCAGTCAGCAAGAGTTTGAACCTAAGTGCAGCTGCAAGCGGTACAATATTTGGTGGTGACACAACACTGGATGCGGGTAACAATGCTTTTGTTGATGGCGTCACGGATGCCGTTGGCAACGACGCAGCTGGCCGCGCTTTACTTGGCTTTAGCGCTGGTAGCTTGGAGTTTAACGTATTACTCGAAGCTCTTGAATCCAAAGGTGTTGTTAGAACGTTAGCAGAACCAAATTTGACCGCCCTCTCAGGACAGGAAGCATCCTTTTTGGCGGGCGGTGAATATCCCGTCCCTGTGGCCCAAGATAATGATACAACCACGATCGAGTTCAAACCCTTTGGTGTGGAATTGAATTTCACACCGCGCGTCGTTGATGGTGACTTGATCAACCTTTCGATTGAGGCTGCCGTCAGCTCTTTAGATTCATCCTCTGGGATTATTGCAGACGGGTTCGCAATTGCCGCTTTCAGTCGTCGGGAAACCTCAACTACAGTAGAAATGCGGGACGGTGAAAGCTTTGCAATTGCTGGACTGTTACTTGATGATTTTCAGGATACCGTTGGTCAAGTCCCTTGGCTCGGAGATATACCTATTTTGGGTACATTGTTCCGAAGCACAGATTTCCAACGAGATCAAAGTGAACTGGTGATTATTATCACCCCTCATCTGGTTAGCCCCACTCGGGGTGAGGTCCTTGCCCTACCAACAGATCGCATTACGCCCCCCTCTGAATCAGAGCTGTTTTTGTTCGGTAAAACTTTTGGAAAAGCCAAAAAAGTATCAGGCGCTGCCGGAGAAGTTGCGAGCCAAGACTTTGGCGGTTCTTATGGATATGTGATGGAATAAGATGATGAAAAAACAGATCATTACCCTTGTTACCGTCGCTAGCCTTGGTGGTTTAACGGCCTGTGGCCAGGACTTTTATCGTGAGGCGGGTGCCTCCTTAGACGAAGGCAACTTCGGCAATCCCACGATGAATAACATACAGCTTCAGAATGGTGAAAAATCCTATGCCCTGACGCTTGCTCATCGATTTGCCGATGAAGTCAATACAATGGTCACGTTTGCATTTGACAGCGCAACTTTAGACCAGAATGCGCGTGCAACGCTGGATGTCCAGGCCGACTGGATCAGACAGTTTCCAGAAATTAAATTCAAAGTTTTTGGACACACCGACAAAGTCGGATCTGCCTCGTACAATAAATCTCTTGGAAAACGGCGCGCGAACGCCGTCGTTTCCTATTTGGGAACGCGTGGAATTAGCAAAAGCAGACTGCAAGCAGTTGTATCCTTCGGAGAGACGCAACCCCTGATCGTAACAGAAGGCCGTGAACGCAGAAATCGGCGAACTGTGACAGAAGTATCCGGATTCGTTGAACGGCACCCCACTGTTTTAAATGGAAAATATGCGGAAGTAATCTGGCGCGAGTATGTTGCGAGTGCAACTGAGAAAACAAGCACTGAGAAAACCGAAGAATAATTTCTATCGTATCAAAATAACGAATAATTACGGCTTTTTAGCCGTAATGTTGCCCAACTTGCCCTCCATCTTCTTTCCAACGGACTAGTACGGCTCAGAGCGAGTCGGATGTTTTTCCTTACGGATGTTCCCGCAAGGTTTTGAAGAAGAGGAACGTGAGACAATGAGCAGCGGCACACAGATGCTTCATCCAGAGCCCGCCCCTTTGAAGGCGTGCACAATCTCTCGCGATGTACAAAATTTCGAGTTGTTGATCGAGGATATGGAATCTGAGCTTGGCGAAAGTTGGGGCGATCTTGGCTTTGGCGACGCACAGATATTCCTCACCCAAGATGACGCGTTAACATTGGAGTTCGTGGCAATTGCCGTCGACAAAGAAGATGAAACCGACATTGAACTGATTGGCAGACTGGTACAGTCAGCCCGTGAGCGGGATATCAAAGTCATTTTGATCGCTGATAACGTTTCCCCAAACACCTTGCACAAATTAATGCGCATGGGGGCAGAAGATTTCATCCCCTACCCCCTCCCTGAGAACGAACTTCATGAAGCGATACACAGACTTCGTCAGTCCAATTCTAACCAGAATAATACTCAATTGAGTGAAACGGACACGCCCAAAGCTCCCAAAGCGACTGGAAATCATAGTGCGGTGGTTCTACCAGTACATGGGTTGGCTGGCGGGACCGGTGCCTCTACCTTAGCAGTTAATCTTGCACGTGAACTAGCAACCATCGAAAAGAACAATCCCCCGCGCGTTTGCATCATCGATTTAGACTTTCAATTTGGCAGCTTGTCCACTTATCTTGATCTCCCCAGACGGGAATCTGTCTACGAGTTGTTGTCTTCGCCGGAAACAATGGATGCCGATAGCTTTATGCAGGCGCTTGTGACTTATAATGACAATCTTCACGTTTTAACCGCCCCTCCGGAGATGCTCCCACTTGATATGGTTGGCCCGGAGGACATTGATTCAATTATAGAAATGGCCCGAACCAATTTTGATTACGTGGTTATAGACATGCCCTCCACTGTAGTCAGTTGGACCGAGGCTGTACTATCACAGGCACATGTGTATCTCGCCACACTAGAGCTGGATATGCGCAGTGCCCAGAATGTTCTTCGGATGGTGAAAACCCTTAAAGCAGAAGAACTCCCTGTAGAAAAATTACGGTTTGTGCTGAACCGAGCTCCCAAATTTACCGATCTTTCCGGGAAATCACGCGTGAAACGCATGGGGGAAAGCCTGGATATAAAAATTGAAATCCAATTGCCCGATGGTTCCAAACAGGTTTCGCAATGTGAGGATCAAGGGCAAGCGCTGGCGGATGGCGCAGCTAAGAACCCGCTACGTAAAGAAATTCAGAAACTCGCGAAATCCATACACGAACGTAACGTGTCGCAAGAAGCGGCCTAAGGCAAAGGAGCCAAACTATGTTTTCACGCTATAGTAAAACGCAATCGAAGGCCGCTCCTGCGAAGAAAGCCGCGCCCGAAGTCGCCCCGGTTAAGGCGCCCTCAAAAGTTGCGGCCGACAGCAAAAGCTTAAGGAAGGCCACCAGTGTTTCTGCTCGCGCCCAACCCGCCGACAAAGAGAAAAAACGTAAAGAGCGGCTTCAGAGTATCAAAGTAGAGCTGCACAAACATTTGTTAGACAACCTAAATCTATCAGCTCTTGATACCGCGACAGAATCCGATTTGCGTGCTGAAATTATTGATATTGCGTCAGAATCCCTCGAAGAGATGAGCGTTGTTCTGAACCGTGAAGAGCGCAGCGCTTTAAACCAAGAATTGTTTGATGAAGTCACAGGGCTTGGCCCACTCGAACCTTTGCTCAAGGATGACACGGTAAACGATATTCTGGTGAACGGACCTCAGCAAATCTTTGTTGAACGGGATGGCAAACTAGAAGTCTCGGACATCACTTTCAAAGATGAGCGCCACCTTCTTAGGATTATTGACAAAATCGTATCTGCGGTTGGTCGTCGGGTCGATGAATCTAACCCCTATGTGGATGCCCGTCTGGCCGATGGGTCACGATTTAATGCGATGATCCCACCAATTGCGGTGGATGGCTCTTTAGTTTCCATTCGGAAGTTTAAAAAAGACAAGCTCGGCATCGATGATCTGGTCTCTTTCGGTGCATTTTCGGAAGAAATGGCTGCATATCTGCAAGCCGCGGTCGCCACGCGTCTAAACATTATCGTTTCCGGCGGTACCGGTTCAGGTAAAACGACTACTCTAAATGCGTTGTCTTCCTTCATCGATGACGCAGAACGAATTCTGACAATCGAAGATACGGCGGAGCTTCAACTGCAACAGTCTCACGTTGGACGCATGGAGAGCCGCCCTCCGAATGTCGAGGGAAAAGGTGCGGTGACACCACGGGACTGTTTGAAAAATGCCCTTCGGATGCGCCCTGACCGCATCATTGTGGGTGAAACGCGAGGCGAAGAGGTCATCGACATGTTGCAGGCGATGAACACGGGCCACGATGGATCGATGACGACAATTCACGCGAACTCTGCACGTGATGGTGTTTCTCGCCTTGAAAACATGATCGCAATGGCCGGTATGGAAATGCCGATTAAAGCTGTAAGAAGTCAGATTTCTTCTGCTGTGAACCTGATTGTTCAGGCAAGCCGATTGCAGGATGGGTCGCGGCGCATGACGTCGATTACGGAAATCACCGGAATGGAGGGGGAAGTCATCTCCATGCAGGAAGTGTTTCGTTATCAGCGTGTTGGCCTGACTCCAGACAACAAAATCTTGGGCCACTTCACTGCAACCGGTGTGCGCTCTCATTTTTCAGAACGGTTCCGGATGTGGGGCTACGATTTGCCGCCCTCTATATTTGAACCAATGGCGTCGGAGTAGATCATGCAAATTAATGCTGAACTCATCATTTATGCTGTTATTTTCGTCTCGGTTTTGTTGCTGGTCGAAGGCATCTACCTAACAGTTTTTGGGAAATCGATTAACTTGAACCGCCGTGTCAATCGGCGGTTGGAAATGCTCGAAAAAGGCGTCGGCCGCGAAGAAGTTCTGGAACAACTCCGTAAGGAGATGAGCCAGCACATGAAATCAAGATCATTTCCACTGTATTCCCTTTTGGCCACCAAAGCGCAAAAGGCCAATATCGCCTTTTCACCGACACAACTGATCATGGTCATGGCCTTTCTCTCTGTTGTTGCTTTTGTTGGTCTTACAGTTGGGACTGGCGCGGGGCTAACAGTTCGGATCGCAATCGCTATCGCGATGGGGATCGGCGGCGTCTATATGTGGGTGAACGGCAAGGCAAAAAAACGATTGGATATGCTCGAAGAACAACTGCCTGATGCCGTGGATCTCATGGTTCGTTCTTTACGTGTTGGACATCCTTTTTCTTCGGCAATTCAAATTGTCTCTAATGAAGTACCCGATCCATTGGGGAGTGAAATCGGCGTTATATCTGATGAGGCTGCATATGGCCGCGACGTTGGCGACGCATTGAAATCTATGGCGGAACGACTGGACATGCAGGATCTACGTTTTCTTGCAGTTGCAGTTACAATCCAACAACAATCAGGTGGTAACCTGGCTGAGATCCTTGCAGGCCTATCTACAGTTATCCGTGCCCGGTTTCGTCTGTTTCGTCGTGTAAAGGCGATTACCGCAGAGGCGAAATGGTCCGGTATGTTCCTGTCAATCTTCCCCTTTGGCGCGCTCGCAATGGTGTCAATTCTTCAGCCTGATTACTACGACGAAGTAAAGGAAACTTCGGTATTTGTGCCAGCATGTTTGGTTGTGGCCGGCTTCTTGGTGGCAAACATGATTGTCATGCGTCGCCTCGTCGACATCAAAGTATAAGGGGGCCAAGTCATGGAATTGCTAAACACTTTCAACACTATGCTAAAAGAAAACTTCGGTGAACTCGGCCCATTTATCGTGGTTGGTGTTCTCGGGATCCTGATGATCGTTCTCACGTTGCCTTTCTTGTTGAACAAAAAAGAAGATCCTCTTGATAAATTAAAAAAGAGCCGAATTTCGTCAAACAGAAATGATCACGATAAAACCGCGCTTCGGTATGAGTCAAAAAACGATAAACTGGAAAAATACTCCAACTTTTTGGAGCCCCAAGACGAAGAAGAATATTCCGCCGCCCGTCTAAATCTTCTGCGCGCCGGCTACCGCGGAAAAAATGCGGTTCGGATGTTCCATTTTGCACAGTTTTCACTTGGCTTGGGTCTGTTGGGTGTCGGTGCGATCCTTGCGGTCGTGGCCACACAAACCAACCCTGACACCTCAATGCAGAAAACCCTTATGATGATCCTGATCCCAGGTGTTATCGGGTATATGGTGCCACGTTATTGGGTGACCAAACGTGTTGAAAAACGCAAAGAGGAAATCATTAATGGCTTTCCGGACGCATTGGACATGATGTTGGTCTGTGTAGAAGCCGGTCAATCATTGGATCAATCCATCATCCGCGTGAGCCAAGAACTTCAGGCGGGCTTCCCTGCCCTTGCCGAAGAATTCGCAACGGTTGCCTATGAGCTAAAAGCAGGCAAAGACAGAATGCATGTTCTGAAAGATATGTCCGAACGAGTCAGCGTTCCGGACGTTTCAAGCTTTGTTACCGTTCTTATTCAATCGACATCGTTTGGGACATCGATTGCTGATGCACTCCGTGTGTTTGCGGGCGAAATGCGGGATAAACGTGTTATGCGCGCCGAAGAAAAAGCAAACACTTTACCCACAAAAATGACGCTGGCGACAATGATGTTGACGATTCCTCCTTTGTTGATAATTCTGATTGGACCTTCGGTGTATGGGATCGCAACGATGCTTGGCGGGGGATGAGAAACCGTCGAAAGCTAACCGTGGATCAAAAGACCATCGTTCTAATATCAGGTTTCGCCCTGCTCACCGCGTGTCAATTGACAGGCGGTGATGCTGTTTTGACCCCAATAGAAAACCCAAACCCCGACCCTACGGTTGCAACCTTTGAAGACGGGGTAGATGGCCTATCAACAGGGCACGCTTTGATGGACAAAGGGGACTATGAGCTCGCGCTAAAGGCCTATTACCGCGCCGCAGTCGAAACCGGAATTACCACGGATTTTCTGACCGCAGCGGGGTCTGCCAATTTAAAACTGGGTCGTTTAGGTCAAGCTGAGGAACTGCTGCGACGGGCAGTCAAAGAAGATCCCACATTTGCTCCCGCCTGGAATAATTTAGGTGTCACATTGATGGAAATTGGGGAATACGGAGAGGCCAAAGAGGTTTTCCGCAGAGCCTTCGCCCTAGATAGTGGCGAAAGTAGCTCCATCCGTGAGAATTTTAAGATTTCTACTGAAAAACTTGATTCCCGCGGGTATGGTTCTCCTAATAATAATGATTTCACGTTGGTGAGACGAGGCAGCAACGAATATCTGATACTCGGATCGCCAGAGGCAACAGAGCAGTAAGGACGCAAAAATGCGCCACCCAATCCTTGTATCGCTATGTGTGGCGAGCGCTTTCGTGCTGTCCGCATGCGACGGTCTAGAAGATCCTGATGTTGAACGCGCTGTTCGAGATCTAAATGTCATCGATGAAAATAATCTGAATGACATCATGCTTACGGTCGCAGACCCTGCAGAATCCGTGAATTATTTCAAAAAGGCCTCCCTCGAAGATCCCGATCGTATCGAGTTCAGCCGAGGACTTGCGACCTCCTATATCCGCGCGAAAAAACCTCGTGAGGCTGTCGTGGCATGGAAGAAAGTCACCGAACATCCCGACGCAACGAATAAAGATAAAGTTGAACTGGCAAGTGCCCAAATTCGAAATGGCGAATGGGAAGATGCGCGCGGGACGTTGAATTCTGTACCACCTACCTACGAATCCTACAATCGGTATCGTCTAGAGGCCATGGTCGCCGACGCAAATAAGCAATGGAGCCGAGCAGATACCTATTACGAAACCGCATTGGGGCTGACAACAAAACCCGCAGGTGTCCTGAACAATTGGGGATATTCCAAATTAACACGAGGTGAATTCCAAGGCGCGGAAAAATTGTTCGGTGAAGCTATCAGCTATGACGATAAATTATTCACAGCTAAGAACAACTTGGTTCTCGCACGTGGTGCCCAACGCAAATATGATCTCCCAATTTTGAATGTGACCCAAACAGAACAGGCACAGCTGATTTATACGATGGCGCTTTCTGCTATTAAACAAGGCGATGTTCGGACAGGGCAAGGGCTCCTTAAAAACGCAATAGACACTCACCCACAACACTTCGAAGAAGCGTCCCGCGCATTGTCAGCGCTGGAAAACGGCTAGCGTTCCAATGCTCGATATCTCGTCCAATTCCGCTTTGATCTTTTTACCATTCTGCATCCCAATTGCAGTTTGGGTTGCCTTTAACGATATGAAATTTATGAAAATACCCAATCTGGCAGTTCTTTGCCTGATGGCTATTTTTCTAGTGGTTGGTCTGATTGCATTGCCGCTGGATGTCTATTTACAACGATGTTTACAGTTCGTTGTTATCCTGATCATTGGTTTCATCGCCAATATGCTCGGTTTTTTAGGGGCAGGTGACGCCAAATTTGCCGCAGCCATGGCCCCTTTTGTAGCGCTCGCGGACGTCGGAACGTTTTTGATCTTGTTCGCGATATCTTTGTTGGCCGCATTTGCGACCCATCGGCTGGCACGAAAATCAATCGTTGTTCGCAACATGGCAAAAGACTGGGAATCCTGGAACGAAAGTGATTTTCCGATGGGGCTGACCCTCGGCAGTGTTTTGGTGTTTTACTTATTTCTTGGTGTTCTCTACGGAACCTAACTAAAATCAATCCAATTTTGCCTGATTTTGGCCAATTTTCCCTGATCTAAAAGCGTGAAGTGGCGACGAAAACCGGAGCCGAGGCACGTTGAGGTTTTGAGATGAATATGCAAACCGGATCGGTGATGGCCCCCCCTGCCCCCCGGTCGCTAGAACAAATGAAACTTCCCATCGTCATGATGCGGGATATTCTTTTGAAAACCATTTTTCGCAAGAACGTCGATATTGTCTCTGATATTGCGAAAGCCGTTTGTCTGCCCGTCCCCGTGACACAAGAGCTGGTCGATATGTCTCGGGATCAACGTCTGTTAGAGGCAACCGGTACCCTGCACGCCACTTCTGGTGGGGAAATGGGGTATCAATTGACGGACGCAGGCAAAGCCCGCGCACTCGATGCGCTGTCCCAGTCAGAATATTATGGTGCAATGCCTGTCCCGCTTGAAGTTTATCAAGAACAGGTCAAACGCCAATCTATTCGAAACATTCAGATCACTCGAGGTCAACTCACCGATGCCATGGGGCATCTGGTGTTGCCGGATTCACTACTGGGAGAGCTAGGTCCAGCAGTTAGCTCGGGTCGCTCTATTTTGATGTACGGTCCTCCGGGAAATGGTAAATCTTCTATTTCCAATGGGATACGGGACGCGCTGGGGGATAAAATATTTGTCCCCCGCGCAATTGAATATTCGGGTCAAGTGATCACAGTTTATGACCCAATCGTACATACCGCTGCCGAAGATCAGGTCGATAACCCCAATGTGTTACGGCGTAGTTCAAATCGGTTTGACACACGGTATGTCCGATGTGATCGTCCGACGGTGATCACGGGGGGGGAATTGTCCCTCAATATGCTAGACTTAGTTTATAATCCGGTATCGCGAACCTATCAGGCACCGCTTCAACTTAAATCAACTGGCGGGGTCTTCATTGTGGATGACCTTGGGCGTCAAGCAGAACCGCCACAAGCTCTCGTTAACAGATGGATTGTCCCTCTTGAGGAAAGCAAAGATATTCTGGCGCTGCAATCTGGCGAAAAATTTGAAGTGCCCTTTGATACACTGGTGATCTTTTCGACCAACTTTCATCCAAATGAAATTTTCGATAAAGCGGCTCTGCGCCGGATCTTTTTCAAAATCAAAATAGATGGCCCTTCTCAGCAGGATTTTCTCAAAATCTTTTCTATTGTCGCCCGCATTCGAAAAATGCCCTTGGATGAGGCTGCCCTGATGCATTTGCTCAAGGTCAAATATCCAACCATTGAAAACGTTTATGCCAACTATCAACCGATATACCTTATCGATCAGATCATTGCGATTTGCGAATTTGAGGGTATCCCCTACCAAATGTCGCCTGCACTCATTGATCGAGCTTGGGACAATATGTTTGTTCGCGAAGGAACCATCGTTCACTAATTTCAATTCGCGTGTGGCTATACTAGATTAACAGCATGCGCGAATTGCCCCCCGTTTTTCAGAACTGGATCTCTAACCGCGGATGGAGCCTCCATCCGCATCAAATTGCAATGCTTAACAGCGCAGAGTTGCCCGCAAACTTGCTGATTGCCCCAACAGGGGGCGGCAAAACTCTTGCAGGTTTCCTACCATCCTTGGTCGAAATAACTGAAAATTCTCATGTTGGCTTGCACACACTCTACATTTCTCCACTAAAAGCACTCGCTGCTGACATCAAACGTAATTTAAAAAATCCGGTGACGGAAATGGGGCTACCGATCCGGATAGATGATCGAACAGGCGACACATCCTATACCAAAAAACGGCAACAAAGGGCTGATCCACCACATATCCTGCTCACGACGCCCGAAAGCCTTGCGTTGATGTTATCCTACGAGGATTGCGCACGCACATTTGCCGGACTGCAAAGAGTTATCATTGATGAGATCCACGCCTTAGCAGAATCGAAACGCGGCGATCAATTGATGTTGTGTGTCTCGCGTCTACAAGCATTGTGTCCCAAAATCCGGCGTGTTGGCCTATCCGCCACAGTTGAAGACCCCGAAGCGATGGCGCGATATCTTGCTCAGGCACCATCCCTCAGCCCAATCCAATATGCAGATCCCGGACCTGATCCAAATATTTCAATGCTACAGACCGAAACGGCACCGCCATGGTCGGGTGGTGGCGCAGCCTATGCAATTCCCGAAGTCCTTGAACAAGTCAGACAGCACAAAACCACTCTGATTTTTCACAACACCCGAGCACAGGCAGAGATATTTTTTCACAATCTTTGGATGGTGAATACCGAAGGGTTGCCCATCGGCATTCACCATGGATCATTGGATCGCGCGCAAAGAGACAAAGTCGAAGCCGCCATGGTCGCAGGGCATCTGCGTGCCATTGTTTGCACCGGAAGCCTTGATCTGGGCATTGATTGGGGCGACGTGGACCTCGTCATTCAAATAGGTGCTCCCAAAAACGTCAAAAGGCTCGTGCAACGGATCGGCCGTGCCAATCACCAATTCAACGCCCCATCAAAGGCCATCCTTGTTCCGGCAAACCGATTTGAAATCATCGAATGCGTCGCTGCCTTAGAGGCGGTCAAAGACAAAGAACTTGATGGAAATCCCCGAGGCCCCGGGCCGTTGGATGTTTTAACCCAACACATCCTAATTCGAGCAACCTCCGGCCCCTTCAATGCCGACCACCTTTTCCAAGAAATCAAAACTGTTGGGGCGTACCAATCAATAACCAGACAGGAATTTGACACTTGTCTAGAGTATTGTGCCACAGGCGGTTACGCCCTGAAACGATATGATCAATGGCGCCGGTTAAAACAAAACGCCGACGGCCAATGGCACTTACGTGACCCGAGATCAGCACAAAACATTCGAATGAACATTGGCACTATTCAGGATACGGATACTCTAAAGGTAAAACTTCGGGGCGGTCGCGGCAGTAAGATCCTCGGTGAAGTAGAAGAGGCGTTTGCAGCAACTTTGATCAAAGGGGATACCTTTTTAATAGGGGGCGAAATTGTGCGCTATGAAGGGCTTCGAGACGTGGTCGTCGAGGTCAGCCGCGACGCTAAGAAAAAACCCAAGATTGCGACCTTTTCCGGGTCAAAATTTTCAACGTCAACGCAGTTATCCCATCGAATACTGCGGATGTTTGAAGCGCGAAACTGGGATATGTTGCCCAATCACACCCAGAAATGGCTGCAGCTTCAGGCTGAAATGTCCAAGCTTCCCACGTCGCAAAACTTGCTTTTGGAAACCTTTGAACATGACGGTCGTCACCATCTATGCCTTTACGGGTTTGCTGGACGTAATGCTCTGCAAACACTGGGGCTATTGCTAACCCATCGCATGGAAAAAGCAGATCTTCACCCAATGGGATTTGTTGCGACAGACTATGCATTATTGATTTGGGGGCTGGACCCGATTTCAGATCCGGCCGCGTTGATGTCACCTGATGGGCTCAGAGAAGGTTTGGACACTTGGCTGGCAGGCAATGCCGTCATGAAACGCACATTTAGAACCACCGCAATTATAGCATGTTTGATAGAACGGAATACGACATCGAGCCGAAAATCTGGACGACAAACCTTGTTCTCATCCGACATTCTTTACGACACACTTAGGAAATATGACCCTGATCACCTGTTATTATCTATTACAAAAACCGAAGCCCTCCGGGGGCTTGTTGATTTTGGGCGCATTGAGGAAATGTTAACTCGGACGCGAGGTCGAATTACACATGTTGAAACGTCTGGTATAACCCCTTTGTCTGCGCCACTATTCCTTGAAGTTGGCAAAATTCCAATCAAAGGCGCGGCCGAGGATAGGCTGCTGTTGGAGGCTGCAAATGCGGTTCTCTCCAAGACGGGACATGAAAAATGATCTTGAAGCAGCATCAGATCACCATGGACATGCACAGCACATGAACGGGTATTCATTTCGCTTTGGTGACACCCAATTGACGGCCCTTCCTTCTGGGGCTTTATATTGGCCGGGCGCCAAAATTTTATGTGTATCAGATCTTCACCTTGGCAAAAGCGAGCGCGTCGCACGTTTGGGGGGACCACTAGTCCCGCCGTATGAAAGTCAAGAAACGCTTCTTAAACTAAAGACCGACATTGATAAAACGGCCCCAAATACCGTGATTTGCCTCGGCGACAGTTTTGACGATGCTTTGGCTGCGTCAAAGTTAGGTCCCCAAGAGATGGCAAGCGTCTCGAATTTGCAAAATGGACGAGAGTGGATCTGGATTGAAGGAAACCATGACCCAGGCCCTGTTGGTTTTTCTGGCATCACTCAATCGACACTGAACCGTCAAGAACTCAATTTCTGTCATATTGGAACTGTGGCTCCGCAGCAGGAGATATCCGGACATTACCACCCAAAAAAGACCATAACCCTCAAAGGCCGCAGGATCACGCGCCCTTGTTTTCTAATTTCAAACTCGCGGATCATCATGCCGGCCTACGGCACCTATACCGGAGGACTTAACAGTGACAACCCCGCGTTTATCCCTCTATTTGATACGCCCCCAAAGATCATCCTGACAGGCCGTACCGCTATCTACCTTAATAGCTGATTAATATACACAAAACCGTTGCAACAAATCCCCTCAGGGTTGTTTTAGTTTTACATTCGATGGACACAAGCTGTGTCGCATGGCCAGATAGAGGACATAAATAATATGGGTTAAATACGGACAACAAAGGGTAATAAATCTGTGCATCCAGTACTCTCTGCGATTTATGACATCGGCCTCAGCGTTTTTTTAAGCCCACCACCGGATAGGCTCGAAAACTTTTGGGCCAATAAAACGGCAATTAGAACCTTTGTTGAATCCGGAAAGCCAGAGGGTTTTCAGTTCTCCAACGATACTTTGCCAGAGGTACTAACCCATTTGATGTATGGGTATGAAACCCCCCAACCAAAAGCGTGGTTGGCATTTTTAGAAGGGTTGTCCCCTGGAATAGGTTTACGCCGCCTTGAATTTGATCGTCCCGACAATCAATTCAATCTGATTACAGTTTGGCAAGATCCAAAAATTGGGTCGTTGGTTTTTATTTCCGATACGAGCGACATGAAACACCTGCGCAACCAACAAGAAAAAAGTAAAAAACTACAGGCGATTGGCCGTCTCGCTGCAAACTATGCCCATGATTTTAATAACTATCTTGCCATTATTGATCGTCAACTTGAATTGCTCAGCCTGAATGCAAAAGAGGATGACCTTGCATTGGTTAAACGGGCGCAGGAAACCACTCGCGCGGCAGCAGATCGATCCCATGAACTTTTGACCTTTTCGCAACCAAGGGCAAAACGGAAAAACTCAATCCTTGTGTCCGACATCATAGAGCGTCTCAAAACGGGAACCGCCTATATTCAATCGGGTCAGATGACGATAGATTTTCCGACCGAGATTGAGGCCAACCTCTCTTGTGATCCAGTCTATTTACACTCCGCAATGATCAACCTAATCGTAAACGCCTGCGATGCGTGTCAACGTCAAGGTTCTGTTCAGATTTCGTTCAAATGGCCTGACCGTGGCATTTTGGAAAGATATTTTCCAGAACGAGACCCCCGATTGGATTGGGTGCAAATATCCGTAAAAGATACAGGACACGGAATTGACCCAGACATTCGCAATCACGTCTTCGACCCATTCTTTACAACCAAAGGTGATAAAGGTGGCAGTGGTTTAGGCCTCAGTATTGTTAGTAACCTCATTCGAGATTCCAATGGTGTCATATTCTTGGAGGATACCTCTTCAGCTGGAACCACAATCTCTATGTTCTTACCCGGAGAGTTTAAGCTCCCAAAACAAAACGTGAAATCAGTTCCCGCTGTAAGCAAGCCGAACCAAGAACATATTCTTTTGGTAGAAGATGAATACTATCTAGCAGAATCCACACGTAATCTACTGACCAAAATCGGTTTTTTGGTTACGGTTGCCCGCTGCTATTCCGAAGCGAAAGATCAATTGGACAAGCATGGGTCTCAATTCGACGGTATATTGAGCGATGTCATACTGCCCGATGGAAATGGAATTGAGCTCTGCAGCTATAGTAAAGCTATGCTGCCGAAGACGCCCGTTATTCTGGTTTCCGGAAACATCCCAGAAGTATTATCGCAGCCCTTCATAGCATGTGGAGCCGACCGCGTTCTGGCGAAGCCGGCTCCTATTGCGACATTGTCCAAAGCTCTGTTGGATTGCATCCATCAAACCGGACAAACGGCAGACCAACTAGCGACCGAAACGGCCGCCACCACCTCCTCCACTCGGGCGTGATGGACGCGCAGGGAGGGGTTTTGCCACAGGGGGCTTTGGTTTTACGGGCCGATCCGGACGGTCAGGACGATCCGGACGGTCAGGACGATCCGGCCTATCTGGACGATTTATGTCATTGTCATGGATATAAATGGAATCTCGATAGGGATAATAATCATATCCATAGCTGTAACCGACAGAAACTCCGTTACATGCGCTCAATGCGGTGGCTGCACCTACCAAAAGAAGCACAGGGCGGACCAAATTCTTCTTATTCATCCTGATTTCCTTTCTATCGAACAACATTAAACGAGCGGATCAAATTGGTCAGGTCATCACGATAAAGTCCACGGGCACCGTTTTCCCCCACGACGACCCCGATCGCTACTCGATTGCCTGGCAGATCAATGGCCAAAATTGTGAAATTTACCGCGTTGCCATTTCGGATCCCGGTTCCCGTGATCGTTCTTGCCGACCGGCCACCGATCGTAGTTGATTTTGGCCCCTCAAGAACGGGGTTCTCAACCAACCTCTTATCCAACTGCAGGATATAATCCTTGGCCTGAGAAAATGTACTCACCCCATCAGGGGACGTTAAGCCAACCCAAACACGACGATCACTTTCCGGATAAATTCCCATGACGCGCGGAACCGTCCCTTTGTCCACCGCAGACGCATCCAGATCACGGAAACCACCGACCGAAACGATCCAATTGTCCGGAATCGCAACTTCAAATAAGTCAGATCCTCCGGCCTCATACGTGGCAGTCACGTCGGCCTGTGCTATCCCCGCAGCCCAAATCGAAGCCGTCGCCATCCCAATTTTCACCAGAGATCTGGCGTATCGGTTTGTTATAAAAAGCATCTCAAACTCCCGCTATCTGAGGGGTAATAGACATAAAGGATGCTGCTAATGCAATTGTAATTTGCCAAGCCGCCCCAACATCTAACGCTTGGGTATGTAATCTTTACTGTGCGTGTCCCGCTGCGTTTTATTCAAATATAAGCCGAATCCGACCATACCCAATTTCAATGGATTGCTCTTGTTCCAACTCTTTTAAAGCCCGTTGCACAGTCGGATACGAGACCCCAACCAATGTGGCCAATTGCTTTTGGGTGACATTTATCCATTCCGAAAAACAACCATCTTGCGTCTTGGGGCTCCCCATCCGCTCAAGGCTGGACAAAACGCGCGCCCGCGGTGGAACATTCAACATGGATGAAATTATCGCCAACAACGCCTGCGTGTTCCGATGGCTTAGCATATAAAACGCTTTCCACATTTCGGAATCATTTTGGGTTAATTTATTCAAACGCGCTGACTTAATACGCACCGCAGTTACTTCGGTTGAACACTTTACCGAAACCAACCTCTTTTGATTGCTAAAAGAGGCCAAATCACCGATCCAAAAACCAGGCTGGGCAATATGCATCGTGGCAGGGTCATTGTTGGCATCCAGAATTGCGACCTGTGCTGTGCCAGACACAACCCCGTATAGCCCGTCAGCAACATCCCCGACATTATAAAAAAATTCGCCTTCATTGTAATGAACAAGAAAGGCCGACGATAACAATTTGCGTTGAACATTTTCGGATTGTTCGGACAGCCATCCATCCTGAAATATGCTCTCAAGCGCGGCCCCTTCGAGGGTTGTTGTTCGCATGGATGAATATCCTCTTATGATTAATTTGGCACGAATTAAAACCTCGAAAACAATTTGCACCGGCCTATTTGTTAGATAGGCTTCAATCACGAGTACATAGCAAGGATTTGCAAAATGTTTAACAAAAAATCAACGGGGTATGGAGCAGTTGCACTAGTCGCTGCGTCGCTTGCCAGCCCTGTATTTGCCCAGGCTGAAAAGCCAAATATTTTAGTCATTTGGGGCGATGATATTGGTCAATCCAATATTTCGGCCTACACCATGGGTTTGATGGGGTATCGCACACCCAATATTGATCGAGTTGCCAATGAAGGCATGATTTTCACTGATTATTACGGTGAACAGTCCTGTACAGCCGGTCGATCCTCTTTCATCACAGGTCAGTCTGTCTTTAGAACGGGCTTGTCCAAAGTGGGTATGCCCGGCGCTACCGAAGGTATGCAAATCGAAGACCCCACCATTGCGGGTCTTTTAAAGGCACAGGGCTACGCAACAGGTCAGTTCGGTAAAAACCACTTAGGTGACCGAGACGAAATGCTGCCAACCAACCATGGCTTTGACGAATTTTTCGGCAATCTATACCACCTGAACGCCGAAGAAGAGCCTGAGCTTGAGGATTATCCGACGGATCCTGCTTTCCGTGAACGTTTTGGCCCACGCGGCGTCATCAAGTCATCTGCTGATGGCACGATTGAGGACACAGGGCCCCTTACAAAGAAACGTATGGAAACCGTTGACGATGAAACCAGTGCAGCTGCTTTGGACTTTATTGAACGCAAAACAGCTGAAGGTGTGCCGTGGTTCACATGGTGGAGCGGGACACGGATGCACTTCCGCACACACGTCAAAGACGAACTGCGCGGTATTTCTGGTCAGGACGAATATGCAGATGGCATGATCGAACACGATCGTCACATCGGTTTGTTCCTTGATAAGCTGGAAGAACTGGACATCGAAGACAACACATTTGTTTTCTACTCCACCGACAACGGTCCACACATGAACAGTTGGCCTGATGCGGCTATGACACCGTTCCGTGGGGAAAAGAACACCAACTGGGAAGGTGGCTGGCGCGTTCCGGCTATGGTTCGCTGGCCCGGCAAAGTTGAAGCCGGTTCGGTTTCAAACGAAATCATGCACCACATGGACTGGTTGCCAACGTTTGTTGCGATGGCGGGTGTGTCCGACATCAAAGAGCAACTTCTTGAAGGCGGCGTTCAGGCCATCGGCCGTGAGTACAAAGTACACTTGGATGGCTATAACTCCCTCGCTTACCTCACTGGCGAAGAAGACGCTTCCCCACGTCAAGAGATCTTCTATTTCTCTGATGACGGCGACTTGACCGCGTTGCGTTATAACGATTGGAAAGCTGTGTTTCTTGAGCATCGCTACCCTCAAACACTTCGCGCATGGGCCGAACCTTGGACCGAACTGCGTATCCCATTGTTGTTCAACCTGCGTCGTGACCCTTACGAGCGTGCGAATGTAACATCCAACACCTATTACGATTGGTATCTGGATCACGTGTTCCTGCTTTTGCCAGCGGCTGCATATGTCAACACTTTCCTCGAAACCTTTGACGAGTACCCGCCACGGCAAAAACCGGGTAGTTTTACAATTGGTGATGCGAAGGACATGATCCTGAGCAACACAGGTTCTCAGTAACCATACTTGGGCGGCGTTCCTGTGACGCCGCCCTTTTTATTCTAAAAATTTTCAATAGTATTTTTTGTCCTAAGAGGTGCCTCATGAGACAACTTTCTTTCCCCGTTTTGTTGTGCGGAACATTGCTCCTGCCCAACGCACTCCTCGCGGACCCGCTTCCTTCTTGGAATGATACAGAAACCAAATCTCGGATCATCGACTTTGTCGAAACCGTAACAGACCCAACATCCCCGCATTATGTTACCCCAGCAGACCGCATTGCGACTTTTGACAATGATGGTAACCTCTGGGCTGAACAGCCTGTCTATTTCCAATTGATTTTCGCTATTGATCGCGTGGCGCAACTGGCTGAGGCTGACCCAAGCATCGCCACCTCTGACGCCATGAAAGCCGCCGCGGCCAAAGATTACAAAGCCGTCATCGCAACCGGTAAAGAAGGCCTGATCGAAGTTTTATCGGCCTCCCATTCTGGCGACTCTGAAACCTATATCGCTGCTGTTTCTGACTGGCTGGAAACAGCAACGCATCCAAAAACCGGGCTGCTCTATCGTGACATGACCTATCAGCCGATGGTCGAATTGCTCCGCTACCTACGGGACGAGGATTTTGAGACCTTTATCGTATCCGGGGGGGGCATCCACTTTATCCGCGCCTATGCCAATGCCGCTTATGGTATTCCGACGCAAAACGTTGTCGGCAGCCAAACCGTCACCACTTATGATGTGATCGATGGCAAACCAGTCATCGTCAAAGAGCCCCAAATCTTCTTTAACGATGACAAAGGTGGCAAACCAATCGGCATCGACAACCACATTGGCAAACGCCCTATCTTTGCAAGTGGCAATTCCGATGGCGATTACCAAATGCTCGAATACACCACGGCGGGCAATGGCCTGCGTCTCGGGGTTTTGCTGCACCACACAGACGGGGAACGCGAATTTGCCTATGATCGCGAAGGCCACATTGGCGTTCTAAACAAAGGCCTCGACGAAGCCGAGGATAAGGGCTGGCTCGTGATCGATATGGAAAACGACTGGGGCCGTATTTTTACGGGAAAACAATGACCCCTCTGGATCAAATCAAGGCGCTCAAAACGCGTATGGGAAACTCCATCGTCGGTCAGGAGGCGGTCATTGACCGGCTTTTGATTGGTCTTTTGGCCAATGGCAATCTATTGGTCGAAGGTCTGCCCGGGTTGGCAAAAACACGCGCGATTAAGGCCTTGGCCAAAAACTTAGAGGCCGATTTTTCACGCATCCAGTTTACGCCAGACCTTTTGCCAGCGGACGTCACCGGGACGGAAATTTACCATCAGACAACCCAAGGCGCTGAATTTCGTTTTGAGCAAGGCCCGATTTTTGCCAATATCGTACTGGCCGATGAAATCAATCGCGCCCCAGCTAAAGTGCAATCAGCCCTGCTTGAGGCCATGGAAGAACGTCAGGTGACCGTGGCCGGGACCACCCATAAAATGGACCCGCTATTTATGGTGATGGCCACCCAAAACCCGGTCGAACAAGAGGGAACTTACCCCCTGCCAGAGGCGCAGATGGACCGGTTCCTGATGCATGTCATGATCACCTACCCCCCCGTTGAGGATGAAGTTTTGGTCGTTCGCATGGTGCGCGCTGAAGAAATCGCAGCCTCAGCCGAACAAACCGAGCAAAAACAGAACGAACCCGCGCCAGAGGTCATTCCGCAATCGGCCGTCTTTGAGGCACGTCGCGAAATCGGCGCAATCCATGTTTCCGATGCCATAGATCGCTACATCGCCGATTTGGTCTACGCCACACGTACCCCCGCAGTTTATTCAGAGAATCTGGCGCGCTGGATCGATATCGGCGGCAGCCCGCGTGCTTCTTTGGCGATGGACAAATGCAGCCGAACCCATGCTTGGATGGCAGGCCGGGATTATGTGGACCCACAGGATGTCCACGCCATTGCACCAGATGTCTTACGCCACCGGCTTGGTCTCAGCTTTGAGGCACAAGGCGAAGGGGTTTCCCCCGATCAAATCGTGACTGAGATCGTCAAACTGGTCGCCCTGCCTTAGGAAACCCTATGCGAGACCGTTCTGCACGAACACGACTAGGACTACAGCGTCCAACGACGTCTGCGCCTGACGCAGACGCCAGAATTCGGGTCGATCTGGATCATTTGCGTGCCTTAGAACGCAGTGCACGTCAGCTAACGTTTTTGCCACGCCAACCCGCAGGCTCTGTGTTGAACGGACGGCATAATTCACGTCTGCGCGGACGGGGGCTGAATTTTGAAGAACTACGCGATTACCAACCCTCCGATGATGTCCGTTCGATAGACTGGAAAGTAACAGCCCGAACTGGGTCGCCCTATGTTCGGGTCTACACTGAAGAACGGGATCGCCCTGCTCTTATTGTTACCGATCAACGCATGTCTATGTTTTATGGCACCGTCAAAAACATGAAATCCGTCACCGCAGCCGAAGCCGCCGCACTGGCAGCCTTTCGCATTCTAGATCAGGGTGACCGTGTTGGCGGCATCGTTTTCGACGACAACACAGTCCAAGAATTTCGCCCAAAACGCAGCCGTGCTGCTGTTACGACATTCTTAACGGCTCTTGCCAATGCCAATCAAGCGCTGGACGCCAACGGCCCCCCTGTGGCCCCTTTAAAACTTAACGAAGTGCTCAAATCCGTAAGCCGGATCGCACGCAAAGATCACCTTATTCTGCTCATCTGTGATTTTGACGGGATCGACGCGCGTACCGAAACCCTGCTGGGTGGGATTGCGCGGCACAATGATTTGATTCTTTGCCCTGTCACCGATCCGTCTGCTCGTCAGATCCCTTGGCGGGGCAATGTCATCATCTCTGATGGGGATCGTCAGGCCGAAATTGATTTGGCCAAGAGCACTATTTCTAACGAGATTCTGGCCAGTAACACTGCGCGGATAGCCCAGCTTACTGAATGGCAAAACAAATTGGGAGTCCCGTTGCTCCCACTGAATTGTGCAGAGGACACTTTACCCCAAATCCGTCAGCTTATGGGACTAAGCCAGAGGCGCGCGCGATGAGTGACGCCCAGACAGCACCGGAAAATGCTGCACCTACGAGTTTGGCAGACCTGATTGATCAGCTCCAAGAGGTTTCAGAACCACCGGCGATATCCATGTTTCCGCAAACAGTGGGTTGGGTCGTCGTCGCCGCGATTGCCTGTGCCGTCCTCTGCTGGTTTGCGGTTCGCCAATACCGTATGTATCAAGCAAACGCCTATCGGCGAGCTGCCCTATTCGAAATGACGTTCTTAACAGACAACCCGGCTGAACTTGCCACATTACTGCGTCGGACTGCCCTAGTTGCTTATGGCCGTCCAACAGTGGCCGGGCTGCAAGGGGCAGATTGGGTTGAATTTCTAAAAGACAGCCTAGGCTCTGCCTCATTTGACGAACAAGCCGCACGTACACTGACTGCCGCGCCTTATCGCCCAACAATGGCCTCACCAGACCTCATGCAATTTGCACTCCACTGGGTAAAACACCACAAGGTCGGGCCAAATTGATGTACGAATTTTTGTTCCCACTCGCCTTTATCGCCTTACCTGCGCCGTTGCTTGTCTGGTGGCTTACCCCACCACGACGCGAACGAGTCGCGGCCTTGCGGGTGCCTTTCTTTGACCAAATCGCCGCAGCCGCTGGGGCTGAACCACACGCAGGATCAGTGGTCCTGCGTCGCTCAACCCGGCAATTCGTCGGGGCTTGTCTCATTTGGGGTCTTTGCATCGGCGCAATGGCCCGCCCTGTGATCCTTGGCACCCCTATAGAGGACAGCAATGCAGCACGAGATGTAATCCTTGCCATAGACATCTCTGGATCGATGGACGCCCGAGATATGCCGGGGGCTGATGGCTCCCCCCAACAACGTTTGGACACTGTTAAACAAGTCGTTGGGAATTTCATCACGGAGCGCGAAGGCGACAGAGTGGCCCTGATCGTGTTCGGCTCCAAAGCCTTTTTGCAGGCCCCGCTGACCGAAGACCTAACAACCGTTCACGATCTGCTGGATCAAACCACCGTCGGAATGGCGGGACCTCATACGGCCATTGGTGATGCGATTGGGTTATCAATCCGTACCTTTGAGAACTCTGAGATCGAGCAACGCCTATTGATCCTGCTTTCAGATGGCACAGACACCAACAGCCGAATGAGCCCTGTAAACGCCGCAGAGATTGCCCGCGACAGTGGCGTGGTCATCCATTCCGTTGCCGTTGGTGACCCCAACGCAACCGGCGAAAACAAAGTTGACCTCAAAACATTGCAAGACATCGCCAACCGTACAGGGGGGGACTCTTTTTATGCTGGGGATGCAGAAACATTGACCCAAATCTATGCAAAAATTGATGAGTTGACCCCACGCGAAACCGAAACGCTGACCTATCGCCCACGTGAACCCCTGTCTGGTCTGCTCTTGGGGATTGCCCTTATGATTGGATTCTTGATCCTTGCGCCCACTGTACTGCGCTCTGCAAAACGGGGGCGACTATGATTGAACTGTCCCTCTTTTTTGACGCATTTCATTTTATGCGCCCGCTCTGGCTGCTTACCCTTCCGTTTATCGTCTCCTTGTGGTGGATCACACGTCGATTACAAAATCATGAGCTGTCCTATGAACAACACCTTCCCCCGCATCTGGCCTCGGCCCTGACTGTCGGAAATCTGCATCCAAAACGATTTCAACCCATTGATATCGTGGCGTTGGTATTGCTTTGCACGGCCCTAGGCGCGTCTGGCCCGACATGGAGCCGGGTCCCAAATCCCTTCGTCTCGCAAACGGCCCCTTTGGTGGTCGTCTTAGACGTCAGCACCACCATGGAGAGCGATGACATTGCTCCCACCCGTCTGGAACGGGGCAAACAAAAAATCCGAGACCTGATCAAAGAACGCGCCGGTGGACGCACCGCGCTGATCGCTTATGCAGGCACGGCCCATCGGGTTGTTCCCTATACCGAAGATCCCGATGTGATGACGCCTTATCTGGACGGACTGGAGCCAGACACAATGCCCGTGGATGGCAACAACGCCACTGATGCATTGATTCTTGCGCAATCTTTGGTTCAGGCCGAAAATGGCACAAGTGGTATTTTGTTTGTGCTTTCGCAATTGAAGCAAAGCGATGCAACCGCTTTTCAAGAGGGTAATTTGTCCTCACAAATTGCGTTTTTGCAAATCACACCCGACGGCGTCTCTGGCGGTGCCCTTGATGGGCTACCATCCCTCATTACCCAGCGTGTTACCCCTGACCCCGGTGACATTCAGGCCATCAACCGACGTTTGAATGCGGCTTATCAGGCGTCTTTGCTGCAAGATGATAGACAACAATGGGATGATCGCGGGTGGCTGTTCGCTTGGCCCGCAGCCCTGCTAATGTTGCTTTGGTTTCGGCGTGGGATGACAATGCCCTGGGCTATGGCCCTTGCTGCATTGATGCTTGCCACGCCTTCAGGACCTGCCCGCGCCGAAGGGGGTGCCGATTGGTTTTTCACCCCAGATCAACAGGGGCAAATCGCCTATAATCGCAAAAAATTCACCGACTCAGCCGCGCATTTTCAAGACCCAATGTGGCACGCATATGCGTTATATCGAGATGGAAAATATGAAGCGGCGGCAACAGGCTTTGCCCGCATCGACACCGCAGAAGCTGCGATTGGCGAGGGGTTGGCCCAAATCAAAAACCGCAATTACCGAGATGGCGTACGCGCATTTGAACGCGCATTGACGATTGAACCCAACAATGAAAAAGCACAGAACAATTTAAAGGTTGCTGAGACGATCGTCACCTACATTGAAGAAACCCGCGCCCAATCAGATACAGGCGAAGATACCGGACTTGGCGCAGATGATGTGGTCTTTGACAATGAATCTGGCATGGGGGCCGACACTCAAATTCAAGTCGAGGGCAAAGAGACCCTATTGACCACTGAGCAATGGATGAACACCGTCGATACCCGTGCAGGCGATTTCCTGCGCCAACGATTTGCCCAAGAAGCCGCCGGGGCAAACCAATGAGATACGTGATCTGCACACTTGCCTTAATGGCGGCCACCCCCACATTGTGCCAAACAACGGCCGAAGACGTCGCCAAACAAGTGCTCGAGAGCGTGGGCAAAGCCACTGATACGGAACCTGTTCCCAAAATCGACCCGACAGAACCGCAGGCGACAGATGCCGCAGCCCCCCCGGCAACGGCAGCCGATACAACCCCTCAAGTAACATTTGAGCTTGATCAGAATGACGTCATTCCAGGGCAACCTATTTCGCTACGGATCACCGTTTTGGTGCCCACTCAACTGACCAAACCAGTTGAATTCCCAGCCTATGACATTCCCAATGTCATCACTCGCCTCTCTGAAGGGGCCACCTCTCCGACCAGCAAAAGGATAGGCAGTACAACGTGGGCCGGCGTCACCCGCCGCTATCAGTTCCTACCCATGATTGCGGGCGAATTTACGTTGCCTCAGGACCCTGTCACGATTTATTTTAAAGCGCCTATCGGCCAAGAAGATCAAGTTCACAAGATCACCCCTGCCCCTGTCCGGTTTTCAGCCTCCCTCCCCAAAGGGGCCGAACAGATGGACCCATTTTTCGCCGCTGAAAATGTGACACTTGAACAAGTGATCAACGGCAACCCGTCCGAATTGGTGCCCGGTGACAGCTTTGGCAGATCCATCACGATTACGATCAAAGGGACAACGCCAATCCTACTACCTCAGCTGTTAAATGCTGAAACTCCCATTGGCCTATCGGCCTACCCCAAAGATCCAGTGATCAAAGAGCACGACGAACGCGGCCAACTCTCAGGAACTTGGCACGAAGATATCACCTATGTCGCAGAAACAGGCGTAAAAGGTATTTTGCCGGAAGTGACATTCGAATGGTTCGATTTATCCAGTAATTCCGTCAAAACTATCTCGGCAGAGAGCGTCCCCGTACATGCAGATGGTCCCGCAGTGCAGTCGCACGCGCCCACTGACCCGCGGATCTATTCAGTCCTTCTTGCCGCTATTGCCGTGCTGTGTGCCACCCTTTGGGGTGCCCTTCGATGGGGACGTCCCGCGTTACAAAATCGCCGACGAAAAGCACGGGACACCTACCTTCTTTCTGAGTCATATATACGCGATACGCTCAGCGCGGCTGTTGCCGCAAAGGATCATGGTAGCGCATTGTTGGCCCTTGCAGATTGGGACGTGTTTGTGGGGTCAAACGTCACAGCCCCCATTGCAATGGCCCTTTTGGCTGTCGGGAAATCCAGATATGCAGCACCGACCCCGCAGGGTTCGGACATGGCATGGCAAAACGTCAAAACCGCACTGGACAATGCCAGCATTGCGGCACAGTCTCATTCCCATAACAGGCAGCGCAAAACGATCCTGCCCGACTTAAATCCAAAGGCCCTTGCATGACATCCGTTCGAATTTTACTGTCGTGCATCGCATTCAGTGCTTCGTGCGCCCTTTTCCAAGAGGCCGTTGCCGAACCATCTTATGTGGGCTCTGAAACATGTGCAGACTGCCACCAAGCAGAAACCAAAGCTTGGGCGGGATCACATCATGCCAAAGCGTGGCTCTCCCCCACTGAGGAACATGTTTTAGGCGATTTTGGAGATACCACGTTTTCCATCCAAGGTCTGACCAGCCGTTTTTACCGGGAGGATGGGCGATATATGGTGGATGTCACCGAACCTGACGGAAGTTTCGCGTCCTACCCGGTTCATTCCACCGCGGGTATCGCGCCTCTACAGCAATATCTGATTGAAACAGAACCTGGACGATTACAGTCCTTTGATGTTGTTTGGGATACTGAAAAGAAAGAATGGTACCACCTTTACCCCGACACGGATCTGTCCCCTGAGGATGGATTGCACTGGACGGGCCCCTATAAAAATTGGAATGCGCGTTGCGCAGAATGTCACGCCACGGGTTTTGAAAAGAACTACGATGCGACGACACACAACTATGCCAGCACGCAATCGGAAATTGGTGTCACCTGTGAGGCCTGTCACGGCCCCGGTGAATATCATCTGCAATGGACCAAAACCTCTCAAGAGGCACCCGAATGGGGGGACGGGATTGGGAAAACTGGCCTGACCATAGATTTCGATCCAGAAAATGCGCAGATCGAAGTACAACAATGCGCCAGTTGTCATTCGCGTCGCGAATCCCTTGAGGACGGAAACCCACTGCCCGGCACTCCCTTTCACAACGCCTATCGCCTATCTCTCCTCCGGGAAGGTCTCTATCATGACGACGGTAGCATTCAGGATGAGGTCTATGTTTACGGCTCATTTTTACAGTCCAAAATGGCCACCAAGGGCGTTCGATGCAGCAATTGTCATGAGGTCCACGAGGCTAAACTGGTGGCCGAGGGCAACGCTGTCTGCACGCAGTGCCATTCTGAGGCTGGGAACTCAGAGTTCGAAAGCCTGCAGCTAAAAGATTATGACACTGCCGCGCACCATTTTCACCCAGAGGGGAGCGAAGGTGCCCAATGTAAAAACTGTCATATGATTGAACGTACCTATATGGGGGTGGATGGTCGTCGTGATCACAATTTCCGTGTCCCACGCCCTGATCTAAGCCTAACCACAGATGCCCCAAATACCTGCACAGATTGTCATGCCGGTCGATCATCGGAGTGGGCTGCTGAAGAACTTGCGAAACGGTTTCCCGACAGCCGGTACCGTGAGGCCCATTATGCCACAACGTTGTCAAATGCACGAGCGAACCCAGCACGACAGGTAAATGCACTTCTAGAGCTGGCATTGTCCCCGGATCAAACAAGCATCGTGCGCGCAACGGCAATGGATTTGTTGCGCGATGCTCAGGCCCCAGTCGCGGCTGATCTGGTCGAAGAACTCATTAGTGATCCCGATCCTCTTATTCGGGCCTCTGCTGTTTATCTGCAGCGCGTAGCCGCCGAAACCGATCGCGTCCCTCGGATCGCCGCCGCCCTAACTGACAACGCCTTTGCCGTTCGGTTTGCGGCCGCGCAGGAAATGTTGCCCTCAACCAGTCGGATTGCACGCCTGCCCAAAGCCGTTGAAGCCGCCTTTGGGCGTGCCTCCGCAGAATGGCGGACATCGCTGCTAAATAAGGCAGATTTCCCAGAATCCCATTTAATTCTTGGCGGGACAGCGCTTGCCATGCGCAATTTCCCCGCCTCACTCAGTGCCTTTGAAGAGGCTGTAAGACTTGACCCCCAACTCGTACAGGCATGGTCGATAATGGTGCGTATTCGTGAGGCAACTGGTGATCTACCCGGCGCGCGCGAGACCCTCACCAGGGGCCTTGCCGTCAATCCATCTGATCCGTTATTAATGCAAACCGCTTCGCAACTTAGGTGAACAGCGAATAAAGACTTGCTCAAAATGCCTCACTGACAAAAGGCAAAATCTGTGCTAAAAATAGTATTACCAAGACGGTACTTTGATCCATATTCACCTAGGATCAATCCTCACAAAATAGGGGGTTTATGACACCGGCGCAAATCAAACGTGTCAAAGAAAGTTATTTGGAACTTCTTCCTGTTCATGATGAAGTTGCAGAAGCTTTCTATCTGGGTTTATTTACCGCTGCTCCGGACACACGCCGGCTATTTCCCAAAGATATGGAAAGCCAAAAGGATAAGTTTTTTCAGACCATGTCCTTAATGGTGCAATTTTTAAACGACCAGACCATTCTAGAAAATGTATTTGGAGAACTGGGCCGAAATCACAAGGGATATGGGGTACGAGTGGAACACTATGATGCTGTAGAAGATTGCCTGCTGACAGCCCTCGCCCAGAAACTTGGGTCGTCCTTTACAACCGAAGTCCGGGAAGCCTGGCTGCAGACCTACCGGGTCATTGTAAAAACCATGAAAGATGCCGCTGCGTAAAGCTAATCCTCGACATTGACTCTCCTATTTCTACGCCCTCAAGTACGTAAAAGCACACGAGGAGATATGAGATGTTCAAAGCATTGATCGTGAACAAAAATGAAGACGGTACGGTAACCCAGAATATCCAAGACACAGATGAAAGCCAATTGCCCGAAGGCAATGTGACTATTGCGGTGTCTCATTCAACTTTAAACTACAAAGACGGTCTTTGTGTAAATGCCACCGGTGGTTTGGTTCGCAATTTCCCACATGTGCCGGGCATAGATTTTGCGGGTACGGTCGAAAGCTCTGAAGACAGCCGATATAAACCCGGAGATCCGGTCGTGCTAACAGGCTGGCGTGTTGGCGAAGTACGATGGGGTGGGTATGCACAAAAAGCACGCGTAAACGCGGATTGGCTGGTCCCCCTCCCCCAAGGCTTGAGCACGGAGCATGCTATGGCCGTGGGAACAGCAGGTTTTACCGCGATGTTGGCCGTCATGGCGCTTGAGGATCACGGATTAACACCGGATCAAGGGCCCGTGCTTGTCACAGGCGCTGCGGGTGGGGTTGGATCAGTGGCCACCGCAATTCTTGCGCATCTCGGCTATGAGGTCGCGGGCGTTACTGGTCGGCCGGAACAAGGTGATTACCTAAAATCACTTGGTGCCACCACAATCGTATCCCGAGACGACATGGCAACACCATCAGGCAAACCTCTGGAACGCGAAACATGGGCGGGATGTGTGGACGCAGTGGGGGGCAGCATGCTGACCAAAGTACTCACCCAATTGAAATATGGCGGATCTGTAGCTGCCGTAGGCCTTGCTGGCGGCGCCGCAATGCAGGGTGCCACGGTTGTTCCATTCCTGTTGCGTGGGGTGAACTTGCTGGGCATCGATAGCGTTATGCAACCCTATGATAACAGAGTGCGCGCGTGGCAACGGATCGTGAATGACCTGCCGATTGATAAACTGCAGGCAATGGTTCAACCCGCCACACTGAGCGACCTGCCGCAACTGGGTAAGGATATCCTCAATGGTCAGATCAAGGGCCGGGTTGTCGTAGACGTCAACGCCTAAACATCAACACTTGTAGCGCAGATATCTGCGCTACACCCTGTTTAGATCGCGTCTAGATGGGCCGCAATCCCTACGGCTAACTCTCCTGAATTGGGCGCCCGGTCCATTGTCGTTTGCGCTTTTTCTACTTCAACCGCACTTAGAACAGTACCTTTACGGCAGTTTAACAGGGCACTCGCATATTCATTTTTGAATTCCGGATGCCCCTGAAACGTGATCGCAAACCCCGGAATCCAGAGCCCCCCGACAGGGCAAAAATCTGAAGATGCAATGACTTTTGCATCGGCTGGAATAACGTCAACCTGGTCTTGATGATAAGCCTGCAAAGTCAAACGTTCCGGCTTAAACCCCAATGCATCTGGCCAATAAGAAGTGCCGTAATCCTGTACGCCCAGAAACCAGCCTTTGGTGGATTTGCGAACAATCCCACCTAGGGCTTGCGCAATCAATTGATGACCAAAACAAATGCCAATCATTTTTCGCCCAGCTGAACGCACAGAGCGAATGAATTCTTCAACGGGTGCGATCCAAGGATGTGGTTCATAGACACCAAACTTTGACCCAGTGATCACCCAAAGGTCACACGCCATAGGATCAAGGGGCAACACGCCATCCAATACCGAATAGATCTGGAACTCTGCCTGTAATGGCGCCAACCATCTTGCAGTCATGGTCGGATAGTCCGAAAACTGTGCATCCAAAATCGCCGGTGGACGACCTGTCTCAAGGATTCCAATTTTAAGTGGATTTGTAGACATCCTCCCTCCCGGTATAATTAGTGATATCCGAGACTAAAAGCGACTGCTGGCCTATGACGCAACACGTGTGATTTTACCTTCACCCGTGCTTATTGCACCAATAGTCTTGATATCAGATCTGTGAACCCTCTGATCCCGACTAAATCCGAGGGCTCAACAAAACGGCTGGCCTTCAGATTAAATCACAAAAGCACCTCAGAGCTGGTTGCGGCTAACCCGAGAAATCTCTGCTGCAATATCGGTTGCAAGTTGGGCAAGCGCCTTTGATTGCGCATCAGCAAGCGCAGATATAGTTTCTCCGGCGATTGGAACCGATATGTTAAATCGTTTTGCTTTTTCCAAGGAACCGCCCGCTGGCGATGTCAGGAAATACTGTCCAGAAAACCGCAAAGATGACCCGAGCGTGCCAGACATCTGCGCCACTTTTACGACCACAAGGACGTCTGCCTGCGTGTTAAAGGGCCAAGGCGATGCAGCAACCTGCGCGGTCAATGCTTGATCAAGATTTCCAGACATGACCAATGTCATGGCACGGTCCGGAGAGTCCGCCCATTGCACATTTTCTGCCGCGCGCAAAATACCGTTTCCAGTAACCAGCGCGATTCCAGTGTCCTTGGCATAATCTGGCAAATCAATAGTTTCGACTTCTACCGTGCGCGCTGCTGTTCCCAGTTGTTTTCCTACGGGCTGCTCCGGCAGTAGATAAAGATCCGACGGCCCACTGCATGCAGCAAGCCCAAGGATGGTCGCCATCATGGCCAACCTGGTTTTAAGTTTGTTCATGTTATCTTCCAACCAAAAGGGAATTGGGTTTGCGCTCAATTGTTTTTGCCAGCGAGCTCGCATCTTCGGCAGCCTTACGGAACGCGCGGACCGCTAGAGTAGCCTCACGATTAATAGGTGAATTCCCATCATAAGCAGCCAATGTCGCCTCGGCCTGATTGGCCAAACGATCAAGGCGTTTAACCAGATCGGGCAAACTCTGGGCCGCCAGAGCCACCTCATTCGCAGCGTTTTCTGCAGAGGCCAATGTGTTGTTCAAATTTTCAACTGCCCCGCCATCCTGTAGCTCCCCCAGTACCGAACGCACTTGATCCAATGCCGCGGACAAGGATTCAGGCAAAGCCTGCATGCCCTCCGTGGCCAAAATTGCATCGGCACTTTGCAATAGAGCATCCGCTGAGGTTGCCAGTTCTTCCAGCGGCAAGGACCCTGCCTTTTTCACTAAGGCATCAATGTCTTCAACCAACTGAGGTAGACCTTCGCTGGCCGTCCCAATGTTCTTTACGGCTTCGTTGGCGCTGGCCAAGACCGCGTTCAGATTGTCAACTGCGCCGCCGTCTTGAACCTCTTGCAGAACTGTTTTCAACTCAGAGAGCGTTTCGGTCAAAGCCCCCGGCAAGCTTTGCACCCCTTCAGATTGTACAAATCCATCGATCGAAATAATCAATTCATTCGCTGATGTCGCCATTTCTTGGATCGGTAGATCCGCGAGTTTCGCAACCAAATCGTCGATATTTCCAACAAGAGATGGCAGCTTTTTACTGGCAATGCTCACATCCTCGGCTGCGTCATTGGCGCTTTGAAGAACCGCCGTCAGGTTCGCAATTGCACTGCTTTCCTCTAGACTTGAGAGAATTTTCCGAACGTCAGAAATCGCACCACTTAGCTCATCCGGTACTTTTTGGAGAGAATCCGAGGCGACAAAAGACTCGACACTTTGAAGAATTCCAACAACAGATCCGGGAATTTCTTGAATTTTTTCGTCACTTGTAATTTTTTGGATACCAACCAATGTTTCAATCGCCTCATTCAAAAGCTCTTCGATTGGGAGGCCAGAGACACGGGTCAGCACCCCTTCTGCCGCACTGGCCAATGTATCTGGTTCAGCGGGAATAGAAGGGAAACTTGGATAAGGGGTCGCAAACAGATCGATTTGGGCGGATGCCGCGTCTTCATCCTGTACCAAATCAACAAACAGCGTAGAGGCCAATAACCCCGAAGAAGACAATTGTGCCCGTAAACCACGTTTTACCAGCTCATTGAGGAACGCCAAAGTTTGCTCATTTTCTTGGTTCGGATTAAGCCCAAGCCTGTTTGGTTGTACGGCCAAATTGGCGACTAGCTTCACCTCGTCCTCACCCGTTTCGGAGGTCACCACACGCGCCGACATTTCGGTGACTTCGCCGACTTTCAAACCTTTGTATGAGACATCCGCTCCAACCTTTAACCCCCGGAGATTGCCATCAAATTCGCTGGACAGATAAACCAGCGATTCAAGGCTATCGTCAAACAAGCTGTTACGTGCCTCATCTTCCCCTTTGTAGAGATCAAAGATAGAGCCATTTGAAACCGAAGACCCACCAGAGAATAGGGTGTCAAAGACAATCCCCCCCTGAATAAGGGACGACAAGCTTTCAACATTCAAATTCACCCCACCTGCCCCAAGGGACACATCAATCCCCGAAGAATTCCAGAACCGCGTCCCAGTGGTAATGAACTCATCATAAGGGGAATCAACATAGGTTTTAAACAAAACCGCGTCGCCGCTGTCTGAAAGTGCAACATGTTCAACCCGGCCAACTGAAATACCACGCAGCAAAACAGGCGCACCCACAGAAACAGATCCCGTTTCTTGTGCTCTCAACGTAAGAAGCGTGCCTTTACTGTCAGCCCGTGATGGCGGTGTGTCCTGGAGAGCCGTAAATTCCCTTTTAGGAGCCCCCTTTTCGGCATTCCAAGAAGCCGCGATATAAGATCCAGACAAGACTGTTTCTAAGCCACTGATCCCTTGCGCACTGACTTCTGCGCTAACCACCCAGAACTCAGCGTCAGCATCCAGAAAGTCCGCCATGTCTCTGCGAATTTTGGCATGGACCTCTACCTTGTTCAGATCATCTGAGAATTCGACGGTTTCGACGTGGCCAACTTCAACTTCGCGAAATTTCACCAAAGTTTTTCCGGCGACAATTCCATTCGCTTCTTGAAAATCGATCTGGACAGAGACGTCCTGATCTTTGATCGCGCCAAAGGCAAAATAAAGTGCGCCTGCCAAAGCGATCAGAGGAACAAGCCATACAATGGAAATACGTGATCGTGCACGTCCTTTGGACGGCTGCACAACCATATCTGCAGGGGGTTCAGTTGGATGCGTCACGTCTTTTCCTGTTTCTCCAGCTCTTCGAGCCGATCCCAAATCAATCTTGTGTCAAAACTTTGTGCCGAGAGCATTGTAAATGCAACGGATACGGCAAAACACACAGCCCCCATCCCCGGATTAATAGTGATAACGAACCCCAAATGCACCAATGCAGCAGTCAGAGCCACCACGAAAACATCAACCATCGACCAGCGGCCAATGAATTCAACCGCTTCGTATAGAAAATGGCGATTGACGTCGTTCATTCGCCATTGAAAATGGACACTCAGTGCCAAAAGGGCAATGGCGATAAATTTGCCTACGGGAATGACAACAGACGCCACAAGGACCACAATTCCAACAAAGTAGTCGCCATGAAGTATGAACTCCACGACGCCGCCAATAATTGTGCTGTCATAGGTTGTCCCCAGAACCTCAGTTCGGAGCATCGGATAGATGTTCGCAGGGATATAGATGATCAAGCCCGCGAACCACCACGCCCAAACACGTTGTAGGCTTAACCGCTGACGTCCGAATACCGGCGCTCCGCACAGACGACAGAACTTAACGTCGGGCACATCGACAGAGCCACAGCGAGTACAGCCCACCAGCCCGGCATCGCGCGCAGTCAACCCGCCGCTGTTTTGGTGCTCAGTTGTTTCCATACCGTCCATTTACACACAGATGCGTCCTTAAAGGCCACAACCACCACCAAAATACAATACACCCAAAATGAGACCCCAAACGAAACCGATGCAAGCCCTGCGAGTTTAACAAGGGCCACCATCGTACCGACGATGAAAATCTCTGTCATTGCCCAGGGCAACAATTCCTGAGCGAACAAAAAAACCTGCTTTGCATAGGGCAAAGGTTGTCGTCCGATCCGCAGCGGTACAAGTGTATAGATCAACGCAAGTGCACGAACGCTGGGCAACACAATTACCATCATGGCGACAAAAGCGCCGGCGATCATCATCCAACCATTGGAAAAAATCAAAATCATTCCAAGGATTGATGTCGATTGGCTTAGCCCTGACTGCGTCATTGATAAGAACGGAAAACTAACAGCTCCGATCATGAGAACGGCCGTGGTAATCGCCAATGCTATGGACACATCTAACGACTGTTCACGCGGTGCAATCAATACGGTGTGGCACCGCCGACATGTTGCCTTGGAACCAAATTCGACCTCTTGCACATTGTGCAAAAGGTCACAGGTCGGACAAGCAATTAGGCTATCAAGTGGTCGATCAATCACTGTTCGCAAAGTTCCAATATCTACAGTCCAATCAAAAGGGAGTTACCCACAAAGGGCAACATGCAAATGACGCAATGACACAAGTTATGATATTTTCCCCCACGATGAATTCGCCCCAAAACACATCCATTGGTCACATAAGCTTAAATCGCAGGGATTTTACACAGTTCTAGGTAATTATCTATAAAATATTCCCATTGACCTTTTGAGCAGAATAAACAATCTACAAAACCAACTCATCAATAGGCAGGAGCGTTTTTGTGCTGGATACTCAAGACAAAACCATTCGAACCGACTGGACCCGTGAAGAAGCCGAGGCAATTTACAACCAGCCCTTCATGGATTTGCTGTTTCAGGCCCAAACGGAGCATCGCGCACATTTTGATCCAAATCAGGTTCAACGCTCTAAACTCTTGTCGATTAAAACCGGTGGCTGTGCCGAAGACTGCGCCTATTGCTCTCAGTCCGCCCGGAATGGCTCACAGCTTTCGGCTTCAAAACTAATCGAAGTTGAACGGGTATTGTCCGAAGCTCGCAAAGCCAAAGAAGGGGGCGCAACACGGTATTGTATGGGGGCTGCTTGGCGCTCACCCAAAGATCGGGACATGGCCCCCTTAATCGCGATGGTTGAAGGCGTTAAAGCCATGGGGATGGAAACCTGTATGACCCTTGGCATGCTGGATGATACACAAGTTGTTCAACTAAAAGGCGCGGGTCTGGATTATTACAATCACAACATCGACACCTCAGAACGCTATTACGATGAAATCATTACCACCCGCACTTTCGCGGACCGGATCGACACGCTGAACCGCGTGCGGGAATCCGGTATCAAAGTATGCGCTGGCGGCATTGTGGGTATGGGCGAACAGCAGATGGACCGCATCGATATGCTGCTGGCCTTGGCCACCCTCCCCGCACACCCCGACAGCGTACCCGTAAACCAGTTGATCCCTATGCCTGATACACCACTGGCAGATGTTGAAAAACTTGACCCTATTGAATTCGTGCGCACCATCGCTTTGGCTCGAATTCTGATGCCAAAATCGCATGTTCGCCTGTCCGCAGGCCGCACTGAAATGACCGATGAAATGCAGGCAATGTGTTTCTTTGCCGGTGCAAACTCGATCTTTGTGGGGGACACCTTGCTTACGGCGGATAACCCCGAAGAAGACAAAGACAGCGCTTTGTTCGCACGCCTTGGGATCACCGCAATGGCGATGGGGTGCGACGGATCAAAATGAGCCGTCTGGCCCGTTATGAGACGGCTTTACAAAGCCTGAATACCCGAGGCCGATTGCGGGCGCTCTCCCCGGTACAGGGGCACGATTTTGCGTCCAATGACTACCTCGGACTTGCACGATCAGACATTTTGCGCGACGCAGCCAAAGACGCCCTCACACGGGGCGTCCCTACAGGGGCGGGGGCGTCCCGACTTTTGCGTGGCAACCACCCTGAACATGAGGCGTTAGAGACCGAGGCAGCTGCATTTTTCGGGACCCAAGCCGCTCTTTACGTTGCGGGGGGATTTACAGCAAACGTCGCCATGCTCTCAACTCTTCCGGCCCACAACGATCTGATCCTTCACGACGCACTGATCCACGCCAGCAGCCATGACGGCATGCGCCTTGGCCGCGCGGAGGCCCAAAGTTTTCTCCACAATGACGTGGCCGATGCCGAAATCAAAGCCAATGAATGGCGGGCAGCAGGCAACACAGGTCTAATCTGGATCGTGATTGAAAGCCTGTATTCGATGGATGGCGATCTTGCCCCGATGGCCGATATTGTTGCCTTGGCAGACCGATTGGACGCAATGATCATTGCGGACGAGGCCCATGCCACAGGAGTTTTTGGAGATCTTGGGCGCGGGATGTCCCACCCCTATGCACATCAAGAGAACATCGTGACTCTGCACACTTGCGGAAAATCATTGGGCAGCTTTGGCGGTCTGATCTGCGCAGACACCCGTCTGATCAACACGCTTATCAACAAATCACGTGGGTTCATCTTTTCCACGGCACCCGCGCCCCTGAATGCGGCCATCACGCGGGCCGCTTTAAGGGTTTTGGCACAAGATCCCCAACGTCAGAAACGTCTACAACAACGGATCAAGCACGTGAACCAGGGCCTTGGACGAAACACTCATCCCTCCCAGATCATCCCAATCATATTGGGCGACGATAAACGTACGATGTCAGTTGCATCAGACTTGCAATCCCGTGGGTTTGACATTCGAGGCATTCGCCCGCCAACCGTGCCGCGCGGCACATCTCGGCTCCGCCTGTCCATCACCTTAAACCCTGATGATCAGGCCGTTGACGACATGGTCAATGCGATCACAAACATCGACGCAGAGGTGGCAAAATGAAACCAATTGTTGTTGTCGGCACCGATACGGACATCGGAAAAACCATTTTTTCTGCTGGCCTCACACAGGCGCTAAATGCACGGTATTTTAAGCCCGTACAATCCGGCCTTGACGGGGAAACCGACAGCCAGGTTGTCGCCCGCCTAACCGGGTACCCTTCCCTGCCCGAAGCATATCGGTTCCAACTGCCCGCCTCGCCGCATCTCTCTGCTGAGGCCGAGGGTGCTAAAATTGATCCCGGCGCGCTAACCCTTCCTGAGGTTGAATGCCCATTGGTGGTCGAAGGAGCCGGAGGTCTGCTGGTTCCGCTAAACCGAACCACACTCTATCTAGATGTCATTGCTCAATGGGGGGCGCCAGTGGTGCTTTGCGCGCGCACTCAACTTGGAACAATCAACCATTCCCTGTTGTCATTGCGGGCGCTTTCAGACTCAGGGTGCAATGTCATCGGTATCGCTTTTATTGGCGCATCTGAGCCTGAGGTCGAAGAAACCATTGTCCAATTTTCGGGCATCCCTCGCCTTGGTCGGCTCCCGATGATTGCCGATCTAACGCCCGATACTCTCCGCCAGAGTTTCGCCACTAGCTTTGATCTCTCCGACTTTTCAGAGGCCCTGTCATGACGCCATTGGAATTTGATGCCAATCACCTTTGGCACCCCTATACGAATGTCACTAAACCAGGACCAACCCATTTGGTTAAATCCGCAGAGGGTGTTCGCTTGACGTTAGACGACGGCACGGTCCTGATCGATGCCATGTCTTCTTGGTGGAGCGCCATCCACGGCTACAACAATCCCGGCATCATTGATGCGGTGCAAGATCAACTAACAACCCTGTCCCATGTGATGTTTGGTGGGCTGACCCATGAACCAGCCATAGACCTGGGACGCAGATTGCTGGCGCTGACCCCCGATAGCCTAACTCGTATTTTCTATTGTGACAGTGGCTCTGTTGCCACCGAAGTCGCCATGAAAATGGCCGTCCAATATCAAAACGCCGCTGGCCAGCCTGACAAAACCCAATTTGTCAGCCTTCGCTCCGGATACCACGGGGATACCTGGAAAGCGATGAGCGTCTGTGATCCTGAAACCGGTATGCACCACTTGTTTAAAGGCGCCCTGTCGGTGCAGCATTTTGTTGAGACCCCTCCAATTGCATACCATCAGGACTGGAGCGATGACCCGACGCGCAATGGTCTTGGCGCGCTCCATGATACCCTGAAAACCCATCACAGTACGATCGCAGCCTTAATCCTTGAACCCATCGTGCAAGGTGCGGGAGGGATGTATTTCTACCACCCTGAATACCTCAATCAAGCGCGGATGTTATGTGATGAATTTGATGTATTGATGATCTTTGATGAGATCGCCACCGGCTTTGGTCGCACGGGCAAAGCTTTTGCCACCAACCACACAATGATCGAACCAGATATCATGTGTTTGGGCAAAGCGATTACTGGTGGCACCATGTCCTTTGCCGCGACTTTGGCCAATGATCGAGTAGCGACCACAATCGGTCAGGCGGAACCCGGTATATTCATGCATGGGCCAACTTTTATGGCCAACCCGTTGGCCTGCGCGGCCGCCTCCGCCAGCCTCAAGCTGCTGCAAAATGGCGACTGGGAATCTAACGTGAATGCAATTGAGTCCCAACTAAAAACCGAACTTGCCCCTGCCCGAGATATGCCGGGCGTTAAAGACGTGCGTGTACTTGGCGCTATTGGTGTCATTGAAATGGATCACTGGGTCAGTGCCGATCAGGCGCACCCAATTTGTAAAGAGCTCGGCGTTTGGCTAAGACCCTTTGCCCACAACATCTACTGCATGCCGTGCTACGTGACCCAGTCCGATGACTTATCCAGAATTACATCCGCCATGACCCAGTTGGCCAAGGTGCTCTGATGCAAATGACTTGGCTTCATAAAACCAGCGCGGATCACGTGATTGTTGTATTTGGCGGTTGGGGAATTGGCCCTGAGGCCACCGCCCACCTGAACAACGACGTCGATGTTTTGTGGGTCTCGGACTATCGCGACCTTAGCACAGGCCTACCAGATGTGTCCGGCTACAAAACACGATCACTTCTCGCGTGGTCCTTTGGGGTGGCTGGATACCTTCATTGGCGCAACAAACACACTGTTGATTTTGATCGTCGCGTTGCCCTCTGTGGCAGCCCCTGCCCTGTGGATCGTCGCGCCGGAATTCCGCCTCGCGTATTTTCTGCCACCCGAGATGGGCTTACACCCAAGAGCTTCTTGGACTTCCTATCCCTATGTTATGGCGAGGCGTCCTTCACCAATCCAGATTCAACCAACATTGATGTGTTGCGGTCGGAACTGACCGCTGTCGCGGATCGCGGAAATGCGGAAACGATCTGTTGGGATAAAGTCATTTTAGCGGTAGAAGATCGCATTTTTCCAGTGGCAAACTTGAGGCGAGCCTTTGACGGGCAATCAAACATTCAGGACATCAACGCCCCACATGTGCCCTTTGCACACTGGAATTCGTGGAAGGATATTCTGTCATGAAAGATATGGCTGCAATGCACATTCCAGAGCCAGGCCGGGTCGCTCATAGCTTTCGACGCGGGCTACAAAGCTACCACGCCTCAGCCACTGTACAACGTCAAGTGGCGCACGAGCTGATCGATTTGGCTGTGTCAGCTGGATTGTCTCAGGCGACCTCGGTATTTGAATTTGGTGCAGGAACAGGATTGCTAACCCACCCTCTGATTGAGATGACCAAACCGAAATACTATACTGCGAACGATCTGGTGGCAGAGTGTGGCCCAAAACTGAGCTCTGTGTGTGCATCAAATCAGGCCGTCTTTGATTTTCTGACAGGCCCTGTTGAAGAGACCCAACCATCAGGCTTATTGGATGTGGTCGCATCTGCATCGACCATTCAATGGGTCCCTGAACTTTCCGGAACATTAAATAGGTTCTGTCGGGCGCTGCGCCCGCAGGGTTGGTTGATGCTCTCTGGGTATGGGCCAGAACACTTTCCTGAATTGCGCGCCCTTGGCCTACCGGATGGTGCGCCTGCCTATCGGTCTTTAGATCAGATGACGGCCTGTCTACCGGATGGGATGGATATTATCTCTCAGAAAGAAACGGGCGTTCAATTACGCTTTAAGACCGCATTAGATGTTCTAAAACACTTGCGTCTAACCGGTGTAAATGGCGGCGTTGGTAAAAAATGGAACCGGTCCGATCTACAGCAATTTATAGAGGCGTATGACGACCAATTTCGAACCGCTGAGGGCGACGTTACACTGACCTATACCCCGCGCTATTTGATTGCACGAAAACACACTTGATTAACCTAAACGCTGCAAATGCCTTTGTAGCACTGTCACAGCCGTGGCTGCATCTTTATTGGCAATGGCCACCATAATTGCACGATGATCGCGGTCGGTCCGTTCTTCCCAAGTAGTGCGCCATGTGGTCAGCAGATGGCGTGCGGAAAGGACGTACAGATCGTCAATTTCGCTTATCATTCTGGGCATATTGCAGGCTGATAGAATAGCGCTGTGAAACAGACGGTTTTGAAGCTCCCAAGTAATGATGTCCCCCGCCTCATCGCAGGCAATCCGCGCGGCCTCGGCCATTTCGTAGATCGCCTGCGTCATGCGCGGAATGGCATGGCGCAGTGCAACAGGTTCTAACGCGAGGCGCATCTCTCGGATTTCACGCATATCTGCGGGGTCAAACGGCGCAACACGTACCCCGCGGCGGGGTTGAGAAACTGCCAATCCACGTGCCTCAAGGCGCAAAAACGCCTCTCTGACCGGGACGTGACTTGTGGAGAACGCCTTTGCAATATGATCCTGTCGGAGTTTTTCATCCGGAGCCAGTTCACCACGGACAATCTGATCGCTCAGCGCCTGCGTAATCTGGTCTGACATCTTGATTTTGGCGGCGTTTTCCATGGCATGTTGATAGGCAAATGGGCCAGTTTTGGCAACCGGCCCAACAGCTTATTTGCGGCGCATTGCATCCAACAAGGCTGCGCCTAATGCACCATTATCATCACCTTGTTTGCCCTGTGGTTTTGGGCTTGCCTTGCTATGGGACTGTCGCTGTGGTTTGCCCTTGGCCGGACCGCGAGACGCCCTGTCTTCTTTGTCAGAGGCACCGCCATCTTTGCGCATCGATAGCCCAATCCGTTTGCGTGGGACGTCAACTTCGGTGACACGCACTTGGACCACATCACCGGCTTTGACCACCTCATGTGGATCTTTGACAAAACGATCTGCCAACTGGCTGACATGGACCAAGCCATCTTGATGTACACCAACATCCACAAAGGCCCCAAAAGCGGCAACGTTCGTCACGGTACCTTCCAGCGTCATGCCGGGTTTCAGGTCCTTGATTTCCTCAACGCCATCCGTAAACGTCGCCGTTTTAAACGATGGTCGCGGATCGCGGCCGGGTTTTTCAAGTTCCCCTAGGATGTCACGCACAGTGGGCAACCCAAAGGAATCATTTACGAAATCCTCAGCACGGACATCTTTTAGCGTATCACTATTTCCCATGATCGCTCGCACGTCCCGACCACAAGCCTGCACGATTTTACGTGCAATTCCATAGGCTTCGGGGTGCACCGAAGAGGCATCCAACGGCTCTTCCCCATCGCGAATACGCAAAAACCCCGCGCATTGCTCAAAAGCATGCGGCCCAAGGCGCGGCACATCGCGCAACGCAGCCCGAGATGAAAATGCACCCTTTGCATCCCGATGCGCAACAATCGCCTCTGCAAGGCCAGGTCCAAGCCCAGAGACATGGGTCAACAGGGGTGCGGACGCCGTATTCAGATCAACACCCACCGCGTTCACGGCATCCTCAACCACGGCCTCAAGAGACCGCGCAAGACGATGCTGATCAACGTCATGCTGATATTGACCTACACCGATTGATTTCGGCTCGATCTTTACAAGTTCAGCCAAAGGATCCTGCAACCGCCTTGCAATCGAAACAGCGCCACGCAACGACACATCCAAATCTGGGAATTCGCGTGCTGCCAATTCTGACGCCGAATAAACCGATGCGCCAGCCTCAGAGACAACGACCTTTGTCGGCACTTGTTGCCCTTTAGGCAGACCCTTGAGTACATCGGCGACAAGGCGTTCTGTTTCCCGGCTGGCAGTCCCGTTGCCGATCGCAATCAGTTCGATATTATGGGTCCGGATCAAATGCCGAATTGATTCCTCAGCCCCTCGCACATCCATTCTGGGCTGAAACGGATACAACGTATCCGTAGCCACCAAACGCCCAGTGTGATCAACAACTGCGGCCTTTACTCCTGTTCTGATCCCAGGATCCAAACCAAGCGTTGCGCAGGCACCGGCTGGTGCGGCAAGCAACAAATCCTTTAGATTTCGGGCAAAAACGTCAATCGCCTCATCATGGGAGCGACCGCGTAGATCACCCAATAGGTCAAGATACATCGCCGTGGACAGTTTAACCCGCCACGTCCAACCCGCAATTTTACGCAGCCATTTGTCCCCCGGCGCATCGCCAGGGATGCCAATAGCCTGACAAATAATACCCTCGGCGCGGGCGACCCCTTCTTCTGGTTCAGGTGCAATTTCCAATGTGACGATCCCCTCGCGAGAAGCGCGTAACATAGCCAACGCCCGGTGGGACGCCGCCTTTGACCATTTTTCGCTGTGGTCAAAATAATCCGAGAACTTTGCACCTTCTTGTTCTTTGCCGGCAATGACTTTTGTGCTGATCTGGGCGTCGGTCTGCATGAACTGCCGCAATCTCCCCAAAAGTTGCGCGTCCTCGGACAGGCGCTCAGTTAAGATGTCACGCGCCCCTGCCAATGCGGTTTTCACATCAACAACAGTGTCATTGACGAATGCCCCTGCAAGGGCTTCCGGATCACGAGTTCGGTCTGATAAAATACCATCTATCAGCGGCTCCAACCCGTTTTCTCGGGCAATCATGGCACGTGTGCGGCGTTTTTTCTTATACGGCAGGTATATATCCTCAAGCGTGGCCTTTGTATCTGCCAACGCAATCGCTTTGGCCAAAGCGTCAGTCCATTTGTCTTGCTCTTTGATCGACTCGACAATGGCACCGCGGCGCTTTTCTAGCTCGCGCAGATAAGTCATGCGCTCTGCAAGCTTACGCAGCTGCGTATCATCCAGACCGCCTGTAACTTCTTTACGGTAGCGTGCAACAAAAGGGACCGTGGCCCCTTCATCCAACAAAGCTATCGCGGCGTTCACCTGTTCGGGACGTGCGGAAATTTCAGTCGCGATGGTTTTGGATATACGAGATGCGGTGTCCATTGGAACCTCTTGATCACTGCTCGGGAGGACCGTTCTATCGACCTTGTTCGATGGGGCCAAGGTATTGTGGTGGAAATAATTTCAATCATGCACTGCACAAGGTAAATCCTTACCTTTTGGCACGGGGTACATGGCGAGCACCGCTGCCCGCCATATGTTGTATGACTCTACAGCGTTGCGTTCACCGCTCCACCATCAAGGATAATGTTTTGCCCCACGATAAACCCAGCATTATCAGAGCAAAGAAATGCGCAAGCCGCGCCAAATTCAGCCGCGGTGCCATACCGTCCCACCGGAATAGTGGCAGATCGTTTCGCAATGGCTTCCTCCATGGAAATACCTTGCTGCTTTACAGTCGCGCCATCCAGCATCAACGCACGGTCTGTCGCATGTATCCCCGGCAGTAGATTATTGATTGTAACTCCCTGCCCAGCAACTTGCCGAGATGTCCCGGCGACATAACCCGTTAACCCGGCTCGGGCAGCGTTAGACAAACCGAGAGGTGCAATCGGCGCCTTGACCGAGGTACTGGTGATGTTCACAACGCGGCCCCACCCCTTTTGGATCATCTGCGGCAACAGCGCTTTCATCAAAGTAATTGGCGTAAGCATATTCCCGTCAATTGCTTTCAGAAAATCTTCGCGCTCCCAATCGCTCCAGACACCCGGAGGGGGGCCACCCGCGTTGTTGACCAGAATATCGACGTCGCTGGCCTGTTCCAAAACCTTGGCTTGACCTTCTGCTGAGGTGATGTCGGCGGCAACGGCTGTTACCTCAACCCCGTATGTTGCCCGAATATATTCAGCCGTCTCTAAAAGAGTGGACTCTGTTCGCGCATTTAAAACCAGATTTACGCCCTCAGCGGCCAGAGCCTCGGCACAGCCGCGACCTAAACCTTTGGAAGAAGCGCAGATCAGTGCTTTCTTACCCGAAATTCCCATATCCATGTGCAGCGTTTCCTTTGTTGTAGCCCAATTATTTCATCTGCACCGACTGTGCCGAATGCCGAAGCGATTCGAAACCGATAAAGATTTAGTCGAAATTTAGCACCTAAAGACGCCAATCAATTCCATTGTTTATATATTTGAAACAGAAATGCGCTAAATATCGATAATTGGTCCAACCAATTGACCGGAGCCCTGTAAAATATTAGATTAATTGACGAAAACCGCTCATATCGATTGTAAGCGACTGGACCCGCTGGCATCGATGACTTGCCAAAAAGAGGAATAATTAAACGCTATGATTCATAGCCGCGTCGATGCCATGTTGCCTTTGCAAACTCTACCTGTCTATCGGGCAGGCGATTTTTGCGTGGTGAACGGAGCCAATTTTGGCGATGAAATGGGCGACGCCAGTGAATTGGTGCTTGATGATTCTTATGCGCTACATGATGGCGCGTCCAAGGTGAAACTATCTATTTCCACGATCGGGGAACCACCGTTTATTGTATCCAAAGGATCTGAAGCCGGAAAAACCGGCAATCAAATCCACCTCGATAGTGCCGTTACGCTGATGGATCCAGACGGCACAACAATTGAAGTTCTGATTCTGGCCGAGGTGGACCCTGCTGAGGGATATTTGGCCGCGATATACATGCTCCCCCTCGCACCACTTGAGAGTAAAACTGAATACCGCCTCGTTGGCATTGAAAATGAGGCGGTCAAGGCACGTTTCGCCGAAGTAGCCTGCGTTAGTTTCTCTAGAGGCACCCATATTACGATGTCCGATGGGCGCCAGCGCGTCATCGAGGATCTAAAAATCGGTGACCGTGTTCTGACCCGCGATGATGGGCCACAGACCATTCGTTGGATCGGCCAAACAACAATGCGCGCCACCGGTGAATTCGCACCGATTGTGGTGTCCAAGGGCACTTTAAACAACGAAAACGATCTCATTGTCAGCCCGAACCATCGTCTCTTTATCTATCAACGCCGCGATGAAATCGGGCTTGGCCGTTCAGAGGTTTTGGTCAAAGCACGGCATCTGGTAAATGGCGATACAGTGTATCGGCAGGATGGTGGTTTTGTTGATTATTTCCAGATTCTCTTTGACAGCCATAACATCATTTACGCCGAAGGGATTGCAGCAGAGAGTCTGCTATTGGACCACAGAACCTCTCCAGTATTACCGCAGGAAATGACGCATCGTTTATCCAACGTCATCCCAAGCCATGCAGATCGTCCACATAAGAACTTTGAAGTTCAAAAATCACTGTTGCCTATCAATCCAGTCGAAGATTTACGCCGCGCTTCAGATCGATAGGCTTATTGCCCTTTTGTGATAAGCGGCCTATATCCGCCTGATGTTGGACAGTGCCTCAAATACACCCGAATTACCGCCCGAAATCGCCCGTCGGCGGACTTTTGCGATTATCTCGCATCCGGATGCCGGAAAAACCACTCTGACGGAAAAATTTCTGCTTTATGGTGGTGCGATCCAAATGGCGGGTCAGGTGCGTGCCAAGGGTGAGGCACGCCGGACGCGTTCTGACTTTATGAAGATGGAACAAGACCGCGGCATCTCAGTGTCCGCTTCTGCGATGTCTTTTGATTTCAAAGAATTTCGCTTCAATCTTGTCGACACGCCGGGCCACAGTGATTTTTCCGAAGACACCTACCGGACCCTGACGGCAGTCGATGCCGCTGTTATGGTCATCGATGGCGCAAAGGGCGTGGAAAGTCAGACACAAAAACTGTTCGAAGTGTGTCGCCTGCGTGATTTGCCGATCTTGACATTCTGTAACAAGATGGACCGGGAAAGCCGGGATACTTTTGAAATCATTGATGAGATTCAGGAAAACCTTGCGATAGATGTGACGCCAGCCAGCTGGCCGATTGGCGTTGGGCGTGAATTCATTGGCTGTTACGATATCTTGCGGGATCGACTGGAGTTGATGGACCGCGCAGATCGCAACAAAGTCGCCGAGAGTATTCAGATCAACGGTCTTGATGATCCACGCCTGGCGGACCACGTACCGGCTGATTTGCTAGACAAGTTTCTCGAAGACATTGAGATGGCGAAAGAGTTATTACCGCCATTGGACCGTCAGGCACTTTTGGATGGGACATTGACACCGATTTGGTTTGGATCCGCCATCAACTCCTTTGGCGTCAAAGAACTAATGGAAGGCATTGCAGGTTACGGCCCAGAACCCCAAATTCAGTCTGCCGAACCGCGTAAAATCGCACCGGATGAGAAAAAAGTTTCAGGTTTTGTCTTCAAAGTTCAGGCGAACATGGACCCAAAACACCGTGACCGAGTTGCGTTCGTCCGGATGGCTTCTGGCCACTTTAAGCGCGGTATGAAATTGACCCACGTGCGCAGCAAAAAGCCGATGGCGATTTCAAATCCGGTGCTATTCCTTGCCTCTGACCGGGAACTCGCCGAAGAGGCATGGGCCGGAGACATCATTGGTATTCCAAATCACGGCCAGTTACGAATCGGAGATACCTTGACCGAGGGCGAAGCTCTACGCGTCACCGGCATCCCGTCATTTGCTCCTGAATTGTTGCAAACCGTTCGCGCGGGCGATCCAATGAAAGCCAAGCACCTTGAAAAGGCTTTGATGCAATTTGCTGAAGAGGGCGCTGCCAAAGTGTTCAAGCCCAACATCGGCTCCGGTTTCATTGTCGGTGTCGTTGGAGCCCTTCAATTTGAAGTGTTGGCCAGTCGGATTGAGTTGGAGTATGGCCTACCGGTTCGGTTTGAGGCCTCTCAATTTACATCCGCCCGATGGGTACATGGCGACAAAGCCGCTGTGGACAATTTCGTCAACACAAACAAACAGCACATTGCAGCGGACAATGATGGCGATACGGTTTACCTCACCCGACTGCAGTGGGACATAGACCGGGTTGAACGCGACTTTCCAGATATCTCGCTCAGCGCGACTAAAGAAATGCAATCCTAATCAATCCTGTGGATAACTCTGTGAGCGATTGAGTCGCTCACAGCCACCCGGCATGACGTAAGGTCACCATCTGACAGAATTTTGCAGTCGATCAATTCGATTTTTGCGCCTTTTGACCTGCAGATCGGTCAAAGAATCAGTCACAATGTGTCCCCCATTCCAATTACATCGAATTTCTTGGGAAAAAGCTGTCCAATCCTTTGATTAAAATTGATAAAATCAAATTTCATGTAGTCATCGGACAATAATATCAAAAAATTGAAAAATCGATGATGTTGCCGATGAGTCTTAATTGCCTACAAAAGCATGATAAAAATCACCCCAAATGGAGCTGATTAACCGCTTTGGATTGACGTTTTCGCCAAATTTGAGTACTCACAGCATCACTTAAGGGTCGCGTGTGCATAACCATTCTAATGCTGATCGCAGCGATTGAATAGCGCCCCCAAACGCATACGGCAAAGAAACGCCGTAGAACACGGATACGAATGACAAAATTTGCCGATCTGAAGCTTGATCCCAAGGTCCTAAAAGCTGTCGAAGCTGCAGGCTATGAGACCCCTACACCGATCCAGGCTGGGGCCATCCCCCCTGCCCTCGAAGGAAAAGACGTACTCGGGATCGCTCAGACAGGGACTGGGAAAACCGCGTCCTTTACGTTGCCAATGATTTCTATGCTGTCCAAAGGACGTGCGCGAGCGCGCATGCCACGCTCATTGGTATTAGCGCCAACGCGGGAACTTGCCGCACAGGTAGCCGAAAACTTTGACACCTATGCCAAGAACACCAAATTAACCAAGGCTCTGTTGATCGGTGGTGTGAGCTTCAAAGAACAAGATGCTCTGATCGATCGTGGTGTTGATGTTCTGATTGCGACCCCTGGCCGTTTGCTGGATCATTTTGAACGCGGAAAACTGCTGTTGACCGGTGTTCAAATTATGGTGGTCGATGAGGCAGACAGAATGCTTGATATGGGATTCATCCCTGATATTGAGCGTATCTTTTCACTCACACCTTTTACCCGCCAAACCCTCTTTTTCTCGGCGACCATGGCGCCTGAAATTGAACGCATTACCAACACCTTCCTCTCTGCTCCGGCAAAGATCGAAGTTGCACGCGCGGCCACGACCTCTGAAACCATTACGCAGGGTGTCGTCTTTTACAAAGCCAGCCGTAAGGATCGTCAGGCCAAAGAAAAGCGCGAAGTCTTGCGAGCTCTGATCGAACAAGAAGGCGAAGCATGTTCCAACGCGATCGTTTTCTGCAACCGGAAAACTGACGTTGATATCGTGGCTAAATCCCTAAAGAAACATGGGTATAATGCCGAACCAATCCATGGTGATTTGGACCAAAGCAAACGTATGGAAGTGCTCGCTGGGTTTCGCGATGGTAACATTCGATTTTTGTGTGCGTCAGATGTTGCGGCCCGTGGTTTGGACATTCCAAATGTGTCTCACGTGTTCAACTACGATGTTCCATCACATGCAGAGGATTACGTACACCGCATTGGCCGGACAGGTCGTGCCGGGCGTACGGGCAAAGCCTTCATGATCTGCGTCCCATTCGATGAAAAGAACTTCGCAAACATCGAAACTTTGGTGAAACAGGAAATTCCACGTTTGGATTCTCCGTATAAGCCAGAACCACCAAAGAAGCGTGAAAGCAAATCAACACGAGTGAAATCTGAGGCTAAGGCGTCCGAAACAGCCGTTGCAACGGAACAAGCTGTAGAAGCACCTGTAAAAGAAGCCATTACAGATCAGAAACCAACCCGGTCTCGTTCGCGTAAATCGACCACGTCGCAACGCAATGACCCTTCACGCAACAGAGGCGGCCAGGTTGTTGGCATGGGTGATCACCTGCCCAGCTTTATTGCCCTGAGCTTTGAAGAACGGCGCGCGGCCGGTTGAGGTCTTGCGCCTCACAAATTTCATCAAAATAGCAGGGAGTGACCACTCAAGAAGTGGTCGGGGGCAGCAGCCCCCTCTCGTTATTTAATTAAGCCAGACGGCTGATCACCACGGTGACCTCAGGCTTTTTACCGATCTCATCATTTGCAGAACGACGTAGCACTTTGCGCAGTTCCTCTTCAATCTTTGCGTCATCTCGTAGGGTTTTTGCCCCCATCCGCATAAGCAATTGCTTCAGATCTTCTTCAAGAACATCCACTAGTGGCGCTCTGGAACGGCCGAGCTCTGGAAGGCCCATTGTCTCAACCCATGGATCTCCCAAAGGTTCGTCATCTTCATCAATAACCACAGTCACCAACGCATGACCATTCAGAGCCATCCGAATACGATCCCGCACAATACCGTCCATGGCACCGATTTTGACCTTGCCGTCCAGATAAGTCCGGCCTGTCTCAATGAATTCAACAGCACGGGGCTGGTCGCCCGTGATATCGACCATTGTCCCATTGATCGCAAGAATCGACGGATATCCGGCCTCTTTGGCAAGTTTGCTATGCTGGCGCAGGTGACGGTGTTCACCATGCATCGGAATAACCATGTCAGGTTTCATAATCTCATGGACGCGCTGCAAATCCGGGCCATTTGCGTGACCAGAGACGTGATACAGACCACCATGATCGTCAAACACATCAACTCCCATTTCGGAATAGGCGTTCATAATTCGGATCACACCGCGTTCGTTCCCCGGAATGGTTTTGGAGGAAAACAAGAAGGTATCCCCCTCTTTCATTGTCAAACCGAGGTATTTTCCACGGCTCAATTGGGCGGAGGCTGCACGACGTTCCCCTTGTGAGCCAGTGACCAGTAACATCAGATTTTCGCGTGGGATACTTGCGGCATCTTCAACCGGAATTGTTGTCGGGAAATCTGTCAAAACACCAGTTTCAGCACCCGCAGTGACCATACGGCGCATCGCCCGCCCCAATAAAACAACAGACCGGCCAGCCGCCTGCCCTGCATCCGCCAAGGCCTTAACCCGCGCAATATTTGAAGCAAAGGTCGTCGCTACGACCATGCCCTTCGCATTCTTAACAAATTTCTTCAGTTCGGGCGCAACAGATGCCTCAGAACGTCCCGGTGTCGCTGTAAACACATTGGTGGAATCGCAAACCAAGGCTTTGACACCCTTAGAGGCAATCTCCGCCCAAAGTTCGGGATCAAACGGCTCCCCCACCATCGGGGTTTCATCCAATTTGAAGTCGCCAGTGTGCACAATTCGACCTGCCGGCGTGTCTATGATCAACCCAGAACTTTCGGGGATCGAGTGTGATACAGGCAGGTAGGAGACCTTGAATGGTCCAGCATCAATCACCTCTGGATAGGCACCAACGGTGCGGATCTCTTCCTCAGGCTGGCCATGATCCTCCATTTTGCGGCGTGCATGCCATGCCGTAAACGTCCGTGCATACACAGGAACATTCAAACGCGCATATAGGTGCCCAACACCACCCACATGATCCTCATGGGCATGGGTGATAAACACCGCATCCAAACGATCAGCACGTTCCGCGATCCAACTGATATCCGGCATGATCAGATCTACACCCGGAGACGAATCCATATCTGGGAATGTTACGCCTAGATCGACGAGGATAAAACGTTCTTTACCAGCAGGACCATAGCCATACAGATAGCAGTTCATGCCGATCTCTCCGGCACCCCCAAGGGGAAGATAGATCAAACGGTCCTTGCTCATAGGTTGCCTAAGTCCTTGTTGTATTTGTGGATGACGGTCAATCCGTGCATCGTCAGGTCATCTTCAAAATCGTCGAACAGTGCAAAGCCCTGTTGAAACAAGGGGGCTAATCCACCCGTTGAAATCACCTTCATCGGACGATCCCGTTCTGCTTTGATTTGCTGACATACGCCATTCACCAACCCGACGTAACCCCAGAAAACGCCGGACTGCATACAGGCCACTGTATTGGTACCAACCACACGTTCAGGTTTGGTTACATCCACATGAGGCAAAGCAGCCGCTGCTTCATGCAGCGCTTGTAAGGACAAATTCACCCCCGGAGAGATCACCCCCCCTATGTAGGCCCCGTCATCATCCACCACATCAAACGTCGTCGCCGTTCCAAAATCTACAACGATCAGGTCACCCCCGTATTTATCGTATCCCGCTACCGTATTGACCAAACGATCCGGTCCAACTTGCGTTCCCGCATCCACCCGTACATCCACCGGCAATTTACATTCCGGTTTGCCCACCACCAATGGACGACAATTGAAATACCGATCAGAAAACACACGCAGGTTAAACACCACACGCGGTGCCGTTGACGAAACGATCACTTCGGTAATATCGGCCTCTATTTTTTGAAAGGCCATAAGGCTAGACAACCAAACGTAATACTGATCCGCTGTACGTTGATGTTCTGTTGACGTGCGCCACGTCGCCAAGAATGAACGCCCGTTCCAAATGGAAAAGACGGTATTTGTGTTGCCACAATCAATACAAAGAAGCATGTGCTCTCCGTTGGTTAAATGGGTTTGAAAATCAGAAGAACACTTCTGCTGCGGGAATAACAAGCCGTTCCTGAGCCGTGCGCAAAATGAGATTTCCGTCGTCGTCCAGAGTTTCAAACGTTCCGACGTGTGCATCCCGAATAGTTTTCGCGGTGATCACCTCACCAAGACGTGCGGCACGGGCGAGCCATGCCTCCTTGATCGGTGAAAACCCAAAGGTTGTGAACTGATGTTCCCAATGGGCATATGCATTGGCCAAGAGGTCCAAAAACTCCTCTGGCGTGACATGCGCACCCGTTTCGCTTTGTAGATTAACCGGCGCAAAAGAGCCGGGTTCGACGTCATCCCGCCCGGGTGACGCAATAAGGTTTACGCCGATGCCGATGCACAAATGGCTAAGCCCAGCCGTACCACTAATGGTTTCTAGTAAAATGCCCGCGACCTTCCCGCCGTTTAGCAAAACATCATTTGGCCATTTTAATGCAAAACTCTGCGGACGTCCGGTGGCCGATGCAAACGCCTCATCTAAGGCGAGTGCCGCCACAAAAGACCGAAGCGCAACCCGATCCAAAGCCTCTGTCGGACGGAAAACGAGGGTCGCTGAAAAATTGCCAGCGGGCGCTTGCCAAACCCGGCCACGACGGCCACGACCAGCGGTTTGACGCAAGGCCAATATCCATTCTGGTCCGGCTAAGCTTGCAGCAATTCGGGCGGCTTCTGCGTTGGTACTGTCAACCTCAGACAATACCCGACGGCCAAAACCATCAGGCCAGCCCTTAGTTGACAAGTGCATCCGCAGCCATTGCCGCCGCGCCCTCAATTCCAAAGAGGTTGAATACGCCCAGAACCATGGCAGCCGCTGATCCCATCAGGAACACCCATAGAATAAGCGAACCGTTTTTGTCTAAGCCTTCGCCTTCTTCGCCGAAGTACATGTAATAGACGATCCGCAGATAATAGAATGCACCAATCACGGACGCGATCACCCCGGCGACAGCCAACCATGCCATGCCTGCGTCAACCGCTGCGGTTAGAACAGCCAATTTCCCAAAGAAGCCCACCATCGGTGGAACGCCAGCCAATGAGAACATCAAGATCAACAGGGCAAGTGCACCAGTACTGTCAGTTTTTGAATACATGCCAAGGGATTTGATATCCCGCACCGGACGGCCATCTTTTTCCATTCCAATGATAAAGGCGAATGTACCGACATTCATGGTAACGTAGATCGCCATATAGATCAGCATTGCTTCAACACCAGCAGCCGTTCCCGACGCCAATCCCATCAAAGCAAAGCCCATATGTGCGATCGAAGAATATGCCATCAGGCGTTTGATATTGGTTTGACCAATGGCCGCAATGGCCCCGAGGAACATCGACAATACAGACAATAACGCAATGATCTGTGTCCAATCCGCAACGGCCCCGCCAAACGCATCATGTACAACACGAGCAAACAGCCCCATTGCCGCGACTTTTGGTGCTGTCGCGAAAAACGCCGTTACAGGTGTTGGTGAGCCCTCGTAAACGTCTGGCGTCCACATATGAAACGGAACTGCGGAAACTTTGAACGCAAGTCCTGCCGCGATAAAGGACAAACCAAACAACAATCCATAGGACAAATGTCCTTCGGTTGCCGTTTGCACGATACCGCTAAACAGCGTCGTACCCGCAAAACCGTATGTCAGCGATGCACCGTAAAGAAGCAGGCCAGAGGACAACGCACCAAGCACAAAATACTTTAGACCAGCCTCGGTTGATTTAACGCTATCGCGGCGCAAAGAGGCCACGACATACAGCGCTAAAGATTGAAGTTCCAGGCCCATATAAAGCGCAATCAGGTCCCCAGCAGAGACCATCAGCATCATCCCGACCACTGCCAGAGTGATCAAAACTGGATATTCAAACCGCAACAGATCCCGTTTGGACATGTAGCCTTCGCTCATCAATAAAATCGCGGATGCTGACAGCAGAATTGTGACTTTAGCAAAACGAGAGAACCCGTCGTCATTAAACATGCCATTAAAGGCCGTTTGAGGTTCGCCGGTGGTTAAACCAATCCAAAGGGCAACAAGTGCAAAAACACCAGAGGTGACCCAAACCATCTGCCGGGACAATTGATCTTTGCCTCCGTAAACAGCAAGCAACAAAGTCGCCATGGCGAAAACCGCGAGGAAGACTTCGGGAAGGACGACTGAGAAATCAGCGGAATTCATCTTATCCACCCTTAATGATGTGCAGGGGCCGCAGAGGCCGCCATGGACGCGCCATCTGAAATGGCATGGTTATAATCAACGACCAATTCATGAACCGAAGGTCCGATGATGTCCGTCACAAGGCTTGGATAGACTCCAAGCAATATCGTCATAAACACCAGCGGTGCAAAGATCGCACGTTCCCGCTTCGTCATATCGGTGATAGACTTCAGGCTCTCTTTGATAAGATCCCCCATGGCCACCCGGCGGTATAGCCACAATCCATAAGCCGCTGACAAGATCACACCAGACGTCGCAATCATCGCAACCCAAGTGTTGGCTTGGAAGGCCCCCATCAACGTCAGGAACTCTCCGACAAATCCAGACGTGCCGGGCAGGCCAACATTGGCCATCGTAAAGAACATAAAGATCATTGCATAGGCGGGCATCCGATTCACAAGGCCACCGTAGGCGTCGATCTCACGGGTGTGCATGCGATCATAGATAACCCCAACGCAAAGAAAGAGTGCACCAGAGATAAATCCATGACTGATCATCTGGAATATTGCCCCATCAATCCCTTGTTGATTTGCCGAGAAAATCCCCATGGTCACATACCCCATATGGGCAACCGAGGAATAAGCGATTAGCTTTTTCATATCGCTCTGTACCAAGGCCACGAGCGATGTATAGACAATCGCAATCGCGGAAATCCACAGAACAAACGGCCCCATCAAATCAGACGCAATTGGGAACATGGGCAGACTGAACCGCAAGAACCCGTAGCCGCCCATTTTCAGAAGAATCGCCGCCAGAACGACAGAACCTGCGGTCGGCGCTTGAACGTGTGCATCTGGCAACCAAGTGTGTACCGGCCACATCGGCATCTTCACGGCAAAGGACGCAAAGAAAGCAATCCACATCAACGATTGCAGACCGCCGATGACTTGCCAGCCTAATACGTTCAACGTGTCAGACGCAAAATCATGGGTCAGCAATGTGGGAATGTCGCCAGTGCCCGCATCCATATACATCGCAATCATCGCAACCAGCATTAATACCGATCCGATAAACGTATAGAGGAAGAATTTAAATGATGCATAGATCCGGTTTGCCCCGCCCCAAATCCCAATGATCAGGAACATAGGGATCAATCCCGCCTCAAAGAACAGATAGAACAACACCAGATCCAAAGCGCAGAACACGCCAAGCATCAATGTTTCAAGCAACAGGAATGCAATCATGTATTCCTTAACCCGTGTGTTCACATTCCAACAAGATAGGATCACCAAAGGCATCAGGAATGTAGTCAGCATAACAAACAAAACAGAGATCCCATCGACCCCCATTTTATAGGTCAGACCCATGATCCATTCGCTTTCTTCGACGAACTGAAACCCTGTATCACTGGCGTCAAAACCAAATAATAACAACAGTGACACGAGGAAGGTCGCGCTTGTGGCCAACAAAGCTAGCCATTTTGCGTTGCGCTGCGCATCAATATCAGTGCCACGCAGAAAGAACGCCATAATCAAAGCGGCCAGCAAGGGCAGAAATGTAATTACCGAGAGGAGATTGTCCATTAGTGTGCTCCTCCACCGATCGCCATCCAACTCACAAAGATCACGATCCCGATGACCATGGCGAAGGCATAGTGGAATAGATAGCCCGACTGCGCTCGACCGGCGAGACGGGTAAAGAAAGGAATAATACCCAATGCGAGCCCGTTGATCGCGCCATCAATGGTTTTCTGATCCCCCCTCACCCAGAGGAATCGGCCTATTGCCTTGGAAGAGCGAACAAACAGCACATCGTAAAGTTCATCAAAGTACCATTTGTTCAATAGGAACCGGTACAATGGCGCCTGAGACTCTGCCAAACGTCGGGGCAAAGTTGGGTTCACGATATAGAAAAGATAAGCCAAACCGAAACCAATCAACATCGCAATAAACGGGGACACTTTCACCCAGTTTGGCGCGTGGTGTGCGTTATCCAGAACGTGATTGTCTGGCCCCATAAAGATCGCACCCTGAGGGGCAACTCCGTGATGGACAGCATTACCAACATGATCATCCGTTTCTGATGCGTGCTCGTCTGAAGAATGGTCTTCGGCAGCAACGTGGGTCGTATCAGACCCATGATCCTTCGGATCAGAATGTGCATCGGCCGCCGCGTGATCATCGGTTTTAGCGTAATTTTCGCCATGGCTTTCCGATGCCTCAACGTGATGGGCAGGTATGCCAAAGAATTTATTGACCTGTTCGTGGGTCCCAAAGAAACTGCCAAACCAAACCATCCCCGCAAAGACGGCACCAACCGCCAACACTCCCAATGGAATAAGCATGACTTTGGGGCTTTCATGCGCGTGCTCATGAGTATGTTTGTCCCCGCGCGCCTTCCCAAAGAAGGTTAAGAACATCAGTCGCCAGCTGTAGAAACTGGTCATACATGCCGCAATCACAAGCATCCAGAATGCATAGTTACCGGCAGCAGATTGTGCACCAAATGCACTTTCAATGATCGCATCTTTTGACAAGAAACCTGCAAAACCAATATGGGTCAATGGAATGCCAACGCCGGTAATGGCCAACGTGCCAATCATCATCGCCCAATAGGTATAGGGGATTTTGTCTTTCAACCCGCCGTAATTTCGCATGTCCTGTTCGTGGTGCATCGCGTGGATCACCGAACCTGCCCCTAAGAACAGCATCGCCTTGAAAAAAGCATGTGTGAGCAAGTGAAACATTGCAGCCGAATAGACACCGACGCCAGCGGCCACGAACATATAGCCCAATTGCGAACAGGTAGAATAGGCGATAACGCGTTTAATGTCATTTTGCACAAGACCAACAGTCGCAGCGAAAAACGCCGTCGATGCACCGACATAGATAATAAACGTTTGCGCCTGCGGGGCATATTCAAAGATCGGTGACATGCGGCAAACGAGGAAAACACCCGCCGTTACCATCGTCGCCGCGTGAATCAATGCAGACACAGGGGTCGGCCCCTCCATCGCATCGGGCAACCAAGTATGCAGGAACAACTGAGCCGATTTCCCCATCGCACCAATAAACAACAGGAAACCAATCAGGTTCGCAGCATTCCAGTCACGCCACAAGAAATGCAGGTCCGTATCCGCCAACATCGGGCCAGCAGCAAAAACATCGTTAAAGTTGATACTATCGGTCAGGAAAAACAGAGCGAAAATACCAAGGGCAAAGCCAAAATCTCCGACCCGGTTGACCACGAACGCCTTGATCGCCGCCGCATTGGCCGTTGGTTTTCTGTAGTAGAATCCAATCAACAGATAGGACGCAACACCCACGCCCTCCCAACCAAAGAACATCTGAACAAGGTTGTCAGCCGTCACCAACATCAGCATGGCAAAAGTAAAGAACGACAGATAGGCAAAGAAACGCGGTTTATAGCTTTCGCCCTCTTTCCACGCTGGATCGTGATCCATGTAGCCGAAGGAATAAAGATGCACGAGGCTCGAAACTGTCGTCACAACGATTAACATTGTTACGGTCAGCCGATCCAGACGAATTCCCCATGATGTATCAAGTGATCCTGATTGGATCCACGTCATGATCGGGATCTGCTGGGTTACACCATCAAAGGTTAAAAACAGGATCCAGCTAAAGAACGCCGCAACGAACAGAAGCCCAGTGGCCACCCATTGTGCAGCTGTTTCCCCCATGATTTTCCAACCGAAGCCACAGAGAATGGCGCCTATCAGCGGGGCGAAGAGAACAATGCTTGCCATCTGATCAGCCTTTCATCACGTTGACGTCTTCGACCGCGATCGTGCCGCGGTTGCGGAAGAAACACACAAGGATTGCGAGGCCAATTGCCGCCTCAGCGGCTGCGACTGTCAAAACGAATAGGGTGAATATCTGTCCAACCAAATCGCCTAAATAGGCCGAAAAGGCGACCAAATTGATGTTTACGGCAAGAAGCATCAATTCAATCGACATCAGAATAACAATGACATTCTTTCGGTTCAGAAAGAGTCCAAAGATCCCGATGACGAACAATGCCGCCGCCACTGCCAAGTAATGTTCAAGTCCGACCATGCGTCCCTCGCATCCCGATGCAGGTTGCCCTGCCTTTTCTTCATTCAGTTGGGGCGAATGCCCCTGCCTACCTATTGAAATCAGGAGGCGACTATCCGTCCAAACCCTGTCCCGGTTTTACATTGATGACTTCCATCGCTTGGGCCGGATCACGGTGCATCTGCGCCATAACGTTCTGGCGTTTAATGTCCGGGCGGTGACGCAGGGTCAAAACAATTGCCCCGATCATCGCAACCAACAGGATCAGACCAGCGGTCTGAAACAGATAAAGGTAATCCGTATAGAGCAATTGCCCCAACGCGGCTGTATTTTGAGTCTCGGTCAAATCTGGAGTTACAGCAGCCCGCAAATCCTGTGCTTGTTCAGAAAATTGCCACACCCCAAGGGCCAATGACATCTCGATCAACAGGATCACGCCGATCAGCATTGCAAGCGGAACGAATTTCGCCATTTCCCCGCGTAATTCCGCAAAATCGACATCCAGCATCATCACAACGAACAAAAAGAGCACGGCAACCGCGCCGACGTAGACGATGACCAAAAGCATCGCCACAAATTCGGCACCTAGAATGACGAACAGCCCGGCCGTCGACAGGAACGCAAGGATCAACCACAGCACCGAATGCACTGGGTTACGACTAACGACAACGAATAATCCAGCGATCACAGTCGTGATGGCAAAGACATAAAAGGCGAAATCGGCTACTGTCATTGGCTTTCGTCCTCTGCGGCACCCTCGGCACCTTCGGTAAATACGGATTGCGCAATTTGCAGTGACTTTGCCATGGCGGGGGCTCCGCCGAACATGGACATCTGCATAATCACTTCGGCAATCTCACGTTCGCTCGCACCAGCCTGAAGCGCATGGCGGATGGTGACTTTTAACTGAGGTTCGGCTTGCGCACCCAAAACCGTCATTGCGGCAATGTTCAAGAACAAACGGGTTTTACTATCCAAACCTTCGGGGTTGAGTGTTTTCCCAAATGCCATTTCCATAAAGCTCTGAGACAAGGTCGGCATTATGCTTTCAAGGCCAGTCGCATTAAATGCCTCAAGTCCTGGATTGAAGGTCCGCGCCATTTCCTGGCTCTGTTCCATCATGGACGTAAACAATTTGGTGAAATCACTGCTCATCGGTAAGGCGCATCCAATTCAAGGTTCCATGCGATTTCTGCCTCCCAACGTTCCCCATTCGATAAAAGCTTTGCCTTATCATAGAACAGCTCTTCGCGGGTTTCGGCTGAAAACTCAAAATTCGGCCCCTCAACGATGGCATCTACTGGACAGGCTTCTTGGCAGAAGCCGCAGTAGATACACTTGGTCATATCGATGTCATAACGCGTGGTGCGGCGGCTTCCATCATCGCGGGGTTCTGCATCAATGGTGATCGCTTGCGCGGGGCACACGGCCTCACACAATTTACACGCGATGCAACGCTCTTCCCCATTTGGATAGCGCCGCAACGCATGTTCTCCGCGAAACCGTGGGCTAAGTGGCCCTTTTTCATGGGGATAGTTCAGTGTCGCTTTTGGGGCGAAAAAATACTTGAGCCCCAATTTAAGCCCAACCACGAAGTCAGCTAAAAGAAAGTACTTTGCAGCACGGGTGTAATCGATCTGTGTCATGATTTATCCCCCCACAGCCCAGCGAGCATAGGCTCCGCCAAAGGCTCCGTATTGCGCGAAAAATGCGACGATGACGACCCAAGCCAGTGACAACGGTAGGAAGACTTTCCAACCGATGCGCATCAACTGGTCATAACGATAGCGTGGTGTGATCGCCTTGATCATCGCAAACATAAAGAAGAAAAAGCTCATCTTTGCGACCATCCACAGAGCGCCATCCGGCAAGCCCGGAATTGGGGACAACCAACCACCAAAGAACAACAGGCTCATCAAGGCGCACATCAAGAAGATGGCAATATATTCACCGGCCATAAACAAAAGGAAGGGCGTGGCTGAATATTCAACCTGATAACCGGCCACTAGCTCGGATTCCGCTTCGGGTAGGTCAAAAGGAGGACGGTTGGTTTCCGCCAAGGCAGAAATAAAGAACAGCACCACCATCGGCAAATGCGGCAACCAGTACCAGCTAAAGAAACCAAAATCGCCATCCTGCGCCCGCACAATGTCACCAAAGTTCATCGAGCCTGTGGACAGGATAACACCAATAATGATCAGACCAATTGATACCTCATAAGAGATCATCTGCGCAGCTGAACGAAGGCAGCCAAGGAACGGGTATTTGGAGTTGGACGCCCAGCCCCCCATAATCACGCCGTATACCTCTAGAGAGGAAACCGCAAAAACATACAGGATTGCGACATTGATGTCGGACAACACCCAGGTGTCATTAAACGGAATAACCGCCCAAGCGATCATTGCGAGGACAAAACTGGTCATCGGCGCTAAGAAAAAGACCGGTTTATCGGCGCCGGCCGGTACGACAACCTCTTTGACGACATATTTCAGCGCATCGGCCACCGATTGCAAAAGCCCAAAGGCCCCCACAACGTTGGGACCACGGCGCATCTGAACAGCCGCCCAGATTTTTCTGTCACCATACACCAAAAACAGCAGTGAGATCATAACAAAGCCAATTACGGCAAGGCATTGCGCCACTATGATCAATGCGATCCCCGGTCCTGTAGAAAAGAAGTCAGCCATTGTCCCTCACACCGTCGGTATGCCGTTATCAGCGCAGTCTGCGACTGCTGCTTTTGCGTCAATTGTTTTCAGACCCTCAGGCAGCTCCGGCGAGATTGTGTAAACCGCATCTCCGCGCCAAATACTACCCTTCTCATTCACATTCGTGCGGACATGCCGCGCAAATTTATACCCTCGGATCACTGTGTACTGTGCGGCAACGCATTCTGCGTAATTCCCCACGTCCTCAAAATCACGAGCGCCTTTCATCTCAACAAGAAAGCTTACCAGATCACCCTCCAGCAATCGGGTCTCGGTCCCCAAATACTCTGGCTCAAACGGCAAGTCATCCCGATCAACGGGTTCTGCTGTTTCACAGGCTGTTAAAAGCATGCTTGCACATAGCAAAATAGATGTAATGCGCAAACTCATTATTCGGCAGCTACCTTATTTGTCGCGCGTCCCTCAGCCTGAGCAGACAGTTCCCCCATCAGGCTGGACGCCCGTGCGATAGGATTGGTCAGATAGAAATCTCGGATCACATTGGTAAAATCGCCCGCCCCCATGTCAGAAACAGCAAGTGGGGTCCATTCGTTTTCTGCAACGGTGTCAATCTCGGCAAACTGAGGGGCCGTCTCAACAAGGGCAGTACGCAATTGTGCCATACTATCAAACGGTAGGGTCGCTTCTAGCTCTGCTGACAGGGCTCGCAGGATTGCCCAATTTTCTTTTGCTTCACCGGGGGCAAACCCGGCTCGCATTGCCAATTGCGGTCGTCCCTCGGTATTGACGAACAGACCATTTTCTTCGGTGTATGCCGCTCCGGGCAAGATGATATCTGCGCGATGAGCACCACGATCCCCGTGACTCCCCTGATAGATCACAAAGGGTCCCTCGGCGATTTCAACTTCATCCGCACCAAGACTATAAACCACGTCAGCACCGTCCAAAGCCGAATCGATGCCCCCCTCCGTCGTCGCTGCCACGTCCATGGCTCCAACTCGAGATGCCGCAGTATGAAGGATCAACAGCTTACCGTTCGACCTTTCACAGGCTTTCATGATCTGGCTCAGAACGGCTTCGCCGTCTGGTCCAGTCAATGCGCCCTGCCCGACGATCATAAGTGAAGGTTTCTCGATCACTTCTTTGAATTCATAGTCCGATAGATTAGAAAGAGCCGCTCTATCGGTTCCCATGTGGACGTATTCAAAAGTCAAATCAACCGCTTCGCCAATCAAACCAATGTTTGCTCCCCGAGACCAGGCTTGACGCAAACGCGCGTTCAATACGGGGGCCTCTTCGCGCGGGTTCGTTCCTATAAGCATGATATATTCAGCGGAATCGATATCCTCAATCGTAGCCGTGCCAGCATAGCCAGATCGGTTACCGGCGGGTAGTTTTGCCCCATCAGTCCGACATTCGACCGAACCGGCCTGCCCTTCGATCAACTGTTTTAGTGCAAAAGTAGCCTCAACAGATGCTAAATCACCGATAAGGCCGGCAAGCTTTTTGCCTTTCATCACCGCGGCGGCTTTGCTAAGGGCCTCCCCCCAGCTTGCCGCTCGCAGCTTACCATTTTCACGGACATATGGTTTATCAAGCCGTTGCCGACGCAAACCATCCCAAACAAAACGCGTTTTATCCGAGATCCATTCCTCATTCACACCGTCATGATTGCGTGGCAGGAACCGCATAACCTCGCGCCCTTTGGTATCCACCCGGATGTTCGAACCTAACGCATCCATAACATCAATGGACTCAGTCTTCGTGAGCTCCCAAGGACGGGCGGTAAAGGCGTATGGTTTAGACGTCAGCGCACCCACAGGGCACAAATCAATTATGTTCCCCTGCATGTTGCTGTTTAGCGTTTGGTTCAAATAACTGGTGATCTCAGCGTCTTCGCCACGGCCAGTCTGACCCATCTGAGTGATACCAGCGACTTCGGTCGTGAACCGCACACAACGAGTACACGAAATACAACGTGTCATTGTCGTAGACACCAGTGGACCAAGATCTAGATCATCAACCGCACGTTTTGCTTCTTTGAAGCGAGACCCTGAAATCCCGTAGGCCATCGCTTGATCTTGAAGATCGCATTCCCCCCCCTGATCGCAAATCGGACAATCAAGCGGATGGTTGATTAGAAGAAACTCCATCACCCCTTCGCGAGCCTTTTTCACCATGGGCGAATTGGTTTTAACCACCGGAGGTTGGCCTTCTGGGCCGGGGCGCAAATCTTTGACTTGCATCGCGCAGGAGGCCGCAGGTTTTGGCGGACCGCCCACAACCTCGACAAGACACATACGGCAATTGCCAGCAATCGTCAGACGTTCGTGATAACAAAACCGTGGGATTTCTACGCCCACTTGCTCACAGGCCTGAAGCAAAGTCATGGCCGGATCGACCTCAACTTCTTGATTATCAATGATAATTTTGCGTAGCTCGGTCATGCCGTCGCCTCCGTCACAGAGCGCTGCGCGCTCAGATATCTAAAATCATATACATCTTCTGAAGAACCAAATGCATCCAAACGCTTCAGTTTATCCACAGCTTCTGCCAAGTCAGGCCGATGCCCGGCAATAACGGGCCAGATCACATAGCGCGGAAAGGCATTACCCTTAAGCTTTTGTGTACCTTTTTCATACCATTCATCTCGACGCTTCAGAAATGCATTGTGTATGGTCTGATGGACAAAAGCTTCCAGATCTTCAGCGGTGTTCCAAATTGACAGAGTACTCGCCAAACGCGGGTTACTCCCCAAGATGCCACCCGGGGAATTCTGAGCGGCTTCCATTTGATCGCTTGGCATTTGCCAGACAAAGCCACGGGAACGATGTGCTACCGAATTCACGCGATCCAGATTATCGACAAAATCTGCCACTACTGGGTCGTCCCAGTCTGCCTTTAGAATACCCCAGTTAAACTGAGCAACCTGATATGCAGACGCATTGTTCATCCGGTGCACCGCCCGGCAAATACGGCTTTGCCCTCTGATATTGCAATTTGACCATAGTCTGTTTCCGGACCAACCGACCAATCAACATCAGATGATCCGAAATATTTAATGCAGTGACGGGCTGACTCCCAACGCGCAGCCTGACCCGCACCGTCAAGTGAGGCAGCCGCTGGAGACACCGATACTGTAAAGTCCCGTCGGGTTTTTCGTTTGGAGTCCACGTCTGTTTTAAACGCAATGCCGTCAAAACGTTGTGGGTTTTTATCCGCACAGGCCGAGAGGCTCAGCCCCGCAATAAAAAGGATCATATATTTCATAAATTTATTCCGCTGCAACATGACTGCACCCTTTGTCACGCCAATGCACCGCCTCTTTGAGATGTGACCAGCCAAAAGCGTAATCACTATCCCCATGTTCATTCAAATAGTCCAAGCGTTCCAATGCCTCTGCCAACGTTGGTTCATGGCCAATCGGCACCCACCACAACACAAAGTGCATTTTCCCAAGCACCTCAAACCATTCCTTCCGGCGGTCATAGAACTGCCGGTGCACCGTATTCCAGACGAAATTCTCAAGCGTTTCAACGCTTTCCCAGACAGTGAAGTTTGCCACATACTGCGGATCACCATCAATGGCAGATTCCGTATTGCCTGTTCCCGGCTCCCCAGAACCTTCCATCATCCAGACAAAGCCGGGCATACGTTTACCAAGTCCGTTCACCATATCCAGTGCATTCATGAAATCAGCAACGCGTGGATCATCTGTTGGCGCCAAAAGGCGTCCAACATTTAGCTCGGCCAGATGGTATCCGGATCTAGGCATCAGCTACTCCGCGGCCACGGCGCTGACGCGCCCGGTGCGTTTGTGCTTAATTCGGTCTTCGATCTCATTGCGGAAATGACGGATCAACCCTTGGATTGGCCAAGCCGCCGCATCACCAAGTGCACAAATCGTGTGACCCTCAACCTGTTTGGTCACATCCAGCAACATGTCGATCTCTTCGGGCTCCGCATCGCCCGTAACCAAACGATCCATCACTCGCATCATCCAACCGGTCCCTTCACGACAAGGGGTACATTGGCCGCAGCTTTCGTGTTTGTAGAACTTGCTCAGACGCCAGATTGCTTTGATGACATCGGTATCCTGATCCATAACGATCACAGCCGCCGTGCCCAACCCCGAGCGTTGTTCCCGAAGCCAATCGAAATCCATGATCGCCTCATCAGCAATATCTTTGGGCAACAATGGCACCGACGATCCACCCGGAATGACGGCTTTTAAATTGTCCCAACCGCCCCGAACGCCTCCGCAATGTCGTTCCAACAGCTCTCGTAAAGGGATCGACATTTCCTCTTCGACAACACAGGGGTTCACAACATGGCCAGATATACCGAACAATTTTGTCCCGGCATTATTCGGACGACCGAACCCAGCAAACCAGTCAGCCCCACGTCGCAATATGGTTGGAATAACCGCAATGGATTCAACGTTGTTGACGGTGGTCGGACAGCCATACAACCCAGCACCTGCTGGGAAAGGTGGCTTCATCCGCGGCATGCCTTTTTTGCCTTCAAGGCTTTCTAACAGAGCGGTTTCTTCACCGCAAATATAGGCACCGGCCCCGTGGTGCAGGTACAGGTCGAAATCCCAACCCGATCCTGCGGCATTTTTACCGAGCAATCCATCATCATATGCCTCATCAATGGCATTCTGAAGTGCCTCTCGCTCACGTATAAATTCACCACGGATATAGATGTAACACGCGTGTGCATTCATCGCAAAAGACGCAAGCAATGCCCCCTCAATCAAAGTATGCGGGTCATGGCGCATAATTTCTCGGTCTTTACAGGTTCCCGGTTCCGATTCATCGGCATTAATAACCAGATAGGCCGGGCGCCCGTCGCTTTCTTTGGGCATAAACGACCATTTCAAACCGGTTGGAAACCCTGCACCACCGCGCCCACGCAACCCAGAAGCCTTTGCTTCATCAATGATCCAGTCGCGACCCTTTTTGATCAGATTTCCTGTACCATCCCAATGGCCGCGCGCTTTAGCACCCGCCAAAGTTCGATCATGCATGCCGTAAATATTTGTAAAGATCCTGTCTTTATCCTGCAGCATCTGTCTACCCTTCATTGTTCTGGCGATGGCGCCAGATCTGATAAGTCACGACCAGCGCCCAAAAGAACGCAGCCAAAGCCGCAAGATCGAACAAAAACACAAATCGTGCCTCAAGCCCCATCTTTGGCCCAATCCATTGCGCCCCCAACCACAGGAGCATTGTCACAGCAATGACAATTGAAACGACGCGCGTCCGACGCGACAGCTGCGCGTCCTGATCAGCATGTTCGTTCACAGCGACGTATCCTCCTGAGAAAGCTCAGCGGCCTGATCCACCCATTTTTGACGTGAAATACGGTTTTTTCGACCAATACCAAGTTCTTCAGTATAGGTATCAATATCCGCCTCTGTCCAAGAAGCGATCTGATCAAACCGAATTATACCCATGGCGTTCAACTTACTCGCGAAACGCGCTTCTAATCCAATGATCTGCGTCAGATCGTCAAAATCAGAGGCATCCAGTTCATCATTACCTTCTATATGCACAATATCAGAATTCTCGGACACATCTTCTGTTAAGACATCCGGTTCCTCGACTTCAATTTGCGACTGATCGTCTTCCTCTGACATTTGCTCTTGCACAGCGGCCATTATGGCAAGGTCTTCTTTCTCAGCGACCATGTCAGGGCGTGCATCCGCAAGCGCGCTTTCGGTAGGGTCATTACTTGAATTATGATCAACATCTAGTTCTGTGGGGCCGTTACCGGAGGATGAAAACAGCTTGTTCAAAAGAACCCCAGCCAGAAGGAAAACACACAGACCTGCAACATAGCCCATAGTCCCCCCCATTACGCCGACGACAATCGCACCGAGAACAACGGCAACACCCCAGAACTTCATTGATTTCATTATTTTAACTCCTGCATACAGGTAAACATTTACGACACATCCAATATCGCCCAAAGGATCGAACCGCCATGCGGGAAGAACACTGAGTGCTATTATTGGACTGTGATAAAATCATAATGAATAAGGTGTCCCTAAATTAAGCTTTATTCTTGTCTTCTGCCTCTGCGACGGCCAACGTTTTAGCTTGTTCTATCCAGCCATCCCGTTCAATCCGACCTTTAAAACTCAGTCGCGAATCAACCCAACTCACTTCTGCGGGGCCCCATTTGGAGATTTGATCAAAGTGAAATATCCCAAGGTCGTTTAAAACGCCTTCAAGTTTTGGTCCGACACCATTTAAACGTTTTAGATCATCAGCCTGCCCATTTCGCGCGGCTTTTAGTAAGGCTGGTTCGACCTCCGCAGATGGGGCTACATCCATCGATTTTTCCGCAGCTTTGGATGCCAATTTATCTGTTCTGTCCTGCCAGGGTGTCAGCAGGGGAACCTCGGTTCCATCAATTCGTTTGATGGTGTCGCCAATATCAACGGCCAATTGAACAGAACCGTTAAACGCCTGTTTTCCGCTGTCCAAATCCGTTAAGCTCGTCAGTCCTTTTAACGGCTCCGCAGCATACCGACCATTTTGAGGACCAGGGGTCGGGACTTTGCCAGCGGCCATATCATCAAGTAATCCAGCAAAGGTCTCAGCGGTCAGATCCTCATAGAAATCTTTGCCGATCTGCGCCATCGGCGCATTTGCACAGGCACCAAGGCACTCAACTTCTTCCCAGCTGAACTTCCCATCCGCAGAAATTTCATGCGCCTTTGCTGCGATTTTGTCTTTACAGACACCGATCAAATCCTCGGCCCCGCAAATCATGCAAGAGGTCGTGCCGCAAATCTGTATGTGAGCCACAGCCCCAACAGGCTGCAGTTGGAACATAAAATAGAATGACGCCACTTCGAGCGCCCGGATATAGGCAAGGCCAAGCATATCCGAAATCGTTTCTATCGCGGGGCGGGTCAGCCATCCCTCTTGTTCTTGCGCGCGCCAAAGCAATGGAATGATCGCGCTGGCCTGGCGGCCTTCGGGATATTTAGTGATTTGACCTTCTGCCCAAGCCTGATTGGCTGGCGTAAAGGCAAAACTGTCGGGTTGCTCAGGGTGCAATCGGCGCAGCATCAGGCAGCGTCTCCGTTTGTAAACAGGGCTGTCAGCGTGATTGCAAAAGCAACCAATGCCAACACACCCGCAAGTGTATGTTTAATATAAGAATGTCCTGCACGCACATAAATCGCCGCATCGACCAAACCCAAAAATGCACAGACCACAAAAAAGAATGCCGTCATTTTTAGATCTGCAAAATTAAGGATACCAATGGCCAAAGCAGCCAAGGCCAAATACTGACCCGCCATCACTGCAGGAAGACACTCTGCTCGATGCGTTGTTTCCCGAAGTCCCCGTTTTGGATCAGTCCAAAACAAAAACGCCATCAGAGGCAACAAGATTGCTGTGATCAATAAAGGTATGTTCACAAAAACCAACATCATCACCGATCAATCTCTCCAAATACCACATCCATCGTTCCGATAATGGCCGCAACATCTGCCAGCTGATGACCGCCTGCGATGAAATCCATCGCCTGCAGATGTAAAAAGCCTGGTGCACGGATTTTGCACCGATACGGTTTGTTAGAGCCATCTGCGACAAGAAACACGCCGAACTCTCCTTTTGGGGCCTCAACCGCAGCGTAAACTTCGCCGGCGGGGACATGAAACCCTTCGGTGTAGAGTTTAAAGTGGTGGATGAGTGCCTCCATAGAGGTCTTCATCTCACCGCGTTTTGGCGGTGTAAGCTTCCCACGGGCCAGAATGTCGCCCTTTTCCACTCTTAATTTTGCACAGGCCTGCTTGATGATTTTCAGGCTTTCACGCATTTCCTGCATACGGCAGAGATAACGATCATAGCAGTCGCCATTTTTCCCGACCGGGATGTCGAATTCAAACTCATCATAACATTCATAAGGTTGTGAACGACGCAAATCCCAAGGCAGCCCAGAGCCCCGAACCATTACGCCAGAGAACCCCCAGTCCTGAATGTCTTTCTCGGTTATGATCCCGATATCGGCATTTCGCTGTTTAAAAATTCGGTTTTCCGTCAAAAGTCCGTCAATGTCCGCCAACACGCGCGGAAATTCATCCGCCCACGTATCGATGTCTTCAATCAGCTCTGGTGGCAAATCCTGATGAACACCACCTGGGCGAAAATAGGCCGCATGCAATCGCGCACCACAGGCCCGTTCATAGAACACCATCAGCTTTTCGCGTTCCTCAAACCCCCACAACGGTGGCGTCAATGCGCCAACATCCATGGCCTGTGTGGTCACATTTAACAAGTGGTTGAGAACACGCCCAATTTCGGAATATAGAACCCGGATCAGTGACGCACGGCGAGGCACTTCAACGCCGGTCAGCTTTTCAATCGCCAAGCACCAAACATGCTCTTGATTCATCGGAGCCACATAGTCTAGACGATCAAAATACGGCAGATTCTGCAGGTAGGTCCGGCTCTCCATGAGCTTTTCAGTCCCACGGTGCAACAGGCCGATATGAGGATCACAACGCTCTACGATTTCGCCATCCAACTCCAGTACCAACCGCAACACCCCGTGGGCCGCAGGGTGCTGAGGCCCAAAGTTCAGGTTGAAGTTTCGGATTTTCTGTTCGCCGGTTAAAGCGTCCTCAAAATTGCCGTCCATAAATCAGGCCCTCGCCATATTTTGTTGCCAACGCTCTGGTAGCGCTGCAAAACGATCCGCCACGGCGGCATATTGATCTCGCAAAACAACTTGCGCCAGTTCCCGTTGCGCCTCTCCTAAAGGTAACGCTCGGCCTTCATGTACTTTGTGTTCCGTCTTCGCAGAATGATATCTCAGTCCAAGAAAGCTGCAAATAGAGCGAATTGTCTCGGAATTGAATAAATCCTCAAAAAACACAAACATACGCTGCTTTGCAGGGATGACTCTCTCAAGCTTTTCCAAAGTTGATTTGTAATCGGATCTTTTCATTGGTTGTGATTTAACATCCATGAGCGCTTGCGTCATGTAATCAGTTGCCAATTCTCCAAATTCTTCATCAGAATTGGATTTTTGTCGGGCCGTCATTCGAATATTCGACCACAAGCGATCAACGGGATCACGCAAAACATAGATGAATTTGCTCCCGGCCCGCAATGCCAGCATCTCCTGCATCGCACCCTCAGACAAAAGGCCATATGAGGGTGTGATGTCCCCAGTCAACCTCGCCCCTTTTGCCCCATCAAGGAGGTATCGCAAATAGGATGCGTTATTATTTCGTGATCCGGTCAACATTCGGTAGGCATTTTCCGAGTTTTCGACTTTGCGGTGTAAGTCCCGGCGAGCAAACATCGTGGCTTCATCATACTCACCGCGCAATGCATCGAGTTTCCTCTTTGCAGACTTAAAATACCAATGGGTTTCATCAGCTCCCATCGTATCAAAATAGTGCAACTCTTTTTGGGCAGGCATGACGCATTCGGGATGGCTATTCAAATAACGGTACAACCAACTGGTCCCCGCTTTTGTTGCGCCCATACCGAATAACAACGTCACATCCCCCATAGACTAGCCTTTCGCTCCACCGTTTTTCTCATCACCTGGAAGGATATATTCAGCACCCTCCCATGGGCTCATGAAATCAAACTGACGATATTCTTGCGTCAAACTAACAGGTTCATAAACAACCCGTTTTTCCACCTCATCATAGCGAACTTCGGTATAACCCGTTGTTGGAAAATCCTTGCGTAACGGGTACCCACGAAATCCATAGTCGGTCAAAATACGGCGCAAGTCTGGGTGACCTGAAAACAGCAACCCGAACATGTCAAAAACCTCACGTTCAAACCAATTCGCTGACGGATGTACATCAATGATTGATGGGATTAGATCCGTAGCCCGCACTTGCAAACGCACCCGAATACGTTGGTTCGTATACATCGACAGAAAATGGTAAACGACATCAAACCGTTTTTCACGGCTCGGATAATCCACCGCCGTAATATCAACGAGAGACGAGAACTTGCAGCTCCTATCGGATTTAAGAAACTCAACGAAGGAAACCAGAGAAGCCAGTGTAACCTCGATGGTGAGCTCATCGCGGTCTACCGAATGAGAAAGGACACAATCGGGGCGTTTCAGCTCCATGTGTACACCAAGTTCTTTCAACGCCTCAGTCATCGTGACACGACCCCTTTAAGCTCAGCTCTAACTGGAAGATCTTCAGAGGCAGCGCCCCAAACAATACCAGAGTGACCCAGCACTTTCGTGCAATTGCCGACATGTGTATGCATGCGTCCGATCAATCTCACCTTGAGCCCTCGTTATTCTGCCCAACAGTCCGGGCTTTGATTTACCCAGGTTCCAATGTCTTATAGGATCAACCCCCTTCAACCACAATAGCGCGTACTGACTTACCGCGACTAAAACACCATTTGTTGCGCCCATTTGGGTAGAAGGGTATCATAAAATCTAGAATCCTATGAACAGGGACAGAAAATGGTTAAAACAGGCTATTTCTTTGTATTGGATGGCCAGAGGTTTGAAGCTCAGGCCATATTACTAGCAACATCCCTGCGTATGCAGATGGGCGATGATTTCCCAATTATTGCCTATGTTCCTGAGGCCAGTTTTGACAAAATAACCCGCATCACCCGTAGGATGATGACGACCCTCAAAATTGAAATTCGCGCATTCTCAACAGAAGCCGGAACTTGGGCCGAACCATATCCTCATGGTAATAAAATATTGGCAAGCACGCAGCCTCGAGATTGGGATGTCAGCGTCTTTTTGGACAGCGATACAGTCTGCTTAAACCCAATGGATTTTTCAGACTGCGCTGAAGAGCAATGTCTTGGCGTCGTTCCCGAAGGTGTTCCAACATGGGGACGTCACGATGAGGATTGGGTGCTCCCCTATAGCTTATTTGATTTGCCGTTGCCGACCGAGCGCGTCAATATGGAGCGTGGTCGCCGCATTTCAACTTTACCGTATTTTAACGGCGGAATGGTGGCGTTCAAAGAGGCGGCTGATGAAAACGGACAACGCTTACCAGATCTTTGGCTAGACACAGCTTTGACGCTGGATCACAGTCCTGATCTGCCGAACAAACGCCCGTGGTTAGACCAAATTGCCCTTCCGATTGCAATGGCCCGGCTCGGTGGAAAAATGATCATAAAACCGGGCGGATATAACTATTCGCTATATCGCCGGGATGCGAATGCGGATCATCCGACAATCAACCTTGCCCACTATCACATGCCGGCTGTGTTCCGAAAATGGGCCGCGTGCCGTGCGGTTTCCGATGAAGCCCAAGAAAGATGTCCTGCAAAGCTTAGGATTCATTTACGCAAGCGGTTTGGCACATACCTCAAACGAGACTGGCAAGAAGCCGCGGAATAATGAATGAAATCAAAAAAGCTCCCTACCAATCGGTGGGAGCTTTTGCGTTAGATACAGTCGAAATCAGTTAACGAGTGATCGTACCGGTACGGCGAATTTTTCGTTGTAGCTGCAAAATTCCGTAAAGCAACGCCTCTGCCGAAGGCGGGCATCCGGGGACATAAACATCAACCGGAACAATACGGTCACATCCACGTACGACAGAATAACTGTAGTGGTAATACCCACCACCATTGGCACAGGATCCCATTGAAATCACATACCGTGGTTCAGGCATTTGGTCGTAAACCTTACGCAACGCGGGGGCCATTTTATTGGTCAGTGTTCCAGCCACAATCATCAAATCCGACTGACGAGGAGAGGCACGCGGCGCTGTACCGAACCGCTCCATATCGTAACGCGGCATAGCGGTATGCATCATTTCTACCGCGCAACACGCCAGACCAAACGTCATCCAATGCAACGAACCTGTTCGCGCCCAATTGATGATATCCTCAGTTGAGGTCAGCAAAAAGCCCTTATCCTGCAGCTCATTGTTCAAAGCCCGTGTGGCGACTTCTTTGTCAGCGCCAGCTGTATTTGCAGAGGTGCTCACTCCCATTCCAGGGCTCCTTTTTTCCACTCATAGGCAAAGCCGATGGTCAAAACAGCCAAGAATACCATCATCGACCAAAACCCAAGCAAGCCAACATCCTTAAAGGCAACCGCCCATGGGAACAGAAATGCAATTTCGAGATCAAAGATGATGAACAGGATGGCCACCAAATAAAATCTGACGTCAAATTTCATCCGAGCATCGTCAAAAGCATTAAACCCGCATTCATATGCGGACACTTTTTCCGGATCAGGATTACGGACGGCCAGCACAACGGCGGATAAAATTAAAACAAGGCCTAAACCTATAGCAAGCCCCAAAAATATCAGGATCGGGAGGTATTCTCTCAGCAGGTCTTCCACAACTGGCTCCTTCAATGCGCAAGATTAGACGCATCTTATTTCGCTTCTAGCGGTGTACCCCCCTGCATGCGATGGGTCAACAGATGTGCCACCGCAAATTGGGAAATGCGACTTTGTGCGGCAAAGTATCGGCATAATTCCTGTGTTCTGGCCGATCAGCTCGCGTTTTGAACCTCTTCGCAAATGATTTGTCCGATCAAGGAGCAATCTTCTTCGCTAAAGGTCAAAGGCAACCTCATATCCAAAATCGCCTTAAGAATCCGGTCAGATTCGGGCATTCGATCGGATTGTACATAACGCCAACTATCGTACCGCGACGTGAATCCCGTTGGCTCTGATCCTCCGAACCACTTCAACTCAACCCCTCGTTTTGCGCATCGATCCACAAATGTCAGAATTTTCTGCTCTGAGAAATCCAACAATAAAAACTGGATGGATGATCCAACAAAGACCTCATCTTCGGGCCGCTCTATAAGTGTGACCGACGTCGCATCCAACAAAGCGGACTCAACAATCGCATAGCGGGCCGCCCATCTTTCGATTTGGCAATCCAAATCACGCAACTGCGGCCTAAGGATGGCAGCCCGTAGATTGTCCATACGGCCCGAAACATTGGGTGTTTCATAACGGATGGTCTTAAAAGCAGATTCAGGAGGCCCCGCAGGATGGCGATCATAGAGCATATAACTACCCGACAGCATAGTGGCCCGCGCCATCGCCTCTGCATCATCCGAGACAAGCAACCCCCCTTCGCCAGAATTAACATGCTTATAGGTCTGACAAGAATAACACCCAAACACCCCATGACGCCCGGACAATATCCCCTGCCAGCTTGCCCCCATTGTGTGGGCACAGTCTTCGATCACTTGGACACCTGCTGAATCGCAAATTTGCATAAGGACATCCATGTCGCACAAATGCCCACGCATATGAGACAGCAGCAGCACTTGCGCACCGGTTTCTTGGATTTTTGCCTTTAGATCTTTAAGATCAATAACCAACTGATCCGTAACCCCAACAAACACGGGCACTGCACCAACAGAGGCGATTGATCCGGGAACAGGCGCTAGAGTAAACGCATTGGTCAACACTTTGTCACCCGGCTTTACACCAATTGCGCGCATTGCTGTTGCCATGGCATACCCACCCGACGCAACAGCTAGGGCGAATTTCGCCCCCATTTGGGCTGCAAACTCTGCCTCCAACAATCCTGTTTCGCTCTGCTCGCCATCAATCATATTATACCGATGCAAACGACCGGAACGCATAACCCGCACAGCAGCCTCAATCCCCTCCACCGGAATGGATTCCTGCTGCGTAAAGCTTCCCTCAAAACAGATTGCCATCTGATCGCTCCTTCTGTTTTGCGATATCCCCACGGGGCTTATTGCAGAGTTAGCCAATCAGCCGCTCTACCAATATATCCAGTTCATCGTAATGCGTTAACAGCCCCTCTGGCGACAACTCAGCGACGGCATCTCCAGTTGGCCCAAACGTCACAAGAATTGAAGGAACCCCCGCCGCGCGAGAGGTCTCCCGATCCGTCACAGTATCGCCAATCAACAGCGCCTTCGCAGGATCGCCCCCCGCCCGACGAACCGCTTCAACAAACGGCTCTGGATTTGGTTTCCGCACTGGCAATGTGTCCGCCCCAATCATAGACGCAAACAAATCGCGAATGCCCAAACGTTGCAGCAACGTTTCGGCCAAGCCTTCTGGCTTATTCGTGCAGATCCCAACGATATACCCATTGGCCGACAACCGTTTTACAGCGTCAATCGCACCGTCATACAGATAAGTATGGGTGTCGATGTTCTCTGCATAAGCCTCCAGCAAAACAGGATACTGAACAGAAACATCCTCCTCGGTAAAACCCGGTTTAACTCGCGAAAACCCGAGGTTCAACATCGCACGCCCACCACGAAACGCTGTCGCAGCATCAGCGATAGGATCCAGCACATCGCCAAAGCTCAACCCGCGAAAACACGCATTTGCCGATGCGATCAGATCCTTGCTGGTGTCAGCCAAAGTCCCGTCTAGATCAAAAATCACCGTCTTCATCGCGTCTCCTTCGGCGGCAATCCGCCATATCATGCAATATTGCGTAAATAGTTTTGATGCTCAGCGCTCTTGCGATGGCTGCAAAGACCGATAGAACGGGACACAACAGAAAGAAAGAGCAGACATCTTATGCCCACAGCGCTTATCGTCCTGGCCGCCGGCCGGGGAACCCGGATGAATTCTGACCTGCCAAAGGTCCTGCACCCCCTCGGAGGTGCGCCTTTGATGGTGCATGCGATCCGCGCCGGCGCCGCCTTAGAACCTGACCTGACCATCGTAGTGACCGGTCATGGTTCCGATGCAGTGGGAAAAGCAGCACAAGCCTATGATCCTGACATCGCGTTAGCCCATCAAACAGAACAAAGCGGAACAGCCCATGCCGTTGCCCAAGCGCGCGCGGCTCTCGACGGGTTTGAAGGCGACGCTTTCGTTCTCTATGGGGATACACCCTTTATCCAACCAGAAACGCTCTCGGCAATGGCCAATGCCCGCGCTGACCATGCGGTCGTGGTTCTCGGCTTTACGGCCAAAGATCCTGGTCGCTACGGCCGACTTGTGACGGACGGGGACCAACTGACCCGGATTGTTGAATTCAAAGATGCCTCTGATGAAGAGTGCGCCATAACCCTTTGCAATTCAGGGGTTGTCGTTGCCGACGCGCAAACTCTGTTTTCGCTGATCGATGCGGTGGGCAACGACAATGCCAGCGCAGAGTATTATCTGACGGACATCGTGGAAATTGCACGAGCAAAAGGGATGTCCGCAGGGTTTGTCACCTGCCCAGAATCTGAAACCCAAGGCATCAATACACGTACAGAACTGGCCACAGCCGAGGCAACGCTGCAATTCAACAAACGTACAGAGGCCTTGGAAAACGGTGTTACAATGACTGCGCCTGACACTGTGTTCTTTGCCTATGACACATACATTGGTCGCGACGCGTTGATAGAACCCAATGTGGTGTTTGGCTCCGGTGTCACCATCGAAAGTGATGCAATCATTCGGGCGTTTAGCCATCTTGAAGGGTGCCATGTCTCTCAGAAGGCAATCGTTGGTCCTTATGCACGTTTACGCCCTGGTGCGGAATTGGCCGAAAAAGTCCGCGTGGGCAATTTCGTAGAAGTCAAAAATGCAGAACTTGCCGAGGGGGCCAAAGTCAATCACCTCTCCTACATTGGTGATGCTTCAATCGGTAAAGACACCAATGTCGGCGCGGGAACGATCACCTGTAACTATGATGGCTTTTTCAAACACCGGACAGAAATTGGTGAACGTGCGTTCATTGGATCAAACACAATGCTGGTCGCCCCCGTATCTGTCGGCGATGAGGCCATGACAGCCTCCGGTTCAGTCATCACATCAAACGTTGAGCCGCAGGCTCTGGCCATTGCACGTGCAAAACAAATGACAAAACCCGGCCTAGCCAGAAAAATGTTCGATATGTTAAAGGCTACTAAAGAACGCAACCAAAAAGGGGCCAAATAATGTGTGGTATTGTAGGGGTCCTTGGGCAACATGAATCCGCTCCCATTGTCCTAGAGGCCCTAAAAAGACTCGAATATCGCGGCTATGACAGCGCGGGCATCGCCACAGTAAACAACGGTGTATTGGATCGTCGTCGCGCCGTTGGCAAGCTCGTGAACCTGTCTGATTTACTTGTCCACAACCCCCTTGCTGGGAAGTCTGCTATCGGCCACACCCGCTGGGCCACCCATGGCGTGCCGAGCGTTAAAAACGCCCACCCTCATCAAGCGGGACCAGTTGCCGTCGTCCACAACGGCATCATCGAGAATTTTCGCGAGCTACGGAAAGAACTAGCCACAGACGGCATTGATTTCGTCACCCAAACAGACACAGAAACCATTGCATTGATGACCCAGCGGTATATCGCACAGGGCAACACACCACGCGATGCAGCTGAAAAAACCCTCTCCCGGCTTGAGGGAGCTTTTGCGCTTTGTTTCCTATTCGAAGGCGAAGAAGACTTGCTAATTGCTGCCCGCAAAGGCTCTCCTTTGGCAATTGGACACGGAGACGGTGAAATGTTTGTAGGGTCCGACGCCATTGCGTTATCCCCCATGACCAACGAGGTCACTTACCTTGACGAAGGGGATTGGGCGATTCTGACCCGAACCTCTTTGGAAATTCGCGATCAAAACGGTTCCCTCGCCAACCGCGATAAACGTACGATCCAAATTGACGCCACCCAGATCGAAAAAGGTGGCCACAAGCATTTCATGAGCAAAGAAATCGCGGAACAACCTACCGTGCTGGGCCAAGCCGTTGGCACCTACTTGTCCGCAGATGGACGAGAGGTTGTCCTCCCTTTGGAGGGGCTGGATTTCGCTGACTATGACCGCATCACCATGGTCGCCTGCGGAACCGCGTTTTACGCTTGTTTGACTGCGAAGTACTGGTTTGAGCAAATCGCGCGCCTGCCCGTCGAAGTCGACATCGCCTCTGAGTTTCGCTACCGTGAACCGCCCGTCAGCCCGCGCACGTTGGCTATTTTTGTATCGCAATCCGGCGAAACGGCCGACACACTCGCAGCCTTGCGCTACATGGAAGGTCGCGCCGCAAAGATTCTATCCGTGGTCAACAACCCTGAAAGCTCTATGGCGCGTGAAAGCGATATGATTTTACCCATTTTGGCCGGGGTAGAGATCGGCGTCGCCTCAACCAAAGCCTTTACATGTCAACTCAATGCACTGGCCTTACTGGTGCTACAAGCCGCCCAAAATCGCAATGAACTATGCGTGGATACAATCGCGGACCACCTGTCCGCACTACGTAACCTTCCAGGGCTGATGAACCATGCGCTGAATACAAATGATCGGATTCAAACGGTATCAAGGGCCCTTTCCAAAGCTCAGGATATCCTGTTTCTGGGCCGCGGCGCCATGTTCCCCATCGCTATGGAAGGCGCATTAAAGCTTAAGGAAATCAGCTACATTCATGCAGAAGGCTATGCATCTGGCGAATTAAAACATGGGCCCATCGCTTTGATTGACGAAAAAGTACCCGTCATCGTTATGGCCCCCAGAGATGAGCTGTTCGATAAGACCGTCTCAAACATGCAAGAGGTCATGGCCCGTGGTGGCAAAGTATTGTTGGTCACTGACGCAGAGGGCGCTAACATCGCTGGCGATGGCGTGTGGGAAACCATCATCCTACCTGACGTGTCAGACCTCTATGCTCCCATCCTCTACTCCATCCCCGCCCAATTGCTGGCCTATCATACGGCAGTGGCAAAAGGCACGGATGTCGATCAACCCCGTAACCTCGCAAAATCGGTGACCGTAGAATGACACCCGAATTGGCGCTCGCCGCCCTAGAAAGCCACATCATTGACGGAAAAGCCGCCGACATGCTGGCCTATCACAAAGCACAACGCCCCTACCTTGGTGTGTCTAATCCCGACATCGATGCCGAAGTCAAAGCTTGGCGTGCAGAGATGTCCGTGGAAGAACGCGTCTCTCTTTCGAACGCATTGTGGCAAACAGACATCCACGAGGCCCGTGTGGCAGCCGCGAAACTTTTGGCACAAGCCAGATTGCGCCCAGATGACGACGCCTGGGCGCTGATCTGCAGCTGGGTCCCGGCCTTTGATGCATGGGCGATAGCCGATCATGTCTGCGGAGCGGGTTCAAAACGGCTCATTGCGGATCCTTCGCGATTAGACGACGTGGAAGAGTGGACAAAATCTGATCACATGTGGAGCCGCCGCGCTGCCCTTGTGATGACATTGCCTTGGACCAAAATGAACCACCCGAAACCCGCTGACGTTGAAATCCGCGAACGTGTGTTGGGGTGGGCCGCCGGGTATGTGGACGACCGCGATTGGTTCATTCAGAAAGCTATTGGCTGGTGGTTGCGCGATCTGTCAAAACACGATGCCCAGCGCACGATTGCCTTTGTCGACATGTATGGCGATAGAATGAAACCATTTGCCCGCAAAGAGGCCCTGCGTCTCTTGAAAAAATCTGGGCAATTGGATGACAACTCCGGCGGGACTTAGCCCCCTTTGTAGACGTCCAATTCAGGCAAATCTGTCAGGCCAACCTCAAGCAATCGCATCGCAGCGAGGGATATTCTGCTGCCTGCTGTGTCCGCCCCAGCTATTGGGCGCAGCTCTAAAGCGACGGACTTACCCGTTGCTTTGGCCGTTATGCTTCCGGTTTGGACCGTATCAACCAAGGGCGTTTCTAACCAAAAGCCACCCGCAGTCGGATCGCCCAAAGAGGCCACTGTGGTTCCGATCAATGGGTTACGCGTGGGAAGGGCAACCTCGGCAGCAGACCGCTCTTCAACGGTGGTTGTATCAAACTGTTCTGCTGTGCGGGCATCCTTTGGGGCAAGCCGTTGGGCAGGTTCTGCTTCAGTCACAATTGGAGGCTGGTTTATGGTTCCCACCCCGTCTTGTACGACAGAACAGGCAGATACCAACAACACGGTGCAAAGGCCGTTTATCAAAAAATATCTCATAGCAGATCTTTACGCGCTCCCCCCGAGAGCATCAATAATGTATCATCCGGGTCGGCACATCCTTGCCCTTACGCACTTGCTGCCCTAGGCTCCCTCCCATGAACACCCTTATTGATCCATTTCAACGCGCAATCACTTACCTTAGGGTATCTGTCACCGACCGCTGCGATTTTCGCTGTGTTTATTGTATGTCAGAAAACATGACCTTTCTGCCTAAGAAAGAGCTTCTGACCCTCGAAGAACTCGATCGCCTATGCTCAACATTTATCGACAATGGTGTGCGTAAGCTTCGGATCACTGGTGGCGAGCCTTTGGTGCGCAAAGGAATTATAACATTTTTTGACCGCATGTCCCGCCATCTGGATACCGGAGCATTGGATGAGCTGACCCTAACAACCAATGGCTCACAGCTCGCAAAATATGCCGATGACCTAGCTGCCGCTGGCATTCGGCGCGTTAATATTTCGCTTGATACACTAGATGATGAAAAGTTTGCCGAGATCACCCGCTGGGGTCGTCTCAAACAAGTTATTGAGGGCATTGATGCCGCACAAAAGGCGGGCATCCGGGTAAAGATCAATACCGTAGCGCTTAAGGGGTTCAACGAGGATGAACTGCTCACGCTGACCGAATGGTGCACGTCACGCGATATGGACCTCACATTTATTGAGGTCATGCCTATGGGGGATATCGGCAATGAAAACCGTTTAACCCAATATTGGGCCTTAAACGATCTCCGCCAAGAATTAGAAAAACATTACACGGTAAGCGACCTTACAGAACGCACAGGGGGCCCGGCCCGCTATCTTCGGCTTGAAGAAACCGGTCAAAAAGTTGGCCTGATTACACCGTTGACCCATAATTTCTGCGAAAGCTGCAATCGCGTGCGGATCACATGCACCGGCGAAATCTACACCTGTCTCGGTCAAGAGGGCAAAAGCGACCTTCGCGCGCCCCTGCGTAACGCCCCAAATGATGATGGACCTCTCATCGACGCGATCCACGCGGCGATTGGGTTAAAACCCAAAGGTCATGATTTTGACTATTCAAGACAAGAACTCGGCGGACAAATGAGCCGTCACATGAGTCACACCGGAGGCTAAACAGCCTGTCCCACCATTGCAAAAAAGAATAGCCGCCAAAAACTGGCGGCTATTTCAATGTCTGAACTGTTTTCAAATACAAGCCGTCAAACCCTACCGCTTCTAAGTCACAGGCATGCGGCTTTCGGCCATTTGAGCAAACCATGAACAGCCAGCGGGAATGATATCGTCGTTGAAATTATACTCCGGATGATGAACCGGCGCGGAATCGCCATTGCCAACAAGAATATAGGCACCGGGGCGTTCTTCGAGCATATAGGCAAAATCTTCACCGCCCATCACCAATGGGGCTTCGGCACAATCACCAGACACATTTCGGGCCACTTCGGCCGCCAATTCTGTTTCACGCTCAGAGTTCACCATAACAGGGTAGCCATGTTTATAATGCAGATCAGCCGTCCCCCCGAGCGCGTTTGTCGTGCCTTCGACAATCGCAATAAGCCGTTCTTCGGCGAGCTCTTTAACCTCTTTAGAGAGGGTTCTGACGGTCCCTTTTAAGGTCACCGATGGCGGAATAACGTTATGCGCCGTGCTGGCCGTTTCAAAGCTGGTGACAGAAACAACAACCTGTTCGACCGGGTTAACATTGCGGCTGGCGATCGTTTGCAACGCCAGAACAACATGACTGGCAATGACCGTCGGATCCACCGTTTCATGAGGTTTTGCCGCGTGACCACCTTTGCCATAAATGGTTGCCGTGAATTCATCAGTGGCGGCAAAGAACCCACCAGCGCGGATCGCAAAACTACCAGCAGCCTGCCCCGGCCAATTGTGCATTCCATAGACTTCTTGAATTTTGAACCGCTCCATCAAACCGTCTTCGCACATCTCACGGCCACCTCCGCCGCCTTCTTCAGCAGGTTGAAAAATGACCACAACTGTGCCGTCAAAGTTACGTGTCTCAGCAAGGTATTTTGCCGCCCCCAGCAACATTGATGTATGTCCGTCATGCCCACAGGCATGCATGGTACCTGTGGTTTCGGACGCATACTCCAGCCCTGTGGCTTCCAAAATGGGCAGCGCATCCATATCAGCACGAAGACCGATCACTTTGCCAGCGGTATTGGTTTTACCTTTGATCACACCAACCACGCCTGTTCGCCCAAGACCTTCGACCACGTCTTCGCATCCGAATTCACGCAGCTTTTCAGCCACGAGTGCCGACGTGCGGTGCGTGTCAAACAACAGTTCTGGGTTCTGGTGAATATCCCGACGCCACGCAGTAATTTCAGAATGAAGTTCTGCAAACCGATTCTTAATAGGCATTCTAAGCGTCCTCTTTCAGGTGTTCGACCACAGCATGGACAAAAGCCACGCCCGCGTTGAGTTGTGATATTTCGATAAATTCATTTGGTTGATGGGCCTGGGCAATGTCACCCGGACCACAAACGATTGCGGAATAACCGCCGTCTTGGAACTGGCCCGCTTCGGTTGCGTAACTGACCACGTGATTGCCATTATCCCCCGTCAGCTTCCGAACCAATCGTTCTGCCGCGCCGTTGTCCTCAGGGGCCAAGGCCGGCACTGAAAAATACTCTGTCGCCGTCACCCCGGCCTGTGGGTGGCGGGATTTCAACGCAGCATCCAATGTAGCGACTTCAGCAAGAAATCGTTCTTTCCAACTCTGCAACGGATCACCGGGCACACATCTAAATTCGAGATCAAACCGACAATCTTTCGCGGTGATATTATGGGCTGTACCGCCTTGTATCATACCGACGTGTAAGGTTGTAAATGGTGGATTAAAATCCACGGCCAATGCAGAAGGCGATTTGGCCTGACATTCTTCGTTCATGCGACGGGCCCAATTGATCAGCTCTGTCGCCTCGAAAATGGCGGAAACACCGGTGTGCAACAGGGATGAATGCACTTCAAATCCTCTGACGTGGACGTTATATCCGCCCGTCCCTTTGTGACCAGACACGGTCTTCATCATCGAAGGCTCTCCAATGATAGCGGCGGAGGCTCGGGGCAAATGATTGGCCATTTCCTTGATCAGTTCTGGCGCGGCAAGGCACCCGACTTCTTCATCATAGGAAAACGCCAATTGCAGCGGACGTTTTAACGCACCACGTGCTGCCGCTGGAACCGCAGAAAGAGCCACCGCCAAGAACCCTTTCATATCACAGGTGCCTCGACCATATAGCTTATCGTCTTTTTCTGTAACGACGAACGGGTCCGAACCCCAGTCCTGCCCCTCAACCGGAACGACATCAGTATGCCCGGATAAGATCACCCCGCCCTCTACCTCTGGCCCAATATTGGCATAGATTGAAGCCTTGGTTCCTTCTGCATTGCTTATACGCGTTGCCGTCACACCATAGTGCAGCAAATAGCCCTCAACCCAATCAATAAGCTCTAGGTTGCTCTGATCACTGACCGTGGGAAACCCAACAAGTGTTTCAAGCAGGGCACGCGGGGAAAGATCTTGTGACATTTGAAGGGGTCCTGCTTGAAAAACAAATTAATTAAGATCGGAGTACTAAATGCCCAGGGGAGACCTCGTCGTAAACAGACGGTCCCGGTTCATAGCCCATGGGGAATATTGGCGACGGGATCGGCTTAAAGTTTAAATCCCGTTCAGATTTTCGCTGGCGCGGATCGGCGATTGGCACAGCTGACAACAAAGTACGGGTATATTCATGTTGAGGGTTCTCAAAAATGGCGGCGCGAGGGCCGATTTCAACGATCCGTCCCAGATACATCACCGCCGTCTGATGGGAAACCCTTTCGACCACCGCCATGTCGTGACTGATAAACAGCATCGCGATGCCCAATTCGGCCTGTAATTCCATCAATAGGTTCAAAACTTGTGCTTGGACAGACACGTCCAGCGCAGAAACGGCTTCATCAGCGACGATCAATTTCGGGTTCAACGCCAAGGCCCGCGCAATCGCGATCCGTTGCCGTTGCCCCCCTGACAGTTCATGGGGATAGCGGTTCATAAAGCTTCGGGGCAATTGCACGCGATCAAACAGGCTCGCTACACGGTCGTTAAGCTCATCACCCGTGGCCAAATTATAGTTCCGCAAGGGCTCTGACACCTGATCACTCAGGCGAACCTGAGGGTTAAGCGACGCAAACGGGTCCTGAAAGACCATCTGCATGTCACGCCGGGTCCGCAAAAGCTCTTTTTGATCAAGCGCAACAACATCAGTACCATCCAAACGGATCTCACCGGAATCTGGTTCGATCAAACGCAGAATGGACCGCCCACATGTGGATTTTCCGCAGCCACTTTCACCAACCAGCGACAGTGTCTCTCCGGCATTAAGCTTAAAGGACACATCCTCAACCGCGTGTACATTGGCGACAGTTTTTCGCAGCAGCCCTTTTTTCACCGGGAACCGCGTGATCAAATGATTGACCTCTAGCAAGACCTTGCCTTTAACTTTCTCTGCGGCTGAACGATCCCATTGGGGCAGATCCTCGCCCATGATACGCATCGGTTCTGGCGTGGATTTACCGCGCATTTCACCCAATCGGGGGACAGCCGCAAGCAACGCTTTGGTGTAATTTTCTTGTGGATTCTCAAAGATTTCTTCGACGGTTCCTTCTTCGATCATGTTGCCGCGGAACATGACCACAACCCGATCTGCCATCTGCGCCACAACGGCCATATCATGAGTAATAAACAATACAGCCGTGTTATGTTCGCGTTTCAGCCGGTCAATAAGCGCCAAGATCTCCGCTTGAATGGTCACATCCAATGCAGTTGTTGGCTCATCACAAATCAGGATACGTGGCTCACAGGCCATCGCCATTGCGATGACAACGCGTTGACGCATCCCTCCGGATAGCTCATGCGGGTATTGCTTCATCCGGCTCTCGGGCTCTGGGATCCGCACTTGTTTCAACAACTCAATCGCGCGGGCATCAGCAGCCTCACGGCTCATACCCTTGTGAATACGTAGCCCCTCAGTCAGTTGCCGACCCACGGTAAATACGGGGTTGAGCGACGTCATCGGCTCTTGGAAAATCATACCGATTTCGTTGCCACGGATGGTGCGCATCAATTCAGGATCGGCCTTAGCCAAATCAACTGTTTCCCCACTGCGGCTTTCGAAAATCAGGGATCCTTCGGCGATACGCCCCCCCCCAAATTCAACAAGCCGCATCATCGAAAGCGCCGATACAGATTTTCCCGATCCAGACTCTCCGACGACACACAATGTCTCACCCGGTTGTATTTTATATGAAACATCCGCCGCACCTACAACCAATCCTGCATTGGTATCGAATTCAACGCGCAGGTTTTTTATGTCGATCAGAGCATCATCCAGCATGCGGGGGGCTTTCTATATATCTTTTGCCAAGACGCTACAAAGCGTGACGAAATTGTCAAACGAAACACCGGGTCATCTTAGTGATTCGGCCTCCTTATCCTGCCCATCTGCCATTTAATTGGCAACGTTAACTAAGCGACGTTAGGGCAATTGCTACTATTTCATAGAGTCCCTTTACAAAGCGAAATTCTTAGGCAGACTTGAGGATGTCGTTGATCAACTGATTGGCGATCTCTTGGTCCGTCACCAACTGGGCAGGTCACACATCCGTATCAAACACTCCACTCGGCGAGGCGTTTTTAGATTTGTGTCTGCTTATAAACATCAAAGCCGGAACAAACCGGCGTTTGGCGGGCCTGCCAACAAGGAGCGAAATATGAATTTGAAAACAACCCTTCTGGGCGCGGCAGCTGCGTTTGCCTTGGCGCCTATGGCCATGGCTGAACGCGGTGCGGACGGTCAGGTCAACATTATATATTGGCAAGCGCCATCCATTATGACCCCTTATTTGTCGGGCGGCACCAAGGACCTAGAGGCCGCGAGCCTCGTCATTGAACCCCTTGCCCGCTACGACCAAGACGGCAACATGGTTCCTTGGCTGGTGGAATCTGTCCCCACCGTCGCAAACGGAGGTGTGTCAGAGGACCTAAAGTCCGTCACATGGAAACTTAAGCCCGGCCTAAAATGGTCTGACGGTTCAGCGCTCACGTCTGCAGATGTGAAATTTACATGGGAATATTGCACCGCCGAAGGCGGCGGCTGTGCCCAGTCTGAAAAATATAATGACGTCGTTGCAGTTGAGACACCCGACGAGCTAACAGCGATTGTAAAATTTGGTGTTTCAAAACCATTCCCTTACGGTCCATTTGTAGGGGCACAAGCGCCCATCATTCAGGCCGCTCAATTCGCAGAATGTCTGGGCCCCAAAGCCCCAGAATGTACGGACGCAAATTTCGCACCGATCGGCACAGGTCCGTTTACGGTTACAGATTTCCGCCCAAATGACGTTGTTCAATTGGTCGCCAACGACCACTATCGGGATGCAAACAAGCCAGCCTTTGCGACCGTCACTCTAAAAGGCGGAGGTGATGCAACTGCTGCGGGCCGCTCTGTGCTTGAAACCGGCGAGTTTGACTATGCTTGGAACCTGCAGCTTGCGCCGGATGTGCTTGCAAACATGGCGTCCGCGGGTAAAGGACAAGTCGTGTCTGGTTTCGGCACTTTGGTTGAACGCATCATGGTTAACTTTACCAATGTTGACCCCGCACTAGGGGACAAACGTGGGACCATCGGAGAGCCACACCCCTACCTGACTGACATCAATGTACGAAAAGCATTGTCCATGGCAATCGACCGCGAACTGTTGGTTGAAATCGGCTATGGCGACGCGGGTCGACCGACCTGTAATGTACTGCCGGCACCCGCAATTTACGCATCAACTGCAAATGATGCGTGCCTTGTTCAAGATATCGAAGGCTCAAAAGCCCTTCTGGACGAAGCAGGTTGGGTTGTTGGTTCTGACGGTATCCGCGCCAAAGACGGCGTTCGTCTGAGCATGCTGTATCAAACATCAACAAACGCCGTGCGTCAGGATTTCCAAGCCCTGATCAAACAGTGGTGGGGCGAAATCGGCGTCGAAACCGAACTTCGTAACATTGATGCATCTGTGTTCTTTGGTAGTGACCCCGGTTCACCTGATACATTCCAAAAATTCTTTGCTGACGTAGAAATGTACGCCAACAATTTCGACGGCACCGATCCAGAATCATATATGGCCAACTGGGAATGCAAACAGGCCCCACAACCTGAAAACCAATGGCAAGGCAACAACATGCCGCGCTTCTGCGACGAAGGCTATGATGAGCTGGTTGCGAAAATGGCTGTAACGGGTGACATCAATGAGCGTGCTGAAATGGCTAAGGCCATGAACGATATGCTTATGCAGAACTACGTGATGATTCCGCTGGTTGACCGAGGCCGTGTTTCAGCGCACTCCAATACTCTTGGTGGTGTTATCTTGAACACTTGGGACTCAGAACTGTGGAATGCCGCTGATTGGCACCGCACAGAATAAGCCTGAAAGACCGCCGTCCCAGTTCTAGGGGCGGCGGTGTTGCTGTCACCTTCTCTTCTTCTGCGTCAATTAAAGGCATCACCGCATGCTAAACTTCACGATCCGACGACTTATCCTCGCGGTTCCGGTGCTGATCTTTATCGGCCTTATTATATTTTTATTGCTGGAACTGGCCCCGGGTGACCCCATGGCCCAAGTTCCCCTGACTGTTCCGCCCGAAGTCAAAGAGCGCATGCGCGAAGCGCTTGGCCTTGGAGAACCCGTCCACATCCGTTTTGTCAAATGGCTCCAACAGTTCTTTATCGTGGAACCCATGTACATGATCGATGGCCTGTTCGGGACAGACTTCGCCGACGGTAAACAACGTATCATAAGCTGGCAAACGCGCTCTCCTGTCATGGATATCGTGGCACAGCGTATCCCACAGACACTGTGGGTCATTGGCATGTCCTATGTTGTAGGTATATTGATCGCCCTGCCCATCGGGATCTATTCGGCCTATCGGCAATACAGCTGGTTTGATCAGATCGGGACGTTCGTCTCTATGATCGGGTTTTCAGTACCGACTTTTTTCACAGGCGTTTTGCTGATCGTGATCTTTTCGGTAAACCTCGGTTGGTTCCCATCGATTTATGACACCACCCATGTGGTCAAGGATTGGGAAAGCTTTACCTTTCAGATGCGCCAAATGGCCATGCCGGTCTTTGTATTGGCTTTGTATAATGCGGCCCAAATCAGCCGCTTTATGCGCGCTTCCATGCTGGATAATCTTAATCAAGATTACGTACGAACCGCGCGCGCCAAGGGCCTGACAGAAAAAACAGTGGTCTTGGCCCATGTGCTTCGCAATTCAATGATCCCTGTGATCACGGTTATTGCACTCGGTGTTCCACAAGTATTCGGCGGAGCTATCATTACTGAACAAGTGTTCAAAGTGAATGGACTTGGGCAACTCCTCATTACCGCGATCCAAGCAAATGATTTACCCATGGTCCAAACCCTCACATTTATCTTTGCCATACTGATCGTATTGTTCAACCTGATCGCCGACGTTCTCTACGGCGTCCTAGACCCAAGGATCCGCTATGACTGAGCAGATCACCAACGCAAACGACATTCCTGACGAGGCTCCCCGAAATCAATGGTGGGATGTTTGGGCGCAGTTTAGAACACACAAAGGCGCAATGATCGGCGCCGTGTTTTTCATCCTGATGGTCCTGGCCATGCTGCTGGGGCCAACGATCTGGAACATCGAGCCTACCTTCATCGACATTCGAGCCCGCAATCAGGGCCCTACATTTGCGCATCCTTTCGGAACCGACCAATTGGGCCGCGATATCCTTGCCCGCATGTTGTCCGGGGGCCGGATCTCCATGGCTGTGGGCTTGACCGCTATGGCAATCGCTCTCTTACTTGGAACATTTATTGGTGTCATCGCAGGCTATTTCAAAAAGCTCGATGGCCCCCTGATGCGCCTAACAGATTTATTTCTGGCCCTACCGCTGCTTCCACTTTTGCTTGTGATCATCATGTTGTTTCGTGAACCACTTAGCGCGGCATTCGGGCCAGAGGGTGGGATATTTGTCTTAATGGTTTCGGCCATTGGGATCACGAGTTGGATGCAAACCGCCCGCATTGTCCGAGGCGATGTTCTTGCCCTCAAGGAACGCGAATTCGTGCTTGCCGCACGCTCAATCGGTACTTCGCCCACACATATGATAACCCGCCACGTACTGCCTAACGTCATGTCACCAATTATGGTGTCTGCCACACTTGGCATTGCAAACGCGATTATCACAGAAAGTGCATTGTCTTTCTTAGGGTTAGGCTTTCCGCCAGATTTCCCAACATGGGGACGTCTGCTGTTTGATGGGGTGGATTACCTACAACAATACCCTGAACGCGTGCTTTGGCCCGGTCTGGCCATTTCTTTGACCGTTCTGTCGGTAAACTACGTCGGCGACGGCTTAAGGGACGCCCTCGATCCTCGCATCAGAGGACGCTAATTCAAAAGGGTCGCGCTGTGCGCGGCCTTTTTTTTGCTAGGTTGGTGCCTGACTAATGCAGGATTTTCCGAATTCGTCTAATGAGCAACCAAACAATGATGACCACAAGCGGGGTAATTCCAGCAGTCAACCAAGGCATCTCTACCCCAAAGTGCTCGGCAAAGGGGGCAAGTAAATACCGGAGCAAATCCACACCATAAAAGCTGATCGCCACCACTGACAGCCCTTCAACTGTTTGTTGCAATCTAAGTTGCACCCCCCCTCGACGGTCCATGCTCTCCAGCAGCGCTTGATTTTGCGCTGTTCGTTCGACATCCACCTGCGTGCGCAACAAGTCAGATGCCCTAAGGGCCCGTTCAGAAAGAGATTTCAGGCGTTTCTCAGTAGAGGTGACCGTCCGCATCGCAGGGTCAAACCGGCGCATCATGAATTCGCCAAACGTTTGACGGCCTTCAAAATGCTCTTCTCTTAAAATTTCGATGCGTTGGTTTACGATAGCTTCGTAGGCCTTGGTCGCACCAAAACGGAAACTTGAACTCGCAGATAAACGCTCCAATGACGCAGACACCGCAAGCAATCGACGAAGTAAAGTTTCAGCCGAGGTCTCTTCGGTATCCATATCAGACATCAGCTCTGACAATTTTTCGTCTTGATGACCAATATCATCCGCCATGCCCCGCACCCGCATAAATCCAAGCATCGACATGGTTTTATAAGTTTCAACTTCACACAGCCTTTGAACAATACGGCCCGTCCGCTGTACCCCTGTTTCAGGCGGTACAAACACTGCAAGGCGCATGTGACCCGCCGGATCAATCCGAAAGTCACCGGCAATTACAGCCGCTTTACCTAAAACATAAGAGGCTGCAACGCTTTCTGTGACAAACCAATCCTGAAGATGTTGACGAATTGCTGAAGGACGGTCCTCGGATACGACATGGATCAAGGCTGATGTCATGCGTACGCCAGGAATCCCCAAGAGCCAATCCTCAGGGAATACCGAAAACCACAAAGGATCAAAGGGCCGCTCTGCAGGCCCGTCGATGAAAATCGTATAGGTCACGAATTCAGTGTGGCTCTCCCACTTAAGGGCAAACTTTCCGATTTGACCAAAGTAATGTGTTGCACCCGGTTGTGGATGCGGCGCGCCATGCCGATCCAAAAGCGCAACTAAATGCGTCATATCTTCTGTTTTATCCCGACCTGCCGCAGCCTCCTCACGCTTAATCGCAAGGAAAACAGCATGGCCCGGTGCACCTAGGGATGGAAACGGTCGAGCGTGTAGCTCATTGGCCAAGGCATATCGCGCAGAATGATCATGGATCGGTGACATTTTTTTAGCTCTTTCACAAAAACTCTAGCCGCCAACATAGTTACAACTTAGCTTCTGTAAAGAAATAATTGATTTATTACATGCACTTAGAAGTACACAACCGTATACAAGTTCCGCTACATGGAGCCACATTACAATCTAAAACCCCTCAAACCCATTACGACAATTATCCATTACAGCCCTCCTCTTGCTGAATTCACGATAAAAATCTGACACATGGCGAAAAACGAAGATGCAACCTTGCCAAGACCTTGGCGTTTCGATCATGTGGCAAAAATTGTCACTCCTGAGATTTCAAATGTCCTATCAAGAACACTTCGCCGGCATTGGCAAAATGCAAATACGACGCAGCGCACGCCGGGAAGCAAGATTCATACATCATGAAATCTTCAAACGTGAGGACTACCTTCGGCACGGGCTCAAAATTCCGGCTGGGGCAACGATTGTTGATGTCGGTGCAAATGTTGGCTTTTTTTCCAATTTTGCCCTGCAACGCGCAGGGGCCAACGCGACCCTGATTGCTCTTGAGCCCATCCCGGAGACCTTTGCGGCTCTTCAAAACAATGTTTCAAACCGCACGTGGGAGGCAGGCACAAAACTGCACCTCTTTAATGCCGGCGCCACAAAAATAGATGGCCCAGATCATTTGGAATTCACATATTTCCCAAACCTACCGGGAAACTCGACCTCAGTTCCGAGCGAAAAAGAAGATCAGGAAAAAACTCTCCGCCAGACATTCACACATCCTGTGAGATATGCCCAAATGGTGCGTACGATGGCCAAACTTCGGCGCCAAAAGTGGTTAAACACTGCCATCCTATTATATCCACTAGCCGCAGTATTAGGGCCGCTGGGATTGAGCCACATATACCGAAAAAAAGAACACATTCGGTGCCCCCTCTTTTCGCTGAGCCAAATTATTGCGGACACCGGAATATCAAAAATTGATTTTTTAAAGATTGATACCGAAGGCGCGGAATTGGATGTTCTTGATGGTTTAACACCGCAAGACTGGAAAATGGTGAAACAGGTTGCAATAGAAGTTCAGGACAAAGATGGGCGACTAAAAAAAATTAAACGACGCCTAAAGCGCGCCGGATTTAAACATGTCGTCATCGACAAGGCTGCCGATCTATCCGCACTCTCTGACGTTGCCGTGGCCCTAGTATATGCGCGTTGAGGACTGAATTTAGCCCTTATCAACGGGTTAATTTCACAGCAGATCAGCATTAAAAAACGCCGTCAGATTTAACTCTGACGGCGTTTTAATTTAAATAGTTGAATATTGTTACTGAATTTGCGTCAGCAAACTATCCAACGAGGCTTTGGCGTCACCGTAGAACATACGCGTGTTCTCTTTGTAGAACAGTGGGTTCTCGATGCCGGAATAACCGGTTCCTTGGCCACGCTTAGAAACAAACACCTGCTTGGCTTTCCAACATTCCAGAACCGGCATGCCGGCGATGGGGCTGTTTGGATCTTCTTGCGCGGCAGGGTTAACGATGTCGTTGGAGCCGATGACAATAGCAACATCGGTTTCAGGGAAATCTTCGTTGATTTCATCCATTTCCATGACGATGTCATACGGAACCTTAGCTTCGGCAAGCAACACGTTCATGTGCCCCGGCAGACGTCCCGCAACCGGATGGATCGCAAATCGGACATTTTTACCTTTGGCACGCAAACGACGGGTCAGTTCCGCCACATTTTGCTGCGCTTGTGCCACCGCCATACCGTAGCCTGGGATGATGATCACAGAGTCTGCTTCTTCCAAAGCAGTAGCAACACCATCCGCATCGATTGCGATTTGCTCGCCTTCGACTTCCATCGCAGGCCCAGTCGAGCCACCAAAGCCACCCAAAATAACCGAGACAAACGAACGGTTCATCGCCTTACACATGATGTAAGACAAAATCGCACCGGAAGAGCCTACAAGAGCACCCACAACAATCAAAAGATCGTTGCCCAATGAAAAACCGATCGCCGCTGCAGCCCAACCAGAATAGCTGTTCAGCATCGATACAACGACGGGCATGTCAGCGCCCCCAATGCCCATGATCAGATGGTAGCCGATAAACAGCGCCGCCAGCGTCATCAGGAACAAAGGAAAAAAGCCACCTGTGTTAAAATACCAGATCAGGCACAACACAGACAAACCAGCCGCACCTGCGTTTAACATGTGACCGCCGGGCAATTTGGTCGCCGCTGACCCCACTTTGCCTGCCAATTTGCCATAGGCAACGACAGAACCCGTAAAGGTCACAGCACCGATAAAGACGCCAAGGAACAATTCAACGCGCAAGATTGCAATCTCAACACCCGTTTTATGGGCGAGCAAAGCCGCAAAGCCGTCCAAACCATGCTTGGTCGCCTCGTCCATGCCAAGGACACGGCCCAGTTCAATATGGGCAATATAGCCCACGAACACGGCAGCAAGACCCACGAGCGAGTGCATCGCAGCCACAAGCTGAGGCATCTCAGTCATTTGAACCCGCGTCGCAACCACATAGCCGATTGCACCGCCTGCAATAATCAACAGCACGGAAAGAACCCAAAGGCCTGCGCCCGGTCCAATCAGTGTGGCAAAGACTGCAAGGCCCATACCGACGATGCCATACCATACCGCGCGTTTTGCGCTTTCTTGCCCGGACAATCCGCCGAGGGACAAGATAAAGAGAACAGCCGCGACCACATAGGCCGCTGTTGTAAATCCGAAATCCATCAGTCCGTCTCCCTTAAGATTTCTGGAACATGGCGAGCATGCGCCGTGTCACGAGGAAGCCGCCAAAGATGTTGATCCCGGCCATAAATACCGAAACCGCAGCCAATAAGATCACAAGGAAACTGCCGGAGCCAATTTGCATGAGCGCCCCCAGAATAATGATCGATGAAATCGCGTTGGTGACAGCCATCAGAGGTGTGTGCAGCGAATGTGCCACGCCCCAGATCACTTGGAAGCCGATAAACACGGCCAAAACAAACACGATGAAGTGCTGCATAAAGCTCGCAGGGGCGACAAGGCCGACGCCCAACAAGAGCGCTGCACCTACGGACAATAGAAGAACCTGTTGTTTGGTCTGGGCTTTAAACGCAGCCACTTCCGCTTCACGTTTTTCTTCGGGTGTTAGCTCCGGCACAACCTCTTTGGGCTTTGCTGCAATCGCCGCCACTTTAGGGGGCGGCGGTGGGAACGTGATGGCACCCTCAAAGGTCACCGTTGCTCCACGGATTACGTCATCTTCCATGTCATGATTGATCTGACCGTCTTTTTCAGGTGTCAAATCAGTCATCATGTGACGGATATTTGTGGAATACAGGGTCGACGCCTGTGCGGCCATGCGCGATGGAAAATCAGTGTAACCAATAATGGTCACGCCATTGTCAGTGACAATTTTTTCATCTGCGACGGTTAGTTTACAGTTTCCACCCTTTTCAGCAGCCAAATCGACGATCACTGAACCAGGTTTCATGGCTTTAACCATGTCTTCGGTCCAAAGCTCTGGCGCTTCGCGGTTCGGAATCAACGCTGTGGTAATTACGATGTCAATTTCGGGGGCCAATTCACGGAATTTAGCCAGTTGCGCTTCGCGAAATTCCGGGGAAGACACAGAAGCATACCCACCGGTTGCGGCGCCATCCTGCTGTGCTTCTTCGAAATCAAGGTACACAAATTCTGCACCCATGGATTCAACTTGCTCAGCCACTTCGGGGCGCACGTCAAAGGCATAAGTGATCGCACCCAGCGACGTAGACGTTCCAATGGCGGCCAAACCAGCTACACCAGCCCCTACCACCAAAACCTTGGCCGGAGGCACTTTGCCCGCTGCCGTGATCTGACCGGTGAAGAAACGACCGAAGTTGTTCCCAGCTTCGATGACGGCACGATACCCTGCAATATTGGCCATCGACGACAAGGCGTCCATTTTTTGCGCTCGGCTGATGCGTGGCACCATTTCCATCGCAATTACGTTCGCACCGGATTTCTCCGCGGCAGTCATGCCTTCTTCGTTCCCGGCCGGGTTAAAGAAGCTGATCAGCGTCTTATCGTCCTTTAAACGCTTCATTTCAGTTGCGTTTGGTTGCCGTACTTTGGCGACAATGTCGCTCGCTTTCCACAATGACGCTGCGGTATCGAGAACTTCGACCCCGTTCGCTGCATATGCGTCATCTGAAAAACCAGCCAACGCACCTGCGCCGGACTCAATTGCACAATCATACCCCAGCTTTTGAAGCTGAAGCGCACTTTCAGGGGTCATCGCGACACGCGCTTCCCCATCAAAGACTTCCTTCGGAACCCCGATTTTCACTATAAACTTCCCTCTCTCTTCTAAAAAGTCGTATTATGACTTTTTAGTCCGTGATCTATTACCCCGCGCAACAATATTTCACAACAATTTGGTTCAGAAGACCGCTGCATTGCGGCAAACTGTCAGATCCAGCGCCGTGTTTTGGCACAATACGCCGCAAACTGTACCCGAAATTGACGCCGAAGCTTGTTTTCCTCAGGTATTACGAATCGTTTTTCGATCACCCACAAAAATATCGGAACCAGCGGGAGCGCGACAACTGCATCCCACCAGAGAATACCCCCAGCGAGGATCAACATATCTCCTAAATAGATCGGATTGCGGGAGCGTTTAAAAATTCCCGACTGAATTAATGCCGTCGCCGTTTCATGTGGGATAAATGTGGTTTTGTGTTTTCGAAACTCAACAATTGCGAGCAAAAGTAAAACAATCCCGCTGCCAATCAATATTCCGGCAAGAAACTCAGCCCATCCGCCACCAAACGATAACGCCGGGAATGCGTTTGATAAAGACCACGCAACATAGAGAAAAGCAGCAAGCCAAACCGGCGGAATATCGATACGTTTCATTGCGACCTTCTTTGAAGTGATTGCATCCGTTTATTGGAACGTTGTAATATTCCTCACACGAACAATGTAAAAGTGACAATGAGAAATAGGTTTAAGCCGATTGGAGCCGAAGCGGAGATTTTCCAGATCTCCAATCCCGAACCGCCTTACCAAACGCAGCAAACAGAAGTCGTGACACCGGGTCATTGGCAGCATTCCATTCGGGGTGCCATTGCACGGACATGGTAAACCCGGGCGCATCTTTGATGAAGATTGCCTCTGGTGTGCCATCCGGCGCATATCCATCCACCTGAACCCGAGCACCTGCACGCTGAATCCCCTGCCCGTGCAACGTATTGGTCAACACTTCTGACGCCCCAAACAACTTTGAAAAAGGGCCATCGTTGGACAACGTAACGATATGGCGTAATTCAAATTTCTCTTCGAGGGTCCCATCCGGCGGCATCCGATGATTATTACGACCTGGAATTTCACGTATTTCAGGGTGCAGACTGCCCCCCATTGCGACATTCACCTCTTGAAAGCCCCGGCAAACGCCCAGAATTGGCTGACCACGTTCAACGCAGGCCCGCACTAAGGGCAAAGTGATTGCATCACGCGCACGATCGAAAGCGCCATGAGCCTCCGTTTCAACTTCACCGTATTCTTCGGGATGCACATTAGGACGTCCACCGGTTAACAGAAATCCGTCACAGGTGGACAGCAATTCCTCAACCGATAAAAACTCGGGATCCGCAGGGATCAGCAAAGGCATACAGCCAGAAACCTGTGAGATGGCCTCAAAATTCATTGTTCCACCGACATGGGCCGGATACTCGTCATTGATCAGATAGCTGTTGCCAATAATTCCAACGATAGGTCGCGTCATGAAGCCCCCAATACGGTTCCAATTGCCTTAAACATACGTCCGTTTGGCGATAGACGACAGAAAAGAATCTCAACATGGGTTGTGCAAAAATGTACCACACCTTCACTTGGACAGGTGCGGTACAATTGCACAATAATTATGCCTCGGCAGTGAGGCCAACGCCCTCAATTGCGGCAACCGCTGCCTCAGCGTCATTCTCTGAGGTATCCCCGGTGACACCAACCGCGCCTATAACATTGCCGTTTTTATCCCGCACCAAAACACCGCCCGGCACCGGAACAACTTGCCCACCATAAACACCATTTACAGCTGCCATAAAATAAGCCTGCTGTTCGGCACGCGCCATCTGCGCTTTGCCGGCCATTCCCAACATCACCGCGCCATAGGCTTTGCCCTGCGCAATTGCGAACCGCCCTGGGGATGCACCGTCTTCACGTTCAAAGGCCTTAACATGACCACCCGCGTCTAGAACTACTACTGAAAGAGGTTTTAATTCCATTTCATGCCCTTTGCTCAGGACACCACGAATTATACTGCGCGCGCGGCGCAAAGAAATTTCAGCCATTTAAACTCCGGTTATTTTAACTATCCCGGCCAGAAATACCGGGTGATAACTAAGATGCTTTTAACTCAAGACGGCGACGATGCAAAACAGGTTCGGTATAGCCAGATGGCTGATTGCGTCCGTTGAACACTAAATCACAGGCCGCTTTAAACGCAATTGAATCATAGGCAGGTGCCATTGGTTGATACAGAGGGTCCGCCGCATTCTGCGCATCCACAACTGCCGCCATCTTTTTCATCGTGTCCATCACCTGATTTTCCTCAACAACGCCATGATGCAGCCAGTTGGCCAAGGCTTGAGAACTAATCCGGCAAGTGGCACGATCCTCCATTAAGCCGACATTGTTGATGTCTGGCACTTTTGAACAACCAACACCCTGATCGACCCATCGGACAACATAACCAAGGATGCCCTGTGCGTTATTTTCCAGTTCAGCAGCAATTTCGGCATCTGACCAGTTTTGACCAGAGGCAACAGGAATTGTCAGCAAATCCTCCAATGTTCCGCGACGCCCCTGAGCGGCAAGTTCATCCTGACGCGCTAAAACATCAACTTGATGATAATGCGTTGCATGCAGCGTCGCTGCCGTTGGCGATGGTACCCATGCGCAGGTCGCGCCAGACTGGGGGTGTCCGATTTTAGCTGCCAACATGTCCTGCATCAAATCAGGCATGGCCCACATACCTTTACCGATTTGGGCGCGCCCTTTTAGGCCACACTGCAATCCGATATCAACATTGCGATCCTCATACGAGGCAATCCAAGGCGTTGATTTCATGTCCCCCTTTTTTAAGAAGGGACCAGCCTCCATGCTTGTATGAATTTCGTCGCCGGTGCGATCAAGGAAACCGGTGTTGATAAAGGCCACCCTGTTCTTTGCCGCCCGAATGCACTCTTTGAGGTTCACAGAGGTCCGACGCTCTTCGTCCATGATACCCAGTTTAACGGCAAATTGTGGCAGGCCCAGCGCCGCCTCAACGCGGGTGAAAAGTTCATCCGCAAATGCCACCTCATCTGGACCATGCATTTTCGGCTTTACCACATAGACAGATCCATGAAGCGAATTCCCCCCGTCGCTGTTCAGATCGTGCATCGCAATCAGGGCTGTGCACATTGCATCCATAATCCCTTCGCCGATTTCCAAACCGTCTTTGTCCAATATCGCAGGGTTGGTCATCAAATGGCCGACATTGCGTACCAACATCAACGCACGACCCTTTGCGCTAAACTCTACCCCATCGGGCGCGGTATAACTCCGGTCAGGATTCAAGCGACGCGTAAAGGATTCCCCCCCCTTAGAGACCTCCTCGGTAAGATCACCTTTCATCAAACCCAACCAATTACGATAGGCAAGTGTCTTATCCGTGGCATCCACAGCAGCTACAGAATCCTCACAATCCATAATGGCGCTAACAGCCGACTCCAAAACCACGTCAGAGATATTCGCAGGATCAGTTTTTCCGATTGGGCTGGCTGAATCGACCAAAATTTCAAGACCCAACCCATTGCTTCGAAATAAATACTGCGCCCCATCGCCAGAACCATTATGCCCCGCAAATTGCGCGGGGTCAGCCAAGGCTGGCGCAAACACCCCTCCTTTAACTGACAGGACTGTCACATCTTTCCATCGACCGCTGGCCAATGGGAGGGCTTTGTCCAGATGCGCCTTAGCCCATGCAACAACACGTGCCCCTCGCGCAGCATCATAAGATTTTCCGACCGGCAGATCGCCCAGCGCATCAGTGCCATACAAAGCATCATACAGGCTGCCCCACCGCGCATTTGCTGCATTCAGTGCAAAACGCGCATTCATAATTGGCACAACCAACTGCGGTCCGGGTAACTGAGCAATTTCAGTATCTACATTTTCAGTAACGATGCTGAAATCTTCCCCCTCATCCAGCAGATATCCGATCTCTTTCAAAAAATCCGTATATGCGGTCGCATCATGGGATTGCCCTCGGTGCGCAACGTGCCAATCATCTATTTGGCGCTGCAGCAGGGTACGTTCCTCAAGGAGAACACGGTTTTTCGGGCCAAGTTCATGGACGATATCCGAAAACCCGGTCCAAAACTGATCTGCCGTGACACCGGTTCCAGGCAATGCATCCGCCTCCAGAAACTCTGCCAATACGGCATCAACCTTCAACCCAGCTCTGTCGATACGATTTACCATGAGACGTCCTTTCGGTGCATTGGTTTCAGGAGCGATATTTAATTAGTTTCCTATCGTAAACACAATGGTAATAATATGTTACCAATTGCACGGTGCGACGAGAAGCTGTTTCAAGAAAACCCTGAAAGCCCCGCTTGCGCCCATCCCCCAAAGCGCTACACCTAGAGGAAACAGGACATGAGGATAGTATGACCGACGCGACACCACAGACGATCTACCTGAAGGATTATGTGGCTCCGGCCTATTTGGTGGAATCAGTTCATCTGACCTTTCGCCTCTCGCCCGACGCGACCCGCGTGCTGTCCCGTATTGCATTTCGTCCAAACCCAGACAGTCCCGACCGCCGGTTTTTCCTGCATGGGGAGCAACTTAAACTGATATCAGCGCACATCGATGGCACCCCCATTCAGCCAGAGCTGTCTGATATGGGGCTGATCGCGCAAGTTCCCGACGCGCCATTCATCTGGGAAGCCGAGGTGGAAATTGCACCGGCCTCTAATACGGCTCTCGAAGGACTTTATATGTCCGGAGGTATGTACTGTACCCAATGTGAGGCCGAGGGGTTTCGCAAAATAACTTATTACCCGGATCGCCCCGATGTCATGGGAATTTTTACGGTTCGCATTGAAGGTGATGATCCTGTCTTGCTCTCCAACGGCAACCCAACGGACAAAGGCGATGGTTGGGCAGAATGGCACGACCCATGGCCCAAGCCGGCGTATCTGTTCGCATTGGTCGCCGGCGACTTGATCAACCATCCTGATCAATTCACGACGATGAACGGGCGCGACGTAGAACTGAACATTTGGGTCCGCCCCGGCGATGAGGGCAAATGCGCCTTTGGGATGGATGCCCTGAAACGGTCCATGACCTGGGATGAGCAAGTCTATGGCCGCGAGTATGACTTGGACATATTCAACATTGTGGCAGTTGATGACTTTAATATGGGCGCGATGGAGAACAAGGGCTTGAACATATTCAACTCTTCTTGCGTTCTGGCCAGCCCTGAAACCTCAACAGACGCGAATTTTGAGAGAATAGAAGCGATCATCGCCCATGAGTATTTCCACAACTGGACCGGCAACCGGATCACCTGCCGCGATTGGTTCCAGCTGTGCCTCAAAGAGGGACTAACGGTTTTCCGCGATCAGCAATTTACCGGCGACATGCGCGGTCATGCTGTGGCACGTATCGACAACGTTTTAGCCCTGCGCGGTCGCCAGTTCCGAGAAGACAACGGCCCCCTCGCCCATCCTGTACGCCCAGAGAGCTTTGTTGAGATCAACAATTTTTACACTGCAACGGTCTATGAAAAAGGCGCTGAATTGATCGGGATGCTAAAAACATTGGTCGGTGATGACGCCTATGCCAAAGCGCTTGATTTGTATTTTGAACGTCACGACGGTGACGCTGCTACGATTGAGGACTGGCTAAAGGTCTTTGAAGACGCAACCGGCCGGGATTTATCACAGTTTCAACGATGGTATGGGCAAGCAGGTACACCTCGGCTTGATCTCATTGATGATTTTGAAGACGGCACTTATACGCTAACCTTCACACAACAGACGCCCCCGACGCCGGGACAGGATATCAAAGATCCGCGTGTGATCCCAATCGCAGTGGGTCTATTGAATCGCAAAGGTGACGAAATCGCCCCCACCGAAATCTTAGAAATGACAGAAGCCACCCAGAGCTTTGCATTTACCGGGCTTTCGGAAAAGCCAATCCCGTCGGTCCTGCGAGGGTTCTCAGCCCCTGTCATTTTGAACCGCAAAAGTGACAACGCAGAGCGCGCGTTCCTTTTAACCCATGATACCGATCCTTTTAACAAGTGGGAGGCAGGTCGTGCCCTTGCCAAGGATGTGCTCGTTCACATGGTTCAGGATGATACGCCAGCTGATCCGGCCTATCTGGATGCCCTTCTTAAAGTTGCCCGCGACGAGACCCTCGATCCCGCATTCCGTGCATTGGCTCTCCGCCAACCGGGGCAGGACGATATTGCGCAGACTTTGTTTGATGCTGGCATAACGCCCGACCCAATGCGAATCCATCGCGCGGCGGAAACACTATCCGTCGCCCGCGCCCAACATCTTCAGGACGCCCTGCCCAAACTATATGCGGAAATGCATGTTGATGGCCCTTATACACCAGACGCATCGGCCGCCGGAAAACGCGCGCTGCAAGGGACTATTTTGGGGCTATTGTCTCGTTTGGATTCAGGGGATGCGGCGCGTAAACAATTCGCAGCCGCCGACAATATGACCCAACAACTTGGTGCTCTGTCTAGCCTACTGACCATCGAACGCGGCAAGGCTGAAACCGAGGCCTTTTATACCCAGTGGAAAGACGACCGTCTTGTCATCGATAAATGGTTCTCTTTACAAGTCGGCTGCGCAGCGCCAGAAACGGCAGCCCAAAGTGCGAAAGGCCTTACGGCACACCCCGATTTTGAATGGAAAAACCCAAATCGTTTCCGCGCGACCTTGGGGGCCCTGGCCATGAACACTGCAGGGTTCCATGCCGCTGATGGCGCGGGTTACGCTTTGTTAGCCGATTGGCTGATCAAACTGGATCCTGTTAACCCACAAACAACAGCCCGCATGAGCACAGCCTTTGAAACATGGAAACGGTATGATGCGGATCGGCAAGCCTTGATGCGCAGCCAACTGGAACGCATTCGAGAAACACCTGCGCTCAGTCGGGATACCAGTGAAATGGTGACCCGCATTCTAGGGGGCTGATATGATCCGTCCAACAATGCTAATCACCGGAGCTTCATCCGGCATTGGGGCCGCCCTTGCCGAATTAGCGGCACAAAATGGTTGGGACATTGGTGTGAATTACCGCGCTGATAAAGCAGGCGCTGAAACCGTTGCGAAAAAAATCCATAGCGCCGGAGGCCGTGTTACCCTACTGCAGGCAGATATAGCCGACGCCGAACAAGTCAAACGGATGTTCCGCGAATGTACGGACACGCTTGGATCCATCGCTTCGTTAATCAATAACGCTGGGGTCACCGCCCCGGGCCAACGCGTCGAAGAGATGTCCGTCAATCGCTTACAAGACATCTTTCAAGTTAACACTTTGGGCAGTATTTATTGCGCCCAAGAGGCCGTGCGCCACATGGCAAAACGGTATGGCGGAACCGGCGGAACCATCGTAAACGTATCCTCTGTGGCCGCCCGGCTTGGCTCAGCAGGTGAATATGTGGATTATGCTGCGGCCAAAGCAGCTATTGATACATTCACAATCGGCCTCGCCCAAGAAAACGCAGACGAAGGCATCCGCGTGAATGCGGTTCGCCCCGGTATTACAGACACGCCCATCCATGCCCGCGGAGGGGCCCCAGGACGCGCTGAACGGCTAAAAGATCGTATCCCCATGAAACGCCCCGGCACCCCCAAGGAAATCGCCGAAGCGATCCTTTGGTTTGCATCGGAACAATCCAGCTATGCCACGGGCAGCATTCTGGACATTGCAGGTGGTCGTTAACCTATGGAGCCAATTGCGTTTGAAACTTCTGGTAAAAATCAGAAAAACTATGTCGCCCTTGGCGGTTTGGGTGTTGCATTGATCCTGCTAATTTTACTGCAGGCGAATATCTGGTTTTTGTTAATGGTGCAGGCCTTGGCTGGACTGTTGATCTGGGAAATACTAACCGACCGCCCCGCTCAATTTCGGCTGGATCGCTATGCGGTATCTTGGGTTGCCGGACGACAAGATGTGCGCATTGCTCTCGCAGAAATCGATGTCGTGCGCGTCTCCAAAAAGCTCGACTTTTCCCACTCCGTCAGCATCGTCACCAAAGACGGCAATCGCTTAAGCATTCCTTGGGAATGCCTGCCCGATATCGCTGAGTTGACCCGCTGGCTGGGGCGGGCCGATATAACCGTCAAGAAATCCCTGTTTTCTTTTGGGTAAACAACCATTGGGCAAGCAACCGCCTGACCCGCGCGTTATTTCACGCAATACGCTTGTTTTGATGTCCATCCGGCCATCTCAGCTCTTTTTGCGGATTTGCGGAATGGGGCCCAGTCGCGAGACATACCTTTCCACGGCGAGCCTGTACTTGTAACGACCCCACCAGACGGGACGCGGGCTTCCATGATTTTCACAGCGCAGGCAAGATTTTTTTCACCCACGAACAGTTCACTTCGCGACAGACCACAGCCGTAGAAATTTGCGGACATCGGCGCAATTTGTGTTAAACCCAGCCAACGGCCACCGCCGCCGGATGCATTCGGGTTCCATGTACTTTCATGTTTTGCCAAAGCAGAAAGAAGGCCGACCCAGAACTCTGCTCGCTGGTCCTGATCCGCATTATTATATGCCGGACACCACGTATTCCCATCGCGCAGATCCATCGCCAAAACCTTTTGGCCATCTTTTTTCATCGCCGCCAAGGCGGCAGCAGTCCAGACATCGCTTTCGGATCGAAAATCCCAGCGGGTCACCGGCAACGCGCCTTCTTCTGTTCTGCCTTTGCTTTTTTCATCTTTGGCGGCATCACTGGAACACGCCAACAACAGGACCGTTAAAACACAAGCACTCAGAATAGGTTTCGCAGCAATCAACGCCAAAATATTTCTCCGATTATTAGTTCGGTAACCATGACAGAGAAATAGCAGCGCGGGCAATCTTAGATTACACATCTTCGATCTGGGCGGATTGATGCTTCTTTGTCTGAACCCGCCCATTCCGATTGCCCCAACCATTTTACCCCATTTTTGGCCTCTTTCTGGTCAAAGGCTTGCTCCTCTGGTCGCCCTGTCCTAGAAGCAATCTGATCAGAGACAGGACGTTACAGATGCTCGACCTCACCTATACTGCCCCGACACCAAAAGTGATCGCAGGCGCCAAAGACGATTGGGAACTAGTCATCGGCATGGAAATCCATGCGCAGGTGTCGTCTCAGTCAAAACTCTTTTCAGGCGCTTCGACCAAATTCGGCGCTGAACCCAACTCGAACGTTGCGTTCGTGGACGCCGCCATGCCTGGAATGCTGCCGGTTATCAACGAGTTCTGCGTTGAACAAGCTGTGCGCACCGGTCTGGGCCTAAAGGCAGATATCAATTTATTCTCTGCGTTTGACCGGAAAAACTATTTTTACCCGGACCTTCCTCAGGGGTATCAGATTTCGCAACTCTATCACCCCATCGTCGGCGAAGGCGAAGTGTTGGTTGATATGGAGCCCGGCGTCGCCCGTCTGGTCCGCATTGAACGCATTCATCTGGAACAAGATGCTGGTAAATCCATCCACGACATGGACCCAAACATGTCTTTTGTGGACTTGAACCGAACCGGTGTGGCGTTGATGGAAATCGTAAGCCGACCTGACATCCGAGGCCCCGAAGAAGCTGCGGCGTTTGTTGTAAAGCTGCGCCAGATTTTGCGATATCTGGGCACCTGCGACGGCAACATGCAGAATGGCAGCATGCGTGCTGACGTAAACGTGTCGGTGTGTCGTCCGGGCCAATACGAAAAATACCAAGAAACCCAAGATTTTGGGCATTTGGGCACCCGCTGCGAAATCAAGAACATGAATTCAATGCGGTTCATCCAGCAAGCCATCGATTACGAAGCCAAACGCCAGATCGCAATTCTGGAAGACGGCGGAAGTGTTGATCAGGAAACCCGTCTGTATGATGCCGACAAGGGCGAAACCCGTTCAATGCGTTCCAAGGAAGAGGCGCATGATTACCGCTATTTCCCTTGTCCGGACCTGTTGCCCTTGGAAATAGAGCAAGAATGGGTCGATGAAATAGCAAAAACCCTACCAGAACTTCCCGACGCAAAGAAAACTCGGTTTGTGACTGATTTTGGTCTGTCCGAATATGATGCATCAGTTTTGACAGCTGAAACGGAAGCCGCAGACTTTTTTGAAAAGACGGCGAAAGGGAACGACGGTAAGCTCGCAGCCAACTGGGTGATCAACGAGTTGTTCGGACGTCTGAAAAAGGATGACACCGACATTATAGACAGTCCTGTTTCTCCTGCCCAACTGGGCGGCGTGATTAAGCTGATCACAAAAGGCGACATCTCCGGAAAAATCGCCAAAGAACTCTTTGAAATCGTCTATTCCGAAGGTGGGGACCCCGCCGAAATCGTTGAAGCCCGTGGCATGAAGCAGGTCACGGACACCGGCGCGATCGAGGCGGCCGTGGATGAGATAATCACCGCGAACCCTGCACAGGTCGAAAAGGCCAAGCAAAACCCGAAACTTGCGGGCTGGTTCGTTGGTCAGGTGATGAAAGCCACCGGCGGCAAGGCTAATCCAAAGGCCGTGAATGAAATCGTCGCCAAAAAGTTAGCTGAATAACAGCGTCTTACCGGGTAAGATCATCCGGGCGGTGTAAACATTTACCAAATAAAGAAACCCGGGCGATGGCCCGGGTTTCTTTTTTTACGACAATTGAGCCGTTGAATTCTTTTTCAGGAAAGGATCATAACGTCGTTATCCCCCAAATATTCAACCGTCCTTGAGATCAAATTCAACGCATAAGCGCGGCGGGTGATTGCCCGTTGCAATAAACCGCAACGCCCTCCCCGCCGCTTCCAAAAATCAAAGTGGATTCATCGGGCCATACTTATTGTCGCCGCCATCCGTGGGTTGGATCAGCAGATAAATCATCACGAACAGCCCGATCAACGGGATCAAATAGATCAACTGCCACCAGCCAGATTTCTCAAAGTCATGCAATCTACGCGCTCCAACGGCCAAATTTGGGATCACAATTGCCAAGCTAAACAGCCCGGGCAAAATATTGGAATTCCCAAGCAGAAGGTTATCAATAGCCCCAATCAGAATTGATCCAATCAAAGTCGCCAATACCCACCACCAGAATTCTTCTTTTGAGGCACGCCCATTGAAATTCGCATAGTTTGCCAGCACGCGTCGGACGGCTTTTTCCATTGCTTAAGTCTCCATTATTTCTGTCTATTTCGTGATTTAAATGAACCCTACGACAATTGCCTCAAAGATCAATGCCTTCTCCGAAAGGCTGTCCAAAAGCTATATGCTGACATCGCACTAGTACTCCACCGGTTTCACGATAGACTGTTTCGATGATTTAATCGGTTTTCACGCGCACACAGGATCCTCCCTTGGCCAATGTCATCGTATACTATGCCCACCCCGGACATCGACACTCCCATGCCAACCGTGCCATGCAGCGCGAAGCGCAAAAGGTTACAGGGATCACAATGGTTGATCTTTATGCCGATTATCCTCGATTTGAAATTGATCCGGACAAAGAACAACAACGCCTATTGGACCATGACATTATCGTATTCCAATTCCCGCTATTTTGGTATTCTACGCCGTCCCTCCTAAAGGAATGGCAAGATTTGGTGCTGGAGCATGGCTTTGCCTTTGGCCACGGCGGTGACAAACTTGTCGGGAAATCCCTGATGCTTGCTGTGACGGCCGCTGGACCCAAGGATGCCTACACCCCAGACGGATATCAAAACCACCAGATGCGAGAGTTTTTGGTACCTATGGAGCAAACCGCCACACTCTGCAAAATGCATTTTCTGCCCCCCTACGTTCTATACGGATCTCTTCGGGTAGAGAGCGACGGTTTTCTGAGCCACGCCAAAGGGTTCGCACAGGTATTGGCAGCATTGCGTGATGACGTGTTGACGCCGTCCTCCCCAAAGGTCCCATTTCTGACAGCAGAAACTCTAACTTTGCAAAAGGAGGCCTAGGCCATGGACGGATTTATGCTTTTGGCCTTTATATTTATTGTCGCTGGCGTAATTGCGGTGCCGATTGCCTCGCGGCTTGGGTTGGGTTCCGTGCTTGGCTATTTGCTTGCTGGCATCGCGATTAGCCCCTTGCTGGCCGCGTTGAATGTGGATGTGATCAGCCTTCAACATTTTGCGGAATTCGGCGTCGTCATGATGCTATTTCTTGTAGGTCTTGAGCTGGAGCCCAAAATGCTCTGGGAGATGCGTCACCGTCTATTGGGATTGGGTGGCCTGCAAGTGGGTGGAACCACGGTATTGGTCATGGGGTGCGCGATGATCCTTGGGCAACCGTGGACCATTGCGATGGCGATTGGTCTTGTCTTTGCGCTGTCGTCAACCGCTATCGTGCTACAAACATTGAATGAACGCGGCCTGATGAAAGGCGATGGGGGACAAGCGAGTTTTTCAGTCCTTTTGTTTCAAGATATTGCCGTCATTCCAATGCTCGCACTCATCCCATTGTTGGCCGTGCCAGAATTGATGGATAGCGCGGCGGATATCGCACACGGAACAGACGGCGGTCACGCAGATACCAGCCACAGCACCAACAACCATGGAACAGAGGATGATCATAGCGATGCAGGCCATGGTCCAACTGGTCCGGCCTGGATTGAAACCCTCCCTGGGTATCTGCGTGCGTTGGTTACCATCGCCGCCGTCGGATTTGTTATTGTGGCTGGCAGTTTGCTGACCCGACCCATCTTTCGGTTCGTGGCAATGGCCAAACTCCGGGAATTATTCACCGCCACAGCTCTGATGATGGTGATCGGCATTGCACTATTGATGTCCCTCGTGGGGCTTTCCCCTGCCCTTGGTACGTTTTTGGCCGGTGTCGTTCTGGCCAACAGCGAATTCCGCCATGAACTCGAAAGCGACATCGACCCGTTCCGGGGGCTGCTATTAGGATTGTTCTTTATGACCGTGGGCGCAGGTATTAATTTTGGCCTGCTCTTTGGACACTTTGGGACAGTGGTTGGGTTAACCCTTGGCTTGATGATGCTAAAGGCGCTTGTCTTGTTGGCGCTCGCCCGCGCGTTCAAAGTTCAAGGTGCTGACAAATGGATATTCGGGCTCGGGTTGGCGCAAGCGGGTGAATTCGGATTTGTCTTATTGTCCTTTACGGTGGCCAATGATGTCATCCCCAAAAGCGTCGCCGACGTTCTATTGTTGGTCGTTGCATTGTCGATGCTGCTCACGCCGGCGCTTTTCATTCTGTACGACCGCGTAATTGTGCCACGTTATTCAGACGCAGAGCCCCGTGACCCAGATGAAATCGAGGAAAGTGGAAAAGTTATCATCGCTGGTCACGGTCGATTTGGCGGCATCGTGAACCGGATCTTATTGGGCGCGGGCTATTCAACCGTCGTGCTAGACCATCAATTCGATCAGCTCGATCGCCTACGGGCCTTTGGTATGAAAATCCATTACGGCGATGCAACCCGGCCTGACTTGCTCCACGCGGCTGGGATTGAAGAGGCCTCGATTCTTGTTGTTGCTATCGATGATCGTGAACAGATCAACGAATTGGTGCGCTATGTAACCCATAATTACCCCCACATTCACGTGGTGGCGCGGGCCGTTGACCGGCATCATGTTTATGAACTCTACGCCGCCGGGGCGCGTGATATTATCCGTGACACATTTGACAGCTCCCTTCGGGCCGGACGCTCCGCGTTAGAAGCTCTTGGTGTTCACAACTACGAAGCCGAACGTATGGTGCGTGGCTTTGAGCGACAGGATCGACGGGCCCTCGTAGATTTGGCCAATCTGTACGACCCTGATGTTCCAGTCCATGAAAACAAAGACTATATCGCACGAGCACAAGAGTTGCGGGCAGAGGAAGAGGCCGTAATGTCTGGCCACGGCAATAGTTTTGGTGGGCGGTATCAACGCGGGTGGGAGCCACCCACCCTTCAAGACTTAGAGGCTGAGATCGCCGAATCTCAGGATGCTGAAACAACCTGAAGCTTTGGCGTATCTGCGTAAGTCTTTCTAATGAGGTTTGCCAAGGCCTCCGGAACGGTTCCCTTAGCCAATTCGCTGACATAAAGATTAATGTGCTTTCCTGGCAGTTCAGGCAGCGCGCCGCTATGATGAATACGTTCCATATGGGGCGGCTCCATTCCCTCAAGTGCCGTGTGGACCGCCAAATCGGCACATACTGACGCCTCAATCGTGCGAGTAGAATCCGATTCAACGGCCATCTCCCATGGAATATCCGCTTGATCCAGCGCCTCTGTAACAGTTCCTCGGAATAGGCAATTGGGTTCATAAGCCAGCCGCAGCGGACGTTGCCTCCAGATCGTTCCACCCGGAGCACCGACCCAGATTAAAGGTAAAGACTTCAATGTCTCGCCTCCTGCATCACAGATATCCTCTGTCGTCAGGATCATATCACATTCCCCACGCCTGAATTGCTCCTTAAGACGACGCGTATAAGAGGAGAGCAGTTGCACCCGAACCCGTGGAAAATCGACCGAAAAACGATGCAAAACCTGTGGGATGGCCGGATAGACAATATCGTGCGGTACCCCAAGTACGATTTCACCCTCATAGGACTGATGCGTCATACGCGCATAAATCTCATCGTTCAGCGCCAACATACGCCGCCCATACCCCAATAACTGTTCCCCAGCAGCTGTCAGTCCAATGGTCCGCGCTGAACGGTCCAATAGTTGCAAATCAAGGGATTCCTCCAGCCGCTTCAACTGCATCGAGACTGCAGATTGCGTTAAGTTTAGAAACCCAGCGGCCCGCGTCACCCCGCCAGCATCCGCCACAGCGACAAATGACCGAAGTGCGGTCATATCCAAATTTCGCGGCATATCAATGATCCTTATGAGTCACTTAATAAATATTCATTTTCAAAATACACATAACATCCGATATACATCAATAGAAATTATGAGAACCCGACAACAAATCAATAAATCGAAAGGATCACGACATGACACAACTTGCATCCCGTACCCGTTCTTTTGGCGTTCTGGCACGCGTGGCTTTGATCCACGATGTTTGGCAGCAACGCCGTGCGCTACGAGGGCTTGAAGACACACAACTCAAAGACTTGGGACTGACTCGAAGCCTAGCTCATGAAGAATCCCAAAGACCATTATGGGACCTTCCTCGCCACGCTCAACGTGCAGATGTTTGGGATGTACCCCCTCATTGGTGTCAAAAAGCCGGTATTTAAGCAATTTGACCGGATACCAGCGCGCAATAAACTTGAAATTGGGTCAATGAACCCCGATATTTAACAACGAAGGGCGCGTGCGGCTTGCACGCGACCGAACCAGTTTTTAATCGGAGGCTATAATGGCACAATTCGACACGATCCGCGCCGGAGCAGGTGCTCGCACCGCGCAGATCGATGAGGGTCTTCGCGCCCATATGAACAAAGTTTACGGCACAATGTCTGTTGGCACGTTGCTGACATTCTTGGTGGCTTGGGCAGTGGGGTCCTCCCCGGAACTGTTTTCCGTGTTGCGCAACCCCGAAGGCGGCATGACAATTGTTGGCTGGGCCGTAATGTTTGCGCCGCTGATCATGGTTTTTGCTTTTGGTGCCGCGATTAACCGCTTGTCAGCCGCTGGCGCGCAGTTGTTCTTCTACGCATTCTCAGCCGTTATGGGTCTGTCCATGGCTTGGATCTTCGTTGCTTTTACCGGCATGTCCATCGCGACTGTCTTCCTTGTGACGTCGATCTCTTTTGCCGGTCTATCCCTCTGGGGCTATACCACCAAGAAAGACATCTCCGCCTGGGGAAGCTTCCTCATCATGGGTGTTATTGGTCTAGTAGTTGCATCCCTGGTCAACATCTGGCTGCAGTCTTCGGCGATCCAATTCGCCGTATCGATCTTGGGTGTTCTGATTTTTGCTGGCCTTACAGCTTATGACACACAAAAGATCAAAAACGATTATATCGCGCATGCCCACAGCATGGATCGCGAATGGTTGGCAAAATCCGCGATCATGGGTGCACTAAGCCTGTATCTGGACTTTATCAACATGTTCATGTTCTTGCTGCAGCTGTTTGGCAACCGCGAATAACATTTCTTTAAAACCTATAAAATTAAGCCCCGCCTAACCAACTGTTAAGCGGAGCTTTTTTCATGTTTCTTTGCGTTGATCGAAACGTGCAGTATCTAGTGATATTTGCCCATCAAACATGTAATTTGAGCATTGGCAGGAAACTTCTTTCAATTCAGCCGCTTAGCGCCAAGGGTTCTTTTACATTCGATATCGAAGCTGTCGAAGAAATCCTTAATCAATTAGTTGAAACGGGACATTTCTTAAATCGCCTTCCTCAAATTTCGTTGCATGTTTGGCTAGACCTTGGTGGAGGCCAAACCACTCATTCCTAAGGTAGAAAAAGGTTCATAAAACTTAGCTTCGGACTAGGCTGACAGCCGTTTTAAAAGTCACTCGTGCTCTATCCATCAGGGATGAACATCCGTTCCAATCGAACTTAAACGTTCACACCATATCGAAATGGGCGTTTGACTTTCTCTTGACGCACCAAACGTAGCTTTCGCCAAAGGCGCCTAGACCTCAAATATCGGAGCGTTTCTGGACGGTGCGGAGTTTTTCGCATGATTATGACCGACTGCACGGCGATAATAGCAAAACCTCTGTCTTCGAAAGACATCGAATTATTAAGAATAATTACCGGTGCAGACGCGAATAATACTTCTTTTATAGAACGACCAAAGGTCACCAAATGAGGCAGCCTTAACCCCCTGCGCCATAGACTGAGGCTCCCCGCCCTCTTTATTTCTCTGTTAGTTTAAGTTCTATCCTGCGGTTCTGCGCCCGCGCCTCTGCCGTATCAGAAGGGTTGATCGGTTGGTATTCACCGAACCCATTCGCCGCAAGGCGGTTTGGCGGCAGTCCGAGTGCATTTGTCATATAACGAACGACAGACAAAGCCCGTGCCTGAGAGAGTTCCCAATTGTCTGCGTATAAACCACTGCCTGATAATGGGGTGTTATCCGTATGACCATCGACGCGGATTATCCAGTCAATCTCATCAGGGATTTCTCCGGAAACCGATTGCAAGATCGCCGCAATGCTTGCGATTTGTTGGCGCCCCTCAAAAGACAAATCGGCCGATCCCTGCTGGAATAAAACTTCTGAAGAAAACACAAACCGGTCCCCAACAATCTGCACACCTTCTTTACGGGACAGAATATCACGCAGTCGCCCAAAGAATTCTGACCGATAGCTTTCCAAATCCCGCGTTTGCGCCCGAAGCGCTTCTGCTTCTGCCTCAAGACGAATACGCTCTGCCTCTTCCAGTTGACGGCGTTTACGCTCTTCTGATGCGGCGCGTGCGAGGGCTGTGTTCAGCTGGCTTCCCAATGCATCAATTTGAACCTGAGCGTCTGCATCGGCATCGGCAGCTGCATCAAGAATACTTTGCAGGGTTCCCAACTGCGTACGAAGGGATGCGACCTGCTCATTCAATAACGCGAGTTTGCGCAATGACTCAGCTGATTTGGCCTCTTCCTGCGACAATGCCTCATTTGCAAGGGCCAACAGGCGTTGACGTTCTTCAGAGTTCGTCAACGTCTCAGCCGCTGTCAAATCCGCATTCCGTTTCGCAGCTTGGGCCGCCGCAAGTAATGTAAGTGTGTCTTCGGCCTCTTGGCGCTGTGCCTCAAGAGCCAGCGTCATGGCGGACAGTTCATCTTCTGCACCGGCCAATTTCTCACGAAGCGCTTGCGCCGCTGCAGCCTCAGCTATGCGTACCTTTTCTTCTTCGCTTAACTGGTCTTGAATGTCCGTCAACACAACGGATTGATCAGTATTTGTTTGATTCAACTCATCGATCAGTGCCTGCATTGCTTCTGCTTTGGCGGCCGCAAGGCGTGCGGATTCAATTTGTTGATCAACCTCATCACGGGTTTGCGCTAGGGCCAACTGCAACGTATCACGTTCATTTGCCGCCTCTTGAAACGCGTTGTCCCGCTCAGAAAGCGCCTGTGCAAGGGCTGATCCTTCGTCCAATGCAGCATCACGTTGCAACAATAATTGTGCGACTTGGGCTTCAAAATTGGTGATCGCAGCTGTCTGCGCGTCCAGAGCATCCGCTTGCAGATTATTTTGCGTCGTCAGCGCCGCGATCATTGCCAATTGGGTATCAATTGTATTCCGTTCATCTTGAAGCGTTCCGGTTAGATCGCCAATTTCTGTTTCCAATGCATCAGAACGTTGTTGCTCTAGTCCCAATGCACGGGCCAGATCCAAAACTTCACTTGAGAGTTGATCAAGTTCGTTCTCTTGCCCGGTGATGGTTTCTTTTAGAACAAACTGAATCACCATAAAGATTGTCAAAACAAACATCAGCACCAATAGAAGTGCCGTCATCGCGTCAACAAAACCCGGCCAGATTGAGGCCTGAAAGCGTTGTCCTGTGCGTCGGTTCAGTGCCATGCTTTAACCCTGATTGCGGCCGCCGCCGCCCTGTCCGCCATCCGGGCCGCGCTGCTTGCCCGAACCTTTGTTTTGACCGCCTCTTTGGGGGTTTGGTTCACCTTGCTGCATACGACTTAGGCGTATCAGCTGACGCACAGAATTGTTCAGTACCCCAAGGTCGGTCCGCAGATCGGTAACTGTTTCTTGGCGTCCTGCGGCGACTTCTTCCAAAACGCGCAACAACTGCACATCTATTGAACGCAACCGCATCCGGCTTTCGGCATCTATGCCGCCCGCACCGCCACCAGACTCAGCCTGCGCCGACAGCACCGCCAATAGCCGTTCCTGCCCTTCTACGACGCGGTCCATGGCGCTGGCCGCACCAGCATCAACTTCTAATTTATTCGTCAGGGCATAGACCGAATTGACCAATGCATCCAAACGGTCATTCACTTGAGATCGCGCCGCATCAGAGCGGGTTACCATCTCTTGCATATTCTCCATTTGCGCCGCCATCTGATCCAACACAACGGCGACGACATCATGGTCTAGGTTGCCCTCACCATCCCCCGAGGTGATCCCAACGCGAGTGATAGTGGATAACCATTCCTCTAACTCCCGGTAAAACCGGTTTTGACCATGACTGACAAAAAGCTCCAGCAGTCCAACCACCAATGAGCCAGCCAAACCCAACAACGAAGATGAAAAGGCTGTGCCCATTCCATCCAGCTGCGTTTCTAACCCGCTCATGAGGCGGGTGAACACTTGGATGCCACCTTCCCCGTTTTCGGGGGCTAAGGCACGAATGGTTTCAACAAGTCCCGGAACCGTCGTTGCCAGACCGTAGAATGTCCCTAAAAGGCCGAGAAATATCAGTAGGTTGACGATGTATCGAGTAATGTCCCGTATTTCATCAATTCGTGTTGCCACGGATTCAAGGATGGACGAGCTTGACGCCGATGAAATTTGTTGAGTAGCAGACCGGTTTGACAGCAACGCGGCCAATGGTGCCAACAACCGTGGAACACGCTTTGACTGATGCGCGGGTTCTTTGCGTACGAACCCTACAACCCAATTCGCTGAAAAAACCAATTGGGCCACTTGCCAAAAACACGCAAGAACCCCGATTAGAAATACAAAAAGAATAAATCCGTTCAAATACAGATTGGCGAAAAACACCTCATAGACACGCGGCAACGCCACATAAGCCCCTGCCCCAACAAGGGCAAGAACGATGAGCATTTCCGCGATCTGGCGGATTGGAAGCGAGAATTGTGCCGAGACCTCGCGATCGGGGTGGTCCATGTGGACAGTCCTGACCTGATTATTGTTACAAACACCTTAGGCATATGCCCTTGGCTTGCCAATGATATTCCTGCAACAGATAAATTATCTGGCCAGGTTCTGTACCCGCTCCGTCAACCAGTTGAGATCAGCATCCTCGATCCCAAGTTCGCATAAATGACTGGCAGTATTGTAAAGGTATTCTGAATTGGGGCCGCGCCCACCTACAGCCTCTGAGATCACTTGTGCCTGTTTTTCCAGATCTAGGGGCCCTGTGTATTGCGCATGGTCCTTGTCGACGATGTAGGTGACCGCATTAACGATCCGTCCATCGGACAACGTGACGTCGCCCCAAATCTCTAAATAGGCCGAAGAAATCAATTCACGTTCCCGTAGATCTGCCAAAGTCTTTGCCTGATGCTCTGAGGAAACCGAAAACGCCAAACCATGGCATTGGCCGTCATCTGCGGGATCAAGCGCCAGAACTAGTCCTGGGTCCTCTTTGGTGCCACGATGATGAATGGACCACATACAGAAACTACGATGATAACCTGAAAGCGTCGCAAGCACCCTTTCTTCATAGGGAAATTCAGGATTCCACATCAACGATCCATAGCCAAAAACCCAAAGCGGGGCTGTCTCATTCATCTTGCTGGTCCTTTTCACTAACGCCCTATAAACAACAGGCAGAGACAAGAAGAAAGGGTCTTTCATGCGGGTTTTGATCGCTGCGATTGTGATCGCAGCTGCTGGCTGGAGCGGATATTGGTGGATTGGCGCTAGCACTGTCGAAAATGGTATGACCGATTGGTTTTCGGAACGGCAACTCGAAGGATGGGTCGCAGAATATGACAGCCTTGAAACCCACGGATTTCCCAACCGTTTCGACACAACGCTCAAAGGAGTAATGCTTGCTGATCCAGACACAGGGTTGGCATGGAAAGCGCCATTCTTTCAAATTCTTGCGCTCAGCTATCAGCCAGGACATATCATCGCCGCATGGGCCCCAGAACAGACGATCCAAACGCCGTTCGAAACGGTTACGGTGTCAAACGAAGTCATGCGCGGCTCTGTTGTTTTTGCCCCAACCAAGGCTTTTGCCTTGCAACGTATGAACACTGAAATAGCTGATCTGCGGCTGTCTTCTGATCGTGGTTGGAGCGCAGCGATAAACAACGGACAAATTGCAATTAGGGCGACCGCAGCTCGCGAAAACGCGTATGATCTCTACGTCGAAGGCCTGGGGGTAAAACCCGCTTCGGATGTGCTTAATAAAATCGACCCATTAAAAAAACTTCCAGACGCCTTTGAAACCTTACGTGCTGACATCACAATTGGATTTGATGCCCCTTGGGATCGCCACGCCATAGAAGACGCCCGCCCGCAACCAACCAGTGTTGATTTCAAAACCGTTCAGGCCACATGGGGGGATCTGGATTTGAGGTTTGCAGGCCATTTGGAGGTCGATGTCACCGGAGTTCCTGAGGGAGAGGTCACCGTAAAGGCAAAGAATTGGCGGGACATGATCGCCCTCGCGGTGGATAGCAACATGATTGGCGAGGACCTAGCGCGGACCATAGAGAACGGACTGAGCCTTGTTGCAGGAATGTCCGGCAATTCGCAAACTCTGGATGTGCTCGTTACGTTCAAAAACGGTGGTATGTTTCTTGGATTTGTCCCATTGGGTCCAACGCCGACGTTACGTTTGCGCTAGGCGCATTACCGACAGTAGGCCCCATTCCGATATCGCGCAGTATCGAAATGGAAATGATCTTTGTGATGCCGATCCGATTTCGGCCCCAGAACCGTCCCAAACGGTCCGCATGCTTCTTTATGGACCTTACGCAAAACTTTGCTGCTTTTACGCTGGTTCCATCCTTTTAAAACCGTAATCGTATCGCCATTTTTCATTTTGAACGCAGAGATATCAATTGCACGCCCTTTGCCATGTTCACTAATCTTACCACCGCGCTGATTATTGCGGGTTCGACAAGTGTAACCTGCTGCCACGCGTAGCTCACTCAGGCCTCCTAGCTTCTTAAAGGAGGGGGTGGCAGACTTTGCGACCCAAGTATTCAAGGCATTGGCTGTCGTACAATCCATGCGTGCCGGAACAGACAGCTTAACTCCCTGCACATAGTAAACACGCACTGGATCTGCGATGCCGCAGCCCTTTATTTTCCCAGGAATAGGGTCAATGCGTTGGCCAAGGATATCTTTGCTGCCACAAATCGCGCCGTAATTTCCTTTTGGCACATCCGCATTCTTCTTTGACATGGCCTGATGCAGAGTCGCCAGATCTTTTGGACGAGCAACAGGTCGAAGGGTCGATTGAGAAAAATAAGAGACCGCAACCAATGACCGTGAGGTCTGGACGAAATCAGGTCGTGGCGTAGGACGAATGCGGGCGGAATAATATACCTCGGGAGCAGCAAACGCGATGTCAGGTGCCACGGGCGCAACAGGCGCAATCGCGGCCAGAACCACGGCCGTCTCAACCGCCTCAGCTAATGGCCGCGCCATCGGGCGCATGCTGCGATTTGGGGCCTCGGCTGCATATGTGGCCTGAGCAACCAGCACACCCCCAACAAGGGCTATGGTGTGCAATGCACTCATTTCGCCCCAGGATCACGCCCAAAGTTTGGCGCATCGGTGTCTTGTCCGGCCTCAATAATGCTGCGACGGATCGCGCGGGTATGTGTGAAATAGTCAAACAACATATCACCATCACCAATACGGATCGCGCGTTGCAATGCAAATAACTCTTCGGTGAAACGCCCCAGAATCTCTAAGGTTGCTTCTTTGTTGTTTAAAAACACATCACGCCACATGGTCGGATCAGAGGCCGCAATTCGGGTAAAATCCCGAAACCCCGCAGCAGAATATTTGATCACTTCGCTGTCGGTGACCCGTCGCAAATCATCGGCAACCCCCACCATTGTATAGGCGATCAAGTGCGGCGCATGGGACGTAACGGCCAAAACCAAGTCATGATGATCTGGCTCCATCTCTTCCACATTAGCGCCAATCCCCTCCCAGAGGGTTCGCAGCTGCGCAACAGCATCAGGACTGCTCCCATCGACAGGGACAATCAGGCAAAACCGATTGTCATAAAGCTCTGCAAATCCGGATGTAGGACCAGAATGCTCAGTACCGGCCAAGGGATGAGCCGGGACAAAGTGAACAGTATTCGGCAGATGAGGGCCAACCGCGTCGATGACGGCACGCTTTACGGATCCAACATCGCTTATGGTTGCTCCGGGTTTCAAATGTGGCGCAATTTCTTTGGCAACAGCGCTCATTGCTCCAACTGGTACGCAAAGCACCACAAGATCTGCCCCCTGCGCCGCATCTACTGCGGTGTCACATATCCGATCGCACAGACCAATCTCGCGGGCTGTCTCTCTGGTTTCGACAGAGCGAGCATAGCCAGTGACCTCACCAGCCAACCCGCCGCGCTTAATCGCCCAAAACATTGATGATGCGATTAGCCCAAGCCCGATCAAAGCAATCCTGTCATACACGGGCTCGGTCATGCTTTTTGGTCCTGAAAGGCACGGACAGCCGCAACAACGCGCCGACAGGAACTTTCGTCACCAACAGTGATCCGCAAACAATTTGGCAATCCATAACTGCCAACCCCGCGTACGATCAAACCCCGCGTTTTTAGAAACTGATCACAAGCAGCGGCCTCCGCCTTGTCGTGGAACCGCGCAAGTATAAAATTGGCACATGACGTGTCCGAGGGAATGCCCAGTTCGGCCAACGCTTCAGCGATCCAAGCCCTCATTCGGGTATTTTCTGCCTGACATTTCCGGACATAGTCCTGATCCCGTACTGCAGCTTCGGCAGCGGCGAGCGCAACTGAAGACAGATTAAATGGACCGCGCACGCGGTTCAGCACATCGATGATCTTTTTAGGCCCATAGCCCCAGCCGATACGTAGCCCTCCAAGACCGTAAATCTTTGAAAAGGTGCGCGTCATAAAGACGTTATCGCGTGATTCAACAAGACCCGCCCCGCCATCAAACCCATTCACATATTCAGCATAGGCTCCGTCCAGTACCAATAAGGCACCCTTTGGCAGCCCTGCTGCAAGACGACCAATTTCGTTACCGCCCAGCATGGTCCCTGTGGGGTTATTCGGATTGGCGACAAACACCAGTTTCGTATTTTCTGTGCAGGCTGAAAGCAGTGCATCAACATCAGTGACGCGCTCATGCTCTTTCGCCTCGACGGGCATTGCCCCCGCCGCAAGGGCCGAAATCCGGTACATTGAGAACCCGTGTTCGGTAAACAAAACCTCATCCCCTGGTCCGGCAAACGCCTGACAGAGGAAAGTGATAATTTCGTCGGAACCGACACCGCAGATAATGTTGTTGACTTCTAGGCCGTGCACCTCGGCAATGGCCTTGCGCAGTGGGAAATGATCCGTTGAGGGATAACGATGCACATCCAGCGCTGCGCGCCGAATGGCGTCTTGCGCGATTTCACTTGGACCAAAAGGGTTTTCATTGGATGACAGTTTGACAACATCTTTAACGCCGTCGATTGTCGCCTTACCGCTTTCGTAAAGCTTTATTTCCATGATCCCCGGCTGGGGAACAATGCCTGCGCTCATCGTTAAATCTCCTTCGCGTCATCATGTCTTAGCGAGAGCAATAGGTTAAGGCCATATGAAAATAACTTCGCTGGCAACTGTGGTCAGAAAGACTCGGCGATTAACCCCCAGAGCCTCGATACCAGAGGTCGCGGGCGTCAAATCATGACATCATGCAAACCGATGGTATGATGGAGCGAATTACTCCGCCGCCACCATAGGCTTAAACCGGGCAGTCGCATGATCCACAACGTAAGATGGAGCCATCTTCGCAGCTGTCCGGGTCAATTCATTGACGCTGTCGATGATGAATTGCACCTTTTCAGGAGACATCAGATAACTAAAATTCAGCCGCACCCATCCCGGTTTTTGCAACTCTCTGCCAGCTTGCAAATCTGCAAACAGCGCCTCGGATTTTGTTTGATCAATATCCAAAAGCCGATGCGCATAAGGGCCGGCACAAGCACAGCCCCCGCGGGCCTGAATACCGTAGATATCGCTTAGCATCCGGGTGAACAATTGTTGATGGATTGGGGAGCCGTCTGCATCCCGAACTAAAAACGAGTAAATGGGCAAACGATGGGATTTATCCGCTCCCAGCATCGTAAGTTGTGGGTTATCTCCCCACCCATCTTGCGCCATTGCATTGTATTCACATTCCGTTTCGGCGATCTTTTCCTCTCCGACGGCCTCTTTGACCAAAAAGGCCAAAGCCGCGCGGATGTCTCCGATTACATTCGGGGTTCCGGCCTCTTCGCGAGTTGCAAGATCTTCTGAATAGGCGTGATCCCAAGGAGAAACAAAGGAAACGGTCCCTCCGCCGGGCCAACTTGGCCTGTGTTGAACACAAACTGATTCCCGCAGTATCAAAACCCCTGAGGCTGCTGGGCCACCCGGAAATTTATGAGGAGAGACAACAACAGCATCTATCGCGGCATCCGATCCGGTTTTCATCGAAATTGGCACATAAGGCCCAGCCCCCGCATAATCCCAAACAGATCGTGCTCCGTGTGTTTTTAGCAACCGCGTTACAGGATCTGGATCGGTTAAGATTCCCGTTACATTTGATGCCGCAGAGAAACTACCGATTTTCAGATCCGCACCTGCGTTCGTTTGCAAGGCTTGCTCTAAAGCCTCCAGATCAGGACCGCCATTGATGTCCTCTGGGATCTCCACAACAGTCGCGCCACTTTCCCGCCACGGCAATATGTTTGAGTGATGCTCATAGGGCCCAATGAATACAACGGGGTTTATGGCATCCACAACACCCAGCAAATTCACTAATCTATTCAATCCAGCCGTCGCCCCAGATCCAGTAAAGATGACCGCACACTCTTTGGCCGACCCAGTTATTCGACCGATTTCAGAACGCGCCTCGCGGCGCAATCGGGTCATATACCCCCCGCAATAAGAGGCCTCAGTATGACTGTTTGCGTAATAAGGTAAAACAGAGGACGCGATGAAATCCTCGACGGTTCGCAAAGCTCTGCCCGACGCTACATAGTCGGCATACACCAGCGGCACCTCCCTGTTTGTGCCGGGGATCATCGCGCCCTCTCCGATCAGATCTGATCGCAAGTGCGTTAGCAGATCTGTCGTGTCCAGAGAGTTTTTAAAGCTACTCAGTAACATTGTCTTTTTCCTGTGTATCTCGCTCACTATGAGCACTAACAGGTCAGAAAACTTTATCGATTTATCCGCAATTAGAAGTATTTATTGGTCAGGTGATCGCTCTTATGGTATTTTTTCCGATATTTTGATCGAATAATTTCAAATTCTCGGATTTTAACTTCATTCTTTTCATCAAATACGATCAAATGGCTTCATGAAGCTCAAATCCTTAGATCAGATTGACCACCGCATCCTATCAGAACTGCAACACGAGGGCGGATTGTCCCAACGCGAATTGGCAGAACGCGTGGGATTATCGCAAAATGCCTGTTGGCGACGCTTGCAGACATTGAATGCATCCGGCGTGCTGCAAGGCACCAAAGCAAAGGTCGACCGACGAAAAACTGGTTTGGATTTGGTGGTCTTCGTGATGATCCGTACGCGGAACCATTCAGCAGATTGGCTCAAAGGATTTCGCCGCCATGTATTAACCCTCCCCGAGGTGGTGGATTTTTACCGGATCAGTGGAGATTACGATTACATGTTAAAAGTGGTCACGGAAAACATGGAGAGTTTTGACGGCGTTTATCAGCGGTTAATCGAAAAAGTAGAACTGGACAGTGTGACGTCCCTTTTTGCGATGGATACCATAGCTGAGGAACGCCCCCTCCCCCTTTGACAAAGCGAATACACGTATTTTGTGATCTTGGCCGTTTGGAGCGTAAACTTGGCGTTGCACCGCAAGTTTAGATCTCAGGACCCTAGTATAGATATCCTTATGGATATCGTATCAAAATACAATCACACCGCCGCAGGTTGGGATAAAAAGGTTCTGCAAATGGGCTATGCAAGTGCCTATCAGAACTTCCTGGGTGGCTATGCTGAGCCTTCACGCTCTGTACTGGATGTCGGAACCGGTACCGGTCTGTTTGCGGATGCTTGGCTTGCCGTTGGAGGGAGCCCCGATCTAACCTTGATGGAACCGTCAAGCGTGATGCTGAACATAGCCCAGGCCCGGTTTACAGCCGCCTCCGTGCCAGTACACAGCATCAAAAGTAAGCTCGAGGATTATTCACCAATCCAGCAATTTCACACAATTTTGGCCGCGCATGCTATTGAGCATTGCAATGATCCATCAGATGCCTTTGCGAAGCTGGCTGACTGTCTGTGCCCCAATGGTAAACTCATCCTCGTGGTGTCAAAACCCCACTGGTGTAACTGGCTGATTTGGCTTCGGTATCGCCATAAATGGTATGCACCAACTTCCCTTCGGCAGTGGGCCAACTCTGTTGGGTTAGACCATATTACCACGCATTCATTCACCTCTGGGCCACCTTCGCGCACCAGCTTTGGCTATGTATTTACCAAACCCAATAAGGACATCACATGTTAATTGCTCACGTTACATTCACTGTCGCCAAAAACGGTGCCAGCAAAGCGCTGGAAGCGTTAATTGCAGAGACAGCACAGGTGCGGGCGATGCCCGGCTGTGTAGCCTTTGTTCCATTTCAGGATGCTTCTGACCCTCAAAAAGTGGGCGTGCTACACGAATGGACCTCGGCTGAAGATTTTGCCGGATACATTGGGTCCAAAGAATTTTCCCGTGTTGGGAAATCCTTACGTCCCATGATGTTGGCACCCCCTGTCAGCCTACGCTTTGACGCCACGCCTCTTGAGGCTTAATTGTAGAAAGGATGCAAGACGCCTACTGTTTTCATAAACGCTTTGAACCGGCTGCTCCGATGGAGTTTCAGACGGAACAGCATTATTTCCTATATGCGCTTGAAGGAACGCTTCGACTAGAAGCGCAAGGAAAACGGTGGACACTTCCTCCTGCGCGTGCTGCCCTAATTCGCGCAGGCCATCCCATTACAATTTCTGTGCTGTCCAACCTGACAACAGCTTCGGTCCTTTTTCCAAGCAATATGATGGACACTCCACGCGAGGTTTTGACGGTTTTTGATATGACGCCACTGGCCCGTGAATTGGTTACGGAATGTCGCGAATGGGGACGGGAATCGCTACCGCTAACGGCCTATGCGCAAGGGATATTTGTGACTTTGGCCAGCGTCATCACACGGCTTGCCGCAACGCCTAGTCCTTGCGTTCTACCGGCCCCAAAATCACTTGCTTTGGTCAAGGCCCTCGCCCTAACCGAAGCACAATTTGATCAAGCGATCACATTTGAGGCGATCGCACAAAAAACCGGACAATCCCCTCGGGCTTTGGCGCGCAGGTTTGCTTCTGAAATGGGGATGACCTGGAGCCAAACACTGACCCGTATTCGGATCATACACGCTATTGAACAGCTTGCGATGCGCGATTCCACGATCACCGATATTGCGCTTTCGGTGGGGTACAATTCTTTGTCAGGGTTTAACGCGGCCTTTAAAGATCTAACTGACATGACCCCATCCCAATACCGCGCCAGCTTTTCTATATAAATCAGCGATCACGTCCCCCTGTATCCTTTGATATCAATGGGAAGGTGATCGCTGTCTCTGGTGACCCTTCGGTCATGTTCGCTAAACACTTGTTTAGAGAACAGGCCCCTATTTTATCGGAAAGCCCCTGGCATCACTGTTTTGGGAAGCCATAGGATAATTTCTGGAAAAGCGGCCAGAAGGATCAAGATGATTAGCATAGGTGCAAGGATCAGAACCACTTCGCGAAGAACTTGCACGACATTAAGCCCGCCAATCGCTGCGGATATCAACAAACATAGCCCATAAGGTGGCGTCACAAGACCAAAGGCCAAAGAGACAATACCAATGATCGCAAAGGCAATTGGATCAACCCCACCAGCTTGGGCAACAGGCATTAGCACAGTGCCCAGAATTATGATTGTCGGGATCGCATCAATAAAGAGACCGAAAATCAGGAACAAGGCAGCGATCAGCAAGGCCGTCCCAAAAGGACCAAACTCCCATGCGGTCAGCACGCTGACGATTAAACGAGGTGCGTTGTAAAATGAAAGCAACCACCCAAATGCAGAAGCCGTCCCAATAGCGAACAACGAAATCGCAGCAAATCGGGCCGTATCATACAATATAAAGCCAAGGTCTTTCGGTGTCACCGTCCGGTACACAAACATGCCAAGTATCAAAGCGTAGCCGGCGGCGATAATGGCGCTTTCAGTTGGGGTGACGAGACCGCCAACAATTCCACCAATCACAAAAACAGGCGTTAGCAATGCAAGAGCAGCACCCTTCCAAGCCGCCAAGAACTCGGCCCAATTTGGGGTGGCGGTCACAGGGTAATTGCGAGCTTTGGCAAAACCATAAACCGTGGCCATTAACGCACCACCAATCATTACGCCGGGGATTGCACCGCCTAGGAACAGTGCACCTACAGAGACTTGCATCACCCCACCCCAAACAATCATTAAGATTGAAGGCGGAATAATAACGCCCATAACGGATGAACAGGCCGTAATCGCGACAGCAAAGCGGGTATCGTAACCCTCTTTTTCCATCGCAGGGATGAGAATTTTACCAATGCCCGCCGCATCTGCGGTCGACGAACCTGAAATCCCAGCAAACAGCATAGACACAGCGACATTCACATGACCCAGACCACCGGGCATCCATCCTGTCAAAACGCGAGCGAGCTCAATCAGACGGTCTGTTACCTTGCCTGAGTTCATCAGGTTCGCGGCCAGCAAAAAGAACGGCACTGCGAGCAGGATGAAAGAATTGTACGATTGAAACATCCGGTCAAGCACAATGAATGGCGTCAGGCGGAGTTCAAGTAGAACAACCGGGATAGTGGCAAGACCAAGGGCAAAGGCCACGGGAATACGGATGAAAATAAGAACCAAAAACCCAGCAATGAGCATTGTGGCAGCAGTGGCGGTATCGAGTATCATGTGTCAGTGCTCGCTCGGTTTAAGTATAGCGTAATTTCTTGAGAGAGACGGAACCCGGCAAGAAAGAGCCAGAACCCACCTGCAATCGGTACAGAAATATAGGTGATCGCCAGATTGGCGCGCATCATGACGGATCGTTGATTGCCGCCAAATTCTGTATATTCAATGCCGTAATATAGAAACAAAGCGCCAAAAATCATGATCGCAATGTGAACGATTCCATTTTGCAGCAGTTTCAATAGGGGCTTTGTCGCGTCTGGCGTGATCCGTACGTCAAAATGTGTTCCGTCCCAAACCGCAACGATTGATCCAATCATGACGATCCATACAAACAAGAATGTTGCTAATTCTTCGGTCCAAAGAAACGTGGGAATTAAACCAGTGTAGCGTGAAACAACCTGCATTGCGACGGGTACGGCCAATGAGGCCATCAGCACACCAAGCAAAATTCGAAGCCCACCGCAGAGCCTGTTTAGTGATTTTCCAAGCATGTTTTGTCCTACATCGAGGCTATATGCGACAAGTCGCGCATTTAAATGCCAACAGGCGGGGCCGATTAAAGCACCCGCCTGTCAACTGGGAGACGTTTACATTCCGCGTACGTTTTCGAGCAGTTCTGTCGCGCCCAATTCATCCGCATATGCATCTTGAACGGGCTTAACCAGTTCCAACATTTGCTCACGGCCTTCGAATTCATGCACTTCGATTTGACCGGCATCGATCATTGCTTGAAGCTTTTCACCGTCTTGGCCACTTTCAAGAGCGCGACCAAAGGCGCCGGCCTCTGCGCCGGCTTCCATAATTGCAGCCTGAAGATCGGCAGGAAGGGCGTCGAAGACTTTCGCCGACATAACAATTGGACGTACCGTGATTGTATGTTGTGTCAAAGAGATGTGCGGGGAGACTTCGTAGAACTTCAGGTTCTGGATCGAAGCCGCTTCGTTTTCAAACCCGGCAATCACACCTGTTTGGATCGCGTTATAAACTTCATTATAAGCGATTGCCGAAGGGGCCGCACCAACTGCAGCAAATGTCTGTGCCTGAATAGGAGCACCCATCACACGCATGCGGTGACCTGCGAGTTCTTCCATATTGGTGATTGGCTTCGCAGAAGCCAAATTGCGCACACCGCCACCATGGTAGCCAACGATGACGATACCAGCAGATTCGCGCAAATCATCTTCAAGAGGCTTTAGAGCATCAGAAGAGAGAACAGCATTCCAATGATCCAAATCGCGGAACAAGAACGGCATGTCCATCAACGGAATAGATTCAGAGAATACGGCCATGTTCGATGGCGCGATAATTGTGTAATCAACCGCTACACCCTGGTTCAAATAAGTCACGTAGTCGGACTCAACACCTAGCTCACCGTTCAAACGCAGATCGAAGGTGACTTCACCGTCATAGTTTTCGGCAACCTGCTTTTCAAACTCACGGAGCGTTTTTGTGAATGCATGTTCTTCATCAAACATGCTGGCACCGCGCAAGGTTACATCGGCATGCGCTAAGGACACACCGCTCAGCAAAACCGACGTTACGGCAATAGCCTTAAGTGAAAAATTGAACATATTATCCTCCCAGATCAAGTTCAGGTCTTAATTTTGTCCGGCGATTTACGCCAGTTCGTCACGAGAGGTCACCATTGACCAAAAGGATATTCCCGGTTTTGACCAAGAACCCGATGCCCGGTTAACTGCAAACATACGGCTCTATCGCAACCTCTTCGTTCCTGTGATCATCAACACTAAAACTTGTATACTAGTCAACGAAAATATTCATCATACAAATTTTCCTGATTGAAATACCGCTGAATTTAAATTTGGATATGTCGTCTAGTATCCAATTTACCCCTATTAATTCACTAAAACTCTGTCACAATCACAACGAACTTTACAGGTAAGGACAAAACATGGCTGCACAGGCTACTCTCGACCGTACAACGAGCAGCGATCATGTTTTTGATGAACTCTACGCAAAGATCGTTCGATTGGAGTTACTTCCCGGGACCAAAATATCAGAAACCGAAGTTGCGAAATCGTTTGGATATTCAAGGCAACCCGTCCGAGAGGCATTTACCCGCCTTGCCAATTTAAATTTGCTACTTGTACGCCCGCAACGCGCAACTGTAGTTCGCCCGTTTTCACGACAATTGATTGCCAATGCTCGGTTCATTCGAACAGCTGTTGAGCTAGAGGTCATTCGCGCCGCAAGCACTGATCGAGATCCTTCGATTGATGCCCCTCTCAAATCGAACATGCGCCGCCAAGGCAAAGCGATCACATCTGAAGACGCATCCGCGTTTCATGATTTGGATTATGAATTCCACAGGCTTTTGTGTGAGTCTGCCCAACAAACTTTTGCGTTTGAAATCATAGCCGCCAATAAGGCGCAGGTTGATCGCCTGTGTATGCTTGCGCTGACAAGCAAAGAAGCTATGAAAACTTTGCACTTGGATCACCAAAAGTTATTGGAGGCTCTTTTTGCTGGCGATGCGCAGACCGCCGAAAAAACACTGCGCGCGCACCTGGACCGCTTAACGCCAACCGTCGATGCGATTTACACCACACACAATGCGTATTTCGACGGGTAACCCATACGAAATAAGGCGGCTTTCGGCAGGGTCTCCAATAAAAGTGAGTGGTCAAGAAGCCCGGCTTTTACTGTGAGGGTGTTTTTATCCGGTGTTGTAACAGCCAGATGGCTTTCTCAAATAAATCCGGGTTTTCTTCGGCACGTGCTGCAAGGTGTGCCCCTTCAAAGAGGGACAACGCGGCCGCGGCTTCTGCCTGTGGATGATATATGCCCACAATACTTTCATCCTCCTTAGCGATCTGAAACGCCCGACACAGCCATGTTATCATCTCTTGACGGAACGCTTGAATCTCATCGATGACCCCAGCCGGTAAACTGTCACGGCTCGCGGACAAAGAAACACATAGGCACAGGGTATTGCCCCCATTTAGCGCATCACGATAATTTCCAATCACCGCTTCCAACCGACGAGCACCAGATTGCTCTGTCTTTTCAATTTGCTCACATACGTTTTGAAAGTTGAGCCGATACCGTTGCATCAGCGCTAAAGCCAAATCAGCCTTAGTCGGGAAGTGATAGTGAATGCTGGCCTTTCGGATACCAACATCATTCGACAAGTCAGCATAACTAAAACCATCGAACCCCCGAGACCGCGCCGCGCGTTCTGCAGAATCCAAAAGTGCCGTTTTTGTATCTGTTACCATGTCACGATCCGTTGCTTTATCTACAGTGCCTTTAATACATTTTCTGCGGCTTCCAAAGCCCCCTCTAAATATCCCCCGAATTGGGGTGCAACTTCTGTCCCAGCAAAAAACAATTTATCATTCCACAGACCGATCATGGATTTCGTAAGCCCATATGATGGGTGTGTGTAATGAGGCCTGTGATCCGCTGGAGTTGATGTGAGAGGATCATCTGCCCAGTCTTTAACGTATAGTTGAACGGGATCGGCCGCCTCAGGCCCAAATAATCGGGTGAGCTGCATTATAATATGCCGTTTTAATTCGTCTTGATTAGATCGATGCTCAGGCGGAACACCGATAAACCCAAACAACGCGGCAGACCTACTATCTGCGGGTGAAGCATCGTGGATCTCAACCATCGGGCCATAGCGACTTGAGGCATCACCGGATAGACCAGCCTCCCTCCAAAAAGGGCTTCGATAGACAGCCACCGCCTTTGCCTGTCCAGCCATCCACGTGGCAATACCCATCATGACCTGCAATGTCCGTTTGGAAAGGTCGGGCGCAAACCTAATTTTTAAGGCAACCCGTGGCGGCAAAGCCAAAACGACACGATCTGCGGAAATAATGTCCCCCGAAGCCAGTTCAACGAGGACGCCATTTTTCGTTTTAGACAACACTTTCACAGCCGCATTCAGACGTTTTCGATCAGGAGGAAGACGATTCGCAAGCACATCAGTTAAGGTGGAAAATCCCCCTTTCAAACGCCACGATCCCTGCATAGAGGCGAATCCAATGCCTCGCTGAATTCGACCATTTTCATCTTCTGTGCTTAAAGCACCCTCAAAATATTGATCGAACGTCTCCAAGTTAAAACGATCAATCGCCGAAAGTATTCGCGGCTGCCCCGGCCAAAACCAAGCTGGCCCTAAATCGAAATCCCCCCCGCTGTGGCGTTCTGTTTTAATCCGACCGCCAAAACGGTCTCGCGCCTCCAGTAGCAAGTAATCCTGTCCTTTAGACTGAAGCGCTTCTGCGATAGCTAAACCTGATAATCCGCCACCTATGATGAGGGTTTTCATCGCATTCCCTTATTCGCAATGCCCACATGTGGGCAAAGCATGCATACAAGCCATTTCACTGAAGTAGTTAAAAACATCAGGGATTTAGGGGTGAAACATCTGTTTGCTTGGATCGAAATGGCACAGCACCTTTTGCATGTATGACGGCATCAACTTGCACTGAAACACCTCGCCCCATGAGCGGGCGCCTTTCGGCGTGGACCTCTTTAATCTTAGCACGGCCTTTGATGTTTACCGTTGTCCCCGTCGTGAAATCTACAAACTGAAGACCAACGCGATCATCCTGACCAATATTGCCAAACGTATTGTAGAAATTGTTTCCCTTATAATCCGGGAAAAACAAGGAACCATCCTGTTTAATCGACACAAATCCAGGCGCACCACCACGATGATTGATATCTACACCCGCGCGTGGATCCTGCCCCAAATGGGCCGCCCGTGAAGCTATAAAAAACGTATCCGCTTTTCGAATTATGTCTATGGTTTCATTATTCAATTTTGAGCTTGCCCTGATGTCATATTCCTGAGGCAGGGAAGACTTTTGAATGTCCTTTACCTGAATGTATTTTGGGCAGTTTCCGTAGCTTTGATCAACTTTGAACGTCAACTGTTTCCCGTTTGAATGCTCCACAGTCGCATTTAGACGGTTGCGGCGGCGAGTCGCAAATTCAAGCCCGACCACGCTCACTTTTTTTCCAACACCAAACTGCAGATCAGAAGGTTCGCCAAGCAATGGGGTTGATGTCAGCACAAAACGATAAGGATCCGGCGTTTTTATAAATCCGGATGTGCCCGTTCGCACAACTGCCCATGGGTGACCGGTTGAATCAATTGCCCCCAAGTGCACCATCTGCAAAGACGCAAAGAAGTATCGGTGTTGATCAGGCATATAGGTGCGAATCATGCGCCGGCCGAGGGCGTCTTGTCTATCCTCGACCCCCAATTTGCGATGCATCGCGACCTCCCCGTCATGAAAAACGGGTAGGTCGGAGACTTCAATAGCGCTCGACATGGGCAGTAAACCTTCTGTTCGGTTGAAAATCGCTTCCACGGCTGTTGGCTAAACCGCCGGAGGTTTCGCATGAGGAAGATGACCAGATTTGATCCACACCTTAGCCCCCTCTCTTCCGGCTGAGGCAGCCAAAGACACGCCCTCGGGCAATCGAAGCCATGCCCCTTTGCCAAGTGTTTCACCGGATTCAGATACAGTCCCGTCAATGACAAGCAATTCAATACCACCCGGATCGGCCTTGATCAGCGTCGCCCCCGCCTCAAGATGATTATAGGTCACCGTCTCTCTGTCATCCGCATGCAGCGCGGCGGTTGCGATACCATCAACCGGCTCAGAAAGCCCATCCACCATATTCTTGCGAAATTGAGTGCGGTCCTCCATATCAAATTGCCAGAGTTTCACAAAAATCGTGCATCCCAGATCGGATCCCGGAGTATGGCTCGTCGTTGGCGGGTTCCGCACGTAGGAGCCCTCTGGGAAATCCCCGTGTTCATCCTGAAAAACCCCCTCAAGCACGATAAATTCTTCGCCACCTGTGTGGGTATGAGCCGAAAATTTACTTTGAGGTGCATACCGAACAATAGACGTCGCCCGCGCGACTTCATCCCCGATCCTGTCCAACATCCGACGGTCCACCCCTGGTATGGGGGATGGGCGCCACTCCAATCGCTCAGAATGAACCAGCGCACGTTTTTTGAAATCAGAATTTAAGTCCATGACTTTATCCTTTTCGCTTTGGATTATCCGGCAATACTGGGACGAGCAGCAACACTTGCGCGCCACGCAATCAGATTTTTCAAAGAGCCAGGTGTTTCGATTTTGGCAAAATCTGCGAATACAAGACCCATGTAAGCGGTGATATCGGCAACAGAGAAGTGATCTCCGGCTAAAAACGTATTCTCTGCCAATACATCGTTAAGGTATATCATCGTAAGCTCGGCAACTTCCTTTTGTTTGTTGCCCCATTCCTCACATTGGTACACCTCAAGATCCGGGCCAAGTCCCGGAGTCGCATTATGAAAATAGGCGGCGACAGCATCCAACAGCCCCTTTTCTGCCCTTAAGTTCATCATAGAAATAACAGCACGTTCTTTAGGGGTTTCGCCCGTTAAAGATGCCCCTTCAAAAGACGCATCAATGTACTCAGTGATCGCGTTGCATTGCGAAATATGGGTTCCATCTGACAATTCCAGACAAGGTACAATCGCATCTTGGTTTTTTGCCTTATATTCTGCGGTCCGATGCTCACCAGCCATGACATCAACGGGGACAAACTCTACGAAGCTCGTCGCATTTTTTTCGGCAAGGGCGATGCGCACGCGCGCAGGGTTAATAAAGCCTTCAGCATCGTAGAGTTTCATAGAATTTCCTTTAAAGGTGTTGGTGTTGATTGGCTACCTATCAGCAGGTAGGCTGACAAGCAATGACAATTGACCTTGGGTTAGAAAGATCACACCAATGTGAGATCCACCGCCAATTCCCAAAATCGAAGCTTTAGCGAGCCAATCCGCTGTGTAAGGGCCAATGATTTGCTCGTGTCCCCCAAAACAAAGCGAGCGGTTCCACAAAACGATTTTGCAGGAGTTCTACCAGGTCACGTTCCGCAAGAAGCTCTATGACAGCATCGACGGGCTGCAGGCCGATCTGGATGAGTGGCTCCATCACTACAACCACGCGCGCACGCATCAGGGCTAAATGTGTTGCGGCAGAACGCCCATCGAAACCAGGATCGACGGGAAAGAAATCTGGCAGGAAAAGTTCGTGAACTTAACTCGACCTGACAGACACAGACAGAAAAACGGCCAACCGTCAGATCACATCTGAACCACTACACTTCAAAGTAGCGCGCACCACTGCAAGAGTGATACACTAATAATTTAGATTATTTAATTTCTTGGTGAACTGGTTAAAATAATTATCCAGATCACTAAGACCGACACCAAAACCTCTGCCTATTTTGACAATCGAATAATCCGGGCACGATTTTTCTTCATCGCACCCGGATTACAGCTCAGTTTAGGCGCCGATTGTGATGTCATCCATTACAGCATTAATGCTTGTGTTCAGGATTGTTAGTGTATCGCCATTTTCGAAATCGAAAATAACGTTGCCATCAATACGTTCGGCATAACCCCTTGCGTCTTCTAAGGTTGTTATGAAGTCGAAATTTCGAAGGTTGATCTTATCGACGTTGTTTTCAAAATCTGTGATTACATCGTTCCCATAGTTTTCGAAGAAATGGAACGTATCTGCGCCTTCGCCCCCAACCATGATATCATCGCCGCCGCCTCCGAACAGTTTATCCGCACCATCCTCGCCAAAGAGGCGATCTTTACCGGAACCGCCGTACATCCAGTTTCCGCCATCGCCCCCATAGAGTGAGTCATTCCCGGCCAAACCAACAAGGGAGTCGTCTCCTCCGCCTCCCCAGATCGTGTTATTATCGGAATTGCCGTACAGTTTATCCTTTAGGATAGAACCATGCAAAAATTCGATGTTGGAAATCTGATCGCCCTCGGCGTCATTGGTGAATGTATCGAGCAACGTTCCGTCAAGCCGAACAACGACTCCTAATGTAGAGTCTGCATAACTGAGGGTATCAATACCATCCCCGCCATCTAGGATGTCAGCGCCAGAACCACCATCCAGAATATCGATCCCGTCTCCTCCAGACAATGTGTCAGAGCCCGCACCGCCGTTCAGATAATCCGCATCTGAATTGCCGTTAAGGGTGTCGTCGCCCTCGCCGCCATAGAGAGCATCATTTCCTAATCCTCCGTCTAGCGTGTCGTTCTTTTCTCCTTCGTCCAGATAATCATTCCCGTTACCACCAAGAAGGTCATCCATACCGTTCATGCCGAAGAGTTGGTCGTCTCCATCGTCGCCATTCAGAAGATCCTGTCCTGTGCCGCCATAGAGGCGGTCATTACCATCGCCGCCATCCAGGGTATCGGCACCACCGCCGCCGATCAGATAATCCGAACCACTTCGACCAAATAGGGTATCTCGTCCGGACCCTCCGTCGAGACCGTCATTGCCCTGGTTGCCATCAAGGATGTCATTACCATCACCACCCTCCAAAAGGTCACCACCATTTCCGCCGTCAATAGTATCATTACCATCACCGCCCAGAATGTGGTCTTCGCCATCTTCCCCGGTCGCCATATCATCGCCAAGACCAAGGTAAACGACATCTGCGCCACTCCCGGCGTTTACTGTGTCGTTGCTGCCTATTTCGGCCGAAGTTCCAACGTCCGCTGGAGTTTCCCAATTATAGTAGGCCTCCCAATATGCTGCATCGGATATAATCGTATCGTTGCCGTCTCCGCCTTCAAAATCGTTCTCCCAACCGGCCAAACCAAATATGTAGGCATTGGGATTATCGGTTTCGGATCGATATGCCGAAAAGAAACTACTAGAATTATCCTCATCCGGGGAAATGTTATCCAGCTGTATCGTCGAACTTTCCCCCGCTGCGGAGGCAAGCCAATCGTCCCATTCCTGATCAGTTAACGCAGTGTTCGTCGGCGTATCAACGCGCCCATGTTCATACCCCCAGTCCAGATAATTTAACGTGGCCAGAGTAAGATCTGATCCATAATTATCACGGGGGCCAGAGTAATTTTTTAAGTATTGGACGGCATCAAATGAATCCGTCTCTCGACCTTTGGCATGGCCATAATTGATGTAGTGTTCAGTGGCCGCAATCAATAATGAGTCCAGATCATTATAATTTGATTTTAGCACACTATAAAGAACTGGATTGCTCGCCAAATAAAGCAATGGGTCAAAGTCTATTGACTTAGAACTTCCTTCTCCAAACCTGTGCCAAACTTTCAGGCCTGCATCTGCGTCCGCTCCATATGTTTCTATCATCGATTCATTGGAGGCAATCAAACTCAGACCAAACTGCTCATCCGACATGGTGTTTTGATGAGACCAATATGTCTGATGGTCACCGCCGTCAAAAGTTACAGTCTCAACATCCTGAACCTGCACATAGGTGTCGCCTGACCAAAAGAGGTATTGGCCAGGA
>JBDWMA010000033.1:0-8689 GCA_039972875.1 Pseudoruegeria sp.
CCGTCGAAAACGGTCGGGCAATTGATTGCGATGCTGGGCGGAAAACCTGTTGGATTGCCGCCAACCGCGATGGCCGAAGCGCTGCAAAAAGGCACAATTGACGGCACTATGATCGATTATGGTGGGGCCGGTCTTGCCTTCCAGTTAGGACCATTCTTGACGGATATCACCGAAGTCTACGCCTACACCTCGTCGTTCGCGTTAGTTATGAATCCGGACAGCTTTGGCGATTTGCCTGCCGATCTGCAAGCGATGGTGGACGAAAGCCTTGTTGGTATCTCGCCCCAAATCGGTCAGATCTGGGACAAGCTAGATGCGATTGGCAAAGATGTGCTGACCAAAGCGGGTGTAAACATTCACACCTTGTCTGACGAGGAAACCGCCAAGTTCCAAGCTGTTGGCGCCGCGCAGACGGCGAGATATCTTGCTTCACTCAATGACGCAGGGCTGCCTGGTGATGACGTTATGGCTGCGATCAAAGCAGCGATTGAGGTCGTCGGACCTGTGGGACCTGGATGTCAGTCTTAACGACCCTGAACACGATACGAAACGGAGCCGCAGCGGTGATGACTGCTGCGGCTTCTGTTTGTTTGGCTTTCCTGATGCTGATCGTCACCGCTGACGTTGCCATGCGCGCAATTGATCCAAAGTGGCGGATATCAGGGACGTTGGACTATGTTGAGTTTTCCCTAGACTGGATGATCTATCTTTCGATTGCCGCCGCCTTTTTTGCGGGACAGGTGATTGCAGTGGATATCATCGATAATTGGGACACCAGATACCGCTTTCAAAAGATCGGCCAAATGCTGACTTTGATCGCGTTGATCGCTGTTGGCTCACAGATCATTCGCCCGGCACTTGCTGTGCTTGAATGGGGCGAGGTGACGTTCGATTTGGGCATTTTGAAGTTTTATTACTGGATCGCGATTTGGGTTGGCATAGGGTTTTCCATCCTTGCTGTCTTGCTTGAAATCGTAACCAAAAAGGGTCCAAAACCGTGACGCCTCAGATTATAGGCCTGCTGGCCATTGCGATCCTTGTTGGCATGATTTTCTTGCGCGTGCCTGTCGGAACAGCATTGTTGCTGGTCGGCCTTGGCGGATATTGGGCGATTGATGGCTCAAAAACAGCGCTTTACACGCTTGGCGATAAACCGTTTTTGCTCGCACAAGCCTATTCACTTTCGGTCGTACCGCTGTTCCTTTTGATGGGCGTGGTCGCCAGTCGCACCAAGATGGCGACAGAGCTATTTACGGCGGCAAATGCGCTGTTCTCCAACTTTCGCGGTGGGCTTGCGATGGGCACCGTCGGGGCCTGTGCGGGGTTCGGGGCGATCTGTGGATCATCACTGGCCACGGCATCCACCATGACGCGGGTGTCGATCCCAGAGATGCGCAAACATGGGTATTCAGACGCGATCGCCGCCGGTGTTGTGGCATCGGGTGGCACTTTGGGCATTCTCATCCCACCATCGATCATCTTGATCATCTATTCGATCATTGCCCAACAGAGCGTCCCTGCGTTGTTCGCTGCGGCTTTGATCCCGGGTCTGCTGCTGGCCGCCTTGCACCTTGTGACCTTGAGCGTGCTGTCACGACTGCGTCCCGATGATATGCCGCCGGTTCCGTCCATGTCGTGGTCTGAGCGCTTTGCCGCCATTGGCGGTTTTTGGAAAATGGCCGTGATCTTTTCCTTGGTTGTTGGCGGGATCTTTCTAGGATGGTTTTCCCCGACCGAAGCCGCAGCCATCGGCGCACTTTTGACCATTCTGATGGGATTTGTGACCCGTCAATTGAACATTCCAACTTTGATCAGCGCGTTCAAAGAAACGGTCACGACCACAGGAACGTTGTTCTTCATCATCCTAGGTGCGTTCATGTTCGCAGCCTTCATGGTCCAAACCCGTATCCCCGCAACGTTGGGCGATTGGGTCACATCACAAGGGATGGCCCCGCTTGCGGTGATCCTGTTTCTTGTCGTGATGTATGTGATCTTGGGATGTTTTCTGGATTCAATCTCAATGATCCTAATCACCGTACCGGTCTTCCTTCCCATCGTAGAGGCACTTGGGTATTCCCCCATCTGGTTCGGTGTCTTTTTGGTCATCGTGGCAGAGATTGGGTTGATCACACCGCCAGTGGGTCTGAATATATTCGTCATCCGGGCCCAAGCGCCAGATATCCCACTGATGACAATCTATCGCGGCATCATGCCATTTCTTGTGACACATATCGTTGGGATCGCACTGTTGATCGCGATCCCAAGCCTTGCGATCTGGCTGCCAAGCTTACTGTATTAAGCGACGTTGACAGTCAGCACCCCAAGCTCTGGCGAGGTCACAACAATCGTATCCCCCGTACTGACAGGGCCAACGCCTGCAGGCGTACCCGTCATGATCACGTCACCCGGCAAAAGGCTGTAAAATGCGGAACACATTTCGATCAGTTCAGGAATGGAGCGGATCAACAGACTGGTATCAGACGCCTGACGGACCTCGCCGTTGACGGTCAGTGAAAAGGCAATGTGGGCGGGGTCGGCAACCTCGTCCGGCGTGGCCAATGTTGGCCCCAATACGGCAAAGCCATCGCAAGACTTGCGCATTGATCGGTCCTGTTTTCCTCGCGCTGTCATATCCAGCGCAAGGCTGTAGCCCGCGACACAAGCCATGGCATCGCTGGCCGCGATGTCGCGCCCGGCTTTGCCGATGATTACGGCCACTTCAGCTTCGTGATCCACACGTGCTGCGTCTTTTGGCAAGGTGATCGTCGCCCCATCGCCAACAAGGGCCGATCCGGCTTTTAAAAAGCATCCGATTTCATCAATTGGATGAACTTTCGCGCCTTGATGCAGCCCGTGATCATCTTGGGCTTCGTCAAGGTGGGCGTGATAATTTACAGGCGCGCCGATGATTTTAGAGGGCAAGGCGACAGGGGCCTCAAGCACAACATCGTTGCGGTTCAGACGTGGAGCAGAGGCCAGCAATGCCCGCGCCTTCACAGCAACCTGATCAAGCGCCGCCACAAACGGATCGTGCAGGCTGCGGACCCATTTCACATCAGGCAATGTGTCTAGCGCATCCGTTACATCAAAAATCTCGTCACCGTGAACAACACCCAGGCGATCAACGTTAAACCGGCAAAACTGCATTTTATCTCTCTTGATTTTTTATACATATAAGCGGGGCGATGTGATCAACACCGCCCCGCTTAAACGTCAGAAGTCAAATTTTCGCTCTACTCGGCCTTGACGGCTTCCAGCTCAATCTGAATTGCGATCTCATCGCCAAGGGGGCCAACAAAAGCCGTCACACCCCAATCAGAGCGCATGATGCTGGTCGTCGCACTCACACCGATGGTATCTTTCTTAGTCAACGGGTTGGAGCCAGCGCCATTGAAAACAGCATCCAGTACAACTGGCTTGCTCACACCGTTCATGGTCAAATCGCCCGTGATCTTACCTGTGGTCTCGGTGCTCACTTCGATGCCGGTGGATGTAAAAGTAATCTCCGGGTTCGCAGCCACGTTCAAAGCTTTGTCTGATTTGATCCAGCCATCACGCTCTGGGTGGTTTGTATTCACAGCAGATACGGCCATGATGACCGACACTGCGCTTTTGGCGATATCATCTGCATCATAAGAAATCGTGCCTGATACATCACCCATCCAGCCGATGGTCTTTGAGAACCCAAGGTGGTTCAGTTCAAAAACGACCAATGTGTGGCCGCTGTCGATCACATAGTCATCAGCGGCGAATGCAGGTGTCGCAAGCAATGCAGCTGCCATCACTGGCCTTATGAGTTTCCCTAACAGTAGCTTCATGTCTCTCTCCCTAAATTAGATATCTAATTTTAGGCGGTTCATGCAAACATGCAAGAAAAATAGATGTCTAACTTTCTTGCATATCTCGAGTTCGTTGAACCTCGCTATCTTCGTCAAGGTTTTGCGTCATCTTGATAAGAAGTCTACGGAATTGTGAAATCTCATCTGCTGCTAAACCATGCGATGCAGTGTCGTTCGTTTCGATGGCAAGGGGTTCAAGTTTAAGACGCAAGGATCGGCCCAAGGGGCTCAGGTTAATCACAGGTCGGCTTTGCCCGCCTTTTGGAACCTCTTTTTCGATCAGCCCCTTCACCTCCATCTTAGAAAGCGCCGTGTGCGCCGTCGGCCCCGTTAGCCCAGCCCGATCTGCCAGTTCTTTTTGTGAAAGGCCTTCTTCTTCCCAAAGAATCCGCAGAAATTCCCAATGGCCAAACATCACATCGTGCTGCTTCAGCTTAGCTTGCAAGTTACGGCGAAACTGGCGTTCTAACAGCCGGACCAAATGCGCAATGCGTTCGTCTTTATGTGAGGTCATTTCCGCATACACCCAATTTGGAATGGATCATTTCTAAAGAACTAATTTATCCTTGAACAGCGCAATGCGCCCACCACCAACATTGGCAGCGACACAAAGGGTACAACCGCGCACGGTAGCCCGGCACAATTGCAATTTGTACACGTTGCTACGGAAGTTCACGTCGCTTTGAAAGGTTGATTGAAACAAGCTTTCAGCCAATCCGCGTGTCGATGCCAAAATCTAGCACAGGCCTAGCGCAGTTCAAACTGCACCCAATTTTATCAACGGCTTAACCCACCATGACGCGCATTGAAAATGCTCGTGTTGGCGGTTCGATTCTGCCCACGGGCACCATTTTTAAATTGCAATAACAGTAGGTTAAAGATTTTCCGCTTTGCGGAGAAATCCTTCTAGCGCAGTGATTTTACCTAGCACAGTGTTAGCACAGTCTCAAAAACGGTAACCTCATAGCTATTGCCGGTACAGCGATGGGTCTTTGAATGAAGTGCCGTAGCGACGCGCCACTGGATCGTTGACCTCTGCCATTTGAATATCCTTTCGAATGACGAGACTGTGAAAGGTATAACGTCATTGTTGGAGCATGACGTCTAGCGTGTGAGAAGAATTAGCGACAGGATAAGGCGAAAGTCCGTCGCGAGAACATCCCATGGTGAACGATCCAGATATTCTGAATGATCCGGCTTTTGCCGCCCGAGGGCGCACTTTTGAGGGAACGGATCAGAAAGCCCCTTTGCGCGATGGTCTTATCGCGGCGGGGCAATTTGATGATCTACAAACCGCAGGACGTTTTTATCCGATGGTCTGCGTATCTCTGGAAATTACACAACGCTGCAACCTCGATTGTACGCTATGCTATTTGTCGGATCGCGCGGAGCTCGCCCACGATATTCCGTTGCCGATCTTGTTCACCCGCATTGCAATGATTGCGCAACACTATGGACCGGGTACGCCAGTCCAGATTAGTGGTGGCGATCCCACGCTGCGGTCCACCGAAGATCTCGAGGCGATTTGTGCGGAAATCCGTCGCTTGGGTCTTCGGTCCTGCCTGATGACAAACGGAATCCGCGCCACACGCGCCATGCTAAGCCGCCTTGCAACGGCGGGGTTAGATGACGTCGCATTCCATGTCGACCTGACGGAAGAGCGCAAAGGCTACCCAACAGAAGCGAGCCTGAACACTGTAAGACGTGATTACATTGACAGGGCGAAGGGTCTTGGGTTGCGCATTCTTTTCAACACAACTGTATTTGACGGCAACATTGACGAATTGCCTTTGTTGGCGCAGTTTTTTCGCGATCACGCGGCGAATGTGACACTCGCGTCCTTTCAAATGGGTGCTGACACAGGGCGTGGCGTTTCAGATCATCATGCCAAGGCTGTGTCGCGCGATATTGTTTCTGACGCACTTTCAAAAGGGTTTGGAACGGACCTTCGGGCATCACTCGCCATCGGTCACCGCGAATGCAATCGGTACGACATTCTACTTGTCGCGGGCAAAAAGGCGATTTCGGCGACGCGCGATACATCGTTTTTGCGTCAACTTATTCCAGCGCTTGAAGACCCTAATGTAGAACGCAACGCGCCGGTGATTTGGCGCATGATCCGCCAAAAACCAGGGATTGCTTTGAAAGGGCTTTTCAAGGGGCTCGGTCTATTGTGGCAAATTCGCACTGGGCTGATCGCGGGCCGGGGGCGCGTGCACCGGCTGAGTGTTGTGATCCACAGCTTCATGGATGCAGATCAATTGGACGCAGAGCGCTGTGCCTCATGTGTCTTCATGACGATGACATCGGATGGCCCGATATCCATGTGCGCCTTCAACGCCAAGCGTGATGCACTTATCTTTAAACCGGTCCCTGTTCAAAAGGGTCAGCGCACTGAATGGTGGAGTGCGGCGACGGGGGAAGTAACCAAGTTGCCAGATCAAACAGAGCCAAAGTCTGCACCATTTAAGCTCTTGAAAGGGCGCCAACGTGCTCTGGCTGCGCGCGAGCGACAAATCCAGAAACCATGACGTCCGACCTCATCGAACTTCGGTGTTCGTGGTTCTGAAGCGACGGCTTTCCCGAACGAGCGGAGGATAGGGAGACTGCCTTGCAACCAGCCTATCCAAAGTCCATGTCACGGCATCAGATAAAATGGGTTTAGGCTTGGCCAAGGATTGCGTCTGATGCAATGTGATCGATTGGCATAGGCGCGCGAAGATTGGATTCTGAAAGCGGGCAACTGCATCGCGCTTTCTTGAAACCGGACGTTGATGCCGCCGCAGTGAAATAGTGTTTCTTCACGCACTGCCGACCTTAGGTGCGAAGACCGCCAAGGTCAGCTTTCTCCATCGTCTTGAAGAATCTGACCTAGCTTAAGCAGCAAATTCAACTGCCGATCACGCGCCGCCCTTTTGAGACCCGATCACTGGTAGCTCTGGCTTCTTCCACTTGTGCAATTGCGCCCAGTAAGTGATGAGCTCCCGCTGCATGCGCCCCGTCGATGGTGACGCTGACGATGTCATGATCGGCAACGAATTGTTTCAACAACTCGGGTAGCTTGGGAGTGTCAGCCCCTTTCGGGACATTGTTGTACAGTACCCTGCCGGGCAATGGTCAGGCAGGTTTGAATGGCGGCGTCACTGCACTGCTGTTGTCCGCCGCGCTTACCACTTGGCGGTGATGTCCAAACCATCTCTGGATCAAACCAACCTCTCACACATGCAAGCATATGCTGTCGGTCAAGGATTTAACAACGATCCGCGTTGCTTCAAACCCGCATTGTAAGACGACCAATTCGTGGCCTAGTACTTTGTAGGCTCTCAACTGCTCATGGCCTTCAGCTATCACATTGGATTCAACCCGTGAATCCCTTCAAACGATTTGTGGAATAAAGCCGTAAGGCCCCAAAAAACGCGTGTGAAAACGCAACCTGTATTGTACTTCTTGCGGTATTTCACCCAATGCAAAACGGCATTCAACGTCTGATGCCCCATCATTACCGCCCCTTTAGGGCCAAAAATGGATATATTTCACCTTCCGCGTATTATTCCACACGCAGACATCGACAGCCCTAATATCGATTGGTAATATTTTCACTACCGAATTCATCGTTATATCAAATCCAATTTCGGAAGGCTGCCCAAATGACCAAATTCACTCTTTTTGGAAACAACTCAGGCTTTTTTGGCGACGGATTCTTTGGCAATGATGGTGAAGTCAGCCCGGACCTCATATCGAACACCCCAACAAAATTCGTGGTCAACAACCCTGACACCGGAATTACCACAACGTTGCTTGGAACAAACTTTGCGCTCGGTAACGACGGAGATCCTTCTTCAGGCACCATCACCAGCATATCGATGTCCAGCAACAACGGGACCGTCCTTGAGGGGACAGTCACTGACATAAATTGGGGGTTCGTCGAACTTGTCGTTGCCTTGGATGATATATCTTTCGATGGCAACTTCCAACCCCTTGCCAATTTGTTGAACGGTGACGGACCGATCACGATTGACGGTTCCAATGCGCCAAACGGGCTGATCATGTTCGAGCTACTGCCACCAGAACTGACAGGATTGGTGACCCAGCCGATTACGGTGCTTGGATCAAGCCAGTTCGACAATCTTTACGGCGGCATTGGCAACGATTCCATTGTCGTTGGTGCAGACAGCGGTGCATTTGACGGCGGCAATATCGAAGCGACATTGGGCAACGACACCATCGATTTTTCTAATGTCAGCGACACCAACTTCCAATTCTTCGATTACGCAGCGTTCGTGGACGGGGCCGTCACTTTCAATCTTGATGCCGTTGCCAACACGGGCACGATCACGGGCGCAGGTTTCACAACCACACTGATAGACGTACGCCGCATCATGGAGGCAGACGGCATCGGGTTTGGCGCCAGCGAAATCAACGATGTCTTTAACATAGTGAACACTGATGACGGCTGGTTCAATCTGTTTGGGGGCCAAGGGAATGATACCTTCAATGTCGAAATCGGTGGCGGAGGCCGGATCAGTTTTAATGAGGGTGCCGGGTCCAGCCCATTTTTTGGCCTGGTCGCCGATCTAAGCACCGGTATCGTCAGTAATGACGGTTTTGGCGGGCAGGACACAATCAACGTGACAGGTGACGGTCGACTGGAAATTCGCGCCACCGGCAACAACGACAGCATCATGGGCTCGGATCGCAACGATAGCTTTATCACCGAACAAGGCAACGACACCGTCGATGGTGGCGACGGGCAGGACCGGGTGCGCTATGACCGTTCGGGCGTGGATGCCGTCAACGTTGATCTGGCAGCACAAACAGCCAGCGGCACATGGGACGGCTTTGCCTTCACC
>JBDWMA010000034.1:0-79531 GCA_039972875.1 Pseudoruegeria sp.
GAACTACCGTCCACAGTTCTATTTCCGTACAACTGACGTTACAGGTACAGTTAACCTGAACGAAGGCACAGAAATGGTTATGCCTGGCGACAACATCTCCTTTGGCGTTGAGCTGATTGCTCCGATCGCTATGGAAGACGGTCTGCGCTTTGCGATCCGCGAAGGCGGCCGCACAGTTGGCGCTGGTGTTGTGTCCAAAATCATCGCGTAACACTGTGGTTTCGCATTAGCGAAACACAGAAGGCGGGAGGGGAGTTGCCAATTGCAAACCCCCGAGAGCCACTCAGTTCAATAGAAAAGGGCGCCAATAGGCGCCCTTTTTCGTTGCAAAGCTCTTTCGCCTAAATCCGATCGCTGTATGTCCCGTGAAACGTCATGGTAATCGGGGCGGGTGTTGGATCGGTCGAAGCATAATTACCGACAATATTCCCCTTGGATGGTTTGCCCGCCGCTGGTCACTGTCTTCTTTGTGAAGTCATAGCAATTGGGTGTGGATGAGGGTAAATACTGAATGAAATAATCCTCCCCGTCGTAGCTATACGTCATGCTGCGCAAGCCATCGTCGTTTTCTGTAAACACCAGATGATCGACCCCGCCTCGAGGTGGTCTTCCTGCTGCTGTTTCGCCTCCGCTTGTTGATTTAAGTGGATGTACCCTTGGAAGCGCTTTTGTGTCTGGGATTTCCCCCATCAGACATTGAACGATGTAGGGGGCCTCTTCAGATGTATGGTATCGATAACCGAATGTGTCATCGGGTTGGCCGTTGCATTGATCAAGAGCATCTGCTGCGATGACAGTACCGTCTGGGTTTTTGTCCCCGTAGATAGGAAAGCCGTCAAATGCCCAACCGATGATGGCTGCGTCACCTGCATTGTTCATGGTTTCAATCATGCAGGTGGGTTTGACGTGATAATGGTAGTCGTCCCCGCGTCCAGCATGGCCGCCACACACGTCAAGTTGCCCTGTTTGCAATGTATCATGTTGGGCCTGATGATGCGCTAAATCGGCCTGCGACATTTCCCCTCCGGCTGTGTAATCGTAGATCGGTACGCCATTGACAGCCACCCCAAGAGCGGCATCGCGTGTCAGTGGCGTGGTTCCTAAAGTAGGAGAAAGGAGAACGGGAGCGCTGTAATCTGCAGGTACAGGCACTTGTTCATTCGTTCCCACTATTCCGGTCATTAGTTCATGGTCTGGATAGGTATCTGATGTGATCAAAGCCTTGGATTCATTGCAGATCACCGAAACAGTTCCTCCAAAACCAGCGTCCAAAACAGAATCCGATATAGCGGTGCAATGATCATCATGTGCGGAGGCAGTTCCTGCGATGCAAAGCAACGCTCCGGTGAGTAAATTGGTTGAAATTTTGTTCAAAGGGATACTCCTGATTAAGATCGAAGTCGTGGATAAGTTTACGTCGTATCCCTGAGGTTAAACTTCTTATCGTTTGTGGGATGGGTCTGTCCCATTACTAGAACCTGAGATAAACGCAAAATTATGTACTGATAATTGGGTCTTAAATTGATACGTACAGGCCATCATATTCCGTCGCTTATCCAATGGGTGTCTTATGATTCCTGTGCCATCTTTGGTGATATTTGGCAGGTCTTCGATTCCTGCTTGCCAGAGTAATGATTCCCCTGTAAATGGCGCGAGTTCACGTTCCGTGAGCATGTGATAAAGGATTCGTTTGAATCCGGAGTCATAAGGTTCGATGTGGGGTCGCAATAAGGCGTTCTCCACCTCTCAATCTCAATAAGCCTACGAAAGGCATTGCAATGCAAAGCCAAAACATCCGTATTCGGTTGAAGGCATTTGACTTCCGTGTACTGGACGCCAGCACGCAGGAAATCGTCAACACAGCTAAGCGCACAGGCGCAACAGTTCGTGGCCCGATCCCGCTTCCGAATAAGATCGAAAAGTTTACAGTTCTTCGTGGTCCCCACGTTGACAAAAAATCCCGCGATCAGTTCGAGATCCGTACGCACAAGCGTCTGCTCGACATCGTTGACCCAACACCGCAAACCGTTGACGCGCTGATGAAGCTCGACCTCGCTGCTGGTGTTGACGTCCAGATCTCGGTTTAAGGAGGGTATCAAAGATGCGCTCTGGTGTAATCGCAAAAAAAGTCGGCATGACCCGTCTTTTTCAGGAAGACGGAAAGCAGATCCCTGTAACCGTTCTCCAACTCGAAAGCCTGCAGGTTGTGGATCAGCGTACGTCTGACCGCGACGGCTATACTGCTGTTCAGCTTGGTGCTGGTTCGGCCAAAGCAAAGCGCACATCTCAAGCGATGCGCGGCCACTTTGCTAAAGCCAACGTAGCGCCTAAACGGAAAATCGCGGAATTCCGCGTGACCGAAGAAAATCTCATCGCCGTTGGCGAAGAAATTTCTGCTGAGCACTACATTGCAGGTCAAAAAGTTGACGTGTCCGGCACGTCGATCGGTAAAGGCTTTGCTGGTGCTATGAAGCGTCACAACTTTGGGGGCCTTCGCGCTACTCACGGTGTGTCGATCTCTCACCGTTCGCATGGTTCGACTGGTCAGTGTCAGGATCCCGGCAAAGTTTTCAAAGGTAAGAAAATGGCCGGTCACATGGGCGCTGCCCGCGTGACAACCCAAAACCTTGAGGTCGTTCTGACCGACGTCGATCGTGGTCTTATCATGATCAAAGGCGCCGTTCCGGGCTCCAAAGGTGGCTGGGTCACAATCAAAGACGCTGTTAAAAAGAAACTGCCTGAGGGTGTTCCCTTCCCAGCTGCGCTGAAAACAGCCGCTGCTGCAGAAGCACCTGCCGAGGCTCCGGCTGAAGGAGCAGAAGAATGAAGGCTGATGTAATCAAACTGGACGGCGGCAACGCAGGTTCCGTAGAGTTGGACGAGGCCCTGTTCGGTCTTGAGCCACGCGCAGACATTCTGCACCGTGTGGTCCGCTGGCAGCGTAACAACGCTCAGGCTGGTACTCACAAGGTGAAGACTCGTTCTGAAACCAGCTACTCGACCAAGAAGATCTATCGCCAAAAAGGCACTGGTGGCGCTCGTCACGGTGACCGGAATGCGCCGATCTTCCGCGGTGGTGGTATCTACAAGGGGCCAACCCCACGTAGCCACGGCCACGAGCTGCCGAAGAAATTTCGCAAGCTTGGTCTACGTCACGCATTGTCCGCTAAGCTGAAAGCTGGCGAACTGGTTGTGATCGAGGATGCTACATCCGAGGGCAAAACAGCTGCTTTGGCCAAACAGGTCGCTGAGCTGGGTTGGAAACGCGCACTGGTGATCGATGGTGCAACGGTAAACGAAGGTTTTGCCCGCGCTGCGAAAAACATCGAAGGTCTGGATATCCTGCCTACAATCGGTGCCAACGTCTATGACATCCTGAAGCGTGACACACTTGTGCTCACTAAAGCAGGTGTCGAAGCATTGGAGGCTCGCCTGAAATGAGCGCTAAAGCAGAACATTACGACGTCGTCCGCAAGCCGATCATCACTGAGAAGGCAACTATGGCATCCGAAAACGGTGCTGTTGTCTTCGAAGTCGCAATCGACGCGAACAAACCACAGATCAAAGCGGCTGTTGAAAGCCTCTTTGGTGTAAAAGTGAAGGCTGTGAACACAACCATCACCAAAGGTAAAGTTAAGCGTTTCCGCGGCCAGCTTGGTAAGCGTAAAGACGTTAAAAAGGCATATGTGACACTCGAAGAGGGTAACACCATCGACGTGAGCACCGGTCTCTAAGGCCTGCCATATAACCATAGAAAAAGCCCCTCGCGTTTGCGGGGGGCTTTTTTCATATATGGCCCATGCGCTTGTGTCTTTGTTTGTCACTGCCGGAATGTTACTAGGGCTGATGGACCATTAAACTTGGATACGATTGATATGCCTGTTGAAAAGAGCACCCACCCTTTGATTAAATTCGCTTTGGAATTTGGGCCGACAGTGGTGTTTTTCTTTCTATATATGCGATGGAAAGATCAGAGCTTTGAAGTTCTGGATAACGCTTATTCTGGGTTCATTATCGCGACTTTGGTCTTTATCCCTGTATTGCTTGTTTCAATGCTCCTGCTGCGCGCATTGACCGGTAAACTCAGCCGCATGCAGATTATCACGGCGGTGTTAGTGGTCTTTTTTGGAGGTCTAACCGCTTGGTTCAATGACGAGCGGTTTTTCAAGATGAAGACGACCTTGGTTTATGGCCTGATTGCGGCACTGCTGGGCATTGGGCTGTTACGCGGCCGTTCCTATCTTGCCTATGTCATGGAGGACATGGTGCCGATGCAGCAAGAAGGCTGGATGATCTTTACCCGGCGTATCTGCGGAATATTTGCAATTTTGGCCGTGGCCAATGAAGTGGTGTGGCGCAACTTGTCGACAGAAATGTGGGTTAAGATTGAAACCTTTGGGTTTCCACTGGTCTTAGCGATTTTCATCATGGCGCAGTTTAATATGCTGCAGCGCTATACGATTGAACCGAAAAAGGTGGGCGGAAAAAAATAGGCGATTTATCGGTCTGTCGAGATTATGAGCTTCCTGCTTTTCATATAATTTTCATCTCGCAAATTCGGACCGGCTTTGGATTTTCCCGCGACTTCAGAGATGCACCACTCAGGAAAAGATTAGGATTTCCAATTTCGGAACAGCCTCGAATATGATGGTCCGTGCCTAAATCAGTTCTATGCCAACCTCTTCATAGCGTGCAAAAGGGTTGTAGCCGTCCCAATCTGACGGCATTTTGGAACGAAGGCCACAGTTGTTGAGGCGGAGATCTTCTTCTGTTGTGATCCAGCTCGGTCGATGGAACTTTTCTAGAACCTCGCGTGCGGCTACGTCACCTCCGCGTTTTAGGGCATCCCTGACGAGAGGGTACAAACAACTGGTGAGCGGTACAGGGTGTTCATAGCGTAGGCCCAGTTTCTTGCCTTTGCTGTGAATTCTTGGCCGGACGCCACTCATAGCTTCCCAAGCGGCCCGTGAAACCCGACATGTGTCTGGATGGACTTGATGCGTGCGGCGAATCATATGAGGTTCTTCTAGAAGTGCTCGCCAGATCATTGCGAGTTGGTTGCGCGACGTGGTTGTTTGGTGAAGCTCGTCTACCAGTTCTATATGGGCGCGGATCATCGTGATATGTTTGTCTGTGAACATTGTATAGTTTCTTTCAAGCTGTGCAAACGATGGAAAAGCCGATAGAAGATGGCCGCGCAAATTTGGAAAATATGAATATCTGGGGCTTGTTGTTCCTGTAAAAGAATAGTGAAAACCGACCTATATTAATACAATATCTTTCGCATTCGGTATTTTGAAAGACTTCGTTGTTTCAAAGCCAATGTTGCCCTTGCCACGCCCGCCAATCCCCTATACATCACCGCAATCCCGCAGCCTCGGATTCGTCCGGGGCTGTGGTTTTTTGCTGATTTCAGCAATCGTCACGGTCGGGCAGGGCAACCTGTCAAACCACACCATCGGGCACCTTCGGGGGCCTATACCTGTGGGGGCACACCCTGCATAGCAAACGGAAGACAGAAAGCATGGCACTTAAGTCGTATAAACCGACGACGCCAGGCCAGCGTGGGCTGGTACTGATCGACCGTTCGGAGCTTTGGAAAGGCCGCCCGGTCAAGTCCCTTACTCAGGGTTTGACCAAAAATGGCGGACGGAACAACACCGGACGGATTACAATGCGTCGTATCGGTGGGGGCGCGAAACGTCTCTATCGTATTATTGACTTCAAACGGAACAAGTTTGACGTTGCAGCCACCGTTGAGCGGATCGAATATGACCCGAACCGGACTGCGTTCATCGCACTTGTAAAGTACGAAGATGGCGAACAAGCATACATCATTGCGCCACAGCGTTTGGCTGTTGGTGATAGTGTTGTCGCTTCTGCCAAAGCCGACATCAAACCAGGCAACGCAATGCCGTTCTCTGGTATGCCCATCGGTACGATCGTTCACAACATCGAGTTGAAGCCAGGCAAAGGCGGCCAGATCGCCCGTGCAGCTGGTACTTACGCTCAGTTTGTTGGTCGCGATGGTGGCTACGCTCAGATCCGCCTGTCCTCAGGCGAGCTGCGTTTGGTCCGTCAGGAATGCATGGCCACTGTTGGTGCCGTGTCTAACCCAGACAACTCGAACCAGAACCTTGGTAAAGCTGGCCGTAACCGTCACAAAGGCATCCGTCCTTCTGTGCGTGGTGTGGTTATGAACCCAATCGATCACCCACACGGTGGTGGTGAAGGGCGTACATCCGGTGGTCGTCACCCTGTCACGCCTTGGGGCAAACCAACCAAAGGTGCGCGTACCCGCAACAAAAACAAGGCGTCGCAGAAGCTTATTATTCGCTCGCGTCACGCTAAGAAAAAGGGCCGGTAATTATGTCGCGTTCTGTATGGAAAGGTCCTTTTGTCGACTCTTATGTCCTCAAGAAGGCTGAAAAGTCCCGCGAAGGCGGTCGTAACGAAGTCATCAAAATCTGGTCGCGTCGTTCTACGATCCTGCCTCAGTTTGTTGGCCTGACGTTCGGCGTCTACAACGGCAAAAAACACATCCCAGTCAACGTCTCGGAAGACATGATCGGTCAAAAGTTCGGTGAGTATTCACCAACTCGTACCTATTATGGTCACGCCGCAGATAAAAAAGCGAAGCGGAAGTAAGAGCCATGGGTAAAGAGAAAAATCCTCGCCGCGTGGCTGACAATGAAGCAATGGCAAAATTGCGCATGCTTCGTACATCTCCGCAGAAACTGAATCTGGTTGCGCAATTGATCCGCGGCAAGAAAGTCGACAAGGCCCTTACAGACCTGACTTTCTCCAATAAGCGTATCGCTGCAGACGTGAAGAAATGCCTTCAGTCCGCAATTGCTAACGCAGAAAACAACCATAACCTGGATGTTGATGAGCTGGTCGTCGTAGAAGCCTACGTCGGTAAGAACCTCACCATGAAGCGCGGTCGTCCTCGGGCGCGTGGCCGGTTTGGCAAAATCATCAAGCCGTTTTCTGAGCTGACCATCAAGGTTCGCCAAATTGAGGAGCAAGCGTAATGGGTCATAAGGTAAATCCCGTTGGTATGCGTCTTCAGGTGAATCGCACCTGGGACAGCCGTTGGTACGCCGACACCAAGGACTACGGTGATCTTCTTCTCGAAGATCTGAAAATCCGTGAGTTCATCAAAACTGATTGCAAACAAGCCGGCATCAGCCGTGTGATCATCGAACGTCCGCACAAAAAGTGCCGCGTTACTGTTCACACTGCACGTCCGGGCGTCATCATTGGTAAAAAGGGTGCGGACATCGAAGGTCTGCGTCGCAAACTTGCCAACCTGACTGACAGTGAATTGCACTTGAACATCGTTGAAGTCCGCAAGCCGGAATTGGACGCTGCGCTGGTCGCTGAGAATATCGCTCAGCAGCTGGAACGTCGTGTGTCTTTCCGTCGTGCGATGAAACGCTCTGTTCAGAACGCCATGCGTATGGGTGCCCTTGGTATCCGTGTTAACGTCGCTGGTCGTTTGGGTGGCGCTGAAATCGCGCGGACCGAATGGTATCGTGAAGGCCGCGTGCCTTTGCACACCCTGCGGGCCGATATCGATTATTCTCACGCAGAAGCTATGACCCCCTATGGTATCATTGGGATCAAGGTCTGGATCTTCAAAGGCGAGATCATGGAGCATGATCCTTCCGCACGTGAGCGTAGGCAACAAGAGCTCCAGGAAGGCCCTGCACCACGTGGTGCTGGCGGCCGTCGCTAAGGAGAACTGATAGATGCTGCAACCAAAGCGCACAAAATTCCGCAAGATGCACAAAGGCCGGATCAAAGGCGAAGCAAAGGGCGGGTCTGACCTGAACTTTGGCACCTATGGTCTGAAAGCGACGACACCTGAGCGTGTGACTGCACGCCAGATCGAAGCTGCTCGTCGTGCGATGACGCGTCACATGAAACGTCAGGGTCGTGTTTGGATCCGTATTTTTCCAGACACTCCTGTTACCTCCAAGCCGGTTGAAGTCCGGATGGGTAAAGGTAAAGGCTCTGTTGATTTTTGGGCATGCAAGGTCAAACCTGGCCGTGTAATGTTTGAAATCGACGGCGTATCCGAAGGCGTTGCTCGCGAAGCTCTGCGTCTTGCTGCGATGAAACTGCCGGTGAAAACCCGCACGATCGTTCGCGAAGACTGGTAAGCCTTCAGGGCGTATGCCCAACAGGTTTTGAGATTAAGAAGCCCCGACCATTTATTTGGCCGGGGCTTTTTTTTGGGCTTATATATCACAAATATGAATATGAAATGCTTCTATAATGAATTATCTTTATGTATTTGTCTGGGTTAGGTGTGTCTTCAGCATAGGAGATCAAAATGAACATACAAAAAATTGCAGCGTTTTCTTCGGGTGATGTGGGGGGCAATCCAGCTGGGGTGGTAATCGACGACCAATTACCACCACCTAAGATCATGCAGCAGATTGCGACTGAAATTGGATATTCTGAAACGGCATTTGTAGCTCCTGATGGAGAAGACTGGATGGTGCGCTATTATGCACTCGAAGGAGAAGTCGCATTCTGCGGTCATGCGACGATTGCACTTGGTGTCGCTTTAGCGAATGAAGTCGGACAAGAGCATTACCACCTAAATCTTCGGGATGGTTCAATCGATGTTTCAGCGATCAAAGATCCAGAAGGATGGCAAGCTGAACTTGCCTCTCCTGTAACCTGGTCCAAACCGTTGGATGCGACACTACAGGACCAAATTCTTGCGCTCTTTGATTTGCGGCCCACTGATTTAGACCCACGGTTCGCACCGACGCTTGGGTTCGCAGGCAACAGGCACCCAATCATAGCCGTTCACAGCCGAGAGGTTTTGGCTCAGATGAGTTATGATTTTGATGCGGGGCGCCGGTTGATGAAGGCAGAAGATTTAACAACCATCAGTCTTATCTATTTCAAAGATGATTTCGTCATTCATGCGCGAAATGCCTTTGCATTTGGCGGGGTGGTCGAGGACCCAGCCACCGGCGCGGCTGCGGCGGCTCTTGGCGGGGCACTTGTCGATCAAAACTGGGGAGGGTTGTCCGAAGGTGGTCAATTCGAACTATATCAAGGCGTTGATATGGGAAGCCCATCCCGCCTGAATGTGAGGGTTAGTGGGCGTCCCGGAGACAGCGTACATGTCTCTGGAACGGCACGATTTATAGAGGGATAAGGGCGTGAACTAGGCCCAGTTATAGTTAAAGCTCACTGAAATTCGGTCTTCTTCGGACATGTTCATAGGAACTTCGTGGCGTAGCCAGCTTTCCCAGAGCAAGACGTCACCGACATCGGGTTTCATGTAGATAAAGCTCTGAAGGTCGCGCCGAACCTCTTTGAGGCGGGGTGGGGCGGCCATCATCATCACGTGGCGTGGATCCTCGAGCTTTAGGGCCGAAGTGCCCTCGGGCATTGCCACATATGTTGTGCCGCTGATGACGCTATGAGGGTGGATGTGTGAGCCATGGCTTCCTCCCTCGGGCAGGATGTTGATCCACAGATCTTCAAGTTTCAATTCGCGGCCATCAAGATCCAGCCCCAGATCCTTGGCAAAGGCAGCAATATGCTGATCAAGCAATTTGGTTATGGCGTCAAAAATCGGAAACCGCCAGCCTAGGTCTGTAAGGGAGGCGTAGCTGGTGTAGCCGGGATAGGCGTTTGCTTCGCACCAGTCTTGTCCCGCTTCATCGTCTTCGGCGATGGAGTAGCAGGAGGCTTCTAGTTCTTTTGCGTCCACGGTGTCACCAAATTCGGTGAGGCGGGCGCGATACAGGCGGGTCACAAATAGGGATTCAATTTCAGACATGACGGTTCTTTATCTCAGTGTTGGGCGAAGTGCGAGGGTTACAATTCGGCTTTTACATAGACCGAAATGTGCATTTTGTTGTCTGCTGTAAAGGCCCCTTTTTACCAACTTCCCCATCGATGCTGAAGGGGCATTCCGGCAAGGCGTGCCATAAGGTCGAGGTCTGGTGGGTAGGTATAACGCTGTGGAAGGAAAACCAGTTTGGTTCCTTCGGATGAGATGTGTACGCATTGAAAATGTGGCATTCGTTTTACCGGGGCATGCTGGACGGCCTCGATCTGAAGGAAAGCCATCGTCAGGCGCTGCGTCGCAACTTTTTGCTGATCGGTGAATTGGCAGAATTCCGTTACGAATGCCTCGAGTAAGAATGTGCTGAAGATCAGCAATACGATGGCCGAATGTGGCCTCATCGACCGTAAAGATGGATTCAATTCCAATATTCAATGAGGTCACGTTATCGGTGAGGCCCGCAATGTCATACAAAAAGACCCCACATGGGATATGCGGGGCCTTATGTTGTCGTTGGTTGTTTTATCCTTCTGGTGTGTACCAGATTGGAGACGAGTAGGCCCGCTCTTGATGGATGAGCTGTGCCTCTTCTGGGAGTTCGATACCATAGCGGACTTTGTCGTAGACCACCCAACGCGGTGTTGGGATTTCCAATGCACGAACGTAGTAGAAAGCCCGTTCGGCTGCATCAAAATCGGGGTCCGACCACACAGTGAGTAATTCGGCTGTCCCAATGGTGTTTGACCAACCTGCGACTTCTAGATCGACCGTGTTGCCAACTGCGGGAATTTTCCCGTTGGCGTCTGGTTCACGGTTGTCGGACCACGCCACATCATAGACCTTTTCCTGAAGCGTTCCATCTGCTTCGAGCCATCCTTTGACCACTTGAATACGGTCTAGATTGGCGCCGATTGGATCACGCAGGGCTGCAATCAAAAAGTTCGGGGCACCATCCCCTTCGCGTGGGCGAAGGTCAGATCCCATGGGGACACCTTTGGAATAGCCCGTTTCCGCAATGAAGCGTGAGTTGGAGTCATCTTCTTCAAAATCCCAACCGCCAAAGAACCGCAACCCAATCCGGGGGCCAGTGGTCGCATAGGTTTCCCGTCGTTTGAATGCATCAAAGATGGCTGCACGGGTATTGTCGGTTGCCCAAACTGCAGTATAGCCAGAGGCGACCAATGTGTGACCCTCAAAGGCGGCTTGATCGCTTTCGACAAAAGGATGCAGAACGCGGGTGGGGGAGGGTTCCACGCTTACTGATTTGCTGAAGAAGTTGTCTTCTTCGGCGGTTGTTAGCGAGGTGTGGCTATCGGTTGCGCCGCCCATGCCGAACTTATAAGGATTTACGCCGAATTTTTCTTCAAGCGCCAATCCGAGTTTCAACGCTTCGCGAGCGTATTCGTGCTGTAGCATGTCCTCGGTCTTGATTTCAGAGAGGTCAAGATTGCCAACATCCCAGTTTTCATAGTCTGCGAATTCATCCTCTGGGCTTAGATAGGGGTGGGCCTCTCCGTCGCCTTTGATCTGGGTGACCTCATAGTGCGGTTCCCATTTCGCGCGTTGTTCTACATAGGACTGATCGACTTTGCCACCATGGTAGGTGTCGTCGGTTGGAAACATCCAGCCATTCGATAGGTTCCCGTTGTGGGCAAAGGCCACAGCACGGCCACCGGTTTTTTCTTGGTAGTCCTCAAGCCACTTATATAAGGACGTCGGATTGGTGTCCCCGAACGGGGGTTGGGTCACAGGGGGAATAACCTGAAGCGCCCGAGAGGGGCCGTCTCGTAGCATCACATTGCGGTGGAGGTTGAAGCCCAATGGAACAGAGGTCCATTCAAAACCGATGAAGGCCGTAAAGGTTCCGGGATCGTTGTGATCCTCAGCTGCATTGACAATGTGTTCCCATGTAAAGGCAAAAGGGTCGGCACCTGGGCTGTAAGACTCGAGCAGTAACTCTGGCAATGTGCCCTGAGAGAAGTTGCCGATTATATCAAATGCGGCTTTACCGGCCGCTTCTCCTCCGGCTGTATAGCCTTCGTACCATTCTAGGCCCTTGGGGTCCGATAGAACGCCGGGTTTGCCGGCCTGCAGATCAGGGGCAAATCCCATCAGGTCAGTGTGATCTGTTAGGACCATCCAGTCCAAAGGACGCGCCAGTCGGACGGGCTGGCCTGTGGAGGAGATGACCCGTTCCCCTTTTGCAAATCGCCAAGCCGTATCGGGCAGCAAGGTATTGCCAAATGCCCCAGCGTCTAAGGATAACCCTGTGTGTAGGTGGCTATCGCCCCAGAGTGGCCGTTCCGGGAAGCTCCGGTTGGCGTAGGGTGAAAAAGGTTTTGCAGGCAGATTATCTGCAGCTGTGTCCCCGACCGGGACATCTGTCGCAATCGCGGGATAAGTCATTGCCGCAAGTAGGGCGGCTGACAAGGCTATGGTTTTCATACTTACACTCCCTGAAGATCTTAGTTTTGTTTTTGATTTGTAAGAGATTTATAGTGCGCGCATTCCAATAGTCAGATCGTTGCATGGATTTTAATTTCGATCAAATGTTCCGTGAATGGGATCCGCCCACGTTTTCCCTTGCTGCTCTTGGGTTTTAGGCGTAAAGGAGCGGCTCATCTATGAACTCCACCGGAATCAGGGTGACCCAAATTGGGGGCCTTCTGGTGATGTTGAAAAAGGAATATGGCGATGAGCGCCCAAGAACTGCGTGATAAAACGCCGGATCAGCTCCGTGAGGAATTGACCGCGTTGAAGAAGGAAGCCTTTAACTTGCGCTTCCAACAAGCAACGAACCAACTCGAAAACACTGCACGTGTTCGCGAAATCCGCCGTCAGGTGGCCCGCGTTAAAACTGTGCTGAACCAAAAAGCCGCTTCTGCGGCTGCAGAATAAGGGGAGCCTGAAGCATGCCCAAACGTATCCTGACAGGCACCGTTACGAGCGACAAAAACGAACAGACTGTAACTGTCTCCGTAGAACGTCGTTTCACACACCCCGTTCTGAAGAAAACCATCCGTAAGTCCAAAAAATATCGGGCCCACGATGCAAAGAACGACTTCAAGGTCGGTGATAAAGTTCGCATTCAAGAATGCGCACCGGTCTCGAAAACCAAACGCTGGGAAGTTCTGGCTAACTAAGCCAGACTTTCTTGTTTAATCGAAACCCTGGGGGTGTTCCGCAAGGACCCCATAGGTCGGGAGAAACCACATGATCCAGATGCAGACCAACCTGGATGTTGCTGACAACAGCGGCGCTCGCCGTGTTCAGTGCATTAAGGTACTGGGTGGTTCCAAGCGTAAATACGCATCCGTTGGCGACATCATCGTCGTCTCGGTAAAGGAAGCCATCCCACGTGGCCGTGTTAAAAAAGGGGACGTCCGTAAGGCCGTCGTCGTTCGCACAGCTAAAGAAGTCCGTCGTGAAGACGGCACAGCAATCCGCTTTGACCGCAACGCTGCGGTTATCTTGAACAACAATAATGAACCAATGGGTACACGTATCTTTGGGCCAGTTGTTCGTGAACTGCGCGGTAAGAACTTCATGAAAATCATCTCACTCGCTCCGGAGGTGCTGTAATCATGGCTGCTAAGCTGAAAAAGGGCGACAAAGTCGTCGTGCTTGCCGGTAAGGACAAGGGCAAAGAGGGAGAGATCTCTTCTGTGAACCCATCCGCTGGCAAAGCCATCGTTGAAGGCGTTAACATCGCCATCCGTCACACAAAGCAATCTCAGAACGCACAGGGCGGTCGCTTGCCACAGGCAATGCCGATCCAACTGAGCAACCTGGCACTGCTGGACAGCAACGGCAAAGCGACACGTGTTGGCTTCCGCGAGGAAGATGGCAAGAAAGTTCGTTTTGCTAAGACAACTGGGGAGGCTGTTTAATGTTGGATACTGCAAACTACACCCCGCGTCTTAAAACGCTGTACAAAGAAACCATCCGCGCTGCTCTGAAAGAAGAGCTGGGCTACAAGAACGACATGCAGCTTCCTAAGCTGGAAAAAATCGTTCTGAACATGGGTATCGGTGAAGCGACAAAAGATACGAAAAAAGTGAAAGCTGCTCAAGAAGCACTGACACTGATTGCGGGTCAACAAGCTGTCATCACAAAAGCGCGCAAGTCTATTGCGACGTTCCGTGTTCGTGAAGAAATGCCGCTGGGGACCAAAGTGACCCTGCGTGGCGACATGATGTACGAATTTCTTGATCGTCTCATCACTGTTGCTATGCCGCGTGTGCGTGACTTCCGTGGCGTATCCGGCAAATCTTTTGACGGTCGTGGCAACTATGCCATGGGCCTGAAAGAGCACATCGTCTTCCCAGAAATCGACTTCGATAAAGTTGTCGACATGCTGGGTATGGACATCGTTATCTGCACCACCGCGAACACCGATGCGGAAGCAAAGGCGCTGTTGAAAGCTTTCAACATGCCGTTCAACAGCTAAGCGCGGGGAAAGAGAAACATGGCTAAAAAAGCAATGATCGAACGCGAAAAGAAACGCGAAGCTTTGGTGGCAAAATATGCTGCTAAGCGCGCTGCTCTTAAAGAGATCGCGAATGATGAGAGCCTACCGATGGAAGAGCGTTTTTCCGCTCGCCTGAAGCTGGCAAAACTTCCGCGCAATTCTTCTGCGACACGTCTGCATAACCGCTGCCAGTTGACTGGCCGTCCGCATGCATACTATCGCAAGTTGAAAGTGTCGCGGATCATGCTGCGGGAACTTGGCTCGAATGGCCAAATTCCGGGCATGGTTAAATCCAGCTGGTAAGGGAGAGAACGATATGAACGATCCTGTCGGCGATATGCTCACCCGTATCCGTAACGCCCAAATGCGCGGTAAATCCTCTGTCTCCACCCCAGCTTCTAAGCTGCGCGGTTGGGTTCTGGATGTACTCGCAGACGAAGGCTATATCCGCGGTTACGAAACAGGCAATGATTCCAACGGTCACCCGACCCTTGAAATCGAATTGAAATACTACGACGGCACCCCCGTTATTCGCGAAATCAAACGTGTATCGACTCCTGGTCGTCGCGTGTACATGGGTGTCAAAGACATTCCTGTTGTTCGCCAAGGCTTGGGTGTTTCCATTGTCTCCACACCGCGCGGTGTGATGTCGGACGCAGCTGCACGCTCTGCCAATATTGGCGGCGAAGTGCTCTGCACCGTCTTCTAAGGAGTTCTGGAATGTCTCGTATTGGTAAAAAACCGGTTGAACTTGTGGCTGGCGTTTCTGCGTCCGTCTCCGGTCAAACCATTGAAGTGAAAGGCCCCAAAGGGTCCCGTAGCTTTACAGCAACTGATGATGTCACTCTGACTGTTGAAGACAACGTCGTTAAGATTGAGCCTCGCGGCAAATCTAAGCGCGCTCGTCAACAGTGGGGCATGTCCCGGACCATGGTCGCAAACCTGGTTTCTGGCGTCACCAACGGTGTCAAGAAAGAGCTTGAGATCAATGGTGTTGGTTATCGTGCACAGATGCAGGGCAACACCCTGAAGCTGAGCCTTGGCCTGTCTCATGATGTGAACTTCGAAGTACCGGAAGGCGTAACCGTCACCGCTCCGAAGCCCACTATCATCATCGTGGAAGGTATCGATGAACAACTCGTCGGTCAGGTCGCAGCGAACATTCGCGCCTGGCGGAAACCTGAGCCCTACAAAGGCAAAGGTATCAAGTACAAAGACGAGTATATCTTCCGCAAAGAAGGCAAGAAGAAGTAAGGACCCAGGAAATGGCAAACAGCAAAAGAACTCTGTTTCTGAAGCGCCGCCTGCGCGTTCGGAACAAACTCAAGAAACGGAACCCCGGTGGCGTACGCCTTTCGGTGCACCGTTCAAACAAGAACATCAGCGTCCAGCTGATCGACGATACTCAGGGCGTTACTATTGCGTCAGCGTCTTCTCTCGAGAAGGATCTGGGAATCGTGGGCAAGAACAACATCGAAGCTGCAACAAAAGTGGGTACAGCTATTGCTGAGCGCGCTAAAGCGGCTGGTGTTGAAAATTGCTACTTCGATCGTGGTGGCTTCCTCTTCCACGGTAAAGTGAAGGCCTTGGCCGACGCAGCTCGTGAAGGTGGTCTGAAGTTCTAAACAGTGCGGGCGGCGCATGCGTCGCCCCGATGATCCGGGCCCTGATTTCGGTCAGGGCACCAGGATTGGACATTCGGCGCTATTGCGCCTCTAATTTAAGGAATGCCACATGGCAGAACGTGAAAACCGTCGGGGAAATCGTCGCGACCGCGAAGAGACACCTGAATTCGCAGATCGTTTGGTTGCGATCAACCGCGTATCTAAAACTGTAAAAGGCGGTAAGCGCTTTGGCTTTGCAGCTCTTGTTGTAGTCGGTGACCAAAAAGGTCGCGTGGGCTTTGGCAAAGGTAAAGCAAAAGAAGTGCCTGAGGCGATCCGCAAAGCTACTGAGCAAGCGAAACGCCAAATGATCCGCGTTCCTCTGCGTGAAGGCCGGACTTTGCATCACGACGTTAAGGGCCGTCACGGCGCTGGTAAAGTCGTTATGCGGACAGCCCCACAAGGTACTGGTATCATTGCTGGTGGTCCTATGCGTGCCGTATTTGAAATGCTCGGCGTCCAAGACGTTGTTGCAAAATCGATTGGTTCGCAAAACCCATACAACATGATCCGCGCTACTTTGGACGGTCTGAAGAGCGAATCTTCTCCGCGTCAAGTGGCACAGCGTCGTGGCAAGAAAGTTGCTGACATCTTGAACAAAGATGATGCATCTGCACCTGCTGCTGCGCCTGCTGAAGCAGAAGCGTAAGGAGACGGACACATGGCTAAAACAATCGTTGTTAAACAGATCGGTTCACCGATCCGTCGACCCGCCAAACAGCGTCAAACGCTGATCGGTCTGGGTCTGAACAAGATGCACAAAACCCGTGAGTTGGAAGATACACCTTCCATTCGTGGCATGGTCAATAAGATCTCGCATCTGGTAGAGATCATCGAAGAGCGCGGCTAAGCCGTCCCTTTGGTACTTTTCTAGAAAATGCTCCGCTGTTCGCAGCGGGGCATTTTTCGTTTTAAGAATAAGATGACTGGGTGTTTGTGTTGGCTGTTTTTCTGGATGCGTCAATGCGGATCGCAAAAACTACCAATTGAAAAATGAACGATAGTTCACTGCTTAGAGTGATCACCCAATTACGCGATATCTACTGATTGAAGTTAGTCGATGTGTTTATTCGACAAAAATAGAAACTATCCATTTTGATCCGAAAATTTTCAATGATTTCTACTGGTGATTGCGTCAACATGTCGGAGGGAAGTGAGTAATTACACCGATCAATGATGAATTGATTGAGTATAACTGGGGTTTTCTAGCCGCACATTTTTTGATCTTTGAGGTGGTGGGGGTGTATCTGAATTATGCATCCAATGCATACCGGGTCGACCAAAAATATGGGGTGTAGATGGCACAAACTAACCCTAGATACAGGTCAACCGGGAAAGAGCGAACGACTCGCAGACACCCGTATATCTGATCCTGAAGGACACACCAAATGGCATACTCAGCTGCATATAACTCCGCCGCTGCTGGCTCTGGCCTCGCAGCACATCTTCAATCTTACGTCTCTGAATTTTTCTCAGGTTTTGCTAAACGCGCAGAATACCGGAAAATTTTGGGAGAATTCGAAAACATGTCTGACCGTGAATTGGCAGATATCGGCGTTTCGCCTTGGAGCATTGTAGAAGTTGCACGTGAGTCCGCGGGCCTCTGATCCGAAAACGTTGTTCGGTCTATTTCTTAACGCTCCGATTTGAATTCGGGGCGTTTTTGATTTTGGACGACATCGGGTTCGATTGTATATTAGCGCATCACGGTTGTCCCCTCGAACCGTTGGTGCTGGAACACCCCGAAGACGGCTTCGGGGTGTTTTTTTGTTTAAGGGCACGACGTGTCGTTTCCGAGCAAGGTTATGATCTCTGACAATCATGTTGATGTTGTGGTCATCAAATTATGTAATCTACACAGACATTATCTTAATTTGGTCGGCCATTGTGGTCTGAGACGGCTGTGTGATCCGCGTTAGTTTCTATGGATCTTATTGTGTCTCACGTTACAGACTTTTAAAACCTATAGCCCAAGGGTCGGCCTTGTCAGTCCCATCCGAACTGTTTCAGCCCTCACGGGCAGGGAGCATGGCTGAATGGTTCTGGATTGGACTTAGATCGGATGATTTGTTCTATTTGAACAGTGTCGTGTCGGCTATTGTTGGGCCCAAGAGGATTTTCCGGCGTAAATGTGGGGGATATCCAAAAACAGATTGTGGAGAGATGTATGTACAGTGGATCCTGCATGTGTGGTGCGATTAGGTTTACTGTTCCGGGACCACTTGCAGCACCGACGGCGTGTCACTGCACCAAATGTCGAAAACATCATGGCCATTATGAGGCCGGAACCGAGGTCAAGACAGCGGATTTGACCATATTTGGAGCAGAGGATTTGTCTTGGTTTCAGTCGTCTGAAAAAGTGCGCCGAGGGTTTTGCTCCAAGTGTGGGTCATCATTATTTTTTGATGCGATTTTTCGGGATTGGACCAGCATTTCAATGGGCGCCTTTGATGGGCCGACAGGGACATCTTTGGCACAACATATCTTTGTCGCGGACAAAGGCGACTATTATGAGCTGTTGGATGGGGTGCCGCAGAATGAGCATTAGCTCATCAAGATTAGTTGCATAGTTAATGAATTTATTAATTGTTAGCCATACAAGAATTTGAAATCACCTTATGGTAGAAGGGTAGCGCATTTCATTTAAGTTAGGATGTCTCAAATGAAAGAGTTAATTTGACTGTTTCTCTTGTGTTACTGCCGATCGGGGGAATTTCAGCTCCACTAGACAAAATGTTTGGTGAGGAAGTTTCCGTTTATGAGCATGGAGGAGGCTGTCGGAAATCTTCACCTGCGGGAGAAAGTTGTTATATGCAAACATCTGTTGGCAAAGTTCATTGCCATTGAGTTAATAACCTCTGTGGTTTGATCTTGCAGGAAACAAAGGTTCGGCGTATACGCCCCCGGTGGTCACATGTGTGGCCAAGAATCAATTGCAAAAGCCGTGTTTGTCCACTTCCGTCGCTGGAGGGCAGTTCCGGCAGAGGAGAAGCGACATGAAACTTAATGAACTTCGCGATAACGCGGGCGCTACCAAAGCAAAAAAACGCATCGGTCGTGGTCCCGGTTCCGGCACAGGTAAAACTGGTGGCCGTGGTATCAAAGGTCAGAAATCCCGTTCTGGTGTAGCGATCAAAGGATATGAAGGCGGCCAAATGCCTTTGTACCAACGTCTGCCAAAGCGTGGCTTCAATAAGCCAAACCGCAAAGCTTTCTCTGTTGTGAACTTGGGCCTGATCCAGAAATTCATCGACGAAGGTAAAATCGACGTTAAGGCCGTGATCGACGAGGATGCATTGGTTGCCTCCGGTCTGATCCGCCGCAAAAAAGACGGCATCCGGGTTCTGTCCAAAGGCGAAATCACTTCCAAAGTTGAGATTTCTGTCACTGGCGCATCCAAGTCCGCTGTAGAAGCCGTTGCCAAAGCAGGCGGCTCTCTCACGGTCACAACCGCGGCAGCCGCTGAATAAGCTCTTGTGAGCGGCCACTGTGCCGCTTACATATTCAACAGTTTTCCAAGCGCCGCCGGATCCGGGAAACGGACCCGGCGGTGTTTTCGTTAGAAAGAGGGCCTAATGGCATCTGCAGCAGAGCAAATGGCGGCAAACATGAGCTGGGGGGCCTTTGGTAAGGCCACCGAACTCCGTTCCCGCATCTTCTTCACCCTTGGGCTTTTGGTCGTTTATCGACTTGGCACATATATTCCGGTTCCGGGGATCGACGGCAATGCGCTGCGCGACTTCATGGAGCAGGCGAGCGCGGGGATTGGGGGCATTCTGAACATGTTCACCGGTGGCGCGATCAGCCGGATGGGTATTTTTGCTCTGGGCATCATGCCGTATATTTCAGCTTCGATTATTGTGCAGCTTTTGACGGCGATGGTTCCATCCCTTGAGCAGCTCAAGAAAGAGGGCGATGCAGGTCGCAAAAAGATCAATCAATACACACGGTACGGGACGGTATTCCTCGCGACGTTCCAAGCCTATGGTTTGGCCGTTTCTCTTGAGGCAGGTGACCTCGTCACAGATCCGGGCTGGTATTTCCGGGCTGCGACAGTTGTTACCCTGGTCGGTGGGACCATGTTCCTGATGTGGTTGGGTGAGCAAATCACGGCCCGCGGTATTGGTAATGGTATTTCACTTATCATCTTCGTTGGTATTATTGCTGAGGTGCCCGCTGCATTGATCCAATTCTTGTCTCAGGGACGGTCTGGCGCGATTTCACCAGTAGTGATCATTGGTGTCATGGCGATGATGGTCGCGCTCATTGCCTTTGTGGTGTTTATGGAACGCGCATTGCGTAAGATCCATATTCAATACCCCCGTCGTCAGGTGGGCATGAAGGTCTATGATGGCGGAACAAGCCATTTGCCGATCAAAGTGAACCCGGCCGGTGTTATTCCCGCGATTTTTGCGAGCTCTCTGTTGCTTTTGCCAACCACGCTTGCAACGTTTTCTGGTGGCACCACTGGTCCTGTTATGTCGACAATTTTGGCATACTTTGGCCCGGGACAGGCGCTGTACCTTTTGTTCTTTACCGCGATGATCGTGTTCTTTACTTATTTTTATACCTACAACGTTGCGTTTAAGACCGACGATGTTGCGGATAATCTAAAAAACCAGAATGGCTTTATTCCGGGTATTCGCCCAGGCAAAAAGACCGCTGAGTATCTCGATTATGTCGTGACACGCGTTCTTGTTCTTGGTGCAGGTTATCTTGCGGCAGTTTGTCTCCTTCCCGAGATTCTTCGCGCGCAATTATCCATTCCCTTCTACTTTGGCGGTACATCCGTGTTGATCGTCGTATCCGTCGTTATGGATACCATTCAGCAGGTTCAGTCCCACATGTTGGCACACCAGTATGAAGGTCTGATTGAAAAATCGCAGCTGCGCGGCAAACGACGCGGCAAAAAAGGGACGGCTAGACGATGAACATTATTTTGCTTGGACCACCGGGCGCTGGCAAAGGCACTCAGGCGGCAAAGCTCGTGGATGAGCGCAACATGATCCAACTTTCGACTGGGGATATGCTGCGTGCGGCACGGACCTCTGGGACAGAGATGGGCCAAAAGGTTGCAGCCATTATGGACGCCGGCGAGCTTGTGACCGATGAGATTGTAATCGGTTTGATTGCGGAAAAGCTGGACGGTGAGCAAGCTGGTGGTTTCATCTTTGATGGGTTTCCACGGACATTGGCTCAGGCAGATGCTTTGGGTGCGCTTCTGGCGTCGAAAGGGCAGGGGCTGGACGCTGTCATCGAATTGGGTGTGGATGACGAGGTTTTGGTTGGCCGCATTGTGAACCGCGCCAAAGAGGCCGCTGAGGCTGGTCAACCTGTTCGTGCGGACGACAATGCCGAAAGCCTGAAGGTTCGCCTGATGGAATACTATAAAAAGACCTCTCCGTTGATTGGATATTATTTTGCCAAAGGCGATTTGAGTTCAGTTGATGGCCTTGGAGAAATTGAAGAAGTCGCAGCCGCGATTTCCGATGTTTTAAAGTAACTTCTGTAGATGGGTTGACGTTTGGGCTAAAAGCCCATAATTCACGCCAACTCAATTGAGAATCGGATTGCGCCAATGGATTCGCTGTTGGCTTGATCTAAATAGAATTCAGCAGTGGCCCGATGGTTCAACACCTTCGGGCTTCCGTTGTGAAAAAAGGTTCTGGTACTACGGAACCGCAACGCAAAAGGAAAATGACACTTGGCACGTATTGCTGGCGTTAACCTCCCAACAGGTAAACGCGTCCCTATCGCCCTGACCTATATCACTGGTATCGGTTCCACCTCCGCTAAAGAGATCTGCGAATCTGTAGGCATCGAATCCACACGTCGTGTGAATGAGCTGTCCGACGCAGAGATCCTGTCCATTCGTGAGCACATCGATGCGACTTACACCGTTGAAGGTGACCTGCGTCGAGAAGTTCAGATGAACATCAAACGCTTGATGGATCTTGGTTGCTACCGTGGCCTGCGTCACCGTCGTAATCTGCCTGTTCGCGGTCAGCGGACTCACACCAACGCTCGTACTCGCAAAGGCCCTGCACGGGCTATTGCTGGTAAGAAGAAGTAAGGGAGGGTTTGATTAATGGCACGCGAAAAAACTCGTACTAAGAAAAAAGAACGCAAGAATATCGCCTCCGGCGTTGCTCACGTGAACTCTTCTTTCAATAACACAAAAATCCTGATCTCTGACGTTCAGGGCAATGCGATTTCTTGGTCCTCCGCAGGTACCATGGGCTTTAAAGGCTCTCGGAAATCCACGCCTTACGCGGCTCAGATGGCTGCAGAAGATGCAGGCAAAAAAGCTCAGGATCACGGCGTCAAAACACTGGAAGTCGAAGTTCAGGGTCCGGGTTCCGGTCGTGAATCGGCTCTGCGCGCATTGGCTGCTATCGGTTTCAACATCACATCTATCCGTGACGTTACTCCAATTGCTCACAACGGCTGCCGCCCACCAAAACGCCGCCGCGTTTAAGACCTACGTTTTTGTAGTCGGGCTACGAGATCCTCGTGGCCCGTCTTTTCGTCATTTGACACCCTCGGGCGTTCCCCGTTCTGGACATGGGCTGGGAACAAGTATGGAGGCGACACATCCATGATCCATAAGAACTGGCAAGAACTGATCAAACCAACGCAGTTGGAGGTCAAACCGGGCAACGACCCTGCACGTCAGGCAACTGTCGTAGCAGAACCACTTGAACGTGGCTTTGGCCTGACACTGGGCAACGCCCTGCGTCGCGTCCTGATGAGCAGCCTGCAAGGCGCTGCGATCACTTCTGTTCAAATCGACAACGTGCTGCACGAGTTTTCCTCGGTGGCTGGCGTTCGCGAAGATGTCACCGACATCATCCTGAACCTCAAAGGTGTTGCGATCCGTATGGAAGTCGACGGCCCAAAGCGTCTGTCCATCTCCGCCAAAGGCCCTTCTGTTGTGACGGCTGGTGACATTGCAGAAACCGCTGGCATTGAGATCCTGAACAAAGAGCACGTCCTGTGTCACCTTGATGATGGCGCTGATCTGTTCATTGAACTTACAGTCAATACCGGCAAAGGCTATGTCTCTGCTGACAAAAACAAGCCAGAAGATGCGCCAATCGGCCTTATCCCGATTGATGCTATCTACTCGCCTGTGAAAAAAGTTGCCTATGAAGTTCAGCCGACCCGTGAAGGTCAGGTTCTGGACTATGACAAGTTGACTTTGAAGTTGGAAACAGACGGTTCCATCGCGCCTGACGATGCGGTTGCTTTTGCTGCCCGTATTCTTCAGGATCAACTGTCTATCTTCGTGAACTTTGATGAACCAGAAGCTGCTGGCCGTCAGGACGAAGATGATGGTCTCGAGTTCAACCCGCTTCTGCTGAAGAAAGTGGACGAGCTGGAACTGTCCGTACGGTCTGCAAACTGCCTGAAAAACGACAACATCGTTTACATCGGCGATTTGATCCAGAAAACCGAAGCAGAAATGCTACGCACGCCGAACTTTGGCCGCAAATCTTTGAACGAGATCAAAGAAGTGCTGTCTGGTATGGGCTTGCACCTTGGCATGGACGTCGAAGACTGGCCGCCAGAAAACATCGAGGATCTGGCCAAGAAATTCGAAGACCAATTCTAAGGTTGACGATTTTGGGGGCCGCTTATAAACGGCCCCTTCAAATGCCCGCTATTGCGGGGAATATCAGGGCATAGGCCCCAAGGAGAGTTGGCGACACGCATCGCTGACCAGACAAAGCAAAAAGGCCCGTAGAGGGCACATTAGGAGAAATACAAATGCGTCACGCACGTGGTTACCGCCGCCTGAACCGTACTCATGAGCACCGTAAAGCCCTGTTCTCTAACATGGCTGGCTCCCTCATTGAGCACGAGCAAATTAAAACAACTCTGCCCAAAGCGAAAGAATTGCGCCCGATCATCGAAAAGCTGATCACACTTGGCAAACGCGGCGACCTGCACGCGCGTCGTCAGGCGGCCTCTCAGCTGAAACAGGACGCCTATGTTGCGAAACTGTTCGAAGTTTTGGGCCCACGCTACGCAGAGCGTCAAGGTGGATACGTTCGTATCCTCAAAGCTGGTTTCCGTTATGGCGACCAAGCACCAATGGCGATCATCGAATTCGTTGACCGTGACGTCAACGCAAAAGGCGCTGGCGACAAAGCACGCGTTGAAGCAGAAGAAGCTGCTTTCGAAGAGTAAGCTCTCTTCGCAAATTCTAATATTAAAGCCTCGCACTTTCAGCGGGGCTTTTTTCGTTTCAGCGACGTTAAAGAGTTTGTTTTTTGGAAATTGGCTTCATCAAGTTAGGATCGTGTCATCCCTAATTATCGCAAAGGAATAGATATGAAACTTGGAGCGTTTTCTCTTAGCTTGGCTGTCAAAGATTTAAGCGTGTCTTTGACTTTTTACGAAAACCTTGGGTTTTCTGTGTTTGGTGGGGCGATTGAACATAAATTCCTTATACTAAAGAATGAAGAGACTTTGATTGGTCTGTTTCAGGGTATGTTTGAGGGCCCGATGCTCACGTTCAATCCGGGTTGGGATCAGTCCGCGCAGAATACGGATGACTTTACCGATGTTCGAAAGATTAAGACCGCGTTGGTGAATGCAGGTGTCCCGATTACAAATGAGGCGGGCGGGGAGGATGGAGCAGCAAGTTTCATGGTTACCGACCCAGACGGGTATCCGATATTGATTGATCAGCATCGGTAGGGACTTACGCGGTTTAGAATATGAACTTTTTGGTGATCTTTCTCGCATCCATTGCAAAATTATGGACACGGGCGCATATCAGGGCAAGATTATTTAGGAAGTCCTCATGTTTCGAATTCTCACTGCCGGTATGGTTGGATTAACCCTTATGTTTGGGGCGCAAAGTTCTGCTGAAACGCGCGTACCATCCTCGCAGGTTGAGATTGGTTTGGGCTTTGCTCCTTTGGTCAAACAGGCGGCCCCCGCGGTCGTGAATATTTATGCAAAGCGAATTGTCCAGACCCAGAGCAGAAGCCCTTTTGCGGGGGATCCCTTTTTTGAACAGTTCTTTCGTGAGTTTTCTAAACCACAAGAACGGGTTCAAAATTCACTTGGATCTGGGGTGATTTTGTCGGACGACGGCTATATCGTGTCAAATTACCACGTGGTAGGGATGGCGACCGATATTCGCGTGGTCTTGACGGATAGGCGTGAATTTACCGCGGAGATTGTTCTGTCTGATGAACAAAGTGATCTCGCCATCCTAAAGCTTGAGGAAGTTGCGCATGATCTGCCATATCTTCCGTTTCGCGATAGCGCGACGGTTGAAGTCGGAGAGCTGGTTTTGGCCATCGGCAACCCCTTTGGTGTGGGGCAGACTGTTTCGAGTGGGATTGTCTCTGGTTTAGCCCGCTCTGGTACGGCGACAGGTTCTGCGCGTGGATATTTTCTGCAAACTGATGCGCCTATTAATCCGGGTAACTCCGGTGGTGCCTTAATTGATGTAAACGGTGACTTAATAGGTGTTAATACGTCAATCCTAACAAGGTCAGGTGGGTCGAATGGGATTGGGTTTGCCATCCCTTCTGCTTTAGTTGCGCAATTTTTGACACAGGCGCAAAACGGGGAGTCCCAGTTTTCTCGTCCATGGGCCGGATTGACGGGGCAGGCGGTAGACGGGGATCTGGCCGAGGGTTTGGGGCAAATCATACCCGAAGGAATTATCATCAGCGAAGTCCATCCTGCGAGCCCTTTTGTAGAGGCTGGGCTATTACCGGGGGATGTAATTTTGACCGTGGATGGCTTGCCGGTCAACTCTCCACCAGAAATGATTTACCGTATGTCTGTAGATGGCATTGGTTCGAAGTCGGAGATCGTCGTGTTACGAAAAGGCGAACGTATTGAATTGTCTGTTCCCTTAATTGCGGCACCTGATAGCCCTGCACGTGATGAAAAAGTGCTGAGTCGCCGTGAAATTCTGGAAGGATTGAACATCGTTAATCTTAACCCGTCCGTTGAGGAGGAGTTGAGGTTGCCTTCAGGCGTAACAGGTGTCGCGGTTATGGACAGCGGCCCGATTGCCTATCGTATTGGCCTGCGCCGTGGTGACATTGTTCTATCGGTGAACGGGGCGACCGTTGAACAGACACGGGATTTGGGACCTGCGTTACGGGATGCGGGGCGAAGAATTTCTATCGAAGTACTTCGGGCTGGGCAACGGCTTGAGTTGCGTTTTACAGTATAGAAATGGCAGATCTTTTCGACTCTCACGCTAAAGCCAATGTTGTTCCCAGCTCTGCCCCTCGGCCTTTGGCGGATCGGTTACGACCTCAAACTTTGATGGAGGTCATCGGTCAAGAGCAAGTTCTTGGTTCTGAGGCCCCATTGGGGGTGATGCTGGAAGCAGGCACATTAAGCTCTTTGATTTTCTGGGGACCACCCGGTGTTGGAAAAACGACAATAGCCCGATTGCTCGCGGATCAAACGGATCTGGCGTTCGTTCAGATCAGTGCGATTTTTTCTGGGGTTGCGGACTTAAAAAAGGTTTTTGAGGCTGCAAAGATCCGACGTCAGAACGGGCAGGGGACTTTATTGTTTGTGGATGAAATCCACCGTTTTAACAAAGCGCAACAAGATGGGTTTTTACCGTTTATGGAGGATGGCACCATTTTGTTGGTGGGGGCCACGACAGAAAATCCGAGCTTTGAGCTGAACGCCGCGCTTTTGTCACGGGCACAGGTTTTGGTTCTGAACCGGCTTGATCCTGAAGATCTCGAACGGCTTGCACAGAGGTCAGAAACGGAATTGAACAAGGCGTTGCCATTGACGGTTGGAGCCCGCGAAGCGCTTCTGGAAATGGCCGATGGTGATGGGCGGGCGCTGTTGAATTTGATTGAACAGATTTCGGCTTGGAAGACGGGCGCGCCTCTTGATGTGGATGCATTGACCACGCGTTTAATGAAACGGGCCACCAAATACGACAAGAACGGAGATGAGCATTACAATCTGATCTCTGCTTTGCATAAATCTGTCCGTGGGTCTGACCCGGATGCGGCACTCTATTGGTATGCGCGTATGTTGACCGGAGGTGAAGATCCGCGCTATTTGGCCCGTCGATTTGTGCGTATGGCGGTTGAAGATATCGGATTGGCCGACCCACAGGCACAAACAGTGTGTTTACATGCATGGGAAACCTATGAGCGTTTGGGATCCCCCGAAGGGGAGTTGGCCCTTGGACAGGCTGTGATCTATCTGGCGCTTGCTCCGAAATCTAATGGCGGGTACGTGGCGTTTAAGGCGGCGATGGTTGCGGCGAAAAAAACTGGATCAGAACCGCCGCCGAAACATATTTTGAACGCCCCAACCACCCTGATGAAAGATCAGGGATATGGTGATGGGTATGCTTATGATCATGACGCCGAGGACGGGTTTTCTGGCCAGAACTATTTTCCCGACACCATGAAGCGGGGGGAGTATTATCAACCCCCTGAGCGTGGATTTGAACGGGAGTTGAAAAAACGCCTGGATTACTTTGCGAAACTACGCGGTAAACGCCAGAAAGGTTGACAACCGGAGCTGATCGGGAAAGAGAGTGGCGATGATCTGGACACTGTTACAAGTCGCAGCGGGCGGGGCTATTGGGGCTTCGGGGCGCTATCTTGTCGGCGTAGGCGTTATGCGAACGCTTGGCGCGGGCTTTCCATTGGCCACGTTGATTGTGAACATCTTTGGTTCGTTCCTAATGGGATGCATCATTGTGACACTGATGCACAAAGAGACGTTGCATTATGCCCCGTTTTTGACCGTGGGGCTCCTTGGTGGGTTTACGACGTTTTCGGCGTTCTCTTTGGATGCGATCACCTTGTATGAACGAGGACAGTTCGAAATGTTTGCGCTGTATGTAACTGGATCTGTTTTGCTGTCGATTGGGGCAGTGTTTCTTGGAATGGCTTTGATGCGTGGAGTTTGGCAATGAGCGGTGTACAACTATTAACAGTTGCAGAAGATGATGCCGATCAGCGTCTGGACCGATGGTTCCGTCGCCAATTCCCGGTTGTTATCCAAAGCCGGATTGAAAAAATGTGCCGTAAGGGTGAAATTCGGGTTGATGGTGGTCGGGTCAAACCGGCAACACGGCTAGAGGCGGGGCAGGTGGTTCGGATTCCACCATTACCATCTGATGATAAAAAGCCGGCAGCGCCGACCTATATGCGGCGGATTACAGACTCCGACGAAAAGATGATGAAAGAGGCGGTTTTGTATCGCGATGATCATATCATTGCGTTGAACAAACCTCCGGGTGTGCCGACACAAGGTGGCACCGGTCAGTTGCGCCATATCGATGGCATGGCAGATGCTTTACGGTTTGGCTACGATGAAAAACCACGCCTCGTGCATCGATTGGACAAAGATACGTCAGGCATCCTTTTATTAGCCCGCTCTCGTCGTGTGGCCGCAGGTTTGACCAAAGCATTCCAGAGCCGAGCCACTCGCAAAATCTACTGGGCCGCCGTTGCCGGGGTGCCGCATCCACGGATGGGAACAATTCGGTACGGTTTGATCAAAGCGCCGGGTCATGGTGGTCGCGGTGAAGCGGAAAAGATGATTTGCATCCATCCCAACCATGTTGAGGAAACCGAAGGCGCGAAGCGGGCGACGACCGACTACGCGACATTATCAGCTTTGGGCCAGCGTTTGGCTTGGATGGCACTCATCCCCGTTACAGGTCGGACTCACCAGTTGCGGGCCCATATGGCCGAACTAGGCCATCCGATCATCGGAGACGGGAAATATGGTGGATCTGGTCAAGAAAATCTTGGCGATGGTTGGGGCGCTCAGTTGGGCGGTGATCTATCCAAAAAGCTGCACTTACATGCACGGTCTTTGTCTTTCCGTCATCCGGTAAGTGGGGCGCAGATGAACCTTGTCGCGCCATTGCCAGACCATATGAAACACACGTGGAGCACATTTGACTGGCGTGTCGAAGATGTACCTGCTGATCCGTTTGAGGATCTTGAATGATTGCTCCCTTGCGGTTGGCAATTTTTGATGTCGACGGCACACTTGTGGACAGTCAAAAATTGATCGTTGCCTCAATGAAGGCGGCCTTTGACGCTGTGGGGCTGGACTGTCCGGCGCGGTCAGAAATATTGGGTGTTGTCGGGCTGAGTCTTCCGATAGCGATAGAGGGAGTCTGTCCAGAGGCAACGCCGGGACAACTGGACCGCATGGTCGAGGCCTACAAAATAGCCTATACAACGGAGCGGCTAGATGACAGGTTGTCGTCGCCGTTCTTTCCGGGCGCCAGAAAGGCACTTGATGATCTTTGGGAGGTCCCCGAGGTCCTCTTGGGGGTCGCGACAGGCAAATCCCGACGGGGTTTGGATTTATTGATTGAGGCGCATGATCTGAACGGACGATTTGTGACCCAACAGACAGCAGATCATCATCCATCAAAGCCGCATCCGTCAATGGTTTTAACAGCCTTGTCGGAGGTGGGAATTGATGCAGCCAACGCGGTCATGATCGGCGACACAAGTTTTGACATGGAGATGGGCCGTGCCGCAGGCGTGCGCTGTGTAGGCGTCTCTTGGGGATATCATGATCCCGATCGATTGCGTGCTTCGGGGGCAGATGTGATTGTAGACGACTTTGAGGCGCTTCCAAGCGTACTTTGGGGATAGAAAATGAGCGGATGGCGACAGAAGAAATTCTGGACAGAAACACGAGTTGAAACAACCGACGGTGGCTTTGAGGTTTTGCTCGATGGGCGTAAACTCCGAACTCCGGGTAAAACGCCGCTGGTTGTACCGAGCAAAGATTTAGCGCAAGCGATTGCTGCGGAATGGGACGCGCAGGAGGAAAAAATTGATCCAGCGACCATGCCGTTTACTCGATCCGCTAATTCCGCAATCGACAAGGTCGCGACACAGTTCAATGAAGTGGCTGCATTGCTAGCGGCCTATGGTGATACTGACCTTTTGTGCTATCGCGCTGAAAACCCACAGGAGTTAACTCAACGTCAATCTGAGGGATGGGATCCGCTTTTGGAGTGGATTTCAGACGCATTTGGCGTCCGTTTGAGGACGGGACAGGGTGTTATGTATTTTGAGCAAAATGATGAAGCTCTGTCTGTTTTGCGGGCGAAAGTATATGAGTTTACACCTTTTGAGCTGACGGCTTTTCACGATCTTGTAGGGCTATCTGGATCGCTCGTTCTTGGTCTGGCGGCGACCAATAATGCAATTTCCCCTGAACAATTGTGGGATTTGTCGCGAATCGATGAGACATGGCAAGAGGAGCAATGGGGGAAGGATGAGGAGGCATCTGCGCTTGTCGCAACGAAGCGTGCGGCCTTTCTACACGCATTCCATTTTTTCAATATGGTGAAAAAAGAGGCTTAAAGCAACCTTAAGGCCATCAAACTTTGCTTTAATACTCCTTTTGGGTCGTGGATTAATTCCTTCGCGGAATCTTTTCTCCAGCCCTTGACCTTTCGGCGGATAATGGCTCAGACTTGCGTTGCTGATGGCAGAGCAAAGCCTGCCGCAGAATAATGAACGGCCACAAAGGTCGACAGAGCCGTCTTTAAAAAAGGCGGTACTATCAGGAAGAGGTAAAAATGAATAAATCCGTATTTCTCGGCGCTTTGACGCTGGCGACTGTTGGCGCAGGGATTGCTGCCGCTGGTACGCTTGACGACGTTAAAGCACGGGGTAAAATCCACTGTGGTGTAACCGAAGGGACTTTGGGTTTCTCTGCTCGGGACGATCAAGGCAATCATCAAGGCTTTGACGTTGAATTCTGTCGCGCATTGGGCGCTGCTATTTTCAATGACGCAGAGGCTGTTGAGTACATTGAACTGTCCTCAAAGAATCGTTTCACCGCGTTGTCTGCAGGTCAAGTTGACCTACTGTATCGTACAACCACATGGACGTTCTCACGTGATGTGGACCTTAAAACAAGCTTTGTTGGCATCAACTATTACGATGGCCAGGGCTTTATGGTTCCAAAAGATCTTGGCGTTAGCTCCGCTAAAGAGTTGGAAGGCGCAACGGTTTGTATCGAAACTGGTACAACCACAGAGTTGAACCTTGCTGACTTCTTCCGTGCAAACAGCATGGGCTATGAGCCTCTGCCTGTTGGCGGGACTTCCGAAGCGAAAGCTCTGTTCGAAGAAGGCGCATGTGATGTGTACACAACTGATGCATCTGCGTTGGCGGGTGTTCGTGCATCTCTGAAAGATCCAAGTGCATTTGTGATCCTGCCAGAGATTGTGTCCAAAGAGCCACTCGGCCCAACCGTTCGCCACGGTGACAACGAATGGGAAGATGTTGTTCGCTGGACGCAAAACGCGTTGGTTGCTGCTGAAGAACTCGGTGTGACTCAAGCAAATGTTGCTGAACTGGCTGCTGGTACAGATAACCCATCTGTTAACCGTATGCTCGGTTCCGAGGGTAGCTTGTGCGAAATGCTCGCGCTGGAGCCAAGCTGCTTTACTCAAGCGATCGCAGCGACAGGTAACTATGGTGAGATCTTTGAACGCACCATTGGCGAAAGCACAGCGATTGGTCTGGCGCGTGGTCTGAACGCACTGTGGACCGATGGTGGTCTTCAGTACTCCCCTCCATTCCGTTAAGTTTAACAACAAGGGGCGCGAAATTTCGCGCCCCTTTTTCATTCAATAGTAAAAATGAAGACACGCAAAAAGCGTGCATCACCCACAGGGAAAATTGGGTAAAATATGTCTGACTTTACAGCACCTCCGAAGGAGTCTTTTAAGCCCTCGATGCTGCTATATGATTCTCGCTATCGCGGAATTACAATTCAGGTCTTTGTCTTGTTCTTGGTCTTAAGCGCCATTTTTTGGCTGGCTAATAATGCGGTGACAAACCTTGCAGCTCTTGGCAAACCACTCCGTTTTGACTTTCTTGGCGATACCGCCAGTTATGATATCAACCAACGTTTGATCGACTATAAATCGACGGACAGCCACGGCAGAGCTGTCTTGGTTGGTCTACTAAACACACTTCTCGTTGCATTTTTGGGCTGTATCACAGCCACGATTCTTGGTGTCGCGGGCGGTGTCCTGCGGCTCTCCAACAACTGGTTGGTGTCTCGTATCATCACCGTATACGTCGAGATTTTTCGAAATGTACCAGTGTTGTTGTGGATCTTTGTCTGCATGTTCTCACTGACTGCTATTGCGCCACAACCACGAGATTTCCGGGGCGATGATGCGACGGCATCGATGCTTTTAAACGATTCCGTTGCTGTGACGAACCGGGGGATTTACATCCCCGAGCCACTGTTCAGTCGGCCTCTTGGGGATATCAACCTCGGGATATTTAACGTCAGCATCGAACTTCTGGTTCTGCTTGCGGTCCTATTTGGTGGTATCATGGCCGCCCGTTGGAACAATGCCCGTGCCGAACGCATTCAGGTTGATACTGGCGAACGTCCGACTACGGTTTGGGTGAACATTGCCTTTATCGTTGTGCCGGCCCTTTTGGTTTTGATCGCGCTTGGGTTCTACATTGGGAAGCCTGAGCTAAAAGGTTTTAACTTTAAAGGCGGGATCAATATGAGCGCGCCGCTCATCGGTCTTTGGCTTGGCCTGACGCTTTATACGACCACCTATATCATTGAGGCCGTTCGGTCCGGGATTATGGCGGTAAACAAAGGCCAAACAGAGGCTGCTTTTGCCCTCGGAATACGACCTGGACGCACGATGCGTTTGGTTGTGTTGCCGCAAGCGATGCGCGTTATCATTCCACAGCTGATTTCTCAGTATTTGAACCTCACCAAAAACTCTTCGCTGGCGATTGCGATTGGATATATGGATTTGGTGTCTACGTTGGGCGGGGTGACCTTGAACCAAACCGGGCGGGAAATGGAGGCGATCCTGATGTTGATGGCCATCTACCTTACCATATCCTTGCTAATCTCTGGTACTATGAACTGGTACAACAATCGCGTTAAGCTGGTGGAGCGGTAAAATGTCAGATATTTCTTTTGTCCGTAAAGACATGCTGCCGCAACTGCCGCCGCCTTCGTCATCAATCGGCTTCGTTGGCTGGCTGCGCTCAAATCTTTTCTCTTCTATCGGAAATTCGGTTCTGACCGTTGCAACGGCTGGCTTCCTGTACATGCTCTTATCCAGCATTCTGCCTTGGATCGTCTACGGGATCTGGGATGCAGACTCTTTGGCGCAATGCCGAGAGATATTTGCAGAACGGTATTCTGATGGTCGGGAATACGCCTGTTGGGCCGTTATCAGTGATCGATGGGATCAAATCATCTTTGGGTATTCGTTTGGTAATCTAAACGAAGGCTTGTACTGGCGACCCATCTTAGGTTTGATTCTGATTTTGGTAGCCTTGTCACCTCTGCTATACCCAAGCCTCCCACGGTCCATGTACATTGCGACGGTCGCAACGTTGTTTTTGTATCCTTGGCTGATCTGGGGTGGCTCAATTTGGGGGCCGCTGACGATTGCACTTTGCATTGTATCTGCGGTCTATATCTTCCGCTTTGCGTCACGATTTATGATAACTGCTTTGGCAATGCCGCTTGCAGTTGTCGCGGGCTTCGTGTTGTTGGGCATGGCGTTTAGCCCCGTGTCTCAAGCTTTGAATTCGGTTGCACCGATTGAATTGCAACCCGTCCCCTCTCGGGAAATCTCGGGTTTTGTTCTATCGATTACAATCGGGATCGTGGCAATCGTTGCTTCGTTGCCAATTGCGGTGTTGTTGGCCTTGGGTCGGCAGTCGGATCTGTTCATTGTGAACAAACTCTCAACAGGGTTTATTGAAATCATTCGGGGCGTTCCACTGATCACGTTGATCTTTGTGGCCACCGTATTGATGAAGTACTTCTTGCCGAGCTCGTTCAATCTTGATCCAGTCATTGCGGTAATGGTTTTGGTGACCTTGTTCACTGCGGCTTATATCGCCGAAGTGATCCGAGGCGGCCTCGCTGCTTTGCCCAAAGGTCAATATGAGGGGGCAGATTCCCTTGGTTTGAACTATTGGCAGGCACAACGCCTTATCATTTTGCCGCAGGCCTTGAAGATCTCAATTCCGGGTATCGTGTCGAACTTCATTTCGGTTTTCAAAGATACAACGTTGGTGTCCATCGTTGCCTTGAACGACCCATTGGGGATTTCAGCAGGTATCCGTTCTGACAGTGACTGGAATGGCATCGTTTGGGAACTCTACGGCTTTATCGCCTTTGTGTTCTTCATCTTCTGCTTCTCTATGTCCCGTTATTCCATGTATCTGGAGCGCAAGCTTCAGACTGGCCATCATTAAGGAGTTCATGAATATGTCTGAACTTATATCCGATCGCGCAATCGACACATCAAAGATGCAAGTCTCTGATCAGGTTGCTATTCAAATCTCTGGTATGAACAAGTGGTATGGTACGTTTCACGTCCTTAAGGACATTAACCTAACCGTTAATCAGGGTGAACGTATCGTCATCGCCGGGCCTTCGGGCTCGGGGAAATCCACTATGATCCGCTGTATCAACCGACTGGAAGAACACCAGCAGGGGCAGATCATTGTCGACGGAACAGAGTTAACCAGCGATTTGAAAAACATCGATAAGGTCCGCTCTGAGGTTGGGATGTGCTTCCAGCACTTTAACCTCTTCCCACACCTGACGATTCTGGAGAATTGTACGCTGGCCCCGATTTGGGTTCGAAAAACCCCTCGTAAAGAGGCGGAAGAAACGGCGATGCATTTCCTTGAAAAGGTTAAGATCCCCGATCAAGCCAACAAATACCCGGGCATGCTCTCAGGTGGTCAGCAACAACGTGTGGCGATTGCGCGTTCTTTGTGCATGAAACCTCGGATCATGTTGTTTGACGAACCGACCTCCGCTTTGGACCCAGAAATGATCAAAGAGGTGCTAGACACCATGATCGAGTTGGCCGAAGAGGGAATGACCATGTTGTGTGTGACCCACGAGATGGGGTTTGCCCGTCAGGTGGCGAACCGGGTTATCTTTATGGACCAAGGACAGATTGTTGAGCAAAACGAGCCTGAAGAGTTCTTTAACAATCCGAAGAGCGAACGCACCAAGCTCTTCCTGAGCCAGATCCTCGGACACTAACCTGTCCAGCTGTCCCTCTGATGCGAATACATGCGGGGACTTGCAACTAAATGAAACGCCGGAAAGGGAAACCTCTCCGGCGTTTTAAATTGAACAGGGTTGATTTCGACATAGGGCAGTGAATATCGACTGAAATTAAAACGATTTGTTTAGCCCAGCAAACGACGCGGGACGGTGAAATCCATTAAAGTGCCTGTCCCGAATTCGACACCTTCCCAGTGATCGATTTCAAAATCGATGATAGATACCGCACCGGTTGGATAGCGGTAAAAGTCATTTTCCATCTTACGGCTGCGCAGCAGGTTTTCGGCGAATTCGGCAATACCCGGATTATGCCCGATCATCATCACCACTGACGCTTGTGCTCTTTTTAGATGCGTCAACATTGCGAGGGATCCCGCCAGATAGAGTTGAGGCTTCAAGTGAAACTCTGGCGTCTCGTCTAAATGGGGCGCAATCCTTTCATAGGTTTGTTGTGTTCTACGGGCCGAGGAACACAGAATTTCTTCCGGGATATAGGCATTTGACCGAAGCCATTGTCCCAACGCGTTCGCGCTTTGGACACCGCGAGGGTTTAGGACCCGATCTTGATCGTCGGCAAGTGGATCATCCCAGTCAGATTTGGCATGGCGCAGTAGGATCAAGCGTAGGGTCATGGTTTAAAAAAGGCTTTCATATGAAATGCAGATTGTTCATCAACTCTGCCACAAGCTTGGCTTACCGGGCAAGCGCGTCTTGCGCGGCATCCTTTCGCCATACAATCAGCACCTGCATCCGTCGCCAAATGGGCATGGCAAGCCGCAACATCGTAATAGTCACCTTTCAGAGCGTTCACGGGGCAGACACGTCTACAGGGTTGGGGGATACAGCTGTCACAGGGCGGCGGTGTGGTTTGTTTTGTGCTGAGCTCATAGGGGAGGGCAAGGGCCGCCCTGAACGAAACAAATAACCCCGCCTTTGCGTGGACGAACAACCCAACCGGAGATTGTTCTAGGGTAGATGAGGCTTTGGCCCATGCGATAAACGGTGGGTAGGGCGGCCCATCCGAGGGATAGAGTGCGGTTGCCCCTATATCGTTGGCCCATGGATCAATGACACGTTTGCTCCACCGATCCAATGGGTCCGAAGTCCCATCAAGGATTTCTGGACTGCGTTTGAATACGGGCCAAAAGTTTTCATCATCTGGACCAATTAGAACGACGGTTTTGGTATTCTTGGGCAAGCATGGATCCGGTTGAGGGCTAAGGTATCCCAGAACCATCAATTTTCGGATCTGAGCGGCCTGATTAAACTCCTCCGGGGTCATTTCCGAAAGGGAAGCATAAGGCTCCACCCCAGCCGGGACGGACGATCATCTTGCCATTGTAGGCCGACCGTCATGTCATCATGACCTTTTGCGGGTTGGGCGATATAGGTTCCAAACATGCGGTCCCAAATGGATAGAGAAAACCCGTAATTGCTGTCATGTTCCGAACGATTAACGGAATGATGTACGCGGTGCATATCTGGTGTGACGATAAACCGGCGTAAAGTGGCATCCAGTTTTGGCGAAAGACACAAATTTGAATGATTGAACATGGCGGTGCCATTTAGGATGACCTCGAACAGGACAACGGCAATTGCAGGCGCGCCGAGTAGATACACCAATCCGATTTTTAACCCCATGGAAAATGCAATTTCGACGGGATGAAACCGAATGGCGGTCGTTACATCCATGTCTCGATCTGCATGATGCACACGGTGTAATTGCCAAAGCAGAGGAATTTTATGAGTAATCAAGTGCTGCGCCCAGATGGCGACATCTAATATCAAGATACACAGGATGGCCTCTAGCCATAGTGGTGTGGATATCTGATGGAAAAGACCCCATCCTTTTGTCTGCGCATCGATTGCGGCCCCAACAGCCAGCAAAGGCACCCCTAACGCCACTAGTCGCAGCGCTAAGGTATCGACAAGGATCAGTCCCCAGTTGGTGCGCCAGCGGCGGGTTTGGGGTTGGCGTCGTGGAAGCCGCGGCCTCCAGGCCTCTGCACAGGCAAGGATGACAAACAGGCCCAAAAAGACCGATAGTCGCAATGTTGTTTCATGTTCCATACGCAGGACATTAGCTTGCGCGGCTCGCTGTGCAAGTCACGATCAAGTGCTGCGAATGATGCTTCCGGCACCATGTTCTGTAAACAGCTCAAGCAGCACCGCATTGGGGGCACGCCCGTCGAGGATAACTGCGGCGCGGACACCGTCGTTGATGGCATCCAGACAGGTTTCCGTCTTTGGAATCATACCACCTGCAATGATGCCGTCTTTGGTCAAAGCGTGGACCTGATCGCTGGTTAGCTCAGTGACAACTTCGCCCTTGGCGTTCTTGACGCCCTCAACATCGGTGAGCAGCAACAGTCGGTCAGCCTTGAGGGCCGCAGCAATCGCCCCAGCGGCGGTGTCGCCATTGACGTTGTAGGTCTCGCCGTTGCGGCCTGCGCCAAGCGGGGCGATGACGGGGATGGTATCAACGGCAAATAAGTCGTGCAGAATTTTTGGGTTCATGTCGGCAGGTGTGCCAACGAACCCCAAATCGGGATTGGTTTGATCACAAACCATCAGGTTTGCATCTTTGCCAGATAATCCCACAGCTTTGCCGCCCTGCGCGTTGATAGCCTGAACGATACGTTTGTTAACGCGACCAGAGAGGACCATTTCAACAACTTCGACAGTGGCCGCATCCGTGACTCGTTTGCCGTTCACAAACTCTGACTGAATGTCGAGTTTTTTCAGCATTTCGTTGATCATTGGGCCACCGCCGTGCACGATCACCGGGTTAACGCCGACTTGCTGCAACAGCACCACATCACGGGCGAAATCTTCCATCGCTTCAGCGCTGCCCATTGCGTGGCCGCCGAACTTTACAACAACAATCGCGTTATCATAGCGCTGCAGATAGGGCAGGGCCTGAGACAAGGTACGGGCAGTGGCGATCCAGTCGCGATTCATGGCGTCTTGCTTCTTCATGATGTTATTCTTCAACTCTCGCTTTGTTAGAGCGTTGGGAGGTCAGTGCCAAGGGAGAACCCAAGGTGGGGGCTAAGTTGGGTTTGACTTATCGTGTTAATCGCGGGGGGTGACAGCATTCATTCGAGTGTTGCGATAATTGATCGAAGCGTGGCAATACCTTCGCCTTTTTCAGAAGAGGTCAACACAATCACCGGGTAGGCCGCGGGGTGTTTGGATAGGGCGGTTTGAACTTGTTCCATAATGCGCCCCCGATCATTGGCTTTGACCTTGTCTGTCTTGGTCATAACAACTTGAAAGGCCACGGCGGCTTTGTCCAACAGCGTCATGATTTCATCGTCAACAGCTTTGACGCCGTGCCGCGAATCAATGAGCACGAACGCCCTGCGGAGTGTCTGGCGCCCAGACAGGTAGTTCTTAAGTAATCGCTGCCACTTTTCTACGACGGCAAGGGGGGCATTGGCGTAGCCATAGCCGGGCAAATCGACAAGGTAGTGGTCGTCGCCTGCGGTGAAATAGTTGATCTCTTGCGTACGACCGGGCGTATTTGATGCCCGTGCCAGGGCTTTGCGCCCAGTGAGTGCATTGATCAGCGTTGATTTCCCAACATTGGATCGTCCGGCAAAGCAAACCTCAAGCCGATCTGCCTCAGGCAGGCCAGACATGGCCACGACGCCCTTGACGAAATCGGTCTCGCCTGCAAACAGCATGCGCCCTTTTTCGGCATCAGCTTGGTTGGGTTCTTCGGCATAGGTGAACGTAAAATTCATGTGATTATCTCTACTGTGTCACCGCGTTTGATCTGGCCGCCTTGTTTGACCACGCCGTAAACTCCGAATTCTTGATGTCCCCACTGGCTGCGCAAAGCGCCCAGTGTATCGGCATCACGTTCTCCGGTTTTGATATTGGCCATCGTTGTCTTGCAACGGGTTATTTCTTCTCGAATTTCTAAGATCGCTTCGCCAATGCGAATGTCTTTGCCGACCCAGTTCTTTTCTTCCCATGGGGATAAATCATCCAGCCACAGATTTCCGCGCCATCGAAGTGGTGACAGGTGTTGTCCAAGGGCATCAGCGACAGCACGATGAGAGGCGAGGCTGTTGAGACTAATCGAAGGAAAGGCTGAGTCCGTCAACGAAACACCATCAACACGAAACAACCCAGTGGAGGCAGCGCGTTCTTCAGGCATCAGAGGTTTTATCCATTTCAGAAACGCCTGCGTATCCCCGTCTGGGTCGAAAGTTAGATCCGCTTTGTCCTGATGCATTAGGGTTATCAAACCGGTTGTTTCATCAAACCGACAATCCACGGCCTGAAGATTTGGTGCGCTGGCCGCTCTTGAGAAGTTTGCGCATTGCGCCCAGCCAGTGCCATCCGCCTTGCTTTTTTCATGGGTCACAGCCCAAGCACGATCCCACGGCAAAGCAGAACCCTCGCTCAGGGTAACCTGAGCGAGGGCTTCACGGCCATGAGCCTTGATTGGGTGACGCCAAATATCAACGAGGCGTGGGGTCATTTGGTTTCTTTTTTCTTGCGTTTGAAACCAGATATCATGTTGCCAAACACATCAGGTTTATAACCTTGGCTGCGCATGATCAGATATTGTTGCGTAAATGTGATCGTGTTGTTGGCAATCCAGTACAGCACAAGGCCAGACGCAAAGCTGCCGAGCATAAACATAAATATCCATGGCATCCATGCAAACACCATCGCCTGTGTTGCGTCTGTGGGAGCTGGGTTTAGTTTTTGCTGCATCCACATTGAGATACCCAAAAGGATTGGCAAAATGCCCAAAGAGACGATCGCAAAGATCGAGTCGGCCTCTGGAATACCCCATGGTAATAGGCCAAAGAGGTTCAAGATTGAGCTGGGATCAGGTGCGGAAAGGTCTTTGATCCAGCCAAGCCAAGGGGCGTGACGCAATTCAATTGTGACGAAGATCACTTTGTAGAGGGAAAAGAAGATCGGGATCTGCAGCAGTATCGGCAGACAACCAGAGGCTGGATTTACCTTTTCCTTTTTGTAGAGCGCCATCATTTCTTGTTGCAGCTTTTGACGGTCATCGCCGGCTTTTTCCTTCAATTTCTCCATCTCTGGCTGCAGCTCTTTCATGCGAGCCATTGAAACATAGGATTTAAAGGCCAGCGGTAAAAGCAACGCTTTGATGAACAGCGTCAGGGCAATAATGGACCACCCCATGTTGCCGATAAATGCATTCAGCGCATGAAGCAGACGGAAAATTGGTTTTGTTAGGAAAAAGAAAAAGCCCCAATCAATTGAGTCGACAAAATTAGTGATGCCATCATCTTTTTCGTAGTGGCGAATGGTTTCCCATTCTTTCGCCCCTGCGAACAGCTGGGTTTGAACCGTGATCGTTTGGCCAGGTTCCACAGTTTTTGTCTGAAGACGTGCCTCTGTCTGATAAATATCAGCACCGGGTACGTATTTCGCGACAGATGTAAAAGATTGACCATTTTCGGGAACCAGAGTTGTCATCCAGAATTTATCTGTGAAACCAACCCAGCCAGTTTCTTCGACGTTTACGACATCGGCACGGGCGGCCTCACGTTCGACGACGTCAAGGTCGGGCATTTTCTTATACTTAATCTCTTCAAGCTCACCGTCATTTAGACGAACAACGCCTTCGTGAAGGATAAAGAAGCCAGCAACATCAGGTTCACCGTGGCGTGCAACAATCCCATACGGCTGCGCACGTTGTGCCGAATCGCCGGTGTTTTCGACAGATTGTGTGATGGTGAATAGGTAATCGTTGTCGATTTCTATTTTGCGGCGGAAAATGAGGCCGGACTCACTATTCCAGCGCAAGACAACTGGGGATTCGGGAGTCAGAGTGTCTCCGCTTTCCAAGGCCCAGTTTGTGTTGGCACCGGGAACATCTTCAAATCCTAGGGACCCAGCAGGGGCCCAACCGTATAGGGCGTAATAGGCGTTGGCACTTCCAACAGGGGAAAGCAGTCGAACGAGCGGGGAATCCTCGGCCAGAGTTTCTCTGTAGCTCTTAAGTTCCAGGTCGTCGATTCTACCACCGGCGAGTGAGATGCTGCCTGCAAGGTTAGGTGTCTCAATGGATATACGCGCGGCCTCTACGGCTTCGATGCCTTGTGTCGCCTCCACAGTGCTTGCCGCAGCAGGTGGCGTCGACGCCACATCTGTCGCAATTGAGGAGCCATCCGCCTGCACCGCAACGGGTGCATTAGGATCAATCTGTGGTTCTTCTGGTGGGAAGAACACAAACCACACCAAAATAACGAGGAAACTGAGCGCGGTTGCGAGGATTAGATTTTTGTTCTGATCGTCCATATCGGGACTGCCACCTTCCGAGAAAAAGTCATCGGTGGTTCAACCCGTCATAGCCCAAAAGGTCAAGCAGTTTTACAGTTTTTGACCTTATTTGTAGGGGAATTATCCAGTATATCGCCCGATGCTCGCTGGACGCGAGATTTTCTTGTTGTGACTGTGAATCCAATCAGTGCATTTGTCAAAGGGCATAGGACGGCCAATTCCAAACCCTTGAACATGAGAACACCCCAATTGGCATAGCATTGCATGTTCCTCAACCGTTTCGACACCCTCTGCCAGAGTATCAATTTCTAATTGTTCTGCCATGACCAATATCGCGGCCATAAGGCGTTGTTGGTCCGGGTCACTGTCCATTTTTGTAACCAGAGAACGATCCACTTTAATTCGGTTGACTGAAAACCGTCGGATGTTTGCAATAGAAGCGTGACCCGTTCCGAAATCGTCTAGATCGATACCACAACCAAGTTTTGATAATGAGGTCAGGTTCCGCGTAATGACGTCATCTCCGGGGCCAGCAATGACCGTTTCCAGAACCTCGATTGTTAGACGATCAGGGGTTAAGTCAAAGCGATCCAGTTCCCATTTGATTTGGTCCACCAATTTTGGGTTACGCAGTTCATCGGACGAAAAATTTACGCCGACCTTTGGCACGATACACCCACGGGCGTCCCATTTTTGCAAGGCCGTCAGCCCGTGAATTAGCATTGTTGCAGTAAGCTGTTCGCTGAGGCCGGCATCTTCGATGAGGGGGATAAATTCTGATGGCGGAATGTATCCGTGAGTGGGGTGATGCCATCGAGCCAGGGCCTCAAGGCCGGTAATTTCTCCAGTATCAGTTGAAATTTGGGGCTGATACCACGCTTGTATGTCGCCTGAATCAAGGGCCGTTATCAAATCGTTGTTTAGGGCGCTACGTTCCGAAACGACGGCCTGAACATCTGGGGTAAAAGCGCGGACTGCAGCCGGCCCGTGGTGCAAGGCCTCAGTAAGGGCGGCTTGTGTTGCCTTTAAAAGAGAGGCCCCGGTCCGTTCAGGGGCACGACCTGCTAGGCAAAACCCAACGGATGCCGACACATAGACAGTTGTTCCGTCAAGCGCGATTGCGTCCGCGACAGTGTTTTGCAAGCGTTGGGAGATCTGGATGATGCCATCCAATGACATACGTCCTTCGGGGGCGACAAATACACCAAATTTGCCGTTGCCGTAGGGATAGATTACGTCTGATTCTCGTTGTGAAAGCTCTAACCTGTCGTGGGTGCGGTGTAGGACTTGTTCGGCGGCATCTGAACCATATCGATCAGTAAGCGCTGCGAAGTCATCGATTTCTAAAAGTAAACATGCCGGGCCACGCCCAATGTCCGGTGTGCTAGTGATTGCCATTTGCAACATGTCGGCAAATGTTTCGGCGTCTTGTTTCTTATCGACCGAACTGGGTGTTGCTGGCGTGATTTTGTAAGATCCGGCAAGGGCAAAAGCCGCAGGCAGGCCGAGGGCGCAGGCCAACAAGGCAGGCTCGCCGCCCAACCAAAATGCAGCCAGGGTTACTGCTGGTAAAAACGCTAATATTTGAGGCCCGCTCAAGGTGCTGCGCAGGCGACGACGATAGGTATTAAGGGCGGTTCGATTGAGCAAAGACATGGGCGCCGGAGTCCTCTTTAGACTGAAGCAATTGGAACTTCAGTGCTAAAGGGAACAAATCAGGCTCAAGTTAACGCAACTTAGGAAGTTGTATTGCATTTTCATCAAATGCTTCGTTGTTTAGGGCCAAGCCTTGGAAATCAAACAGTTTTGGGTCCAGTAAATGCGAAGGCCTTGCGTTCATCAATGCGCGAAACATAACTTGACGACGACCAGGGGCGTTCTTTTCCCATTGATCAAGGATCTGTTTGACTTGTTGACGCTGCAGGCCGTCTTGGCTTCCGCAGAGATCACAGGGAATGATCGGATAATTCATCGCGGCGGCGAATTTTTCACAGTCTGTCTCAGAAACATGGGCCAATGGACGATAGAGGAACAAGTCGCCTTCTTCATTCACAAGTTTTGGCGGCATGGTGGCGAGTCGCCCGCCGTGAAACAGGTTCATGAAAAAGGTTTCGAGAATGTCATCCCGATGATGTCCGAGGACAACCGCGGAACATCCTTCTTCACGGGCGATCCTGTAAAGGTTTCCACGCCGTAAGCGTGAGCAAAGCGCGCAGAACGTACGACCAGCTGGGACTTTGTCCATCACAATGGAATAGGTGTCCTGATACTCAATTCTATGAGGTACACCCATTTTCTTTAGAAATTCAGGTAGGACAGTGGCCGGGAAATTGGGTTGTCCTTGATCCAGATTGCAAGCAATCAACTCGACTGGCAGTAGACCTCGCCATTTTAGTTCATAGAGAACGGCCAATAGCGTGTAGCTGTCTTTGCCACCGGACAGGCAGACGAGCCACTTGGCATCGCGTTCTATCATCCCGTATTGCTCAATCGCTTCGCGGGTATAGCGTACAATGCGTTTGCGGAGTTTTTTAAACTCCGTTGTGGAAGGTGCACCGGAAAAGAGCGGGTGAATGTCATCATGATCGTCAAGCATCGTTGCGCAATAGTGTAGAATGCTCTGCGAAACAAGCGGGGTGCAACGAAATTGCATCCAGTGCCAGGTTTGATCCGTATCCCCTTTAACTGTTGTCCGTTGAAAGGTTTTCCATGCTCCGCTTGATTTATGTTGTTTTCCTTTGTCTGGCGTTGACCGCGTGTACAGGTAGACCGTCCTTGGAGGATTCAAAATTAAGCTCCCAAGAGTTTAACCTAGAGGAATATTTTGAGGGCGAAACCGTTGCCTATGGCCAATTTCAAGATGCTTTTGGAACTGTTCGGCGGCGGTTCAAAGTCGGTATCAAAGGCACATGGGATGGTGACGTGCTGCGTTTGGTTGAGGATTTTGAATACTCAGATACGTCGGCGGAAAAACGGATTTGGATGTTAACTAAAACCGGGGATCAATCATGGGAAGGTACGGCACAGGGCGTGGTGGGAATCGCGACCGGAATGGAATCCGGAGACCGTTTTAATTGGGCCTAAACTATAGATCTACCTGTGCCGGACGGAACGCTAAGGGTGACGTTTGATGATTGGATGTGGGGGATGCCGGATGGTCGATTGCTTAACCGAGCCTATATGAGCAGGTTTGGTGTACCGATCGGCGAAGTCATCATCATGTTCGAAAAGAAATAGCGGGTCAGCGTGAAAGCAGACCCGCTGACTCGTTTTATTCTGCAGGTTGCAGCTTGTCCTGCGTCTTGGTCTCAAAGTCGCTGGCGTCATGGCGTTCGTGCAACTGAGTTTCTGGCTCGCCAAAGGCGCGGTTTACCATACGTCCGCGCTGTACCGCTGGCCGGGCATCGATATCTTTGGCCCAACGTTGCAGGTTCTTGTAGCTGTCCACGTCCAGAAAAGTGGCCGCGTCATACAGCCGTCCAAGGACAAGCTGACCATACCAAGACCAGATCGCGATATCTGCAATAGTGTACTCATCACCGACCATGAACTGACTCTCGGCCAGATGGCGATCCAGAACGTCGAGTTGCCGCTTTGTTTCCATAGAGAATCGGTTGATCGGGTATTCCCACTTTTCCGGGGCGTAGGCGTAGAAATGGCCAAAGCCACCACCGAGATAAGGCGCGCTACCCATTTGCCAAAACAACCAAGACATCATTTCTGGTCGTTTGGCGGGGTCAGAGGGGAGGAATTTGCCAAACTTTTCTGCCAGATGCAGAAGAATTGCACCTGATTCAAAGATCCGCACAGGGGTGTCGCCGCTCATATCCATCAAGGCGGGGATCTTAGAGTTTGGGTTTACGTCAACAAAGCCGCTACCAAATTGATCGCCCTCTCCGATGTTGATCAGCCAAGCGTCATATTCCGCGTCGCTTATCCCTGCGGCGAGCAATTCTTCGAATAATACGGTAACTTTAACCCCATTTGGTGTCGCCAGCGAATGCAATTGGAAGGGGTGATTGCCCACGGGCAGTTCTTTGTCGTGGGTTGGTCCGGCAATAGGGCGGTTAATGTTGGCGAACTGACCGCCGCTTGATTGTTCCCAGGTCCAAACCTCTGGTGGAGTGAATGTATCGTCGCTCATGTTTCTGTCTTCCGTCGATTGAAACGCACCCGTTCACCGGGGCTGTGTTCTTGGGGTGAGGTAGACCTAGTGCTTTTGAGCGAAATTACAAAGGGGATCACTTTTCTTTTGGATCAGGAACTGGATCATAGCCCATTTTGCCCAGTGGATGGCACCGGCAAACGCGTTTTGTTCCCAACCATGTGCCTCTGATCGCGCCGTGTTTTTCTAGCGCTTCAAGTATATAGGCAGAACAGGTCGGTTGGTATCGGCAATTGAAACCCACCCAAGGCGAAAATATCACCCGATAGGCGCGGATCGGAAAGGCTGCAAGATGGGCGAGGGGACTCATTTACGACCCTCATGTACGCGTTTTAAGGCGTATCGCATATCACCCAGTAAATCGTCATAAGGTCGATTGGCGGTCTTTTCTGGGCGACCGATCAAGACATAATCCCAACCGAGTCTACCATTTTCAGGCAACAGAGTGCGGGCGACTTCGCGCAGACGACGCTTTGCCCGGTTGCGGGCCACGGCATTGCCAACTTTCTTTGAGCAGGTAAAACCCACCCTAATGTCGCCGGGGGTGTCCTCGTTGCGATTGCGTGCCTGTAATGTGAAACCATTGGTTGCCTGCCTGCGGGCGCGGGCGGCGGTCAGAAAATCAGCACGTTTTGTTAATGTCACAAGCACAAGCGGCCTCCGGTCGACGTTTTATTTGGAATACAAATAGTGGGAAGCAGGAAAAACTGCTAGGCCAGCCTGTACCAAAATCATCGATCTGACATACGAAAACCGCCGACTGCCCAAGAGCACTCGGCGGTGAAATCCGTAAGCTGAGGTGTCGCTTATGCGGACAGCTCTTTACGACCCTTTGCACGACGTGCATTCAGGATCTTACGGCCAGCTTTAGTGGCCATACGTGCACGAAAACCATGGCGCCGTTTGCGAACCAGGTTGGAAGGTTGGTAGGTGCGTTTCATCGCCCGTCTCCATCAGATTGCGGCCAGGAACCCCGGTGGATTCGGAGGCCGATTACATTCGAAGCCCGGTGAATAGGCCCATGTCCGTCAGAAGTCAATTCGACAATTCCCGCTTTGTTGCAGGTTTTTCGCTGAATACAGGGCCAAATGTTACAGAGCTACCTGAAACACCGTCAAATGCCCACTTTTCTGTCACCGTTGATCAATGCACCGTGAAGGGCCTTACAGCTTTGACTTTAAGCGCGCATGTTGTGGCACAGAGATAATGGACAATCAAAGGGCTAGGTAAAATGATGCAAGATACAGAACAACCGGACAAAAGTGATTTGGCAAAAAAGCTGCCGATGATTGCGATTCTTGTTGTTGCTGCTTTAGGCGCGTTTACCTTGCGAGACTACTTTAGCTTTGAAGCTTTGTCCGAGAACCGGGAAGCTTTGATTGCATTTCGCGATGCAAATTATTTTCTAACAGCTGCCGCATTTATTGCGTTCTATATTGTTGTTGTTGCATTTTCCCTTCCCGGTGCCACCATCGCTACATTAACGGGTGGCTTTTTGTTTGGCGTATTTCCAGGTGCATTATTCAATGTAACCGCAGCCACAATAGGGGCGACAGCCATCTTCCTCGCCGCCAGCTGGGGGTTAGGAGAAAAACTATCTGCGAAAATGGAATCATCTGATGGCGCCGTTAAAAAAATCAAAGATGGAATTGATGAAAACCAATGGTCAGTGCTGTTTTTGATCCGTCTGGTGCCCGCGGTTCCGTTCTTTGTGGCCAATATCATCCCTGCTCTCGTCGGGGTTCCTCTATATCGGTTCATGATCTCAACCTTTATCGGCATCATCCCGGGAGGCGTTGTATACACCTCGGTCGGTGCTGGGCTTGGGGATGTTTTTGCGAGTGGTGAAACACCGAATCTGGGAATCATTTTCGAACCACAAATTCTACTTCCGATCCTAGGCCTTTGCGTACTTGCCGCGCTGCCAATTGTGATCAAAGTATTTACGAATTCAAAGGACTCCTGAACCATGAAAAAGATTAAAACAGATCTCTGCATCATCGGCGGGGGCTCCGGAGGCTTGTCAATTGCTGCAGGTGCCAGCCAAATGGGTGCAGATGTTGTCCTGATCGAAGGTCATAAAATGGGTGGAGATTGCCTAAATTATGGTTGTGTCCCCTCCAAAGCTCTTTTGGCAGCTGGTAAACAAGCCCACGCGATGGAAACAGGGACTCATTTTGGCGTCGCCCCGGTCGTGCCGCAGGTCGACTATGCATCTTCAAAGGATCATGTACGCAAAGTGATCGACACCATCGCTCCTTTGGACAGCCAAGAACGATTTGAGGGGTTCGGTGTTCGGGTCATCCGTGAGTACGGTCAGTTTATATCAGCGAATGAGGTGCAGGCCGGAGACACTGTTATCACCGCCCGCCGTTTCGTAATCGCCACAGGATCATCGCCCTTTGTGCCTCCGATTCCTGGAATTGAAAACGTCCCCTATGAGACCAATGAAACGCTGTTTGAATTGCGGGAACGTCCCGAACACCTATTGGTCATTGGCGGAGGCCCAATTGGTATGGAAATGGCGCAAGCCCACCGTCGGCTTGGGTCCAAAGTGACTGTTATTGAAGGTGCAAAGGCGCTGGGCAATGATGATCCTGAATTAACGGCGATTGCCCTAGAGCGGTTGCGCGATGAGGGCATTGCCATCGAAGAGGGTGCTTTGGCGGCTGAGGTGCGCGGGCAAGCCGGTGCGATTGAGGTCGAAGTCAAAGACGGCCGTATTTTCAAAGGGTCGCACCTGCTGATGGCCGTTGGTCGCAAGGTTAACATCGACAAACTAAACCTAGAGGCAGCGGGTGTTGAGTATGACCGTCGCGGCGTCAAGGTGGGTGACGATCTGCGCTCGTCCAATCGTAAAGTATATGCAGTGGGCGATGTTGCCGGGAAATTGCAGTTTACGCATGTTGCCGGATACCACGCTGGTGTCGTCATCCGCTCTATATTGTTTGGTTTGCCTTCGAAAACCCGTGAAGATCACATTCCCTGGGCCACTTATACAGATCCTGAAATTGCTCAAGTCGGGCTCACAGAAGCTCAAGCGCGTGAAAAATACGGTGATGGGGTTTTTGTTTCGCGGTTTGAGTATTCCGAGAACGACAGAGCTGTTGCCGAAGGTAAAACGACAGGTTTGATTAAGGTTATGGTTGTAAAAGGACGTCCGGTAGGTGCTTCTATCGTTGGCGCGCAAGCAGGTGATCTGATTGGCGTCTGGGCAATGGCCATTGCAAATAAGTTGAAAATGTCTGCTGTTGCCAACATGATAGCGCCTTACCCCACTTTGGGCGAGATTAACAAACGAGCCGCTGGTGCCTATTTTGCACCCAAGCTGTTTGAGAATCCGACCGTTAAAAAGGTGGTTGGGTTTGTGCAGAAATATCTGCCCTAAGGGGAAGCGCGCGACATGTTTTTGAATTCTTTATCGGGGCGTTTTTTGTTGCTGACGGTTGTTTTCGTCATGCTGGCTGAGGTCTTGATTTTTGTGCCATCAGTGGCACGGTTCCGCGAAGACTACTTGTTGCTAAAACTGGAAAAATCTCAGATCGCGTCATTGGCTTTGTTGGCGAATGAGGTGATCGATCCAGAGCTCGAAGAAGAACTTCTTACCAATGCGGATGTGTTTAACGTTGTGTTGCGTCGCGATGAGGTACGCCAGCTTATTTTATCATCTTCGATGCCGGCCCCAGTGTCACAGACGTTTGACTTGCGGGACGCAGGTGCGCTTGAGCTTATCCGAGATGCGATGATGCGCCTGATAAGTCCAAAGAACGAAGTGATCCGGGTGATTGGTCAACCTGTACAGGAAGCGGGGCTTTTGATTGAGGTTACCACTGGGACGAAGGAATTGCGGGCTTTGATGTTGGATTATGGTGTTCGCATCTTACTCCTCTCTGCGGTAATTTCTGTTTTTACCGCGACGCTTTTGTTTCTGGCGGTCCGCGGGTTTCTAGTGACACCGATTAAACGTGTGGTGAGCCATATGCAGTCCTATGCTGCGGCTCCTGAGGATGCCCGACATATAATTCGCCCCAACGCCAGCATTAAAGAACTCCATGAGGCCGAAGAGGCTCTGCAGTCTATGCAAACCGAATTGACCAACGCACTGCGGCAGAAAGAGCGTCTTGCACAACTTGGTGGTGCAGTCGCAAAGATTAGCCATGATTTACGTAACATCCTGACGACGGCGCAGTTGTTTACGGATCGAATTGAAATCACCAGTGATCCTGCTGTGCAACGCGTCGTACCAAAACTTGTGAGCTCCATCAGTCGCGCGGTAAACTTATGTGAAACGACTCTTGCGTTCGGCAAAGCAGAAGAGCCGGCACCGCAGCTTGATAGATTTCATCTTGTTGATGTCGTGGATGATATCCGGGTGAGCGAGGAACTCGCCGCAGTGGATCAACCCATCACCATCCGAAGCGAAGTTGCTGATGATTTCATTATTCGTGCGGATCATGAACAGTTGTATCGTGTGTTGGGCAACATTGTCCGAAATGCCCGACAGGCGATCAAGGCGACGGGTCAACAAGGTGATATCGGGATCTCTGCTATTGAATCCGATACGGAATGGGTGATCACAGTACGCGACACGGGTCCGGGATTGCCGCCCCGTGCACAGGAAAAGCTATTCACAGCCTTTGAGGGCGGCGCGAGAAAAGGGGGGACAGGTCTTGGGCTGGTCATTGCGCAGGAGTTGATCAGGGGACATGGCGGTCAATTAGAGTTGTTGTTCACAAACAAAACCGGAACTGCTTTTGCAATTAGGCTCCCAAAAGGAGAAATTTCGATTCAAAGCAAAGAAGTTTGATTTTCTCTCTTGCACTCCCCGACAGGCGGGACTAAACACCGCCTCACCAACGCGGACCGATAGCTCAGCTGGATAGAGTACCTGACTACGAATCAGGGGGTCGGGGGTTCGAATCCTCCTCGGTCCGCCACTTGGTAAATTGTGAAACGACACATAGTTCTTCCTTTCACGACACAAAGCCTTTCCTTTTTTTTGCTAATTTGGTGCCTTCGCTCACTCTTCGCGTCTTCCAATGGGTGCAGGTTTTCAAGACAACCGCTTTAGCGGCTTGCTCTGAAACCTTGCCGCGTGGCGAACGCGGATGGGGGCGAGGCAATGCTATTCGACAAGGTGGGTGCGGCCCGCAGCGGAGCGAGGACACGGCCTTGTCTAATGGGGTTGCCCGAGGGGGAAGGCTGCGCCTTCACCCTAACGACACAGGGCGTTTGGCTTGTCCAAACCTGCCATTCGAGACGCGGCTCGGCGACGTCTACTATGCGGACAAATCCGCCTTTTGCTCGCGCGGCTATTGCTGACGCAGCATCGCTTAGCAGGTGCAGCACATTCTCTGCTGCGTTGCTGCCAAGGTCGTCAGAGCGGTCATTCAATCCGGCTTCATGATTTCAAGTCCAAACTGCACTTTCGCTGCACGGTGTGAGAACTATTGAACCGCGGACTTTACAGCCGTTTGGTCAAAGTAAATAAAACGTCACTTCCGGCCCTCAGCGGACATTAACTTTGCTTGGTTTTCAGCTTTTCAGGGCCTACTTATGGAAACAGTGCAATTTCTAATCACCCATTCTAAACTAAAAATGGCTCTATGTTGTCCGTTTCAAACACACCAAGGATTAGCGGTACTTCGACAAGGAATTTAAAATCCTCTATCCTGATCACAGGCGCACGCGCACCGGTGGCCTTTCACCTCGCAAGGTTGCTCATCGACGCGGGGCATTCTGTGGTTCTGGTGGACCAACTCAAGCATCCACTGGCCGCTGCTAGTCAGGTGAACATTCCCTATCGCCAGATTCCGGGATTCAGCGATGATCCCGAGGCCGCAGGTGACGCTTTGCATGATGTCATTGAAGAGCACGACATAGACTATGTCATTCCAACTTGCGAAGAAGTTTTGCATCTAGGTGCACTTTGGAAGCGCAAGCCACCCAGAGCGAAGCTCTTTGCGCCGAAACTGGCGGAACTCAGCCAAGTTCATCACAAGTACAATTTCATCCGCTTGTGCGAAGATCTGGACCTCCCAATACCTCGCACCCATCTCATCACGACGCCAGCAGAGCTTGCGGCCCATGTTCCGAATGCGGGTGATCTGGTGTTTAAGCCGGTTTGGTCTCGCTTCGGTTCTCAGATTTTAATCCGGCCCAAGGCCCGAAAACTCCAACAAATTCGGCCTACGCACCAGAATCCATGGGTTGCGCAAGAATATGTCGATGGAACCGAGCTTTGTGTTTACGCCATCGCGCGTGCGGGGAAATTGATAGCGCTCAGCGCCTATCGCGGCTTGGTGCGCGCAGGTCCGGGAACGGCGATATGCTTTGCCCCGGAAAATAGCGAACCGTTGCGAGGTTTTGTAGAAAAAATCGTATCGGCGACAGCATGGACAGGTCAAATTTCCTTTGATGTGATGCGCACGCAGGACGGCAGGTTTTTGCCTCTTGAATGTAATCCACGCGCAACCAGCGGCTTACATTTCTTCTCCGACGGCGCTGCGTTTTCCCAGGCGATGTTTGGTCAAACAGATGCCGTCAAACCGGACGTTCACCCCCCCCAAACACTGCCGTTGGCCCTATGGCTGTATGGCCTGCCTATGATGCTGAAAAAGGAACAGCGACTGATTTTTCTGGATGCCCTGCGCAGGTCTGGCGACGTAATGCGCTGGCCCTCGGACCGTGTCGGATATAGCGCACAACTTCGGGCGGTGGCGGAATTAGCAGGGATCGCATTTCGCCATAGGATCAGCCTTGAGCGCGCGTCCACGTGGGGCATTGAATGGAACGGCGAGGATCAAAGCGCCATCTCGTAGTGCCGCGTTTCCTTTGGCAGGGGCTGACCCGCCTCAATCAGTTCGATCTCACGGCGCAGGATATCAAGCGGTCCGATCATGCGCGTGGCACCGCGCCCGTTGTCAAAAGCAGACCGCAAGACGCGGCGGTCCTGCTCAAGCGCCATGCGGAACATGGGCTTAAACGCCAGCGCCTTGAGATGCCCAAACCCACCCTGCCGTGGTGCGGTGAGCCATCCGATACCCTCGACCGTCTCGGCATCAGCCTGGCGTAGATGAAAGGTCGTAGCCAGCACCATCCCTTTGGGCCCCCAATATTCAAGTTCTGCAATCCCCGGCCGCCGGTATCGCCCCACGCCTTTGGTGCTGGTTCCATCAAGCAAGGCGCTGACAAGTCCGTTTTGCTTCTCTTCGCCGGTATAAACCGCCTCAACCCAATCTACGCCCGTTGTGACCTGAACATGTACCCGGGTGCGGGTGCTGGTCAGGCCGCGCAACAGTCCTTTGTGTGTGAAATGGGTATGGGTCGCATCCAGAATGTTCTCCGCAGCATCGATGAGTGTAGAGCGGGTAGCACTTTTCACCACCTTCGAGACGATGTCCTGTCCTGCCATAGGGTGGACTGTTGGAGGTGAGCTTGGTTGGCCCAAACTCAGGAATATGCCACCTTCCTGCTCCATTACGGAGTAGCGCGGAATGCGGCAACGCGGCAGCGACGCGACGCAGCCAGGGATGTCCACGCAATTCCCATCTGGGTCAAAACGCCAGCCATGATAGGGACATTCAATCGTGTCTTTTACAACGCGGCCTTTGGACAATTCCACCAACCGGTGCGGGCACTGGTCGTGCAACGCTGAAAGGCCGTTCGCGTGCCTAAATAAAACAATCCCTTTGCCCTGAAACATCACCCGCAGCGGTTTGCGCCCCAGATCGCCAGAGCTGGCGACGGCATGCCAAAGTTCATTCGTCACAATTTATACCTTTTCAAAAGCGGCACTCCGATGCCTGACAAAGCCGCCGCGACGCTGCGCGTTGCCAACCGACGCCTGAGGGAAAGGTGCCGGGTATAGACTGCGCTATATTCGACTGCAGGCACAGCACATCTGTGGCGCTTAAAGTCTGCCGCGCCGGCGCTCATGTTGAACAACAGCTTGTTTGCCATCGCATCGCGCTGCGCCATGGCTGTGATCAGGCGGTAAAGCCCCTCTTCGCGTGGACGGGTCGTATCATATCCCAACAAGGGTTGCGTCAGCGTGTGCCCATATTGAAAACGACCACCAACAGCGACAAGCACCCCTTCCGTATCGCGCAAGCCCTCCAGCTGGAGAATGCCCGCCTTGTGCATTTCTGCGAGATAGACGGAGGTATATTGCGGGTTCAGTTGCGTATATTTCTCAAGATAAAGCTGTTCGTAAAGCCTGATACAGTGCTCAAAATCAGTCTGGGCAAAGCCATCGTTGCTCACCTCCTCGAAATGCGCCTTACGCAGTAACGCCCTGTCGTTCTTCATGTCTTTGCTCAGCCGCAGCGGAACTCGACCATCAAACAGGTAAATCTGCCGCGAGGGAAGCAGGTGAAACCCTTCATCGACAAGGGCGCGCAGCGCGCCTTCGTCAGAGTAAGTATTCAAAGATCGCAGAATAATCGCATGGCTCGGAAATCGTGTCACCAGTTGATCGCGGAGCGTAGACGCCGTGCTACGGGTGATCGCGGGTGCAGGGTTTGTCGAAAACAACCAGTTGTTCACATGCACTGCACGGTCCAGCCCACTGGCGCGCACGACAACAGCCGCCGCCTGAATCAAGCCAATTAAAATTGCGCGCAACAACGGGTTGGTCGCGAAGTTGCGTGTCTCCTCCTTGGCATAGTCGATATAGCCTGTGACAGGATCGCAGATATAGCAATTGCGCGCTAGATTTCCGTCATTCACCGTGATCGGAAATGCTTGCCCTGCAACATCCAACTGCTCGACCCGTGTTGTTAGGTTGCGGATCAGTCCCTCGGCCGGATGCCGGTTAAAGCACTCGACAAAGGCACCCAGACGCTGGGCATTTTTGTTCATCAGAGCGTTCCCGGTGGCACACAGTACTCAACTCGTCGAAGTTTTCGGGTCACATCCAAGATTATTGGGGCGTAGGTCTCGGTGATCTTCGCTTTTACACCATGCCTTTCGAACAGCGTTGTTAGGCTATGCATTGCAGCCATTCCTGCATCCTGTGGTAAGGTTGTAGGTAGCGCAAGCGAGACGGCGTCCGGCCCCGTTTGGATCAGGCGAAAATCAGTGATCCGGTGATCAGCCATCACCACCGCATTCCGCAACATATCAGGGGTGATCATCTGCACACCCCTTGGACTCTGCAAATGAAAACAATCATCCATCCGTCCCGCAATCTCGGACACTGCCTGCAAGGGCGTGCCGCAGGGGCATGGCTCAGGGTCCAGCCGCAACAGATCATTCATCCGGTAGCGGGCAAGGATTTGTGTCTCACGACGGAATGAGGAAATCAGCGGCGTGACCAAGCCATTGGCCACTGCTTCAAATTCGAAATGAACTGAATCCTCGGCCAGATGCAGCCGACCATGGCGGCAGGTGACGCCCAGCAAACCTTCAGTCGCCATGTAAATCTGGCCCAGTGGCACCCCGAACCCGGCCTCGATGATGGGGCGATCAATGGGATCCAGCGTTTCAGCGGCGGAAAACACGCGCAGGGGCCGCAGGTTGAATGCGTCTTCGGCCATCACCCGCAACACTTTGGGCGGGGCGACGATGACCGAAGGGTCAAACGCCTCCAACTCTGCGCGCAAAGCGTCCACACCTCGCGTCACATCGAAAAACCGTAACTGAAGCCGCTGGATTTGATTGGCGCTGTCATACAGCCCCGTGCCGCGTGGCAAAAGGATGGCAACCTTCTGTTTACGCCACAATAAATCCGCCATTGTCTTGGCAAGGATACTGCCCAACCAGCGGAACCGCTCAGCATCAGAGATGATAAAAAGCCCCTGATTGCCACTGGTCCCTGTACTGGCACCAACGGTCAGTCCCCCGATGCGGTCGCTGCTATCAAGGGTGGTTCGGACCTGCTCAGCGGTAATACCCGCTGTATTGTACCGAGCAAAATTTGCCATCAGCTGCGACTTGTCCATCACTGGCAACGCCGCCAAGCATGAGGTTGCATCGGCGAAGGCCGCTACATTCGGGACGGAATGCACCAGCCACCTGTTCAAAGCCTGTTCTTGATGGTCCAAGAAGTGTACGCGGCCAAGCCGTGCGCGTGACAGACGGCGGGTGGTGACAAAACTCAACGGCGCATGTAATTTCGCGATCACAGGACCGCCCCCTGTGCATAGTCCAAGAGGGATGGCGCATCGTCGTGGCACAGCATCACGGTGCCACCCGCGTCAGCAAATGCCGCGACCTGATCACTGCTTCGGCCGACATCTTTGTAACTGTTCGAAATCAGTCGCGGGAACAGGCGTGGTCTTCCGTCGGGTAAAAGCGCATCACTCACCCACTGCGTATCTGTAGCATAGAGCAATGGTACATCCAGCTGTTCAAATAGCAACCCGAAGTGACCATCCGCATGACCACGCAAAGGGACAGCCAGAACGCTCCCATCTCCGAAAATGTCATGACCATCCGGCAAATGCGCACTCTTTTTGCGCGCGGCCTGCTCGATCACGTCTAAGCGTGTGTCGAAATCGCTTGGGATAAGCTCTGCGAATACGCCATGCCTGAGATTTTGGAAGCCAGTGTTGCGCTGCACCTGCGCCCAAGCGGTGCCGCCGGCGGTAAATCGCGCGTTCGGGAATGCCGCCAAACCGGACACATGATCGGCGTGAAAATGTGTCACGATCACCCGCGATATGTCTGCGGGTGTCAGTCCGAAATGAGCCAAGAACGGCCCCGCCAGCTCTTCAGTCACCAGCTGTGGTGCCAGCACACGCGCGTAGCTGCGCAAAGCCAGCGACCGCCTCGGCATGTCGAGGCAGTGATGGGTATAGCCCGTGTCGATCAGCGTTGGTCCTGCTTTGGGGTGGATGAACAGGCCATAGCGCACCTGAAGCAACCGACGCTGCCAGCGGCCATGGCGCAGGATCGCACGTTCAGGGGCCGCAACCCACGCGCTGTTGGCAAAGACTGGCCTCATCCGATTGCACCTTTATCAAAAACGCGTTCCAGCCCGTCCGCAAAACGAACCTGTGGTATCCAGCCAAGCGCATCTCGGGCACGTGAAATATCAAGGCTCTGCTCAAAGGCAAACAGACCCAGACCATAGCGTGTCACAATCGGCTCGCGTGGATCAGGGCGTATCAACGCGACTGTTTCTGCCATCCGCGCAGCAAACAACGCTGGCGCAAGCGGCATCTTGCGCCAGCGCGGTACAATTCCGGCCCGCGCGCAAGCAGCTTCGACAATTTCTGATACGGGAAGGACTTCACCGCCCGAGATATTGAACGCCAGCCCTTCCATGTCCTGATCTGGATCTAACGCCTTAAGAACCGCCTCGACGACATCATCAATAAAGGTCAGATCAATCTGCGCTCGCCCATGGCGAAAGCGGGGCAAGGCGCGCGTGCTTGCCGCCCTGAGCAGTCTTGGCAAAAGGCCGCTGTCACCGGGACCGTAGATGCCCCGCGGGCGCAGGATTATCGGCCCCAGATCGGCAGAAGCGCGCACCAGTTTCTCTGCGGCAGTTTTGCTTTTGGCGTAGGGTGTGAAGGGCGGCGGCAGTGGCATGTCCTCAGACACATCCATCTGATCGGCAAGGGCGAAATAGATGGACGGGCTGGAGATGAAAACAAACCGCTTCACCCCTTGCATGCGCGCAAAATCCAGAACCGACTGTGTTCCCCGAACATTTGCCACGTGAAACGCACCATCGTGCCCAAAGGGTGATGATAATCCTGCGCAATGTACGATGGCTTTCACCTGTTTCAATTCCGGACAGTCGGGTGCCGGAGCAGGCAGGCTCCATTGCATAACTTTCAACCCTTCCACCGCAAGTGCTGCACACCGCTCGGGGTCGCGCCCCTGTCCGACGCCGTTCGGGCCAAGACGCCGCAGCACGGCCTTTCCCAGAAAACCGGTAGCCCCTGTGACAAGAACGTGGCCGCCCACCTCAGGTCACCACGGCCGCACCGCCAAGGCTGACCCCCGCAGAGGTGCCCAGAAACAGAACCTTGCTCCCTGCTGGCACACGCCCCTGTTCGCGGGCAATGTCAAATGCGAAGGGGATCGAGGCGGCAATCTGATTGCCGTAGTCCTCGACAATGCGCACAACTTTCTCCTGCGGCCAACCGGTCTGGCGGATAATGTGGTCAAGGGCGGCAGGGCTGGCCTGATGCGGCACGACAAGATCGACATCCCCGTGATCCCATCCGGCATCTTGCAAAAGCGCATCAACGAAACCGTTAAAATACTGGGTCGTGAGGCGAAAGAGCGCCTTTCCATCCATGCTGAATTTGGAATGTTCTGCAAAAGCTGCACTGTCTGTGTCAAAATCAAAGCGCGTGCCCCCCGCACCAATCTCACAAGCCTCATAGGCTGAAGGGAAACTGCGCAATCGGACGGCTTTGATCGTGGCGGTGGTCTGTATTTTAGATGCTCCAATTACTGCCGCTGCGGCACCATCCCCAAATAAAGCAGCTGTTTCGGGATACGTCTTCCATGGCAGTGCTCTTGAGGCTACTTCAGACGAGACGACCAATGCTGTTTGTGCCGCACCACCCGATATCATTCGGGCAGCGATGTCCAAACCTGTCACGAAGCTGAGGCATGTGCTGTTGACGTCAAACGCCGCCGCAGTGCCATCCGCCATACCAAGGCTGCGCATTATCAGCGGGGCCATTGCCGGAATGGGTTGATAGGGCACAGAGGCACCTGAGATGATCAGGTCAATTTCGTCTATGTGGCAGCACGCACTTTCTAATGCGCGGTGACAAGCAACCGCCGCAAGATCAATTTGCGTCTCATCCGTGCAGTGAAAGCGGCGACGCACACCTGATGCTGCAATGCGGCTCCTGGCCCCCCACTTTTGATCAAGATCACTACTGTCAGAGAAGTGAAGCGGCACAGCCCGCCCCGTGCCCAGAAACGAAATGTTCAACGAAAAGCCCTCTTATCAAACAATCTCTTAAGAGTAGCGTCTCTTCCGACCTTTCGAAATGGCGGAATTCCACCATTGAGCACAATAAAAATAGCTGAATTAACCCCCAACGTGGTGATGGCCGTTGCCGTTCAAATGCTGCGACCCAATTTTAATGCATGGTTCGGGGCTGAGAAGATAGATTTTCGTACGAAAACAAGGTCTGTTTTCAGTCCTATGCCGACCTTCGTACAGCTTGCAGCATCCGTAAGTTCGGGCTCGCACTTCGTTTTCGCCGCTGCGTGGTCTTAGGTCTCTTCTAAATCGGCGAACGGCAGACACCGTTCGCCGACACCGTTTAGAGGTCGATGCGCTCAGCAATATTTAGAGCATCTTCCACCTCAACGCCGAGGTAACGCACCGTGCTATCAACCTTTGTATGGCCAAGCAGGAGCTGCACCGCGCGAAGGTTGCCCGTCTTTCGGTAAATCTCAGCAGCTTTGGTCCTGCGGAGTGAGTGGGTGCCGTAACCGCTCGGTTCCAACCCGATTGCTGTAACCCAATCACGAACAAGCCGACCGTATTGACGCGTTGAGATATGAGGACGGCCATGGAAGCGGCTAGGAAACATGAAGCGGCAACCGATCATCTTGGGTGACCTTACCCAAGCAATGACGGACTCTCGTGTGTTTTCAGTCAGTTCAAACTGAACTGGCTTTTGGGTTTTACTTTGGATCACCGAAACGCGTTCGCGAACGCGATCATCTTTGACCAAGTCAGTCACGGCGAGTTTGACCAGATCGCAGCCGCGCAGCTTGCTATCAATCGCATCGTTGAACAACGCAAGGTCGCGAAGGTAGCCTGCAAGTTCGAGCCGCGCGCGGATTGCCCACACCTGTTTGGGAAGCAGCGGTCGTTTCTGGCCGATGATCCTCCCTTTGTTCCATGCTCTGCGTTTTGGGGTGACTGCGGGAAGTTGGACCCTTGGCATAATACGCCCTCTAATCCTCCCTCCATACCCAATCATCAACACCATGTTGACGCCGAAAGCATAGCATTGGGTTGAATGACCGATGTCAGAAGGCATTGGCTCGCACTATCTCTGCGAGTGCATTAGGCCGCTCAGAGCCCATAGTGTCGGATGCTGCGATGTGTACGAATGGCCGCTATTCACTATTGGCCTGCCAAGTGGTTAAATCGCAGGCATGCAAATACGCAATTTCAAACCCTCTGACTCCGCTTCACTTGCCTCTATCTTTCATGAGGCTGTCCGTGCCGTGGACAGAAAAGACTACGATCAAGCTCAGGTAGAGGTGTGGAGCCCAAAGCCAGTCCCGGCCGACAAATTTCTCGCACGTGTGTCTGATGGTCGATCAGTTTTCGTCGCTGTGAACAAGAATGATGAGCCGGTTGCTTTTATAGAGTTGGAAGAAAACGGTCATATTGACTGCTTCTATTGCCACCCCGATGTCGTTGGAACCGGTGTTGGGACAGCGCTTTACAAGAGGCTTGAAAGCGCCGCGCTCACATTGGGATTGTCGCGCCTTTACGTTGAGGCCAGTGAAGCGGCCCGCCGATTTTTTGATGGCAAAGGATTTAGTCTCATCGAGAGGAATGATTTTAGACGGAACAATGTCCAGATACACAATTACTTGATGGAGAAGAACTTCCGCTAAAGGCACAAAATGGACCTCACCGCGCCTGCACGGCCTCCCCAAAAAGTCCGTTTGTTGAACTGTTTGCTGAATCGGACATTGGAGCATTTGCAGCGAATGTCTGAAAAGTCCCGCAACCTGTAAATTGTGGGAGATTTCTTCGCTGCGATCTGCACGAATGGCCGGTTACCCGCTGCATGGCAGCACGAGATTCTTTGCGCTTGCCGCAATTTTCGCGCTGCGTGCACGCGCAGCACAAAAAACCAATTCACGGTGTGGGCTCGGAACCGCCGTTCGCCGCGCACAGCACGAAGGTCGGCTGAGGGCCGATTGTGTTGAAAAACTCTATTTTTGGCGAAATCGCCGAAATTATTCGCCGTACGGCGTAGCAAGCATTTTTAGGCGAGGGGTTCGGCTAAACTGGGCTTCCGCCACCCATATGCCAGCTCACTGTGTCTCATGAACGATCTCATCTGACTTCTCGGAATCACGGGCTGTTGTCGCAAATTTACGATATTTGAAATTCGGAGTTTTTCAACAAAATCGGCCGAAAGCGCCAGTTGGACATAGACGCGCGGGTGACTGCTCTCTCCTCAAGAGCGGCCGTTAGTACAGAGCGCAGCATCCGGTAGAAAGGGCGAATTCTGTTGAAAAACTCTTCCTTGATCGGGGAGGCATTCGCTGATTCAATTCCTTTAGGGATTGGAGGATCTTGCGATGATGGGACCGAGGCAGGAAGCGCAGGCGGCGCTGTTTTATGAGTTCTCTCTGGAAAGCCACGTCCCGCAAGATCATCTGCTGCGTTCGATAGACCGGTTCGTAGATCTGAGCGACATTCGCCAGTATCTCTCGGATTTTTATAGCCACACTGGCCGCCCATCCATCGACCCCGAACTGCTGATCCGCATGCTGCTGGTGGGTTATTGTTTTGGCATCCGCTCAGAGCGTCGACTTTGTGAAGAGGTGCATTTGAACCTTGCTTATCGTTGGTTCTGTCGTCTCGACTTGTCTGATCCGGTGCCGAACCATTCGACATTCTCCAAGAACCGACACGGGCGTTTTCGGGAAAGCGCATTGCTGCGGCATCTGTTCGAGAAGACTGTGGCGCGATGTATCGCAGACGGCCTTGAGAGCGGACAACGCCTTGCGGCAGATGCCAGCTTAATCGAAGCTGATGCAAACAAACAGAACTCCACCCCAAAGGAAGACTGGGATCGCAGCGCCATTGATCCAAACGATGCGCCACGTGCTGTGAAAGAATATTTAGATGTCTTGGATGATGCAGCTTTTGGTGCCGCTTCGGAAGTGGAGCCCAAGTTCACGTCCCATTCTGATCCTGCAAGCCAGTGGACCGCTGCCCGCAAAGGCCCTGCGTTCTTCAGCTATTCGACCAATTATCTAATCGACACTGACCATAGCGTCATCGTGGACCTCGAAGGCACACGGTCGATCCGACAGGCAGAGGTCGGGTCGGTGCGCACCATGTTGGATCGCATCAAAGACCGGCATGACATTGATCCAGAAAGACTGATCGCAGACACAGCTTATGGATCAGGGCCAATGTTGGGATGGCTGGTTGATCGCAACATCAAACCCCACATTCCAGTGCTGGATAAAGCTGGACGGACTGACGGCACATGGAGCCGCACTGACTTCGAATGGGACCCTGAGAACAACCAGTATATCTGCCCTGAAGGTGAGCCGCTCAAACAGTTCCGGCGCAATTATTCTGATCCGAACCGCAAGCCCACCGGCAAAGGTGTCGCCAAATACCAAGCTTTGAAACACACCTGCCAGGCCTGCCCATCGAAGATGAAGTGCTGCCCAAAAGCCGATGCACCCAAGATCACCCGCGAAGAACATGAAGACGCCCGGCAGGTCGCCCGTGATATTGCCAAGACCAAGCAGTATGCGATCTCGATGCGGTTGCGAAAGAAGGTGGAAATGCTCTTCGCCCACCTCAAACGCATCCTAGGGCTGGGACGGCTCCGATTACGCGGCCCATGCTGTGCAAATGACGAATTCTTGCTCGCCGCAACCGCCCAAAACCTCCGGAAACTGGCTAAGATCTTTCCTGTGCCGCAGCAAATTCGCAAAGCCTGATAGGAAAGGCGCACGCGCCGGATTTGGAACAGCTATTTCTGCGTTTGCAAACGTTAGTTTTTCCACAGAATCCGCCGAAAGCGCCAGTTGGACACAGAAGCGCGGGTGACTGCTCTCTCCTCAAGAGCGGCCGTTAGTACAGAGCGCAGCATCCGGTAGAAAGGGCGGAAAGGAGCCGTTCGCTGCTCCATGCACCAAGGACCGCTGCGTGGGACTTTGTGAGCCCTCGCTGCAATTGCGCCAACGACTGCTTTGAGTAACCAAGCCTATTTATTTACTTCTGACATATCACCGCAACAAAGCGGATCGAATAAGTTCACCCCCCATGATCATGAAAAATCCCGCGACCGCTCCGTCTATCCAGCGGCGAACTCGGCGATAGAAAGTTGCAATACTTGGAACCGAAAAGCCAATGCATAACCGAGGAAATTTGCGAAGCCGAATGCCATGCATAACAGTGTAGCAATCGCCAACTCGCTGCTCGTTGATTGGCTACCAAGCCCCATCGAAAGCGCCGTCATCCACGCCAGCACGGACTTTGGATTGGACAGGTTCAGCAGCACCCCGCGCATGAACCAACGCCTTCCGCTGATCGGCTTCACCACAGCCTTTCGAGTGCCAAAAGCTGTTCGGGCGGACTGAAACGCCAGCCAAAGCATATAAGCTCCACCAAAGAGCTTGAGTGCTATCAAAAATTGACCAGCTTGCTCTAGCACTGCGCCCAATCCCGTCGCAGCAACAATGCCCCAAAAGGATAGGCCGACAGCAAGTCCTAAAGCGAAGACAAGGGCCTGCTTGCGGCCACTGCCCATAGCAATGGTCGCAACAGCAACATTGGCCGGCCCCGGAGCCGAAGTGACAACAATGAAGCCCAAGAGAATGGCCAGATAGCTTTCAAATCCGTTCATTGCTGTCACCCCTTCAATCAGTTGCGAGACGCCAACCAGCCGTGGATAGCATCGTCGTTTGCCTCGATGGCAGCTTGCCAAGACGCCATCTGAGCCGAGAACGCCTCGTCCGTTAGGGCTTCCATAGCCGCGTCACCTTCGTCGCTCAAGCCTGCCATGCTGTAGGTCACTGTTGCGACCGAACCTCCACCGTTTGCTGAAACCTGAATGTCGATGATGCCTGCGGATTTGCCTTGCTCGACTCGTGCGTATTGCGCAACCCCAGCGGCGGCGTCATACGCGATGGTAATGAAGGTGTTTGGGCCGACAGTGAAAATATCGCCTCGGTTAAACCCGTCACCGCGTGGGAAGGCCGGGTTCCAACCAACATCGCCCAGCCAGTATTTCTCGCCTTCGCCCGTGAAGAGCTGGATGGCGAGTTGAGGTGGATATGTCGTTTCGACTGTTCCGGTGCGTGTGACTTGCATTCTGTTCTCTCCGGTCTGAGTGCTGACATGGGCGGTCGTGCTATGGCCAGAGTTGCCGTGGCCTGTTGTGTCTTCGGCTATTGCCATGAGTGCCGGGGCGGCAAGGCCAATGCCGATCCCAAGTGCGACTGAAAGTGTGAGGGCGAGTTTGGACGACATAGGAATTCTCCATAATGTAAGTCAATTGATTATTGGTACCAATATAACATGGTACCATTTATGAGGAATTGCAAGAGGACGAGGGAATGTCCGGGCGGACAGCAACTAACAAAGCTTCACGACGTTCGTTGCAGTGCTAACGGCTGGCAATCCATGTCGCTGCACCGCCAAGAACAACGGCTGTTCCTCGGTTGAATTTGCGAACTGCGCGTGGGCTTTTCATGGCCGTGCGAGCGGTTTGAGCAGCAAGCAGGTAAACCGCAAAAACCGATCCGAGAACCGCCATAACCGCCAAATTATAGGGAAGCACTTTGAGCAAAGAGAACTCGGTGGCCTGAACAAGGTTTGGCAGAAGCGCTATATAAAACAGCATCGCTTTGGGGTTGCCTAATGTCACCGCAAATCCAGCAAGCATGCGGGTGAGTGGCGATCGACCTGTTCCTTGTAGCTTTACTTGCGAAATCTCGACGCTGGCATGCCATGCTTTCCAAGCCAACCAGGCTAGGTACGCGGCGCCCGCCCATTTGATCGTCGTGAAGATGATGGGGATGCTCTGGGCGATCACCGCAAGACCGCTGAGTGATAGCGTCAACCAAAAGAGATCACCGACAATGACGCCGCCACAAAACCACAGTGTTTTGCGTGCGCCCTGCGCAAGCGCAGTCGCGACAATGGCGGCAATTCCGGGCCCCGGTGTAAAGGCCGCGATGCCAAGGGCCGCAACGAATACGACAAAATCCCATCCCAATTGCATGACTTAATCCTCCGCTAGCTGGTGGCTGTCGTCCGCATTCAAATCAAGACCAAAGGCGTCTTTCATTTGACCGATGAACTCCAACGTCTCTGGATCAAATGGCGACTTCCCTTCGAAGCTATGGAGGACAATGCCTTCAATCAGGTCGCCCAACCCTATGTCGTGCTTAGCTGCCAGCGCTTTCAGAACTTGCAAAACGCGTTTCTCGATCCGAACACCGGTTTGCACGCGCTCGACTGTCTTTGTTGCTTTCGCCATGACGGCTCCATTTCATGTCTTTACATTACGGTAACTTGGTACCATGGTATGTCCTCACTCACAAGAAGTAATAGAACCAATGTCAAATTCTCACATGCCGAACATCGCCAACCTGTCCCCCAACATTCAGGGCATCCTCTGGGCGCTTCTTGCGACCGGGCTTTTTGCGACCGTTGCAGCGATGGCGAAAGTCGCCGTGACGGATTACCATGTGTTACAGATATTGTTCTTTCGGCAGATTATTGTCTTCCTGTCGTCCCTGCCGTCGATTGCAACGACGTTTCCGCAGAGCCTGAAGACCAAGCATCCAATGATGCACGCAGTTCGTCTGACAGGCGCGTTCGTTGCGCTTTCCACGAGCATCTGGGCTGTCGCCGTTCTTCCCCTGACCACAGCGATTACACTTGCCTTCGCTCAGGTGTTCTTTGTCGCCCTCTTGGCAATGCGGTTTCTAAATGAGCCTGTCGGCATCCACAAAATTGGAGCGGTTATCGTTGGGTTTATCGGCGTTGTTGTTGTGATGCGCCCAGGAACAGACGGCTTGATCAATCTCTATGCGTTGATCCCATTGGCAGGGGCGGTTGGTGCGGCCTTTGCGGTCATATCGGTGCGTCGCCTGTCACAAACGGAATCAACGGCAACACTGCTCGTCTATCAGGCGGTTTTTGTTGGTGCCTTAGCGGGTATCCCGCTGTTCTGGCTGTGGGTCACGCCAGACTTGCCGGGGTTGGTGTTCTTGCTGGACATGGGCGTCTTGGCCACCATCGGCCAATGGGTCGGTGTCAAAGCATTGCGCTTGGGCGAGGCAAGCGTGATCGGCAACATCCAGTACACGCAACTTATTTACGCTGCGATTTTTGGATATGTCCTGTTTGGCGAAGTGCCGGACATCTACACACTGATAGGCGCGTCGATCATCATCGGTTCCGCGCTCTACATCGTTCACCGAGAAGCCGCCCGGAAGTAAGTAGATGCAAAGTAATCGACCTCACAGCCTTCTATCAGTTTCGAAAAACAGACATTCATTCAACGCGCAGCATTGGTCAAAGTGGGCTCACTGCCGCCATTCGCTGCATTTTGTACGAATGGCCGTTTTCGGAAAAAGGTAATTCACAACTAGTCCGAATTTCTGCGATCACCTCTTCAAGATTAGTGATGACCAACTGGCGGCAGCATAGCGCCTTTGTTAGTTTCATGGCCCGATTTGGGCAAGGTTCAATCCAAACATTGCGTGGTCTGGCTGGGGTGCGTGATAACACAAGCCTCTGGGAAAACTGATGCGTCTGGTCCGGCCCCAAACACCATGAGCGTGTTCGACGCGGGGAAGGCGTTGGTCAAACGTGCCTGCATCTGGACCTCCGTGATGGCCTCGAAATCGCTGGCGAGGACATGGTAGTCCTGCGGGTCGCGCCCCTGAAGCATCAATTCCCGGATTGTGAATGCAGAGCTACTAACTGAGACATTATCCTGACGCACACTGTCCGCGAAGCGGGCCGCGAAATCTGGCATCGGCCGAAGATCGGGTGCGGTTCGGAATGCTGTGTAGGACGTAATAATCGCATCGCGGGCATCGGCCATTTTGTCTGTCTCGATCTCTCCGCTGATCACGAGTGCGCGTTGGGATCGGCTGTAGGGCGCGATTTCAACACCCATGCGGTAGGTTGCTCCAAGGTCAGTGCGGATGGCCGTGAATAGTGGGCTGTCTGCACCGCCGCCAAATAGATTGATCGCGAGCATATCAACACCTGCACTGTTGTCAGTGATAGGAGGCAGCAGGCCGATCACGCCAATCGTGGATTTTTCAACTTCTGGCAAATGTAAAAAGATAGTCGTTGCCTGAATGTCGAGAGGGGACAATAGGGGCTTGGGATCAAGCGGCGCAGCACCGGGGGCGGCAAACAACTGATCTATGGCATCACCGGCGGCTTGCGCGTCAATTGCACCGGTTACGACGATAGCCGCTGGACGATACGCAAAACTTGCGCTGTGCCATGTTTTAACATCGTCCAGTGTCGCTGAACGTAGTGCATCGGTATCTGTACCGTTTTGAAACGCCAGTTGTGGGGTGTTGCCCAACAGTGCGACGCGCGAGGCGTCCCACATCAGGGCGCCGACGGTTTTTTCATCACCTGATGCGGCCTCCATACGTTGGGACTGAATGCGGTCAAACCACGCTTGATCAAACGCGGGCCGTTGAAACAGGTCCGCCAAAACGGGCAGCACGTCATCGGCGTAATTGTTAGGGAATTCGACCTCACCGTAGATGTAATCCGACGTGACGTAGATGTTGCCCCAGCTGTTTTTCTCCTCAAGCAAATTTGCGATGTCCGCGGGCGGCAAGTCGGTCGTGCCGCCGGTCAGCATCACGTCTACGCCCAACCCTGGAACCCATTCATTGCGACCCGTTTGCAGCATCCAATCGGACGACCAAGCCGCTGCAATTGTCACATCGGTGACGCGGCTCTCGGTGATTGGCATAAGGGTGAATTCGTAACCCAGCGTTGATGTATGTTGGGAAATCACGCGGTTTGTGTCGTCTTTGCAAGCCGTAAGGCTGAACAATGCGATGCAAACAAAAGCAGCGCGAAAGGGGGAATACATGGGCAAACCTTTTTAGAGTTTAGTTGGGGAGATGAGCCGCACAGCAGCAGAGCGTGGTGCCGTTAGATGGCGGGTGAATGTGTTAAACTCTGCATATGACAAAGCGTGCGTTGCAGCCCGCAATTCGGCGGACGTCGCGAAGTGAGCATTCTGGACATAAGCATCAAACAGCGCGTGTGCGTTGGTGTCGGCGGGATTAAGATCGCTGTCGTATCGGGCAAGCAATCGATCTTTGATTTCGTCAAACAAACGGGCGCCGGGTGCAGTCAGCAGGGTGGTTAGATGCTGGCTGGTTTCAGCGTAAAGAGTATCCAAAGTAATGCCCTGATCCGGGGTCGCCGTTAGCCAGAACGCGAGCCCGTTGCGGCTCAGTGTATGCAACCCAGCGTCAATGGTGCGCGCGGTGAAGGCATCGTAACGCAAGGGTCGCACAAGGCTGCCCGCCTGCGTGCTGAACATCATACCAAGTAAAATATCTCGCGCGGAGATCATTTGAGGCCAAGTCAAGTTTGGCACCCCTAGGTGTGTCTGGCGCAAAATTAGTTGTGGTGTGCTGATGCCGTCGACAGTACTGCGCGCGAGGTTGAGTTCCGTGCGTTCGGCCCACTGAGGCACCGAAACAGGCAACGGGGCTGCACGGGGGATGGGCCAGTCATCAATGGCATCGATGGCACGGGTTACATCAGCTGGCGTCACAGGACCTTTGATAATCAATGTGGCCTGCGCTAGCTGGTGGGTCTGGTCATGCAAGGCCTGCGCCTGCGCCAGATCGAAGGTCGTGATCGTTGCGGGGGTCCCGAGGGTTCTGCGCGCATAGGCGCTGTCCCCAAATATTGCCTGATCCGTGTCTTCCCAAACGCTCCACATCGGTTTTTCGAGGGCGCGGTAATCGTATTCGTGCCTTACAATATCACGCTCTTGGCGGGCGTAGTCTGGGCTGGATTGGAGGGGCGACGCGCTTGCAATAAGGCGGCGGAGGGTTTGGGGCAGGTCGTCTCTCGCGCGCGAAAGCATGTAACCCGTAGCGTTGGGTGATGTCAGGGCATTGCTGTGTCGCCCACCGTCGGACCCCGCTGTTCGAACATTATTCCAGACCAGATGTTCCAGATAATGTGCCAAACCTTCGGCCATAGGGTTATGGCGCTCGCCGTAGGGGTAAAACAGGGCGGCATCCACATTGGTCTGGTCGTCACGTGCAATCACATAGACGGCTTTAAATCCTCCGGTTTCACGTAATGCCACGGGCGCGTCCGAGTTTGACCCCAGCCAGAGGTGTGTCAGGCCTGCGGTAGCGCCAGCCGCCATCAGCCCACCAGCAATTATGCGGCGGCGTGTCACGTTTGGCGTTGATCTATCAGCCGCGCCGTCGGTCATTGTGGTTTTCCATGGGAATCGTTATTATAGGTAATTAAATTATCGTGAAACGTGAATTTATCAATGCAGAAAATCAAACAAACCGCAACACTTCTGATACCGGCACTGCTGATTTTTGCCGCTTTTTACCTCTACTTTGTAGGTGGGGGGGCTTTCGCCTTTGCGTTTCTGGACAATGAGGCGTGGTATCGCACCGGTTGGGTTGCAGACGATGTGGTGCTTACTTTTCCGCAAAAGTTTTTGTACTTCGCAGTTTGGATCAGCCCTATAATCTTCGGGCTTTGGGCGATCTATGCGGCGATCAAGATGCTGCTGTTGATGCGCACTGGTGTACTGTTTGATGCGCGGATAGGCCGGTTGCTGCGTCATGTTGGGCTTGGCACCAGCTTGTCGGGCCTAGCTGATTTTTGCGCAAACTTGGTGGATGTGTCGATCCTGACGCTCGCGAACCCGAACGGTGCAGAAGGTCTGCACTGGTATTTCGATTCCGAACCCGCAGGCCTGATCATGTGCGGTGGCGGGTTTTACCTGATTGGCTGGGTGCTGGCTGAGGCGCGTAGGCTAGCGAACGAAAATGAGAGGTTCGTCTGATGGAGGTCGTGGTTCGGCTGGATGTGATGCTCGCCAAGCGCAAAATGAAGTCTAAAGATCTTGCAGCCGTTGTTGGTATTTCAGTGCAAAACATGAGCCTTTTGAAAACAGGCAAAGTGCTCGGTATCCGCTTTGCGACACTCGCCAAGATTTGCGAGGCGTTGGACTGCCAGCCGGGCGATATCCTTGAGGTAACGAGCAAAAACAGACAAACAGGTTAGATATTTTGTCTATAGATCTTCTCTATTATGGGCCATTCAACCCTTGAACCAAAGTTGCCAACCGCCGCGTTTTGCACGAATGGCGGCTTTCGGAAAAAAGGTAAACCTATGCGTCGCCCCACATAAATTTGTGAAACGACACATAGTTCTGCCTTTTGCGACAGGATCTTTCCTTTTTGACACATAGATTTCCCTTTGGCAGATTGTGGTGAGGCTAGTCATGATTACCCTTTCAAAATTGGTTTTGAGCGAAGCCCCTCAGGGCGTTCGTCTTTAAAACCTGCTCCCGGCGAGGGTTGGCGCGTGGTTAATACGCGCATCTGAACGCATGCATCGGAATAGGACCGCTGTTGTGCTGGCCAACAAACTGGCGCGGATGGCCTGGAGCATACTGAGGCACAAAACGGCGTTTGACGCGCCAAGAAACGAGGTTGCTGTCGGCGTTTGATCGACCCACAGCAATCCAAAGGAGTTCGCGATAGATAGCAAAGCATGGAACGGAAATATTACGCCCCCAAAGTCTGACGGCCCTTAAGGTCATAATCGACCTGTCCGCTAATGAGATCACGGCGCGTGCGCAACCCTAACAAGGCCACGATCCGCGTATCGATAAACAGGCCGAATACATATGAGCGACTCCCGAGAACATGCGAGAAATCATGTGCGAACAGCAGCCGGTAAATACAAAAGGTAGGACGTCCAGAAAACGAGACCTTCACACGATTTGCGGCGAAGGTCTCAACGGAGCCCAGACCTACCGACTATGCAATCCGCATTTTGCTCGCAGATAACATCCGGCAAGTCGAATAGTCTGATCATTGTATTATTTAGATTGTACGCAGATGGCTCAAGCATTGAGATCACATTCGTGACCCAGTTTTCTGCCTCATGATAGAAATAAGAGCTCGCCCATTGTGTGTCACCAAGTGCGGCATTTATAGTTGGATTGGGATGTTCGAAGTCTTGCTTAAGTCTTTGAACTGCGATCATTACCTCTTGCTGTGTGTCGATGTCATAGGGAGCAACATCGCTCGCGCAGTCTAGAGTAGACCTTGTTGTTTCCACATCAGAGATAACCACCAACACATTGAAAGTGCTCGCTTTGACAAGGGTTTCAGGACCATTCAAAATTTCCGGTATTGCATAGCCTCGATCTAAATTTTCAAGAAGCTGGGTAACACGTGATGCGTTGATCTCTTCAAAATCGGAACACAGGACAATGCTCTCTGCTTCCAGAAATGCCGAATTACTTCGAATAGGCATCGGGATTTCTGCTAAGGCAACACTGGGGACAAGGCTAATCCAACATGAAGTAATACAACGAAATATCATGCGAATAACATCGGGCAAAGTCTTCCTTGTTTCAAGTCACCCCGTTCAATCCTAAAACGTTAAGCGAAGGCAGGTATCCAAACAGCAACTGTCAAAGATCAACGGCACCTAAGTCCTGTGATGTGAGAATTCGCCAATCCTTTGATTTCGCGGTTGAGGCGAAAGTCCGCTCTGACGGGCCGCATCGCAGCATTGGTTTGGGTGGGCCTGTGGCCAGTTTGGGCCGTCCCTTCCGGGGCCGCTAGCCTCGCGCCATCTCTTTCACTAATTCATCCGCATCTGGTCGCCCCGATTGATGCCGATATCTGAGCGCTACGATGTCCCTTTGAATTTGCATGTCTTCAATTGGCATTGTCGTTAGCGCAACATCGTTTGGGATAGCGGTCTCAGGTAGGATGACAGCACCGGAACCTTGGCGCGCCAAATCAATGAGCCAATCTACGCGGTTAGATCGGTAGGAGGCATAGAGTGAATATCCGAGATCAGAACAGGTCGCATGCAAGGTGTCTCGCATCTCGCAGTTTGGTCGATCTAGCATGGTTGTTTTCGCAAGGGCACTGAGTGTAACAGCATCCAACCTGGCTAGGTCGTGGTCCTTCTTAACCACCACACGGTACTGTTCGTCATAGAGATGATCTATTCGATACAGGTCTGGGTTCGCATCTGTTGAGGCGACAACAACATCCAATTTCCCGTCTCGAAGCTTCATAAGCAGGTCTTCCGTTCGCCCCACAATCAGTTCTATTTCCGCTTGTGGAAGGCGTTCCCTAAACCTTTCCACCGCAGCTGCGATTTTGTTGTTTCCGACGGTTTCCCCAATACCGATGCCTATTGGTACGCGTTCCAGTCGCGTGTGTCGTACTGCCTCTGCCTTGACCTCGCGCGTCTCTGCATGAACTCTCTCAATCCTTGGTTTCAAAAGCTGCCCGAGCGGGGTGAGGCGACATCCGGCCCGATCTCGAATGAACAAGGGGCCGCCAAGTTCGTCCTCAAGCTTCTTGATCGCTGTCGTGAGCGAGGGTTGTGAGACATTGGATGCGCTTGCAGCGTGCGTGAAGTTGCGGTGCTCGCATACCGCTAGGAAATAGCGAACTTGATTCATTTCCATAATGGTCGGCCTCCCGTCTCATCGCCCTGAGTGAACCATAGCCATTGCCTATCGTAAAATAGAATCTCGGAATTGGAGCTGAGGACATCCGCCGTGAGACAATAGTGCATCAAAACGAACTCAGATGAACTCAAACCAAGAGGCGACCAATGAAAACCCAAATCCTTAACGCACTCGGCGCGATCGCTTTGATCGCATCAACATCCACTTCTCACGCACAGGAAAATGTCATGGAAAACTTCACTGCAAGCTATATCACTATGCCAGCTGCCGAAGGCCAAATTGAAGCCTTCGCTGAGTTCCTCATCGGTGCTGCACCTATCGTTAAGGAAACTGAACCGGGAACCGAGCTTTGGTTTGCGCTTCAAGACAGCGACACGCTGGCCATCTTTGACATTTTCGTCGACGAAGAGGCACGCAATGCACACTTCTCAGGCGCTGTCGCAGGCGCGTTGAACGAAAACGCCGAAGCGCTTGTCGCTGGCGGTTGGGACGAAGGAGTCGTCGCCAACATCAACAAATCGAGCGTGCTGTCGGCAAAAGCCCCGGTTGATCTCTACACGGCGACAACCGCCACCTACATCGCCGTCGAGGCGGCACCCGGCAAAGCGGACGACTTAGCGGCCTTATTGACCGCAGCTGGTCCCATCGTCGCCGAAACAGAACCGAAGACTTTGTTCTGGGTGGCCTTGCAGGTCGACGAAAACAACTTCGCAATCTTTGACATCTTCGCTGACAACTCAGGCCGCGAAGCCCACTTCGCCGGGCAGGTTGCAAGTCTTCTGAATACGCAAGCTTCTGACTTGGTCAAAGGAGGTTGGGATGACGGTATCGTTGCCAATGTGCGCAACTACGACATCCTCGCGATCAAGTGAGCCCAGTAACATAAGCAGTGGGAGCCCCATCCGCGGGGCTCTTTTCCGTTTCTACTTCGACGAGGAATCAAGTCTGCTTTCGGGAAACCGCACTGCGGCGCAGACCAAGCCAGTCAAAGTCGCCTTTGGGTAGTTCCCAGCTCCGAGGAGCTGTTTTTAACGCCAACATGTTGGATATGCTGCGAGTGATCTAACGGCAGAAACGAGCCCCATAGTACCGAATGCTGCACCCTGTTTGAATGTCTGGTTGTACCAAAAAGCTTCTTGTGACAGCCTTTCGATGAACCAATTTGGGTCGCCTTGATGCGCAACTTCCTACTTTCCGTTTTTATGATACTTTTCATTGCCTCGACGGCTGTTGCCGACATCCGCGCTGGCGTGCGTGAGCTGTTCACCCGTGACAAGGACTCACTCGATTTCGCCCGCGTGAAAATAGAAGTGGATCGCATGATTGATCCCTGCATCGATGTTGATGCGCAGCTTGCACAGATCGACCAGATAGTTGCAACGATCCGCACCATGCTGCCGCCAAATGCGACGAACTGGGATAAGGTCGAAACCATCCGCCGTTATATCTATCAAGTAGGGGCATGGAATGATGGCCGCGCCTTCAGCTATGACCATGACGATCCTTACGGCCTCGATGTGCGCAACAAGCTCCTGTCGGATTACATTCTGGATCGGCGCGGGAACTGCATCACCATGTCGCTCCTGTTCATCATCCTCGGCCAAAGGTTGGGGCTGGATGTGATGCCCGCCATGGCGCCGCTGCATGTCTTTGTGAAATTCACCGATGACGATGGCGTGACACACAATCTGGAAGCCACAAGCGGGGCAGAGCGAGTGATGTCACAACGTTATAATCCGTCCACTGGGTATCGCTATACTGCGGGTCCTTCCTTGGTTATAAATGGCCGTCATGAAATTGTTGGGTTCGGACCAAATGGATTCTAAGTTCTCAAATAATCGAAATGGGCTTTTTGCAGGCGTGTTTGCAATTGGTCTGATTTCTGCATGTTCGCCTGAAGCTGCTTGTGTGATGATTGACGACCCCACAATAGTTCAAAAACTAAATGAGGCTGTGCGCCCTAAAGTCGAATACTATGTAAAAGAAGACAATTACACGCACGCTTTGGAACAAGAACTGTCTGAAACGGTCGCTAATTATTCAGACTGCGGATCATACTATACGGTGACTTTCACTCCGACTTCAAGCGACCCAGACTTGGTTTCGATTGGGATTACAACCTCATACATCATATCGAAACGTAGCATGAAAGTTACATCTGTCAGTGAAGAATGAAGCTTTCTGCTGAAACGTAGGAACTGCGTGCTCCTGTCTTAAAAGTGAACGGTTTTGCAACGCTTTCTGTGGGTGAATGATTGCAAGGGCTTGGCTGTCGCAAAACCCTGTTGCAAAATACCTGCATAAAATTCGGTTATGCGGGTGTCTCAACTTCGGATCAGAATGCCAGCCTGCGACGTGACGCCCAGAAGACGGCAGTTTCCTGAAGCTGACTTTGGCGCAAACGCAACGAAAGCAACGTTAGTCCGCGCAGCGGTCCTTGGTGCACAGAACGGCTAAGGTCCAATTCGAGCCCAGATTAACCGATGCTGCAAATTGCGCGAATGGCTGCTTCTGATTTATACACTCGTTAGCAACATACTCGTTTCGCTGTCCTGAATATTATCTATCTGCCGTACCTCTCGGAGTATTCGATCAAACTCCGCAAGTGTCTCGACACGGACCTCAGCGACTAAGTCCCATTTTCCACTGGTGGTATGAACTTGGCGCAGTTCCGGCAGCCGACGCAGGTTTGTAATGACCTGTGTGGTACTTTTGCCTGATATCTTTATCATCATAATCGCGTTGATCTGACCATCTTCGTAGTCTTCGCGCACACGCGCTGTAAACCCAAGCAGAGCGCCCGACTCCAACATGCGATCAAGGCGGTTTTGCACGGTGCTGCGTGACACATCCAAAATATCCGCCAGCTTGGCGACCGGCGCTCGCCCATCCCGTACGAGAAGCGCAACCAGTCGGCGATCAAAGTCATCAAACTGATGTTTCTTGGGGGCATTATTATGCATGACACTACAAATATTAGGATTCTCCCACACATTATGTATGAATTAACAACATTATGATAGCATTTTGGGCGTTGTCCTTACATTATGAAGCGCAGACACTAAACTACGACCTGACAGGAGTAGTTCCGTGACCGTTTCCAAGAGCCTTCAAGCGCCGTCATCTGTTGTGATGGTGCGACCCCATCATTTTGCGGTAAATCCAGAAACATTTGATAATGCCTTCCAATCTGCAAACCCGACTTCGCGCGAGGATGCGACGAAGGCCTATCGAGAACTGACAGAAGCGGCGGAAACACTACGATTCCATGGCGTCGATGTTCATTTATTCGACGGAGATGACCCCAGAACACCCGACTGTGTGTTTCCCAACAATTGGTTTTCCACCCATGCAGGGGGCCATATCGCTGTTTATCCGATGATGGCCCCGAACCGCAGACTGGAGCGCCGCTCCGACGTATTGGACATGCTGAAGGCCAAATTCCGTGTGCAAGACATTCTGGATTATTCCGGCTTAGAACACGATGGTCTTTACCTTGAAGGTACAGGCGCAATGGTTCTGGATCATGTAGACCGGATTGCTTATGCTGTTGAATCCGACCGCACAAGCCAGATCGCTTTGGAACGGTTTTGCACCCATTTCAATTATGAGCCTATGGCGTTTCGCGCATCCGATGAGCAAGGAAGGGCGATCTATCATACCAACGTGTTGATGTGCATTGCGACCGATTTCGCGATGATTGGAAGCTGCATGATCGAAGACTCGGTGCGCCGCGATGACCTGCTAAATCGACTTGGTCAATCAGGCCGCATCATTATCGACCTAAGCGAAGACCAAATTGGAAAGTTCGCAGGCAACGCCATTGAATTACAAGGGAGCGCAGGGCGAATTCTAGCCATCTCTGAGACCGCGTTGAACGCGTTGACTCCAGATCAAAAGGCAAGGATTTCTGACAGCGCGACCTTGGTTGCCTTGGAGATACCAACTATCGAGCTTTCCGGAGGGTCGGTACGTTGCACTATCGCCGGAATACACCTGACAGCACGTGTATAGCGGCCGTTGGCACAGCGCAGCGAAAGCACACTTTGTCCGCGATGTGTGAATTCGCCAATCCTTTGATTTCGCGGTTGAGGCGAAAGCCCGCTCTGACGGGCCGCATCGCAGCATTGGTTTGGGTGGCTCAATGGCCGGTTTGGGCCGTCCCTTCCGGAGATCAACGGCCAACATGCTGGGTATGCTGCGGGCGATCTAGCGGCGGCTACGAGCCCATATTTAACAATGCTGCGTTTTGCATGAATGTCGGCTTTATTCCATAACGGCTGCTGCGCGCCACATTTGGATTGCCTTGTGATCAGTCGAACGTTTCTAAGCTCAATCTCCCGAACCCGCAAACTTTCATAAAATTCCAACATCCCTGTTACAAAACTGTCGGCATCGCTTCCTAGCCTACGGCACAGTCAGGCCCTGCACTGGGCCCAGCAAGAGGTGAGATATGTCACAGATTAACTACGATGAACTGTCTTTTGATGATGAAGACGAACTGAAATTCCCCCGTCCCACCACACAGGGTTTTGACGCTGTCGTTGAACGTGCCGTGTCGCGCCGCGGATTTCTTGGCGGCGCATTGGCATTTGGCTCTGGCGCTGCAGTCATGGGCACGGGCCTGCTGTCGGGCACATCCGCGCATGCCCAGCAAACCTCACGGTTCGCGTTTGACCAACTTGCCCCGCAAACTGACGGGACCGTCCATGTGCCCAACGGATATAGTTGGGATGTCCTTGTACGCTGGGGCGATCCGTTGTTTTCGGATGCGCCTGCCTTTGATCCAGCAACAGGCATCCCCACAGATGGTTCTGACCGGGTGTTTGGCGAGAACACCGACGGGATGGAATTGTTCCTCATCGGCAATACAGAACTTTTGGTCGTGAATTCCGAATACGTAAACCCGGGCATCAATCTGCCTGCTGATCAAGATGGCCAGCCCCTGTCGGCCGATGATGTCGGCCGTTTGCAGAATTTCCAGGGTGTGACCGTGATGGAAGTCACCGAAAACGATGCCGGGTGGGAGGTCGTTATAGATAGCCCTTACAACCGCCGCATCCACCACCGAACACCAATGCAAATTGATGGCCCCGCCGCAGGCGATGATTTTTTGAAAACCTCAGCAGACCCTTCCGGCACCACGTCGCTGGGTACGTTCAACAACTGCGGTTCAGGGCGCACGCCCTGGGGCACGTACCTGACCTGCGAAGAAAACTTCAATGGCTATTTTGGCACGACTGCAGATCTGTCTTTGGACAAAGTAACAGCCACCGGTTACGCCCGTTACGGTCTGAACACTGATATCGATCCAGGCCGTTACAATTACCATGGGTTTGATGCGCGCTTTGATTTGTCACGAGAGCCTAACGAGCCGCACCGCGCGGGTTACATCATTGAAATCGATCCCAAAGACCCGACATCCACGCCGGTTAAGCGGACGGCTTTAGGCCGTTTCAAACACGAGAACGCGGCCTCGGTCGTCGCACCGGATGGGCGCGTTGTGGTCTACATGGGCGACGATGAACGTGGCGAATATATGTATAAATGGGTCAGCCGTGACGTCTACACTCCGGGCGGGGACACATCGACCTTGCTCAGCGAAGGCCAGCTCTATGTTGCCAAATTCAACGACGACATGACCGGCAACTGGATCGCTCTGACGCCGGAAGACACCGGTATGACAACGGCTGAAATCGCAATTTTCACCCGCATTGCCGCCACCCAGGTCAACGCCACCACCATGGATCGGCCAGAGTGGATTGCCGTGAACCCCACCGCGATCGAGGCGTATTGCTGCCTCACCAACAACTCACGTAGGGGGGCGACAAACGACGACGGGTCCATGCGCACCAACGCTGCCGGAGAACCGATGGCCGTGAACGCGCCAAATCCGCGCGAAGTCAACAATTATGGCCAAATCGTGCGCTGGCGTCCACATAACGATGATCACGCGGCGCCTACATTCGACTGGGATCTCTATGTGATGGCGGGCAATCCCAACGTCTATACAGATGGGCTTTATGCGGGGACGGCTAACATCAACGCGGGCAATCTGTTCAACTCGCCCGATGGCATGCAAATCGACAGCACTGGCCTGATCTGGATCCAGACAGACGGGAATGACGATAACGAAGGCGAATTCCTCGGCATGGGCAACAACCAGATGCTGGCAGGTGATCCTGTGACGGGCGAAATTCGCCGCTTTCTGACCGGCCCCAACGGGTCAGAGGTCACGGGGCTGACGTGGTCTGCTGATCGTCGCACAATGTTCGTTGGCATCCAGCACCCCGCCGCGCCGTTCCCGGACGGCGAAGGTGCGCTACCCCGTTCGTCCATTGTGACGGTAAAGCGCGTTGATAACGCGCTGATTGGGTAACGTGCCACTGTCTCAGGTGAGTTAATTCACCTGAGACATCATTGCCGGCCCGGATGGTATTAGACTATGTCAGTCTTTACTCATTCCGGACATTGGCGGAACCGCTGTGAACGACAGCAAAGTCCCGCATTGTGTGAATTCTCCCACCATCTGATTTCACGGTAGAGGCGATAGTCAGCTCTGACAGGCCGCATCGCAGCATTGGTTTGGGTGGGTCAATGTCGGCTAATGGGATGTACTGGCTGCTTCACCCAGCAGGTTAGGCTGAGCCTAGTTTATCTGCATATAGGGATAAGTAGCAAGGTGAAGATTGACTTTGATCACCTCATGTCGATTTGGATCGATATAGGCAAAGATACGTTTCATCTCGTTGGTTTTGATCACGATGGGCGGCGCGTTCTGCGCAAGCAGATCAAACGACTTGCGTTGATTGCGACATTCGAAAGAGCTGCCCCGTTGCGTGGTTGGCATGGAAGCCTGTTTGAGCGCGCACTTTGTCAGTCGGACTTTGTTGTCAGTCGGACTTTGCGCAAGATGGGCTTTGACCCCCGGATCATCCCCGCGATTTACGTCAAGCCCTTCAACAAGGGGCAGAAGAACAACGACAACGATGCAGAGGCGATTGCTGAGGCAGCGCTGCGTCCGAACTTGAAGGCTGTTTCTGAGAAGACACAAGACCAGCTAGACTTACAAGCATTGCATCGCGTCCGTTTGCGCTTGGTGTCGCGTCGGACTGCGACCATCAATCAGATACGCGCTTTTCTGATCGAACAGGGGATCACGGTCCGCAAAGGCCTGCGCGCATTGAAGAATTCATTCGAGACGATCCTGGAGGAGCGTAAAGATGAGATATCGCCACGGATGCGACGCATCTTGATCGGCCTTTATGGCGACTGGATGTGGATGGATGATCGGATCGAAGAGATCAGCCGTACTGAAGAAAACTGCGTCAACGTGATGACGGTACCAGGAATTGGTGCCATGATTTCCACAGCGATGGTCGCGGCGGTTGGTGAGGGCGAGGCCTTTGACCGCGGGCGGGACTTTGCGGCCTGGGTCGGCCTCGTTCCCCGACAATTCAGCACCGGTGGGCGAACGATTTTGGGGCGGATCTCAAAACGAGGCAGTCGATATCTACGGATGCTGTTCGTTCAAGCAGCCAAAGTCCTTATGATGCGCCCACATCGATGGCCCGGTTGTAGCTTTGGCGCGTGGTTAAT
>JBDWMA010000035.1:0-5733 GCA_039972875.1 Pseudoruegeria sp.
CTATTCCTTGACCACGGTATGCCTGCTCAAGGTAGAACAAGCGTATTCTTCCAACGGTTGGCGTTTCGGCGTTGAAGAATATGCAGCCCACGGGTCGGTTCGCAGCCTCGACGATAAGATAGTTGCTTGTCGGCTTCGACATCTGGCCTTCCAGAAATTCCAAAGCCGCTCTCACGGCAACGGTGAATGTGGCATCAAAGTCGTGGAAGTTCTGATAGAACCACGAGTTGGATTCCTTAACCCATGCGCGGTCATCACTTTGATATGAACGGAAAGTAACCAAGATTTGGTGGCCAATCGTCGGGAATGTCTAAATACGGACTTTCGCAATAATGCGCAGTACGGTCAACAAGGGTTCCAAAAACGACCGTTTTTGGACACATGAACCTGACATGACACAATCTATGTGGGTGCCACCTCTTACCATGCGTACAACACTTTGCCCCTATCAGGCGCTGTTGTTGATTTGGGCATAGCGTCTCGCCAGTAATTGGCGGAGCCATGTGTGTAAGACTTTTTGAAACCGGTTTTATGCTAGCGATTTAGTGCTACCGCCAATTGACTTCGAAAAAATTCTGCCCAAACAATGGTAAGTTGGTGCAAGAAATTGCCAAGTGCACGACAATATCAGGCGCGAGGAGAGCGTGCGCGATGCAAACAGTCAAACTTTCGGACCTCGATCTCGACACTATGTTTGGAGGGAAAGGGCAGAGGCGATCCTTAATCGTAGTCGGAGCTGGGGGAAGCTTTCCAGCGGCACCAATTGCCTCCGTAGTGAAACAAGGCATTCTCGATGCCTTGGCGAGGAGGTCGGAGAGGACCGAGCCTAAGCTAGTGCTCCCTTCAAACAGTTCACACCTTACGTTAGAGTTGATTTGCACGCTTCTAGAGTACCGGTTCCGAGATCGTTTCAACCTTCGTAAATTCATTACGAAGGTCGTACACAATGATCACATTCCTGAAACTGTCTTCCTGCTCGCCACTTTGGCGAAATCGGAAAGATCAAAGTACATTTTTACATCGAACTTCGATGGTTTTATGTATCGTGCTCACGAGATCTTAAGAGTACCGTACCGCGTAATCACACGTGCTCAGTTCTTACGAAAAGCCCCAGACGAACCACAGAATGGTGATATTTTGGCTTTTCATGGCACAACATACAACTCCGGAACGCGCAGCCTATCTCCGCCTACTTCTGTGGATGCACGCGGTCTTGCAACACCTTTTACCAGCCAAATGCAATCCTACATTGAATTGGCATTGAATGACGTAGATAGGGTCATCTTTGTCGGTTACTCCGGTAGTGATCACTATGATATGAACCCCGTATTACAATCCTATTTTTCTGTCCCTGATCGCCCCCAAAAGCTCTATTGGCTTTCACACAATGGTAGCAAAAAGGACTTCAGCGAATACGTCCAGAACTCTACTTCGTTTGGTTTGGCATCATCCAGAAGTGTTTTTGTAGACTGCGAAGCAGCGGGGACACGGCAGCTTCAGCAAATGCTTGAAAGCAGTGGGGAGTACATTGAAGATGATGCTCCACTGCAGTCGGACCTGGATGCGGCAAGCGCCGGAAACGTTGCAGGTTCGCTGATAGATTGCATAAGTCCCTGGGACAGCAACTCCATTGCTGATGCGCAAAAGGTAACCGAAGATCTGGTTGATACACAAATTTGGCGTCCTTGGGTATTGATGGAGCACTATTTCTTGGACAGCCTAAGCAATTCTGAAATGTCGCAGAAACTCTTTATGGGAGAGACGGAGAACTCTGTATTTCTCGAAGTTGATCTAAGAAGAATTGCCAGCTCAATACTCGAATTTTGGAAAATCAACCGAAATGGGAGTGCCGTTATAGAAGAGGGTCACTTACAAACCGATATGTCGGGATCGCAAAATTTTGAAGCACTATGTGAGGTTTCCAAGTTCCGTAATGTTAACTTGAGCCTAAGATTTTCGCTAGATCAGATCCAAAGCGCTATCAAAGTTCAACTAGGTAAAGCTCGAATGCTTGATTTTGCATTCCTTTATGTATCCCAGGCAATGGTTGAGAACTACATCGGGCTTACGAACTTGCGCATTTGTGAATTTGTTCGTGAGAGCATGCCTCACCACTTTGATCTTTTAGAAGAAGCAGCTTCAACTTCAAGAAACTGGTTCTCCAATTCAATAACATCCTCAGAAAAAGCTAACGAATATGAAGTGAATTCGATAGGATCAAGTGTTACGGAACGATCCATTACTTCATGTGATGTTTGGAAGCGCGTCGCTAAATTCAATTTGGGGAGGGTTAAGCCCAACTTAGAAGGCATCGATTTGATGATCGAGAGCATTACCGAGCTTGAGGAACGAGCTCGGCTCGGGGAGGATTTTGAACGTGGTGCATGTTTGCTTCACGCAACCCAGCAGGCGTCCATTGTCGTCAAGGAGCTGTGTGGGGTAGAGGGAAACAGGGACTGTCCGCCCCTAAATGAAGTCTTTTTGGCATCGACGAAGCTACTTGCTGAAGGTGTGTCTGAACAGGAAATCAGTGAGCGGCGGTCTGAGGCCCTCAAAGTTTGTAACACCTCCGCTGACAACTTCTATAAAATTACAGGACGTTTTGATGATCGATTGATTGCTGCATGCGATGCACTGGTTGTCGACAAGCTTCGCCAAGGTGACGTCAAGGCTGCCGAAGCAGAACTAAAAAAGTGCAAGTCCTTGCCTCTAGAGCATGGTCATCGACAGTCAATTGGGTGGCTCAAAAATATTGATGCTAGGATAGCTGTGCTAAGGGATGCATGACAGCATAATTGTTTTCATGTGGGCACAATGAAAAGGACCTGCGCAACTAAGCAACCGGAACTGGGGTCAGCAGGTTGACTGGCTTGGTGATCTCCTTAAAGCTGTATATTGGGTTCGATCCATAAACGACCGATTTTGTCACCATTGCGAGGGGAGAGCACTGCTAGGAAGAACCAAGTGTTCACCGTCAATTGAAGACAAAAGTAATACTTGTCCAAAAGTTGACAAGTGTGGCTTCAAATCAGCGAGCTGAAACTCGGCCGAGGTTTCAGCTCGCAGGTGTGGCTTCAAGTCCGAAAGCAGTTTTGCCTCTAACCCCACGTTTGTTTCAAACGTAAAGCCAGATATCTCATAGAATATGCTCTGATTAGCAAACGCGGGTAGAGCGCATGCAGAGATCATCGCAATACAAATATACTTAAACATTTTGAGTCACCCGTTCTTGCGCAAACCACAGTTTAAAATCTGCAAAATCGTCATCGAAGTCTACGTCATCGATAGACAATACATCTGAATATTTCTTATCGGCGATCTGCAACCGCTCCCAAAGATCACCGTAAGCGCTCCGATCTTTAAAGCGAGAAGCGACGCCAAGAGCGTTGAAAGGTGCCGCTACATCTTTGGGCACAATTTTGTTAAACGCTAGAACAGCATCACAGTAGCCTGTTTTTTCAATCAACTCACGCATTTCTACCGAGGCTCGTTGCTCGCGCACGGTAGTCTGATTCCAAGCGGTAGTGACTTGGTTCGCGGCAACCTTATATCGTAGAATATGTGCCCAAGGAGAAGTATGATCCTCAAGTGCCGCCAGCAACTTATTGGCTACTTCTCCAAGCCCAGAACGATATTTGACATGCGCACTGAGATTTGAAAAAGCCATGCCCAATTTGAAAAAATAGGCAACCAACAAATTGCCCCAATCTGTTGCGGTGAGTTTGTCATCAATGTCCAAGCTACAAACCTTGTCAAAGGAACAGCTTGCGCTAAACGCGTAGTTTTTTTGAAGGTTGGTCCACTGACGCGCACGAGCCAACTGAACCATTCGCCCAACCTGCGTATTAGCATCATCGGACCAAGGGAAAGTAATCTTTTCGACAACCAATTCACCAAGGTCTACCTCAAGCCGTTGCGATGCCACGGTCGAGGTATTCTTAATAGTTCGAACCCGGCGCTCTGAAACACCGCTGAGCATAGCAATGTCTGTATCGGTAAGCTGTTCTTGCTTAAGCAGCCAAACAAATTCTTTGCCGGTAAATATCATCAGACACCTCTAAACTTTCGGTACCTTGAACATATAGGTGCAGAATCAGGAAAACCGGTAAAGTTTCAGGAATTTTTTCCGGTACCATGGTTGTCACCAGTGCCGTACGCCAAATCGTCTTACCCCTAGATTGAAGTTATCCGCAGCAATAACGCTGCAGAATGCAAAGGAAGTAAGACTATGAAAACGAAAACCGCCACAGACGATCTTAAAACACTTGTAGCCGTTGCACGAGCCGCAGCAAACGCTGCTCTTGCTCCCTATGGCTTTGAAGTAACGAAGGGTGACCTTGAGATCACGGCTCTTGAGGGCATTGCCCAATCTGATGATGTGATCAACGCCAAGGGTAGCGCATGTATCTGTGTCAATGGTGTTTGTGGGTGCATCATCTATTAATGCGACTTTCAAAGTAGCATTCAAATTATTGACTGCTTACGCTGATCCCGTTCCTTTTGAGCGGGATCAGCTCGTTCCATAGCCAGTAAGTTTTCACTGCGGTTTTTGGTCGAGCGGAATAATGCTGCTGTATCAGTGGCTAAGGGAAGCAATTTTGGGGTGAAAGAATGTTTTGGAGTGCAATTGTATTTTTCCTACTTTATTTTTCACTGAACCTGGTGCTTTGTAGGGAGATAATGAAAATAGCCCTGCATAAGCACCTCGTAGCGCTGTTCATGGTGCTCGCGCCCACGTTATCTCTTTCGCAAGGGATGCGTGACAGCTCTGCAAGTAGACTTTCGGAATTTCTAGGGCCTGAGTCTGCACGACAGGGGGAGTTGCTCAATGCGGCCCACCCGCGCATCTTTGCGCTTGGGCGAGGGCTCACGCAGAGAGGGATACCGTGGGCTCGCTACCTGTCATCTCCGGGCGATGAAAAACTCTTCGTTGGCTATACGAGAGATCCGAGCGAAAATGAATTTTCATGTGTGACCATGAGTGCCTATTCTCAAAATTTGGAGCAAAAAAATGGAAGAGAGCGGCTTGTCCGCTCATCGATATCAATGTGGATAGGAGAGGACCCTGCCGAGAATATTTTGTTCGATGGTGTGAGCCGTGGATCGGTAACTGTAGCAAGTCCAATCCTTCAAACGCAGGTCTGGATATCAGCACTAGACGAACATGGCGTTGCTATCATTATTACGAATGTGGCAGGACGTTGCGAATAAATATTGACTGCGGACTGTACCGGCGAAAATTGTCAATTGGGCATTACTAGACTTCTGCACATAGGTTTGTGACCCATTTCAAAAACGACCGTTTCTGACCCGCTCGGTTTCTCGATAGCAGACCTTGGCGCAACCGCAGCGAAATGGCGTTTTGTCCGCCTTCCTGACCTTGTGAACCTCTGCAGCTAAGGTCCGGACTGAGCCCACTTTGACCGATGCTGCAAACTGTACCAATGATTGCTTTTGAGCGCGTAAACTAATGGCGAACAGCTTCACTTTTTTCCAACCATTCACGTAGCATCGCTTGTCGGTTCTTTGGTGCTGTCGCGCCTAGTATCTCAATCTCAACAATCTGATTTACGCGGAAGCGGCGGTAGGATGGGGACTGTTGCATTAACCTAATTGGGTTCGAAATTGACTGAGATGACACGCAATTGCGTACCAGATGTTGACATCCGAAAGTTCCAAGCATCTAGATATAGAATACGGTTTGCTTCGATTTTTCCGGCATTCAGTTAATGC
>JBDWMA010000036.1:0-15995 GCA_039972875.1 Pseudoruegeria sp.
TTGGAAGAGTGCTTCCGGCGACGCTTGACGAAGTTGATCGTCTTGGGGCCTTTGATCTGTTCGATGACTTCGGCTTGAACGCCAGCGTCGTCCAACAAAGGCGATCCGACTTGGGGCTTGTCGCCACCAATCATCAGCACAGTGTTGAATTGAACTTTGTCACCTGCATTTGCGGCCAGCTTTTCAATACGGAGCACGTCGCCCGATTGAACTTTGTACTGTTTGCCGCCGGTTTTCAGAACCGCGAACATATGGTCTTCCTTTTTCTGCCGCGTCGTGTGGCCCCGGTTTCCCAGCGTTTTGGCCCCTTAGATCGGGTGCCGCCTCGGACTGCGCGCCCTTTGGGGCGTCATGTAAATCAAAACCAGCCCGCAGATGTGCAGGCTGGCAACGCGCCGCTTATGTGCAGATCAGGGTGGCAAGTCAAGGGGGCTGGCCGCCCTTACAACTCGTTTTGCGGCAAAAGTCGGCCGACCGCCTGCCCTAATGCAAAAGACAGGGTGGTATAGCTGGCGCCAAAGGCTTCAAAGACGGCGGCGTCGACCGCTTGGCCCACGTCTGTTTCCCAAAAAGCGGTGTAAATCGCAATGTCGTCCGCACTGAGTGGGGACTGTGCAAGCGCATAATAGCCGCGCAACCAGCTTTCGGTTTCAGCGCGCACCGCATCGCGTTGTGCATCAAAATCGGGCGTGTCTTGTGGTCCTGTGACAGCTGCCATGCCATCGACAAAAGCGATGCGCGCCTGCATTGAGGTGTCAGAGTTGCGTTCAACCAAGTCGCGAACTGTCAACAGATTTGACACCGCATCGCCTTGCGCAGAGGGCGCGGATTTGGCGGCGGCTTCAAGGGCGCTGTCCATCAACGTGCGCCGCGCCTGTATTTCCAAGTCAACGATCCGCGCGCCAAGTTCGCTTTCAAAGAACAACAGCGCCTGCGCCGCGGCGTCAGGGTCTAAAGCCTCGGCCATGCCAGCGCGCAATTCTTGTTGCAACCGCGCAGGGTCGTAAAGTTGGCGCACCATTTCAGCAAAGACGGTCCCGCCCTGCCCGTTCAGCAACCCTTGGTCCAAGGTCACGCCCGCCTCCTGCCCCTCGATCGCAAAGATATCGACCAAAGCAGGCATGCCCATCGCGTCGACCAATTGATCCACTTGGGGGTTGGCCCACGCCGCTTGGGCAGACATCACTACACAGGCGACAAAGGTGGAAAGCGCGCGCCTCATAGTTCTTGGCTCGGCTGTAGACGCTGCATCGCGCCGGCCAAGGCCTCAAAGCGGTTGGCCATCACCTCATATTGAACGGCATTCATCAAATCATAAACCTGTCGCATTTTGGGATTCTCTAACGCTTCAACATATTCAAGCACCTCAGCATCCGAAAACGACTGATAGGTGTAAGCCGCCGCGATCATTGCACCGGCCTCGATATCGGCTTTGATCGCGTCTTGATCCGTCGACAGCAGTTCGCGCAAATCAGCCTCGTCCATCTGGAACTCGATCACGCCCGCGCCCGCTGCGGCCAACAAAAAGCGAACTTGTACTTCTTGGATCGCACGCACCGCCGTGCCCGCGCTGTCCGAGGCTTTGTTCATCCGCTCAAGATAGGTCAAGCGCGGGCTTTCGAGCCGCGTAAGCCCCTGAATAATAGACTCGCCGCTTTCTTGTTTCAGCGCTTCTTCTTCGCTCAAATGCGAGGCGTTTTCGACAATCACCAAACGTTTGCCCAGATCAGTGGCGTAAAAGTCCGACGCATGGGTCAATAGATCGTCCTCAAGCGTTTCTTCGAGAATATCCAACGCAATGCCGTGCATGACGTCGTTGGAAAACACATCTTGGGTCAGGCGCGTCCATTCAGTGCCAAAATCTTCGGCCTCAAACCCGAGCATCTGCGGCGCGGTTTCTGCGGACAGGCGGATGCTTTCAAGGGCCACATCAAAGCCGGTGACTTCTAAAAATTCTTCAAGCTTGGCACGATCTGCGGCCAAAGCGAGCACAGGCATCGTCAGGCAAAAGATCAAAGCGGCGAAAGCGGTTCGAACTGCGCGCATGTCATTCCTTTCAGGATCAGTACGGTCCACAAGGGGCCCGTCGGTTTTATCGGATAGAGGGTAGGCAATTTGACGACAAGGTCCACCAAATTTAGCGTGTATGCCTAATTCAGCGAAAAGTGCCTTGCCCTTGCGGCGCGATGGTTCTAATTGGGCGCACCACACAGCGCGGAGAGGTGCCGGAGTGGTCGAACGGGGCGGTCTCGAAAACCGTTGAGCCTTTACGGGTTCCCAGGGTTCGAATCCCTGTCTCTCCGCCACAATCCTTTATTGTGTTTTTTCTCAATATATTAGACACTTGGAGTATCTCACGGAGGATACTTTGGAGGATACGAGTGTCTGAATACCCTGCTACATCCTTGGCTCTGAACAAGGGTAAATACTATGTCCTGCTGACGGTACCGACTGAACTTCGCGAACATTTCAATGGGCGTAAGCAACTCAAACGATCTACCGGCACCCGTGATCTGCAAGACGCCAAGCGCCGTCAGCACAACATTTCAGCGGAACTCTATGCCCAGCTTGACGATTGCAAGCCTGACATCCGTGACGTGATCAGCGATCTTCTTGGTTGGATTGGCGATGCTGACGAGGTCCAACGCTTGGAAGATAACGGAGATCTTGAGGGGCTGATCATGTCCAACAAGTACGCGGAGGACACTCACGATCCAGAGAGAGACCCTGACGAAAGCGCGGTCGATCTGGTTCATGGAGGCGGTGAGAAAGCGCTTGAGGTCTACCGAAAGTGGAAAGCGCAGCAAGTCCAAGGAACAGTTGCCTCTGGTGCGGTCTATTACTCTGTCGCAGTGGAAGAATACCTCGCAACCAATCCTTACGAACCAGAGAAAACCAAGCGTGACTGTGAGTTGTCTCTCAAGCAGTTTCAGGACTTTGGAGGTGATATCGCTCTGTCCGAAATCAATGCCGTCCTAATCCACCAATACGCAGAACACCTTGGGCAGTCGAAGAGCCGCAAAACGATTACCAAGAAGATCAGCTATGTGAAGCGGATGTTTGATCATGCGGTGCGCAAAGGCTGGGTGCCATCAAACGTCTTTGTCGGCCTCGTGCTGGACAAAAAAGTCGGCAGAGCAAAACAGAGCTACGCGGCATTTATGGAAGATGAATTGTCCAAGCTGTTTGCGCAGCCTATGTCCGATCACTTGAGGTCTCTTTTGTCCATCTTGACAACAACCGGAATGCGCCTTGACGAAGCTGCCTTGCTGAATTGGGAGGACGTCAAAGAAGACAAGGCACAAGGCGTTGTATATTTCGATCTCACCAATTCCATCGTGAAGAACAAAGGCTCACAGCGCCGGGTGCCTGTCCATTCCTGCTTGGGTTGGATCACTACAGGCAAAACAGGTCAGATGTTCCCCGAGTTCACCCGCGACAAAGATGGGAAAGCCCAAGCCTCTGCATCTAAAGCGTTGATGCCACTGATACGTCGTGTGACGGACGACAAGACGAAAGTGGTTCACTCCCTGCGTGGCAACTTCAAGGACATGCTGAGGGACGCTGGGGTTTCCAAAGAAGTAAATGATTTCATCATGGGTCATGCGTCGGGTGACGTGGCTGGGAACTATGGTTCTGGGCCAAGCCTGAAAGTGCGTAGGGAAGCCATGGAGAGGCTGTCTTTCGAATTTGTGCATGGTGTCTCAAACTCCGGTTGATGGGTGGATTTGAAACAGGGCAACGTGAGACCGTTGGCGGGGTCGTATTTGGTATATTTGCTTCGAGTTGGGGCTGGGAGAACCTTAGATTTCAACCTAAACGACGCACCCAATGACGGTCGCTTGCCAAAAAAGGTGGGGAAGTAGAGACAAATCGAAATACCTGCACTGAGAGAGTGGGCTTGGTTTTGCCCCCGCCACTTGGGCGAGGACATTTGATCATGCTGCAAGCCTGACGGGAAGACGCCGAAGTTGATTGCAGAGTTCTGTCGTGCTGTCGGCATGAAGCCATGCCTTGAACAAGCCGCGCATACGTTCACTAGGGATGTAAAGATGCACTGGCTCGCCGTTTCTGATCGCCGTTCGCCAAAGGACTTGGACCATCTCTGAGATTGCAAAGAGATCATCGTTCACTTCGATCCCCTTCTTGGTGAAGAAGTTGCGCAAGACAGGTAAGGAGAAACGATTGGCTAGGTAAGCCATTGATCGCTTATGCGCAAAGGCGTTGGTCGCTTTGGTATTCAGCGGAATCCAACATCCCGGACCAGAGTATGCTGCGCCTTTTAGTTCTGTGCGGTGAGACTTAAAGGTTGTCCATGCGTTCTCTCGCGAGCGGGTTTTGGCGTGGTTTTTGAAAAACGTGACTGTGTTCCCTCTAAGCCGCGCCAACGTGGCCGCATCTGCCCTCTTGAACCACGAGGACGACAGAGGCTGCTCATTGCGCACCTGAGTGCCGATGTCATTCCCACGCCCTTCATACACATTGACCAATTCTCGGATGCTAGCTTTGATCTCTGCTTCGTTGTGGTCATGCCAACATACCAACCGATACCCGTTCTCCCAGTCCCCCGAGACAGCCTTCATCTCGAACGATACACGTTCGGCCTTGAGGTAAGACCGCATTGGAGACCCTTCGAACAGGTACGTGAGCACGTAGGTTTGTTCAAAGCACTCAAGGAACTCAGTTGGGAACTGCCAGATCATCAGGCGTTTCCCACGTTTCCCGTCAGCGTAAGATGCCAGATTGCCATTGTCGCAGAGGTGCTTAATCGGAGAGAACTTGCCCTCGTATTGACCATGGTCATCATGGTTCCAGCGCAACCGGTTCGTGATATCATCAACGTACATCTTGCCTGATTGGAATAGATCGTCTTGATCGTCCTTGGTCAGGCCGCCGTAGATATCACAGCAGGTCAGTACTTCATCGATGACCAACGTGTAATTGGCCTTCAATAAGGCGCGGCGGGTATCCTGTGTCAGCATCTTGAACAACTCATGGGTTGTGGCGATGTTCTCACGGTCGTCAATGAGCTTCTGGAGTCCGAAGTACTTGCGACCATGGACGGGTTTTGGGTCCTTGAAGCTAAGGTCTGGGCAAGCCTGTTTGACCCGTTCAACTTCATCCAACAAGGGTGTGACGTAGATGAAGCGGCGTTGCGACCCATCAAACATGGTTTCGACGTTGGTACGGTTCATGTGTTCGATGATATAGGAGGTTTTACCGGCACCCATAATGGTGTCGATGACTGTGACGTTGGTCATGTCAGTTCTTTCATGATTGAGCAGATTTGCCTGCGAGGGCTTGTTCCGCAGATGTAGAGGGAGCCGTTGTCGTGTTTTCGTTATTCAGAAACGCGACAGCTTGAGATCAACCTCCATCAAAGCCATTATATTACAATAGCTTACGTTCTATTTTGATGGTTGACCCTTAAAGAAAGAGTAGTATTTTCTGAGCTAGATACGAAGTATCAAGCGCAAAGCCGATCATCGCAGGAGGACGGTACTAAGCCGTATCGACTTTTCACCATATCATGGGTGGGCCTGAAAAGACGTCATAAACAGTTTAGGCACCAAGCATAGCCAGACCAGCCTTCAAGACGTTTTTGTCTATCAAGGGTCAGTGGTAATCAAGTTCACGTCGTATCTAGGGAGGTCCCTATTGGCTTGAGATGATCCGATTGTAGAAAAGGCCGCGAACAGTGTGCTTACGGCAAATCTAATATGAAGGTTATTGTTGCAATGGGCTACATACCCCACCGAGCAAGGGCTGCTTCAGCATGCTCAGGCTTGTCACGTATCCTTAAGATGGTCTGACGGGTCAGCCCGGTATCTCTTGCAGTGGCTGATACCGTCGCACCCGTCGCGAGCTGGTCTTGAACAGTTTCCATCTTGGTCCGATCATAGGTGGGTTTGCCCCCGCGATATCGATCAGGCTTGGCCTTTGCTGCCTCAATTCCGGCTCTCTGAGCCTCCTTGGTCGCCTCCGCCTGAGCCTGTGCCGTTGCAGCCATGAAGGCAATCAGAGCGTCTCTCACGGCCTCTTGCATGGGGTCACTTGGCGTGCCATCGAAGGTCAATCCGTTGATCACGGTGCGCACGGTGACACCTTGGCGGATGAACAGTCGGATCGTGTCGGTAACGTCAGTGTAGTTGCGCCCCAAACGGTCCACCCAGCGGATTACCAGAGTGTCGCCCTTGCGCAGCATATCGAACAGGCGCTTGCCTTCGGGCCGCTCTGATAACGCGGTACTGACGCCTGACACGCCATGGTCAGACACGACGTGGTCGATGGTGTACCCTGAGGCCTTCGCTTGATTAATCTGGTGATCAAGGCTTTGATCTGCGGTGCTGACGCGGGCATAGAAAACGGTCTGTGTCATGTGGTGCTGTCCTGTCCATGGTGGTTCTGTCCGCAAATATGCATGTCCATGGCTGAAAATCAACCCTCATGGACACATAAAGCGGGCTGCTCATGGGTGTATGTCAAGCTATCCCCCTACGGACACCACGAGTATTCTAGATCAGCGCGTCAAACGCCATTACAGTTCGAGAGCCTGCCGCGGAGCTTATCCCCTAACAATCCGACCCATCTTGATGCCGATGTATATCTGGTGGGCTTGAATATCTTTCAGTGGACCAGTGGTGGCACGGGGGGAGTCGGCGACGGAAGGGACACGTTTTAGGTCACTCACATTTTTGCCCCAATACTTAGTGGCGATTAGTCTCATGAAGTATTTATGAATTAAGCAGCTAGAGCGCGGTTTCGCGGGATCTTTGTACGTCAAGACGAAATCTAACGGGTCGTACGTTGCATTCATTGGCGTATTTGGCTTGAGCCAACTTCTGATTTCAACACATGCTCCATCATACGCAACAGCGCATCATGCATACCGCGCTTAAAATCATCGTCGGACGCATATTTTTTGTATAGGTCGATTTCACGACGGCGTTCGCTCCGCATCGCCTTTTCGAACAATGCCTCACTGGCAATCCGCCGGTTTTGCTGATCGGGGTTACCCACAACCTTGTCTTGGAATGCGGGGTCAGCCATCGCATGCCTTAGTATATTGACAAGCTTCACCCGCTGCTCTTCCGGCGTGGCATCCCAACCGGTGAAATAGCGTTCGTTGAATGCCGCGATGATTAGATCGAGGGGATCTTTCTCTGGATCATCATGGGTACCGCGTGGGTTCGGGTTGGGTGGCTCCAACTCACTATCCGAGTCTTCCAGTCCAATAGCATAGCCAATCTTGACGCGTTCCAGCCCATAGGTGGTCAAGTCCACGCTTTCGAGCAATCCGTTGATCTCGTCCTCATCTGGGTCTTTAACTTTTAGCTTGGGGATCAGGAATTTCAGAAACCAATGCAACATTTCCCAATCCGCGGAGGTGAATGGGATGATACAGGCCACCTGAGCATAGATTTTAACGAATTGCTTTGCCTTGATCTTGATGTCGGGCTTTTGCTCCTCGACCAAATCATCAAACCGCTCTGCAACTGTATCGAGCATCGGTGACAACTGATCAGCATCGACCGAAGCAAAGAATTTCGCGTTAAACTGGATCACTTCGGGCCAGTCATAGATGCCGGTATCGTCCAGCGCATCCTTCAGGTCATGTAGCACGTTCACATCAGTTGGTTCGCTCAACGCGGTCGATGTGTAAAACGGATCGAACGCATCCTTGATGTCTTCAACCGTGTTGTGGAAATCGAGGATGAAGGTTTCTTCCTTGCCCAGCTTGTTGTTGCATCGGTTCAAACGCGACAGAGCCTGCACCGCCAACACGTGTTGCAGCTTTTTGTCCACATACATCGTGGTCAGCATCGGCTCGTCGAACCCGGTCAGGAATTTGTTCGCCACGACCAGTATGCGATACTCATCGGTTTTGAATTTCTTGGGAATGTCACCACCGGGGAAGCCGTTCAACGTGTCCTCAGTGTGTTCCACACCATCAATCAACTTCTTGCCCGTAAATGCCACCAACGGCCTGTAGGGGTTCCCAGCGGTGCTCAGCGCCTCTCGCAGAGCCATGTAGTAGCGGATCGCGGATTCGATGTTGCGAGTGACCACCATTGCTTTGGCCTTGCCCTTCAGTTTTTTGGTGCGCACCACGTTCTGCTCAAAGTGATCGAGCATGATGCCCGCCTTGGTCTTAATCGTCGTGGCATCCGCTTCCACGTATGCCCGTAGCTTGCTCTGGGCCTTCTTCGTGTTGAACTCGGGGTTGCCCTCGACCGACTTCTGAAGCTCATAATAACTTTTGAAGGTCGTGTAGTTCTTCAACACGTCGAGGATGAACCCTTCCTCAATCGCCTGCTTCATCGAATACAGGTGGAACGGCACAAACTTACCATCGCTGTTGGGGCGACCGAACCGTTCCAGCGTGGTGTTCTTGGGCGTTGCTGTAAACGCAAAAAACGATGCGTTCGGGCCCATCTTCCGAGCTTCCATCGCGGCGAGAATCTTGTCCTGCAAGTCCTCAGGCTCTTCTTCATCCCCACTACCGCTAATGGCTTCGTTCATTTTATCAGCGGCACTGCCAGATTGCGAGGAGTGCGCTTCGTCGATGATCACGGCGAACTTGCGGTCGGTTAGATCGGTGATGCCATCCAAGATATGTGGAAACTTTTGAATCGTCGTGATGATCAGCTTCTTGCCGTTCTCCAACGCGCTCTTCAACTCAGCAGAGCTAAACGCATGGGCCACGACATTCTTCACCTCGGAAAACGCCCGGATGTTATCCTTTAACTGCTTATCCAGAATGCGCCGGTCCGTGACCACGATCACGCTGTCGAATAGGTTTTGTTCACCAGCAGCGTCAAAGGTTTCGGTTAGCTGATAGCCTAACCATGTGATGGAGTTCGATTTTCCCGATCCTGCCGAATGCTGGATCAGATACCGTTGCCCAACCCCGTGGTCACGCACATCGGCCAACACTTGCCGCACCACGTCCATCTGGTGGTACCGTGGAAAGAACAACGTCTTCTTCTTTTTACCGGTGTCGGGGTCTTCTTCCTCAACCAATTTGGCGAAGTGTTCGATGATGTTGGTCAGGCTATGCCGTGTCAGCACCTCTTCCCATAGATAGGCGGACTTGTGGCCGGTGGGGTTGATCGGGTTACCCTTGCCGTGGCCATCCCCCTTGTTGAACGGCAGGAAAAACGTGCTCTTGCCCGACAGCTTCGTGGCCATGAAAACTTCGTCGGTATCCACTGCGAAATGCACCAAGCAACGACCGAACTGGAACAGCGGCTCTCGGTGATCGCGTTGTTGGTACTGCTTACGGGCATGAGAAACGTTCTGCCCCTTCCACGGTTGTTTCAACTCCATCGACACCACGGGCAGACCATTGATGAACAACACCATGTCCACGGACGGATTGCTGTCGGTGGTAGAGAAATAGACCTGCCGAGTGACCGAGAAGATGTTGGCCTCAAACAGGCGCGTCACCTCGGGTGTTTTGGTGTTGTAAGGCAGACGGTAGAGCAGCTTGAGGTGCGCATCATCAACGCTGAGACCCTTCTTCAGGACCGTCAGTACACCGTCCTTTTTGATCTTACGATCCAGCCGTTCCAGCACGATGCGTTGCCAGTTCTGACGGGTGCGCAGTTTGTCGAGTTCATCGGATTGCGTGGCCTCAAGGAACGCCCAAAGCTGCACGGTATCCATGGCGAGGTCAGCGTCGAAATCGGCGTTGTTGCCCTTGATGAACTCCGTCGGATCACCATCAACTTCACAAAGGAACGCGGCCTCGATCAGGTCTTCTAGGGCTTTCTCACTCGTTTCACTGACCATGGCTACATACCTAACTTAAATCTTGATTTTGCCCGTGACCGCATTGGCGATCAGGGTTTGTTTGAATTCGTTGAGGGTGCTAATTTCTCTTTTTACAATCTCGTCCAGGCGATGATGCTCAGCCTTGAGCGTAGCTAGTTCGACCTGGATGGTGATCTGCTCGTCATCTGGTGGTAAGATAATTTTTAGTGCTCTGACTCGACCAACGCTTAGTTGCGGAAGCGCAGCACCTTTTACAGTCGGCCCATATTGTGCAGACAAATAGTCTGCCCCAAGCGTTCCAACTAGAAACTCAGGTGTGACACCATTTTTAGGGTTAATGACACAAAGCGAGTCTAGAATCCCTAACCTTACACCGAAGGGCAAAACCCTTGTCGCGCCGATTGTGCCCTTTCGCGAAAAGACGATTGATCCCGATCTGAACCGGCAACGTCCTTCTTGCTCTATCACAATCTTCTCGGAAACTCGACGTGGAGTATCAATTTCTATTTCGTCCCAACCCTTAAACTCTTGGGTTGATATGAATGGGAAACCTTCATCCACATATTCTGGATTGCGGTGGCTTGGGTTCGGGTCAATCACTTCTGACACAGCCATCAAAGGTACAATCTTCCAATACGCTGGTATCTCGCCGATCCAGTCTACGCCGCTGTCTTTCATGGGGGCGTCGGGGTTCAGGCCCTTGGTGACCGCACGGTTGATCAGGATGGCCTTCTGCTCGTTCAGCAGATCGATCAACCGCCGCTTCTTCTCAATCGCCGCATCAATCTCAGCGGTTTTTTCGTCAAGAAAACTTACGATCCGGTTCTGGGTGTCGATGTCTGGATACGCCAGCGGGATATTTTTGAAGTCATCATAGTGCATGTCCCACTGGCCAATTCGCACACCGTATGACAGCGAGTTATAGACCGCGATAAACGGCTGGCTCCGCAGCGTGTAATGCAAAAAACGCGGGGCAATCTTTGATGGGTCGGTTCGACACGTGATGTACGCTGGGCTCACGATGCCATCAAATGCGCTAACGCCCATAGAACCTTGCCAAGCCTTCATCTTGTTGACAACCAGATCACCCGGCTCGACCACCTTGTAGTTCGACGTGTCCAACGAGGTGGCGTTGTGGTTGTCATCACGAGAGTCTTTTAGGATGACCCCGTAATCGCGATAGACGGACAGCACGGGCAAATCAGGTTCACCCCGTTTGCTCTTGAGTTCAGTCACAGCGCGGATGCATTCAAGGCTCCAATCCGATGGGATGTCACCGAGCCAAATTTCTCCGCTATCTTTGTAGCTGTCGTATCTGGATTTTTGATCCAACATCACGGAGCACCCTCGTCAAGCAAACGATCCGGCGACCAGATCAGGTCTGCTAGTTTGCAATAAAGCTTGGACCGTTTGGTCATCTCCTTTGGCCCGAATTCCTCATAGGGTTTGAACTTCAGCCCATGGGTCTTCAACGTTTGTTTGAAGCCGGGATTGTTGTCGTAGAACGCCTCATGCAGCGATTGGGTCAATGCATTGGCCTTGAGGTAATGCGGCAGTTTCTCCTCATAAGTCATGTCGTTCAGGCTGGCGTTGATCTTTTTGGGCAACAGCAGCAGCCCACCGATGTGATTTCGGGTGCGGTCAAAGTCGCCCTGCTGGTCAAACTCATCCGCGAACCGGTCATAGTGGTTGGCCCAGATATGTTCGACCTCATAGGCGTTCTTACCTGACCGGACGATGTAGTCTTCGTATTTGCCCGGAACCCCTGATTGCTGTTCCAACCAATCAGTAAAGCGGGCGAGTTGGCGGTGGATCGCCTTGGAGGTGAACTGATTGAGGTGAACCGGTTGGGAGAAGTCGATCTCAGCCATTTCGTGTTGGAGTTGGTCGTGCAGGATAGTTCGGACCGATGCCAACGACTGGCCACGGATTTTCTGAATCACCAGAAACACGGCATAGGACATGGTGGAATAGCTGTTGGATTTGTAGTTCCAGAACCGCAGGTTCAGCCAGCTGTCGAGGAAGTCAGCGACCACTCCGACCTTGACCGTTGCGGTCGCCTTGTCATCCTCGGGCGTGACGGCGGCGAGCGTGATATGGTGCTGTAGCGTGAAGCCTGCGTCGGCGACATAGCGGACAGACTCCAACCCGTCCTGACGGGTGCTGGCAGCGTCCAAGAGCCGCAGGTAGAGTGCAGCGTAGTAGCGGAAGTTCTGCATGACGAATTGGTGAAAATCACTGCCATGGTTTAGCCCCAGGTCGGCAGAGTGGTTTCTGATCCAGCGATGGTATTCGGTGCCGATCAGGTCGAAATCTTCAGGTTTGGCGTCCTTTTTCCGCTCCCTGATCTTTTGGGCGTATTGCGACCGCAGCCACGCCTTGAAGAAATCGGAGTCAGTTTCCTTGCCGTGTTCCGCAAATAGCGCCAGATATTTCTTGATGAGTTTGTCTGCTTCAAGCCGCTTTTCGGCGTTATCGATGTTGGCCAACAGGTAACCCTTGAGCATGTCGCTCGGCGTCAGTGACAGTCCACGGTCGTTCATGGTCTCGAAGATCGTGTAGGCATCCTCGTCCGCGTAGGCGATGATTTCGATCAGCTTCACCTTTCGCATCAGCCAGTAGATGAACAGGGGCAATGCATCGCCTTGAAGTTCTTCGGGGAAGAGTTCGCCGAGGTCTTGGTAACGAGCTGTCAGGTTTCGCACCGACTCAGATGCGCCGTCGGTGTTGAAAGGCGTATTGTTGAACAACGCCTCCATGCAATCGTTGCGTTCTGGCACATCCATCTTGAATTTCTTTTCGCCAAAGTCATCGGCGTAGATCATGGATTGGATGGATACTGTTTTGTCTTGGCCTTGCTGAAGATTGTTCAGGTAGATCAGCAAGATCGATAGGGATGTCATCCGCTGTTGACCGTCAACGATGTGCCTGATGTCATCGTTCTGGCTGACCACGATTGAGCCGAGGAAATAGTGCCCATAGTGGGCCACTTCTTTCGAGGCATCCCCCGGCTGATAGCTGTCGAAGAAACGCCCCGTCAGGTCATCCACGAGTTCCTGAAGCTGTTTGCGGCCCCATTTGTATTCCCGTTGGTAGTAGTCGATGCCGTAGCTACCACCTGACAGTAGTTCTTGGATGGAGCGGTCATAGCCCTTAATTTCTTGCATCTGATCAGCCTTCTACCGATGTCAGGTTCACCAGACGCTTCAACAGACCGTCGGTTTCTTTTTCCAACGCGAGGATATCCCGTGCGACATCATCCAATTCCCGCAGTGGTTTATGCTGGTAGAAGTAGCGGTTGAAGCTGATTTCATAGCCGATCTTGACCGATGTGATATCGAGCCAGGCATCGTCCACATGGGGCCGTACCTCTCGCAGGAAATAGGCGTGGATACTAACTTTCAGCGGCACGTTCTCACTGTCCCGCAACTCGCTGTCGGATTCGTATTCAGTATATTCGCCAGATTCGCCGGTGGGCCAATACCCATGATCCTGCATGGTGTCCTGGGTGGCATCCAGTTTGGACATCAAAGCCGCCAACTTCTCGGCGTTCAACTTGTGCAGCTTCTTGATGACCTTCTTTGCCTCTTCATCACGCCACGACACGGCATTCAGGATTTGGCTCTTTTGAGCCGCGACCAACTTGACCTTGCGGGATTTCAGGTCAGCATCGACCGCAGCGGTGAATGTGTTGAAATCATCACTGACTTCCTGCCCGATACTGGTCATGAGCCTCGCCGCTTCTTCCATGATCTCCCGCTGGGTCGACCATGTCTTGGGATCCAGCAAGGCTTTACGGTTTTTGGGTGTTAGAGTGATCTCTTCGCGTTCGATGTAATCCTCAATGGCTTCGCGATGGCCCTTGAGGTTGGTGTAAACATCCTCGCCATAGCGTTCCCAAACCCAGCCCATGATTTCTTGCAAGCCAGAAGTAAACCGTAGTGTCGCAATGCGTTCAGGTGTGAATTGCGCCATCTTACGAAGGGGGCGTTCAACGGTAACCTTGTGATAGCCGAGATCGGCGTTGTCGAAGACCTTGGATACTCCGTCGTCCGACAAACGCATAAAATGATCAGTGATGGTGTTGATGTGTTCATCCGCCAGATCGCAATTCTTTTCACCAAGATTTTTGCGCCGTTTGGTATACATCTCCGATGCGTTTATTAGTTGCACCTTGCCTTGCCTGTGGGTCGGCTTTTTGTTCGTCACAACCCAAATGTAGGTGGTGATCCCTGTGTTGTAGAACAGGTTGTTGGGAAGCTGGATGATCGCCTCAACCATATCATTTTCGATCAAGTGGCGGCGGATATTGCTTTCCCCTCCCCCTGCATCACCGGTGAACAAGGATGATCCATTGTGAACTGATGCAATCCGCGAACCAGCAGGGCTATCCTTCAGCTTGCGCATCTTATCCACCATCTCCATCAGGAACAGGAGTTGACCGTCAGATGAACGCGGGGTCGCATCGCACGTCTCGATGGTGCCATCGTATCCAGCAAGATCGATTTTGAATCGCGCGTCCAATACATCCTTACCATCTTTGATGAACTTCAGATCGGTTTTCCATGACTTGCCGTATGGCGGGTTGGACAGCATGAAGTCGAACGTCATCGATGAGAACTCGTTAGTCGCCAGAGTCGACCCCAGTTTGATGTTTTCGGGGTTGTTCCCTTTGATCATCATGTCGGATTTGCAGATCGCGAAGGTCTCTGGGTTCACTTCTTTGCCGAAAATGTAAACATCGGCAGATGATTTTATGCCGCCATCCGGATCGATGATGAAATTCTGTGCCTCGGTCAGCATTCCACCCGATCCACACGCCGGATCGAAAACGGTCAACACCGGCGGTAAGTTGCCTTTCACCGGATCAAACAGCAAGTGTGTCATCAGTTTGATGACCTCTCTGGGCGTAAAGTGTTCCCCGGCTTCTTCGTTGTTTTCTTCGTTGAACTTACGGATTAGCTCTTCGAAGACATACCCCATGCCTAGGTTAGACAACCCCGGCTGAACACGCCCGTCAGGACCACGTTTGTCGTGCGGGGTCAGATTGACGTCCTCGGCGACGTATTTTTCGATAACATCGAACAGAACGTCAGCTGCGATCATCTTGCGTATCTGGGTCCGCAGGTCAAAATTCTCGATGATCTCTTTTACGTTTTCACTGAAACCATTGATGTAGTCATCCATATTTGCTTCAAGCTGTGACGGGTTACCTAGAAGTGACTTCAGCATCCACTCCGACGTGTTGTAAAATACATAGCCTGATGCATCACGCATCCCGGCGGGGTCCAATTCGGTCAACCCAGCATCCTCGGTTTGGAATTTCATTTCCTCGCGTACAGCCTGTTTAGTTGGCTCTAACAAGCAATCCAACCGACGGAGCACGAACATCGGAAGGATCACATCGCGATATTTGCCGCGAACGAATACATCCCGAAGACAGTCATCAGCGATGGACCAAATGAAACTTACAATCTTATTGTGTGCAGTGTGGTCCATTACTTCTCAATCTTCCCTTGGTGGTGCAACCGCTCTAAATTTTACAGCTCTTGGTAGCTCAAGGCGGCCCAAAGTGAAATGAATTCCATCAGTTGGGTGCCGCTCATTTCTATCGCGTTGGTAATGAAACTAGGAGTTTGGCTTCCTCGATAGGCAAAATCTCGAGCGTGTGGAGCAAATGAGCCGACGAATATCCGGTTCCGCCCATCCAAACAGTAGCGCAAGCGTCAATCGCTGATTGACCGGTCCAACCCAAAGTCCAACTTTATGACCGCCTCGCGCTTTTGCTCCATCGAGTTATCGCCTGATTACACGCCGTAACTCATGGTTCTCGTCTGATACCCCAAGATATCCGCCGCGACACCCTCAGGCACTTCGGCTAGGTCCATCAACTTCGCTAGGGCTTTATCCACTCCATCGACTGGAGGATATAGGGCGCATATTGGAGAGGATACCCCTTCGTTAACGTGTTGTTTTAGTTTCCCTTTTTAAACTCCCCTCGAATCCCTGTCTCTCCGCCATCCATCCTAATTTATCAGTTTTATCTCAATTGGTTGGATGGCTCTTTGCATCGAGCGCCCCCCATTTCACCCACCATTTGGAATTTGATTGTCTCCTTGAGTTTTCTTTCAGCACTGAGAACAAGACGGTGAAGATCGCTCAATTGTCACAACAAAATGAAAAAGCCGCCCCGAAGGGCGGCTTTGTTGTTTCAAAGG
>JBDWMA010000037.1:0-4307 GCA_039972875.1 Pseudoruegeria sp.
GAATGACTTGGCAACTAGGCTGCGTTCGCAAGGAACCCTGCGAGTGCAGCCGCGGCCACTGACGCGCGTTCAACATGAAGGAAATGTCCGCATTCATGGAAGATTTGAAGCTGAGCCTTTGGAATAGCTTGCGCCATGGCATTGATTTCAGCGGTTTTCACCAAGCGATCTTCCTGCGATGCAAGGATCAATGTCGGGACTTGAAGCGCTGCCAACTTTGCGCTCAGGTCCAGTTTTGAACATGCCGTGAAATCGTTCAGCAGAACGTTTCCTCCGGCAGACATCATCCTTTGCTGTGTGGTCTTCACGAAGTGTTCTGGCGTTGATTTGTGCCAGCAAGAGCGGGCGATGGCGGCGACGGTATCTTCGGTTTGGTTCTGCAACCCCTTCAGCAATTCGGGTGTGACTGGCATGCGCGCCGCCCCGGCGATCAGGCAGAGTGAGGAAATCCGCGCGCACGATTGCAACGCGGCTGACAAGACAACGCCGACACCCATTGAGTGCCCCACTAGGCAGACGTTTTCTAAACCAAGCGCTTCAATGAACCTGATCACAACTGCACCGTAGCTGTCGATTTCACTCAGGCTTTGACCACCCGAGCCACCATGGCCCGTAAGATCAATCGCAATCACGGGATGCGCGTGCAGCGCTTGCCCCCCTTGACCGGGCAGAACAGCCGTCATTGAGGGAAGGCCAAAAGGGGCAGTCGCCTCGGCCACACTCCGCCAAGATTGCGGCCAGTCGAGTTTGGACCCTCCGGCACCGTGCACCAGAACAAGTGTGGGCCGCTCCGGCGTCACTGCAATTCCGTTGGTGCTAAAGCAGATTTTTTGCCCGCCGATGCTGACTTTTTGGTTGGCGTATGTCTCAAAGCGAAGGTGAGGCGTCATAACGATCACACCAGCTTGTGCATGGCTTCCAGATCTGTGGACCCGATCTCGTCTACAATTTTGCTGCGCAGTTTTCGCATCGCGCCCAGCCATTTGTCGTAGTTGGCAGACTTGAATTGGATGAATTGCGCGACATCCGCGTGCGGCAAAATCAGGAAGCTTTCCTGCGCAACACCCTCAACCACGGTTTGAGCAAGTGCTTCTGGCGTGATCACACCCGGCAGATCGCTTGATGCGCCTTTATCGGCATACCCCAGCATCGGGGTTGCCACATATTGCGGACAAATGACCGAAACCTTGATCCCGTCACCGCCATGGGTGATCGCGACGGATTCAGCGAACCCAATGGCCGCATGTTTGGTTGCAGAATAGGCCGCATCACCGATTTGGCTCAGCAACCCGGCAGCCGAAGACATCTGCAGCAGATAGCCGCTCCCGCGTTCTATCATGCCCGGCAGAACCGCGCGGGCGGCATAGACATGCGCCATCACATGAACGTCCCAGCAAAGGCCCCAGGTGTCATTACTGGCCGAGGCTGAATGTGATGGCTCACCTAAACACACACCCGCGTTTGAGCAGAACATATCCACCGAGCCAAAGTGCTGCTCTGCCTGCTGAACCAACGCCTGCACATCGGCCTCCTTGGTGACGTCGCATGCCACAGCCAAACCATCAATCACGGCCGCGGTTGCACGAGCCGCACCTTCGTCCAGATCGGCGACAACAACCTTTGCACCCTCCTTGGCGAACCGTGTGGCTAAGGCCGCACCAATGCCGCGTGCACCGCCGGTGATAATGATCGTCTTATTCTTAAGATCCATGGGACTTTCCTATCGCAAATTTTTACAGAAGAGATGGCAGCCACAGCGCCATCGAGGGGAACGCAATCACAAGGCCGATCATGACGAACATAGCGAAGACAAAGGGGATCGCCCCATTGATCACGTCCTTGATGGGTCCGCTTTTGCGGATGGATTGCACAACATAGAGGTTCAGCCCAATGGGCGGTGTGATCAAAGCGGTTTCCAGCAGCAACATCAGCACCACACCGAACCAGATCGGATCGTACCCAAGGGCGACGATCACCGGCACGACAATGGGGGTCGTTGTGATCAACATGGACAGGCTCTCCATGAAACAACCCATCACCAGATAGATGGCGATAATGATCAACAACACCTGAAACGGGGACAGGCCCAGGCCTTCGATAAAGCTTTGGAATGCGGCCGCGAGGCCGATGACGGCAAGCACGAAGTTCAAGAAGGCCGCTGCCAGAATGATCAGCATGATCATCGCTGTTGTCCGCATGGTGCCTTCGAATGATTTGAGAAGCATATCCCGTGTCAGCTTGCCGTTTTTCCACGACAGCAAGAGTGCCGCAAGAACGCCCAGAGAGGCACTTTCCGTCGGCGTTGCCCAACCCGCATAAATGGAGCCGATGACCACAATGAAAATGAACAAAGGTTGCAACAGATTTGGCAGGCTCGCGAAACGCTCAGACCACGAGATATGGATCTTTTCGCCGCCCCAGCCTTTGTTGGCGAGGCAGAGAAGGACGATGGTAAGACTGTAGAGCCCCGCCAAGACCAGCCCCGGTAGGATACCCGCAAGGTAAAGCTTGGGCACGGATGTATTGGTCAAAAGCCCGTAGATGATCAGGCCAACGGAAGGCGGTATCAGAATGCCAAGTGTCCCACCGGCGGCAAGCGAGCCAAGAAACAGCGGCGTGTGATAGCCGCGCTTGTCGATCTGCGGCACCGCAACCGTCCCGACGGTGGCCGCCGTGGCAACGGAAGACCCAGAGGTCGCCGCAAAGATAGCGCTGGAACCGATATTGGAATGCATGAGCCCGCCCGGCAGCCATGACAGCCATTTTGCCATCGCATCATACATCTTTTCTGCGATGTCCGAGCGCAGCATGATCTCGCCCAGCATGACAAACATGGGCACCGCAACGAGCAGAAATTCGATCGAGTTTTCCCACATCATGTCACCAATGGCGCGACGCAAAGGCATGATGGAAAAGCTCTCGTCCAGCACCACGCCCAACAGGCCAAGTGCGGCCGCAACCGGAATTGCAAGAAAGATGAACAGAAGTAGAAGTGAGAAAGTGACGATAAGGATCATGATTTGCCCTCCGTCTCGACCAGCTCCGCTTTGATTTCGGCCTCAACGCCTTCGGAACCGATAAGCTCAGAGACTGCATCCCAGTTGCGGCGCAGGACATTGCCTGTAACACGAAGCGCAACCAAAACCCACATCGCCAATGCAAGTCCGATCCCGCTGATCCAGACAATCTGAGGAATAGATAGCGGTGTGCGTAGGGGCGTGACCGAGATACGGCCGGTTTCAACCGTCCCTTTGACCAATTCAAACCCGTACCAGCCAATAAGGGCGAACAGCGCGCCAAGTGCGAGAAAGCTGAGAATGTCCAATGCAATACGCAAAGGGCGCGGCATCAAATTATAGACAACGTCGATCCGCACATTTCCTTTCTTTCTGATCACGGCGGCGTAGGACCAGGCCGTTGCTGCCGCGAAGACATAGCCTGAAATTTCATCCGCGCCCCCAAGCGACGCGTTAAAAAGCTTACGCATGATGACTTCCAACCCCACCATGAAAGCTGTCATCAAAAGGGCCGCCCCTGCGACCCAAACGGCAATTTCTGAGACACGGTCAAGCGCGCCTTGTGTTCGGATCAACATGGTAAACCCCCCTGCAAAGTTGGATGGCGGCACCAGCATGCCAGTGCCGCCAGGCGCATTACTGAATCGACAGACCGTTGGCCGCGCCGATCGTGGCGTTCCACGGGCCTGCGCAGTCCGCGTCGCCGCAGCGGTCTAGCCAGCCTGGGAAGACATGGCTTTGCAGGATGCTATTCGCCTGCGCGCTATCGGCCTCTGTCATCGGGATAAGGCTCATGCCGACGGCATCGCCTTTGGAACAACCCGCGTCATCACCCGTCAGACAGGCCAACCCCTCGTTTTCTTCAGTGACGTAGTTTGTCCAGGTGGCGTCTTCCCAATTGCTGATCTCTTCGGCCAATGCGGCGCGAGACGCTTCATCAAGGCTCTGCCACATGGAAAGGTTGGCATAGAGCCCCGCCATGCCCATGTTGATCGGCAGTTCACCAACATAGTTGATCACCTCATGCCAGCTGGCGTCATAGGCCGGGATCGCACCAGTGACCGCGCAATCGACGACGCCGTTCTGAATGGCGGGAACAACCTCACCGAATGCAATCGTCACGTTTGTGGCCCCTGCGCCCGACAAGAAGTCTGCGTGGGTGGCGCTAGAGGTTCTGATCTTACGGCCTTCAAGTCCGGCCAAGCCATCGAACTCGTCCTTGCAGAACACGAACTGGCGACCAAAGGGGTAATGCGCCAGCATGATCAGGTTCTGCTCCGCCAGACGTGC
>JBDWMA010000038.1:0-3691 GCA_039972875.1 Pseudoruegeria sp.
TGTCTTTGACGATCTTCTCGCCAGGACTTTTGCGTGTTCCAGTTGTCTGTCTCATCTTCCACTCCTGAGGGGTTACGATGAGCCAAGAACTCTCTCTTATCAAATAACGCTATTTGGACCCATAAGCGCTGACGTCAGACAGGCAATACATCTTCGAAACCATTGAGGAGGCACAAGACCAAGCAACACAATGGCTCTGGACTTACAACAACGAGCGACCCAACATGGGCATCGGCGGCATGACACCCGCAATGAAACTGAAAACGGCTGCGTGAATTCTACGGCTGGACCCCATTAAAAATGGGGGGATTACCCAGGCACTCGGGTTGGTTAGTAAAAACGCACTACTCTTAATCATGTATACACACGGGGAAGCACATAGGGTCATTTAGCTCTTAGTCGCTTGAATTCCAATGCCTCACTCTCCCAAAAATGGCGGGAATGAGAAACGCTGCTTTGTACGCGCCTCCTATCAGTATCGCCGCACAAAAGTGGCATGCCAAAGACTGAAACCCCCGCCATACTTTGGCGCAAATGAGCGATTTCTGACAAGATGGCTAGACCAGTGCTTACCTCCGTCCCAATACGCTTTTGAAGAGAAGCACGGGAAAGCCTTGGCAAAAAACCGACTTTGTGACCGAATTCCAGAATCTGTGCAGTAGGTTTCCAGTTGGTTAATTGGAAAGGTAGGTCAGCTTTTCTAATAAGCGTTCCAAACCGAACTCTGGATAGGTTTGCTTGTCCAAAACCGATCATGCCCGTCAAAACTGTAACGTGATAATCAACATTATTGCCCCACGCTTCACCGAGAAGAAAATCATTAATCCTTATTATGAGATCATGATCATCAATTTCATCTGGTGATATATCTGAAGAAAGAGGTCCATTTCCAACAACCGCGATGCGGTTTTTCTGCGTGCCAACCCTCCGTGAAAAACCTAGATCGGTAGCGTCTACTCCAGCAAGACCGGCGAGTGTCGGGGAAACCAATTTATTCGCGAAATTTGATACCACCAGACACTGTTGAATAATGCTTTGTGGAATAGCAGCTTTAGACAAAGCTTTCGCCGCCGCTTCGTTGTCTTCCACAGCCAATGCGACTGCGGCCACACGTACTTGCAACAGATGTCTCGCGCCTACCACTCTGTCCAATGCACTAGTCGCGTCACGCAATAATTGTTTTTTATCGCTCGAACTGCGCCTTAGATATTCGACTAGGTACGAAATTCGAATTTGACAAACCAACTCTGGATTTACCAACTGCTCACGGGCAGCGTTCATTTCTGCATCGCCAAACAAATGAAACCGCGCTGGAAAAATCGCTGAGACATGTTCGACATACGCCATTGGAAGTTCCTCTTTGTGGACATGTTTGTTGAGGATACCCGCAACGTCCATCCTCCACAGCTTTGAGGCTCTTTCTTCCATTGCCAACCGAGCCGCTTCATATTCAACTGCGGTATTGGTTAAACTCAGAACGTTCAGAATCTGCTCCTCATTGACGAGAACCTCAGGGCTTTTCAGATTGCGAAATAACTCGACGGCCGACTGCCACCAAATTGGAGCTTTGCTGTCGGGGATCAATCTGTCCCATCCCGCAGCATCGGCTCCAAAACGGCCAATCGATGAAAGCCAACGCAACGGCGAAACACTTGATACGATTCTGTCAGCAACAAGTTGAGCAGCCCGCCAGCCTTCGCCGCTTGCCTGCGACACGGCAATCAATTGCGCATCTGGAACAACGCCCCCTTCTTCAAGAAGGTCAGCGATTACATCCATTGCAATTCGGGGGCGGTTAAACTGTAAGTGTAAGCGTGCGTCCTTCAAGCGCTCATGCACTGGCAAAACACTGGCCGGTTGCTGTGGCGGCGTTTGGGTAAGTAATTTTGGTGGGGTTTGTTTTTCAGCCCAATCAAAAAGTCGATCGTAAATGATACGGTTTGTCTTAATTCTATTCAATGCAATCACCGCTTCACTTTGTGTCTTACAAACGGGAAGCTTTGCGGATGCGGCATCTAAGAGGTCCGCCAATTTGTGTGTATTAGCATCCATGAGTATGAATGGTACACGAGCACGAACCGCAGCGAACATCACGTGATGACGCCCCGTCAGGACCGCACCTGCTGTTGCCAAAGTCGCAATCGCGTCCGACCAATCATAATCTGCAAGATTGAAATAGGGGAGCTTTGAAAATGGCCCCGACGTGCTTCTGACGAAGCCGCCAAAGTCCTTGTTGAAAAAATCAGTGACAACTGTTGCGCCACCGAAATCAACGACGGGCTCGCGTGGCTCAATAGGGGCAAATAATGACAAGTCCGCATGGTGGAACGCAGCCACGCCATGTCGCTCAAACATATCGGCAGCACTGGCCGGACCGCGCAACGTCAACACGTCAAGATTTCTTAGAACATCATCGAACCTTCCACTATTTTCCTGCCAGACTGCATTCACCAAACAGGTTTTTTTTCCAAGCATTTGGGCAGCTGCTAGCTGCTCCATCTTTGCAACAAAATGGGCGGAATCATGGTGCATAGATCCCTCGCCATTTACAATGAGAGTGTCAAAGGGGCTCCCCGTTTCTGCAAACGTGACATCGGGCAACATTCGCCTTATTGCTAAAATCACTGCTGCGCTTCCGCCATGGTATTGACTATGGTCACCTGACAAGAAAACTCTCTGAGACTTAGCACGCTCTGGGGCCATCATCATACCTCCCTTTCTTAAGTATTTTTCTATTTCCACGAATTACAACCTTAAAAGGTGAGCCCCCTCGAATACGGCCCCCACCGAGAACGCGGAATACTCGATGTATTTTCAAATCGCCTGCTTTCTTTCTGGCTACCTTCACAGCACACCACTCAATGCGGATGTTGTCGCATCTATAACGCATCGCCTTTGTGCACCACATTTACGGAGGGGGTTGACAGTAAAATCTTTCAGTCCCGACTTCGAACCGACAAAGATCAAACCCTTTGTCCTTGAAATACTCTGGCCAGTCGGCGTCCCGTCGATAGCCCATTGTCAGCCAATGTTGAACAGCGTGATCAGCGTATCGAGAATAAACTGCAGCATGGTTCCCCCGGTTTATTTGCCGATCCCCTAGGGGGGCAAGGAAGCAGGGAAAAATCCTATCGGACCTGCCCGTCCGTTCATCGCAGGTGATCAGTCCACTGTGACCAGATCGTTATCTTCGAATTTCAACCGCCTAACGGTCGGCCAAACCAGCGCGGTTGATCGCCTCCGCCGCGAACAGCACCGTATCATATGCATAGCCGCCATAGGCCAAGAGAAAACTCTCGCCAGTTGCGCTTTCATAAGCTCGCTTGTAGCTCCCGCAGCCCTCACGTTCATGCCAAGCAGGCCCTGTTTGAAGTCTTCGGGGGTGTCGGGGTTCGTCATGGTGATCATTGAAGTGGTCCCATCTTTTCGGACAGGTTTGCAGCTTCTCTAAGGGTATCGTGTTTAGGTTTCATGCTGCTTTCGCTCGTCGCACGCTATCCCAATATGCATCGTCGGGCGTCAGCCGATCAAGCGCGGAATGGGGCCGCTCAGTGTTGTAAAATCTCATCCAGTTGCTAATCACCCTGCGAGCTTGGAACCCATCTTGGATTTCCTCAAGGTAGACGGCTTCCTGCTTCAGTGACCGCCAGAGGCGTTCGATGAAGATGTTGTCGAGGTATCGGCCGCGCCC
>JBDWMA010000039.1:0-20471 GCA_039972875.1 Pseudoruegeria sp.
GGGCGTTTTGCATTAACGGAGTCAATATGCGCGACACCGGTGTATTACCTAACCAATTTATTGAAACTATGATTGCATCGGGCGGTATTTCGGCCTCAATTCCAATCATTAAATCTCAAATTCAACCCGCGTCTTTGGACCTTCGGTTGGGCACAACTGCTTATCGCGTGCGTGCCTCATTTCTATCGGGGGCCAACAGGTCCGTGACAGACCGTCTGGACGAGTTAACCATGCACAGAATCGATCTGAGCGCAGGAGCCGTATTGGAAAAAGGCTGCGTTTATGTTGTTCCGCTGATGGAGCGCTTATCGCTTCCTATGGGGATGTCCGCTGCGGCTTCTGCAAAATCTTCGACGGGTCGTCTTGACCTGATGACCCGCGTCATCACAGATAATGGCGTTGTGTTTGACCGTATTCCTGATGGATACGATGGTCCCCTATATGCCGAAATCTGCCCGCAGAGTTTCTCAGTCGTGGCCCAGACAGGGCAAATGTTGAACCAAATAATCTTCCGTCAGGGAAAGACTCTTTTTGATGATGAAGAACTTCGGGCAATCCATACCCGTAGCCCAATTGTATCGGGTGAACCGATCATTTCCGACGGCCTTGGGTTTTCAGTCGATCTACGTCCTGAACGCGGGAATCTGGTAGGTTACCGCGCAAAACGACATACAGGTGTGGTCGATCTGGCCAAACTGAACCACTACAATCCAACTGAGTATTGGGAAGAAATCCGCACGGATACGGGACAGATCATTCTGGACCCCGGTGCGTTTTACATCCTTGTTAGCCAAGAGGCCATCTGCATCCCAGCGGATTGCGCTGCAGAGATGGCCCCTTATCTGGCCATGGTTGGTGAATTCCGGGTGCACTATGCCGGATTCTTTGATCCGGGATTTGGGGATGCATCTGCAGGCGGTGCTGGATCACGCGGCGTGTTGGAAGTACGCTGCCATGACGCTCCATTCGTACTGGAACATGGTCAGAGTGTCGGCCGACTTGTCTACGAACGCATGCTAGAAGTTCCAACAGAACTATATGGTGCAGATATTAAATCAAACTATCAAGGCCAGGGGCTTAAACTTTCAAAACACTTTAGGTCCCCCTCTTAACCCTCTAATATATAATTACCTTAAGTATCCACCCTTGGCCAATTCGGGACTTACCCCGGCTTGTACACTACGCTCTAGGTGGGTGCTTAGCGCGACATAGGTCTGAGTGCGCTGCACTTCGGGCAGGTCGTATATTTGCGACAACAACCCTTCTAGCGCATAAGATGATGCCACCCTTACTTTCATGATCAGACAGGTATCACCCGTCGCAGAATGAATTTCCTCCACCTCAGGCCGTTCTGCCAAAGCAGTTAACCCCTTGGTCTTCGCCCAACCACGAGCATTCACATGTATGAACGCCAGTAGTGGCTTTCCGGTCTGTGGCCCATCCAGCTGCGCGACCGTTGCTTTAATGGTTTTGTTTGCTCGCAATCTCTTTACACGCTCATGGACAGCCGGGGCGGACAAACCAACGATCTTTCCCAATTGTGCAAAACTTTGCGTCGCATCTTCGGCTAGGGCACCTAATATTTTTCGGTCCATATCATCTAGGACGCGGCTCACGGGCTTCCCGGGCTGAAGATTATCTGTTTCTGAACCCACCATTACATATTTCCTTTGCGCCTAATGATCTTCGGGGATTAGGCCATATAGCAGGACATCATTCAAGGAGCTCACTATGCAACGCGGGCCAATTTATCTACTCATGGCAACAATCGGAATTATTGGGGCCAATTCCTTGGCGCTCTCTCCCATTGCCAGCGACGTGGCACTGGGATTGGGTCTTAATTCCGCACCTGATGTGATGATGGCCGCAGGCATATACGGGGTGGCTGTTGCAATTTCGGCGGCTTTGCTCGCACCACAATCAGATCGGTTCGGGGCAGAACGGGTATTAATCTGGGGAAGCCTTCTATTTTCACTGTCCCTCTTTGCCAGCGCTTTGGCCCCAAGTTTGATCATATTAATTGTCGCACAAGCTGTCGCAGGTTTGGCGGTCGGGGTTGCGCTGCCTTCAATTTATAGCTTGGCCTCGCACCTCGCGCCCAAAGGCCAAGAAGCACGATTCATGGGCCAAATCTTAGCCGGCTGGACCCTATCAATGGTTGGGGGCGTCACACTGTCCGCATATATCGCTGATGCTTTTGGATGGCGGGCTGTCTACGGTGCCCTGACTGTAGGCAGCTCGGTATCGCTGCTCTGCCTCACCCAATTAAAATTGCCTTCTTCTACGCCACGAAACAAGGCAACATCCCCGATAACGGCACTCAAAATTCCCGGCGTCATACCGGGCCTATTTTCGGTCGCAATGTTGGGCACTGGTTTCTATGTTATCTATAATTTTATCGGCGCTCACCTTGAGACAGGCTTGGCTCTGCCCGTTAAGATGGCGGGTCCGATAACCCTGTTTTATGGAGTCGGATTTGCGCTCGCTATCTTTCTTGATCCATATTTAGATGTGGTCGGGCCACGTCGCGGATTGATGATGGTGTTCGCATCACTCATTCTGTTTTATGCGATCTATGCCAGTCAACTAGATCACTACGGTTTGCTCGTCGCTGGGGCATTTGTTTGGGGAGTGATCCAGCATCTTGGGTTAAACTTGACCGTTGGGCGTCTGACAATGATTGATGCGGGTAAACGTGGGGCGATATTAGGCCTAAACTCAATGGTCATGTATCTAAGCGTATTTGTCGCAACGCTGATTGGCCAAAAAGCATTCGCCGTCGGCGGATTAACGGCCTGTGCAATTATTTCTGCCGCGCTTGCAGTTTTAGGAGCAACAGAAGCATTCGTTGCACGCAAAAAGGTTGTTACATCCGGCCAATCCGTCGACCCATCCGCATCGCCTTGCGCGCCTGTTTCGCCCCCTTCTTTGCCGTCTTAACCTGCTTGCGCTCAGCCTCGGTCATATTTTCTGGATCCTTGTTTTTACCAAGGGTCGCATCAATTCCAGTGTTGATCCCTTTATTAATCAACTTGCCAATAAAGGGCCGCAATAACATGCGGATCATACGTTCGGGATTCATCTTACCACTCCTTAATCTTCAAACAATTCGCTTTGGCCCTCAAGGACCTCATCATCTTCTTCATCTATGTCTGGTTGCCCCGGCATTGAAGAGGGCAATGGGCGATTGTCCAACAACCCAGCAGCGCGCAGATCTTTTAGGCCCGGCAGATCACGTGCACTCTCCAACGCAAAATGATCCAAAAACCCTTGTGTCACAACGAAAGTTACAGGTCGCCCCGGAGTCATACGCCGACGGCCGAACCGAATCCACTCCATCTCTAAAAGTTGATCTACTGTGCCACGGCTCACCGATACGCCCCGGATTTCTTCGATCTCAGCACGGGTCACTGGCTGATGATAGGCAATGATCGCCAATGTCTCAATCGCGGCCCTCGATAATTTTCGCGTCTCTACGGTTTCTTTTTGCATCAAAAAACCAAGGTCCGGTGCCGTTCGGATTGCCCATTTGTCGCCAACTTTAACGACATTCACACCCCGACCTTCGTAACGTTTGCGCAAATGCACCAATGCCTCTGCAGCATCAGCGCCATGGGGCATCCGCGCCTCCAACTCGCGCACAGATATCGGTTCTGCCGTAGCGAACAAAACCGCCTCAACCATACGTTCCTGTTCGGCCATGACCGGTGCCTCAAATAGGCTGTCTTCGCGGGCTGCCTCAGGGGTATCATTCATCACGAGAGGCCTTTCGTCGCAATTGGATCGGTGCAAAAGCATCCCCTTGCCGAATTTCCGCTTTACCGCCTTTGACCAGCTCTAACGAGGCCGCGAACGTGGCGGCTGTGGCAGATCGCCTGCGTTTAGGATCCAGCTCCCATCCCTCAGGCAGATAGCTGGTCAAATCGGTCCAATCGCCAGCAAACCCAATCAATCCCCTTAAGGTTTCAAGCGCTTGCTCCATTGTCAGGATCGATTCACGATCCATCACAAAGGGACGGAATTCATCCTTGGTGCGGATCCGCGCATAGGCCTGCATCAAATCCAATAGGTTCGCCGTGTAAGTCACCCGGCGCACCCGAGTCATGTCTTCTGGAATGCCGCGGGCAAAAAAATCACGCCCCAACTGATCCCGCGCCATAAGTCGCGCTGAGGCATCGCGCATGGCCTGCAACCGTTCCAACTGAAAGGCTAGGTGCGCGGCAAGTTCTTCGCCGGACGGACCTTCTTCGCTGGGATCGGGAGGCAGTAAAAGCCGGGATTTCAAAAACGCCAGCCAAGCTGCCATCACCAGATAATCAGCGGCCAATTCAAGGCGAAGCACTTTGGCCCGTTCAACAAAACCAAGATATTGTTCAGCCAAGTCAAGAACTGAAATCTTGCGCAGATCGACTTTTTGCGTACGTGACAAAGTCAGTAATAAGTCAAGCGGTCCTTCAAATCCGTCTACATCAACGATCAACGCCTCAGCTTCCAGCCGAGCCTTCACGTCTGCGCGATCATTTGTAAACAGATCGTCGTTCAATCCGCTATCCTTTGACCAATGATTGATGCTCCGCCCAAAGCACATCCACGTCGATTTCTGTTGGGGGTTTGCGTGATTCCAAAGCACGTTCTGCGCGCTGGCTCGCCTCAGTCGTCAATGCACCGACCTCAGCTGAAATAAGCTGCATTTCCGCAAGATTTCCATTGCAGTGCAAAACAACATCCATACCCGCCGCAAGTGACTCTCGACTGCGCATGATAACGTCACCGGACAATGCTTCCATAGAAAGGTCATCGGTCATCAAAAGACCATCAAATCCGATGTCGTTCCGAATAAGATCCGTCATAATCCGACTAGTGGTTGATGGTCCAGTGGGGTCGATATCCTCAAAAACGATATGGGCAGACATACCCATCGGGAGATCATTGATTGCACGAAACGCTGCAAAATCAGCAGCATCCAAGACGTTCTTAGATGTGACAACCCTTGGGAGTTCCTTGTGACTGTCCAATGATCCGCGGCCATGCCCAGGGATATGTTTCATGATCGGCAACACGCCGCCATCCATCAATCCATTTGCGGCAGCGCGGGCCAGTTGCGCGACAGTTTCAACATCCTCACCATAACAACGGTTGTGTAAAAATACATGTGTATCAGACGTCGCAATATCACCGCTGGGTGCGCAATTTGCATCAATACCCACAGTCAAAAGTTCATGCGCGATCAGTCGATACCGCAGGTAGAAAGATCGTGCTGCATTTGGGCCGGCCAAAGTGGCTTCATCTAAGGGCGGCAACCATTCGCGCCACTGTGGTGCGCGCATTCGCTGCACCCGTCCCCCTTCTTGGTCAATCAGGATCGGTGCATTGCGCCCCACACTGGCCCTTAGGTCAGATGTCAGACGTTTAATTTGATCAGGATTGGATACATTGCGGGCAAACAGAATAAATCCAAATGGCTGTGCCTCGTGAAAGAACGCCTTTTCATCCGCGCCGAGGGTCAGCCCCTCGCAGCCGAAAATCGTTGCACCAGTTCGGCTCAATGGAGGACAACCGGAATACAATCGGCCCCTTCTGATCTTAGGGCAGAACAAAACCGCCTAGCGTCGGAAATATCGTCAAACCCAGCAACGCGCAGGCGATAGAAAACAGAACCACCGCGTTCAGCGCGTTCTATCACCCGCTGTTTGGGATCGAGGTAATCGTCAAGATTTTGCGCCAAACGTTCCCATTCCTCACGTGCGATTTCAGGGCTCTGAAATGCCCCCAGCTGAACAAGGCTCGTTCCGGATGGCAAAGCTTCAGAGCGCACTTCGATGACACCATCAGAGGAACCTTCTTCTGAATCCAGTTCTTTATATGTGTCTGACGCCGTTAGGCCTGCAGGTCTCGCTTTTGGGATCTGAGAGCGAACAACACCCGGAATATCGGTTGAAATAATTTTGAGGGCCGCAACTTTTGGTGGGGTCGGCTCCTCGATCGCCTTGGTCGATGTTGATTTGTTCGCCAAGGCAAGAATATCTGCGGTACTTTCAATGGCAGGAACATTGTCGGCTGCTGTTTTCAGAGCCTCTGGCGCAGCGGCCACACCATCATGCGATGTGACTTCACCGGCCTCAGCGCTATGATGAATGTCATCACGCGCAACACCGTCAGGGCGATCTTGCAGACCAACGATATCAGTCTCAATTACGTTTACCGCAACAGGAGCCAGTTTTAGCTCATCGTCTAATTCACCGGCCTCACCCTGCGCCTGAACGGCATTGACAGACAGGCCAAGATGACTTGCCAAGCGCCCGCCCGGATCTTCGGGCTGTACCCGCATAGGTCCATCTGCAGCGTGGATCGTCGGAACACCCGTGACGTCTCGCAACGCCAACCGATACCCCCAGATGCCCACGCCAATCAATAATGCGACTGACATACCTGCACCTGCGATTTTCACCGCTTTGGATAAATTTTCTGCTGATAGGCCACTGCTTTCCGCAGGGGCCTCACCCATTCCGATAACCGCCATTTCGATGCCTCTTATCCCACGCCTAAAAAGCAAACGTGAGCGAATTTACCTGCCTGACACCGGCGGTGCGCTTGTTTAGATCAGCGCATTTCCTCAACCGGAGTCACGCCAAGGATACCAAGACCTGCGGAAATAACAACGGCTACGGCACGAATGAGCGCAGTTTTTGATTGGGTTGCGGCTATATTGTCTTCTTGGAAGAACCGCAGATCAACAACATCGTTGCCTTTATTCCACAGCGCGTGAAACTCTCCAGCCAGCTCATAGAGGTAGAAAGCAACGCGATGAGGCTCATGCGTACGGGCGGCAACCTCAACCAAACGAGGCCATTCAGCGAGCTTTTGCACAAGGTTTATCTCCGCCTCATGGGTCAGCCCCGACAATTCAGCATCCAATAATGTGGCGTCAGACACATCGATGCCCGCCTCATTTGCCTTGCGCAAAATGGAACAAATACGTGCATTGGCATATTGCACATAGAACACAGGGTTATCTTTGGATTGCTCAAGTACTTTGTCGAAATCAAAGTCCAACGGCGCGTCGTTCTTACGCGTCAGCATCACAAAGCGGGTCACATCAGGACCGACTTGTTCAACCAAATCACGCAACATGATAAAGGTCCCTGCCCGTTTGGACATTTTAAACGGCTCACCGTTTTTGAACAGTTTCACCAATTGGGTCAATTTGATATCCAACGGAACCTCGCCGTCAGACAAAGCTGAAACAGCGGCTTTCATCCGCTTTACATAGCCACCGTGATCAGCACCAAAAACGTCGATCAGCTCATCAAATTCACGTTCGACCTTTGTGTAATGATAGGCGATGTCAGGTGCAAAATACGTCCAGCTGCCGTCAGATTTTTTGACTGGTCGATCGACATCATCACCGTGATCACTTGATTTAAACAGTGTTTGTTCGCGCGGTTCCCAATCGTCGGGTTTTTTGCCCTTTGGCGGCTCAAGAACACCTTCGTAAATCAGACCCTTATTTTCCAGAGCTTTGAGTGCGCCCTCAATCTGACCTGTGCCATAAAGGGATTTTTCACTGTAGAAAACATCCATTTCAACACCCAGAGACGCCAGATCCTCTCGGATCAAGTGCATCATCGCATCGGTGGCATATTCGCGGATATCTTCAAGCCAGACGGATTCAGGTTTGCCTACCAGTTTATCGCCATAGGCACCGGCCAGCGCTTGTCCAACGGGGATCAGATAATCGCCTGGATATGTGCCGTCGACAAAAGCAACCTCTTGGCCGTTGGCCTCTAGATAACGCAGATAGACAGAACGTGCGAGCACATCCACCTGTGCACCGGCATCGTTAATGTAGTATTCGCGCGTAACGTCATAGTTGGCATAGGCCAGCAGACTTGCCAGCGCATCACCAAACACGGCACCACGTGTGTGGCCCACATGCAAAGGACCAGTTGGATTGGCCGATACATACTCAACATTGACGCGCGTCCCCATGCCCATGTTGGACATGCCGAATTCCGCACCCTTTGTCAGGGCAGCCGTGATAACGCCATGCCAAACGTCAGCCTTCAGACGTAAGTTCAAAAAACCGGGGCCTGCAACTTCGGCAACAGTGATGCGATCATCTGCCGTCAATTTCGCCACCAAAGCCTCGGCAATATCGCGAGGTTTCATTTTTGCCGGCTTTGCTAAGACCATGGCGGCATTCGTCGCCATATCCCCATGGGCCGCATCGCGCGGTGGCTCAACAGCCACATTGGCAAAGTCCAGCCCTTCGGGCAATACGCCCTCAGATTGCAGGGCGGTCAGGCTGTCGATGACAAGCGTTCTGATTTCGGCAAAAAGGTTCATGTTCGCATCCTCTGATCTTGGGGCGGTTTAGCACCTCTACCGACAGGGTCAACGCCACAGGCCGAACTCAGAGGGTAACTGGCGGGATTATCATCAGATTAGGGATCGTTTTCGGCAGCAGCGGTGAGTTTGGGCGGGGCAAGGGCCAATATGGCCCATCCCGCATCAGCCTTTGGCGCCCCCGGAGATACGTGAAACACCCCGTCTGGATCAAACACGCCTAACCGCAAGGCGGTTGGGTGCTGATGTTTCCAATCCTCAACCGCGAATTCGTCTGTTAGGCCCGTTTTGCGAAACCTCCATCCCTCAAGCATAAGCGTTTCAAGATCTCCATAGGTCTGTCCTTCGGCGAAATGACGCCCTCCTAGGGTGGCAGGCAAAGCGTGACGGGAATTTTCGCCTTGGTATCTGGTCACTTGATACACTTGGTTGCGTCCAAATTCCGGGGCCAGTTCGGTGGTGACCAAGGTATTGTAGGCATCATTTGCCGTGGACGCGATAAGTGTACCGTAATCCACCATGTGCAAACGATGCTCGGCCTCCTCTGCCAACACATCACCGTAATACAATGGCAAGCCTACATCGCGTCCGCGTCGTAAATTATACAGGCTGGTCTCTGTCACCCGCACCGGAATATCCGCAGATTTCAACGCTTCGGCAAAGGCAATGCTAAACCGGGATGCCCCGACAAATAAAACGCCTGGCGTGCCAGATGCCGTTAAACCCAACCACCTGGCAAATGGGGCAAGGGTAAATCCGTGCAAAACAACCGTAACGGTAACCAAAACAAAAGCCAGCGGCCCTAGTATAGCGCCGTCTTCTACCCCCAAATCTGCCAAACGTGTTCCAAATAACCCCGCCACAGCAACCAATACGACCCCCCGCGGGCCAGTAAAGGCAACTAGGATACGCTCCTTTATCGGAATATCCGTCCCCATCAGCGATAAAAGCACCGTCCCAGGTCGCGCCACCAAAATCGTCACAACGACAAATAGACCGGCCTGCCAGTTCAACTGCGCCAACGTGGTAAAATCCAGAGACGCCGCCAACAAGATAAACACGCCAGAGACCAACAGGATCGTAGCATGCTCCTTAAAGCGCCGAAGCTCTTCGTAAGATGGGAGGTTTGCATTGGCGATAACAAGCCCCATTATCGTCACGGCCAACAACCCACTTTCATGTAAAACACGATCGGACAATGCAAAAACACTAAGCAAAACAACAAACAACACCGGAACCTTCATGTATTCCGGCACCAATGCGAGACGAAATGCATGGGTGATCACAGCCCCAGCGCCAGCTCCAAGAATGCCCGAAAATACAACCCCAATTCCCAAATGAATCATAGCGCTGCCAAAGGTGTCAGCTTCATTCAGCACCATCACCACCGAAAAGGCCAATACAGCCGCCAACGCCCCAAGCGGGTCGTTCACGATTGCCTCCCATTGCAGAAGTGTTGCGGGTCTGCGAGACAATCGTGCGGCGCGCAGCAATGGCGCAATCACCGTTGGTCCCGTCACGATCATGATCCCACCAAAGACAGCAGACGACTGCCATCCCAATCCGGCCGCATAATGCAGCGTCAATGTTGACATCAACCACCCCAGTGGAGCTCCGATAACAACAAGGCGTCGCACCCCGGTCACGGCATCCTTTAGGTTATGGACATTCAACGTCATGCCACCCTCAAACAAGATCACCGCCACTGCGATGGAAATCATAGGGGAAGTAAGAGGCCCGATATCTCGTTCGGGATCAAACAGGCCGAATACAGGCCCAATCAGAACCCCGGCCAACAGCATCAAAACGATCCCCGGCACACGCAACCGCCAAGCCAGCCATTGCGCACCAACGCCAACAGCCCCAACCAAAGCAATCGCTGAGACCGGATCCAAAGCGCCTGATACCTCTGATGCCATAGTCTTTTCGTCCTTTATCCACGCCGTACGTCAGCGAATGATTGGATCATAAGTCATGGGTCAAAAAGAAAAAGATGTTTGTCGCTTAAGCCGCAATTTGGACGGGCCCCATTACACAAGCCCGCGCTGCAACACAGACACGTGCTTCCCAACTTTTAAGAGATTGCAAAGCCAATGGGCCGTATCCACTGTAGGGTTGTTCTTTTAAGCTTGGGAACAAATACAGGATCTCGTCCACCGCATCAGGGGAAAGCGCCTGCAGGGCCATATCACCGGGATGCAGGCTTTCGGCAGCCAACCCTTCGGCCATCAGAATTTCATGCTCATCTAGTAATAAGTGAACATAGTGCACCAGATCTAATGTCCGCACCCGATTTATTCCAGGTTGCCCGACTAAAAATTTTGCGGGAACAAAGGCTCGATCTTTGCCTGTAAACAACTGTACTTCAGCACCATCCAACACGATGCGATGGTTCGCAGATACAAGCAGATCGCGACGCGGGAGGTCCTCCCCCAACGCCCCCTTGCCAATGCACACCGGATATAGATCACGATCCCTGTGAAACTTCGGCGAAATAATTTTCGAACCGGTCCAACGGATTTTACGCGGCTCACCCGCAGCATTCAGGATAAAATCGCCAACAGTTAAGGTTTCAATGGCGACGGCCCCTGCCGGCGTTTCAATCAATGTACCAGCAACGAAACACGGCACATCAACGATCGCGTTTGTTGTCGTATTTGGGGCATTCCCCGGAGTGACATTGCTTGTGCTGAACGTATAGGTAACATCCTTTTCTAATGGGCTAGATGCCACATAGCCCACGACGTCTCCGGCAATTTCGACACGATAAAGAGTGATCGTCGTACCACCAGACGTCAGAGTATAGCTTTGCTCTAGATAGACTTGGCCCGAGGTTATCGGCGTCCCATCAATTTCTGTCAGCGTGCCGAATTGACTGTTGTCGTCACCATTTTCATTGCTGTAGCGGTCCCCATCAAAAATAACGCCGTTATCAGTGTGGGAATCCCCGCCAGACCCAATAGTACCGCCGCTGGCCGTGTCATTTACAGATATATTTACCCGATCTTCGGTTAAGTTGTATGAATCATCCAACTCAACGGTCCCGCCAGAAAAATTTATCACGCTGGGGTCATACCCAATGAAAGAATATACGGCCATGTCACTACCTACTCAATGCACTTGTCATCGAGATAGGTAGCGATCCAATTGTGATAATTTAGGGGAAATGATAGGGTGCTCTAATCATATTTGAGGTTTTGTTAACGAATTCCCAGATGACCTAACGTCATCATGATCGGCTTTGTGCCGGAATCAATCCTTCGACAACATCCACATCGAATATCCGTCGATGCTCTTGCAGCGCAAACCTGTCCGTCATTCCAGCAATATAATCCGCAACGATCCGGGCCAAAGCGATCTCTGAATCGATCTCGGCAACATCTTTGCGCCACTGTTTTGGCAGCTGGTCTGGTTGTGACATGTAATACGGAAATAACTCCCGCACCACACGTGTCACCTTTTCACGCATTTCAACCACTGAAGGTGCTCGGTACATTCTGGTGAACAAGAACTGCCTAATTACCTTTAGATCCTGCCAAAGAGGTTCAGAAAAGGCGACGATCTGACGCCCCGCCATACGGATATCCCTCGGGCTCTGCGGATCTAATTCTGCGAGATTGTTTTGGGTGACGGCCAAAACATCCGTCACGAGCACCCCAAAGAAACGGCGTAACGCTTCATGGCGACGGCGATAATAATTCAATCCGGGGTAAAGCTTATCAACCTCGGAAAAACAATCCTGCAGAATCGGCATTTCGGCCAATTCATCTGTTGAAAACAACTCTGCCCGCAAACCGTCATGCAAATCATGATTGTTATAAGCTATGTCATCAGACAAGGCTGCCACTTGGGCCTCTGTGCTGGCATAGGTATGCAATTCCAGATCGTGTTTTACATCATAATCCGTCAAAGCATAGGGCAGAGTCCCCGTCACAGGACCGTTGTGTTTGGCGATCCCCTCAAGGGTTTCCCACGTCAGGTTCAAACCGTCCCATTCTGCATAATGCCGTTCCAGCGACGTTACAATGCGAAGAGCTTGGGCGTTATGATCAAATCCACCATACGGGTCCATCAGATCATGCATCGCGTCTTCGCCAGTATGTCCAAAGGGCGTGTGCCCCAAGTCATGGGCCAAAGCGACAGCCTCGGTTAATTCCTGATTCAAACCAAGTGTGTTGGCCATGGTGCGCGCAACCTGTGCGACTTCGATGGAATGCGTTAGGCGGGTGCGAAAATAATCGCCTTCATGTTCAATGAACACCTGAGTTTTATGTTTCAAACGGCGAAAGGCCGACGCGTGGATAATACGGTCTCTGTCACGTTGAAAACAAGAACGATGGGCGCTCTCTTCCTCGGGATACAATCGTCCGCGAGATTGGTGTGGATCACACGCAAATTTTGACAGCATTTCGGATCGCCTGTTGTCGCCTCTGTTCTGCGCCCTTATATGATAGAATGTAGTGCATGAAAACGCATAGCGAGCCGGATATGGACCTGAAATTACCACCAAAAGTGACCACTCGCGCATTTGAGCGTTTGGCAGAGATTAATGAATCGTCTGAAACGGCGCAGGCTCTGCGTGTCGCCGTCGAGGGCGGTGGTTGCTCAGGCTTTCAATATGATATCAAACTAGACAGTCCTACTGAGGATGATCTCATCTTGGAACAAGACGGGCAAAAAGTCGTCGTGGACTCTGTGTCCCTGCCCTTTTTGACCAATGCCGTTATCGATTTCTCAGAAGAGCTCATTGGTGCGCGGTTCATAATTGAAAATCCAAATGCCACCAGTTCGTGTGGCTGTGGTACAAGTTTCTCTATGTAATATGCCCCAAGAATGGGTCCGCATTCATTTGGGCATCTTTGTCCGGATCCAATTGCGATTGTGGCCTATTTAGGCGATATAAAGACAGACCCCATTTCAAAAGGCTCAGCCATGATTATTGCAACGTTCAACATCAATGGCATTAAGGCCCGTATCAACGCCCTGCCCGAATGGTTGGCCGAACGCAAACCGGATGTCGCGCTGTTGCAGGAAATTAAATCTGTCGATGAGAACTTCCCTCGCGAAGTCTTCGAAGACATGGGGTATCACGTCGAAACCCATGGGCAGAAATCCTTTAACGGTGTGGCGATCCTATCCAAATTACCGCTGGAAGATGTCACCCGCGGCTTGCCCGGCGATGACAGTGACGAACAAGCCCGCTGGATTGAGGCCACAGTTGTTGGTAAAACAGCCGTACGTGTTTGTGGTTTGTATTTGCCAAATGGCAATCCAACACCGGGCCCGAAATACGACTACAAACTTGCATGGATGGAACGCTTACAAGCCCGTGCCGCGGCGTTATTGGTCGCAGAGGAACCCGCGCTGATGGCAGGAGATTACAATATCATCCCACAGCCTGAAGACGCCAAACGACCAGAAGCTTGGATCGATGATGCATTATATCGCCCTGAAAGCCGGGCCGCTTATCGCAAGATTTTGAACCTCGGGTTTACCGAAGCATTTCGCGCCCGCATACATGGTCCGGAACATTATAGTTTTTGGGACTATCAGGCTGGGGCTTGGAACAAAAATGACGGCATCCGGATTGATCATTTCTTGATGACACCGCAATGCGCAGACCTTTTATCTGATTGTCAGATCGATTCTGAAATCCGAGGACGAGACAAACCTTCGGATCACGTACCTGTTTGGGTCGATATCGACGCTTGAGCTAAGCTTTGGTTACATCGGTTCGATAGAGCCAGTCGAACTGCCTTATCGCCATAGATGGGGCCAGCGCGCCTGCGGTACGTAACGCGGTGTGCGTCGCAAATCGAAGCGGCGGAAAACTCAGATGATAGCGCCATGCGTTTTTAGTGGCAGCGTCCACAACCCGTGTCACGCGATCTTTGCGTTTAGACTGATACTGAGCAAGGCCCGCTGAAATCTCATCTGTCTGCGCCAGACTTTCGGCCAAAACCCATGCATCTTCTAGGGCCATGCAGGCGCCTTGTGCCAAAAACGGTAAGGTCGGATGCGCCGCATCCCCAAGGATCGCCGCTTGTCCTCTATACCATGTTTTGGCTACCGAATGCCGGAACAAACCCCATTGGTGAACCTCTTCAATCCGGGACAATAGGGATCGTACTGAGGGTGCAAAATCTGAAAAAATGGCCCTCAAATGATCAGGGTCATCTTTTTTGGTCCAGCTTTCTTCGACCCACGCCTGCTTTTCCTGCACCGCCACTATATTTATCAGCTCACCACCCCGAAGTGGATAGCCTACAATGTGACGCCCAGGCCCCATATGCACTTGAACTTTGTGCGCAACATCAGCGTCATTGGGCACGGTTGCACGCCAGGCCACTTGGTGCGTGAAAAACGGTGCTGATGCCCCGTTTAAAAACTGTCGAATGGCAGAGTGTATACCATCCGCACCGATAAGACAGGATGCTTTGTGCTCCCCGCCTTGCGCAGTGTTGATACAATACCCCCCTCCATCTCGTTCTGTGACCGATTGGATTTTTTGCAACAACCGGATTTGAACGCCGACATCTCGCGCAGCGGTTGCCAACATCTCGATCAAATCGGCGCGATGTACAAAAAGATAATGCTGATCCGAGGCAAGACCAGCTAAATCAAGTCGCAATACTTGTTTGCTGTTTTTATAATCGCGCAATTCGACAGCATTGGCCCGAACGGCAACCTTCAGAATAGCCTCCCCAAGGCCAAGCGCTTTGAGAACGGCAAATCCATTTGGACTGATCTGAAGACCTGCACCGATTTCTCGGATGGACTCGGCCTGCTCAAGAATACGAACCTTTGCACCACGTTGTGCAAGCGCAATGCCTGTGGCTAAGCCCGCAACACCTGCGCCGATTACTGTAATATCCTGACCAATAATCATGTTCTGTCTGCCTCGTAAAAATGCCGCCGAAACACTGGGTTTCCGGCGGCATTAGGATTCACTTAACCAACCCAGTTGATCAATCGTCGCGATGCACTTTTTCGCGACGCTCGTGACGCTCTTGCGCCTCAAGCGACAAAGTTGCAATCGGACGCGCATCTAGACGTTTCAGAGAAATGGGTTCCCCTGTGTCATCACAATAGCCGAATTCTGCCTCTTCAATGCGGCGTAGCGCCGAATCGATTTTGGCAACCAGCTTGCGTTGACGGTCCCGTGTGCGCAATTCTAAGGCACGGTCAGTCTCTTCTGACGCGCGGTCTGTGATGTCTGGAATATTGCGGGTGCTGTCTTGCAACCCTTCGATTGTGTCACGGCTTCCAGCCAGCAACTCTTCTCGCCAATTGATCAGTTTCCGACGAAAATATTCAAGCTGAAGCTCGTTCATGAACGGTTCGTCTTCGGCTGGCCTGTAGTCATCTGGTAGGAAAACTTCGGCTTTCATACCTGCTCCCTTGTGTGTACGGGAAACTCGGTCTTGCGACTCTGTCATCCGGCTCATTTTCTCTCTCTGAGGACCGTTTACTCCCTCGTAAAGGGAATGTCTACACAGGCCGTGCTTGTGCTTGATGCGCGCCTTTGCTGTGTTACGTTAAAGGAACGCAGCATAACAACAGAGTAGCTCAAGCATATGAAATTCAATGGCACAGACGCCTATGTCGCCACAGATGATCTTAAGGTGGCTGTTAACGCCGCGGTAACACTCGAACGCCCTCTTTTGGTAAAAGGCGAACCCGGAACGGGCAAAACTGAACTGGCAAAACAAATCAGCACCGCCTTGGGCTTGCCAATGATTGAGTGGCACATCAAATCGACCACAAAAGCGCAACAAGGGCTATATGAATATGATGCAGTCAGCCGATTGCGCGACAGCCAATTGGGCGAAGATCGCGTTCACGATGTTGCAAATTATATTAAAAAGGGAAAACTCTGGCAGGCGTTTGATGCAGATGGCCGGGTCGTATTGCTGATTGATGAGGTGGACAAAGCCGACATCGAATTCCCCAACGATTTGTTGCAAGAGCTCGATAAAATGGAATTCCATGTCTATGAGACAGGCCAGACCGTCAAAGCCAAGCAGCGTCCGATTGTCATAATTACCTCAAATAACGAAAAGGAACTCCCTGACGCGTTCCTGCGTCGGTGTTTTTTCCATTATATCCGCTTTCCCGACATGGAAACGATGCGAAAAATCGTCGAAGTTCATCATCCGGACATAAAAGATCAACTTTTGACCACAGCTTTGACCCAATTCTACGAGATCAGAGACACCGGCGGCTTGCGTAAAAAGCCGTCAACGAGTGAAGTATTGGATTGGTTGAAATTGTTGCTTGCCGAAGATTTAACAGCAGAAGACTTAAAGCGCGACGGGGCGAACGCCTTGCCGAAGCTTCATGGTGCCCTGTTGAAAAATGAACAGGACGTTCATCTATTCGAACGATTGGCCTTTATGGCCAGGGGGCAACGCTAATGACTGTCGAAATCCGCCCGCTCATCCCCTCTGATAAACCAGAATGGTCTCGTCTTTGGACGGATTATCTAACGTTTTATGAAACGACCCTGCCCCAAGAGACATATGACGTCTATTTTGAGAGGTTGCTGGGGGATGATCCTCAGGATTTTTCCGGCCTTTTGGCTTTGGTCGATGGAAAACCTGTTGGGCTAACGCATTATCTGTATCACCGACATGGCTGGAATATACAGAACACGTGCTATTTGCAGGATCTTTATGCGGACCCGTTTGTCCGTGGTCAGGGTATTGGGCGCGCTTTGATAGAGGCCGTCTATACAGAGGCAGATCGTGTAGGAGCGGTGAATGTGTATTGGATGACACAGGAGTTTAATCAAACTGCCCGCAAATTGTATGACAGGATCGGCACCAAGACACCGTTTATACAATACAGCCGACCCAAACATGACTCATAAGTGTAAGTTATTGTTAACAGCCTGCTCAGGTTTTTCTGACAGGTATTAGGAACGAGTTCACAGATGCAAATTAGATTTGCCTTTTTAATGAGTACCCTCTGTGTAGGCCTGACGGCCTGCGCCCCTTCTCCTGAGTCCGCGCAACGGCTTAATCCTTTGGACACGAGCCTGCCGCCGATGAATGTCTTTCGCGACACCAAAGTTGCCGCACCGACGCGATCAAACGCCGAAATGACCCAGGATTTTCTAGATCTGAGCTTTGAGATGGAAAACGGTAGAGCCTTACCGATCCTGACCCGATTTGAGGGCCCGATTCATGTCGCTATTGCCGGCAAAATCCCGTCGAGCCTGCCAACTGAACTGGCAAAGCTATTAGACCGCCTGCAATCAGAGGCAGGCATAGATATCAAACGGACCCAACGCCCTGCCCAAGCCCAAATCACGATTGAAGGCATCGATAGTCAAAAAATGGCTCGATATGCCCCAACAGCCGCATGTTTTGTAGCGCCTCGGGTCAGCAGTTGGACAGATTATGTCAAACATAGGCGCACCAAATTAAATGACTGGACCACGCTGAGCAAACGTGAACAGCTCGCGGTGTTCATTAAAGCAGATGAAAGTCCTCAGGAAATCAGGGATTGTTTGCACGAAGAAATTGCACAGGCCATCGGGCCGCTTAACGATCTGTATCGGCTTCCGGATTCCGTGTTCAACGATGACAATATGAATACGGTCCTCACTGGTTTCGATATGCTGATGTTACAGGCCTATAACGATCCTGCTTTGAAAAACGGTATGACCCGCTCTGAGGTGGCCGCTAAACTGCCCTCTATTTTGAATCGATTAAACCCCGCCGGGACGCGTATAAAAGCGAGGCCGATCAAACGTACCCCAGATGCATGGGTCGCGGCAATCGAACGCGCGCTCGCTCCAAAAGGCCGCTCTGTTACACGACAGGCAGCTGCACAAACGGCCCTTGATATCGCCATACAACAAGGGTGGAAGGATCACCGACGCGGATTCAGTCACTATATTCTTGGGCGGCTATCAATCAGTCAAAATGGAAATGAATCCCTTGCTAATTTCTTACGAGCAGATGCCTTCTACGCCCAAAGCCCGTTAACCACGGCCCATCGGGCCCACGTCGGCGTACAGCTCACGGCCTATGCATTGTCCGCAGGTGAACCCGAAGCAGTTCTGAACCTTGCCGAACAGTACCTCCCAGCATTAGCAAACAACCAAAATGCTGCGCTCATGGCCAATCTTATGCTGATGAAAGCAGAGGCTTTAGATATGCTTGGCCGTCCGGCAGAGGCGCGCAATGTTCGCCTCGACAGTTTGGGATGGGCGCGATATGGATTTGCCAACGGCGACGAAGTCCGCCAAAGGCAGGCGGATGTGGCGGCTTTACGGCCCATGTCCGCGACGACAAAAAGTGAGAATGGATGATCGTAATATTTGGAACGTTGTTTGGAGCCCTCTTGGGGGCACTGAAAGCTAAACGTCGTAACGGTAGCGCAGTGGACATGGCCCAATGGGCCTTTGTCTTTGCACTGATCTTTGGCATGCTCGGTTTGTTCATCACCTTGTTTGTACACCGGTCCCTGTAACCCCTATGTTCCTGCCGTTCTTTGAGACACTTCGCGCATCTGGCATCCCGGTGTCATTGCGCGAGTATCTTAGCTTTCTCGAAGGCGTCAAAGCAGGGTTGGTAACCTACGACATTGACGGATTCTATTACCTGGCCCGTGCAGCTATGGTCAAAGATGAACGACATCTAGATAAATTTGACCGTGCATTTTCCCAAGCTTTTTCAGGTATTGAACTATTAGACTTGGGAGATGTTCTCAACGCTGTCGACATTCCCGGCGATTGGCTCGAAAAACTCGCCGAAAAACACCTGAGCGCAGAAGAGAAAGCCGAAATCGAAGCCTTGGGTGGGTTTGATAAGTTGATGGAAACTCTGAAAGAGCGCCTCAAGGAACAGGAAGGTCGTCATCAGGGGGGTAATAAATGGATCGGTACGGCGGGGACATCTCCGTTTGGGGCCTATGGCTATAACCCCGAAGGCGTACGCATAGGACAAAAAGAAAGCCGCCATCAACGTGCGACAAAGGTTTGGGACAAACGTGAGTTCAAAAACCTGGATAGTGACGTTGAATTGGGCACCCGAAATATCAAGGTCGCTTTGAAACGATTGCGGCGGTGGGCCCGTGAGGGTGCTGCTGACGAGCTTGATCTTGATGGCACCATTCGCGCCACAGCCGAACATGGCTATTTAGATGTGCAAACCCGCCCTGAGCGGCGCAATGCGGTAAAAGTGTTGTTGTTCCTCGATATCGGCGGTTCCATGGATCCCCATATCAAAGTCGTCGAAGAACTTTTTTCTGCGGCCAAATCTGAATTTAAACATTTTGAACATTTCTATTTTCACAATTGCCTCTATGAGGGCGTCTGGAAAGACAACGCCCGTCGATGGGATCGACAAACCCAGACATGGGATGTTTTACGGACGTTTGGTCCTGACTATAAATGCATCTTTGTTGGCGACGCCTCTATGAGCCCATATGAAATTGCTTATCCTGGAGGGGCAAATGAACACTGGAATGCCGAAGCAGGGCAAGTCTGGTTACAACGTGCACGCGAGCAATGGTCGTCCAACCTCTGGATCAACCCATTGCCTGAAGACCACTGGCAATACACGCATTCCGTCCAAATGATCCGAGAGGTATTTGATGACCAAATGGTCCCGATGACCTTAAAGGGACTCGAAACAGGTATGAAATCCCTCACGCGATAGATCATTTGCAGTCAATTTTTCTACTTAGAGACATAATTGTTCAGCGCGGCGAAAAAAATTACGGCTAATCCTGCACATTTCTGCACCCACCTTGCGCGTTTTCTCATGTGGGCAAGGATGTTTGTAACAATCATCCACAGTGGGTTTTTCGGGTAATTCAGAATTCCGCCTAAAAACAGAGCCAGTTCGAGACGTTTTTGGCTATTTATCGCTGATTTCTACGGAACCATGGTTTATTTTCTGTCTGTGAAAAAATGCACATCAACTGCGCATGTGCCTGTTCTCACATTTTGGCGATTTTCCGTGAAGATACCCCCCCTTTTTCTTTGCCACTTCCCGCCTTACATCCAGTTCATCGCAACGACGGGCCCCAAGCCCACCGACACTTATAACCAAGATGAACGGTCGTAACCCCATACGACCAAAGGAGAAAAAGACATGTTTAAAAAAGTA
>JBDWMA010000040.1:0-27081 GCA_039972875.1 Pseudoruegeria sp.
GTTGAACCAAGCGCGCCTAGATGCGCTGACCAGCGTACAGAACGGCAATCTGGTGTTTGATTTCGACAACGGCGACAGCCTGACGTTGAACGGGGTGACATCAACTGCGAGCTTGTTAGGCGATATCGAACTGATCTAAGGCAAGAAAGAAATAGGCTCTATTCTCATTAATAGAGCCTATTTCTACCAGTGTTTTTAGACAAAGACCAAATCCCCCGGCTGCATGTCAGCAGCCATGACGCCCTCTAGCAAAACGCTGCCATCGTCCCATTCCAACAACAGACCCGCTTTTGTATCCCGAACAGAAAGTTGTGCAGCCTCGACCTGAATTGTATCGGGGCCGTTGTTAAAATCGGTGACGATGCGATCACCCGATGTGTCCGCAAAAATAAAAACATCCGCGCCAGCGCCACCGCTCAACGTATCGTCTCCCGCACGGCTTTCCAGCGTGTCATTGCCCGCGCCGCCCTGCACAAAATCACGCCCAAATGCACCAATCTGCTCCGTATCGTTAAAACGATCATCACCATTGCCCAGATAGACCTTGTCCTGCCCTTTACCGCCCCAAACCACATCGTTGTCATCACCGCCAAAGATCGTGTCATTCTGATCGCCACCATACAAAGTATCATTGCCTTTGCGGCCAAGGATCAGGTCTTTCCCGCTACCCCCATCCAGAAATTCATCGCCCCCACCGCCTCGCACATGGTCGTAACCCGCACCGCCCCAAACCGTATCGCTCGCGGAAATGCCTGCCTGAGCATTGTCGAAAAACACATCATCCCCATTGCCCAGGAAAATCAGATCACGGCCATTGCCTCCCACAACCAGGTCATCTCCATCGCCACCGCGTAGCGTGTCAAAACCATTCCCTCCAAATAAACGGTCGTCTCCAGCCCCTCCCTCAAGACTGTCAAAACCAGCATGGCCTCGCACCACATCATCACCCGCACCCGCCATGACACTGTCATTGCCCGCATTCGCAAGAACGGTATCATTGCCATTGGTGCCGTCGCGACTGATATCATTGCCCTGACCCAACCGGATCCAGTCATCGCCGTTGCCCCCCATGACCTCGTCATCACCTTGGCCGCTGTGGATGCTGTCACGGCCGTCTCCACCTCGGATGGTGTCATTGCCTTCCAGACCGGTGATTTGATCGCCGCTCCCAAAACCAGAAATAACGTCTGGGTCAGACGTGCCGCCCAATACATCTGCCGCATCGCTGCCCATGATCTCGCTTGGGACCAACAACAACGTGCGATCCGCCCCGAACACGATACGTGCACTGACCTCAGCGACGCTCAACGTCTCGCCCCCCGAAGGGCGCACATCCAACACCTCACTGCGCCACGTAATACGTACCCCCGGACCGCTGGTCGTAATATTCAACTGCGACGTTCCATACAGAAACGGCAGATTTCCCAGATCAATCCAATCCTGCGTATAATCAAAATTCTGAATGCGATCATTCACACCGTCCGCAGACAGCACAAACAGGTCAGACCCCGCACCACCGTCCAGCGTGTCCTTGCCCGCGCCGTCCCGCAGGATGTCATCACCACCCTGCCCCTGAACATGATCATCGCCCACGCCGCCGATCAGAATGTCATCCCGCCCGGTGCCTGCCATCGTCCCTCCCTGCGCCAAGGCAAACCTCGTTTCACCTTGATCAGAGACTGAAAAGGTAAACTGGTTGATGCCCGCCTCACCCTGCGCCGCAGCAAAAACCTGAACTTCATCCCCCACCAACACCATCTCCAACGCCGAGACATTGGTCAGGTTGGTAGTGGTCTGATCCGCCAGCGATGACAAATGTTGCAACTGGCCACCCGGCATGATGACAAACAGACTCAACCCATCGTCGCCGCCCCCTGCAACCACATAGATCCGATCCTCGACATCGACCGTGGCCAATGCCTGCACTGTACCAAACCGCGTATTCAGCGTATCCAACACATGATCCACAGCGATCAGTTGACCATTGGCCGTCAACTCTAGCACACTCAGTGCGCCCATCTCGCCGTTGCTTGCAGCCGAGGCAACGATGACAAAATTCTGCCCCCCGGTTTCAATCATCTGAACCGCTGTGATGGTGTTCAGAATCCCCAACCCTTGTTGCGCGCCCATTGTGTCCCGCACGCTTAAGGCGCCCGTGGTCGCGTCAGCGGCATAGCTGGTCAAAGCCTGTTCACCACTGCTGGCGGCAATCACAAAATCCTGCCCGTTGATGCGCGTGCCCACCAGCTCGCCCAGATCACTGGCATGGGTGGTGGTGGTGTCTTCCACCACGCTGCGACGGTTCATGGCGCCGGTGCTTGTTACCTCGTAAACACCAATATTGGTGCCATTCTTGCCCGCCAAATAGACAAAGCCGGCATCAGACACGTAATGTGCTGCGATCCCATCGCCATTGGGCTGGTTTGCTGTAATGCCGGTGGCGTTCCCAATCTGACCGTTGGCGCCAATTTGATAGGCCAGATAGCCCGCAGCGCCCGGGTCGCTGACCAGCAAATAGTCTTGCCCACCAATCTGCGTTGCATCAATGCGCCCCGTAACCTCAAAGGACTGACCCGTGTTATAGTATTGACGATCCACTTCAGACAAAGCCCGACCGGCGCCAACGTCATAGCTTACCAGCCCGCCGTTGCCGCCTGTGCCCGCAAACAGCGTACCCGTAGACACATCATAATGCAGAGCACGGATATCCACATCCAAACGTTCGTCATTAAGCGTCACCCATGTCCGCAAAACCAACTCTTGCATCGCACTCACCATCCCACTTCACACTCAGGAACAATGAGCAATATTGATGTGGTAGAACGCCGGACGCAGACGAGGCTAAACCGTGACAAACAGTGTGAATTGGGGGTATTTTGTTAACACCATTACAGGCCAAAGGATCTATAAAACGCTGATATAATGCACTAAAAAACACAAAACATGCTGAATTTCGCGCCAAGGAAAACCTTAAAACTGCGTTTCAAAAAAGGCAGCAATCAGATCACCCACAAGGGTTTTAGGCTAGTAACGCCTGATGATATTCAATCGCTTCTTCCAGATCGTCGAAATACTCGACCTTACCATTCTCCAGCACAATTCCCGCATCACAAAACTGCCGGACCTGCCCCATCTCGTGACTGACCAGCACTGCGGATGACACCTTCATCCGCTCTCTGAAGATGGCCTTGCTTTTGCGTTTAAAGGCCGCATCCCCCACAGCCGTGACTTCGTCGACCAAATACGTGTCAAAGTGGATGCCCATTGATGTGCCAAATGTCAGACGCCCCCGCATGCCCTGTGAATAGCTGCGCACTGGCATGTGGAAATGTTTTCCCAACTCGGCAAAGTCCTCGACGAACGCGGTCAAAGCATCTGTATCCACCCCATAGACCCGCGCGATGAACCGGACGTTCTGTGCCCCCGTCAATTCGCGGTGAAACGAAGCCCCAAACCCCACCGGCCAGGACACCGATCCACTGCTGACCACCCGGCCTGTATCAGGTTTTTGTAGGCCCGAAATAATGTCCATCAATGTTGACTTGCCCGCCCCGTTGCGCCCCAACAACGCCAAGGACCGCCCACTGGGCAGTTCGATATCGACATTGTCGATCACCACTTTGCGGTGACCGCGCACCCAAAAGCTTTTGGATAGGTTTTCCAGTCGGATCACAGTCGCGTCTCCCTAACTGCGATCCCGAATGGAATAATAGACCAACGCCATGACAGACCACCCCAACATCAAAAACAACGCGATCAAACCGATCAGCACAAAGCGCTGCGGAAACTCGGACGCCTCGGCGAGCGTTGGTTTGATGTACGTGGCCAAATACCGGCTTTGGCGCGACGCATTAGAACGCGCCACATCAAGTGCTGTCAAAGACGCACGATAGGTTTCTTCGGCCACTTCCAGATCAACCGTCAGGCTTTCAAATTCAGCAATCAAAGATGGGTAATCTTCAACCAACGCCCCGACTTCGTCGCTGATGTTCGCAAACGCTGCGCGCTCTGCGGCAATGCGGTCGCGGATCACGTCGATCCGACGCTGCGCCTGAATCACGCGCAGGTCGGTTTCATTGGTCGTGGCCAGCAGCAGATCATGTTCGACTTGCGTCTCAGCCAATTGTTGCTGCAGGTTGTTCATCACGCCCATTCGACCCTGAATATCGGTTTCCGGGTCTACAATCTGGGTACGTGTGCGGAATCCTGTCAGACCCTCACGGGCCTCCTTCAGGCGCGCAATGGCAGCGTCGAAATCTTCGTTGGCATAGCGCGTCGCATCTGTGCGGGCCTGTGTGTTCAGATCGTTGACCCGACTCTGGCTCTTGTCGACGATCAACTCCGCAATGCGCGTCGCCATATCCGGATCAAAGGCCAGCACCTGCACATCAATCAAACCAGATCCCTCGTCAAAAGAAATCCGCACAACCCGTTCCCAATACCACAACAGATCTTCAATCGACGCATCCGGCCACAATGAAAACACCGGATCCGTATCCCAATATTGAGAGTAATGCGTCTTAAGATCGACATCCCCTTGAATGGCTTCGATGATCTCTTGGCTTTTGATAAACGCGTTCAGAACATTCCCATCCGAATTGGTGCTAGAGCCCGTGAACTGCGCCACGCTGCCCAAAATATCCGACGCACCACCAGATTCCTCGCCGCGCACCGTAAAGCCTGTGATCGAACTGTATTGGTCCTCTGCGATGGTCCACAGATAAAACCCAGCGCCCGCCAAAGGCAGTAAAACCAATATCAGAAACGAAAACAGCAACCCCCAGTGACGACGGCGCATCGTGGCAGGTTCAGCAATCGGACGCACCTGCACAACTGCTGGTTGTCGCGACCCACCACCACCGCCCTTGCCCGCAGACCCGCCCCTCTGAGGTTTGTTCTGAGCGTTATTTTTCTTGGGCCCTTGCCCCCCGCCTTGTCCGGCGCCCGCACGGTTTTGCGCAGCTTTGGCTTTGTTGGGTTGAACGGATTGATCCATCTGACCGGAGGAACCTTTTTCTTGATTTGTCAAAGCGTTGCCGCGATGCAATGCCATTTGATCTTCATGTGTTAATTCTTCATAGTCGGTGGATAGCCTACAGTCACGGGAAATAGCCCGATGCCGCCTTCTGATACGACATCTTCCTCCGATCCGCTCTCAAGCGCGCCTGTGGCCCCCCCACTGCGGCCAAAATTGCGCCGTTCGACGCTGCGCACTGTTGCCGCACTGATCCTGCGCGAAATGGCCACACGGTACGGTGCCAAACCAGGGGGATACGTCTGGGCCATCTTTGAACCGCTGGGCACGTTGTTCATACTGTCCCTGGCCTTTTCACTGTTGCTACGCAGCCCGTCCTTAGGCGAAAGCTTTATCCTGTTTTATGCCACGGGCTACCTACCTTTCAACCTGTTCAACGGGACCGCAGGCATGCTGACAGCCGCGATCGCGTTTTCGAAATCCTTGCTCAAGTACCCGGCTGTCGGGTGGATAGATGCCCTTCTTGCACGTTTCATCCTGAACGCACTGACGTTGCTACTGGTCAGTTATGTATTGCTGGTCGCCATCCTATGGTTCACGGGCACGCGCACCGTGATCGACATGCCCCCCGTGATTGGCGCCTTTGTCATGGCTATGGCGCTTGGCTTTGGCATCGGCACATTCAATTGCGCGATGCGCGGGTTGTTCCCAGTCTATGGCACAGTCTGGACAATACTGACCCGCCCCCTGTTGATCGCTTCTGCCGTAATTTACATCATGGAAGACCTGCCAAACGGGGCCCAGCAGGTTCTGTGGTACAACCCGCTCGTACATATCACGGGATTGGCGCGGAGCGGCTTCTATCCGGTCTATAACCCCGACTATATTAACCCCGCCTATGTGATGGCCTGGGCCCTGATCCCCATGGCCACGGGCCTATTGCTTTTGCGCAAGCACCACCTTGCCATTCTCAACCGCTGACAGCGCAAGAACATCGCCGTGAGTACGAGATGTATCGCTGCGAAACCCGTCCCATACAGCACGTGCCAACAGTCGATAGAACACGCGTTGTTCTCCGCGATGGCGTCGCCCCTTTAGCATCCACTTAGGCAGAATCAGCGCCATCAATGGCCAAAACATCCATCCCGCGGCGGCACGGTACAAAAACAGCAAATTGCGGTGGTAATAATAGACCTTCCACAACGGCTGAAATCGGCCATCCTGTACTGCAAAAGTCGCGCAATCATGCTCAAAACGGACGTGCGGGTGAAACACAAGCTGCCGCCCAGCCAATGACAGACCCAGCGTATAAAGCCCATCGTCGCCATAGACGAACAGCCCCGGATCAGGCAGATCCGCCGCCTCAACCGCCCTTTTAGAGACAAAAAATCCGACAAATGACGTGATATCGACCGGACAGGGCGCATCCCCTTCATAAACTTCGGGCTTTAGATGAAATCCGTTGCGTCCCCCAACGCGCAGCAGCGTGCGCACAAAAACCGACACATGCTGGAAAGGATTGCGCGATGGGCGGTTCATGTCGCAAATCGTGCCATCCGGGTAATACACGGCCGCCGCAACCCCATCCCAACCCTGCGCCTCGGGATCAAGGGCATGAAACGCCGCAAAAGCACCGGGGGCTGGGCGCCCATCATCATCCATCAGGACCAGCCAATCAGGGTCATGCGCGGCCAAAGCACGGGTCATGCCCCGCCCAAAGCCCCCGGCCCCGCCATCATTGCGCGCACTGGACAAAACATCGATGCGTGGGTCACTTTGCCCCGCAAGCCAAGCAGCCGTGCCATCAGTGCTGGCATTGTCGACCACCACCACAGCCGCCAGATCCGCAGGCCCGGCTTCAAGCAGACGGGCCACAGTGTCCTGCAACTTGTCGAGCCTGTTATATGTCACCACAACTGCAACAAGCCGCCGCACCGCGGCCGAAGACCCAGAACCACCCATGACGTACCTTACCTTATGAATTGCATGACAGGCAAAACTCACAGAACGCCAAGCATGTCAAACGACGCCCTCGCCAGACATTCCGCATTTGCACGCGATCACACGGATGTTAGACCTCTCTCAACGTACAAACAGCACCGGAGCAGCACCGCATGCACATAGAAAAGACCGCGCTGGATGGCGTCCTGATCCTGACCCCCACCAGGTTTGGGGATCGCCGCGGCTTCTTTTCTGAAAGCTGGAATCGCAAACGTATGGCACAGGCCGGCCTTGATATCGACTTTGTGCAGGACAATCACTCGGTTTCAGCACAGGTCGGCACGGTGCGCGGCCTGCATTTTCAGGCCCCTCCGCATGCTCAAGCCAAACTGGTGCGCTGCGGGCGCGGGGTGCTGTTTGATGTGGCGGTCGATATTCGGCGCGGCTCGCCCTCTTATGGCCAATGGATCGGCGAAGAGCTGAGCTTTGAAAATGGGCGTCAGCTTTTGATTCCAGCCGGCTTTGCCCATGGTTTTGTCACGCGCGCGCCCGACACTGAAATTTGCTATAAATGCGATGCCTATTATGCAGCAGACGCCGACGGGGCGATACGGTGGGACAGCTGCGACATCGACTGGGGTTTTGACGGAACACCGGTCTTGTCCGACAAGGACGCCGCTGCCCCTGCCCTGTCGGATTTCGACACTCCCTTTGTCTGGGAAGGGCCCGCATCATGAAACTGCTTGTCACCGGCGGGGCTGGTTTCATCGGATCAGCAGTGGTGCGCCAAGCCATTGCTGCCGGGCACAGCGTAGTAAATGTCGACGCCCTTACCTATGCCGCCTGCCTTGATAACGTGGCACAGGTCGCAGACGCCCCCGGTTATTCTTTTGAGCATGCAGATATCCGCGATAGCGCCGCCATGGATCGCGTGTTCGCAGCGCACACGCCTGATGCGGTCATGCACTTGGCTGCAGAGTCCCACGTAGATCGTTCGATTGACGGCCCCGGTGCCTTTTTAGAAACAAATATCATGGGGACCTATACCCTCCTGCAGGCGGCTCGCACCTACTGGAGCGCACGGGGTCGCCCTGATGCGTTCCGCTTTCACCACATATCAACGGACGAAGTGTTTGGCAGCCTCGGCCCCGACGGACAATTCACCGAAGACACCGCCTATGATCCCCGCTCGCCCTATTCAGCGTCCAAAGCGGCCAGCGACCATCTGGTGCGCGCCTGGGGCGAAACCTATGACCTGCCGGTGATCCTGACCAACTGTTCGAACAATTACGGCCCCTTCCATTTTCCAGAAAAGTTGGTGCCGGTGGTGATCCTGAACGCATTGGCAGGCGATGCGATCCCCGTCTACGGGCAAGGCGAAAACGTGCGTGATTGGCTGTTTGTCGAAGATCACGCAGACGCGCTTTTGACCGTGTTAGAAAAAGGCCAGCTGGGCCGATCCTATAATATCGGCGGAGAAAACGAGGCGCGTAATATTGATCTGGTGCACATGATCTGCGCCATCCTTGATCGTTTGCGCCCGCGCGATACGCCCCATGCAGATCTGATCACGTTTGTCGCCGATCGTCCCGGCCATGACCTGCGCTATGCGATCGACCCGACCCGCATGCAAACCGAACTCGGCTGGCGGCCCTCTGTGACCCTTGAACAGGGACTGGAACGTACTGTGCATTGGTACCTGGACAACGAAAGCTGGTGGCGCGCGCTGCAAAATCGCGATGGCGTCGGCAAACGCCTTGGTGCAGGCTAGATCACGGCGTGTGGCTGAAAGGGTAGGGACGGTATGAGTATTCTGGTTTTCGGGCAAACCGGTCAAGTGGCCTCCGAACTGCAAAGACAGGCCCCTGTTATCGCGCTTGGGCGGGCACAGGCGGACCTGAACAACCCGGCAGACTGCGCCGCCGCGATCCGCGTTCATGCCCCAAGCGCCGTCATCAATGCGGCAGCCTACACAGCCGTCGATAAGGCCGAGGAAGAACAGGCACTGGCCTACCAGATCAATGCCGCAGCGCCGGGCGCCATGGCACGCACCTGTGCCGATCTGGGCATTCCCTTTTTGCACGTCTCGACCGATTATGTATTTGCGGGCACCGGCACAAAGCCTTGGCAGCCAAATGATCCAACTGCCCCGTTGGGGGCCTATGGTGCGTCCAAACGCGCCGGAGAAGAGGCGGTGATCGCCGCCGGTGGCACCCATGCCATCCTGCGCACGTCTTGGGTATTTTCGGCCCACGGGGCAAATTTCGTCAAAACCATGCTACGCCTGTCTGAGACCCGCGACGCCCTGAACGTGGTTGCTGACCAGATCGGGGGACCGACACCTGCCGCTGACATTGCGGCCACGTTGCTGCACATGGCGCAGGCCATGATAGACGGGCAGGGCGGCGGGTTGTATCATTATGCCGGGGCACCTGACACCAGCTGGGCCTGTTTCGCGCGCGAAACATTTGCACAAGCCGGGCGAAAGATCACAGTGTCGGACATCCCAACAGCAGACTATCCCACACCCGCCGCGCGCCCGCTGAATTCTCGTATGAATTGCACCAAGTTAGAAACTGATTTCAACATTCCCCGCCCGGATTGGGCCGCGGGATTGCACCGCGTACTGAAGGACCTTGGACATGACTGATCGCAAAGGGATTATCCTTGCCGGAGGGTCGGGCACACGGCTGTATCCAATCACAATGGGCGTCTCTAAACAGCTGCTTCCGATCTATGACAAGCCTATGGTGTTCTATCCGCTTAGCGTGCTGATGCTGGCCGGCATTCGCGAGATCGCAATCATCACGACGCCACAGGATCAGGATCAGTTCCAGCGCCTGTTGGGGGACGGCAGTCAATGGGGACTGGATTTTACTTACATCGAACAGCCCAGCCCCGATGGGTTGGCGCAGGCCTATCTGTTGGCCGAAGGCTTTCTGAATGGCGCACCTTCGGCCATGGTGCTGGGGGACAATATCTTTTTTGGACATGGCTTGCCTGAACAATTGGCCACCGCAGATGCGCGCGAAACGGGGGGGACGGTATTTGGGTATCGTGTGGCTGATCCTGAACGCTATGGCGTGGTGGACTTTGCCGAGGATGGCAGCGTGCGCGCGATTGTTGAAAAGCCAACCAATCCTCCGTCTTCCTATGCGGTAACGGGCCTGTACTTTTTGGATAGTTCTGCCCCAGAGCGCGCGCGCAGCATTCGCCCTTCTGAGCGGGGCGAGTTCGAAATAACCACACTGTTAGAGACCTATTTGAGCGATGACGCTTTACATGTAGAACAGATGGGGCGCGGTTATGCTTGGCTTGATACAGGCACCCATGGGTCGTTACTGGATGCGGGCAATTTTGTGCGCACCCTCAGCGCACGGCAAGGGTTGCAAGTGGGATCCCCCGAAGAAATCGCCTTTGATTCAGGTTGGATCGATGCCGCACAATTGGCCGAACGGGCCAAGATCTTTGCCAAGACAGAATATGGCCGCTATCTAAGCGCACTCTTGAAATAATAGGCTCTAACCGTGCCCGTTCTCTTCCAACCAGCGTTGCAACGCTGCTTTGAATGCCGCATCCACGCCGGTGCCTGACAGGGTCACACGCCCGGCACCTTTGTCTTTTAGCTGCACGCCTTGGGGCAGGGCAGGGCCATCGGCGCGGGTGGCCGCTGCGGCACCATTGTCCGTCGCTCGGTCGCACAGCGCCATCAACCGGTCCTGTTCAAGTGCGACATTCGTCGGCGGCGTCTTAAGCCATTCATCGGCAATCACCTGCGCCAAACCGGGATGCGCACCAAGACCCTTGGCCAATTTCAATCCAGCCCGTTCGCCAAGCGCCTGCGGAAACCGCAAAGCGCCCCCAACGGCCCGCACGACCCCGACAAAGCTGCCAATCTTTGAACGCTTCGCCCGCGACGCTGTCGCGAACAGCGCCCGCAACGCGGTCTGGTCATCTTTGAACACACCCTGATCGACAGTTTCAGCCACCACGCGCGCACGTTCAAAGTAACTTAGCCCCACCCGGATTTCATTTTCCTCGATCATCGCCACATAGGCATCCGAGGCTTCGGTGATCGGGCGCAAGACCGCCAGCACCTGCGCAAACCGTGCATCACCCGTTTCTGAGTGCAGGGCCTGCAACGCCGTGCAACGCCGCCAGCCGGACAACAGACCGTAACGCCCCGTGCCAAGATCAACCACATCGATCGGGGTTTGTTGCCCTCGTGCGCTTAGACTCTGTTTCAGCGCTTTCATCTCTTCGTCGTCAATGGCAACCCGATCGCGGGTGATGTGATCTGTCTGGATTTGGTCCAGCGGTAAGGCCTCGATCATACGGCCTTCGGCGCGGGCACGGACAAGGGTGTCGCTGAGTTCTTCGAGGGCACTGGTCCGTGCGGTGTCTTGCGCCACGCCGGCAATCGGCGCGCGTTGGCGCAGCACATGATCCGGCACTTTGCCCACCGGGGCATCGATCATTCCGCCTTCGGGTAGGGCCAGCGGGGTCAGGCGTTTGCGTTTGGCCATAATCCAGTCTCCTGTTTTTGGGCGCCACACAAGACGCGGATATATTGCGATGTCGTCACTGTAGCGCACGGGCGGTTAAGGCCGATGTTTCGCGCGCGAAACATTAACCCGCAGCCTTTTCAGAGTCTGCATCGCGTTTCCAGCTGCCCACCAGCAACGCCTTGAAGGCCGCATAGGTAGCATCAAATGTTTCACGCCCACGGGCATAGGTCTCTCGGTTAAAATCGCGGTAATCAGCTTCGTAGATGCCGCGCACCTGTTCGCCGGCCTGTCCGATCAACGCAGTAAAGTCCTGCCTGTGCGGCGACAGGGCAGGGCCAAGATAGCTTTGCATGAGGGCGGCAAGCTCGGCCTGTTGCGTGGCGTCGTAGCGCGTGATGACCATGCGCACTGCATCCCATTCAAACCGCAACTCAGGCCGGCCCAGAGCACGCGCTGCTAGGTTTTCAGCATCCTCAATCGAGGAAAACGTCGCATGCAGCATGTCAAAAAACCGCCCCGTGCTGTCAAATTCCAAAAAGGACGCGCCCAGAGGTACCAACAGAATGTCAGCAGCCGAAAGACCGTTGATGGTAAGATACCCAAGGGCAGGGGGCGTATCGAGAAAGATGACGTCGTATTCGTCCAGCAGCCCATCCGCGTCCAGCGTGTCTGTCAGCGCATCCCATAGCTTCCAGCCACGCCCAGACATGCGCCAGACGGGTACTTGGAATTCGGCCCAATAAAGGTTCAGCTGGGCGCCGATCAGATCGATATTGGGCCAGTGGGTTTTTTGCACAAGGTCGGGCGCGCGAATAGTCAACGCTTCGGTCAGAGTGTCATCAAGGGGCAGGGGGGCTTCGCCTTGGGCTGCACGTCGTTGATTGTCAGCGCGTAAGTGTTCGGCATAGTGGCGGGCCATCAGCGGGAACACTGTGTTCCATTCGTCTTCGACTTTGCCGCCAAAGATCGATGTCATGGACCCTTGGCTGTCTAGATCGATCACCAGTACGCGGTAGCCATCAAGGGCCGCTGACATGGCCAGATGTGCCGCAGTCGATGTCTTACCTACGCCGCCTTTGAAGTTGGCAACGGCCACGATTTTGGCCTGCGCGCCGTCGGGTTTGTAGGGTAGGTATTCTTTGGACTTTGATCCTTCTTGGCCAAAATGCGCACGCAGGCGCAGCACCTCATCCAAGGTAAACCATTTTGCACCCGCATCCGTTTCTGAACGCCCCTGAGGCAAGTCAGGGTTTTGTTTGAGCACACGGCGGAAATGGCCCTGCGCGACCGGGATCAAGTAGCGACAGATTTCCCAAGTTGAAAATTGGCGCAAACGACGGCTATCATCATTTTGCAGGCCTTGGGTTTCTAGGTTCTGCCGCCCGGCAGCACAGGCTTGAGCAACGGCTTCGAACCGCTGTGTCGTGGTCGGATCACCCAAGCTGCGTTGTGCTTCTAAGGGGTCGATGTTCATATAAGGCGGGAGGGGGATGCTCCGGCTTTGTTTCATGTGCTCTGCCCTCATGTGCGTTGTTTTTGGCAGAATACGCAAAAACAACGCACATGAAACATAAATCGCATCTTCTTTCTGTTTTCTAAGCAAATTCCTTTGGTTTTTATGGGCAAATGCGGTGGTGTTGAGCGCTTGGGGCTTCTGATCTCAGTTATTTATCTGTTAATTGAATGTTAAGGATCTTGGGCTCTGAATAAATGGTTTTATATCAATAGTTTGCTTGTCTCATTTTCAATGTGGTGACTCTGAACCTCCGATAATGCGACTCTGAACCCACGCCCAAGTGACTCTGAACCCACGGTCATATCGCCCATGCTGCTAGACGCACCCTGTGGATATCTTTAGGGTCGGTGTCACTGAAACCCCGATCATGGAATCGGGGAAGATCGAGCAAAAATAACAAGCGACCAAGACGTCGCGACAGATGGACAGGACCTGTCATGGTCAAAAATGCGGTTGCAGGGGGGCTTTTGCCTGACCGATATCCCACAGCAGACTTTTTTGTTTGCGACTTCTTTGGTGCGGCACCAAAGGATGATCTGGGCACGATGGAGCATCCGATTTTTTCGCTTTCTACGCGGCCAGACAAACGTATCTTATCCTATGCCCATAACGATGCGCGGATCGAAGTTGTGCCCAGTGTGAAGGGGCGTGCGACGATCCATGACAAGGACATTCTGATTTATTGTGTCAGCCAATTGATGGCCGGGTTGAATGCGGGGCAGGCGGTAAGCCGTGTGCTGCATCTTAAGGCGCATGATCTGCTGGTGGCGACGAACCGTGACACCTCTGGTGACAGCTATCAGCGCTTGCGGGATGCGTTTGAACGTTTGGCAGGCACGCGCATCACCACCAACATCACCACCGGCGGGCTTGAGGCCACGCGCGGCTTTGGCCTGATCGAAAGTTGGGAGATCGTACGTCGTTCGCAGGCGGGGCGTATGATCAGCGTGACGGTGACCTTAAGCGAGTGGATTTTTCGTGCGGTGCTGGCCAAGTCGGTGCTGACATTAAGCCGGGATTATTTCCGCCTGCGCAAACCCCTAGAGCGGCGGGTGTATGAAGTGGCGCGCAAGCATTGCGGTCGCCAAGCGGAATGGAAGATCAGCATCGCCACCCTGCACAAGAAAGCGGGCAGTGCCGCCCCTGTGCGGGTGTTCCGTGCCGCCATCCGGCGCATGATTGCACAAGACCATTTGCCTGATTATGCCCTAAGTGAAGGTCCGGGGGATATTTTAATCGTGACCCGCCGGGCCGAAGTGATCCTGCCCGAGATGGCCGCGCCCAGCCCCAGCCCCGACGCACTTGAAGGCGCGCGCGCGCTGGCGCCAGGTGTCGATGTCTACGCATTGGTGGCGGAGTGGCAGGGGGTCTGGGTGGCTACGGGACGTCAACGCATTACAGATGCGGATCGGGCTTTTGTGGGGTGGGTGCGTAAACGGGCTGCACAGCCATGACACTGTCCACGCCGCCGCTGATTTCGCTTGTCGTGCCGGTTTACAATGTAGCCGAATATGTGGGCGATTGCATTGCATCGCTCAAGGCGCAGACTTTGACCGACTTCGAAGTGATCGTCATTGATGATGGGTCCACCGATGGCAGCGCGGATCAGTTGCGCCGTGCCATTGGGGATGACCCGCGCTTTCGTGTAATCCTTCAGCCTAATGCAGGGTTGTCGGGTGCGCGTAACACGGGCCTTGATCATGTCAGCGCCCCGGTCATCGGCTTTGTGGACAGTGATGACCGTGTGGCCCCGGATTATTTGTCTCAGATGTACACTGTGCTGGAGGACACCGGCGCGGACTGGGTCAGCTGTGGTATTTCCTTTTGCCCCAAGGGTGGTGAGGTTCGCACCCATACCGGTCTGCATGACGCTTGGGCGTTGGAAGACGGCGCCGCGCCCGAACGCCACGATCTGAGCAATTGGTGTGATGTGGTGCGCCATTTTCCTTCGGCGTGGAACAAGCTTTATCGCGCCAGCTTGATTGCCGGGCTGCGCTTTGATGTGGGCACGCTTTATGAGGACCACGCTTTTTTCTGGCAGGCGGCGGCGCGCACGGATCATTTGGTGCGGATCAATCACCCGCTTTATTTGCAGACCCAAGGGCGGGAAGGGCAAATCACGGCCGAGACGTCGGATGTCATTTTCCAACAGTTTGATGTGCTGGACCGGCTTGCGGGTTTGGCGAAAGGGCTTGATCGCCCGGGCCTTGATGCGGCTTTGCGCCGGATCGCCACGCGTTTGACTTTTGAACGCGGCGGACTGGTGCAAGACCGCGCCCGCCGCGCGCGTTTTGTGCGGCAGGCGCAAGATTGGATGGCGGCGCATGGTTTTGCGCCGGATTGTACGCTGTCTGTGCCGATCTGGTGGCAAGATCTGCTGACGGGCGCTGTGCCTGTCACGGTTGTTGTGCCCAGTGACGGGACCATGGCACCGTTGACAGAAACCCTATCAAGCCTTGCAGGGCAGACCCTATGTGAGGCCGAGATCCTGCTTGTGCCCGATGAAAGCCGTGCCATGGCCACAGCGCCAGAGCGTGCCGCGTTTTTTGCGGCGGCAGCTGTTCATCCCGGCGTGTCGGTTCTGAGCGGCGCGCAGGGTGTGCACGGCGCGCGCAACCGGGGGCTGGACATGGCCCGGGGGCGGTATGTTGTGTTTCTGGATGCTGGCGATCGGTTGCCTCCGCGGGCATTGGCCAATTGGGCGAGCCGGTTGAGTGTGGCGCAGGCTTCGGTTGGCTTTGGGGGCATGTATTTGGGTCCTGATGAAACCTTTCATTCAGGCCTACATCAGCGGGATGGAATCGCAGCTGTTCGGCTTGAGGATGAGGCCGGTTTTGTTCCGACCTTGGATGATGGGATAGAGGTGCATGGCCACCCGTCGGTTAAAATGTTCAACCGTGCCTTTTTACAACGCTACAGTTTGCAGTTTCCCAAAGGCGCATTGTCGAGCACGCTGTTTATGCTGGATGCTTTGGCCCAGTCCCAACGTGCGGTTTATTTGCCCTATTTCGGGGCTCGTATCGCCACCCGACCCGAGTGTCGCAAGCTGTGGCGCGGGCCCCTTACCGCTGAGGCGCTGTGGGAGGGTTTGATGGCGCAGGATACGATGCCGGGTCTGGCTGCGATGTCGCCTGCGCATAAGGCGCGTTTATGGGCGCGGATGATATGGGAAAAGATCAACTACGCCGATTTCCCGGATGTGCAGACGCGCGCGCAATTTGAAAAACAGGTGTTAGCCTTGTCTGCCCAAATGGACGCGTTGAATCAGGCACCGCTTGATCCCTTTATCGGCCCGCGAGTCCGGGGTTTGTTGGGGCTGAATGCGGGTTAGTGGATTGCGAAATTCGTGAATATTTTACATAACGTTGATTACAAGGTTAAGTGCATACCCTCGAAAACAGTCTCTAACCTATCAGTTTGCGCCGAATAGATCGCGGGTAAAGACCTTGTCGGACACATCCGCCAGTTCATCCGTTTCGCGGTTGGCCACGATCACATCAGCCATCGCCTTGAACGCGTCGAGGTCGCGCACCACTTCGGAGCCGAAGAAATCGGCGTCTTCAAGGGCGGGTTCATAGACGACCACTTGCACCCCTTTGGCCTTGATCCGCTTCATGATGCCTTGCACTGAACTTTGTCGGAAGTTGTCCGAGCCAGCCTTCATCACAAGACGGTAGATGCCGACGACTTTAGGGGCCTGTTTTAGGATCTGTTCCGCGACAAAATCCTTGCGGGTGCGGTTGGCCTCGACGATCGCGTGCATCAGGTTTTGCGGCACATCCGCATAGTTCGCCAACAGCTGTTTGGAATCTTTTGGCAGGCAATAACCGCCATAGCCAAAGGAAGGATTGTTGTAGTGATCGCCCACGCGTGGATCCATGCACACACCTTCGATAATCTGACGTGATTGCAGCCCGCTGGCCAACGCGTAACTGTCCAACTCGTTGAAATAAGCCACGCGCATTGCAAGAAAGGTGTTGGCAAAGAGCTTGATCGCTTCGGCTTCGGCAGCGCCGGTAAACAGGATCGGCACATCGCCGTCTTGGGCACCTTGCGCAAGCAGCGACGCGAATGTGTGGCCGCGTGGGCTGTCTTCGCCCACAATGATGCGCGAAGGATGCAGGTTGTCATGTAAAGCCCGCCCTTCACGCAGGAACTCGGGGCTGAAAATCACCTGTGTGGTGTTCATCTCGGCGCTGATGCGGTCGGTAAAGCCAACGGGGATTGTCGATTTGATCACAATGGTGGCGTCCGGGTTAATCGCGATGACTTGGGCGATCACGGCCTCGACGCTGGAGGTGTCAAAGAAGTTGGTCTGGGGGTCGTAATTGGTGGGCGTGGCGACAATGACAAATTCGGCATCCAGAAAGGCCGCCTTTGGGTCCAATGTGGCGGTCAGGTCCAGCGGTTTTTCGGCAAGGTACTGTTCAAGCTCGACATCGATGATCGGGCATTGACGGGCGTTCAACATTTCGACCCGTGATGCGTCCAGATCGATGGCGACAACTGTGTTGTGTTGCGCCAAAAGGACGGCATTTGACAGGCCAACATAGCCTATCCCGGCGACTGCAATTTTTGTCATGGCCCGCGTGTCTCCAGATGCTTGAGTGTTGAAAGATGCATAACGCGGGAGGGTTCGCTGGGCCATAGTCATTGTGTAGCGTACTATTGGCGCCTTATGGTGCTGAAATTGCAGGCGGCACCTTTGTTAATCCGTTACATTCGCGCATCCAAAGCAAGATTTTTGTGCAATTTTCAAAGTCTCGAACCCGGTTTCGGCAGAGGTGTTCCGCGATTGCCTGTAAAGGTCCATTGCATCCATATTCAAGTTTGTTCAAACAGCGCATAGTATTTTGGCATAGAATTTTGAGGAGACGGGTGTGCTGGCATTTAAGACGCAAGGCGGCGCAGAATTTGGGTTTGCCGTAGATTTTACAGAACACGCATTCGCCAATATGTCTTTTTTTGGAGCTGATCGCAAAAACATCCTGTTCCATATGTCGCTGCGCCAAACTACGGGTAAAGCTGCAGTGAACTTGCGTGCAGACGGGGTTTGGGGGGCTGAGATTCTGCATGATGTCAGCCTGGCACTCGTAGGCGACAAGGTTCTGATTAAGATTGATGACGCCCGTATTGTCGTATTTTTGAACGACTACGAGATTTGCGCTTTTGACGATGAGTTTCCGAATCTCGGCACCATTGAGTCTGTCAACTACAACGGCGGTATTACCCCTGCGAGCGTATTGATTGGCGGACCAGCCAATGAGGCGCGCATAGGCGAAGGCCAGTTGGCAATTGCTGGCTTTATGGATGTCGAAGGTTGGGGCGTCGATCCAGGTTTGCCCGATCAGGACGTTACAGTCATCGTGACAAACCTAGAAGAGCCAATACCGGTTACGCCTGTGGCCTATCCTGAGATTGCGCAACGATACCGTCAGTCCGACCCACACGTTGGCGTTTTTGCTAGCCTGCCTGGGCGCATCTGGGAAGGTGTCGAGGGTTCCGAAAAGCCGTTGCTGATTACTTTGTACTCGAATGGTATCCCGTGTGGGGATCCTTTGGAGCTGACGCGCAGTGTTCTGCTGCGACGTATCGAGGCACTTTGCGCGACTTCTGGGCCTTCAACATTCGATATGCTTTTGGCCGTTGAACACGTGCGCTTTGCCGATATCTTGGCTGAACTATCGGACGCGGCAAAGAGTGTTCTGATGGATGCCGCACAGCTGTATGGTGTGTCGGAATACTTGCTGCGCAATGATCTGGATACATCAGAAGCTGGCGCCGTGGAATTGGCCCCGGAACTCGAGGCAAAGGTGCACCCAAACCAAATGTTGCTGCGTACAGCGCAAAGCCGGTTTGGAATGCAAGTGGCGGCCAACACGCAAGACAAACCGCTTATCGAAATTCTGCAAAATGTGTTGAAAGATTTCCCTTTACCGCCACAGGTGGAAAAATCCCTGTTTTTGTCGCTCACCGAAGCATTCTGCACAGCGGACAGTTTTGAAGATTTGTACGCCTTTGTCCTCCCAAGGTTGTCTGAACCTTTCGCCCAAGAAAAAGAAGCCTGGCATAATTCCAGCATTCTACCGTTTCTGGTTATGGACAAGCGTTACAGCGACATGAAAGACCTGCTTTGGGCCCTTACGGAACCCGACGGGGGTTGGGTGGCGACACCCGCCGTTGCATGGGCGCTACAGTTCTCGTTGAAGGGCACTGATCTGAGGGCGAACGAAAAAACCATAGAAGAAATCGTCTATGTGTTCCAACAGTTCATCGAACGCCGATCAGGGCAGTATTGGGAATGCACCCCTTGCCAAGCGCTCACAGAAACGGCGGTGGTGCTGACGGTGAACGCAAGCCGGTTTGCCGACTACCTCAGAGACCAGATCCCGAATTTCGTATTGAAGAACTTTGGACTGTCGTCAACATTCTGGCGACTTTTGAACGAACGCGTTGCAACCGAAGGTTTCACGCCGCCGCCGCAAATGGTGCGTGCGGGTAAGAATTTCGAACGTCTTGCAAAAGCCAAGCCCGGCGATATCGAAACCATTACAGAGGCGCTGCGCCCGTTTCGTGACCTTGGGCATCGCGACACAACCAGATACATGCGTGAACTTGTGAACCCGGGCCTGCATGCGACTTCGGCCGCGCAGCTCGAAGATATGCTTTATGCCAACCCCAGCGACTATGACGATGCCGTTGTGCGTGCGGTTGCGGCACCCAACGCACCAGACGGTGCTGGCGCGCAAAACGTAACAGAGATCCGACACGCGGTTCAGCGGCTTTATACGAAAGTGCCGCGTTCGCCATATCTGGGCGTACAAGAGCGTTTGGGGCAATCATTGCCTGCCCTGATCCGGGGCACGGAAACGTCGCTTGGCATCACATTGCAGGATGTGATTTCCGATCTGACCCGCACATCTGTGCAACGCTCAAAATATATTGGTCTTGGGCTGACTTTGCGTATGATTCCGGCGTTGGAAGCACAGGGGAAAGACGACCTTGCCATGCGCATGCTATCGCATGTGGGCGAATTGCGGTCATCCGTCATTCCAACATCGCAACATCAGGACATGTTCAACAGTCCTGCTGTGCAATCCGCTTTGGCGGTACTGCATGCAATGGCGTCAGACAGTATGCCCCTTACGCGGTCGACCCTTAGTTTGTTTCCAAATGCCACGCCGGCCAAGATGGCACTCTCGGGCAATGGGGTGTCCAAACATGCGTTGGCACCTTTGTATAGCACACTTGTCGTTGTGTTTTCGTGCCGCCCCTTTTTGGACACCCGCGTCCAAGCCATGCGGGAAAGCTGGCTTGCGCAACTGGCAGATTACGGCGTTCCTTATGTTGTGGTTGTCGGGGATGGCGATGGCCAGAAGGACGGCGATGTTGTCTATCTTGATGCGCCCGACAGTTACGAAGGCCTGCCGCAAAAGACATTGGCCGCTATTGAGTGGGCGCTGAAGAATACCGACGCGACGCATATTTATAAAATCGACGATGACTGTGCCCTTGATCCGGCCACGTTCTTTGGCAACCTAAACTACCTTAAGCATGACTATTTCGGCAGGACCCTTCACCGCCATGTCGGTGGAATGAATCGGACCTGGCATTTTGAAAAGTCGGCCACCGAGCGAGGCACAAAGGAACTGGACAAATCCCCCGAGCCAACAACCTATTGTGATGGTGGGTCCGGCTATTTGCTAAGCCGCCGCACCATGCAGGCCGCCATCAACGCATCTCAAAAGCGCGAAGGGCAACAAATCATCCGCTCGTCGTTTATGGAAGACAAGCTTGTCGGCGATCTGTTGGCTTTGGAGGGGATCACCCCATCAAGCGAAGATTACCGCAGTTCTATACAACGCCGGACATATTCCGATGCGGTTCCGGTTTCGCTGTGGGAAAATAGTTTCCAACCCAGTCCGCTTAGCGGTGTGCATCTGGTACATCTAGACACACATAAGACCCAAGCCGAGGTGACAAAAGCATTCACAGAGCCGCGCCTTTGGCCGCGCAAGCTGTGGCCCACATATGCCAATATTTCCTTGGGCTTTAACACCAACCTACTTGAACTGGTCAGCCCAGAGGCCAAGCTGAAAAAGCTGAATGCGGAACCCGTGGCGGCTGTTGCCTGTATGCGCAACGAGATGTTCATGCTGCCCCACTTCCTTGCCCATTACCGCAAGCTGGGGGTCAAAGCCTTTTTGATTGCGGACAATTGTTCGGATGACGGAACGCTGGAATATCTTCTGGAACAACCCGATGTTGTGACGTTCTCTGCTGATACGAATTACGGAGAGTCAGAATACGGCGTTGCCTGGCAAATGACTTTGATCGCCAACCTTCGGGTCGGGCGCTGGTCCTTAATTGTGGACGCTGACGAGCTGTTGGTTTACCCAAATTGGAAACGAACCTCGTTACCCAAACTGCTGGAGGGCAAAACATTCAAAGACGTGGATGCCGCGCGGATCTATATGCTGGATATGTATCCGCAGGGTCCATTGAGTGAGGCGGATTTTGCCTCTGGGGATCCTTTCAAAGAAGCTGGTTTTGTGGATCAGACGCCCTTTTTGCGCGCAAATGTTGGGCGGGGTCCGTTTTCAAACAGCGACACTGTGACCAGCGCGTTGCGCCATCGTCTGCTGCCGTGGTCGCGCCCCGAACTGTTTGTGGCCCAAAAGTACGCCTTGTTGAAATACCAGCCTTGGATGCGCCCTTCGGCGGGGTTCCACTATGTGGGTGATATCAAACCAAGCGAGACCGAGCTGATCTTTGCCCACTTTAAATACACGGCCCAGTTCCGCCAAAAGGCACTGGACGAGGTCGCCCGTGGGCAGCATTTCAACAATGCCGAAGAATACCGCAAATATCTGGCTCTGATGTCAGAGGGGCGCGAAGTCATCTATGATGCGGACGTGTCCGTGCCTTGGGAAGACAGCGACCCCGTCAAGCGGATCATGTCAGGAAAATAACTACTCGCGCCGGGCTTTCGGGCCCGGCAGGGCGGTAGGATAATCGAATTCGGTGAAGTCGGCGGCGTAAAACTGCTGCACTCGGGTCACATCCGCGCGTTCCCATGTGACGTCATGTTGGAAGGATTGGCTGTTCATTTTGTGGGGCGTGATTTCGGGGACAGGTGCCCCGATCTTGTCCGCCACTTGTGCCAACATTGTCTCTAACCCGTCCTCAAGGCGGAACACTTCGACATCATTCCCGGTGAATTCCCACTGCGGGCGCATGTGATTATCAAGAACAAAGGGATCGCGTTTGACTTTGTTTAGTGACGTTTCAAGCCAATAGGGGAACTTTTGCACCGCCCCCCAGAACCCTTCCTGCTGTGCTTGGGCGCGCATGCGATACTCACTGGCAAGGCGTGCAAAGGGATTGCGCACGCTCATGAATGCATAGTCAAAAGACCCCGCCGCCAGCAGGGCTGTGATTTCTTTATATTGCAAATGTTGCGGGGTGCAGCGCAGGGCTGTGGGCTGTCCGATGGTGTGCAACTGCAGGGGCGCCAGCGTGCTCAGCCATGTTTCGATGCTAGTGCCGCCGGTCTTAGGCACATGGATGTAAAGGATGCGTTTGCCGTTCCAGTCGATAAGAGGCATCGGTAAAATAAATCCTTGTGACCAAAGCTGAAGGCCTCGGTATCAGTTGCGTCCCCCCGATAACAGGTCCGGATCATCCGAACGCGACCCTGAATGAGCCTGGCGCGGGGGTTGGGTTATTGATCATAGCCAAACGCTAGAAAATCGGCAGCGAAAATATGGCCGACGCGGCGACGCGTGTCTGGGGTGTCAAAGATAGCGCGGTCGCTTATCTGCTGGGTGTTGCGAGGTTTGGCTTCCAGTGCACCTTGTGGCGCCGGACGATCCAGACGTGCTGCGATGTTAGCAAAGAAGGTGGGCAGGTCTTCGCAACGCCCGATCAGGTCAGGGCAGAAAACGTCGGGCAAGATGTTTAACACCTGAGGGCGAAAATGACTGTCGACTGGCCGGGTGGCATGATGCGCTAGGTCTTGTTCCAGATAGGTCAGAAACCGTTCAAAGCCTTCGACAGTATAAGCGTGTTTGTCCCAATCAAACTGGGTCAAGGCACACATCCGAAGCCGTTCCGTCAGAAACCGATCGCTTTTCATGTCATGTGCGCGGCACAAATAGATAAAGCCCGAAAGCGCACGGGTAAAAGGATGCCGCACCGTCGTCAAACGCAAGGCGCGGGCAAGATAGCTACCAAAGTCCAATTCCGTCCCGCAATCACACACGCTTGAGAAAACGCGGGCCTTGTGCAGGCTGTGCCCGGCTTGGTCTTCGTTGATGGAATTTTCATCTCTGACAACGGCCTTCAGAGGGATTCCGAACGTCAAATGAAACAGAAAAAACAGCGTCGATGTGGTGCCAGTTTTCCCGTTTGGGCGAAAGCACCAAAGTCCCTGCGCATCCGTGAAGATATATCGCAGATATGTAATCGCCTCGGCTGGTTGTGCAAAGGTTTCAGGATGGGCCGCTTGGAACGATTTTACACGTGCCTTTGCCGCGGGCTGCGGCAGGACCTTTGTGTTAAAAACGGTCGGTTTTTGATCCATACTGCGTATCCTGCCGCGTTCTGATTAAAGCGGGGGTTTGACAAAGGCGGGCATGGCTGTGCCTGCATCCTGCGCCGCAAGAAACGCGTCGGCTGTGTCCATTGCCTCGCGGATGGTCACATCCATATCAAGGTAACGATAGGTGCCAAGGCGGCCGACAAACGTGACACCCGTCGTGTCTTCGGCCAGCTTGAGATAGTCACCCAACAGCGCTTTTTCTTTGACTTGACGGATCGGATAATAGGGGATGTCGTCGGGCGTGCAGGCGCGTGAAAATTCGCGGTAACACACCGTGCCTTCATGGTCTTCCCAAGGCGAGAAATGCTTGTGCTCGGTGATGCGCGTATAAGGCACGTCAACTTCGCCATAGTTCATGACCGCGCAGCCCTGATAGTCGCCCGTGGCCGAGAACTTTTCGAAGTCCAGCGTGCGATACCCAAGGCGGCCAAGCTGATAGTCGAAATAGCCATCAAGAGGCCCGGAATAGAACACGTGGTCATGGGCGTCGGCCATGGCGGGGTCAAACATGGTGTTCAGGGTTACGGTGATCGACGGGTGGTCAAGGATTGCGGCAATCATTGGGGTGTAGCCGTTTTCCGGCATGCCTTGAAAACGGTGGAAGAAATAGTTGTCGTCATAGTTGAAGCGCACGGGCAAGCGTTTCAGGATCGAGGCAGGCAATTCGCTGGGCTGCACGCCCCATTGCTTGATGGTGTAACCCTTAAAGAATGCATCATAGAGATCGGGGCCCACAAAGCGCAGGGCTTGTTCTTCGAAGGTTTGGGGGTCCGTGATAGTGCTGTCTGCGATGTCGTTCTGGATGAAATCACGCGCCTCGTCGGGGCGCATGGTTTTGCCATAGTACTGGTTGATGGTGTGCAGGTTGATGGGCAGGGAAAAGACCTGTTTCTGCGACGTGGTTTTGACCCGGTTTTTATACGGCATGAAGGTGGTGAAGCTGTTGACGTAATTCCAGACGTCTTCGTCATCGGTGTGAAAAATATGGGGGCCATAAACATGGACCATCACGCCAGTGTCGGCGTCACGTTCGGTGTGGCAATTGCCCCCGATATGGTCGCGGCCATCGATGATGGTGATCTGGTGACCGGCTTCGGCCAATGTACGCCCAATCACAGCGCCAGATAGACCTGCGCCAACAAGCAAAATGTTCATCTACAAACCCTTTCAATGTGTTGTGTTCTTGTGTCACCCCGCCTCGTTACTGGCAAGCTAACTCCTGTAGCGCCACCTTGGCCGGGCTGGTGGCTTTCCGCTAAGTTCGTAAGCCACATTGCTTTGGTCTAATATTTGCCAAACTTATCCACTATAAGTAGTGCCATGATGAAAGCGTACTTTGCAATTTGCGTCTGTGTGGGGGCGATGATGATGACTATTTCCGCTGCGCAAGCAAGCAACCCCGCACGTCAAATCATCCGCGTCGCCTGCCCCGTTTCAACCCCGGACGTGCCGCGTGCGCAGATGCAAAGCCTGTGCCTGCATATGGTGCAATCCTTGTCGCAACTTGCGCCGGGTGCCTATGACGGCCCCTGCCCCCAAAAAGGTCGGTGACATGTTGGTGCGTCTGGACATTCGGAATGGAACAATCGCGTTGTGGTGGCAAACTGGCCCGCAAAGCGTATTATATAACGGCCCCGCTCAGGACTTTGATCTCACTCTGTTGCAGGCTGGTCCCGCAGCACATCGCGCGGCCATGGATGACTTAGTCGCAGGAACAGGCGCAATGATTGCCGCACTACCAAAGTAAAACACCCCACGCGTCTTGACCCGCCGCAACAGTAAGAAGGACTGCCGCTATGTGTACGGTATGTATGATGACCCAAACGTTTGATCCTGCCCGCCATCCAAATGGAGATCCGGTGTTCAGCGCGATCACAGAAGGGTCGGATGCTGCCGAGACCACGAACACAGCATACACCATCTCTGTGGGCGATACATTCAACGGCACCATTAGCTCGATCAGCGATGAAGACTGGGTGCGCATTTCTCTCACCGAGGGAGAGACCTATTCGATCTCCTTGGACGGGCTGACGCTTTCTGATCCTCTTGTACGGATTTACGATGCATCGGGTCGCGAATTGGCCCGAAACGATGATGCCAATGAGTCGTTAGATTCCGAGCTGATATTCACCGCAAGCTCTAGCGGAACCTTTTACATCGAGGCAGATGCCTTTTCTTTCGAAACTGGAACCTACAGGTTGAGCGTGACCGAAACAGCCCCACCGGAACCGGCTGTTGAGGGGTCGTTGGATGACCTCGCGCTGCAACTGACCGAAGGATTTTGGGGCGGATCAGAACTTACATTTAACACCAGCACTTCAAACGAGATCACCGTGAACCTTGATGGGTTGACCGCGGCTGGCCAGCAGCTTGCCCGGTGGGCGATGGAAGCGTGGGAAATGGTGGTCGATCTCGACTTTGTCGAAGTTGCCAACGGTGAGATGATCACTATGGACGACGAAGATGGCGGTGCGTTCGCTTATGCGCCAAACACTGGGTCAACCAGTATCCTAGACGGTGATCGCACCACGGGGGTGGAATTGAACGTCGCGGAAAGTTGGCTGGACGACAACGGCACCACGCTTGATAGCTATTCTTTCCTGACCTATGTGCACGAAATTGGGCACGCCATTGGATTGGGTCATCAGGGCAATTACAACGGCAATGCATCCTATGGCCGCGACAACGCGTTTTTAAATGACAGTTGGCAGCTGTCTGTCATGTCCTACTTCAGCCAGACAGAGAACACCCATATTAATGCCGCCTTTGCTTATCCGGCCGGGGCGATGATGGCGGATATTCTTGCCGTTCAGAATCTCTATGGCGCGCCAGACGCCAATTCGGCTACTGCAGGCGCCACCACCTACGGCGAAGGGTCTAATCTGGGCAATTATCTGGACGAGGTGTTCGATTGGTTGGCCACAGGGGCAACATCCGCCAATCTGGATGGCAATCTGATGGCCTTTACGGTCTATGATCGCGATGGCGAAGACACGTTTGAGTTCGGATTCCTAACAAGTGCGGCCCGGCTGGACATGCGTGACGCGCAGCTTTCGGATTTGGCAGGGTTCAATGGCATTCTTGGAATCGCGCGCGGCACCTTGATCGAGAATGCAGTTCTAGGCACTGGCAATGACAGGGTGACAGGCAATGTTGCAGACAACATCATCACTGCAGGTGCAGGCAACGATAGCATTAACGGCAGCCAAGGCGCCGACATCCTTTTAGGGCAAAACGGCGCGGACCATCTGGATGGCGGTCTTGATGCAGACAGTGTTCTTGGTGGAAACGGCGATGACATGATCCTTGGCGGCAGCGGCTTTGACACGCTGCTCGGCGGCAATGGTGACGACACTGTGGTTGGGGGCAACGGTCGGGATTCCGTCTTTTTGGGCGGAGGCGATGACCTGTTTGTCGACAACACTCAAAGCGGCGCAAATGGCGCTGACACTGTTCTCGCCAATGCCGGCAACGATACCATTGACGGCGGTGCGGGCGATGACCGCTTTGAAGGACAAAACGGCAGTGACCTGCTGCT
>JBDWMA010000041.1:0-12877 GCA_039972875.1 Pseudoruegeria sp.
ATTACATTCAGGATCGGCGCGGGAACTGCATCACCATGCCGTTCCTGTTCATCATCCTCGGCCAAAGGTTGGGGCTGGATGTGACGCCCGCCATGGCGCCGCTGCATGTCTTTGTGAAATTCACCGATGATGATGGCGTGACACACAATCTGGAAGCCACAAGCGGGGCAGGGCGGGCGCGGGATCAGCACTATCGAGACTTGCTGCCCATCACCGGTGCGTCGATTGCTAACCGCGTGTTTCTAACGCCATTGGATGCGGAGCAATCCGTGGCGGTCATCGCCGCCGTGATCGTGGAAGAGTTGATCGCTCAGGAACGCTATCACGACGCCATGGCCGTGGCAGATATCCTGATCGAGCATTACCCGATGTTCGTCTATATCATGGTGAAAAAAGCTACGGCCTCTTACCATCTGCTGCGCACGGAGTTTCACGAGAGGTATCCAACAGCACAAGACGTACCGGAAGATCAGCGTCCCTATCTGGCTTACCTTCAGCGGGTCAATCAGGGCATGTTTGACAAGGCAGAATCTTTGGGTTGGCGTCCTGTACAAAGATAGGCTAGTTTCAACTCAAAATTACCCGTTAGGAGAGAACCTATGCTCCGTATTTTGCAGCAATTTATTCTGACCACAGTCATTGCGGTTTTCGCTTCGCAAGCATCCGCAATGTTCATTCAAGCTGATTGGTGGGACCCGACAGAACCGGGTGTTGGCACTAACCGTTACTCTTATTCATTTAATGACCCAATCAATCTGGCCGATCCGGGCGGTAACGCGCCTGATTATGGATACGGAGTTGCAAATAGCTACTACACTGGTTCCCAAGAACCCGCCGATCCCACTTATAGTTATGGGGGCGGGACACGAACTATATACCAAGAACACGTCTACATTGGGCGCGAAACTGGCACCGTATACCACGATGCCCACACTATGCAGAGCTATCCCAACACTGCTGGAATAGCCCGTACTCATGCAGAGATTGAAGCCTTTGCTCAACACCCTGAAGGCTCAATCCCAGCTTCAGTGGGTGGTTATTTAAATGGTGACTTATCTTTAAACCAAGCCATGAACGTGGCAACAACTGGCACCGTGCAAGGCGGACTTCCCGCCGCTGGTTCTATAACACAAAGACCCGCTTCAAGCATGGTAAGTAGCGCAGCACTACGGCGGGAATTGACAGCACAGAGCACCGCTCCTTCTATCGCCAATGGTCACGCTTTTGAAAAGCACGTACTCCAACAAGCCGAATTTGGTGGCTTGGGAATCAGAACCAGAGCACAGTTTCAAAGTCACATCAAATACGTGATGACAAACCCATCGGCAACCCGAACTTTAAACAGGAATCGCACTGCTTATTGGGATAATCGAACAGGTACTGTAGTAATCCGAGACCCCAATTCTGTCGATTTGGGAACCGCCTTTAGGCCAACAAATGGTCGCGCATATTTTGACGGGCTCAAATAGTGTTGGCTGATCTATCGAAACTTTCCGCGTACGATTTAGACGTTGTCAAAAAGTGCATTGAGGCTTCTCTCGACAAGAGAATAATTCCAGAAATGGAATTTTCAATTCTAATGGGAGTATCTCACGAAGAAGCAAAAGCGATTGTCGAAGCATGGCCAGCACTAAACTCTGATGATGAGATCACACAGATGACAATCCAAGGCTCTATGAACAACTTAATTGGGTACCCGCACGGAAAGTTCGACCTCATCCAGCATGATTACGACATTGATACAGCACAAATTTCTGAAGTGTATCTAAAAGTAACATCAAGCAAGTCAACACCATCTTCGTCTTAAAAGTGAACGGTTTTGCAACGCTTTCTGTGGATGAATGATTTCAAGGGGTTGGCTGTCGCAAAACCCTGTTGCAAAATGCTTGCATGAAATTCGGTTATGCGCGTGTCTCAACTTCGGATCAGGATACCAGCCTGCAACGTGACGCCCTGAAGGCGGCGGGCTGCGAACAGATCACCGTCGATAAGGTATCAGGCGCAGCCAAGAAGCGTCCAAAGCTCGACAAGCTGGTGAAGTCGCTGAACGAAGGCGATGTGCTGACGGTCTGGCGGCTCGATAGGGTAGGGCGGTCGCTTCCGCACTTGCTGACCTTCGTGCAGGATTTGCAGGATCGCGGTATCGGTTTCCAATCCCTGCACGAAACTATCGACACCACCTCGGTCAATGACAAGCTGATGTTCCACACATGGCAGTGCCTTCCAGCGGCCTCAATTAACGCGTGAATCTCTGAAAAAAATTATTGACATAGGAGGTAGTATTTTGTTCTTCATTACTCGTTATACTTGAATAATTCTGAATTTTTCAGGTTTTGATTGAATTCTAAACCTGGGTTCTTACCCTTTGATATTGCATAAGCAGAGTAGAAATATTGAAATTTCCTTTAGTTCCCGGCATTGCGATTACTGTTTTTATTGGCTGCCAAGCTTTATTTGTACAAGCTCAAGAAGTTGACAATATTAAGCACGACCAACCCTCCGAGACCTCTGATGTTACCGAGTTAGAAACCCCTGATATTGACAACACGAGTTCTAAAGAGGTGGTTGAAGTTGTTCAGGATGAGGAAGTGTTGAATTCCCTATCCTTAAACGCACCGGCCAGTATTACTAGTTCTGTCGGCATCGAAGATGATGGCAATGGCCTTCATTTACCATCTGAAATATTTCAACCACATAATATTGGAAATACTGGCGCTTTTACGTACAAAATCGGGTTTACTGTGCCTTCTTTTAGGGGGCTTGAGCCAAATATTGGACTCTCTTACTCATCCGCCTCGCTCGGTCTGTTAAAAGACCAAAATATTGTTGCAACTGGCTGGAAACTTTCAGGGTTGTCATCGATCGAGCGTGTCTCCGAATTTGGAGGGGTGCCGTGGTACGAAGATGATGCTGACGTATTTAAGTTGGATGGAATGGAACTACTCGCTTGCAATGATGCTGAAGCGACCAATCCTTGGACCGCAGACTATCCTGAATTCTATAAATCTGAAAATACCAGTGCAAGTTGTCTCAGTGGAGGAAATTTTGTCACTCTAAAAGACGGGTATCAACGTATTTTAGCGGAATCGGATACAATCAAAGGCGATGGTTGGGGATACAATGGAATCAAGTTTACGGTAACACTCAAAGATGGGACGCAATATATTTACGAGTCTCTTGGCAAACTTGCTGCGCCGAATATCTCGAAAGCTGATGGTGCCTTCAACCCATTTTACAACAGAAAATGGCTCTTAACGGAAATACGGGATGCGCAAATTGGGAATGGAAACAGCGCAAACCCAACAGGCAATCGAGTATTCTTTAACTATGCATTTGAAGAAGAGCAAAATGGATTGGCACATCGGCCATCTGAGATACGGTATGCGCAAGCCAACGCCACAGATACGAGTGGGTATCGAGTGTTCTTTCACTACCAAGAGTTCAACAATCCTTTAAGCACATTTGCAATTGGAGCAAAGGCAAAGGCAGGGGAAAGGAACGATAATTTCCCGAACTTTTTTGGTCGGCAGCATCATCGTCTTAAAGCTGTAGAAGTTCGATATGGGGCGAGCAACGAAAAGAATAGTGCCTATCAACTGAGCTACAAAGACAGTGAATTAGGGTACAGAAATCTATTAGAAAAAGTAACCCGCTATGGAAGTGATTATACCATTAATTCGAATGGAGGTATCACTGGCGGCTCTTCGTTGCCTCCGTATGTCTTTGAATACGCAGAGGATACTTTGCATATTTCCCCACCGTCCTCCTCTTCGGGTAAACATTTTTCCGCATTTCGAGATGTAGATCATGACGGCCGGGTTGAATATGGCAATTCAACCAACAATGTGTATTCTATCAATTCTGATAGAACTTTTGAAGAACGGCCTGAGCTTAAATATAGCTTGAACAACTTCCACACATTTACGTCTTATCCACGTGATGGCAGTCCCAATCCAACACATAATAAAATTAAGGATTCGCAGATCCGCGAATTTGTGCCCTCCACTTATTGGGTCGGTGGAGCCTTAATGAGTAGCGATGATAATAATTGTTTTGGATCAAATCCCGACGTCGCACAGATGGACCGGGACCCACAGCCAGAAGCGATCCAACTCCAATATATAACTAGCACAACCTTAAGAATCTATGACCTTGCGGAGAATACCGCACTAAACGAGCTTGATCTGATCGGAGAGTTACCAGAAACTTGTATCGGAGAACTCTATAATGGGGATTGGGTCGATATCAACGGGGACGGTGTCACCGAAATATTGGATAGCGGCACATCATACGCAAATATAGGGGGGAGCTATAAAGGGTTTCCCTTCTCCGATGAACCCGAAGATATCCGTCAGTCTGGATATCCTGGAAAAGAGAACCAAGTCGTTTATGGCGATGTAAATGGGGATGGTAATTCAGACGCAATTATTTACTTTAGTAGGTCTGGTGGAGATAAACAGGTCCAAGTAGCGCTGTCAAATGGCAGTGAATTTCTTGAACCTGAGGTTTGGATCGATTCTGAAGACGCGCCCAGTTATGGTCCTAACTCAGATGGCATGAGTACGGCCTTTATCGCCGCCGATATGAATGGCGATGGGTTGCAGGACTTAGTTTTGGCCGGGTACGGAAACCACTCCTACTATATTGCGCGTAATGATGATTATGACGGCCACTACAGTACTAACGAAGGTGATAAACTGATTCATGTCTTCGGTCATCTGGGGAAAATTTTTCTATCTAATGGTAGAGGATTCGAAGCGCAACCGACAGAATATGAATATCCGACATATGTTGCAGATTTAGATAATGACGGGTTCATGGATCTAGCATATGGAATTTATGGTCATCATAATGACGGCCTTCACGGTCCGACCATAGGATGGGGTGATCCTGATGTGGATAATCCGCGTCCTGAAGCAAACGTCTTAACGAGAATTATTAATCAGGTCGGAGGCATTACTGACGTCAAATATACGACGTCTACTTTGGAGCTGGAAAATGGAGAACTCGATTTAATACCAGGAGTTCAACGTCTTGTGAAAACTCTATCTGTTGACAATGGTATGGGACAGACGCGAACAACTGAATATTCTTATTCAAATGGCAATTATGACCATTTGCTGCGAAAATCATTGGGCTATGCGACGGTTCGGGTGACGCTTCCATCCACGACAAACCAAACACCAGTTGTGTTAGAGCGACAGTATAACACGGACAACTACGCTAAATCTGGATCGTTAATTTCTGAAGCAACCTATTCCGGTACTACACTCGAAGCTCAAATTCAAAATGAATGGAATTATAAGGACGGTGGGCAAGGACCTTATAGTGCATTACTTAAAAAAACCACTAACTCTACGCGTTTCGGACCCAATTACATCGAAACGACAACCGAAAACAATTATAATATATACGGTGAGAAAACTCTCGTAAAAGAACTGGGTTTTACATCTGACGGTTTAGACCTAGATACGCCAAGTCTGGAAGATAATCGTGTAACTAAGTTTTGGTATGTACCCAACCTAGACCGATATATTGTCGATAAAGTGCGGCAGAAGATGATCTCAATCGGAACTCATGCAAATGCAGACTGGAATAAGGCTGTTCAGTTTGAGGAGTTTCAATACGATGACCAAACCAGTAGCAACCTAGCTCCACTGAAGGGCAATATAACCAATGTTCGGGTGTGGAAAGGTGATCCTGCATCGAGTGGGGATAGGCGAACTATATCAAAGTACACATATGACAATTGGGGAAATGTCCTCAGTGAAGCCGACGTTTCCGGTAACACTTTCACCTACACCTATGACACGGATTACCATCTTTTTAGAACCAAAACCGAAAACCCCATCGGACATACGAGTCAAACAACCTGGGATAATTCCTGTCAGAAACCAAAAAACCAGACTGATGAAAATGGAAAAATTACAAATTTTCAATGGGACCCGTTTTGTCGCTCAAATAAGATAATCTATCCAACGGGGCGGGAGGAAACGAGTGAATATTATGACTATGGGCTCCCTGAATCTCAGTATAAAGTCGTGCGATCACCTGGAGCGGGATTTACGGCATCAACAGACGAACGTGTTAGGCGTCAATATTTTAATGGTTTCGGTGAGGTGTATAAAACATCAGATTCTGGAACCACTGAAGCAATTGAAGATGCCTCAATGTTGCTTCACGAATTTGATCTACGTGGGAACATTAGTTGGGTGTCGAATCCAATGCCTTGGGCGTGGATTGTTGGTACCGGTGGCGGTCCTGATAATTACGATGGAACGACGTTTGATTATGATGCACTTAATCGCATTCGACATACAACGATGGCGAATGGAGATAGATCAGAGACATCATATATTGCATTAAATATGAACCGCTGGTCGCCGACCTTAACGAGGGTGCCCGTCATAAAGACAAGTGACGCACACTGCTTTGATTCAAATTCGGAAACAGTATGTAATACGTCAAGGCAGTTTTCTGACGCATTTGGAAATATCGTTAGAACGGATATGCAAGATATCGAGGGATCAGACGTAGATCTGTCGGCAGGACAGTGGAATATTACTCAACTATTTTATGACGCATTAGGTCGATTGACCCTTGTGAAAGATCCAAGAGGCCAAGCATTCAACTATTCCTATGACGTATTCGGGAACCGAATTACCTCTCAGGATCCAGGATTAGGAACTAATTTCTATACATATAACAATCGAAATCTAATGACACAATCGGTTGATCCGTCAGGCAATATAGTAGACTTAAACTATGATGTTCTTGGGAGAATTATCAAAAAAACAGTGACTCCTAACAACAGTAGCCTCCCTGTAAAAACAATCGATTATTCGTATGATGAACGTTCCTCATACTGGACAAATATAGGGAAACTAACGACAGCGATATTGAGACATGATGGACAAAGGATCCATGAACAACAGTTCTATTATGACCCCGATAATGGTTTACTTCGCCGTACATACACCGTCATAGATTCCGCGGCTTTACCAGGATCAACTCCGACCCGTTCTTATTGGGAAATCTCAAACTTTTCTTACGATGGTACTATAAATCGCAAAGCACTTCCCATCACACCCAGCAGCACAACAGCAACATGGGGAGAACCCTGTACTTTTGATGCCGCTAGCCGCCTATCCTATTGTACCGATTGGGTAAATTCAGTAATCTATGACGACTGGGGAAACCCCATAAGAATTGAGTACGATAATGGTGTTTCGGACGAGCGGACGTATGATGCAAAGATGGGATGGCTCAAAAGAATTCATATAAATAATGGGACATGGCTTGAAGATACTAATTACACACGAACTGCAACTGGACGTATTTCCCAAATAAATACATCACGCTGGCGCGGATACATGGGTTACACCTATGACTACGCAGGAAGATTGCTAAGTTCAACTCATTTGGATCCAATCTATCTCGACCAAATTGAGGCTGGCACAGTTTGGGCCGAGGACGATACTCAGGTATTTACCTACGATAAAGCTGGCCGGATGCGATCCAACAGCCATATGGGAACACCGGGTAGCTATATATATACCAACAACGGTCCAAGTCATGCCCCAAATTCTGTCAATATTGGGGGGATAAATGTTGAACTAACCTACGATTCTAATGGCAATATGTTGCAAGGCTTAAATGGGCAAAGAATTTCTTATGACGCCGAGAACCTTCCATTAGAAGTTGAAAATGGATTGGGAATTGTTACAGGATACGTTTATGGGATCGATGGGGCTCGATTGGCAAAAATTGAGAACTTGGGATTACCCAATGAAACCATTACCGCGTATATTGGATCAGTGGAAATTCGCAACTATGGTAAGGCTGATCTAGCGAGCGTGTCTTTGGAGAAAATCCTGACTTATCCGGCACCAGGAGTTAGGGTAACTTATTCAGCTACATCCAACGATCCTTCGGTTGCAACAGTTGAATATTTGCACGGTGACCATCTTGGTTCAATTCGCCTAATTACAAATTCTGCGGGTTTGGAAATCGAGGACAGATTGTATTTATCTTTTGGGACTATGATCGGTCCTTATGAGCAAAATGGGGGGCCAGAGACGTCTGAAACTAAAGGATTTATTGGTGAGCGATTCGATTCCAGCGCTGGATTACAATATCTCAATGCTCGGTACTACGATCCAGACTTAGCATTGTTCATACCTCCTGATTAAACATGCATTAACTGGGCCGGTTGCGTTAATTCAGCTTATGACGCAAAGGGGACTGTATAAATGCGTTTAGGCACTGGACACAATTAAGCTGCGAGAGCCGCGAACTGCTGGGATGCCAGTTGGGTTAGCTGGCCTTTTGCGGATCATATGTGCAGTTTCGATTCCAGCCAGTGTCTCGGCGAATAAATGAAACACCTTGAAGTCAAGCATGTGTTGAATGTCACTTCAAACTGACCCGGTAAAGATCAGAATTGTCACTGAGAATTGACCCATGTGCAACCTTGCCCCTGACGGGATTTGTCGGGGGCATTGCCAAATTGTTTGGCTGGCTCATCGAGCTGTTGTCTCTGACCTGCTCCCCTGAGAGTCCTCGTTTATGAGTTAGCTCTGCTCAGGTTTTGGTCTTCCGTTGAACGGTTAGCATATTCTCGTGGGGACTGTTGCGTTAACTGGTGAATGCTGATGAGGTCTGTATCTGGTAATCACCTACGCCGCGATCCCGAACAGGTTTTGGACGAAGGTAAACTCGCCTTGAACGCCTGGTGACCTGCCCCCCAAATTTCCCTCAGTTTGATGTAGAGTTTGCTCAACCTTTCGAAGGAGCAAACGAATGCGAAAGAGCCGGTTTAGCGAAGCCCAGATTATTCACTGCCCGGCAAGGTATTGCGCAGCAATGTCCCGAGAGGGGGGATGATCAAAGAGCAAGAAGCTGGGATGGCGACTGCGGATGTGTGTCGTAAGCATGGCCTCAGTCAGGGGATGTTCTACAAGTTCAAATCCCAATACGGCGGCATGGAGGTGTCGGATGCGGCTAGGTTGCGTGCGGTCACGGACGAGAATGCCAAATTGAAACGCCTGTTGGCCGACACAATGCTGGATAACGTCGTCCTGAAGGATTTGCTGGGAAAGAACTAACAACATCAAACGAGCGGCGAGCGGCAGCGCTTCGTGCAATGCGGGATCATCATATCTCGCAGCGCCGGGCCAGCCGTCTTGTTGGTGTTGACCCTAAAACCGTCAGACGTGATCGTCCACCTGACAATCCAGAAATACGTGCTGAGATGAAGGCTGTCGCGCACAAACGCCGCCGGTTTGGTTATCGACGGATCGGTGTGATGCTGGAACGCAAAGGCATGATCATGAACCACAAGAAGCTGTACCGCCTCTACACGGCAGAGAGGCTGGGTGTCAGGCGACGAAAGGGTAGGAAGCGTGCGCGTGGATCGCGCACGCCAATGCCTGTTGCGCTGCGGCCGGGCGAACGTTGGTCCTTGGACTTCCTGGCTGACACGTTTGGGGCGTCGCGCAAGTTCCGTATTTTGGCAGTGAATGATGATTGCCGCCGTGAAAACCTGTGCCTCATGGCCGACACAAGCATCTCTGGCGCGCGCGTCGCCCGTGAGTTGGATGCCCTTGTTCGGATCTACGGTAAGCCCGTCAGCATTGTCAGCGATAATGGGACCGAGTTCACCAGTCGTGGGATCCTGAAATGGGTGAATGAGAACGATGTCGAGTGGCACTACATCGATCCGGGAAAGCCGCAGCAGAATGCCATCATTGAATCATTTAATGGTAGCTTGCGAGACGAACTGTTGAACGAAGAATGGTTCGACAGCCTGGACGATGCCCGCCGCGCTTGCCCAAACTGACGATGAAGAATATGAAATCCAAACCCGCAAACTCTCATTATGAATGAGGGAGCCTCGGGGGGCAGCTCATTCCCATTGAAATCAATCGTCATAATGGAATTACTACCCGTAGTCCTTTGGGCAAGCGTATCGCAAGATACTGGCGATTAGGAAACAGCGAGCAAGCTGTGCGACAGAACTTCTTTTACAATCCATCTATCAAATAAGTAATTATTGGAGCATTGTGTTTCATAAGTCGAGGTAGTTTATTTGCATTGTCTCTATACTGTCTGGGGACGTTTCTAATATTCACTTTGTTTCGATGTGCGAAAGTGGTAAACGGGTGTTCAACCCAACAGTCAATTAGTTTTTCAAAGTACATACAAATTTGTTCAACACTCCAGTAGTGCGAAATTTTCAACTTGTTTTGAAATGTTACTCGCGCTTCCGTATTAATTTGTTCAAGATCATAAAACGCACTCTGAAAAGAGGAATTTGGGGCTTTTAGATTTGGAATCGCATCTATATCATACAGACGTAAACTGTAAGATTTCCCTCCTAAGTGTAAATCGATTAGACTGCCGTCTGTGGGGATGTTGTGAGAAGAATCATCTGCTTGATCAGTAAAGAATAATTTGCTTTTTAATTCATACTTAGCTATCTGCTTTCGCGAATCTTCCTCAATCTGTGCCTGTATTTTTTTGATGAGGCGAGCTGAATTGATAGAACGATCCAAGGCCACAACTGAAATTGTTGTAATCAAAAGTAGAAATCCTAAAACAGACACCAAAATGAAGCCATCATCTGAGTTAACCTTACGAATTACTCTTTGTTTTTCGATTTTATTTTTGGCACTTTTGCTACCTGCCGCATCTGATTTATCTACAGAACTGCTTGTTGTTACAGTACTTTTCGGTTGTATTTTTGTAAAAATATCCACACTAGACTTACTTTACTATAAAATTCCAAATATTTTGTCAGGCACTTTGGCCCTAACCGGAATTATAACTGTTTTTGGCATGGATGTATCCATGTTGTTTAGTCACATGCTATCTGGTTTCATTAGCTTTCTCCTATTTTTTTGGTTAGGAGCATATTTGTTCAGAAGACTGCAGCAGGAAGCATTTGGAATTGGTGATGCAAAATTAATTGGTGCTTGTACAATCTGGATAGGACCGATGGGGATCCCAAGTGCACTTTTTATTGCTTCATTTTTGGCTTGCATGATGGCCCTGTTTACAAAATTAGCTCAAAAGCTATACCCTAAATCAAAGGTTGCTTTCGGACCTTATCTTTGTATTGGAACTTATATTGTTTGGCTTTATGGACCCCTCACTATCTAATGGTAGACAACGTATCAATGACGCGGGAGTTACATTGTTAGAAGTAATGGTCGTGTTAGCAATTACTGCACTTTTAGCAACTTTCGCAACCCCACGCTTGATGGCGAATTTCGATAGAGCAAAAAGTCAAGCTGCCATTGCTCAAATGGAAAACGCTAAGGCTGGCATACAACTATTTTATATCGATGTTGGCCGGTATCCAACAGAATCTGAAAGTCTCGGTGCGCTTATAAAAATGCCCCCAACAATTCAAAATTGGAGAGGTCCATATTTGGATCCAGAGAACATTATTGACCCGTGGGGTAGGGAATATATTTATCGTTTCCCTGGGAATGTTAAAAAATTTGATCTGTTGACTCTGGGAGGAGACGGGCGTTTAGGAGGTCAAAGCTCCGATGCAGATATATATCGTTGATCATAATACTGCCCTGGACGAAGCATTAAATCGGGATAAAAGAATCCACTTGAATCGGAATATGAGATTCTAACCAATTTTGGAGAAACATAAGATTTAGGCCAGGTTGACGACCACTTGTCAGATGTAATATCGTTTGGATTTCCTAGATATTGAACTCTAATAGCCGCTTCTTTTCGAGACAGCACTTCACTTGAAAAGAACTCTGTTTCGTCCATTAGGTAGTGGCTAGAGAGCATTATAGGTCCATTTTGTTCCAATATTCCTAATTTGAATACAATAGGAGCACCTTTCGCGGCATTGTTACCTTGATGAAACCCTACCCAAGAGAAAGAATTCTCACTGCCCTCAAAAAATGCCGCGGAACTTCCAAACAACTCCATTTTAGGATAAGTTCCAATTGCCTTATGCAAGCTTTCTCTTCCAATTATAATGTCATCAAATTGGAGTCCTTTGCCAGTTCGCTCCAAGGATTGAACCGTAATATTCAGACAGTATCCAAGGGAAACAGCAATGAAACTCACTAGCAGCAAGCTAATTAAAACCTCTAATAAACTCATTCCAAGTTGCCCATCTCGGTGCATGTAAGTTCAGTCTCCCAGTCTATTCGATATATTGTGGCGTTAATTTTTAGAGCGTCTACAAATAACAGAATAGCCCCTTACCTTGTAGATGTTATGTAAGCATTGCATCTGACCCACAATTTGGAGCCTTCCTGCTCTTTGAGCATCGCTATGAACTGTTCATCCGTGAGTCGCGCCTTTATTTGTCCGTCCTTTTGTTGGATGGATTCTACACAAATCTGGAGGAGGTTATGGGGCTCAGGTCAATCGGTAATCCCCCCATTTTTAATGGGGTTCAGCCGTAGAATTCAGGCGGCTGTTTTCAGTTTCATGGCGGGGGTTATTCCGCCGATGCCCATGTTGGGTCGCTCGTTGTTGTAAGTCCAGAGCCATTCAGTTGCTTGGTCCTGCGCCTCCTCGATGGTTTCAAAGATATACTGGTCAGCCATTCGCCGCGAACGGTGCGGTTGTAGTGCTCGATGCGGACATTCTGTTGGGGCTTGCCGGGCTGGATGTGTTCCAGCCTGACGCCCTGTTTCTCAGCCCATTCCATCAGCTTTCCACTAATGTATTCAGGACCGTTATCAACTCGAATGGGACTGTTGCATTAACCTAATTGGGTTCGAAATTGACTGAGATGACACGCAATTGCGTACCAGATGTTGACATCCGAAAGTTCCAAGCATCTAGATATAGAATACGGTTTGCTTCGATTTTTCCGGCATTCAGTTAATGC